>NZ_ASZC01000019.1 GCF_000468095.1 Pantoea sp. AS-PWVM4
ACCACCGAAGGCCGTAAAGTGCGCGTGGTTTCCATGCCGTCCACCGATGCGTTCGACAAACAGGATGCGGCTTACCGTGAATCTGTCCTGCCGAAAGCAGTGGCTGCGCGTGTGGCGATCGAAGCGGGTATTGCCGATTACTGGTTCAAGTACACCGGCCTGAACGGTGCAATCGTCGGTATGACCAGCTTTGGTGAATCAGCCCCGGCAGAGAAACTGTTCGAAGAGTTTGGTTTCACCGTTGCCAATGTAGTCGCAACCGCGAAATCGATTCTGTAATGCCTGTGGGCGGTCAGCTGGCCGCCTGCCAGTTGCCTTCGGTGGAAATCAATCATATAGATTCAGAAAAAATAGCGAAAACCGGCAGTGAGCCAGCGGGGAAATTTTCTGATAAAGTCAAATTCCAACCGGAAAGATGTCACCATTCATGCCAGGGAGAAGGTATGTCAGACAGGAAATCAAAGGGCGCGGAAAATGCCACGCCAACGCCGCATGACCTTGCATTTAAGCAGTTCCTGACCCATCCCGATACGGCTCGAGATTTTATGCAGCTACATATTCCAATGGAGCTGCAGGCCATATGCGACTTCACGACCCTTAAACTGGAGTCAGGCAGTTTTGTTGAGGAGAATCTTCGCCCGTACTTCAGTGATGTGCTCTACAGTCTGAAAACCACGGCTGGCAACGAGGGCTATATTCATGTCCTCATCGAACATCAGTCCACACCGGATAAACATATGGCGTTCAGGCTTCTGCGTTACTCGGTGGCCGCCATGCAACGCCATCTTGATGCGGGGCATAAAAAGTTGCCGCTGGTAATTCCGGTCTTATTTTACACCGGCAAGCGTAGCCCCTATCCATATTCAACACGGTGGCTGGATGAATTTGATGACCCGGTTCTGGCTGTAAAGCTCTACAGTGGTGATTTCCCTCTGGTGGATGTGACAGTCATTCCTGATGATGAAATCATGGGCCATCGAAGTATGGCAGCCCTGACCCTGCTACAGAAACACATTCACCGACGGGACATGGCAGACCTGTTGGATAAACTGGCCACATTGCTTTTGACGGAACACATCACAGGACAGCAGCTTGTTTCGTTGATAAACTACCTTATTCAGGCCGGCGAAACTTCAGACGCAGAAGCCTTTGTACGCGACCTGGCACAGCGGATGCCGCAACATGAGGATGAACTGATGACTATCGCACAACAGCTTGAACAGAAAGGCATCGAGAAAGGCATCGAAAAAGGCCTTGAGAAGGGCATTGAACAGGGTATTAAACTGGGCGAACAGCGCGGGATCGAGAAAGGGCGCAACCAGGCTAAACTTGAAGTTGCCAGCACCATGCTGCAAAACGGTATCGATCGCAATACTGTTATGAAAATGACCGGCCTGACTGAAGATGAGCTGGCCCAGATTCGCCATTGATCATCTCTCTGTATGTTGTTCCTGCCGTTCCCTCTGCTCAGAGACAGCCTTCCTTCAGACACCGCCCCGATTAATATTTTGGGCGGTGTCCCGAGCGAAAAGTTTAAAGATACTGCATCAGCAAACCTTCCAGACTATTCTGGTCCACCGCAAACAGGCGAATCCCTTCGGCGAGTTTTTCTACTGCCATCGCATCTTGATTGTGCGCCCAGTAAAATTCAGCTTCGGTGATGGCATCCGGTTTTGGTTGGCCGATTCCGTCCCAGGCCAGCGGGGCCGGGATGTTTGCCTCGCTCTGTTGCAGCTGTGCCAGCAGTTGCGGTGAAACGGTCAGGCGGTCGCAACCGTTCAGCGCCAGTACCTGTTGCGGCGTACGGAAGCTGGCCCCCATCACCACCGTCTGATAGTCGTGCATTTTGTAGAATTGATAGATTTTCCGCACCGACGCCACGCCAGGATCATTATCGATGGTAAACAACGTGTCCGGTTGGTTCTTTTTGTGCCAGTCATAAATACGGCCCACAAAAGGCGAAATCAGGAACACACCGGCATCAGCGCAGGCTCTGGCCTGGGCGAAGGAGAACAGCAACGTCAGATTGCACTTGATCCCCTCTTTTTCCAGCACTTCAGCCGCACGTATCCCTTGCCAGGTCGCAGCCAGTTTGATCAGGACGCGGTCTTTGGTGATGCCCCTCTCTTCATAAAGGGCAATCAGTTCCCGTGCCTTGTGAATGCTGGCATCGCAGGCAAACGAAAGCCGGGCATCAACCTCGGTTGAGATCCGTCCCGGAATGCTTTGCAAAATCAATGCGCCGATGCTGACCGCCAGATAATCGGCCACTGCGGAGGGGACTACGGCTTTGCCAGGCTGACGTGATTTCACTGCACTCACCGCCTCTTTGATCAGCTGTTGATATTGCGGCAACTGGGCGGCTTTATAAATTAATGAGGGATTGGTGGTCGCGTCTTCGGGTTGATACGCAATGATGCTGTCAATGTCGCCACTGTCAGCAACAATAATGGTGTGCTGCTTTAATTTCTCAAGCTGGTTCATAATCTTAACCCTGATAATGATGGATGTGCATAACAGGGAGCGCCGGGCTCCCTGTTATGACGTGATGAAAAGATTATTTTGCTTGAGCGACGCGCGAGGTCAGGCCAGGCATATTGAAGCATTCCGCTTCGTTCTGGATCATGTCTTTAATTTTGTTCACGACATAACGTTCTGGCTCCACGCCAAATGCGCGCAGATTGGCAAACAGGGTTTTCATCTCTTTCACCACCGGGGGCTTTTCATAATTATAATGGCCGCTGAGTTCAAGGATTTCTTTCAGTAACTCCGGCTCGTTGAAGATCTGCTCTTCAGACTTATTCTTATGTTCGTCGGTCATCCATTTTTCCCATTTGTGGCTCAGTACACACTCGCGGGTCAGCACACTTTTCAGGTTAGACGCTGACTGGATAAGTCCTTTCGCGGCTAAATCTTTTTCGACTTCGGCCAGTTTGAGATAGGCACGGGTTTCAATGGTGCCATAAGCCGGGGCGACGTTCATGGCGGTGATCCCCAGACCCGGATGTTTCAGCAAAATATCATCCGGCAGGTAGTCGCCATTATGTTCTTTCAACCCCACACCGTAGCGGGTACTGATTGCCGACAGTTCAGCGGATTGGGTGTCATTGAAGTGTCCGACATTTTTGGTCAGACGCGTCAGGGTGCCGGTTTGTCCAACGATAAACAGCGGTTGCGGTAACCCTTCGGCAGAGAGCCGTTTATTCAGTTCGATAATGAAACCTTCATAGGCGCTGATGTCAGTCAGGCCACCGTTGGTTTCTTCTGTTCCCACTTCATAGAAAAACTCTTTCAGGTTGTTGGCTTTACGGTAATCTTCGCAGAAGCGGATCAGTTCAACGGTACGGCTCAGCACCAGTTCGATATCGATAACTTTACCCACCACATACGGGTCTTTGGTCGGGTCGATATGCAACAGGTCAAACCCGGCATCCATATCGACCTGATAGGAACGACGTGCCAGCTTCATCGCTTCCGCTTCCGGAATATGATCCTTACGTTCTTTGTCACGCTGCCACGGGCCGCCGTGGTCCCGGCACAGGAAGTAGTCGCCATCAAAACCCACCTTCTCTGCCATGGCTTTGAGATCGGCGGCAAAGCGGAACTGGTCCCAGTTATTGACGTAACCGGCACCGAATTCATCGGCATCGACCTGATTACGGCTGGCAATAAACATCAATGGCAGGTCTTTTTCTTTGCCCAGTTCAAAACATGCCTGAATAAGGGCAGGTGACATCGGGCCTATACCCAGCATCGTTGATTTACCACCGTTGACGATATAATCGACGTACTGCTTCATGGTATTTTTCATGACAACTCCTTAGGCTTTATTCATATCAGAAGTGATAGTTTTCTTGACGGTTTCGTTTTTAACCGCGTCGCTAATGTTGGGACGTAAAATATGCAGACAGATAGCGGTGACAATGACGCCAATGGCCATATCGATGACGTACCAGATTGCGCCTTTATTTACGCCAGCAATGGCAATTAATCCGCCATGCGGCACCATGGATTCAACGCCGTGAATCATCGCCAGACCGGCACCGACGGCGCTGCCGATAATAATGGAGGGGAGTACGGTTTTAAGGTTTTTAACTGCAAAGGGAATGGCGCCTTCGGTAATCCCGATTAACCCCATAAAGGCGGCAGAGGTGCCCATACGTTTCTCATCTTCGGCCCATTTATTGCGGGAAATAAAGGTTGAAAGCGCAATACCCAGCGGCGGAATAGCACAGGCGATACGATAGGCACCGTTCGGGCCATAAATCCCCTCTGCCATTAATGCCAGGGTAAATGCCGTGGCGGTTTTATTTACCGGTCCACCCATATCAAAGGCAGCCATTGCCCCGAGGATCAGACCCAATACCAGGCCGCTGCCCCCCTGCATATTTGACAGCATCGACACCAGCCACTTCATTGCCATCCCGATGGGGCCAATCAGCACGTACAAATAAAGCATGCCGACCAGGCAGGAGGTGACGATAGGAATGATCAGGATCGGCATCACCGGCATCAGTACTTTGCCGACTTTCCAGGTCTTCACCCATTTAGCGACGTAACCACTCAGGATACCGAGCAGCATCGCGCCAAGAAAACCGGTCACCACATGAGCTTCTCCCAGCGGTGTGGCAGCCATAAACCCGGTGACTAAACCCGGTGTCAGACCGGGTTTACCGGCAAGGGAGTAGGCAATATAGGCGGCAAGTACCGGGATCATCATGCCGAGCCCCGCACTGCCGATCGCCCCTAAATTCAATAAAAACGGATTGGTGACGACAATCCCTTTACCGGGCGTGGGCTCACCCCCCACCAGAGAGAGCGCCAGGCAGATCCCGCCCACCACCACCACTGGCATCATGTATGACACACCGGTACTGAAGGCTTTGACTAAATCATCCTTAATGGTTTTCATCTTATCCGACATGTTTATTCCTCCCGAACGCCCTGTTTTCCACAATCGGTGCGCTGACTTAGCGCGTGTTTATCCGCAGGCAGAATGGCCCGTTTGCAGAAATACGGCGTTCACAGAAATCTATGAGATGTTGTATTACACGATTATTTCGTCGTTAAAATAAACGGGGTCTATTTTATTCAGACGTTATTGTGTCAATTTTTCGGCTTTATCAATGATCGCAGCCGGATTACGAATCACCTCAGCCGGATTCAATGAAATAATACGCCCGGCGTCCTCTTTTTCTTCAAAACGCTCGACGCCTTCAATACCAATCGCCACTGCCAGAATGACCACATCCGCGTCAGCAATTTCATCTTCACTTAATTCGTTTTCAATTCCCATGCCGCCTTGCGTCTCGACTTTGACGTCATAACCTCTTTTTTTACACTCCTGCTCAATCGCTTCCTGCGCCATATAGGTATGTGCAATACCGGTAATACATGCTGCGACTCCGACGATTTTCATGATTAACTCCTGGCTATGCTTCTTTGGCTGTTTATTAAAATATTGATCTGACCTTGAATTTATACGTCTAATGTTCTGGTCATCAGGTTGTAGAGTAGGGTGACGTTATCGGCATTCTTTATTGCATCGCGGAACTCCTCTTTCATTAATGTTCTGGCAAGAATGGAGAAATATTTCATATGTTGTTGGGGATCGGCAGATTTGTTGACCGTCAGCATAAAGACGGTAGCCACTTCCTGGTCTCCCCAAAGAATGGGTTTCGCAAGTGTTGCCATGCTGATGGTGGAGTAGCCAATATGATCGGATTTGGTATGCGGGATGGCGAAACCATAGCCAACGGCAGTGGAGAAGGAATCTTCCCGCGCCCAGATATCGTCACATAACTGTTCCCGGTTATCGGTGCGATGGTGCAGCCAGAGGTTATCGGTCATCTTTTTAATGACTTCGTTTTTATCGCTGGCCTCAAGACCGCACAGGATAAATTCGGGTGCCAGCAACGGTCGGGTGCTGACCGCTTTGACATCCGGCGTTTGCAAGGAGGCTTTGACTGCCGCTGAACGTTTAAGCTGCACCGTCTGCCGGGCTAACTGCTGGCATTTGGTGAAATTCAATTCGCGTAGTGCATGCTTGACGCCAGGAATGGCGGTGCTGCTCATACTGAGTTCGTCAAAGCCCATACCGGTGAATAACGGCAGGAAGTCCGGGCTGGCCCCCAGTTCGCCACAGATGCCGATCCACTTGCCTGCGCGATGTACTTCCTGCGCCGCGAATTGCATAGCCCGTATAAATGAGGGCGCATAGTTGTCATAAACCTCTGCGACCTGACGATTGCCACGGTCGGCGGCAAAAAAGTATTGCGTCAGGTCATTGCTGCCCACACTAAAAAAGTCAGCATGTTCAGCGATTTCCGGGATGGCGAAGATGACGGAAGGCACCTCCAACATCACGCCCAGCTCAATACCCGCGTTATACGCCAGCCCTGCGTGATTCATCTCCTGCATAACGCCTGCCAGTACCTCACGACACCAGATCACCTCCTCGACGTTCGAGATCATTGGAATCATGATTTTGGCGTTGCCGTGCGCCGAGGCGGTCAGAATCGCTTGCAACTGCATGGCGAATAAATCCTGATAGCGCCGATAGGTACGGACTGCACGAAAGCCCAGGAACGGGTTTTCCTCGTCGCCGATACTGAGGTAGTCCACCGGTTTATCGCCGCCGATATCGAAGGTGCGAAAGATTACCGGCTTGTTTTCTGCGCGAATGGCGACCTGGGTATAGAGTTCTGCCAGTTCGGCATAATCAGGCGGTGTTTCCCGGTCCATAAATGACATTTCGGTACGAAACAGGCCGATGCCTTCGGCACCGTTGTCAAACGCCGCGTTAGCTTCTGCCAGACTGGCGATATTGGCGGCAATCTCCACCCGGTGCCCGTCGGCGCTAGTGGCGGTTTGGTTGACCGTCGCCAGCATCTGTTGCTGCATCTTCTGCTGAACGGACATTTCATGATGGTAATAGCGCAGCACGCGCGCATCAGGCGCAGTAATTAAGATGCCGGGGTTACCGTCAATAATAATGTCCTGCTGTGCGTCAAGACGTAGTGCGTGAAAATCAATATCCGTTAAGGTTGGAATACCCAACGAACGCGCCAGGATTGCGGTGTGTGATGTTTTTCCCGTGGAGGATAACACCAGACCGGCCAGCCAACGTTTGTCGATGCTGAGAAATTTACTCGGTGTCAGGTTGTCGGCTAAAATTATTGACGGTTGTTGTAAATTGAGGTTGTTTTTCGGCAAGACATCATCACCATACAGGGTGACTAACAATTGGCTGGTAATATCAAAGACGTCGAGGGTTCTTTCTTTGATGTATTTACTGGCTGACCGGTTGAGCACGTCACAAAAATCCATAGCAGATAAAATAATGGCCTGCCAACCATTTTTACCCCTGTCGATATAATTTATGATGGCATTTTGAAAGCTGATATCTGTCATTATCGATAAATGAGCCTGGACAATATCGTGCTCAACGCCAGATTTGCTTTCCAGTGCAGAGATTTTTTCATTTTTCAGGATTTCGATACCTTCAATGACGGCATTTTTTTCCTGTTGCAGCGGATATTTCTGCGTTGGGCTGCGCGTCAGCATCTCAGCAAAAGAAAGGCTGCGAACCACCACCGGTTTGGCGATCGCCACGCCGCCACTGATGCGTGAACCCTGAATAAAATTGAGCTGTGTTTCTCGCAGTGAGCGTGGAAAATAGCCCGCTGGTGCGGTGCTTTCCTCGGTCGGTGACACCTCAAATTCAGGCAGTTTTTTCAGTAAGGCAGATAACTGATTTGCCGCAGCCAGGGCATCCTCTCCGCTAATGGTAATGGCGCAGATGTCATTGAATAAGGTATCGGTGCCGACCAATGACAAGGCACTTTTCGCATTTCCTTCAAGACCAGTACGGCTATTTTTCCAGCACACGTTGGATTGAAAAGAATTACAAAGACGCTCGATGTGCCCCGCCGGTCTGGCATGAATTCCCTCGCTGAGATCACATTGATAGCTTATTAATTCTGACATAACCACTCCCAATAAATCTTTAAGGTAGATGCTGATAATTTTTTCTGGCCAGGCGCGCAATTCCGTACTTGATGATTTATATCCTTCCGTTTTCATCGAGGTCTTTGAATAGAAAAAAAGTGTCATTTACTTAAAAAAAGCACTCTGATTAATCATTTGTGAGCATGATCATAAATTAATTAATTGCGTAGGCGGTGTGACAAAATTGCTACTGAATGATCATTTTTACCCTTTATTTTTACCCTCCAGAGGTAGCTTAATGTTGGTACTGTGCGTAGCGGCGCGATTTATCGCACTTTTTAAATACGCGCAATAAATCGCGCCGCTACGAAATTATGCAGGATTAATCAGAAAGAAATTATTGCGTGAGAGTTCTGACAATAAAAGGAAGGGTGATGTACAACGTTGATCTTCATATGCATACCGTAGCCAGCACCCACGCTTACAGCACGGTGCATGATTATATTGCTGCCGCCACGCGCAAAAATCTTAAATTAATCGCCATCACGGACCACGGACCGGAAATGGTCGATGCTCCTCATGCTTTTCACTTCAGCAACATGCGTATTCTGCCGCGGGTGGTCGATGGGGTGGGGATTTTGCGCGGTATTGAGGCGAACATCAAAGCGGGCGGTGAGACGGATTGCAGCGAGAAAATGCGCGCAGCGCTGGACCTGATCATTGCCGGGTTTCACAAACAGGTGTTCGCACCGGCGGATATTGTGACCCATACCGATGCGCTGATCGCGGCGATGACCAGCGGTAAGGTGCATATCATCAGCCACCCGGGCAATCCCGAATACCCCATTGATATCCCGGCGGTGGTCGAAGCGGCGAAAGCCTGTAATGTGGCCCTCGAGGTTAATAACGCCTCGTTTGTCCATTCCCGACGTGGCAGTGAAGGCAATTGCCGCAAGATTGTCGCTGCTGTGCGCGACAGCGGGGGGCTGATCTCCCTCGGCACTGACTCTCACTCCGCCTTTACGCTGGGCGACTTCAGTGCCTGCCTGCCGTTGCTGCAACAGGCGGATTTTCCTGCCGACAGGATTCTGAATGCTTCGCCGTGGCGCGTCCTTGCGTTTCTTGAGCGGCACGGCGGGGAAAGAATCGAGGAAATTTATGCGGCGTTGAATGCGGCAGGCTAGAGGTCGATGACGTTGCCTCTGGGCAGGCTCAGTGACTTGCGAATCGCGGAAATCACTTCCGTCGGCCGCAGCAGCAGGGAGTTAATGCAGATGTTCAGCACCCGACAGCCTTCGAAGCGCAATGGCTGATCGATAGTGATATCAGAGGCGATGATCACCAGGTCAGCATCGAGGATATTTTTCCCGCTAATCTGATTTTTCAACCCCAGTACGCCCTGAGTCTCGATTTTGATTGAGAAATTATAGGTTTTCGCCAGCTTTTCCAGTTGTTCGGCTGCCATATAAGTATGGGCCACACCGGTGGCACAGGCGGTAACCGCCACGATATACAGGTTACGTTCGCTGGAGAAGGGGTGTACTTCGTCTTTTGCTGCTCGGCTCATCATATACTTACTCCCTTATTCTTACGCCGGTACTCAAGCGGCGTACAGTCATTGATGTCCCGGAACACCTTGCAGAAATAGTTGGTATCGGTGAAACCACACTTCTCTGAGACTTCGTTAATTTTCAGGTTGGTGCTGGTCAGCAAGGTTTTCGAACGCGATATCCGGGCTAACTTGAGGTATTCATTAAATTTTACGTCTGACTCTCGGGAAAAAAGGCGCGACAAATAACCGGGGGAGATGTTGAATGTCGCTGCGACGCTTTCCCGATTAATATCCGCCTGGTAATGGCTATCAATATGACTTTTGATCTCATCCAGCAGGGAGAGCGGCCCCTGCGCATTGCTCATGCCATCGGTGATTTGGTGCAGCAGGTCATTCAGCAACGCATAGACAATATGGGCGAAGGTTTCACCCCTGTTGTTGTGCGCCCACGCCAGTGATTCCGCCAGCTCAAGCAGACGGTCACGCACCGAGCTGCTGGAGTTCTCAAGATTAAATTTCTCCACTTCTTTGAACTGCGTACCATCCCAGTTGCTGATGCTGAAACCCACATCCTGCTTCCAGAACACAATCGACATGCAGATCACCGGGGTGCCCCATAACGGAGAGTTCCAGCTATTGGCGGGGATATAGGTGACCGTGCCAACCGGCCGTTGATATTTGACGATCTTATCTTCCCCTTTCGGCAGCAGCATGCTGAGGCTGCCTTTCACCGTCAGCTCGATACGCGGCACATGCAGATGGTAGGCCATCGCCGGTGGCTGGGCGTTGCCATTTGCCACCAGCACGCTGTCGCTGGTGGAACATTGCATACTGAACTCGCTCAAAATCGACTGGATAAATGCGCTCATAGCCTGCCTTATGCCTGCGGTTTAACGACGGTCTTCAGCACCTTAACCGCCAGAGCCGTGGTGACGGTCCCGGCGGCGACGGCCACGATATAGCCCAAATGATTACCGACCACCGGCAGGACGATCAGACCGCCCCAGGGGGCAGCATTGGTGGCACCAAACCACAATGAGATCACGGCAGCCACTGCGCTGCCGAGCATAATCGCCGGGATCACCCGCAGCGGATCGGCGGCCGCAAACGGGATCGCCCCTTCGGTGATACCCATGAAACCCATAATCACCGCAGGCTTACCCGCCTCGCGTTCAACGTCGTTAAAAATCCCCTTAAACAGGAAGGTGGCCAGCGCCAGTCCGAGGGGGGGCGTACAGTCGGCGGCAGCGACCGCAGCCATCAATTGTGGGTTGGTGGAGATGAGCGCGACGGCAAAGAAAAACGCGGTTTTATTCATTGGGCCGCCCATATCCACGGCGATCATGCAACCCAACACGCTGCCGAGAATGATAAACGACGCCCCTTGCATATTGCTGAGCCAGACACTGAGCCATTTCATTAGCCCGGCTACCGGATCACCGATAATGTAATAAACCGCCATCCCGGTGAGAAAAGTACCGACCAGCGGGATGATAAAAATCGGCAGCACCATGCGCAGGAAATGCGGGATTTTCAGGCGGTCGATGATCGTCAGCAGTCCCCAGACAATCAGCCCGGCCAGCACGCCAGCCAACATACCACCTAAAAATCCGGCCCCCATTTGATACGCCATCAGCCCACCAATGGCACCGGGGGCGATACCGGGTTTATCCACCATTGAATAGGCGATAAAACCGGCGAGAATTGGGATAAACAGGGTCAGACCCGCCAGACCGATCTGCGACATCGCTTTAAGAAAGCCGTGATCGGGGATCGCCGCCTGGCCGTTGAACATCACCGCCAGCGCCAGCAGGACACCGCCTGCCACCACAAACGGAATCATGTACGACACCCCGGTCATAAAATGTCTTTTGGTATTTTTTAATAGTTTTAACATACCCGCCTCATCATCGCGTTTGGCAACTAGCACGCTAAGGTACTGATTATCAGGTGGTAGAGCGCATCAGGTGTGGCTGCGCTTTTGGCTTTGGCGACAAATTCGTCGTTCATCAGCATCCGCGCCAGCGTGGAAAAATATTTCATATGTTCGTTTTCCGCTGCGGCCTGGCTGATGGTCAACATAAACACCGTATCCACCGACACCCCGCCCCAGACAACGGGCTGGCGCAGTGTCGCGACGCTGATGGTGGAATCGAGAATGGCATCGCTGCGGGCGTGCGGAATAGCAAAGCCAGAACCGACCACGGTGGGGAAGGGAACCTCCCGTGACCAGATATCCTGGCACAGCTTATCCCGGCAGTCGGTGCGTTGGTGCAGCCACAGGTTATCGACCATTTTTTTAATCACTTCGTTTTTGTCGCACGCATCCAACCCCCACAGGATCATGTCCGGCGTCAACAGAGGCTTATCTGTGCGGGTGGAGGGCCCCTTCAGGCGCATTTGTTGTTGCACGTCTTTTTCATGACGGTAATAACGCAGGATCTTGTCATCCGCGCGGGTGATCAGCAGCCCCAGATCACCATCGAGCACCATCTCTTGCTGAGGTGAAAATGGCTGAGTGGCAAAATCAATATCAGCAAGGGTAGGGATGCCCTGAGAACGGGCGAGAATAGCCGTATGCGATGTTTTGCCGGTAGAGGACAAGATAAGACCGGCGAGATGTTGTTTGTTGAGCGCCAGGAACTGGCCGGGCGTCAGGCTATCGGCGATCACCAGGGCCGGTTCATCTAATGACAGCGCAGGTGGCAACCCAGACTGAGCACCGTATATCTCGACAAGCAGTTGCGTGGCGATGTCCAGCATATCCAGCGTGCGTTCCTGAATATAATGGCTGGATGAGCGTTCGAGGATGGCGCTGAAGCCCATTGCCGCGTTGATAATGGCAGACCAGGCATTCATCGGGGCATCAAGATAGCTGATGATGCTGTCGCGAAAGGCACTGTCGGTAATAAATAACAAATGGGCTTCGAGCAGGTCCTGTTCAATACCCCGGGCGGCTGCCAGCGCCGCTTCTTTGTTGATCCGCAGCGTTCGCAGCCCCTCCGTCAGACGCGCTATCTCCGTCTCCCGGTTAGCGGTAGTGCCAGGGCTACGGATCAGTAACTCACCAAAGGTCACCCCCTTGAGCACTCGCGGTTTGGCGATGGCGATACCGCCGCTGATGCGAACGCCGGTCAGATATTGCGGTTGCAGTTCGTGCAGACAGCGCGGGAGGGAACCGTTAGTGACGGCCAGCGCCGGCTCAACAAGGGTGGTAAACGCCGGAAGGTTATTCAGCAAAGCTTGCAGGGCGACAGAGGCGGGGAGCGCGTCAGCACCGTGCAGCGTAATCAGACAGCTATCGTCCAGCAGCGTATCTGTGGCGATCAGGGAGAGGGCACTTTTGGCGTTTGCTTCCAGCGCGGTTCGGTTGTTTTGCCACACCACCTCGCACTGAAAGGTGTTGCACAGACGCGCGATATGCCCGGCAGGTCTGGCGTGGATCCCCTCGCTTATCTCGCATTGATAAGTTATTTCCACCACCATTCTGACTCCAGGCATAAGGTCAATACGCGGGTTGACCGGTTTGAGTTATCTCTCCGGTGGCGGGTATCTTTAACCGTTTAAGTAAGCGCTAATATAGTAAAAACGTTACCTTTTCTGGAAAATAGTGACCTGATGATGAATTTGTGACACTTGTCATATTAAAAAGCGACCGCATCCAGGCGGGCGCATTGTTTTTATTATCAATATTGATTGGGAGCGATTAGCGAGGGATTGCGGCACAGGTCACAATTTTAAAGTTTTTGCCTTTTTCAGCATCAACGAATTTTTCCCCGGTATCTGACGGCGTCAACAAAGGCGGCGAAGGCGGAGGAGGTATTACGCCGATTCGGATAATAAAGATGAAAACCTTCAAACATCGGGCTCCAGTCAGACAGCACTTCCACCAGACGTCCGGCTTCAATGTGCGGCTGAGCCATCGAATCTGGTACATAGGCCAGCCCGATACCATCCAGCGCGCCATTCATCACATGCAGGATGCTGTTCGATATTAACGGGCCGTTGACCCGAATATTCAATTTCCGCCCTTCCTTTTCAAACTCCCAGGCATAAACACTGCCCGCGGGAGAGTGGCGGATATTGATGCAGCGATGCCGGGCAAGATCCTGTGGGGTCAATGGCGCAGGATTGGCCTGAAAATATTCCGGTGTGCCGACCACCGCCAGCCGCCAGTCAGGTCCCATACGCACCGCAATCATATCTTTGCTAATCGACTCACCCAACCGGATACCGGCGTCAAAACGTTCGGAGACGATATTGGTAAAACCATAATCAATGCAGATCTCAATACTGATATCCGGATATTGCGCCAGAAAAGCGGGCAACATCGGACGTAATAAATCTTCAGCTGCATTATCAGAACAGGTAATACGAATATTGCCTGCGGGTGTGTCGCGTAATTCAGCAATCCGTTCTATTTCACTGTTTATCTGCTCAAACAGCGGGGCGACGGAGAGTAATAATTTCTCACCGGCTTCTGTGGGAGCAACATTGCGCGTGGTACGCGCCAGCAAGCGCACGCCAATTCTTTCCTCCAGATTGCGCATGGTATGGCTCAAAGCCGAAGGGCTGACACCAAGAAGGGCCGCAGCACGGGTGAAGCTTCTCTCTCTGGCTACGGTGATAAACGCCTGGATATCATTCATTAAATCTGCGCCTTATTTGTGATTATTTTTCACAACCAGGTGCAAATTATCCCATCTGTTCAAGGTAATCCACGTCATTTACCCTTGGGGCTGTTGTTCAGCACAGAATATTAAACAGGAAGGTTGAATAAGAATATTTCTCATTGGTGGGTCGGTAAACCTTGATTGGTGAATTTTTTTCATAACGGCATTTCGATATTCACTATTAAACATTGCGCTACGCTTAATAATAATCAGGACTTAGGTATGTCCACGATTCCTTTCCGTGCGGAATTCGATGTCGTTGTAGAAATTATTATATTACGATTTTCCATTCTGGCTATTTTCCCGCTCTGACTTTTCTCACTTTTTAATACCGGAGACCTATGGAACTGCACATTAATAACAAAATCTGGCAGGTCGATGCAGAAGGTGATACGCCGCTGCTGTGGGTAATCCGCGACGATCTGGGGATGACCGGGACCAAGTATGGCTGCGGTCTGGCGCAATGCGGCGCCTGTTCGGTAATGATTGACGGTCAGATTACCCGCGCGTGTGTCACGCCGATTGATAAGTTGGCTGGCAAGCAGATCACCACCATTGAAGCGATTGAAGCCGATGAAATGGGTAAACGCGTGGTCGAGGCTTGGGTTAAGTATCAGGTGCCGCAGTGTGGCTATTGTCAGTCAGGGCAGGTGATGGCGGCGACAGCGTTACTCAAACAACATGCCCATCCCTCAGACGCACAGATTGCCGCCGCAATGGTGAACCTGTGTCGCTGTGGCACCTATAACGCCATCAGTGCGGCCATTCATGATGTGGCTGGTAAGGGAGAAACAGCATGAGCGACCACGACGAGGTGATAGCATCGCTGAGCGAGGATCGGCCCGCGAACTTCTCCCGGCGGCGTTTTCTGTTGGCAACTGGCAGTGTGGCGGGTGCGTTGGTGCTGGGTATCGGCTTACCTGTTGCGCAAAGCCGTGCACAAGCCACTGGCGCTGTACCCGCTCCGGGCACGCTGGTTCCGGCTTTTCTCGAGATTCGACCGGATGGCTCGGTAAAGTTCCTCTCGCCCTTTATCGAAGGCGGGCAGGGCATTTTTACCGCTATGGCGCAGATTGTCGGTGAAGAACTGGATGCCGATCCCGCCACCTTCGTGGTGGAAAATGCACCGGCAGGTTCCCAGTATAAAGTGATGGATAGCGGGTTGCGCATTACCGGCGGTAGCCAGTCGGTGCGCACCAGCTACACCACCATGCGCCGTCTCGGCGCGCTGGCGCGGCAGATGTTGCTTCAGGCGGCGGCCACTACGCTGTCTGTCCCCATTGAGCGTCTGCGTACCGAACCCGGCAAAGTGATCCATGACGATTCAGGCCGTTCGCTCTCTTATGGTGAGCTGGCTGCGCGGGCGCGTGATTTGCCGGTTCCGCCACCGGATTCGGTGCGCCTGAAGGACCCCGCGCAGTTTCGCTGGATTGGCAAACCGGTGCCGCGTCTGGATATGCATGAAAAATCGACCGGTCAGGCGATTTATACCATCGATTGTCGCGTAGATGACATGCTGCATGCGGCGGTGCAGCATGCGCCACGCCTGGGGCTGAACGTTGGCCCGTTGCGCAATGCCGAGCAGGTGAAGGCGATGAAGGGGGTGCATTCGGTGCATGTGCTGCCGGGTGCGGTGGCGGTAGTGGCCGAGCGTTGGTGGCAGGCGAAGCGTGCTGTTGAAAGCTTGCAGGTCGAGTGGCAGGAACCTCAGACGCCGGACGGTCGTTACATGCCTGCTGACTTCTCCTCAGCTGACTTTGCCGATGCGCTGGCGAAAGAACCGGGTAACGGTGAAGACGCGGAAGTCACAGGTAACATCACCGAGGGAATGTCAGCGGCGAAAACCACGCTGAGCGCGACCTATCACAGCCAGTATCTCAATCACGCCCAACTGGAGCCGCCCTCCGCGCTGGCGCGCTTTAATCCCGACGGCACCCTGGAGTTGTGGCTACCTAATCAGGCACCGGAAATGTTCCAGGCCGATGCGGCGAAACGGACCGGTCTGCCCGCTGAAAAAATCATTATCCATTCGCCACTGCTGGGGGGCTTTTTTGGCCGCCATTTTGTCTATGACACCGCTATGGTCTATCCCCAGGCCATTCAACTGGCACAGGCGGTCGGTCGCCCGGTTAAGGTGATCTGGAGCCGCGAAGAGGAGTTTTTACGCGATACTCATCGACCGATGGCAGCGGTGCGTTTTCGTGCCGGTCTGGATGATAAAGGCTATCCGCTGGCGCTGGAGGCGATCAGCATTTGTGAAGGCCCGACAGAAGGACTGGCCGGGAAACACGGTGCCAAACTGGACCCAACGGCAGTGGAAGGGCTGGCGGGGAAATCCTACTCAATCCCCCATGTACGCATCGCCCAGATCTACAAAAAAGGCCCGGTAAGGCTGGGTTACTGGCGCTCAGTAGGCAATTCGATGAACGATTTTCTCTACGAGTGTTTCCTTGATGAGATTGCTGATCACGGCAAGATCGATCCCTTCGCTTTGCGTCTGCATTTGTTACAGGGTAACGAACGGCTGACCAAACTGCTCAATACCGTGGCGGAGATGTCTGGGGGATGGCAGGCCGGGCCTTACACCGCCGCAGATGGCAGCCGCCGCGCCCGTGGTGTCGCGATGGCTTCGCCGTTCGGCACTGAAGCGGCAGCGATTGCCGAAGTGTCGATTGAAAACGGCCAGGTCAGGGTTCATCAGGTGTGGGAAGCCGTTGACCCTGGCAGCATCGTCAATCCGGCGATCGTCGAGGCGCAGGTCAATGGCGCGATAGCGCTTGGACTTTCTCAGGTACTGCTTGAGGAGAGCGTGTATGAGAAGGGGCAACCGGTGGCGCGTAACTACGATATGTACCCGATTCTGCCGCCCTCACGCATGGCAAAGGTAGAAGTACGCATCGTGGAGAGCGGGGCGAAGATGGGGGGTATCGGTGAACCGCCATTGCCTGCGATTCCTCCGGCGGTGGCCAATGCGGTTTCCCGGTTGACCGGGCAACGTATCCGTTCAATGCCGCTTTCACACTATGATTTCACCTGAGCCTGAGGGATGGATGACATGACGATTAAAAGGCTTAGCCTGATCCTGATTGGTGTGTTGTGCGTGGTCGCAGGCGCGCTGCTGTGGTTGCTGCGCACGCCTTCTTCCACCTTTGATGGCGCAAATGCGGATCAACCTCCGGTTTCTGCCGAATTGATCCGTCGGGGCGAGTACGTTGCCCGGCTTAGCGATTGTGTGGCCTGCCACAGTACCCCGGACAGTGCGCCGTTCAGCGGTGGGCTGGCGATGGCGACACCGGTGGGTAAAATCTATACCACCAACATCACTCCGGACCCGGAAACGGGAATCGGTAACTATTCACTGGCTGATTTTGATCGCGCCGTGCGACATGGTGTGGCGCGTGATGGTCACCGCCTCTACCCGGCGATGCCTTTTCCTTCCTATCAGAAGCTCACGGATGAGGATGTTGCGGCGCTTTACGCCTTTATGATGCATGACGTCAAACCGGTATCCCGCCAGAATCGCGCCAGTGAGATCCCCTGGCCGCTGAATATGCGCTGGCCGCTGGCGGTGTGGAGCGCGGCTTTCTCGCGTGGTGGACCGCAACAGCCGGTGGCAAATCAGGATGCGGTGTGGAATCGCGGTGCTTATCTGGTGGAAGGTCCGGGACATTGCGGCAGTTGCCATACGCCGCGTGGACTGGCGTTTAATGAGAAAGCCCTCGATGCCAGCAGCCCGGATTATCTGGCGGGAGCGCTGCTGGATGGTTGGTATGCGCCCAGTCTGCGCAACGATGCCAACACCGGCATCAGCCGTTGGAGCGAAGCAGATGTCGTTGAATTCCTGAAGAAAGGCCGCAACCAGCATGCCGTGGTGTTTGGTTCAATGGCTGATGCATTTAACAACTCGACGCAGTTTATGCGTGACGATGACCTGCGCGCCATTGCCCACTATCTGAAGTCTCTGCCGCCGGGCAGTAACAACAGTGGCAAGGGTTGGCAGTATCAGCATGACGATGCGCCAGCCACCCTCGGTAGCCAGACCTATATGGCGCGATGCAGCAGCTGTCATGGCCCGGATGGACGAGGGCAGGCACCGTGGATCCCGCCGCTGGCCGGGGCAACGTCGATGCAGGTCGATACCGCTTCCTCAATCAACGTGCTGCTCAACGGTTCGGCACGCGTGGTGGCGGATGGCGTGCCTGATGCCTATCGTATGCCGCCGTATCGGAAACAGCTTACCGATCAGGAAGCGGCGGATGTGCTGAATTTTATTCGTTCTTCATGGGGCAATCAGGGTGAAAAAACCGATGCGCAGGCGGTCGGCGAATTACGCGCCAAAACCGACCCGGCCAGCAGCAACGTCATCATCCTGCAAATGCGATAGCCACAGCCGTCAGGAGAAATGATGCAGAATCTTGATGTGCAGGTCATCAGTACCGCCCGGCAGTGGGCGGAAGCGCATGAGCTATGGCTGTGTACCGTACTGAGCACCTACGGCTCCTCACCGCGACCACCGGGGGCGATGATGGTGATCCGCAAAGACGGGCAATATTGTGGTTCGCTTTCCGGTGGCTGTGTGGAAGAGAGTTTTATCGCGCGGATTCGTGACGATGCCTTTTCGGCGTCGAGCCAGCTGGTACGTTATGGTGATGGCGGGCTGGCACCTGACCGGGCGCTACCGTGCGGTGGGGTGCTGGATATTCTGGTGGAAAGGCTGCTCCCTGGTCGTGAGGCTATTGGTTATCTGGGGCAGATGCACGATGCCCTGATCAGTGCGACGGCGCTGACCAAAAGGATTACCCTGCCTGCGCCATGTATTTCACTCGAACCGGCTGCGTACCGCAGCCGGACCGCGACCCACATCGAGGGGGATGAGGTGACGTTGACCCTCTCTGCACCGCCCAGGCTGGTGATCGGCGGCTTGTCGAGCGTCGCGGTATATTGCGCCAATTTCGCGCTGGCGCTGGGGTTTGAAACCCTCGTCTGCGAACACCGTGAGGATGTTCTGAGCAATCTGGCTGCGGATCTGGATGCTGGCGTGACGCTGATAAAGCTGTTCCCGGCGGTTTATCTTGAGCGCGAGGGGTGTCATCCGGCCACCGCGATCCTGTCGTTAACCCATGATCCGCGTATCGATGATCTGACCATGATGGAAGCCGTCAACCTGCCGGCTTTCTATATCGGCGCAATGGGTTCGCACCAGAACAGCCAACGCCGCAAAGAAAGGCTGGTGCAGTATGGCGATGTTGCACCGCATCAGTTAAGCCGCCTCCATGCCCCGGTTGGGCTGGCGATTGGCAGCAAAACCCCGGCGGAAATTGCGTTGTCGATTATGGCCGATATCGTGCGCCATAAAAATGGTCTGGCGAGTGATTAGGCATCCTTCTTTCCGGTGCGCAGCGCCTGCGGAGGGATGCCGTAGCCCCGCATAAAAACATCACGCATATGGCGGCGATCGCGAAATCCTGAATCTCGCGCCACCACGTCCAGCGACAGTCGGGTTTGTTCTATCAACAGCCGCGCGGCTTCAAGGCGTAAACGCTCGATGACGCGCGCCGGTGATTTCCCTGTCTCAGCCAAAAACAGGCGGTTCAGTTGCCTCGAACTCAGATGTACCGCATCCGCGAGTTGCTCGACGGAGAGTGATTTGGTGAGGTTGCTGCGGATATATTCAATCGCGGTTTGCAGGCGATCGCTGCGCGGTGACAGGGCCAGCAGTTCCGAATGCTGGCGCTGACCGCCCGAACGTCGTTGGTTCATCACCATACGCTGAGCAATGCTGCGGGCAACCTCGCTACCATGATCTTTTTCCACCATCGCCAGCACCATATCGAGGCCAGCCGTCATCCCGGCAGAGGTCCAGATCTGGTGATCAATGATATAAATCAGGTCGTCTTCGGTTCTGATGGTGGGATGCAATGTTTTCAGGCTTTGCGCATAAGCCCAATGGGTGGTCGCCCGGCGTTCAGAAAGTAATCCGGCCTGCGCCAGTACGAAAGCACCGGTGCAAATGCCTGCGACGCGGCGCGCCCGCAAGGCGTGATTTTTCAGGAAATGAACCACCCGCTCGCTAGCCGGAAGTGTGACCGGCGTGAGCACCCCGCCAATTAGCCAGGTATCAGCAGAAGCCTCATCGCTTAAGGCAATGGTCGTCACACTGATGCCAAAGGAAGAGGAAACCTGACCGCCGTGCTCGGAGTAAACCGCACATTGATAAAAAGGCTCGCCAAGCACTAAGTTAGCAAACTCGAAAATGGTCAGTGTCGATAACGCCAGTGACTGAAACTGGTCGGCAATCAGCAATCCAACCCGATGCATTTTGGGATCCTTGTATTGGCAACCACATCGATGGGCAAACCATCCTGAAAGAATCAGGCCCTGCAATCAATCTCTTTTGGGCAAAAAGATGTCCGAAATCGTACCCTTCTACGTCATTTTCTCCTTCCGGCTATGGCGTAACCTCAATGCATCCAACACATCATGCAAGGTGAATGAGATGAGTGATGCAACGAAAGGCACTGCGGTGGTGACAGGCGCGTCGACCGGGATGGGGGCCATTTATGCCGCCAGACTGGCAAAGATGGGATATGACCTGATCATTGTCGCCCGGAACCACAATCGTCTGAACCAGATGGCCAGCCATATCACGGCGGATAGCCAGCGTAACGTGGAAGTGGTGGCCGCCGACTTGAACGACGCCGGGCAACTGGCGGCGCTGGAGATGAAGTTACGCCATGATGCCAGCATTACGTTATTAGTGAATAACGCCGGTATCGGCACACACACGCCATTGGTGGACAGCGATGTCGAGCAAATGACGACGATGATTAATCTCAACGTCACCGCGTTGACCCGGCTGACTTACGCCGTTGTGCCAGGATTTATCAGCCGGGGGCGGGGGGCTATCATCAATATTGCTTCGATTGTCGGCATCGCGCCTGAGATCCTGAACGGGGTGTACGGTGGGAGCAAGGCCTATGTGCTGGCATTCAGCCAGTCTCTTCATCATGAGTTGGCGGATAAAGGGATTCAGGTTCAGGTGGTGCTGCCCAGCGCGACAGCGACCCCCTTCTGGGATAACGGCGGTTTGCCGTTAAGTCAGCTCGACCCGGAGATTGTGATGAAAGCCGAAGACATGGTCGATGCCGCCCTGACCGGATTCCTGCAAGGTGAGCTGATCACCATCCCGTCACTGCATGACGAAAGCCGCTTGCAGCAATGGGAACAGGCACGTCAGGCCGTGATTCAGGACTTTTCACACAATATCCCGGCCGCGCGTTACCTGGGATCACAGGAGAAATAAGATGAGTCGTTTGCATACGGATTCACTTGAGGAAGCCAGTGGCAAAGCCGCAGAACTGTTCAAAGGTATTAAGCAGGCGATGGGTAAAGTCCCCAATGCTTATCTGACCATTGGCAGCAATGCCCCTGATATTCTGGCGCAAACCTTACAGCTTAACGCGGCGCTGTCCAGGAGTAGTCTCAGCGCGCGTGAGCGAGAGGCGATTAACCTCGCGGTCAGTGAGGAAAGTGGCTGTGATTATTGCCTTGCTGCACATACGCCGCAAGCGATCAAAGCCGGTTACAGCGAGGCGCAGACGCTTGAATTGCGTCAGGGATTTCTGGTCGATGATGCCAGAATCGATGCGCTGGTGAAGTTTGTACAACTGTTGGTATCAACGCGCGGCACGTTATCCGCCCATCATGTCAGTGCATTGCGTGACGCCGGTTTTAATGACCAGCAAGTGGTTGAAACCATCGGTGTGGTGACCGCGATTTTGTTCACCAACATGATTAATCGAGTCAATGATACCGAAGTTGATTTTCCGCCGATTTCATCACTGTAGGGTTATGACCAGACAGGCTTTTCAGCACGGAAGCCTGCCTGGTTGATGGTTATTTCTGAAACGCGGTGAAGATAATTTTAACCCCTAACAACACCAGAATCGTCGAAGAAATGGTGTCAATGGCGCGCTTAAGGCGCAGGTAAATATCCCGTGGTCTTTTCGCGGACAATAAAATAGCCACCAGTGAATACCATCCGGCATCAATCACAAATGCCATCAGCGGAATAATGTAATAGAAATAGCCGGGGATCTCTTTGGGCAACAACGCGGTAAAAATGGAGGCAAAGACCAGGGCGGTTTTCGGATTACTCAACTGGGTCAACAATCCGTCACGCCAGGTGCCCAGCAAGGAGTGCGCTTCGGATAAGGATTCAGACGTCACGCTAAAGGGTTTTGATGCATTCTTCGCGATCTTATAGCCCATCCAGATAATATAGAGGCCACCAGCAATTTTCAATCCGGTAAATAATTCGGGCAATGCAATCAGAATTCTTTCCAGACCAAACATCGCCATGATGGAAAAGATCGCCGCCCCGGTTCCCATGCCGAGTGCAGTTAACAGGCCATGTAGTCGCGAGCGTGCGACGGCATTACGGGCAACGTAGATAAAACTTGGACCAGGGCTGATCACGCCCATAATTAAAACCGCAGCAATCGCCATCAAACTCGACAACAACATAGTTTCTCCAATCATCACCCTGAAATTATAGGATGCAGAATACACGCCAGGCAGGACTGGGGCTATCCTGTTGTTGGGATCGCAACCAACGACCATGATGACAAGAGAGAAAATGATGTCAGGTGAAAATAATCTCCAGGTTTTGCTGCGCACGGCGACGCCCCGACGCAATGAGGGGCAATATGTATTTTGTACGTTGCAGCAACCGGCGGCTGAGTTGCTGGCACAGGCGGTGGTTGTGGTGCAGGAGCGTGAAGGGACTACGCTGGTGCTGCCGCAGGCGGTGGCGCAGGCACGGGACATCGATTATGACTACCTCGCCGGATGGATCACTCTCGAAGTCCATTCTTCACTCGCCGCCGTGGGCCTGACTGCGGCATTTTCTACGGCTCTGGCAGAGGAGGGCATCAGCTGTAACGTGGTGGCTGGTTACTACCATGATCATATTTTTGTCGACTGGGACGATACCGAGCGCGCCATCGCCGTGATTCGTTCTCTTGCCGCACGCTGAGGTCAATATGCTGGTCGCGCAAGTTTCAGATATTCATGCTTCCCCCGACAATGACAATCTGCAACGGTTTGATAAGGCGCTTGCCTGGCTCGATCAGCTTAAGCCGGACGTGCTGGTGCTGACCGGGGACTTGATTGATAACCAGTGGCTTGCAGGGTATTCGCAGATTGCAGAGCGGCTGAGCCGGAAAACCTGGCCTTCGCGGGTACTTCCCGGTAATTCCGATGATCGCCGCCAGATGCGTGCTGTCTGGGGGGCTGCCGCCGCAGATGAGTTTCTGCACTTCAATTATGATGCTGGAGTTCTTCGTCTGATCGGCCTGGACTCCACGTTGGTGAACACGACCGCAGGTAGTGTAGTCAACCATATTGCCTGGCTGGAGCAACAACTCCGGGATATCCATACGTCACCAGCGCTGCTATTTCTGCATCATCATGTTTTTGCTTCGGGGATCCCCTCGCTGGACAATACGATGTGTGCAGGGACTGCGGAACTGGCCGCACTGCTCAGGCATATGCCCGGCAAGGTTCTGGCAATTGCCACCGGGCATGTCCACCGACCGATCGCCGGGTCATTAGCCGGTGTTCCGGCGTATATCTGCGGCTCGCTGTGCCCGGCAAATCCCGTCTGGTTTGGTACAGATACGATCCCCCCGGTTAACGATCCGCCGGCGCTGATGATTCATCGCTATGTGGATAATGTACTGACCAGTCACCATGTTTCCATTTAACACCGGTGCATATGACGTAGCGGCGCGATAATGACGGTAGAGGCTAAGCAAAGGAACCTCGTACGCGCAAAGTGAACGGGTACATCGCGAAATTATCCTCAGGTTAGGCCGCTATCCGCATCGCAATACGCTGTTGGGCAGGACGTTATCTGCCGATGAACTGGCCTTTCTGGAGAAACAGCGCTTATCTTTCTTCTGAATTCAGCTACATACCCAGGAACTATACATATGCTTAGCATCTGCCTATACTGTGCATATGCGCGTGGTGCGCTTTGGTCAGGCCGAACGGAAAGGAGAATATGATGAGAACCGTTTCTATTTTTAAAAATGGTAATAATCGCGCTATTCGTTTACCGCGCGATCTCGATTTTGAAGGTGTTAGTGAATTAGAGATTATTCGTGAAGGTGACAGCATCATTTTACGTCCCGTTCGTCCGACCTGGAGTTCGTTCAGTCAATTTGAAAAGGCTGACGCAGATTTTATGAAAGAGCGCGGGGATATTGTCAGCGACGAAGGACGCTTTGAACTGTGAATAAGACCTACATGCTGGACACGAACATATGCTCATTTATCATGCGTGAACAACCGGAGGCGGTGATCACTCGTCTTGAGCAAAGCGTGTTGCGCGGACACCGCATCGTAGTGTCCGCTATCACCTATGCTGAAATGCGCTTCGGCGCGATTGGCAAGAAGGCTTCTCCGCGTCATGTGCTGCTTGTTGACGCATTCTGCGCCCGTCTTGATGCCATTCTCCCTTGGGATAAAGCAGCTGTTGATGCGACCTCGGAGATCAAGGCATTGCTGGCGAGCGCCGGAACCCTCATCGGACCTAACGACACCGCCATAGCCGGGCATGCAGTGGCTGTGGGTGCCATTCTGGTCACTAACAATACGCGGGAGTTTGAGCGGGTAACCAATCTCATGCTGGAGGACTGGAGTCACCAGTGATTTGGCCTGGAAAAGACCTCTCGGACCGCTGTCATGCTGTTTCCCGCCCGCGAAAAGGACCCGCTATGGTAAGCTTCCAAAAAGGTACGTAAGTGTGCAAGGTGGCTCATAATGTTACCTGTCCATCGTGCTTGCGCGATAAATCGTGCCGCTACATCATCAGCGCCGTTCAGGCGCTTTTTTCAGTGCCCTGCGTCAACGGCTGTTCGTAAGGTGATATCACCGCCGCGCCTGATTTGTGCCACCAACAGCAGCAGCCCCGGTAAGGAAAGCGTTGCTCCGGCCAGACCGACCCAGATGATCCTCAGCGCCGCCATAACACCGAAAACCAACATGAACAAGCTGACGGTGCTGCCTGAAACCTGAGTCACATTTAACTTATATCTCATGGTTAGCTTCATCCATTGTTTAAAAATTTTTTAATGCCGTGGGAATAAACCTGCCGCTCATTCGTCTTATGGGCTCAATGTGAGCAGGGTGAGCTAAAAAATGATTCCAACTCCACTTTCCACTGGTCAGAAGACGCTACGCTTGTTGCTAATCGGCCTGGTTCCACTGGTTATACTCGTGTTGTTTTTATGGGCGGGAGGCTGGCTGACGCCAGAGCGACTGACTTCCGACAAACTGGTTTCGGTGTTGCAGCAAGCGGGGGGTGAGCATCCGGGGTATCGCCGTAACCATGCCAAAGGGATCTGCGTGATTGGCACCTTTGCCTCCAACGGCAACGCCAGCGCGTTATCACGCGCTGCCCTTTTCGCGCCGGGTGATACCCCGGTAACCGGGCGTTTCGCCATTGCAGGGGGGAATCCATCCGCGCCGGATTACGCGGTGCCGGTGCGCAGCATGGCGCTGGCGTTTCAGCAAAAAGATGGTGAGCAATGGCGCACCGGGATGAATGCCATGCCGCTGTTTCCGGTGGCGACGCCGGAAGGATTCTATGCGCTGCAAACCGCGACGCTGCCCGACCCGGCGACCGGCAAGCCGGATCCACAAAAGTTAGGAGCCTTCGTCGAAAAATATCCTGAATTCAAAGCCTTTCTCGCCTGGGCGAAACAATACGTTCCTTCGTCCAGTTGGGCCAGCGATCGTTTCAATAGCCTGAATGCGTTCCGGTTCATTGATAAAACGGGCGCTGCGCATCTGGTGCGCTGGAGTATGGTGCCTCATGCCGCTTATCAGGCGATTAGCGCGGCGGATAAAAATAACAAAGATTTTCTTCAGCAGGACCTGCAACAACGCCTGAACCAGGGGCCACTGGAATGGGACCTGGTGATCACCGTTGCGCAACCGGGTGATGATGGCAGCAATGCAACAAAAGTCTGGCCTGCCGATCGCCAAACCATCAATGCCGGAACCCTGGTGTTAACCCGCGCGGTGCCGCAGCAGCAGGGGCCGTGCAACGACATCAATTACGATCCGCTGATCCTGCCTGATGGGATTGCTGCCTCCGATGATCCGTTGCTCAATGCGCGCTCAGCAGCCTATGCCAAATCCTATAACCTGCGTACACATGAACAGGCGCAACAAGCGGGGACGCACTTATGAAACATGTCGGTTATTTTCACCCTGCGCTGCGCGTGATCCATTGGTTAATGGCGGCGGCGATTGTGGCGATGCTGTTTATTGGCGTGGCGATGGTTGCCACCGTGTCGTCACTGCATAGCCTGCTGGTGACAATCCATAAACCATTAGGCCTGATGATTCTGGTGTTGGTGGTGGTGCGACTGTGGTTGCGCTTCACTACCGTCACTCCGGCACTGCCCTCATCCATACCCGCCTGGCAACGTGGCATGGCGCATCTTTCGCACTGGGCGCTGTATGCCATGATGCTGATTCAGCCGTTGATCGGCTGGGCGATGCTGTCTGCGGCGGGAGTGCCGATCGCTTTAGGGGGGAAATGGCTACTGCCGCCGATTTTGCCGGTGAATAATGATTGGTATGCCATACTGCGTCCTTTGCACACTCTGGTGGCGCTGATGTTGTTTATCACCGTGCTGCTGCACCTGGCCGCCGCGTTGTTTCATGCCCTGGTGTTGCGCGATGGGGTTTTTGCCAGCATGTCTGGCTCCCGCAGACGCTAAAGGAGAGTCATGCCACAGCTGACTGATGATGAAATTCGCCAGGTGATGCCGCATCTTGAACGCTTTGCACTGTGGTTGACGCGCAATCCGCACAGCGCGGAAGACCTGGTACAAAGCTGCCTGACGAAAGCGTTAACCCGCCAACGGCAGAGCGAGGGGGATCAAAGTTTGCGTGCCTGGCTGTTTGCCATCCTGTACCGTCAATTTGTTGATGGGGAACGGCGGCGCAAACGCTATATGAAGCTGCTGACTTTTTTCACCGGCGAGGAGATGTTCGCGCAATCCAGCGAGTCGATGGCGATTGCCGACGATACGTTGGCGGTATTTGCTGCATTACCGGAGGATTATCGCGTCATTTTGTTGCTGGTCAGCGTTGAGGGGCTGAGCTATAAAGAGGCGGCCGAAACGCTGGATATTCCCCTGGGCACCGTGATGTCACGGCTCTCAAGGGGACGTAAGTTGCTGCATGAGCAACTGGAAGGTAAGGCGACGCCGCTGCCGCTAAGGAGACTGAAATGACTTTGCCCCCTGATGAACACGAACTCCATGCCTGGATGGATGGGGAAGCGGATGAAGCAACGGCAGAGCGCGTTGAACGTTATCTGAAGGACAATCCGCAGGCTGCCGCGCAAGTTGCGGGCTGGCGGGCTGACGCACAGCAATTACGTCAGGCCATCAGTCGACACTCGCTAACGCTTGACCGTCCCCATCCGCAATATCTGCGGCGTCGGGTGCGGCAGCAGCGGTTACGGCAACTGGCGACGGCGTGCATGCTGGTGCTGGCGACAAGCGTTGGCGGTTTCGCGGGTTGGCAACTGAAGGAATCGCAGGTCATCGCCAGCCCGCAGCCGATGGAAGATGCGGTGCAGGCCTATAAAATTTTTGATAACCAAACGCAAACCCCAATGGACATGGTGGCAAGCCAGCACGCTGAACTCAGTAGCTGGGTGGCACGTTATTTTATCAATGGTAATCCGCCACCCAACCTCGAGCAGTTTGGTTTCAGGCTGGTCGGCGCGCGGCTGATGGCGACAGCGCAAGGGCCAGCCGCGCTGATTATGTATCAGGATCCACAGGGAACTCGGGTGGGGTGGTATATCCGCCCACTGGACCCGGTCAAATTACCTCATGGTGAACGCCGGGCTGATGATGTGATGGCGCAGTACTGGAGTGACCAGCATTATAACTACGCGCTGGTAACGCCGATCAATTCATCCGGGGTGAGCGGGTTACGCAAGGCGGTGGCGTTGGCAACGAGTTAATCATCGCAATGCGCGACTCTGAGCACCGTGTTAATTTCGGCAGCTCTGGCGGGTGATGGCTGCTTTTCATCGCTGGCGTAAATATGTGACAGGGAGGGATGTCAGATACTCTCATCAAAGATAAGCGCATTAAGCACATGGTCCTGCCAGCTACCGTTGATTTTGAGGTAGGACTTTGCAAAACCCTCCTGGCTAAATCCAAGTTTAGTCAGGGTGTTGCTGCTACGCAGGTTGCCGGGAAGATGATTCGCCATCACCCGATGCAAACCATACTCTCTCTGCACATAAGAAAGGGCTATCTCCAACGCTTCGTGCATTAATCCTTTGCCCTGATAAGCGTGGTCAAGCGAAAACCCCAGATAGCAGGCCTGGAAAACGCCATACACGAAGTTGGTAAAATTGATGCTGCCGATGATTTTGTCTTCATCTTTGGGTGTGAAAACCAGCAGCAGATTCTTTCTGGCGGCAAAATCAGTGGCTGAATCGGCAATCCGCTGACGGGTGTGTTCAAGGGTGAAATACTCTTCAGTGCGTAGGGGTTCAAAGCGGGAAAGATGATCCCGGTTATTTAGCAAAAAGGCGAGATAAGCCTCGGCGAAATTTTCTGTCAGCAGATAAATATCGGTACGTGCGGTGGAAAGTAAACGCATTTTCTTCCTTGAAGCGAGATAGCAATGAGGGGAATTATAGGTTATTTCGGTCCAGCGCTCCAAAGGTTAAATACCGTGAGGGGCCGGTTTTCCCATTACAATCTTTGCTTTTTAATCCATGTCAGGGCATCTGCCGCAGGTAAAGGGCGAGAAAAGTGGAAGCCCTGAAACAGGTGGCAACCCATATTTTTCAGATATTCGAAGTATTCTTCATTTTCAATTCCCTCGGCCAGAACATTTAACCCCATCTCACGGGAGAGTTCGATGGTTTTTTGTACCACCAGCGAGGCTGATTCATTTTTGAACACCTGCATAATAAGCGACTTATCGATCTTGATATCATCGACGGCGAAATCACTGATTGATTTTAACGATGAGTATCCGACACCAAAGTCATCAATCGCCCATTTAATACCCAACCCACTAAAATGTTGCATGACTTCAGCAATTCTGTCCTGGTCGTAAATGAAGGTGGTTTCGGTAATTTCAAACTTGATTCTTTCCGGCCGGATTTTTGCCTGAGATAACGTCAGCAACGTATCCTGAGTAAAGTCTCGGTGCATTAATTGTAACGGGCTGATATTAATAGAGAAGGCGATGTCGCCGAGGTGATGAAGACGTTCCCATTCCGCAATCTGGCGCAAGGTCTGCTCCATTACCCATCGCCCTATCTCGATAATTAAACCACTCTTCTCTGCAATTGGAATGAAGACTTCAGGGGAGATAAATCCTTTCGCCGGATGTTTCCAGCGCAGCAAAGCTTCGAATCCAATCAGTGCTTTATGACTATCAATTTGTGGTTGGTAATACAGTTGTAATTGATTCCTTTCAATAGCGAGGGAAAGCTCACGTTTAATCAAGTCGGTTTCAGAATAATTGCCGCGTGCGGTAAATACGGTTAATAAAAGCGCCACAACCGGCACAGAACAGTTCGCGATATAAAAGCCGGAGACATGTGCCATATCAGTCTGGAAACGGCCATCCTGCCAGATGGTGCCGGTCGAAACAAAAAAGAGATAGGCCAGCAGACAGATGAGAGGGAAAACCTGTTTCAGATACCAGGATTGCTGTCGTAATACCAATGCACCACCAATGGTCAAAGCCACAAGATAATTGTATTCAGAATGTTTGGCGAAATCATGATTATTATCAAAGAGACAAAGTAGAATGATGCTAATCAACAAACTATGCGTAATGATATAAATGTGACGATTGATATTGTTCCAGAAGGCAGCCGCTGAAATATATATGCCCAATATTGTGGTCATACAATAAAACAGTGAAATGAGGTGTTCTCCGATGGAGAAGTTCAAACTGGCCATGTATAAACCGGCCAAAATGCTGGAGGTGCCAGAGATGAGAATGGTCAGGCGTAGCTTTCTCTCAGCGCTATTGCCTTTGAGAATGAATGGTAAATTCTTTACTTTTGCGTATCTGGTGGCGAAATAAGCATTCATTCTGTTGTCTCTTTTTTTAATGTTATAGCTGGTGGACAATCATACTATAGCGAGATTGCAGTTGTTGGGTGTCATAATTTTTTTTAATTATTTTATCGTTGGCATCGGGATTAAAGATATATCTTGTGTGCTGCGAGTTTAATTTGGCGGGGTACAGAACGGTTTTTGTGCAAGAAAGGCGGGGAAAGAATAATTTATCCGGGCCTTTTATCAAAAGATAAAAGGCCCGCGAGACGGTAATCAGTTCAGGTTAATCAGCGCCAAATCACGCGGGCCGCTGTAGAGATCATGGCCCAATGTGGCTTTATCGTCATCCACCTGGAAGCGGGTCACCGACTGTTGCAGGTTAACCACCTGCTCTTGCAGGGAACTGGCGGCGGTCGCCACTTCTGACACCAGCGAAGCGTTCTGCTGGGTTACGCCGTCCATCTGCTGAATGGCGATATTGATCTGCGAGATGCCACGGGTCTGCTCTCCGGAAGCCAGCATCACTTCATCCATAATTTCGACCACTTTCTTCACATCAACCATCACTTCATTCATGGTGACGCCTGCCTGTTTCACCAGCCCGGAACCCTGTTCGATGCTGCTGAGCGAATCATTAATCATGGTGCCAATCTCTTTGGCTGCGGTGGCGCTACGCTGTGCCAGCACGCGAACTTCTGAAGCCACGACCGCGAACCCGCGCCCGGCTTCACCGGCTCGTGCTGCTTCAACTGCGGCGTTCAGCGCCAGCAGGTTGGTCTGGAAAGCGATGCCATCAATAACACCGACGATGTCACCAATTTTTGCCGAGCTTTTCTCAATTGAGCTCATGGTGGAAACCACTTCAGACACCACATTGGCCCCGCGTGAAGCGGAATTTGAGGCTTTCTGTGACAGCGCGTTCGCCTTACGGGTGTTGTCTTCGTTATTTTGCACCGTCGCCATAATCTGTTCCATGCTGGAGGCGGTCTCATCCAGTGAAGCGGCTTGCTGCTCGGTACGGCTGGAAAGGTCGATATTGCCGGAAGCAATCTCTTCCACACCGGTGCCAATTGCATCTGTACCACTGCGCACCATCAGCACCATATTTTCCAACCCGTCGCGCATGCGCTGCACGGCGGCAAACAACTGGGCTATCTCGTTTTTCCCGCTGATATCAATGCGATCACGCAGATCACCTTCCGCAATGCGGTCAAATACATTAATCACATGATTCAACGGCTTAACGATCAGATTGGTCATTACCGACCAGGCCAGACCGGCCAACACCACAGCACAGGCGATGGCGAAGTACAGCACCCACTCCATGCGTTTTACCCGGTCGCTGGAGTCGTCATAGGCGACATCAATGCTTTTCAGTTTAAAGGCAACCAGCGCTTTGGAGGCGGTATCAAATGCGCCATACAGTGCCGTCGATTTTCCGGCTCGCTGACGATATTCGTCCAGCTTACCGGCTTCCAGCGCGGCAAAGGCGGGATCAATGAATTCTTTCATTAACGCGTCACGGGTGGAGGCCATTTTGGCCGCAATGGGCTGCTCTTCTGCGGATTGCGGGTATTTCAGATAGTCCTGCCATTTTGCGCTGGCGCTGTCAATTTTACCGCGGGCGCGTTCCAGCGCGACTTTGGCTTTTTCTGTGTCGCCGCTACCCATCAGTGATTCATATAAACGCAAATCCAGCCGGCCGCGTAATAAGAGTTCTGAACTTTCATTCAGCGCCACTAATCCCGGCAAAACTTCGGTATCTACCGTGGCAAAGGATTTATTTCCCGACTGCACGGCAAATAATCCCAGAACGCCTACGAAGAGTAATAATGCAGTCAATGAAAAAATCATTATGCTGAGTGCAGTACGGATCTTTATTCTACGAAACATAGAGTATTCCCTGCTAACGATTACATGATAAAAAGGAGTGTGCTGTCGAAAATAATTCCTTTATTAAAAAAACAGGAAGTAACCTGAGTGACTTCCTGACCAGAGTGGCGATTAATGACTTTCCGTTGCGACAGGCGTGTGCGTTAAAAACGTTTTCAGTTTTTCATGATAAAACTTTGCCTGCATCATGGTGCCGTGGCCGCTGGTTTCTGCGCTCGCCGGAATGAGCAGCAACTCAGCCTGTTTTATTTGATTTAATTCACCTTGCAGAATGCCGGTTTCAACCGGATTGCGTTCATCATCCGCAGAATTAATAATCAGCATCGGCGCTTTGATGCGATGCAAAGCGGGCAACGCATTGTAATTTGCTGACGAACCCCAGATATAAATAAGGTCGTTAGCATCGGCAGTGACCGGCGCCGCGAGACGTTCATCAACCAGCTTATCCGCCAGCGCGCGCGTTGGCGCTTTGTGTTGGTAAGCCAGCGTGCCGCCAGTTGTGGCGATACTGAACATAATATTGGCGGTTTTGAGCACCGGTGGCTGCTGGCGGTAGTTGCCTTCGGCCCAGGCCGGATCGCCTTTGATGGATTCAATCAACATTCGGCGCAGCATCCAGTTGCGACCCGATAATTCATTGGGCTGTGAGGCCATTGGCACTAACGCATCCATCATTGACGGGTATTTTTCACCCCATAGCCAGGTCTGCATCCCCCCCATCGAATATCCCATCACCAGTCGCAGATGAGAAATCCCCAGCCCCTCTTTAATTAAACGATATTGGGCAGTAACCATATCGTCATAATCATAGTGGGGAAATGCCATACGCAAACCATCCGAAGGCTTGGATGATTTTCCGGAGCCAATACTTTCCGGGATGATAATAAAATATTTGCTGCTATCCAGTGCCTGTCCCGGACCGAATAACTCACCGGCAAAACCCTGGGCCAGTAAGGCTGTGATGGGTTGATTAGTTCCGTGCAGTAATAATACCGCAGGTTTACTGCGATCGCCGAGCGTGTAGTAATGAATGCGGAGATCTTTTAGTTTTTCGCCGTTATTAAAGTTAAATTCTTTGGCGACCCAGTCAGCTTCTTTTGGTGTGGGTAATGCATTCGCTGCCTGGGCTAAAGGTGATAAAGCTAACAGAATGGCGCCCGCCATTCCTGATATCGTGCGACTAATCATAAAAGCAACTCTTAAGTTATATGTAGTCCCCTGGAGGCCTGATATTAGTTTCAATTAAGAAAAATCCCAATGAACATCAACAACATCAGGGAAAAAACATACAATGCTCTTAATTTTTGAGTTTTAACAAGACGATTTTTAGTCGGTTTTTCTTAGGATAATACATCCGTGTATTATTTTTGCGGTCCGGTTCAGAGGATTAGTTCAGCCTGATACAAGTAAAGGCCCTGTTTTCTCCTTTACACCTGTTGCATTGCTTAAGCGTGGTGCTTGCGGCTATTTCTTCTTACCAAAAGAGGGCGTCTCGCTGGAGAAACGTGCTTCGCGCGCATCGCGCTCATAACCTTGCGGTTCGCACAACATGCCGTAGAGACCAGGACGGCGGCCGTGGATCCAGCGCCGTCCGGTCGACATTGCCAGCAAACGGGTGTCCAGTTCTGCGACCACCAGCGTATCCTCAGCAGACCAGGTTTCATTGATGATTCTGCCGTAGGGATCCAGCACCATCGCGTTGCCGGTGCGGATCTCGCCGTTATCCAGACCCACGCCATTACTGAACAGAATAAACAGCCCATTATCGTGCGCTCTGGACGGTAGCCAACGCATTAACCAACCCCGGCCGCTGTCACCCCGTAAGGCAGCTTCCAGCGCTTCGGGTTGCTCACGGCGATTTTCCCACAGACTAACGGGAATCGGTTTCATGCCAAACGGGCTGCGGGAGTGTGTACCGCCGGTTTGATGGGGGGCGATCAGAATATCTGCGCCCATCAGGGCGGTAATACGGGCGTTTTCAACCAGATTGTTATCCCAGCAAATCAGCACCCCGGCTTTAACGCCCCAGGGGGTGTCGAATACGGTGAAGCGATCGCCACGCGCAATGGCGGGATGTTCAAATGCGTACATTTTTCGATGCACATGGACGCTACCATCCGGCATACAAACCGCGTAGGCATTGTAATTGAGTCCATCTTTCCCCCGCTCGATGAGACCCGCGCCAATCGCCATCTCATGCTGTTTTGCCAATGCCAGGAGTAGGGCCAGTGAGGGGCTATCCTCGATGGATTCAGCCAGATCGCTCACCTGGTCAGCAGTGAGATCGGGAACATGCCAGTAGCCGGTAATGCACATTTCGGGAAAGGCCAGAATCTGGATGCCCTGACTGGCGGCTTGCTGAATAAAGCCTTTCATCACACCAAGGTTGTACGCTTTGTCGCTGGCACGATGACAAAACTGCACGGTGGCAACCCGGATTAACTCGTCCATCGTTTTTTCTCCTCATTCGAAAGTGTTGAGATTTCATCAGAGGGAAAGCACCGGGTATAATCACCAATTATCCACTTTTGATAACGAACTGGAATGGATATCAAACTGCTGCGCGCATTCGTCACCTTAGCCGAGCAGGGGCGCTACCATCAGGCGGCAGAAGCCCTGTGCATCACGCAACCGGCCCTGACGAAACAGATTCAGACTCTGGAACATTTGATCGGGATGACGCTATTTCAACGCGGGCGTCACGGGGCAAAACTCACGGTCAGCGGGCAGCAACTGTTGCCCGGCGCCCGCGACCTGTTACAACGTCACGAAATTTTCCGTTCTGACGTCGCAGGTTTGCAAAACGGTCACGCGGGAGAGTTGAAACTGGGGTTTGGTATCTCTTCTTTTCAACTCGCCCCGTTGAGCGTGGCGGCTTTTCGCGCCCGTTATCCATCCGTCAAAATTTTGCTGAATGACCTGCCTTCTGTCATGCAGTTTCAATTGCTTACGGAAGGCCAGTTGCAGTGTGGATTTGTCCGGTTGCCCGCACCGGAGCATCTGCAAGCGGCGGTGCTGGAGGAAGAGGCATTGGTGCTTGCCGCACCAGAGCGTTTCGCCGCGATGGGTGACTTTCGCCAGGTGATCGAAAGCAATCAGTTATTGCAACTCAGTCCAAACCGGGGAGAAGGGCTGGTGGCGCAGGGAGCCGCTTTTTTGCGTGCGCAGCAACTGGCTGCACAAACCCTTGCTGCGGCAGATGATATTCAGACGCTGCTGGCGCTGGTCGCTGCCGGAGAGGGCGTGGCATTGCTGCCTGCCAGCGTCAGGCATATCCAGCCATCTGGGGTGGTATTGTTGACGTTGAGTGGTGAACAGACCCGCTGGAAAACCGGGATTGCCTGGAATCCTCGAATCCGGGATCCACTGCGTGATAACTTTCTGAGTGTGGTGTTGACGCCAGACAAGTGATGTATGGCTAGCAAAGGAAATATATTGGCGGATGGGCGAATTGCATTTAATGCTGCAAAACTCTTATTTTTGTTTTGGAAGTGTTAAAAGCCCAGGGCCACCGAATCAGGTATGCTACGATAGCCGCTTTTATTTTCACCAGACTATCCAGCTAACACTTGGTTAATTAAAAAATGCAGGAAGAAATTAAACAATACATCTCTGTCATTCTTAAAGAATGGCAGCCTTTACGTGCAGAACTTCCACAAAATGTAATAGTCATTCTGCGAAATATTGCAGAAGAACAATCAGACAATTTAGCGCATCGATTTTATGAAAGTTTGTTTAAAGATCCAGCAATTGCCAGGCATTTGTCCTATGAGTTGGTAGAAGAACAACTTAGTCGCTCTCTGTCTAAATGGGTAAAAGCGATCCTGACTCAGGACGAAAGCCAGTTTGAAACGCTGGCGCAACAGCAATATCACGTTGGGGGCGTGCATGCGCGCATTGGTATTCCGGTGGAATTTGTCCAGCGCGGTGCTCGGCAACTTAAATATGGTATTTACGACTACATCACCCAGCACAATATTGAAACCGAGCTGGGTTTACAGGTTATGCACTATGCCGCGATGGCCATTGATATCGCTATCGAAATGATGAGTCACGCCTATGCGATGTCGCATTATCGGGCAACGCGAAATGAAGAGGCGTATCGCATGCATGTATTGATGAATAACGCCTGGCAGGAACAAGGTAAACAGCAGTCAGCACTTTCCAGTTGGGAAAACTCAGTGATCTATGGACTGGTCAGTGGCGTACACCAGTCGGAAGCGTTGATAAAAATTTCCGACTCTAACTTTGGCTTATGGTTCCGCCATAAATGCGTTCGTCAATTTGGTGAAACAGAACAAATTCAGCAGATACGCCTGCTGATGACAACCATTGATCAAAAGATGGCTAGCCTGGATATCACCACGGATATACCCGTAGAAAAATTGCAAGATCTGTTACGTATCATTCATGCCTGTTGTCAGAAAATTAGCACCTATATGGAGATGCTGTTTAACGACGTGTCGCATATGCAGGACGGTAAAGACGCTCTGACGAATTTACTTAACAAACGTTATTTGCCGATTGTTCTGAAACATGAAGTCAGCCTGGCGATGGAAAACCATTTGCCATTAAGCGTGGCAATCATCGATGTGGATTTTTTCAAAAAGGTCAACGATGAATGGGGACATTCGGTTGGCGATCGCGCATTAACGCATGTTGCCAATTTACTCAGCGATAATATTCGCGCCAGCGATTATGTTTTCCGCTATGGCGGAGAAGAGTTCCTGATTGTGCTGGTGGAAGCGGGGCAGTCCGAGGCGTATATGCTACTGGAACGTATTCGCCGCATCGTCAGTGGCACACCTTTTGAAGCGGTTTCCGGTAAAAACCTCCCCATCACAGTCAGTATTGGTTATACCGTTCATGATGGACACCCTGACTATAATCAGTTACTCAATCGGGCAGATGTTGCGTTGTATGAAGCTAAACGCAACGGCAGGAATCGTATCGAGCAACATAAGTAAGGGAGACTCAGGCTGCTTAAGATACCTTTGCAGACTCTGGTCAACAGTCTGACCAGACATCATGAAAAAACCGCCTGTTAAAACGGGTTAACCCTTTGCCAGGGTATTAGGGTTCGACATCGGGGTTACGCTGTCCCAGCCTGGCACAAGAACGAAAGCGTGATGGCTGCATGTTCTGCCATTTCATAAAGGCCCGGCTGAACGTCTGCTGCGACCCAAAACCGTGGCGTAGGGCAATAGTTGTAATGCTATCCTGGCTTTCAGCCAGTTCTTGTGCCGCCCGTTCCAGACGTTTCTGCCGAACATAGCCTAAGATCGTCATTTGGTTGACCTGTTTAAACATATGCTGGATATGCCATCTGGAATAACCCGAGCGCGTGGCGACATCATCAATGCTGTGCACTCTGTGCAGGTTCATATCAATCCAGCGTGTCAGGTCTTCAATGATTTGCTTTTTATAAGGCACAATCTTACTTTCCCGGTTTTGTTGCTGTGAGTGGCGTTCACTACGAAATCATAACGTTTCTTAGGTTAAAAGTAATCGATTACTTTTTTTCCTTGTTTCTTTGATTATGTCGGGATGGCTAATCGGTTATATTCGTACGTTGATAATCTAAACAGCAGGTTGTGCAACAGAATAAGAAGGGAATTCAGGGTGACCGGGAAAATTGAGTATCAGATTGAAAAGTACAGTTTTACCGAAATTGCTGAGCCAACCCGACTGACCGCGCAGTGGGGGGAAGTGCTGGAGGAGTGCCGTCAGTTACCAGCGGGTGCAGAAGAACGTCTGCGCATCGCATTGCTGAATGTCGACTATGTCACCAGCTTTGAACTTCCCTTCAGACTGCTGCTGACGCGCGCACCTCAACTGATTGCCGGGTTGCGGGATGAATTTCAGCTTCAACAGAAAAACGTGCTCTTTAACGGCAAGCGTTTTGGTTGCGTTTACAGCCTGAACACCGATTTGAATAGCATACCGGACGAGTTCCAGTATCGCCTCTCTACCCGCATCCGCCGCGTCGATGCAACTGGCGGGAGTGCCGCCCCTTATCAGCAAATCGCCAAAGAGGTCAAAGCTCCGCGTGAACGGCTTAAACTGGCGCTTGAATCGGCGTTGCAGGTTACCGCGCTGGATGGGCTGTTTTGGTTTGGAATTCAGCGCATTGCCGCAGATGTGCAACGCTTAAGAAAAACGGGGATGAGAATCGCCACTGCCGAAATCGAGGTATTCGATAATCTCACCGGCACCACCCGACGCGTTCCGTTCTACCGGCTTGAAAGTTAATCGCGTGTCCCGAACCGCAGCGGTTCGGGACGTGCACAACCTTAAGACGTTTCCAGCAGCGAACGCTTCATGGTCCCGGTGAGGTTATCCAGCAGGTTCTTCAGCAGTTGTACCGCCAGCATCACGCTCTGCAAATTGTAATAAAGCGCCACATCATTCTGAATAAGATACTCTGTAAATTCGCGATTTTTCAGCAATGACAACGCCCGGTTAACCTGCTCACGCAGGTGGTTACAGTTATTCAGATAAACGTCCAACGACGAATACATGCCATCCATCAGTTGGTGAAGAAGGGCATTAACTTGCTCAAATTCTGTCACCAGTTCGTGGTGGCGCTGGCCGTGCTTTACAAAACCATTGATACCCATTGGGATCTTCCCTCTGTCACGCCATCACCCGTCAGAAACTCTGCCAGTTTGTATCATTCCCTTTATTCAGGGAGACGGGCAGTGGGGCTAACGCCTTTAACACCGGTTGTGGCCTGACGGTATCTGCAAGCTTCGCTATCGGCAGCGCTGCGCCGGACAGGGTGAACTGGCTGACCAGCCCGGACAGCGTCTGCGCCTGCTCCTGAAGTGAGGCGGAGGCGGCGGAGGCTTCCTCTACCAACGCAGCATTCTGCTGGGTGACGTCATCCATCTGACTGATAGCCTGATGCACCTGCGTAATACCGGTATTCTGCTCTTCGGCCGCCGCGGCGATTTCACTGACCAGATCGTTAACCTGCCTGAACGCGGTCTTCAAACCGGCCATGTTTTCTTCCACGGTTTCCGCCTGAACGGCACCGGATTCCACCAGGTTATAGGAGCTGTCGATAAGCTGCTTGATTTCCCTGGCCGCCTGGGTGGAACGCTGTGAAAGACTGCGCACTTCACCTGCGACAACCGCAAAGCCTTTGCCGTGTTCTCCAGCCCGTGCGGCTTCTACCGCGGCGTTAAGCGCCAGAATGTTGGTTTGAAAGGCAATACCCTCAATCAGCGTCACGATTTCCGTAATTTTTTTCGAACTGCTTCTGATCTCCGCCATAGTACCCAGCATGCTGGCCAGCGATGCTTCACTGGCGTCCGAAAGCGCTGTCGCATTGCTGGCAAGACGGCTGGCCTGGCGGGTATTATCCGCCGTCTGTCGCACGGTTTCGCTCAGTTCGGCCATGCTGGCTGCCGTCTGTTCCAATGAGGCAGCCTGCTGTTCTGTTCTCGATGACAGATCTTCATTCCCCGCGGCAATTTGGGCCGAAGCGGAGCTGACAGAATGGGACGCCGTACTGACCGAGGTGAGTGCAGATCCCACACGCGTCAGAAGTTGGTTGAATGAACGGGCCATAATACCGACTTCATCTTTTTTGCTGTCGTCTGCGGTGACGCTCAGGTCCAGGTTTTCACCCGCATGGTTCATAATATCGCCAATGCGTCGCAGGCTGTGACGAATACGCAGAATTGTCATGGCAGCCAGGGTGCCGAGAATAATCAGAGCCGCGGCTACCCCCAGAGTCATGCCCCACAGCGTACGCTGATAAGTGTCATGATTGATGGTTCGTAAGTTATTTCCCAGCGAGATATTCAGTGCCAGCTGCTTGCGATAATTTTCCTTAAGCGAATAGATAGCTCCGGCGATGCCATTTTGGTTGTCGTTATTAAGCAGGTTCAACGTAACATCATCCTGATGCGCTCGTGATGCGGTAAGAAATTCAGGCAGGCGCGATTCAATCACTTTCAACTTGGTTAATGCGTTTTCCGCCATTTGTCTGTCTTCATCGCTGGAGATATCGTTTTTTAAGTAATAATCAGCGAGGGTTTTGATACCCGACAGGCGCTGCGAAATTTCTTGTTCAACGGCTGGCATTTTGCTGTTATCGGTCTGACTCTGGTGTCGGTATAGCGCAACTGAAAGCCGGTTGCTGCGATCTATTAACTCGCCCAGATCTTTAATCGAAGGAATCGCATTGACCTGCACATATTCAAAACGATCCTGAAAACCGGCCAATAGTCGGAGAGAAGTTATGCCGATAATAACAAGTGAAGCAGAGAGTAGAACGAAAGCCAGCGTGAGCCTTTGTGTGATATTCATCATTTTCTACCTGGTAAAATGTTAATAAAAATAATCTGTCACTTCCGAACCATCGGCAGGGACGATAGAACTTTTATTTCAAATAAAATGACTTACTTTATTTACACCTTTCACTTTTTTTGACTGACAGGAATTTCCCTGACAGTGTTTTTTTCTATATCAACTGCGGTGGTCTGATGCGCGAGCGGCCATCCATTGACGGTATTGCGCCGGTGACATCTCCATAATTTGATTAAAGGCTTTACGGAAAGCGGTTTCTTCCGAGTAACCACAATCTCTGGCAATCTGACGAATGCTGACACGGGTGCTAATGAGCATGGTACAGGCCGTTTCAATCCGGACCCGCGTAATAAATTCTTTCGGTGTTTCCTGCGACAGTGCTTTAAATTTGCGCTGGAGGGTTCGCTCCGTGGTGTTCAGCGCAGAGGCGAGCTGTGCCGCATTGATGGAGGGATTTTGCATGCGAATAATCTCCTCGGCGCGCACTAAAAATGGTGTCCCGGAGTGAATGGAACCTGGCGATGCGCTGAGATGCTGACGCAAAAAATGGTTATCGGTAAGTGACATCTCTGAAGTGAGATTTGCCACCTCTGTACCTGCCGCTTTTTCGATAATATTTAGGGCCAGTGAAATCCATGAAAAACACCCGCCGGTGGTAAGCACTCCGCGATCCTCCTCCAGCATTTTGCCTCGTGCCGGGATGGCGTCAGGATAACGTTCCTGCAACATATGACTGACCCACCATGTGGTGGCGTATGACCTCTCTTTGAGCAAACCTGCCTCCCCGAGAACAACCCCACCGGTACCGGAAGCGGCCACCAGCGCGCCATTGTCATACATTTTTCTGAACCAGGTGGCGGCCAGGTTAATGTCCGCTAAGTTCAATGGTTGCAGATCCGGCCCCAGCAGCATGCCGGGCGCAATTACGACATCGGGTTGGCCCGCCCCCTGGAAGGAGCTGTCAATATGAATAAGCCGGCCTTCGGTATCCCAGACCGGCGCACCATCGGCGCTGACAATCAGCGTCTCAAAGGTTTTTTCGGGAAACTTGATGGCATGAGCTGGGGAGGCGGCTATCGCTTTATTGGTTATCCAGAACAAGTCTGCCAGGCCTGCGATGGCCGAAAGCACGCTGCCTTCCAGGGCCAGTATGGCAATACGCATGTATCTCTTCCTGTTGTTAAATTGTCGTAAATTGCGTGAAAAATGTGACTTTTTTACCTGCTGATTTTCGTAATGCTTATCGGCCTCGCTGTGGTTCTGTGTATTTGCCTGAGTAAAGCTTTTACTGGACCTGATTATTTCATGAAATCAACAGATACGGCTGCGTTTAACAACCTTTTCTGCTGGCAGGAAGTGAGGGAAAGCTACGCAGCTCTGACGTCTGGATAAGGTATGAACAGGAAAAACACCATGCCTTAAGCAAGGTTATTTGCACGAGTGAGGGGGATTAACGGTTGCTGAAGGACAACAGCATTCAGGCATCAGGTGCCTGAATAGAAAGCGCTGCGCCCGGCAGCGATATAAAAAGGATCAGATTGATGCGGTTGGTTTTAAAAATAAATTTAATTCGTCAATAATGTATCCAGGTTCTTCCTCAAGCGGCATATTATGTAAATCTAAAATCCCTTCGTTTTTTCGTGGGTCATCAGCCAGCAAGGTGGCAAATAAAGGCATAAGGTTATTTTGTTCTTCCCCGTGTTCTGCCACCAGTTCAAACGTTTTATTTATTGCGGCGTCGCTGGTCAGGGCGCTAACCAACACACGGGCGATTTGTGCGCGGGATATTACGCCATCTTCTGGCGTACCGGCATGGCGGCGGTCGCCCTGGAGCATGACGATGTGATGTTGATCATCATGGTTATAATCAAACCAGCCCGGTCTGACGATGGTATAAGGATGGCCACTTGCCCGGACCAACCGCTCGGCACGCCTTTTCCAGTCATGGACCTCTGTCTGCTGATTCCAGCTACCCAGTCGTTCGGTGACACCAATGGTAGTCATTAACACGATACGTGCCTGCGTGCCGCGAAACCTTTGCAGGACATTACGCACTCCGCCATAATCAATTGCCCTGGCGCCGATACGTCCCTGCCCATCAGAACCCAGCGTAAAGATAACGGCATCAATATTCTCCGCCACATCAGTTAATGTTTCGGGCTGAGACACATCGCCGTAGAATATGTCGGTGCCATGCGGGAGAAGTTTTACTTTGCGCTGATTCCTGATCAGCGCTCTGGGTTGGTGACCCATTTCTATTGCCGTCTTCATAACATGAAGACCAATACTTCCGGTCGCCCCGGCAACAAGTATTTTCATGATAAACCTTCTGTTGCTTCAGATATATTTTCACTACAGATAGAATATCAACCATCATTGTTATCAGTAACGGGGTTAAAATGATTGTGTCTATGAACACCCCTCATAAATATGGTTTGTCGGGGCGGAGATGAATAAGGAAATAACCGATGCTTAAAGAAAACTTCAATGAATTGCAGATTTTCCTCGTGGTGGCAAGAGAGCGAAGTTTTACCAAAGCGGCCGCAAAATTGGGTGTTTCGCAGTCAGCTCTGAGCCATGCGATGAAAGCGCTGGAGGAGCGCCTGAACGTCCGTCTGTTGACCCGTACCACGCGCAGCGTTGCGCCAACCGAGGTTGGCGAAAGAATAATTGCCTGCCTTGAGCCTCGTCTCGCCGATCTTGAGCAGGAACTGGCGTCGCTTATTCAACTGGGGGGCACTGCCTCAGGTAATATCCGCTTATCAGCCGGGGAGCACGCCGCACGCAGCCTGGTGTGGCCCAGGTTGAAATCCTTCCTCCGGGAATACCCGGAAATCAATGTCGAGCTGGTGGTGGATAACGGTTTTGTCGATATCGTGGAAGGGCGTTTTGATGCCGGCATCCGCCTTGGCGAAAGCGTTGATAAGGACATGATCGCCGTCAGGATTGGGCCGGATATGCGGATGGCGGTGGTTGGATCACCGGCCTATTTTGCCGCTAACCCGGCCCCCCACTCGCCACATGAACTGCAAAATCATCGCTGTATCAATATGCGTTTGCCGACTGCGGGTGGGCTGTATCATTGGGAATTCGAGCGGGAAGGAAAACCGTTGCGTGTCAGAGTGGAAGGGCAACTGACGTTTAATCTGTTAGCGGAAAGAATCGATGCGGTATTGTCGGGATTCGGTATCGCCTGTGTGCCAGAGAATATGGTGCAGGACTTTATCAAATCAGGCGAACTGGTTCAGGTGTTGCAGGAGTGGTGTCCCTCTTTCGCCGGATACTATCTTTACTATCCCAGCCGCAAACAGCACCCGCCAGCCTTCGCGTTACTGATTGATGCACTTCGTTACTCGGAATAACTGGCCTGCGCTGAACAGCAGGCCAGCTTCAGCCTTAGCGACCTACCCGGGACTGTAATGAGGCCGGATAACGTTCACCGACGATTTTCACTGTTTCGAGCGCCTGCGTGATTTTACCCAACTCATCCGGCGCAAGGATAAGGTCTGCGGCCGCCAGATTCTCCTCCAGTCGGTGCAGTTTGGTCGTGCCGGGAATCGGTACAATCCACGGTTTTTGTGCCAGCAACCAGGCCAGGGCGATCTGAGCAGAACTGACGCCTTTTGCGGCGGCAAGCTCCGCCAACAATGCAACCAGCTTTTCATTGGCTGCGAGAGCTTCGGCTGCAAAACGTGGCACTTTGCTGCGGAAGTCATCCGCACCGAAAGTTGCTCCAGCCTTGATGGCACCGGTCAGGAAACCTTTACCTAACGGGCTGAATGGCACAAAACCAATGCCCAGCTCCTCCAGTAAAGGCAGAATTTCCTGTTCAGGCTCGCGCCACCACATCGAGTATTCGCTCTGCAAAGCGGTAACCGGTTGTACCGCATGCGCACGACGAATGGTCTGCACACCGGCTTCGGACAGGCCGAAGTGTTTGACCTTGCCTTCGGCAATCAGATCTTTCACCGTGCCCGCGACATCTTCAATCGGTACATCTGGATCAACGCGATGTTGATATAACAGGTCAATCACGTCGGTTTTGAGGCGGCGTAATGATCCCTCAACGGCGGTACGAATGTGTTCAGGGCGGCTGTTTAAAATCTGCTGCTTGTTGTCATCACCGAAGGTAAAGCCAAATTTGGTGGCGATGACCACACGGTCGCGCAGAGGTTTTAAGGCTTCGCCCACCACTTCTTCGTTCAGATACGGGCCATACACTTCGGCGGTATCGAAAAACGTGACGCCACGTTCTACCGCAGCACGAATAAGTTCAATCGCCTGACGGGTATCCGTAGCCGGGCCGTAGCCGTGGCTCAGTCCCATGCAACCCAGTCCAAGCGCCGATACTTCGAGTCCGGATTTACCGAGATAACGTTTTTGCATCAATCTGTTCCTCTTCAAGGCAATCATGTTTGCAAAAAATCGTAGCGGTGCGATTGTCCATCATCGGAAATGCGCGATAAATCGCACCGCTACGAATGAATTTAAACGTCGAGTTTGCGGCCAGTCAGCCATTCCACCATCGCGGGGTCGCGATGTGAGAAAAATGCGCTGGTTGCTGTATCGAGCGCGGTAATTTGCTGCATATCTTCCGCGCTGAGTTCGAAATCGAGGATATTGATATTTTCTGCCATGCGCTCTTTTCGCACTGATTTTGCCAGCGAAACGATGCCGCGCTGGAAGATCCAACGCAGGACCACCTGACCCACGCTTTTGCCATATTTGTTACCAATCGCCGTTAATACGGGATGCTGGAACAAACCGTTTCTCCCTTCGGCAAAAGGTGCCCAGGCTTCAGGCTGGATCCCACGGCTTTGCATCCAAGGCGCTGCCTGTAGCTGCTGGGTAAAGGGGTTGACTTCAACCTGGTTGACAGCCGGCACAACCTTATTAAAGGCGATAAGATCAGCCAGTCGATCCGGGTGGAAGTTGCTCACACCAATCGCCCGGATTTTCCCTGCCTGTTGCAGTTCTTCCATAGCGCGCCAGGCACCGTGGACGTCACCGTAAGGCTGGTGAATCAGATACAGGTCAACATAATCCAGTTGCAGTCGATTCAGTGAGCGCTCGAACTGTGCCTTAGCACCGGCGTAATGGGTGTCCTGCAACCACAGTTTGGTGGTGACAAAGAGTTCATTGCGGGCGATGCCGCTTTGCTTCAGCGCATTCCCGACCTGGGTTTCATTCTGGTAGGAAGCCGCCGTATCAATCAGGCGATAACCGGTTTCGATAGCGTCAATCACCGCTCTTTCGCACTCGGCGGCATCCGTCATCTGGAATACACCAAAGCCCAACAGGGGCATGTCGATACCGTTGTTCAGTTTTACTGTTTGCATCAGGTTGTCCTTCAGATGTGCTTGTGTATCAAGCATAACGCAGCGAGATTTATTCGATTAGAGGGTGCAATTAGCTAGGGTTAATTAGCAGGGTTCATTAATAAATGAACCCTGCCGTTGGTGGATTACGCGTTCGCCAGCGCTTGTTGCAGTGCGTTCCCCGCCCGCATCGCTGCGTCGGTTTCGCCGTGTTGACGCAGGATATCTACCAACTGGCGCAGTTGTCCTGCCGTCAGACCGACGCGTTGGCTGGCGCGCATATGGGATAACAATTGCGCCTCAACGCCGGGCGTGGCGGCTAATGCGCCAACCGTTGCCAGCTCGCGGCTTTGCCAGTCGAGGTTGTCACGGGCAAAAATATCCCCGAACAGATGAGTTTGCAGGTACTGATTAATCACCGGCGCGAAATCAAATAACGGTCCCTGGACAGGTGCACCGGATATTTTGGTCTGATTGGCGGTACCAACGCGGCGCAGTTCATCCCCGACAGGAATGGTGCTGGCTGGCTCATTACCCGCCATATCGTGGACTCCACGTTGTTGTCGCATCTCAACCACCTTCATCAGGGCATTTAACGCATTTAAACTGCGCGGAAAGCCGGTGTAGGCATACAGCTGAACCAGGACTTCTTTGATTTCGTTGACCGTCAGCCCGGCGTCCAGCCCCTGATTAAGCGCGGCATCGAGTTTTTCCATCTGGCTGGTTGCCATATACGCAGCAATCAATGGGATGGCCTGCTGGCGTGCCGACAACGTGGGTGATTTTTCATCCGTGCCGGTTGTCGCTGGTGCAGCGTGGACCGTGAGACTGCAACCCAGCATCAGCAGGAGCGCCGCAATCAAGACCTTAATGGGCGTGGTATTGTTCATCCGTCACTTTCTCCATCCAGTTAACGTTGGTTCCATTTACCCTCCCGGTTATCGCCAGATGTGTCATGGCACTGCCCGGGGCTGCGCCATGCCAGTGTTTGACGCCAGGCGGGCAGAAGACGACATCGCCAGGGCGAATGATCTGTATCGGCTGGCCCTCCTGCTGCGTCAGACCCACACCGGCAGTGACAATCAACCGTTGACCTGCCGGATGCGTATGCCAGGCGGAACGTGCGCCTGGTTCAAAGGTGACATACGCCCCCGAAACCTCGATGCCGTGATCAGGCTGAAATAACGGATCAACCCGGACGCGTCCGGTAAAGTTCTCCGCTGTCCCATACAGGGCGTTTTGACTTCCGGCAGGGGCGATGATTTGCGCCTCAGCCGCGAATGCAAGAGTGAAGAAGGGCAGTAACAGCCCGAGGTAACGTTTTTTTCCGGTCATGCTGCGCGTCCTTTTTATTGATGAAAGGAGAGGGCCAGCCATGATATTAACGAGGGTAAAATGTCGTCAGACTGACGCTTCCCTGACAATTTTGTCAGTTGGGCATCTGGCAAGTGGCTGGGGATCCGTTTGCATGGCAAAGGTCAACCCAAAGGTATTCATGCCTTCTTCACTGCGTGCAAAGACCTCCCCCCGATGCATAATCGCCACGGCGCGAACGATCGACAATCCCAGTCCGTGATGGGTATCGCTGCGGGTGCGGGAGGCGTCGGCCCGATAAAAACGTTCAAAAAGGCGAGGCAACTGATCGGGTGCGATGGGGGCACCCGGATTGGAAACTGCAACCCTGGCCTGATTATTTTTCTGGCTTAACCGGACAATCACCTGACTGTTGGCTGGGGCATGTCTGGCGCTATTTTCCAGTAAATTGGCCAGCGAACGATGAAATAAACGCCGGTCAATCTCGACCGTGACATCACCCTGTACATCCAGAGAAAGGTGTTTTTCCGCGAATGAGGGTTCAACGTATTCGGCTGTTTTCAGCGTTTCTGCGCGCAGGGACACCTGCGTGAGCTGCGCAGCATGTTCACCGGCGTGAGCATGGGACAGAAACAGCATGTCATTGACGATCGAGGCCATGCGCTCAAGTTCTTCAAGGTTTGAGCCAAGTAACTCTTCCAGCTCATCATGTGAACGTCGACGTGAAAGCCCCAGTTGCGCTTGACCAATCAGGTTGGTGAGCGGAGTGCGAAGTTCATGGGCGACATCCGCGTTAAAATTTTCGAGCTGCCGCCAGGCAACCTCCTGACGCGCCAACACGCCGTTGAATGAAGATGCCAGTTGCTGCAACTCTCCGGGTAAGGCGGAGGTATCCAGCCGTTGACCATGATCGCCCGGCGCGAGCCGTTGCGCCTGTCTGCTTAATGTTCCCACCGGTCGCAGACCAATTCTTGAGACGCCATAGCCCAGCAACGCGACGATCACTACGCCCACCACGGCGATAATCAACAACGTGCGGGTGAACGCATCCAGCGTGCCCATGTAGGGCGTAGAGTCGATGGCCACGATGTAGCGCAACGTCGGTCGTTCACCATTGGCAGGGAGGGTTTTGACCAACAGAAAAAGCGAGCAGACCCCTTCCGAGGCGCCGGGCATCTTGTTAAAACCTTCCTGCAAAGATGACCACTGCACCCCCACCGGTGGCGCGCCGCCGACATTAAAGCGCGGGTCTGCGCTGACTATCCAGTAGCGTACGCGCTCCCCTTCAGAATTGGTTAATACGGTGAATTTATTCGCCAGCCCAGACCAGTCATGCGCGGAGGTTCGCGCGGTGATCCACGGGCTCATTAAGGACTCCCGAAATAACAGCTCGTTATGCATCTGTTTTTGCAACGACTCATGCAACGAGCCGCGCAACAAAATGCCGATCACAGCGACAATCATCAGGGCGGATAACGCAAACATCAGCGCAAGATGGAGCGAAAGAGAACGCTTAAACATGCTGCTCTCCATGCCTGACTTCAAGCACATAGCCCATACCGCGCACGGTATGCAGTAACCTGAGCGCAAACGGCGTATCGACTTTGGCGCGCAAGCGTTTAATCGCCACCTCAACCACGTTAGCGTCGCTGTCAAAATTCATGTCCCATACCTGTTCGGCGATCATCATCTTCGACAAAATCTCCCCCTGATGGCGGGCCAGCAGACTCAGCAAAGCAAACTCTTTCGCCGTCAGTTCCAGCCGGATACCCGCGCGAAATACCCGTCTGGACAGCAAATCTAACTGCAAATCATGAATTTGCAGTTGGGTGATATCGGTGCCATCGGTTGAACGGCGACGAACCAGCGCCTGAATGCGGGCGACTAACTCAATAAGTGAGAAGGGCTTAGGGAGATAATCATCCGCGCCAAGCCGCAGTCCTTTCACGCGCTCATCAACCGAACCGCGGGCAGATAACATTAACACCGGCGTCTGTTTACTGGCGCGCACACCTTCCAGTACCCGGTAGCCATCCATTCCGGGCAGCATCACATCGAGGATTATCGCGTCGTAGTCAAACTCCAGCGCATAATGCAGCCCTTCAGCGCCATTGGCCGAAACGTCTACCGTGAACCCGGACTCGCCCAAAGCACGACGAAGATAGGTTGAGGTTTTTTCTTCATCTTCGACTAACAACAGGCGCATAACGCTTCTTCCTCTTGAACATAATGGGGGCCATTCTGCTGCTGACTTGCCAACATCACGCTGACGATTTTCTGACAGCGCTGTCAGCAAGCATGATTTTCCTGACAAAAATGTTATTTCCCCGTCACCCTGCTGACAGTCCTGTCTGCCTAATCTGGCCGCGCATATTTGCTATCGCGAGCCAGATAAAACGGGAGATACCATGAAATTTACGCTTTTAAATGCAATGCTGATTACCGCAATGGCCAGCGTCACCGCTGTGCATGCGGCTGATTACAAGAAGAATCCGTTCACCCTCGTCTATGACGGCGCGATCACCGAGAACGTCGAGGGAAAGGTCAATATTCATCCGGTGAAATATGATCTTCATGGCATTCAGATCGCCGCGAATGTCTACACACCGGCCGATTACGACCCTGCAAAAAAATATCCGGCGGTGGTGGTGGCTCACCCGAATGGCGGCGTCAAAGAGCAGGTCGCCGGGTTATATGCTCAACGTCTGGCCGAGCACGGATACATCACCATCACCGCCGATGCGGCTTATCAGGGAGCCAGTGGGGGGATGCCCCGTAGCGTTGATAAACCGGCTAACCGCATTGAGGATATTCACGGTATGGCTGACTACATCAGCCAGTACCCTGGGGTGGATAACACGCGCATTGGCTTGCTGGGCATTTGTGGTGGCGGTGGTTATTCCTTAAAAGCCGCGCAGACTGATAAGCGGTTTAAGGCGTTGGCAACCCTGAGCATGTTTGACTCTGGTCGTGTGCGCCGTAATGGGTATCAGGACTCGCAGATTGCCACCATCCAGACACGCCTGAAGCAAGCCAGCGATGCACGCGCGCAAGAAGCCGCAACGGGGGAAGTCAGTTATTCCGGCGATGCCAACCTGACCGATGAACAGATCGCGAAACTGCCGTTTGATCTCTACCGTCAGGGTTACGAGTATTACTGGAAAACCCATGCTCACCCGAACTCAACGTTTCGCTATACCACCAGCAGTCTGGTGGATTTGATGAGTTTTGATGCGCAAAGCAATATGGATCTCATCAATCAGCCGCTGTTAATGATGGCCGGTACGAAAGCGGATTCGCGTTACATGACCGAAAGTGCCTTCAAAATGGCCACCGGAACGCAAAATAAAGAACTGTTTCTGATTGATGGTGCAACGCATATCGAAACTTACTGGGTACCACGCTACGTTGACCAGGCGATGAGCAAGTTAGATACCTTCTTCGATAATAATATTTAAACCGCTTTCCTGATGCCCGTAGCGGCGCGATTTATCGCGCTTCTAATTTGCGCGATAAATCGCGCTGCTACGGGCAGATTAACCTGGCTGGCTCTAAAGATAATTGCGCCTGGTGAATAGAGGTTATGAGAAAAACTCATCAATAACGCCAGGCGCGGCACAGTCACAGGCGTTCTTTTTGCGCCTGAACCGTCAGAATGATTAAGGCGCTGGCGAGCGTAAACACGGCGATGATCCAGCCCATAGTCCAGGGAGTGCCATCGCTAAACAATGCCAGTAACAGCGAAGAGATGATCCCGCTGCCGTACTGCAATGAACCCATCAGCGCAGATGCCGAGCCTGCCGCATTGGGTACGGCATCCAGCGCGCAGGCCGTTGACGTTGCGGCGATGATGCCATTCATCGAGAAGAACACAAACACGGTCGCGACGATAATGCCCATTCCGCCGATACCCAACCCGCTTGCGACAGCAAGGACTATGGCCGCAAGGGCCGCGACGGAGACGGCAACTTTTAACAATGCTTCCAGTGGAAAGCGGTGCACCAGGCGGCGATTCACCATGCTGACCGCCATCAATCCAACGATATTGACGGCAAACAGCCACCCGTAATGTTGTGGGTCAACACCAAAGAAAGTGATGTAAACGAATGGGGAGCCGGTGATAAAGGCATAAGCAGCGATGTAGTAGAACGTCAGACAAAGCGTAAAACGCATATATCTGGCGTTAGTCAGTAAGGCGTAGTAATTGCCAAAGGCGCTGGATACGGACGTCGCTGATCGTTTTTCTTCCGCTAAGGTTTCTGGTAGCCACAACAACGAAAACAGCATGAACGCCCCGATAAGGGCGAGCAGCCAAAAAATGGCATGCCATGATGTCACCTTAATCATTTGGCCGCCCAGCAGCGGTCCGGCGATTGGCGCTATCGCCATGATGATCATCAGGGTAGAAAGCATTTGCGCGGCACGCGTACGGCTAAACAGATCGCGGATCATCGCACGCGCCAGCATTGGACCGGTACAGGCACCTAAAGCCTGAAAGACACGCCAGAAGACAATTTGACCGATATCGGTTGATAATGCACAACCCACTGAGCCGATCACAAACAAAACCATACCGATGAACAACGGCAGGCGTCGCCCGTAGCGATCGCTGATCGGCCCCCAAATCAACTGTGCAATGCTAAAGCCGATCAAAAATCCGGTGATAGTTAGCTCGGCATTTCCCCGCAGATCCTTTGCCATGACGGGCATCGCGGGAAGGTAGATATCGGTTGATAAAGAGGTGACAGCCATTAATGCGCTGAGAATAAGAACGAATGCCAGGCTGGCTTTATTAACCGTCGCTGACTGCGTTCGTGCCTGTAAATTAAGCATGGTGACCTGTCTGGATATAAGAAGATGCGAGCATGTTAACGGGTTTGTGCGGTGAGATAATGTCAGGTAACGGGATAGGGATTATGAGTTTTTTTCATTAATCTCAGTGAGACGAACAGGCGGGTTGTAGTAGTGGTGGGATTCCTGCGCATGTGTTTAAAATAATGGTTTATTTAAACATATCATCGAAAAGCCCTCCCACTCTCCACCAATCCTGCACCAGAACTCCTGGTGGAGGGTTTATTCATCGTCTTCCATCAACCCGATCATCGCCCCTTTGTGGGCTTCAACCATCCGTATATAACGCATGACGGTTTCCGTTCGGGTCCAGGTGCCTTCCTGCATAATCTGCGCCACCGAAAATCCTTTTCTTGCCATGTCCTGAGCGGCACCCACGCGGGCGCTGTGGCCGCTCCATCCGGCATACCGACCTTTATTGGTTCTGCTGCGAGCCACTACACCCACTGCATTCCGGGCGCGAAGAAAGATTTCTTCGAGGCAGGGGGTACTCATCGGTGCCAATCTCGGTTTCGTCACGCAATTGGCGCGGTGAACCGGACAAAAAATCATAGCATCCGGTTCACTGCTCAATCCGGCAGCGATAAGCCATTCCGTCAGGCGCTGGCTTGACTGTCTGCTCAACGCCTTCACGATGCCGCCGGACTGAACGATGGTTTTAGTCCAGGCCACGTCGAGAATAATGCGGCCATCAGCCGCGCGTGAAATATCGCGTACCCGCAGGCGGGATAATTCGCTGAGACGAAGCAGCGTGCTGTAGGCAATATGCATAAAGGCAAGGTCACGCAACTGTTGTAGCCGAGGGGAGCCCTGCCAGGCTGCATCGAGTTTTTTCAGGTCCTGTCGGCAGAAGGGCACGGCCTGCCCGGTGCGCTCACCCGCGATCACCGCCGCGCGATTGATTTTCTTAACCACACGAAACACATCGGGAGAAACGTTCGGCGGCACCAGCCCCGCGTTACGGTGTAACATTGAGATCAGCGCTGCATGGGTAGCAATGGTGGAAGACGCGCGACCAGCGGATTGCAGATACAGTAAATAATCCCGCAAGTCTTCCGGTGTCATGGGCAAAAAAGAGCGGCGGTTTTCTTCAGCCCAGCGCCAACAGATCCGCATGACGCTGAGCAGTTGCCGCCAGGTGTTAGAGGAAAAAGCCTCACGATCGCGAACGAAAGCAGCCAGCCTGGCTGAAATATCGTCGTTGGTGCTGAAGGGTTGTAGCAACGGATTTGCGACGGTGATTTCGGTCATTTTTGTTCAGTTTCCATCCGTTACCGGTAAGATCGCGCTACGTGAAATCTGGCAAAAGCGCAGGGGAGTTATACGTCAGATTTCACGTACGAGCGCCTGATTTTTATACGGGTTTTCTGCTACCGAGTCCTCAGAGCCATATGTCAGCCGCCGGACGGAAGAGGAAACTGATAATACAGGCTTTCCTGACCTAATATAAGTGTAATTATATTAGGTTAGAGGATCGAGAGAGATTATCGGTGTCTCAGTGAGAATCTGGCAAATCAATCAGTGCAAAAACCATTCGGCCAGTAGAGGGGATCTACTGACCGACGCTTTGGAGACTTAACCGCGAAAACGGATCTTAGGTGTCACGATGAAACCTTTCCCCGAGGATCATCAATATGCTGCTTCGCCACGTCATAACGGATGCCTTCGCGATGCAGAATACGCACGTTTTTAACCACCGTTGCCAGCGCCTGTAAAAACGTTGCTGAATGTTCATGTCGCTCATAGGCTTCAATATCGGCCCAGCCCTCGGACAGATGGAAGGCATCCGGGTTTACCAGGTCTTGCGAAAATGCATAGAAAACGCAACCGGGCAGTTGTTGTGCCGCCTGCATTTCAGGCTTCACCGCATCGATAAACGTTTGGCGATCATCCGGGTGCACGCGATAGTAAGCGCTGACAATGATTTCGGTAGCTTGCGTTTTGTCATGATCGCCCGCAGACGAGATACGTGCATCGGGGGTATTTACACTCATTTTGCTCTCCAGAAATTCGCTGATGATTGATGTCATTACCTTAACAACGCATTCAGGCAGGCTGATCGCCGTTAAACGCGCGCCAGGCGGCGAGCGTATCCAGTGATTCACGCAGTAACTTTATTTTTCCCTCTTCTGCCACCAGGCGTCCGGCATAGGTTTGTTTATACAAACGATCAGTGCCGGTTATTGCCGCTTCGACGCTGTATTCACCGAATGCCTGCGTCGGGGTATCGATAAAAAACTGGATATTGCGGAAGCGAAAATCAGGCACCTTTTTCAACAATCCGGCGATAAACGCCGCAATTTCCTGTGGCCCCTGGACCCGATGTGGTAGCCCCAGCGTCTGAAGGTAAGGTAATTCCAGCACGCCATCTGCGGCAAAAAGCGCGGCGGCAGCATGGGGATCCTGAATATTGTCGAGGTAGTTCTGAAGTAATTGCACGGCGGTTTTCATGATGAAAGCTCCTGTCATTGTCGGTGCCAGACCGTATCGTTGGCGTGCAGCAACAATAAACAAACTCAGGAACTCGCAAAATAGCAAAGAATGAAATCTATCATTTCAAAATTGCAATGATGGATAACCGATCAGGACGGCTTGACCATGCTCAGACGGGCCAGCGCCATGCGGGTTCGCTGAGGTGCCGGGCAAAAAAGTCAGACAGTACCCTGACTTTTAACGGGCGACTGCGCGCGGTGGGTGTCACAAAGTACAGTCCTCCCTGTGTCATCGACCACTGATCAAGCAGATGAACCAGACGACCCTCTCTCAGATATTCGGCCGCGATAAACTCCGGCAATTCAGCAATACCCAAACCGGCCAACAGGGGAGGAAGCAGAGCATCTGAATTTGTCACCCGCAACGGGCCATTTGGCACAATATCTTCCTGGGTGCCAGATGTATGGGTAAAGCGCCAGACCTGGCTGCGCGCCCGCCAGGCATAGCTGAAACACGCTCGGCCAGACAGTTCGCGGGGATGTTGTGGCGTACCGTGCTCAGCAAGATAGGCCGGAGAGGCCACCAGATACTGCGTTACCGCACAAAATTTGCGTGCCACCAGGGAGGAATCCGGCAGCGCCGCAATGCGCAATGCGGCGTCAAAGCCTTCGGCAATCAGATCGACCGACGCATCGGACAGATGAAGGTCCACGCTGAGTTCGGGAAATTGACGAATCAGTTCAGGCAGCAGCGGCGCAACCCAACGTAATCCGAATGACATCGGCACTGCCAGTCGCACCTGACCGCGAGGTTGCACTGACAGTTCATGGGCCTCACTTTCGACTTCTTCAGCCTGGCGATACATTTCCGACGCCCTGGCGGCCATGCTTTGTCCAAATTCGGTCAGGGCCAACTGCCGCGAGGTGCGGTTGAATAGTCTGCCCCCCAGACGTTCTTCAAGTCGCGCCACGGCGCGCGACACCGTGGGCACTGACACCCCCATCACACGGGCGGCGGCGGCGAAGGAACCTTCCTCGGCCACCTTTGCAAACATCGCGAGTCCTTCAAAATCAGGAAATCTGGTCATTTCAATTCTGCAATGATGAGTTTCAAATCATTCTATTTTGAAAATCATCGCAGGTCGATAAGCTTCTTCCATCGCGGCAACCCATGCTGCCGCTCACGACAACTATCTGATAACAGGGAAATTCAAATGAAAACTCATCGCATCGCTTCCACGTTGTTCGCTTCCACATTATTACTGGGGGCCGTCAGTCTGTCTGCCTCAGCAGCGCCGACAGTGAGCATTTCCGGCGTTGACCATGCGGGCATCAACGTGCCGGATCTGGCTACGGCGATTACGTTTTTCCAGACCACCTTTGGTGCGAAGCTGGAATCTGACATCACTCCCGGTGCGATTCCGGATGCGTGGAAAACGGCGTTTAACTGGCGTCAATCCAGCGAGCTGAAGCGCTTTGTCATGATGCGCCTGCCAGATGGCACAGGGGTGGAGCTCTTCCAGTACAGCGGTAAGCAAATCGATCACCAGCGCCCACATCAGGATGATGACGCAGCAACCCATATCGCGTTACGCACCCAAGATGTCAAGTCCAGTTATGACGCGATCAAAAAAGCGGGCCTGACAACCCTGAACGAACCGGTTACTAATGCCGATGGCACCCAATGGTTCTACTTTTTGACACCGTGGGGATCGCAAATTGAGCTGGTGGGTAAAGTGAAAAAGGCCGTCTGACAGGGGAAAACATGAAAACGTCAATCACCAAAGGTCTGTTGCTGGCTGCACTGCTGGCAACCACAACGGCCTCATTCGCGGAGAACAGCACCATGAACATGAACACCACTCAGGCTGCACCTGCGGGCCTGCAACAGCTTATCGATCGCCATTTCGCGATATGGAACAATCCCGATGCCGTTGAGCGAGCCAAAGGATTCGCCGACGTCTACACAGCAGATTTTTTTGTCGCCGATTACGATGGTCTGTCTGCGGGCGTGGAACGCGTCAATGCGGCCATTAATAAGGTGCAGTCGCAACATCCCGGCTTTATCTTTACCCCGGCACCGGTGGAGTGGAACCACGGCATAGCCCGGGTTACCTGGGGCTATGGCCCCAAAGACAACCCGTATCTGGTACGCGGCGAAGATGTCTTTACCGTCAGTCACAGCAGGCTGGCGAGTGCGCGGGTGTTTCTCAGTAAATAATCCGCATTGTTAAAACGGTAATTGGCGTAGCGGCGCGATTTATCGCGCATCATCCAGCGATGGTGACGTAAAACCCGCGCGATAAATCGCGCCGCTACAGGTGGGGTGTAGGTTTGTGGTCAATCGGATATCGTATTTAACATAAGATACATTTCGCGATCCGAGATATAGAGGCAAAGCTGACCTGACCATATATCCCGCTGATATCAACGCGTTACTTGCTGCTTGCAGGTCAGTCAACTGCGATGATTCTGCACAAGTTGTATGGGTTCTTCGTATTTGCCAGCCATTTTTTCGCGATGAGGTATCGCTTCCACCACATTTCTCTTCTCAGTGATCTGCGAGGCGAGAGCATCAAAAGAGACTGAACTCACAATGGGATCTTTCATGTGATTGATGTAAATGTAGGTTTTGTCGCCATCGCCTTTAACATACATTACTGATTCTTTTTTTATCAGGTACTTACACCCGCCAACCGCATTTATATAAAGCATAAATTCAACTTCGAAGGGAAACGAGCAGTGAGATTATTCCTAATGCCGTCAAATGGATATGATCCTGCATAATCTTTTCGTTTTCTTTAAAAATGAACTCAGCAAAGAAAAATCGGCTGCGACACAAGTTGTCATATCGGGGAGGACAATTGGCGTTTTAAAGGAGAGAACCATGCTAAACGCCAAAATGATTGAACAGCAACCGACCCCGGAAAACCAACACACTCTCGAGCTGTGGATCGCTTGCTGGATGAAACTGCGGACTGGCTTGGACTGGTGACCTCGGTCAATGTGTACCGAATCCTGGCGACTTTGCTCGATTTCCCGGAAAGCGAGATGCGTGCTGCGCTTGGTGCCGACAGTTTATTAATGCAAACCGGCCTGCTCAGCCTGGAAACCAGCGGCTCGTACTCGCTGCGTAATAAGCTCGAACCCTTTTCACCCACGCTGTGTGAACGCTTGTATGCCGGTGAGACCGAGCCTGCCAGATTATTGCAGGGCATCATTACACGCTGTGAGCCTGCACAGCTCAGCTTCAATGATTACGCCCATCTGCCTGCGGTTAACGTGTTACTCCGGCAACGCTAATAGTTGACGCGGCAACATTGTCAGCCGTTCAGCACCCTCCGGAGTGACGCGCACCGTTTCACTGAACGCCAGGCTCTGGGCCGAGATATACATATGGAACACCATGTCTGATTCCAGTACCCATGTCGCACTGGCATGGAAACTGGTGGAAAAGTCACTGGGGCGCGGCGTACGCGTATACAGTCCCAGAGCATATCCGGTGACGTTGGGATAATCCGTGCGCAATCCGCGGCTGAGTATCGTTTCCCGCACGATGGCATCGATTTCGCCTGCACTGACACCGGGTTTCATCGCACGGAGTTGTTGATCCTGGATCGCGATCAATTGCTCGGCGAGCTCAGCGCGGTGTGACGAGATATCACCGACGATAAACGGACGCATCAGGCGGGCGCTGTAGTGCCTGACCTTGGGGATGAGTTCAACGTGCAGGACATCCTGGCGCTGCAAGCGTTGTTCATGGCCACTGGCATGCAGAAATCCGTTGTCACCACTGGCAATGACGATAGGACCGGTTTCACCGGTATCGGCTCCGAGACGCAGAAACTGTCCGGCCGCCAGCGCTGCAACATCACGTACCCGCCAGCCACCCTGTACTTCATTACCAATGCGGTTGAGCGTGGCATCGGCAATCGCCGCCGCCTGGCGCAAGGCCGTCAACTCAGCGGGGAATTTGACACTGCGCAGCCGATCGCTGATGGCGGAGAGATCGCACCACTGCACATCAGGCAGGTGACGAGCTAGCTGCTGCCAACTGTGTACCGTCATGCCATAGGAGTAAAAGTCAGCGCCAATGCGTGCCCGTTGGTAACCGCGCCGCACGAGGCTGTGCGCCACAGCAAACCAGGGGTCTTCATCGTCACGATATGTCTCCACCACCAGTTGCGGCGACTGCGTACGGCAAGGTACTTCATCTAACTGACGTAACACCATCCAGGGTTCCCCATTAAGGGGAACCAGGCAAGCGCGATATAAGGTTTCAGAGACGGTATAACCGGTCAGCCAGGCCAGCAACTCGCCGTGGTCGACCACCATAATATCAACCTCTGCCTGCTGCATGGCGGCACGCAGACGACTCAGCGCTTCAGCAATCATTATGCACCCTCAACCGGCTGGCAGATCGCCAGAATGGCGAGGAGATAAATGCGTACCATATCGAGGAATTCGCTGATTTCTACTCGCTCATCCGGCATGGTGTTGTATTTTCCGCCAGGACCGCAGACGATACCTTCCATACCCGCATGCTGATAAAAATGCGCAGCATCAGTACCATAGAAGGCGGGTGGCGTGATCACACCGGTGGGTTGTTCGGTACCGCGCACGGTTTTCCACGCTTGATTCACCGCTTTGACGATCGGCGATTCCGGGGAGACTTCAAAGGGCAACATCGTGGGTTTATCGCGGATACCGTCATCGAACAACACGGCCTGAAGGCCGGGATAGCGTTGACACAGCGTATCCAACAATGCCTGTAAATCGGCCAGAACGCCTTCCACGGTTTGCCCTGGGGCGAAGCGTGCAGAACCTTTTAAGCGCACAAAGTCAGACACCTGCGGTGGGCGCCACTCTTCCAGTTCACGCCCCAGCGCACCGTGTATCACGCCGATGTGCCCCCGGTTAATTTTAAGATGCTCAGCGGTTTTCGCGCCGCTAAAGGTCATGTTGTTGATCTGCGGGATCAACTCGACCGCCGCGCTGATGGCGTCTACCGCTTCTTCGCGTTTTGACAGATGACGCGTATCACCGGTCAGTTCAATGGTGAACATCAGCGAACCGGCGTGCATGGTCAACGCCTGCAAATCGGTTGGCTCCGCATTAATGAAATAGTCAGCGCGAACCCCCTGCTCAATCGCTGCCAGCGTGCCAATACCGCCCTGCAATTCGCCAACCACATAAGTGAGGATCACATCGCCTTTCAACTTTACACCGGCATCAATCAGCGTTTTTAGTGCGCAGAAATAGGCCGCGTCCCCCGCTTTCATGTTGGACACGCCGATACCGTAAATAAACTGGTCGTCAATTTTTCCTTCCCAGGGATCGACGGTCCAGCCTTCGGTGACCGGGTTAGTATCAAGATGCCCGTTAAACAGCAGACTGTTACCGCCGCCGCTGCCCGCCAGGCGACCGATGGCATTCAGCCTGTCGCCTGGGACGTTTTGCAATTCGGTGGTCAGGCCCAACTCTTTCATCTGCCCGGCCATATATTTTGCTAACTCGCGCTCGCCGTCGGTGGCGCTGTAACTTTTGTGTTGCACCATTTTTGCCAGAAAAGAGAGACAAAACTCGCGATCAATGTGGTGAATTAACTGTTCAGGATTCATGCGCTTCTCGTTAAGCAACGGACTGGGATAGGTCGGGAACGTGCACTGCATCAAGCAATGCACGGGTATAATTGTGTTGTGCCAGCGCGGCCATATTCTCGCCGGGTAGCACCTCCACCACGTCACCGCGATACATCACCGCCACGCGATGGGCGATTTGACGGATCAGGTTGAGGTCGTGGGTGATAAACAGATAAGCGGTGCCGTAGCGGCGACGTAACTCCAGCAACAGCTCGATAATGGTCGCCTGCACAGAGACATCCAACGCGGCGGTTATCTCATCACAAATCACCATGTCAGGGGGATTCGCGAACGCACGCGCGATGGCAACGCGCTGTTTCTGGCCGCCCGACAATGCGTGAGGATAGCGGCTGGCAAATTCAGCCGGCAGGCGCACCTCCTCAAGCAAACGCGCCACCGCCTGCGCCTCGGTTTCTCCGGGTGGCAAACCGTACAGGCGTAACGGGCGGGCAATAATCTCGCCGATGGTCATCCGTGGATTGAGGGAGGCGTCAGGATGCTGGAAGATCATCTGCACACGGCGGCGATACTCTTTATCCATCTGCGCCCGACCCTGTACGCTGTAGCCGCAAAAGTCGATCGCACCCTCAAACGGCACCAGCCCGGTTATGGCTTTACCCAACGATGATTTCCCGGAGCCTGACTCCCCCACCACACCGAGGATTTCGCCCTGGTGCACGGTCAGTGAGACGGCATTGGCCGCGCGGGTGGTATTGGCTTCACGCTTCAGCAGGCGATCAATCAAGCCCTGCTGACCATAATCAATGGTTATCTTCTCAAGACTGAGGAGAGGTTGCGTTCCTGCGCCATCCTGTACCAGCCGCTGCTGCGGATTAGGCACCGCAGCGATCAGCTTGCGGGTGTAGCTATTGCAAGGCGCGTTAAACAAGCTACGCGTCTCAGCCTGTTCCACGATGCGCCCCTTTTCCAGCACGCAGACCCGGTCGGCGACTTTCGACACCAGGGCCAGATCGTGGGAGATGTAGAGCGATGCCACGCCAGTCTCTTCGCGCAGCCGTTCATACAGGTCAAGAATTTGCGCGGAGCTGATCACATCCAGTGCCGTCGTTGGCTCATCAAAAATCATGCAATCCGGCTGACAGGCAAACGCGGTTGCGATCAGGATCCGTTGCTTTTCACCACCGGAGACCTGGTGCGGGTAGCGGCGCATCATGCGTGCCGGATGTTTCAGCTCCACATCATGCAGCAGCGCTTCACCCAACTCCTGCGCCTCACGCGCTGATAAGCCACGATGACGACGCAGCACTTCAGTCACCTGTTCGCCCAGCGTCAGCGTCGGGTTAAGCGAGGCACTGGGATCCTGAAAAATCATACCGAGCTTTTTGCCGCGCAATGCCATCAGTTCAGGTGCGGGCATAGCGAGCAGGCTGCTGCCATGCAGACGGATATCACCTTGTTTTTCCCGTGCATTGCTGGCCAGCCAGCGCATTATTGCCCAGCCAAGCGTGGTTTTACCGGAACCAGACTCGCCCACCAGTCCCAATACTTCGCCCGGCATCACTTGCAGGTTGATATCGCGCAATACCGGCAGTGTCTGACCATTCTGTAACGCGTAATCGAGGCTGTAATTTTCTACCGACAGCACCGGTGCAAGGTTGTCACGCATCAGTGGCTCCTTGGGTTAAGTACGTCACGCAAACCATCGCCGAGTAAATTAAACCCGATAGCGACCAGCGCGATGGCCAGTCCGGGGATCATCATCATCCACGGTGCATTGAAGAAATAAGCCCGCGCTTCTGAAACCATCAATCCCCACTCCGGTTCAGGGGGTTGTGCACCTAGGCCGAGAAAACTCAGCGTGGCAAACAGCATGATGGCGAAGGCTACGCGGATGGTGGCCTCCACAATGATCGGCGCAAGAATATTCGGCAGCATCTCCCGCAGGATGATGTAGTGCCCTGCTTCCCCGCGCGCGATCGCGGCGTTGATGTAATCCTGTTGACGTGCTGCCAGCGCCACGCTGCGCGCGATCCGTACCATGCCAGGCACGAACGCGATGGTGATCGCCAGCACCGCATTCATGCTGCTTTGCCCCAGTGTGCTGACAATTAACAGCGCGAACAGCAGGCTGGGGATCGCCATCACCGCATCCATAGTGCGCATCATAAATTCATCGATCTTGCCGCCCAGATAGGCACTGGCAGTACCGAGCACCGAACCGATGATCATCGCTAAAGCGGTTGCCAGCAGCGATAACAAGATGGTGGAGCGTGCACCGACCATGACCCGGCTGAAGATGTCGCGCCCCATCTGATCGGTGCCAAACCAGTGTTCGGCACTGGGGGGCTTATAACGCGTCAGAATGGAGATCGCCTCAGGATCAAAGGGCGCTACATGGGCTCCCCCTACCACCATCAACAACGCCAGCAATAAAATCAGTAATCCGGCGGCACCCTGTGGCGAACGCACCAAACGTTTCAAAATCTCAGGCATAGGAAATCCGTTTATCCAGAATCACGTAGGCTAAATCGGCCAGAAAGTTCACCACCGAATAGGTTGTGGCGAGGATCATTACACCCGCCTGAATGGTGGGCAGATCGCGCGCCTGTACCGCAACAATCAGCTCGCGGCCAATACCCGGAATGGCGAAAATCTCCTCCACCACCACAATGCCGCCCAGCAGATAACCAACGTCTAATGCCACGATGGTGATAGTCGGGAGCAGGCCATTGCGCAGCGCATGCCGCCACAGAATGCGGCGACGCGTTAACCCCTTCAGCCAGGCGGCGCGGATGTAATCCGTGTGCAATACATCCACCATTTCCGAGCGCACCATGCGTGAAACATGCGCCACCAGAATCAGCGCAACGGTGATCGACGGCAGAATCAGGTGCTGAACACCGCTGACGAAGTTCTCACTCAGCGGCACATAACCGGTGGCGGGCAAAATCTGCCAGACATCGGCAAACAGCAACAGCACCAGGGTGGCGGTGACAAATTCAGGAAAAGAGATGCCAATGTAGGAGATCACGCTGACCAGCACATCGGCGGTTTTGCCACGCCGTACCGCTGCCCAGATCCCGAGGGGAATGGCGATCACCAACATCAACAACAGTGCACACACCGCCAGCAACAGCGAACGCGATAACGCTGTCAGCAACGTCGGGCCAACCGCCAGGCCATTACGCATCGACACACCAAAATTGCCCTGCAACGCCTGCGTCAACCAGTGCCAGTATTGCAGCCATGCGGGGGCATCCAGCCCCAGACGTTCACGCACAGCGGCTAACGCTTCCGGCGTCGCGTTTTGTCCCAATAAGGTGACAGCCGCATCCGCTGGCAGCAGTTGGGTGATACCAAATACCAACAGTGACACCACAAGTAAGGTGTAAATCATCAGCAGAAGGCGCTTAAGCAAATAACTCGCTGTCACGGTCGCTCCTTACACTGCGCGCTTGGGGGCTTTGTCGGTCAACCACGTATGGTCGAGACGGAACACCGCTCCGCGCGGATGCAGATGATAACCACCAACATAATCGCGGCTGGCTGCCAGCAGGTCGAAGAAGGTCGGTATCAGCGATGGCACCCCGTCATGCATCAGTTGTTGCGCTTTGCCATACAGCGAGGTGCGTTGGGCTTCGTCGTTGGTTTCTCGGGCGGCGCTGACCGCAGCATCAAACTCCGCGTTGTTCCAGCGAGTTTCATTCCACGATGCAGTTGAGGTGTAGAGCAGCGAGAACACTGCATCCGGGGTGGGCTGCATGTTGTAAAAGCCGACGTAAAAGTTGCCTTTCTTCCACACCTGGTCGAGATAGGTGCTGTGCGCCATGGTCTGAACCTCGATGCGGAACCCTCCCTGTTTTGCCATTTCGCGCAGCGCGATACCCAACTGGGTCCGGGTGGCCGGTTTGTCCGAGGCGATCAGGGTTAAATCGAGGCCGTTCGGATAACCTGCTTCCGCCAGCAGGGCTTTGGCTTTGCTGTAATCCACGGCTTTTTTCGCCAGGTTGGCGAAGTAAGGATAGGCGGCGTTGATCGGTGTATCGTTACCTGGCGAACCCAGACCATCCGCCACGAAATCCACGGATGCCTGGCGATCGACGCACAGCGCCAGCGCCTGACGTACGCGTTCATCATTGAACGGTTTCTGATCGCAACCCATGTTGACATTGAGGAACTGACCGGAGGCCACCCGTAGCGGCAGCACACCTGATGATTTAGCAAGACGAGCGAATTCACTCGACTGCGCACTCAGCATCAGATCGGTGTCACCGGAGATTAACGCTGAGCTTTCGGCAATACCGTCGGGATAGACCACCACCTCCACGCCATCCAGATACGGACGTGCCGGGTCGTAATAATGTGGGTTACGCGCCACCACAATTTTGCGTTCAGGATCGTATGACACCAACTGGAAGGGACCGGCACCCAGCGACGCTTTGCTGAGTTTGTCAAACTGCCCTTGGGCTATGCTGGCTGGAATAATTTTCGCATCGGGATAGGCGAGCATCACCGGCAAGTCGGCATAGGGTGCATCCGTTTCAATCAGCACCGTGTTGCTGTCTTTAGCGCTGACCGCTTTAATCGGCCCGATGTTATGCAGGGCTGGCGAGGCATTTTTCGGGTCGAGCAACGCTTGCAGACTGGCGACCACGTCGGCGGAGGTCAAGGCTGAACCATCGCTGAATTTCAGATTAGGACGCAAGGTAAAGGTCCATTGTTTCAGGTCGACGCTGGCTTGCCAGGATTGTGCCAAATCCGCTTCGGCTTTCATCTCCTGGGTCAAACGCGTCAGACCGCTATACAGCAACTCCGCCACCAGATATTCCGGGTTAACGCGTACCTGGTGGGGATTCAGCACGCTGACTGCCTGATCAACGCTGATGCGCAATACACCACCCTTACGCGGGGTACCGCCCGGTGTGGCGCTGGCGACCTGCGCGGCATGGGCTGAGAACGACCAGGGTATCATCGCCGCGCCGGTCAGAGCGGTTGAGCTGGCGATAAACTGTCTGCGGTTTAACCCTTTCATTGCACACATCTTCTCTTCCTCGTTAGTTTGTTAACTACCCTGGGGTTGCTGAAAATCATCGGCGAGATACGCCAGAATCGACTGCGAAAGTGCCATGACATCTGCCATCGTTGTGTACTCATCGGCGGCATGAATGCGGTTGTCGGGACGGGCCAGGCCGCCCAGTAAAATCTCCTGAATACCGGCTTGCTGTACCCACCCCATATCGGAGCTGGTCGAGGATCCCCAGGGTTTAAATTCCTCAGCGTTAAAGCCAAACCCCTGACTCAGTGCTGCCTGCCAGCGTGGCCAATGGGGTCCAACGGGATCGCTCACCGGAGCCAGGTGCCCGATCATTTGCAGGGTGACATCAAGGGCGGCGCTGCCCTGCATGGCGTTATGCACGCAGAGGGTCAGCTCCTGCCAGACTGCGTCAAAGGTTTCTTCGGGGGCGTAGCGGCGGTTAATCAACAGCTCAAAACGTTCGGGAAGGGTGGAACCTTTGCTACCGCCGTGGGCGGCCGCCAGTGTCAGGCGTGAGGTGAGAGGTTTGCCGTGATAATGCGGTGGTGCAGGCATCGCAGAGGTGCGTTGTTCAACTTCAGCTTTCAACTGATACAAGGCATTCATCAGTGGCAGCGCGCTCTCAATGGCATTAATACCGTTAACCGGATCGCCCGAGTGTGCCGAGCGTCCGGTAATAATCACTTTGAGATCGATACTACCGAAACAACCTGACCAGATACGTGGCACCGCGCCGCCGTTAAAGCTAAGTAAATGGCCTGCGAAATGCTGCTGCTCAGCAAGATAGCGAATGCCGGGATAGAGCCCACCCTCTTCATCGGTACAGAGTAAAAACACCGGGTTGAAGCGCAAAGGCAGATTGCAGGCCTGAGCGGCACGAATCGCCGCCATCGCCGCCACAATCGTCCCTTTCATATCCGCCGCGCCGCGGCCAAACAGCTTGCCTTCCGCCTCCGTAAGCGCCAGCGGTGAGAAGCGCCAGCCATCACCAGCAGGCACGGTATCGGTATGAAAGTAGAGATTACAGTTTTCAGCTGCACCCGCGTCGAGCGATGCCAGCAGATTGACCCTTTCGCCATGCGCACTGCCATCAGGCGCTTGCCACAAATGTTGCGGCACAGACACGCGCTGGAAGTTGAATTTCATGGGCGCTAACAACTGCGTCATCAGATCGGCAAACTGCGCGTAACCGTTGCCGGGTGGAAAGCAGGTATCCACCGCCAACATCAGTCGCATGTCATCGGTGATCTGATCCCCATCTTGAGTTATCTTCTCTAACGCGTTGTTAAAGCGGGAATTATCTGTCATAGGTATATCGTCTTTTGCATTTCTATATAGTTTATAGATAATGCAATTCAACGATTCAGGTCAATCGGTAATCATAAACATGCAAAAAAACTATGACGCAGGCGATGCGCAACCCTTCGCCCGGTTAAACGAGGGAGAAGGCGCGCCGCTTTATGAAGTGGTTAAGCGCCATATCAGTGAATCCATCCTGCAAGGTGAGCTACCGGCGGGGACCATCTTGCCCAGTGAAAACAGCCTGGCAGCAAATTTTGGCGTGTCGGTTGGCACGGTGCGTAAAGCGCTGGCAGCGTTGACCACGGAGGGGATGCTGATGCGTCGCCGCAAAACCGGCACGGTGGTGACTGGCTGGGCGCCCCTGCATAACCTCAGCCACTTTTTCCAGTACTTTCGTCTGCATGACAAAGCGGGTGGCCTGCTGCGCTCCGAGACGCAGTTGCTTGATTATCAGCGCAGTGGCGCCAGTGAAACCGAAGCGGAAAAGCTCCAGATTGGGGTGGGTGATGAAGTCATCCGGTTAAAACGCCTGCGCCGGGTAAAAGGCATCGCCGCCATGCACGAAACCCTGGTGTTACCTGCCGCGCGCCTGCCTGATTTTCCTTCCGCCGAACAATTACCTCCCCTGCTTTATCGCTTTTTGTTTGAGCGCTACGACCTTCGCGTTGCTGCCGTAAGGGAACAGATTACCGCCACGCTGGCAGACCAACAGGATGCCGCGTGGTTAGAAGTGGCGTTGCCGCATGCAGTGATGGTGATTGATGAAGTCTCTTTCGACCAAAGCGCGATCCCGGTGATCCTGGCGCATCATCGTTTCAGTACCGAGCATTTTATGTATGTGAATGAGGTGCGGTAAGCAGCGGCTAAAAATCGCCTGCGACACAAGTTGTCATATCGGGGAGGACAATTGGCGTTTTAAAGGAGAGAACCATGCTAAACGCCAAAATGATTGAACAGCAACCGACCCCGGAAAACCAACACACTCTCGAGCTGTGGATCTATCGTCTGTTATTCCGCCTGGGTACCCATAAGCAATTTATCACCCAGCATGGCTTCAGCCATCCGGCGTTAGCGGAATTTTTCCATCTCACCCACTATCAGGATCACGAATTTACGCCGCAGTTACAGCAATCGATTTTGCGGGAACTCCGTCTGCGTCATGCTGAACGGGAACAACAATTCGACTCATCCCCCTTTTCTGTCTTTCAACAGGCGGTAGCCACCTTATCCAGCCGCATTGAACTGAATGCGGCTGAAAGTGCCATTCTGGCATTCACATTACAACTCCATCAGGAACGCTTGCTGGATGAAACTGCGGACTGGCTAGGGTTGGTGACCTCGGTCAATGTGTACCGAATCCTGGCGACTTTGCTCGATTTCCCGGAAAGCGAGATGCGTGCTGCGCTTGGTGCCGACAGTTTATTGATGCAAACCGGCCTGATCAGCCTGGAAACCAGCGGCTCGCACTCGCTGCGTAATAAGCTCGAACCCTTTTCACCCACGCTGTGTGAACGCTTGTATGCCGGTGAGACCGAGCCTGCCAGATTATTGCAGGGCATCATTACACGCTGTGAGCCTGCACAGCTCAGCTTCAATGATTACGCCCATCTGCCTGCGGTTAACGTGGTGCGCCAGTGGCTGGATGTTGCGCTGCAATCAGGTCGGGTGGGGGTCAATATTCTGATCCACGGTCAACCCGGCACCGGGAAAAGCCAGCTTTGTCGCCTGCTGGCAGATGAACTGGACAGTACGATTTATGAAGTGGCGAGCGAAAATGCGGCCCTGCGCCCGATTCAGGGTAGCCGCCGCTTGCACGCCTGTCGGGGAGCGCAACGTTTCTTTCGTGGCGAGAAAGCCCTTGTCTTGCTCGATGAGGCGGAAGATGTGTTTATGGAAAGCGCGGGAACCTTCAGTGGGCTGTCACAACCGGTACCCAAGGCGTGGATTAATCGTTTGCTGGAAGAGAACGCCGTCCCGACGTTATGGGTGTCCAACGATATCAGCATCATGGACCCGGCGTTTATTCGCCGCTTTGATATCGTGGTTGAGTTGACCTCTCCCCCCCTGCAACAACGGGAAACCCTGCTTCAGGAAACCTGCGGCACCCTACTCACCCCTGGCGAAATTTCTCAGTTGGCCAGCACGCCGTGGCTGACACCTGCGGTAGTGGAGCGCGCCGGGACAGTCATGACCACCCTTAGCGCCACATTGCCGGACGAAAAGGCCAATGAATCTTTAATCTATTTAATCAATAACACCCTAAAGGCTCAGGGGCATGCGCCGATAAGACCAACAAGTAAAGCCAGCAAACCTGCCGTTTATGATATCGCGTTTATTAACAGTGATATCTCACTTGGCGCGGTAACGACCAACCTTTCGCCGCATGACTCGGCGCGCTTTTGTCTGTATGGCCCGCCGGGAACCGGTAAAACAGCCTGGGCGCAGTGGTTAGCCACTCAGTTGGCATTGCCGTTGATGGCGAAAACACCGTCGGATTTTTTTGGTCGCTATGTTGGTGAGAGCGAACAGAATATTGCGGCGATTTTTGAACAGGCCAGACGCGATAAGGCTGTGCTGCTGATTGATGAGATCGACAGTTTTCTCGCGACCAGGGATGGCTGTCAGCATCGTTGGGAGGTGAGTTGCGTGAACGAAATGCTCAGTCAGATCGCGCACTTTGACGGGATTTTAATCACTACCACCAACCGTTTTGAGGTGCTGGACGCCGCAGCCTTGCGCCGTTTTGATCTCAAGGTCCGGTTTAATTATCTCTGCGATTACCAATCCGTGGCCCTGTTGAATCTTTACTGCGACAAGTTACAGCTGGGGGAAGCGTCTTCTGCGGCGGTCACTGCTTTAACCAAATTATATGAATTGACCCCGGGAGACTTTTGCGCTGTGGCGCGCCAACACAGCATCACCCCCTTTAGCTCCGCGAGTGATTTTGTTACCGCGCTGAAAACGGAATGCTGGCTCAAAAAACGCGATAAGCCGGCTATTGGTTTTTTGCATTAAACCGCGCCGGATAAATAACACAGGGAATCAAACGTGGCTAAAAGACCCGAGACAATAGAAACCACATTGCTGGCCATCGAGTTATTGCGACGCATTCCGCGCGGCCGAAAAATTACCGCCCGCGAACTGCATGAACAGTTAAGTCATGCAGGCATTGAGCGCGATCTGCGCACCATCCAGCGCCATCTGGAGATGCTGTGTAACCATTTTGATATTGAATGCGACTTACGCAATCGCCCCTATGGTTATCGCTGGTTAGAGAATTCTCGCGGCGTGTCGCTGCCGGTGTTAAACCCGCAGGAATCGCTGCTGTTGGCGATGGCGGAAGCGCACCTCAAACCCATTCTGCCGACCCGGTTGATCAAATCCATGACCGGCTTTTTTACCCAGGCGCAACGCAATCTGCATGCCAGTGGACAAAGCCGTCTCGAAGCGGAGTGGCCAGATAAGGTCCGCGTAGTGGCAACCAGTCAGCCACTGTTGCCGCCCCCCATCGCGGAGGGGGTGTTTGAAGCCGTGAGCGAGGCGCTGTATCTCAATCGCTGGCTAAAACTGACCTACCGTAACGCAGCAGGTCGCGAGAGTGAAAACAAGGTCATGCCGCTGGGTCTGGCGCAGCAAGGCCCGCGTTTGTATCTGGTGTGCCGTTTTGACGGTTACGACAATGAACGCAGCCTGGCACTAAACCGCATTCTGGCGGCCAGCGTCAGCACCTTCAGCTTTGAGCGGCCGGCCGGGTTCAACCTGAAAAAATATGATGATGATGGCCGTTTTGGTTTTGGTGAGGGCCATCAGATCTACCTGACTTTTGAAATTGACCGGGCGGCCGGGCTGCATCTGCTTGAGTCCCCGCTGTCGACCGACCAGACCCATCGCGAAATCCCGCCCGACCGGCTGGAGATTTCCGCCACCGTGGTTGATAGCGCCATGTTGCAATGGTTTCTGGCGGCATTTGGTGATGCGGTAAGTCATGTACAACGCCAACCCGTGACAGAAGGCGATGCCATACGATGAACAGCATGACCTGGGGCTTGTGTGCGCCTGCCACTGTCCCCTCCATCCGCAGAACCCGCACGCTGCAACTGAACGAGATAGCCGCACGTTTCAATCAGCTCGCCGTACCGGGCCTCGGCGGGGTGTGGTTTGCCCGGCAAATCGTTATGGCCTTACAGGGCGTGTGGATTGCGCGCCAGTTAAATAACGGCACCAGCAATATTGAAGCGGCGAACGCGATTGAGGCGCTGAGCTGCTGGAAGGGATATGTTGAGGGAAAGCAGAGAGATGCGCGTCTGCGCGGTTTTAACAAGATTCGCAAACTGCATGCCAAAGACCTGACGTTTAACGCTGCCCGGAAACGGGCATTTTATGTCACCATTCCAATGCGGATGGGGACGGTTGAGGCGTTACCCGCGCTGGGTTTTGTCACTCCACAACGCAGCTTTAACGCGTTTGACTGCACCGCCACAGGCGAACAACTGCTCAGGCTGGATAAAGGGCAACAGGCGTTGTTCACCCGCTGGATCGCCGCGCCAGACTCGCTAGCCAGCAAGGCGGTGCAGCCCTCGTACGAAGCGCTGTCATCGGATGCCTGTCAGCTGATTCGAAGTCAACTGCAACACGCGGGGAGTGAAACGGATAGCCAGCGGCGCAGTGCTGCTCTGGCCTGGATGGATCGGCTGCGCCAGTCGCGCCCCGCGCACATACGTTGGGAAAAGCGTCCGGCAGAGATTACCGTTGAACACTGGCATGATTTGCAAGCCGGCGCGTATTTTTTTGCCACCCGCACTGCCGCGCTGGAACTGCTGGAACGTCTCGAAGTCGAGATGGCGCAACACCGTTCCGGTGTGTGTCACGATTTACGCTCCCCTCTTTCGCCGCCTCTGCTGGATGCGATACAGCATTTGCGCCAGCGCGCACAGGCATTTTTGCGGTTGCAGCATCCTGATGCGGCGGCCAGGCAGTTCTGCCATGAGTGTGACCAGCCACCCGCAGCCGTGTTGCGTGCTCTGGTGAAGCGCGATGGCCATATCCTGAAACTTAACGCTGAACAGATTGAACCCGGTAACGCCTTTCGGGGAAATAGCGCTGCTGACACGAACCAGGACGAGGACGCGGTGGAACCGCCATCTGCGCAGGACTTCTGGCCCGAACATCTCTCCAGGCGGATGCACAATCTTTTTTTACTCAATCTGGACCTGCATGGTGAGCTGTCGGCCTGGCTCGATAAGGGGAAAGTCGCATGAGCGGTTATGCAAAACTGCCCCCGTCACTGGTTGACTACTTTGATGCGCCTCGCGGCTACAGTGGGCATTTCGGCTGGTTGTGCGGCTATTCAGCCAGTGAGGATTTTCTGGAGTCGGCGCTGGATCGCTTCACCGGTCTGAATAAGGCCGCGCGTGCGCATCACGGACATAGCAAGCTGGCGCTGTTTCTGGATGCGGGCAATCGGTTTATTTCGCCGCTGACGGTGCCCGGCGTGATGCATTGTCAGATGTCTGCCGCACCGCCACTGAATCTTCTCCATGCCAAAGTCGCGATCCTCGGGTTCAAACCCCATGACGAGCAGCACGGCTGGCGCTTGCGGCTGTTGGTCAGTACTGGCAACTGGACCCGGCAATCCCTGGAGGAGAGTCTCGATCTGGTCTGGTGCCTCGACCTTTCCGCGGAAGCCTTGCATCAGCCGGGAGAGGCATGGCGGCAAAGCTGTGCCGATTTCCGGGCTGCACAGACGCTCTTTGATGAGATTGCCGGTTGGTGTGATACCTCACTGCTTTCTCTGACCATCAATGATCAACCTACCCTCAGCAGCCTTGCACGACGGGAAGTGGAGTCCTGGCTCAGCCAATGCCGCAAATACGCCAGGGGCACCCCACGGTTGGTGGATAACCGCAGGACATCGCTGTTTAGCCAACTCAAGCGCTGGCTTTCCGATGCGGAACGACAGGGAAAGCGTAATTATCTGGCGATGGGGTCTGGCTTCTATGAAGGCGGTAACGGCTCGGCGCCGCTGGTGCCAGAAAAAATTGTGCAACTGTTGCAGGAAACGGCGGCATTAACCCATAGCGCGCAGATTGATCTGTACGTTAATCCGCACGCCTGCCAGGCCGTCGCCCAGCGTGTCGAAGCCTTGCAAGCACAGGGCATGACCATCAGGCCGCCCGCCCAACTCCGCCAGATTGAGCGCACGCTGCATGCCAAATTCATTTTCAGTGCCAATCATCGCAGCGTGAGCGACATGCTGACACGCGGTTGGTTATATCTGGGATCCGGCAACCTCACCGGACCGGGGTTTATGCAACGCATGAAACCCGCCGTGGGTAATCTGGAAGCGGGGGTGTTCTTTTGCCCTGATCGCCTGGCGAAGACCTCCGCCGGGAAACAGCCAGCAGAGAATACCCTGAGCTGGTTGCTGCCCATTCAATCCGACAGCGACTGTGACGATCTGTCAATTTCCTTGCAGGCTGGTGAGGAGATGACTGAACGCCCTCCTCACTATGCACCGCCCATCAGTGGGTTTCTGTGGCAACCTGGCGCGGGGAATCAGGGGCTGCTTTCCCCACCCTCTGCTTCGCAGATAACGATCACCGTGCTGGATATGGCGGGCGTGCCCTGCCCTGAAGTGACGCAGGGGTTTGTCTGGCAGGGTGAAATGCCACGCAGCGTGAGCATCCGTTGGCAGTCAGACGGGGTTAGCTTCGGTGCGGATATCCCGGTTATGGATGAACTGGGTCGTATTGCCGCCACGCCGCTGCGCCAACTGAACCTCGATGAGGTGCTTTGGCAGTTATCCCATTTCCCTCAACCACCTGACCTTGATGTTGTTGACCCGGAAGGTGAGCAAGCTGGCCTGCTCCCCGACATGCTGCAAAGTCACCCCGAGGACATGTCACTGACTTCACAACCGATCCGCCAGGTGATGTCCCTGATCGAAGGGATTGCCGAGTGTCAGACCCGTCTGAGTGAAGATCAATGGCTTTACTGGTGCCGTAGCCTTGAGCAAACGTTGCTCCAGGCCAGCGGCAACGCCGATTTGGCCCGTTTCACCGATTTGGGCATTAACCCGTTGAGTGCGTTAAAAGCCGCGCCTTTCCGCCCGGCGTTTGCCGAAGATGACGACAGCCTGGCGGGTCAGGATTATTTGCAGATGTTGCGACGTATCGAAACGGCCTGGGGTGTCAGTGATCTGTGCGCCTTTGCGGAGACAGTCAATGAATAACAGTTTCGCCGGTTGGCCGGTGGTGGCGCAATCACTGCGCGCGGTGGTGAAGAGCGACGTCGCGTTAAATGCCGGGCAGAAAGCGACGTTGCTGGCGATAGCCGCAAGAATTGAGCAGCACGGCGTGATTCTGGCCGATGAAGTGGGTATGGGGAAAACGCGCATTGCCACCACGCTGGCCCAATGCGTTATGGCTGCGGGAGGCCGGGTGGCGATACTGATCCCCGGTGGGTTGGCGGCCAACTGGCGTGCTGAGTTGCAAGTCTCGGGCATTACGCCGGGTGCGCCTTTGTTAAGCCTGCGGCAATACAAAGCGGCCTGGCACGCTGAGGCGGCTTCACGCCCCTGGTTTGAAGAACCCTGCCTGATGATCTCTCATGCGATGGCCAACTGGCGTCTGGGCAGGAACAGCATTGAATGGCGCTGGGGATGGCTTCCGGCGCTGGTTCACCGCTGGCGGGACAAAACCGATTGTCCCCAATTATCCACCCCTGAACTCAGCCAGGCGGCGCGACTGATTTGCCAGGCGATCCGCCGCCTGCCCGCAGCACATCCCGCCCGCAAGCGAATCAATCAGCTGGTCAAAGAGGTGGGTAATCAGCCCCGATATTCCGAGCAAAACTATGCGGTCGGTTCGCCACAACGTCGCCAGCTTGCGACCAGTGTCGGATTGGGGCTGGGGACCTTTGAGTTGATCATTGTCGATGAAGCGCACAAAAGTCGGGGATCAGACAGCAGCCTCAACCGTTTGTTGGAAGAGGTGATTCAACCGGCTCACGACGCCCGTCGTCTGGCGATCAGTGCCACGCCGATTGAGCTGGACAGCCATCAATGGCAGCAGATGCTGAGCCGCATTGAGGTTAACGCGACACCCCTGCTACCGGTGATTGGTGAGTATCAATCCGCGGTGGCAGAGATTCGCCATGACTATGCCGACAGCCGGGTGCAGCAACGCTATCGTCAGGCCGCTGCCGCTTTCGAGCAGGTGCTTGCCCCTTATCTGCTGCGGCGTGACAAACGTGAAGACGAGTTGGTGCAAAAATTCCATCAACATGCCGGACAGGCTTACCGGCGTGAACAGGAAATCGTGGTGGATACCTTCACCCTGCCGATGAACTGGAAACAGGCCGTCTGTGCCGCAGAAGCGCTCTCCTTTGTCAGTCGATTACATGAAAACAGCAGCGCCAAACGGGTACGGCTGACCTTCGGCAACGGTCATGGCATCTCCTCACTGCTTAATCATCCTCAGGAAGACGAAGATGAGAAGGAACCCGCCGTTGTGCTGGATGACAAACGCCAGCAACGCGCGGCGTGGTGGCAGCAGCGACTGAGTGCCGCCATGCAGGCGGATGCAGGCGGTTCATTGTTTAACCACCCTGCAATTCTGGCGACCGTAAAAGCCGTCGAAGCGGTCTGGGACAGTGGGGAAAAGGTGCTGGTGTTTGGTCGTTTTACCCAGCCGATGTCTGCCTTAACGAAGTTACTGAATGCGCGTGCCATGTTACGCACGCTGGCGGCGGGTAAAGAATACTGGCCACAGGAAAAAGTGCATGCCGATGAATGGCTTGCCATCCAACATGCCTGGCGTCAGTTGTATCACGGCGAAGCTAACAAGCGTGAAATCGACGCCCAACTGGGTAAACAGTACAAAAAACTCGAACAGCAGCGACGTTCGTTGCGCAGTCATCTCCTTTCCCTGTTGCAACAAGGCATTGCTGCTGGCAACGACCTGAGCCTGCAAGCGGTATTCACGGTATTTGAGCAATCGGTGGCGCTCGAGCGGCAAACCAACGATTTGACCAACGTTGCCAATGCGCTCTACGCATTAACCGGTTCCGCAGAGGAGCGGCGTTCACCTTCACATCTTGCTGAAGCTTTTGGCGAGTTGGTGAACGCGGCACGCAACCGTGACCATATCGAGCCGGTTGACGAGGATGAAGATGAGAGCCAACTGGCGGAACAACGCTGGCAACGGGTGCTGGAGATTCTTCAGGAGGAGTTCAGCCGACGCGAAAGTGGCTTTGCCCGACTGATGGACGGCAAAACCTCAACGGCGACCCGTAATCTCCTCAATCTGGCCTTTAACCGCCAGCACAGTCGACCTGGTGTGCTGGTGGCTCAGTCGCGGGTCGCCAGGGAGGGACTGAACCTCCATTTGGCCTGCCGCACGGTGATTATGCTGCATCTGGAGTGGAATCCCGGTGTGGCAGAACAACAAATTGGCCGGGTCGATCGTTTAAATAGCCTGTGGCACAAACTGTTGGACGAGGCACTGGCCGCAGGTAAACGCGGGGCAGCGTTGCCGACGATTAATTTCTCCCCGGTTATTTTCAAAGGCACCTACGACGAACACCACTGGCAGGTTTTACGCCAGCGTTGGGACAATTTACGCGCCCAACTGCATGGCAATCCTTTTCCCGTCAGTGCACTACAGGGGGATGCCACTGGCCGGGAGGTTATGCAGTCAATGCTCGATGCCGCACCGAATTTTTCCCCGCTGCGCAAAGTTAACGTTTACAAGGGATAGATATGCACGAAACCACCATCGCTCTGCTTTGTGATGAAGCCAGTCGCTTGTTGCAACTGAATATTGATCTGTTGCACAAGATGACCGATGAACCTCATATGCTGCCAGAGACAAAACCGGGTGACCAGGAACAGTTATTTGATCGCCAGCAAGCGGCGAAGAAGAGAGAAGAACTGGCCGGGGAACAACAAAAAATCGCCCAAAGAGAGATGGTGTTGGCGATTGTCGGCACCATGAAAGCCGGTAAATCCACCACCATTAACGCGATTGTTGGCAAAGAAATTCTGCCTAACCGTAATACGCCAATGACGTCGGTACCGACCCTGATCCGTCATGTGCCAGGTAAGATTACCCCGGATTTAACCGTGCGTAACACTGAGGTGCTGCGGTTGCTGCTGGCTGAGTTAAAGGAAAAAACCGCTGGTGATAAAGCGAGAAAAGGCCTCTTCGGCCTGATGAAAGATGACGAGAAGAGCAGGCTGCTCAATGTTATCCGCGATCAGCACTGGCTACAGGACAATTATCAAGGGGAAGAGGCCATCTTTTCCTTCCTGAACCATCTGAATGATCTGGTGCGTTTGTCCGGTGAGCTGAACGTGACTTTTCCTTTTGACGCGTTTAATGAATTCCACGAATTACCGCTGATTGAGGTGGAATTTAGCCATTTAACCGGTATGGATGACAGCCAGGGCACCCTCACCCTGCTGGATACCCCAGGCCCTAATGAGGCGGGTCAACCGCATATCCAGGCGATGATGCGCGAGCAGTTGCAAAAGGCTTCAGCGGTGCTGGCGGTGCTGGATTACACACAATTAAATTCGCTGGCCGACCAGGAAGTGCGCAACGAGTTGAATGCGTTCACCGCCACCGCGGCGGGACGTCTTTTTGTGTTGGTGAATAAGTTTGATCAGCAAGATCGCCACAGCGATGATGAAGCAACGGTGAAACGCCGGGTGCCGTTGATGTTTGATGATCATGTGGTGAGCGCTGAACGGGTTTATCCGGGTTCGGCGCGTCATGCTTACCTGGCAAACCGTGCCAGAAGTACGCTCAACCGTGGCGGCTCACTCTCGGCCAGTGAAGAGTGGGTGGCCGATTTTGCCCAACTGGCTTACGGACGCCGCTGGAAGGAAAAACTCGCTGACGAGGCGCAAACGTTGAGCCTTGCTGAAGACATCTGGCAGGAATCTTTGTTGGAACAATTGATTACCGAAGTGGTTCAGGCAGCACATAACAAAGCTGCCGCGCTGGCCGTCGATTCTGCGGTGGTCAGGCTGGTGCAAAATGCGCAAGAGGTCAGCGCTTATCTCGCGGTTCGTCATCAGGGACTCAACGCAGACGTGGACGCTTTGCAGCAGCAAATTGATGCGTTGCTGACCGACAGCGCGGCAATCACTTCGCACCAGCAAGTTATCGCTGAGGAGGTGACGGCCTCCCAACACCGTATTGAACAACAAACGGTTGAGTTGCTCGATAACGTGCAGCAGCAACTGGCGGATGAGATTGACTACTATTTTCGTGAAGGTAAGTTACGGGACGAACGCGATCCCCGCCAGCAACGTACTGCCTCGCCAACCGAATCGTTTATGCACTTTTTTGCGCAGGGCCATGCCGATGGCAGAGACTTTGATCCCCGCCAGCCGATAGTTAAATTCAGCAGCCGCAAACAAGCTGAAGATTTTATTACCAACGTCGAAAACGCGATGAAGACGTTACTCACCCCGATTGAAGAACAGGTAAAAACCCAGCTGAACGCCATTGTTTCCGGCATTGAGCAGAGTTTCCAGGGTAACGCCATGTCTGCCGTGGCAGGCATCGCGCAGCAAATCAATACGCGCCTTGGCGGGGAGGGCTTCTCGATGACGATCGCGTTCCCCGAGGTTGCCCATTTACAAGCCAATCTGGCGGTGGAAACACGCATCGCTCATCTGCTGGAAGCCAAAAAATTCCGTGAATCCCGTCGTCGTCGTGCTGATGGGGTATGGGGTACCGTGTGTGGCTGGTTTGATTCCAGTGACTGGGGCTGGGAGGAATTCAGCGTTGATGTGGTGCATGCCGAGGTGGATGTCAGAAAAATAAGGGAAGAGATCACCACGCATACCGATCAGTATTTTGCGGAGTTGGAAAGCCACATCGAGGCGCAAATCATCAATCCGATCATCAACGAAATCAACCAGTTCTTTGAGCAATTCAGAAGCAAGGTGGAGCAACTACGCAATACGCTGATCCAAAGCACTGAGGATCAACGTGCTGATCAGCAACAACGGCTGCAACTGACCCGCTGCTTGCAGGAGCTGCAACAACTGACGCCGGAATTAATGCGTGACGCCAAAGCGTTAAAAGACGAACTGGGGATGGTTTTCTGATGTCGCTATTTAAACAATGTTTTCCCGAGATGCAGGCATGCCAGGTACTGGAGAGTATTCCGGAAAAGTTTATCGTGGATTTCGCCAACGGTCTTGATGTGGTTGATGATCATCTGCGCCATCAGCAAAACCGCCCCTTTTTCCAGCGGCTTAAAGAGGGGATAAGTGGTCAGTCTGCGGCACGCCAGCAGGCGATCAATGCCGCTGTACATGACGGATTGCAGGCTTCGCTCACCTGGTTGACAGAATTGACGCTTTCTCAGGCTAAAACCAATTTCGCCGTGTCGCAGGTGAACGATCGGGTTAATGCCCTGATGCAGGACACGGCCAACATCGCCCATTATTCTGCGGATACGCGTGAGTTACTGCTCGAACTGTCCGACAAAGTCCACCTGTGGATGGCAAACAACGATGAACAGTTGAAGCGTATCGACAGCGTTCAGCGCGGTCAGTTGCATCTTGATCGCGTCCTTTCTCAGTGGAGCGCAGGCCGTTATGCCGCCATTCCCATCGCCAGTCGTTGCTACGTCGCGCTGGAGGAGTTGCGTTGGGGGGCATTCGGCGAGGTGATTCGCGACGGTGAGGTGCAACAAAGTCAGCAATTGATCGAAACGCTAAAAAATCGTGTGCTGACGCAGATGGCGCAGGATTATGGCCGTAATGGCCACGCACGCCATGACATCCGTAACTGGTTGAGCTGGCAACAGGATACGCTGCAAACCCCTGACTGGCCGGAAACCCTCAGTTGGCTGGCTGACTGGAGTACCGATGTGCGTCAGCCGATGTGCCGGGCAGTGACGCAACCCGGAGCCGCATTGCCGCTGCGCATTCCACGCATTTGTTCAGCAGAACGTATTGCCGCTACCCTGGTCGATGAAGTCTTTAGCAAGGAGCACGCATGAATCAGACACTTAAGGTAGGACTTGCCCTCTCTGGCGGTGGTGCCATTGGTGCGTATCAGGTGGGCGTAGTCAAAGCCCTTGCTGAATCCGGTACCCAGGTGGATGTGATTGCCGGTGCCAGTATTGGTGCGCTGAATGGCGCGATTCTCGCCTCGTCGCCTTCGCTGGATGCGGGTGCCGCGCGCCTGCGGGAGATATGGCAACACTTAGGCAGCAACAACGTTCTGCAACTGAATAAATCGATCTATCTGCGCTTTATCACCCAGTTTGGTCTGTCGATGGGGCTGACCCCGGTGTTAGGCAAAATGGGTTGGTTGGTCAGCAATTTGATGGCACAACTGGGCGTCTCCAGGCTGACCACTCTCCAGCAGGATGAATCCTTATTGTCGGATCAGCCGCTGATGGACTTAATGAACCGGTTTCTGGCACCCGACGAGTTAGCGAGCGGCATTCCGTTGCATGTTTCTCTGTATCCAACGGACGGGGGTATTGCCGATATCCTGCGCTGTTTACTGGCTGAGGTTGGGGTAAGTGAAACCAATGCCTCAGAATTTCAACTCGTGCAGGCGCTGCCAACAGCGCTGCAAAAGGAGGCGCTGCTGGCTTCGGCTGCTCTGCCGCTGTTGTTCAAACCACGCGAGATTAACGGCAAGCGTTACAGTGATGGCGGGATGGGCGGGTGGAGCACCGTGCAGGGCAACACCCCGGTCACGCCGCTGGTTGCAGCCGGTTGTAACTGCATAATCGTTACCCATCTGAGTGACAGTTCATTATGGGATCGCCACTCATTTCCTGACACCACGATCCTCGAAATCAGGCCGCGAACCACGTTACGCCGTAATCAAGGGACGCTGGGTGGCGCGAAAGACCTGCTGGGCTTTAGCGCAGAGAATATCCAGTCTTGGAGCGAGCAGGGTTATCTGGACACGATCGCTGCACTGGAGCGCATTAAGGCTCCCATGCAGGCGCGCCAGCAGTTACAGGCATCACATACGCGGTGGGATGAAAGCACCTCACACGATAGCGAAAGCCAGGATCGGTTACAGGATGCACTGGCGCGGATAAAACCATCGGGACGGTGACGGTAGCCGGTTTGTCACTTTATTGTCAGCATGTTGTGGGTCCCAGGCGGATAGATTGGCGTTGTATAAACATTCACAGACTCATTACCCCAAACTGCCGCTGTAACGCAATTTTGCCCCTGGCGGTGAAGGTCACCTCCCGATATCCGGGCGTGATGGCTATCCATGCTTTTTGCCGGAACAGCGTCAGCAGTGCCGCACCGGCATCCCCTCCCAGATGAAAGCGTCTTTCGCTCCAGTCGAGGCAGGCACAGCAAGCTTTACGCCGGGATAAAGGATTCAGCACCGCGCCCAGATGCAAAAAATGGGTTTTGCCCGCAGGTGTCAGTGCTGCACCTCCGGGTTCCAGCCAGCCTTCCTGCTGCATAAAGTCGTAAATCTTCACAGCGATTTCACCTGCGAGGTGGTCATAGCAGGTTCTGGCATGGCGGAGATGCCGCGGTGTTCGTGATACCGCTGACGTGCCGTGGTTTATCGTCACGCCCATCAGTGTTTCCAATAGCCCGGCAATTTCACGTCCGGCAAGGCGATAATAGCGATGTCGCCCTTGTGTCAGGCAGAGGATTAGCCCGTTACTGAGCAGCCGCGAGAGATGACCACTGGTGGTGGATGGCGCAATGCCCGCTACCGCACTGAGTTCGGTCGCGGTCCAGGCGCGCCCATCCATTAATGCGCAGAGCATACTGACCCTCGACGGGTCAGCTATGGCGGCGGCAACGGCTGACATGGATTGTTCCAGCGAACTCTCCGGCAAGTCATCGGATGCGATATTCAACAGGTTCATGCAGGGGGTGTTTCCCATTCACGCGTCACTTCGGCGGCCCGTTCATCATTGTCAGTGACAAGAATAAGCCGGTTACTGTGATCGCTGTACTGTACCAATATATTCACACCGCTACGGGCAATCGCATCGGCAATTTCCCCCAGTTCTCCGGGACGTTCCTGGCGTAATTTTCTGATCAATGGACGGCAAATGTTCCTGACGTCAAAGCCTGCGTCAGCCAGTACCTGAAGCGCTTTTTCACCGTCTTCAACCAAAAAATGAGCATGCCCTTCTTCGGCGGTTGTAAACATCCCACCCCCTTCCAGGCCAACACCATTTTTACCCAACAGTTTACCAAAAGCAGCCAGTGAGCCGGGGGAATGCTTAAGAACAACGTGAATATCATACATGGTGTGGCGACTCCTGATCTGACGAGTAATCCCGTAATACGTGGGCAACGCGAATTCTGTAAAACGCAAAAATCGAACTTTTCCCCTCTTCCTGGGCAGACTGATGCATCAGATTGTCTTTCCAGCGGGCCACCGACGTCTCATCCTCCCACCATGACAGGGAAAGTATCTTTTCGGGATTATTCAGACTCTGAAACCTTTCCAGGGTGATAAACCCTGGCGCATCTGCCAGCAAGGGTTTCAACTCGGAGGCGAGTTGCAAATAGCGCGCCTGGGCAGCGGGTAAGGCTTGTGCTTCAAAAAGAACCGCAATCATTTCAACACTCCATCATTAAGATGGCGTCAGTTTAGGTCCGGCAGAACGCAATGCTTCGGTCGGCACCGAAATATGGAAAGTGGTCATAGCAAAAATGCCAATGTTTTGCGGTTTCTCGATGATATTAGTTACAACAGACAAAAGGGAATACAAAAAAACACTGGTTTGTGACACTGGCGAAAGATGCCCTCAGTCCCGCAATCAGGAAAAGTTTCCTGCTGACCGAAGGCGTATTTTAACGGAAATGATTAGGTTGTTGTAACTAAGGGCGCAGCGTTAATATCCTGCTACCGAAAGACCGATATGGGCAAATGAACATTGTCAGTGGCAGATGTTGCGGATAACCTTAATAACCATATAAGTTAAATGGGTATTGGGAAGGTTGTCATGAACCGTTTTATGATGGCAAACAGCCAGCAATGCATCGGATGCCGAGCCTGCGAAGTCGCCTGTGTCATGGCTCATAATGATGAGCAACATGTGTTAACCCCTGAGCAGTTCACTCCCCGTATTACGGTGATTAAACATCAACAACAGCGTAACGCTGTCACCTGCCATCATTGTGAAGATGCACCCTGTGCCCGTAGCTGTCCAAATGGCGCAATCAGCCGCGTCAATGATTCCGTGCAGGTTAATCAGCAGCTGTGTATCGGCTGTAAATCCTGTGTCATCGCCTGCCCTTTTGGCACCCTTCAGGTGTTAATCACCCCCACTGGCAAAGCCACCGCGCACAAATGCGATCTCTGCCTTGAACGCCGGGATGGGCCGGCCTGTGCGCAAAATTGTCCTACGCATGCTTTGCAACAGGTGAATAACGTTACCCTGACCAAACTGGTGCAATCACGCCGCCTGCGTGCCGCCAGTCAGGAGGCGCAACCCTGGCACCAGGTCGCCGTGCTGCCACCTGTATCTGACCATGCCAAAGTACGGCAAATGAAAGCATCGTCGCCACGGGGAGAAGCCGACAAACTCCCGTTGGAAATGCGCCAACAAAGCTTTGATGAAATCTACCTGCCATTTCGTGCAGAGCAGGCACAACGTGAGGCACAGCGCTGCCTCGCTTGTGGCGAGCATAGCATTTGCGAGTGGAACTGCCCCCTGCATAACCACATTCCGCAATGGATAGCACAAGTGAAAGCAGGCAATATCGCCGCCGCCGTTGCACTTTCACATCAAACCAACTGTTTGCCCGAAATCACCGGTCGCGTGTGCCCGCAGGACCGCCTGTGTGAAGGTGCCTGTACGCTTCACGACGAATATGGCTCAGTTACCATTGGCAATATTGAGCGATTTATCTCTGATCAGGCACTGGCGCAGGGGTGGCGGCCCGATTTAAGCACGGTGCAACAGGTGAATAAACGCGTCGCCATTATTGGCGCGGGTCCAGCCGGGCTGGCCTGCGCGGATGTGTTGGTGCGCAACGGCGTAGGCGCGACAGTTTATGACCGCCACCCGGAGATCGGCGGTTTACTGACCTTTGGTATTCCTTCTTTTAAACTGGATAAAGCGTTACTAGCGCGTCGGCGTGAGATCTTCAGCGCTATGGGCATCCGCTTTGAGTTGAACTGTGAGATTGGCAAAGACATCGCGCTGGAGACATTGCTCAGTGACTATGACGCCGTATTTATTGGCGTCGGAACCTATAACTCGATGAAGGCAAACCTGCCTAACGAAGACGCCCCCGGTGTCTGCGATGCACTCCCCTTCCTGATCGCCAATACCAGACAATTGATGGGGCTGCCACCCGCTGCCGGACAACCGTTTATCAACACCGCCGGTCTGAACGTCGTGGTGTTGGGAGGGGGAGATACCGCGATGGACTGCGTGCGCACGGCGCTACGCCACGGGGCGAATAAAGTGACCTGTGCGTATCGTCGCGATGAGGCCAATATGCCTGGCTCCAGGAAGGAGGTGAAAAACGCACATGATGAGGGGGCAGAGTTTGAATTCAACGTACAGCCAGTGCAACTGGAACTGGACGACAGTGGCAAGGTTTGCGGTATCCGTCTGCTGCGCACACAACCGGGTGAGCAAGATGCAACGGGCCGCCGTCGGCCAGTGCCGATTGAGGGAAGCGAGTTTGTCATGCCTGCCGATATCGTGATTATGGCATTTGGTTTTAATCCTCACGCCCTGCCCTGGCTGGTGAGTCAGAATGTTCAACTGGATGCCCGTGGCCGCATTGCCGCCAACGTTAACAGCACCTACCGTTACCAGACCAGCAATCCGCAAATTTTCGCTGGCGGTGATGCGGTGCGCGGTGCAGACCTGGTGGTAACGGCGATGGCCGAAGGTCGTCATGCGGCACAAGGTATGATGGACTGGCTGGAAATATAAGATGGGGTGTGCAACCGACCAAAATATGAATTAATTGTTTCTGAATATCGATAATAACGGTTAAATTCGCCACATCTGGTGGCGAATTGAAATCCCGACAGACAGTTAATATTTATAAAATATGTGATCGACTTCAAACAAATTTTAAAATGCCGTAAATACCTGAAAAAAATAATAACTTTATTATGCAAATGCACATTGCCTTGCGCCAGGGTAAACCTTATCGTTTTCTGGTGGAGAAATAAATAACAACGTTAAATCAGGATTGATATGTGCAAAGCGACCTGCATTCTTCCAGTGTAAATAATTAATTTATTCCAGGCATCCCTGACTTGAAGAATTCATTATTTACATTTTTAAAATTCTATCAAGTTTAAGGTGGTGCCAGATGGCTCAAGTCAATGAAGTCGGCGATGTTGTTCATGCCAGGAAAACCAATGTCAGGTGGCATGTTGTTATTATCCTTTTTATCATAACCGCCGTGAGTGTTGGCGATCGCTCCACGCTGGCAATTGCCGGTAAAGATATGACCACCTCTCTGGGAATTAACCCTGGCCAGATGGGATGGGTATTCTCAGCATTCGCCTGGGCATACTGTATGGCACAGATTCCCGGCGGCTGGTTACTGGACCGTTTCGGTTCAAAAAAAATCTATCTCTGCGGCCTGTGTTTGTGGTCAGTGTTTACTTTATTGCAGGGTTTTGTGGAAGTTTTCCACGGTTCCACTGCCATCATCTGTTTCACCGTTCTCCTGTTTCTGGTTGGCCTGTGTGAGGCGCCGGTCATGCCGGGAAACAGTCGTTTTGTCGCCGCCTGGTTTCCCTCCAAAGAAAGAGCTACCGCCGCCGCAGTTTTTAATTCGGCACAATATTTCGCGACAGCGATTTTTGCACCCATAATGGGTTGGCTGACACTGAATTATGGCTGGCAATCTATTTTTATCTTTATGGGTCTGTTGGGTATCATCATTACGTTCTCTGCGGCCAGAGTGATCCATAATCCATTGAACCATCCCCGCGTGAATGACGAAGAGATTGAGTATATCCGTGAGGGCGGCGCACTGGTGGATATGGATCAGGGCAAGTCAAAGACAGCTTCCGCATTCAATATCAGCGCCTTCAAGCAATTGGTCACTAATCGCATGTTATTAGGGATTTATCTTGGTCAATATTGCATCAACGTTTTGACGTTCTTTTTCATTACCTGGTTTCCGCTTTATCTGGCAATGGATAAGGGTCTGGATATCAAAACGGTTGGATTTATTGCGGCCATCCCGGCAATTTGCGGGTTTCTGGGCGGATTGATGGGCGGTGTGATCTCGGACCGTATTTTACGCATCACGAAATCACTGTCTATCGCACGTAAAACGCCAATTGTCCTCGGCATGCTGCTCTCGATGGTGATGGTGTTCTGTAACTATGTCGACTCGATTTACCTGGTTGTCTTATTCATGTCACTGGCTTTTCTTGGCAAAGGCATTGGCGCACTGGGATGGGCAGTGATGTCGGACACCGCCCCGAAAGAGATGGCAGGTGTCGCCGGTGGGTTATTTAATTTGTGTGGTAACTTCGCAGGCATCATTTCTCCGGTTGTCATTGGCTATATCGTAAAAGCTACAGGACATTTTGAATGGGCGCTGGTATTCGTTGCTATCCATGCGCTCATCGCCATTTTCAGCTTTGTGGTCATCGTGGGTCCGGTTAAACGTATTGAACTGAAAAAGGCGCTTTAAGCCTTTACCATGCCACGGATGGCACCGGGTCTGATTCCAGTCAACCTTCTCCTGACAATCCGCATATTTATTACCTCAGAAAAAAGCCCATTTCCAAAACAGAGATGGGCGAATTCACTTCCTTTTTTTTGTTTTTTTACTAGTATTTCCCTGATGCTGCTTTTTCAGCTTAAAAGTATGCCGTTTCAGTACAGATGTGAAAGGTTGACTTCAGGTAGGGTTGGATTTATGTAGGGTTATTTTTATGTAGTTCTATGTCAACGGAGAGACAAAAACGATGAAATCATTATCAATACCCCATAATTTAATTCAGATGTTTGAAAATGACACCGTGGTAGGCTGGGCGATCAAAGACCGCACCTCAAAATTTGTCTATGTAAATAAAGCATTCAAGATCTGGCAAACTATCGCCACCTCTTATGATTACGAAGGCCGTAAAATCCACGACGTTCCGGTACCAGTCGCTGAATTTGCCGATATATTTGAACAGCAGGAAAGGTTTGTAGAAAGCTCAGGAACTATTTTAAGAGCCATCACGACGCATATTCAGGGTCGTGAAAAGATAATGCAGCCGGTTTATAATATTCAGGAACCACTTTATGACGAAAGCGGCACATGCATAGGGACAATAATAAGCGTAAGACACGTTAATATCCTTACACCCACATCATTATTAAATGGCAAGCTGAATCAACACGCCACTTTTCAAACTCCATCTGATATTTTTACAGAAAAGGAATGGGAAGTAATGTATTTATTACTTTGTAATCTCAGCCTTAAGGAGATAAGTAATGTTCTTGGCATTTCTGTGGATGCCGTGAACGGGAGGCTGAGAAGCTCCTTCAGAAAAACCGGTGTAAACTCATCGGCGGCATTAGTTGATTTTTGCAGAACCAGTAGATTTGATAACTATATTCCTCAGTTTTTCCTCAAAAAAGGCCACATCGTCATAACTGGTTGATAAAAATGGAATTTTACTTCAAAAATTCATTGCTGGGATGGGCGGTAAAAGATCACTCATCCCGATACGTTTATGCCAATGACCGAGCCTGCAATTACTTCAACATCCCTTCTGATAAAATAAACGGGTGTACAGACCGGGATCTGATTAAAGATATTGATAGTGTTTACCACAGCATCATACTCGATGATCAAAAAATCGCCCGCACCGGCAGGATGAGTGTTGTGGTGAAAATCGTGAGTTATGGCGGAAAGGATGAACGCAAAGCATTCAGGGTTGAAAAACGCCCCTGGCAGTTCAAAGATGGCTCAGTCGGCATCATCTGCACTTACATTGAGTTGGCTAACGTGTATTTTTCAACGTTCATCACGCATTCCAGTCGAAGATCACTGGTATTCACTAAACCTTCTGATTTTTTCACCGACCGGGAATGGGAAGTGATTTTGCTATTATTTTGCAGTGTCAAACAGAACATCATGTCAGACATGCTCGGTATTAGCGCCTTCACGTTAAGGAACAGGATAATACGTTGTTGTCAGAAGGCGGGAGCACTGAATACCTCGAGTCTGCTGCAATATTGCTATTGCAAGGGGTGGGATAATTATGTCCCACCTTACTTTTTAAACAAGAGATACCTGGTCATTGAACAATAATGGGACAAGCACTGGCGGACCTTAAGCCCGCCAGCATGTCACCGTTAAAACGGTGCCACCTGCGCCAGACTCACGGGGTGCCGCTGCCGCCACCAGCCAAAGCTCAGTAAAGAAATTCCACCAATGATGACCAGAGCGCCCAGCAAAGTGAAGCCTGACATATAACTTCCCGTACGCGCATACAGAATCGCGACCATGAAACCCGCCAGCGTACCGCCACCACCGGCACCAATGCCATTGACGATGCCCGATGCAGCCCCCACCGCATGAGGACGCACACTTGACTGGATGATCGACCAGATATTCGGCGTAAAGCTACTGGCGTAATAGCCCATTGCCAGGGTGATCAACGTCATTTTCACCACGGCGCTCTCGACCCACGGCAACAGCAGCAACATCGCGCCAGGGATCAGCAGACCCAATGCGGCGATTAAAATCCGCTTACCGGTTTTGTCACTCAGCCATGACATAGGGATAGCCAGCAATACGGCCAGCAGGTAGGGCAGCGCGCTGGCAAATGCCTGGCTCCATCCGGTGAAGCCGAGGGATGTCACCACCATTGGAATCCAGAGCGTAATCCCCCAGAACAACATCCCCTGCGTAAGATAAGTGATGATCAGCAACACAAACGACATGCCGCCAAAATCCTCACGGGTCAGACGCACTTTGCGCGGGACCACCTGCGCCTGCTGCAACGGCGCATCACGCGTATTCAACAGCACGCGGGCATAGAGCGGCACCATCACAAGTAATCCAATGCCGCCACAGAGGAAAAAGAGATTACGCCAGCCCATCATATTGTGTAGCGGTGTCAGGATGATAAATCCCAGTCCGAGCGCTAAAAACTGGCCGTAATAATGGATAAGGCTGTTGGCGCGGGTCAGTTCTGCCGGGGAGAACCACAGCCGCACAAAGCGGGATTGCTGCGGCCAGTAAATCCCTTCCGCCACCCCCAGCACGAAGCGACAGGCGACCAGAAAGGCCACGCTGCTGACCAGGCCGGTGGTGAGGGTAGCCAAAGACCAAAGTGCCATCATACCGATCGCGATGGTTTTAGGGTCAAATCGGGTGGTGAAGATACCGCCGGAGATATTCGCAACGATATAACCGATGAGAAAAGCCGTCAGTACCAGGCTTGAGGTGGTGGCAAACCCGGCTCCGCTAAAACCGAGATCCTGAGCCACGTCCTTCAGCGTAACGGAGAGATTAGTGCGGTCGATGTAAGAGATAAACATACCCAACATCAGCGTACCGCCAATACGTAACCATGGAGATTGCATAGAGATGACCTCAGTAAAAGTCAGCAGCGCGCCACAAGGGAACGCCTGCTTTCAGGGTGAGTTGAGGCATCAGCAACTGGCTACCTGTCAGGGTATGCTGATGGACATCGGTAAAGGTAACCGAACGATTTTCAAGCCGGAAAAGCGCCACATCGGCATAACTGCCCGGCGCCAGGGTGCCTATCTGATGTTGCATTCCCAGTAAGGCCGCAGGCCGGGCGGTACAGCGGGCAACCACCTGGTGCAGCGACAAACCCAGCGCAAGAAACTTCGACATCACCCAAGGCAAGCCATACACCGGTGCACGGTGCAACGTCATTGATGACAGATCGCTACTGATGATATCCGGCAGAAAATCATCCTCCACGGCACGCTGAGCCACCTGCTGGGAAAAGTTATTACGGCCATGAGCACAATCAAAGATCACCCCGCGCTGGCGTGCCAGGCGCGCCGCAGGCTTAACGCGCCCCTGTTCATCAAGCAGTGTGTCCCCTTTGCCGTGGTAGCAATGGGCGAACACATCCCCGGCACGGAATATCTCCAGCAGTTGTTCGGTGGTTTGCACCGGGTCAGTCATGTGCACGGCGACACGACAATTAAGCGTCTCAGCCATCTCAACGGCACGTATCATCGGACGGGAACCCAGTTCACCGACAATGCCGCGTTCTTCTTTCAATTTCAGACCGAGCAGAACATCAGGATACTGGCGGAAAAGTTGCTGTAATCGGGGGAGGTCGAAATACGCCGGATCGTGATTCTCTTCTTGCCAAAGCTGGCCTGCCGGATACGCAGCGACATAAGCTTTAATACGTACCAGGCTACGGGGGATCTGGTCGCGCAGAAAGCTTTCGACATTGGCGCTCCCGGCAGAACCGGCATCAACCACGGTAGTGACACCAAACGGCAGGGTGGCAAGATCGGGAGGTACGCTACTGTGGGTGCCGCCATAAAATACATGGGCGTGATAATCAATTAACCCGGGAAACGCATAGCAACCGGCAGCGTCGATAATCTCAGTCGTGCCGCTGACAGGCGTATCCTCCGGGGCAATGACATCATTCAGGATATGGATATCCTGACGGCATTCCGTTCCTCTGGCGGGATCAATAACAATGGCATTCTTAATTAACAGATGTTTTTCGGGCATAGGGACAGACCTTATTTGTGGTTATTCACCTTTTATTCCCTCTAAGCCTGGTGTTAAACACTGAATTAAGCATCGTTCATCTGCCCGGATTTAACGCCATCAGGAGCTTATTCTCTGTGAAAATAACCAATTTGATTTTAACTGCTTCACACTATTTTTTATTTTGTGAGCAACTCCGTGCTGACACAAAAAATAACAAATTTACATAAAATGACGCACGGAAATAGCAAAGTTGCTGAGGTGACATAGCAGCAGACTTCTCAGTCTGCTGCCCACCCATCAGGGATTTACGGGTAACTCACCGATGTTATTGCGCTCGGGTCGAGATGTTTACTCAATGTCTTGATTGCCGACTTCATCGGGCACAACGTACCGACGTCAGTGATACGGCAGTCGGCCTGACGCCACTCTTCACGCAGCAACGGATGAGCCTGGTCGACTGACTGTAAATGACGCAGGTCGTCCAGACTTTGTCCCTGAAAGAAGACATGGATAAACCGCTCACCACTTTGCGTGTCACGCCAGCGCTCAAAGACCAGACTGCTTCCCGGCGGAATATTGCCACGCGTATAGCCCGGCAGCGTCCAGCTGAAGCCCATCAGCGTGCGCACCATCGCGATATTGGTATCATGTGCAACCAGCAGTAACCAACGCGTATCCGGCATCGACGCCGGGGGATGACCCACCCCCTGCAACATGGCGTTCAGCAATATGGAACCCCGTTTCTGCGCGGTATAAAGCACGTCATTACTGAGATCATAATTGGCGGTCAGCAAGGGCAAGATCTCGGTTATCTGTGCAGCCGTTGTGATTTTCCCCCAGGCGAGCTGACTGAGCGGCAAATTTTCATTCCAGCCAAGCCGCAAGGTTTCCACCATATTAGCCAGCACGCTCAGACCCTCAACATAGGTTTTGCCACTTTTGCTTTGTTTTATTTGCCAGGGTTTATCAAAAAAAGAGCAGTCCGTTCCGGGAGCGCATACCGCGGCCTTCAGTGCGCTCACCGCGGGCTGCAATGCCTGTTGTCGTGCCGCCAGATCTCCCGCTTTGGCCTGTACCGCGGCCAACTGTGTTGCCGGTTCGGTGTTCGTCGCCGGAAACGCTTCGGTCTGGAACAACGGATCGTTCTCCTCCTTCACGCGGTGAATGGCAACACCACAACCGGGAAATGCCCCATCAACCAACGCCAGGGCTGTCGCCTGGGTACGTTGTAACGGACTGGCTCTGACATAAATATCCTGTGGCTGCGGGCAACCGGCGGTCAGTAAACCGAGCTGGCGATAGTGTTCACCTTCCCAGCGTCCTTTGTTTACCACCGCCGCATAACCATGTCCGGTCAGTTCACCGTCACGGGTGACCCAGGTTGTCCAGTGACGATGCGTGGCGGCCTCGATGTCCTTGCGGTTATCCGGCGTGGGTGGCCGGATGCCGTGGCGGCTGAGTTCCACCACTTTCTCCAGTTGATAATGTGCAGCTGCGTGGGTTTGCGTTGCGCATAACCACAGTGCTCCGGCGATGAACAGGCGTGCAGCGGCCTGATGTCTGCGTGGCATCATAATCTCTTCCTTTATTGAGGTAATTAAGATGAAAACAGGGTGCGGTGTTCGCTGGCGTTGCGTCTCGCCACCATCACAGCAGTGACAAAACACAACAACGCGGAAACAAGACCGGCTGCCACCCAGAACAGGGACAACGTGTGAAAATCGTAAAGTTTTTTGCCGTTTTCCATCACCGAGGTTTTATCGATGATAAAGCCGGTCAGGAACTCACCAAAACCCGCGCCAGCGTAGCTGACAATACCAATGGTGCCCAGCGCAGCGCCTGCTGCTTTGCGCGAGGAGATATCCACAGCGAGCAAACCGCCCAGAAAGCAGGTCAGCGCGCCAATGGTGGCACCGAAGATCACCATCGACAGAATATCGGTGTAGTAGCTGTGTGGGGACCACAGCATCAGGGCAAATCCGGCGGTGTTAATCAGACTAATAAAACCCGCCATAATGCTGCGATTACGGGCAAAGAAACGGTCTGATAACACGCCAGCGAGAATGGTGCCAACGATGCCGGCAATCGCATTTACACCAATAATGGCGGAGGCTTCGACGGTGGTGTACCCCTTGCCTTGTTGCAGGAAAAAGATGCCCCAGGAATTCACACCGTAGCGATCGATATACATAAATGCCGAAGCCAGCGCCAGCGTCCAGAGCGCCGGGTTGCGCAGCGCCATCAGTTGATTACGCAGCACCGAACTTCTGGCTTCTTCTTCTTCAAGCGGTTCATCGCTGATGGTATTGATTGAGGGAAAACCGCTGCTCTGCGGCGAGTCACGCATAAACAACAGCATGATCACCACGCCTACGGCACCCAGCGCCGCGGTGGAGAGATACCCCATATGCCAGCCGTAACCGGCAATAACCGCAGCAATCACCATGTAGGTCATGGCTTCGCCGATATTGTGCGCCGTTGACCAGATGGAATAGAAGGTGCCGCGCTCCTTCGTCCCGTACCAACGTGCCAGCGACACGGCGCAGGGCCCGACCCCCATTGACTGTGCCCAGCCATTGATGCCCCAGAAAATCGCCAGCATCATGGCATTGGTGGTCATGCCCATCATCAGGTTCATGCCCGCACTGAGCAATAATCCCAGGCTCATAAAGCGCACCACGTTGGCATGATCCGCGAGAAACCCGTTCACAAACTTACCGATGGCATAACTAAAGAAGAGTGCAGAACCAATCATGCCCAATTCTGACGGTGAAATCCCTAAATCCACCAGCGCACTTTTGGCAACGGTAAAGGAAAGACGGCACACATAAAAGGTGACGTAGGCCAGTGTCATCGCCAGAAAGGTCTGCCAGCGCACCACGCGAAAACGGTTTTCATTAAAAGTTATGCCGTCTTTCGCCGGGCTGGCCCGGAAAAAGCTGAGTAATCCAGACATCATCGTATCTCCGTTGGCGGAGGCGGTGCTGATTGATGTGTTTCATCCCTGAGAGCGTGTTCCCTGTTGTGTAGAGTACATAATCAGATGCCCTGGCCGTGCAGGTTAAAGTAAGGGTTGTTTAACCCATTGTTTTAATTGTGGGTAAATCTTTTCACTTGCCAAAAGAACAACATTTCCGCGCGCGATCCCCTCCGCCGCCAGATAATCGTTGGTGATACCACCCGCCTCCCGCATCAACACGATCCCCGGTAATCCATCCCAGGGGTTCATATGCGGCTCGTAATAACCAATCAGACGACCCGCCGCAGCCCAGGCGCTCATTAACGCGCCAGAGCCATTGCGCACGAACATGCCGCCATGTTGCAGAAGTTGGTCAAGAAACGGCAGGAAATCTTCAGTAGAAACGCGATGCGACGTGCCGACACCCATCACCCCACCCGCGACGGTGGTCGCCGGATGCGGCGAGATTTGCTGATCGTTCAGCCACGCGCCCTGCCCTTTGCAGGCATGGAACAGCTCGTGGTGATTGGGGTCATACACCACGCCGATCACCGGTTCGCCGTCAATAACGACGGCCAGCGAGAGACACCAGGTATGCAGGCCGTTGAGAAAACAGCTGGTGCCATCGATAGGGTCCACTACCCACAGCACCGATTTCCCCTGATCGGCCGTGCCGCTCTCTTCGCCGAGGAAACCATCGTTCGGAAATGCCTCCGCTATCCACGATTTTACGAAGGACTCCACCTCACAATCGGCGCGGCTGACCACATCCTGCAAGTCGCTCCCTTTGTGCAGGGTTTGCAGACTGTCACGCTGTTGATAGAACTCATACGCCAGTTTTCCACCTGACTCAGCAAGACTACAGGCGAAGCGATAGCGCGCCAAAAGCGAATCATTTTCACTGGTTAACATAACCTCTCCCTAAAATGCACACGCGTGCATTATGCGATAAAAAATTAGCCCCGAAGGGCAGAGAGAGTGTGGCGGCAGTCGGCAGATTATACTGTGACCGATGCCGCATAAAATTAATTTTCCATTAAGCGCTGTTACGGATAATTAATTTCACTGGTACGGCACGCTGCCGTGAAGGGAGCTCAAACTGCGCAATCCGTGTGATAAGAAGATCGACCGCATGGTGTGCCAGTGCGTCGGTATCCTGTTGAATTGTCGTGAGATGATAGGGATCCCATTCTGCCTGGGGTATATCATCGAACCCGATGACAGCGGGGAGTACCGTCCCATCATTAAGGGAACGAAGACCGTCAATTGCGCCCAGCGCCAGCATATCTGTGGCACAAATCAGCACATGGCAGCGACTCAGGGTGATAGCTGCGGCACGCCCTGCCGCATAACCACCACCCGCGATAAATTGTGGGGTGATGTTAAAATCAGGGGCGGCTAACACCAGCGCCTGGTAACGTTCGCGAGTACTGAAATTCGACGCATCTTCTCCAATAAACCCCACCTCCTGCCAGCCTCGTTGCCGACAGTAATCCGCCATCAACTGCATTCCCTGGGCATTATCGCTGGCAACACGATCGCAACCTTGCAGACTGGCATCACGGTTAATCAGGGTGACCGGGATTTTGCGCGCCAGATACTCCTCCGCCAGGGAGAGTGGCGGCGCACCTGAAGTAATAATCACCCCCGCCACATGGTAACTCAGCAGTTGTTTCAGCGAAGGCGCAAGCTGTTCGGGATCGTCGGCGTTCATCAGCAACGGCATAAACCCCTGCAACGCCAACTGATGCACCAGCGGCGAAAGCAGCTTACTGCGGAAAGGGTTGTCAAAACCGGAGGTAATAATACCGATGAAATTGCTGCTCCCGGTATTCATCGTGCGAGCGATAATGTTGACCTGATAGCCCAATTGTTCAGCGGCCTGTAATACTTTGGCGCGCGTTTTTTCCGCAACGGATGCCCCGGGAGTAAAGGTACGTGACACCGCAGAACGTGAAACACCCGCCAGACGGGCCACATCTTCGGCCTTCACCCAGTTTTTGTTTTTCTCACTCATGCTGAGTCTTCACTGTGATCATCCCTTTTTGTGGAGAAACATTCACATTATCAAATCTGTGAGGCGTTGCAATCTCATGCATCTGTCGCCATGCGGGAATTTCATATTGAAATATGCGAATTAATTTAATAACTATCAATAAATTATATTTTCCAGTGCATGGGAATAATCTCGTGTTTTTGCCTGTTGTTAGCCGTTAAGGTTGTGAATCGGCAGTGGACGTTGTTTACTGAGGCAATCAAGGGAGGGACCAGCCTATGTTAACCTGCTTTTCCATCGCCAATTATCGATCCATCCGCGATCTGACCTTGCCGCTGGAACGCTTGAATGTGATTACCGGCGAGAATGGCAGCGGTAAATCAAACCTCTACAAGGCGCTGCGCCTGCTGGCCGAGACAGCCAAAGAGGGGGTGATCAATGCGCTGGCAGAAGAAGGCGGGTTGACCTCAACCTACTGGGCAGGTCCGGAAACGCTGTCGCGCAGTATGAAACGTGGCGATGTGCCAATCGAAGGTGGGCCACGCCATCATGTGGTGCGCCTTAAGCTGGGCTTTGCCAGTGACCATTATGGTTATGCCATTACCCTGGGCTTGCCGACCCCGAGTTCATCCGCCTTTGCACATGACCCGGAGATCAAGCGAGAGGTTATTTTTAATGGTCCGTACTACCGCCCGGCTTCCTCATTAGTCGAGCGAAAAGGCAATCTGCTTAAAGTCCGCGCAGACAGACAATGGCAGGTCGCCGCACAGAAAGTACCGGTCTACGGCAGCATGTTCGACCAACTGGCCGATCCCACCACTGCGCCAGAGGTTTTCCAGGTGCGTGAAATGATACGCAACTGGCGTTTCTACGATCATTTCCGTACCGATAAAGACGCCCCTGCACGCCAGGGGCAACTGTTAACGCGCACCCCGGTTCTGCACCATGACGGCAGAGACCTGGCATCAGCAATTCAAACCATTATTGAAACCGGCGATCGCCAGGCGCTTGCCCGTGCAATTAACGATGCTTTTCCTGGCAGTCGGCTGGAGGTCATACAGCCAGGCGAGGGACGAGGTGCGATCGCTTTCTACCAACATGGTCTGCTACGTCCTCTTTCGGCCGCCGAACTCTCTGACGGCACGCTGCGGTTTATTCTTTGGGTAGCCGCCTTGCTGACGCCACGCCCACCCGAATTGATGGTGCTGAACGAACCTGAAACCAGCCTGCATCCGGACCTGCTGCCTGCGCTGGCGCGCTTAATTCTTCAGGCTTCGCAACATACGCAAATTTGGGTAATCTCTCACGCCAGCCGTCTGGTTAATGCGCTGATGCAAGACCCAGAATGTCACCTGATTGAGCTGGAAAAGGAGCTGGGGCAGACGCAGATTAAAGGACAGGATATTCTCGACGTACCCGCCTGGCATTGGCCTGATGAGTGATGTCACACCGTCACGTCAGGTAAACGTCATTGCCCAGGTGATCACCCCAGCCACTACCGTGGTGAAGGTCAGCGCGACGAGGAAAAGAATATCGACCATTTTTTCCAGCCGGTGATTGCGCCGCTGGTTGCGGGTGCGTAGCGCCCAGTAAGACATGATGGTGGTCGCCAGATAAAGAATGGCATTGATGGCGAGCAGATCATCGCCAAGCGTATCTTCACGTCTCAGGGTGGTCACAACCTGAAAAATACCGATAACCGTAATACAAACGCCGACCATCGCCGCCGACGCCATAAAGATATGCACACAAATATCTTCATCCAGCCTGTTACTGATTTTGGGTTTGATCATCAGCATCACCTTAAAAAGAGCAACGTTCGATTTCTCAAATAGTGGTGATTCACTCTAACCTTATAAGGTTAACTCAGACTGAGGAGAGAGAATATGGCTAGCGGCTGGTCTGGTGATGGCGCCGTTCAGGATCAGATTGACGCCACTGTTGATGATGCCGTTGCCCGGGCACGGAGTCATCTGGGCCAGGGTGAAAGCGCCCACTATTGCGACGAATGTGGTGAGCCGATTCCCGAGGCTCGACGGCTGGCATTACCCGGGGTTCGCTACTGTATCAAATGCCAGAGCGAGCGAGACAAACATGAGGCCAGCCATAGCGGGTACAACCGTCGCGGCAGTAAAGACAGCCAACTGAGATAGCCTATCAGGGCAGCGTTATTCTGGTTCTATCCAGGTTGAAGTAAAGTCGAACCAGCCCAGATTATTAAAATGCATCCCCTGTGCCTGCTCTGGCCCCTGCAAACGCATCCAGTGGTGAAACAATGGCTGCAACCACCCTTCCCTGATAATGATCTCCGTCAGTTGCCTGGCAGGGAGTACACCCGCACGCCACTGCTGCTGCCAGTGGGAAAATAAATGCTCATCGCCACCAGAAATGGAGGTTTTTAATAATGGCATACCGGTCAGCCAGGCACCGACATTCCAGGCTTCCGGCAAGGTAAAATTCACCGTGCCTAACCATAAATCCGCATCACCGGCGCCTGCCGCCCAGGCTTCATAGGGCATTTCAATCGCCTCAACGTCAACACCACTGGCTGCCAGAATCTGCTGACATGCCCGAATTAACACGGGAAATTCCCAGTGTTGATGGTGGTACGCCAGGCGCAGGCGCTGAAGGCCCGGAGTGTGCATCCTCCCTTGCGCAATCTGATGCGACCAGTCGGAAAGCAAGCTCTCTGCGGGTAGCCACAGCGCCCGGACCGCTTCCGGCATTTGTTGCCTGATAGCTTGCGGTGCCAATTGCGCCCGAATCCAGCGTCGGTGTGCAGGGCTATGCCACAAGGGCGAACGGCTGTCGCACAGCAAAAAGTAGCCGCCGCGCTCCAGTACCGGCTCTTCTGCTGACGCGGTAAAGTGCGCCCCCAGCGCGGCGACGTACTCGATATCGCTCATCCCGGAACTCAGCAACGCCGAAGGTCGGTCGGAAGAGACAGGTTCCAGGCAGGTAATGATATCAATTTCGTCCAACAGGCTGCGAAAGCCAAAGTAGCGATCAAACGCGGTCAGGCGCAGGTGCCATTCGTTATTTTCCGCGACCTGATAAGGCCCGGAACCGACAGGGTGCGAGGCAAAATCAGGCCGCTGGTGATGGTCGGCGGGCAGAATCAATGCGGCGGCATCCGCCAACAATTGTGGCAACAACTCATCCGGGTGGCTCAGTTCAATCATGACGCTCAGCTCACCCTGCGCCAGCACGCTTTTAAGATGAGAAAAAAGTGGGGATTGCGCGCTGCGGGTCAGGGAAGCCACCACATCGTGGCTGGTTAATGACGTGCCATCGTGAAACAGCACTCCGGGACGCAGGTAGAATCGCCAGTGCAGCGCATCAAGCCTGCGCCAACGGTGCGCGATATCCTGCTCAACCTGCCCGGAGTGCTCATCAATACGTGTCAGCCCGCTAAATATCTGCCGGATTAGGTGAATTTCCGTACGCCGCAACGCCGTTCCGGGATAGAGGTTTTGCAGGGATCGATAATAAGGCACACGCAGCGACTGACGTTCATCCTGCACGCTGTGGCCCAGGCGACCGCGCAGCAGGGAGGCCAGATGGTGTTTCTCATCACCCAATAATGTCAGGACGCCACGCATATCGTTCAGATCCAGCAGGCGTTCAGCCTTTGCCAGCATCAGTTGCTGTTGTGAATAGCGTAGCTCCAGTTTTGCCAGATGCCCGCGACCGGGGCGGGCATGCCAGGCCAGCCACCCGGCAGATTGCATCTGGATAATCAGGGTGCGCATATGTCGTTTGCTGCAAAACAGCGCATCAGCGAGGGTTTGCAGCGTGGTCAGTGCCTCGCGCTGCGGAAACAGGGTTAACAACTTTTGATAATGCTGCTCAAGACGTTGGCTACTCATAAAAGATGAACTCTATAGCGCAAAAGACATCAATTTTTCATTTCCTCTTTTTAACGCACTATTTTTCCGCAGGCAATCTAACCGACGGGAACCCCCATGAGCAGAATGATCAACAAAGACACCCGCATATGTATGTCACTGGCGGCGCGACCAACCAACTTCGGTACCCGCTTCCACAATTACCTCTACGAGGCGCTGGAACTCGATTATTTGTATAAAGCGTTCACCACTCAGGACCTGGCGGCGGCCATCGCGGGTATCAGAGCGTTGGGGATTCGGGGATGTGGGGTATCAATGCCGTTTAAGCAGGCGTGCATTCCGCTGATTGACGAGCTGGCCCCCTCCGCCGCCGTGATTCACTCCGTGAATACCATCGTCAATAACGACGGCTATCTGACCGGCTACAACACCGACTATATCGCCATCGAAAAATTGCTACAGAAATACGACGTTGCGCCACAACTGACCTTTGCCCTGCAAGGCAGCGGCGGCATGGCCAGCGCCGTCGCCTGTGCGTTAAAAAATCACGGATTTCACCACGGCTACATCATCGCCAGAGATGACGAGAGCGGCAAAGCCCTGGCGGCGGCGCACGGCTATCAGCACCACCATACGATGGAAGGAGTGACGGCTGACGTGTTGATCAATGCCACGCCACTGGGAATGGCGGGCGGTCCGGAGGCGGAGACGCTGGCGTTCTCATCCACGGCGATTGCGGCCGCTCAGGTAGTGTTTGATGTTGTAGCGCTGCCGGAACACACACCGCTGATCCGTTCTGCCCGTGAGCAGAACAAAAAGGTGATCAGCGGTGCGGAGGTTTTTGCCATTCAGGCGGTTGAGCAATTCAGCCTGTACACCGGTGTCCGTCCTTCCGATGAACACTTCCGTCAGGCCGCCGCCTGGGCAAGGCAGGTTTAACGCTGATACAGATGGACGATTTCGGCCGATAACTCTCGCGCCAGCAACGATGTCATTAAATGGTCCTGCGCATGGACCATAATCAAGGTCATGGGCTGGCGACCTTCTCCCGCATCCTGTTCAATCAGGCGGGTTTGCATTTTATGTGCCTGGCGGGTGAAGGTATCGGACTGCTGCAACAGCTGTTGCGCCAGGGCAATATCTCCCGCCCTGGCAGCCTGCAACGCCTCAAAGCACAGGCTGCGTGCCTGACCGGCGTTAACGATAATCTCCATCACCGCCTCTTCTAAATCGATCATCATTGCTCTCCGTCAAAGCCGTTATTTGCCGCCGTGGCAGCAAACCATTCGCCGCTTTTTTTCACGCTGCGCGTCTGGCTGGCGAGATCGAGTTGCACAAAACCGTAGCGGTTTTTGTAGCCGTTACACCAGGACCAGTTATCAATAAAGGTCCACATGTGGTAGCCAAGGCAGTGGCTGCCCTCGGCAATGCCTTTGTGCAGCCACTTCAGGTGATCGGAGATAAAATCGATACGGTATTGGTCGTTAATCTGCCCGTCTTGCGCAAAACGCTGCTCGTTTTCCACCCCCATGCCGTTCTCGGAAATAAAACAGCGTGGGTTGCCGTAATTCACTCGCAGATTGGTGAGAATGTCATAGATGCCCGGCGGGTAGATTTCCCAGCCACGATACGGATTCATGGTGCGTCCCGGCATTTCATAATGGTCAAAGAACCACTCCGGCATAAAGGGGGCCGCCGGGTTGACCGCATTTTCGCGGCATTTAACCCGCCGAGGTTGATAGTAATTGATACCCAACAGGTCGATTTTTCCTGCCGCGATCAGGGCGCTGTCCCCCGGCAGGCACGCCGGTAATTGATCGTACTGCTTCAGCAACGCCACCAGATCTGGCGGATACTCCCCCAGCAGCACCGGATCGAGAAAGCTGCGATTAAACAGCAGATCCGCATGATGCGCGGCGGTAAGGTCGGCAGGGTGTTGAGAACGGGGGTACGACGGTGTCAGGTTAAGAATCACGCCGATCTCGCCGCGATAGTCCCCGGCGCGATACGCACTCACCGCCGCAGCGTGGGCCAGTACGGTGTGATACGCCACCGTGGCGGCCCGGCGAAAATCGACCACATTGGGATAGTGGAAATCATAAAGATAGCCACCTTCCACCGGCACGATCGGCTCGTTAAAGGTGAACCAGTGCAGCACCCGATCGCCGAACAGGTCAAAACAGACCTGCGCGTAGCGACCAAACGCTGTCACCACGTCACGGCTCTCCCAACCGCCTTTCTCCTGCATCGCCAGCGGCATATCGAAATGAAACAACGTCAGGAACGGCGTGATGCCCTGCGCCAGTAACTCATCAATCACGCGGTTGTAAAACGCCACCGCTTCCGCATTTACCTCACCCGTGCCATCCGGTATTAGCCGCGACCAGCTGATGGAGGTACGAAAACTGTTGTGATTAAGTTGCTTAAGTAAGGCAATATCCTGCTGCCAGCGCTGGTAAAAGGTCGAGGTGTGCTGTGGCCCGACCTGCTGATGAAAACGCCACGGTTGCTGTGCAAACCAGTGGTCCCAGGTGGTGGCGCTTTTTCCGCCGCTATCGCTGGCACCTTCTGTTTGCAGGGCCGAACTGGCACTGCCCCACCAAAAATTCTCAGGAAACTGATACTTCATTACGTTTCTCTCCGGATTGAGTTGTCGCCGCCTGTTCCTGGGCTTTTTGTTCTTCAGATTTCATCAGGGAACGCTCATACGCACGCAGGAAAGGCAGGTACATCAGGGCTGACATCACCATGCAAATCAGGCACATCACCACCGGACTGATCGCCCAGTTGGCAGCCCAGGATGCACCAATTGGTGCCGGTGTGGTCCAGGGCGTGAGCGACACCACCTGGGCCAGCCAGCCCATCCTGGTGGCGGTCCAGGCGAGGATGGCGTTAACCATCGGTACGCAGACAAAGGGGATAAACATCATCGGATTCATAATGATCGGCGCGCCGAACATTATCGGTTCATTGATGTTGAAGAAGCTCGGCACGATACCCATTTTGCCAATGGTACGCAGATGGGTGGTGCGGCTGCGTAACAGCAGGAAAGCCAGCGGTAAGGTGGAACCCACCCCCCCGATCAACAGGTAATGATCCCAGAATCCCTGAAGGTAGATGTGCGGCAACGCGGTGCCCGCCGCCAGCGCCGCCTGGTTAGCGGAGAGGTTAGCCATCCAGAATGGGTTCATAATCCCGGTGACGATCAAGGCCCCGTGAATACCGGCAAACCAGAACAACTGACAAAGCAGCACCGACAACAAGATCGCTGGCAGCGAGTCAGACGCCGACACCAGCGGCTCAAGCAGATGCATAATCGCTTCGGGAATAATCATCCCGGTCTGCGCCTGGATAAACAGATTGAGCGGGTGCAGCGTGCCAATGATCACCACCACCGGGATCAGGATTTCAAAAGAACGAGCCACACCGGTTGGGACTTCTTTGGGTAAGCGGATGGTGATGTTGTTGTGCTTCAGCCAGGCGTAAACCCGCGTCGAATAAATCGCTGTGATCAACGCGGTAAAAATCCCCTGCCCGGATAAATAGGCTGTGGAGATAGTACCGTTGGAGTAAGGTGCGGCCACCAGCAGAAACGCCATAAAGGCCAGCAACCCCGACATCACCGGATCGAGCGAAAACTGCCGCCCGAGGCTTGCACCAATCCCCACCGAGATAAAAAAGGTCATGACCCCCATGCTGAGGTAAAACGGCAACATCAGTTGCTCACGGTAAGTCGCGGAAAAATCCAGCCAGGCACGGGCAAAGCCGTTGGTGGTGGTGGCCGAGAATGGCGGGAAGATAAATACCAGCATGAAAGAACCGATAATCATAAACGGCAGCGCGGCAGTAAAGCCGTCGCGGATCGCTATGATGTATTTCTGTTGCCCGAGACGTCCGGCCAGCGGCGTGATCGCTTTTTCGATAACGCCAATCATCGACTGATATAACGAACTCATACCATCACCTTTATTCGTGAGCCGCCTCAATAAGCGAAAGCGCGAAATCCAGCACTTTGTCGCCGCGCTGCATACCGTAGTCCATCATCTCGATTGGCTGGACAGGGATCCCGGCGCTTGCCGCTTTGTCGGCCAGCGTTTTCAGCATGTATTTCACCTGAGGTCCCAGCAGCACCACCTGATAACGCGCAAACTGCTCGTCAAATTCGGTCACGCCATACGCATCAATTTCAACGGCCAGACCGCGTTCCTGTGCCACTTCTTTCATTTTGCGTACCAGCATGCTGGTGGACATCCCCGCCGAACAACACAACATAATCCTGATCATCGTCATCCATCCTTAAAGCTATGCCTCAATGTGGTTACGATTGGATATCATACGGAAACCGGTTTCCATGAAAGGTTGAACGAAGTGTGACCCGCATCAATTTCTGATAAATCGGCGCTTTTTTTATTAGATTCGCATCACAAAACATCATTATTTCAACCCGTAGCGGCGCGATTTATCGCGCGGTTTTTTAACTATGCCAAAATGACGCGCAATAAATCTCGCCGCTACGGGATGGTGATTTTGCGCAAAAATGGAAAACCGGTTTCCAACAATCAGGGAAGTCGTTATACTTCTGCTGGCTAAAGTTTGCTCAGGGTTTCCGGAGAGAAAGATGTCTACGATCAACGATGTATCGCGCTTAGCTGGGGTGTCAAAAGCCACGGTTTCTCGGGTGTTGAGTGGTTCGCGCGGAGTGAAGGAAGCCAGCCGTCAGGCAGTGCTCAAAGCGGTTGACGAACTCAAGTATCGACCTAACGTTATTGCTCAGTCACTCTTCAGTCAGTCTACCGGTTGTATTGGCGTCATCTGCGCCCAGGAAAACATCAACCAAACTACCGGCTACCTGTATGCGCTGGAAAAACAACTCAGCCAGCACCAGAAACATCTCCTGTTACGCTTCGCCAACAACAAAGCCGATGTGTTACATGCGCTCGATGAACTGAGCTGTGGCTTGTGCGATGACGTGCTGATCATTGGCGCGCGCTTCCCGCTCGATATCCAGGATGACAATGTGATTCTGGTCGATTGTGCCGAAACTGACTGGCCCAACAGCATCCAGTTTGACCACGGTTTTGCCGCTGAGACCGCCTGTAACTATCTGATCAGCCAGGGTAAGCGCCAGATTGCTTTGATCTATCCCGAGGCCGGTAACGCAGGCGAGCAGGTACTGAGTGGTTATAAGCTCGCGCTGGAAAATAACCTCCTGCCCTATAATCGTAATCTGGTGTTTATGGATGCGCCCTCTGCATCGGTCGCGCTTCAGGTGCTGCTCAACAATGCCAGTACCCTGAATTTTAATGCGTTGTTGACGGCCAACGACCAGGAAGCACAACAGGTTATTGCCCAGCTACAGGCCTTTAATAAATCGGTGCCGGGCGACATTATGGTGTTCAGCCTGGCCGGTTCAGTCCATTTACCGGGCATTCCCACCATTCCAGCCATTGAGTATTCACTGGATGCGATGGCAGCCAGAATTGTTGGTTGGCTGACGAGAAAGACGCAAGATATGTTGGGTTCCTGTACGTTACGCGGAAACTTAATCATTCCGCGCTGACACCACCGGAGTGAGGAGACGGATAATGACGCAGCAGTATGAATACAGGCTCACCCGCATACCGGCACCGCCGACGTTTACGGATGCGCGCTCCGTAATCATCCCGGATGCCGTGATGCAGCAACGTCTCGCTGCACTCCTTCAGCGCATGAACGCACAACAACTGGATTACCTGGTCATTTACGCGGATAAAGAACATGGCGGAAACTTTGAGTATCTCGCCGGTTTTATCCCACGTTTTGAGGAAGCCCTGCTGGTGGTCAGCGTGGGCGGCTCTCTCAGCTACATCATGGGCAATGAGAACCTCAAGTTGGTGCCGTTTGCCCGCAACCCCGGCACCTGCCTGCACGCCCCGATTTTCTCCCTGCCAAATCAACCGATGGATGGCGACCAACCACTACACAAGCTGCTGGCAAGCTGTGGTATCGGCACCACGAGTCGCACCGGGATCGTCGGCTGGAAATTGTTCGCCGATCTCGCGCTGTTTGATGTCCCGACATTTGTCGCCGATGCGGTATTTCAGGCTTCCGGTGGCAAACAACGTGTCAGCAACGCGACCGGGTTGTTTATCTCCCCGCACGACGGGGTGCGTATCCGGAACCGCGCGGCTGAAGTCGCCTTCTATGAATACGGTGCCAATCTGGCATCGGGCAGCCTGCTCAACGCGCTGGATACGGTGGAAATCGGCCTGAGTGAAAAAGCCATTGGACAACGGCTGGCCGCCTCAGGACAACCGAACAATGTCATCAGTATCGCCGCCACCGGTGACCGTTTCAGCCATGCCACTCTTTATCCCCGCGACAAATTGATCGCGCTGGGTGACCGCTTTTCCCTGACGGTCGGTTACAAAGGCGGGCTGAGCAGCAGAGCCGCGTATGTGGCGACCTGCGCTGACGATCTCCCCGCGCAAGTGGCGGATTACCTCACACGCGTGGCGGTGCCCTACTACCACACGGTGGTCAGTTGGCTGGAGCGTCTCAAATGCGGCATCACCGGCGGTGAACTGTATCAGACGGTAGAAAATGTGTTGCCGAAGGAGCGCTGGCACTGGCATCTGAATCCTGGGCATCTGGTGGCCGATGAAGAGTGGCTGTGCTCGCCCGTCAGTGCAGGGTCCAGCGCGGTGTTAAGCAGTGGCATGTTATTGCAGATCGATATCATCCCTTCAGTGCCGGGCTACGCAGGATGCAGCATCGAAGATACGGTGGCGCTGGCAGATGCACAGCTGCAACAGGAGATTGCGGCGAGCTACCCGCAGGTCTGGCAGCGGATGCAGGCACGGCGGCGCTATGTCGAACAGGTGCTGCATATCAGGCTGCATCAGGATGTGTTGTTGCTGTCGAATACGGTAGGTTATTTGCGCCCCTGGCTGCTGGATAAGACTCAGGCGCTGGTGAAGGCGGCAACCTGAATCCGAACGATTTTCCTATTACCCACACCGTTTGCGGTGAGCGTTTTTAGCCGCAGACGTGCGCTACCCCATCTGAATTATCATATTTTCATATAGATGAAGATGATTTCTCGGTAATCTCCTGTCTGATGCGCTGAGAAATAATTGCGCAGCTTCACAATTTTTATTATTAGTAATTGCCAATGTTGCAGAGCGTGCTGAATACTCCCGCCGCAACATCCACATACGTTTTATTGCGGCGTGCTACTGCTTCGGCAGGCAAGACCAAAATAAAAATGCCAGCTCCAGTCTTTTCTGGAGTGCATTTTTGTTTTGGTCTTTTTTTTTGCCTTAACGAAAAGGGAAAATGATGAGTCATAACGAGTTAGCTGATGAAATCCTGCGTCTGGTCAACGGAGGCGAAAACATCCGTACCCTGACGCACTGCGCCACCCGACTGCGGATGGAGTTCAACGATCGTGCTGCGGTCAACAGCGAGCAGATTGAAAAATTACCCGGCGTGATCAGCGTGGTGGAACGCGGTGGACAGTTCCAGATTGTGGTGGGTAACGATGTACAACGGGTATTCCGCGTACTGGAAAAAGCCACCAGCGGCAACAAACCTACGACCACGCCCCAGGCCAAACAAGATCGTGGCGGTATCGTTTCTCAAATCATCAGCGTGATCTCCACCACCTTCACCCCGGTGATCCCGGCGATTACCGGGGCCGGGATGATTAAAGCGCTGCTGGCGATCTGCAAACTCACCGGAGTGATGAACGAGAGCAGCCCAACGTGGCAGTTGCTGAATATCATCTCCGACGCAGCGTTTTTCTTCCTGCCGGTACTGCTTGCCTATGGCGCGGCATTGAAATTCGAATGTAACGCGATTCTGGCGATGACCATTGCCGGCGCGCTGCTGCATCCGGATCTGGGTAAAATGCTCGCCAGCGGCAAGCCGGTGGATTTCCTCGGTTTGCCGTTCCAGCTGGCGGATTATGCCGGTTCGGTACTGCCCATCATCCTTACCGTCTGGTTGATGTCGTACATCGAACGTTTTGCTGAACGTGTCTCACCGTCAATCATCAAGTTTTTCGTCAAACCGATGATTATCCTGCTGGTCACCGCACCGCTGGCGCTGGTGGTGGTCGGCCCGCTGGGCATCTGGCTGAATGATGTCGTTGCCTCCGGCGCGGTGATTATTGACCGTCATGCCAGTTGGCTGATCCCGATGCTGATGGGTGGCTTGCAACCGTTCCTGGTGATCACCGGCACCGCCTGGGCGATGACGCCAATCGCCACCGGTCAACTGAGCAAGAACGGTTTTGAAATGATTAACGGCCCCGGCATGCTGGCTTCTAACATCGCGCAAGGCGCAGCGACCCTTTGCGTGGCGCTGAAAACCCGCAACAAAAACCTGCGTCAGCTCGCGTCTTCCGCTGGCTTCACCGCGTTGCTAGGCATTACCGAACCTTCGCTGTATGGCGTGACCCTTAAGTTAAAACGACCGCTGATCGCGGCGATGATTGGTGGCGGCTGTGCCGGTATCTATGCCGGGTTAAGTGGCCTGGTCCGTTATGCGTTCGTCTCCCCCGGACTGGCCGCCCTGCCTGCCTTTATTGGGGCTAACCCGATGAACATCGTTCATGCATTGATCACCTGTGTGATTGCGATCGTGGTCACCTTCGCCCTGACCTGGATACTGGGTTTTGACGATATCCCTGATGGCGACACTCAGCCCCTCAAAGCCGCACCGGCACCGGTAAACCTGAAGCCCGGTACCATCATCAGCCCGTTGCGCGGCGAGATGGTGCCATTAGCTGAAGTCAAAGATGATGTGTTCTCCCACGGCCTGCTGGGCCAGGGCGTGGCGATTCGTCCCGAGGAAGGTGTGTTGCGCGCTCCGGTGAGCGGCAAAGTGATGACCTTCCTGCCCTCCTGCCATGCCGTAGGCCTGATGAGCCACGATGGTATGGAAGTGTTGGTGCATATCGGTCTGGATACCGTGGCGCTGGGCGGTCAGCATTTCAGTTCGTCCTTACAGGTGGGCGATGAAGTTCAGGCGGGGGATGAGCTGGTGCGTTTCGATCTGGCAGCAATTGCAGCCGCCGGTTATGACCTGATCACACCGGTGGTGATCATTAACAGCGATGAATATGCCGTCACCACGGCCCCTGCCGCACCGGTCGATTTCGGCCAGCCGATTATGGAACTCAGTCTCAGGGAGCAGGCCGCATGATTTATCAGACACAAGCCGCGTATCCTGACGGTTTTCTGTGGGGTGCCTCTACCTCGGCTTATCAGGTGGAAGGCAGTTGGGACAGTGACGGCAAAGGCCCGTCGGTGGTGGATATGCTGACCCATCCCGCGGGCAAAGCGGATTTCACCGTCGCCAGCGACCATTATCAACGTATGGAAAGCGATGTGGCGTTGTTTGCCCAGCTTGGCCTGAAAGCCTACCGCTTCTCCATTGCCTGGTCGCGGGTGATCCCCGACGGCGATGGTAACGTTAATCAGGCGGGCCTGAATTTTTATCGTCGCCTGGTGGATACCCTGTGCGCGCACGGCATTGAACCGATCGTCACGCTGTACCATTTCGACCTGCCCTGGGCGCTCGAGCAGAAAGGCGGCTGGCTGAATCGTCACACCATCGACGCCTTTGTGCGCTATGCCGATGTGCTGTTCCTTGCGTTAGGCAACAAGGTACGTTTCTGGCTGACGATTAATGAGCAGAACACCATGATTCTGCATCCCGGTGCCATTGGCACACCGCCGGGGCGCGAGTTACCGGATAAAAAATCACTCTATCAGCAAAGCCATCATATGTTGGTGGCGCAGGCACAGGTGATGCAGCGCTGTCATCAACGACTGCCCGAGGCGAAAATCGGTCCGGCGATCAACACCACCTCAATGTACGCCGCCACCTGTCGCCCGGAGGACGCCATCGCCGCGCACAACTGGGAGACGCTGCGTTGCTGGAGCTTTCTCGATGTCGCGGTACATGGCCGCTATAACGCCCTGGCCCTGCGTTATTTGCAGGACCGTGACCTTGCACCACAGATGTTGCCGCAGGATGCGGCGCAACTGGCGGCGGCACGCCCGGATTTTGTCGCCATCAATTACTACTCCACCGCCACCATCGCCGCCAGCCGCGGTGATGCCTCCGATGTTGCGCCGCGCGCCGGCGATCAGCAGATTATGTTAGGAGAACCCGGCGTGTACCGGCCAGAGGAGAATCCTTATACCGCCAAAACCCCGTATGGCTGGGTGATTGATCCGGTTGGATTACGTTTAACGCTGCGCAAGGTCTGCGAACGCTATGGCCTGCCGGTGATGATCACCGAAAACGGCATCGGTGCGCCTGACACCCTGGCTGCCGACGGCACAGTCGATGATGGTTACCGCATCGATTTTCTGCGTCAGCATATTGAGCAAATTCAACTGGCGCTGGCCGACGGCGTTGAGGTCATCGGTTATTTCCCGTGGTCAGCGATTGATGTGGTTAGCACCCATCAGGGCTATGCGAAACGCTATGGTTTCATTTATGTTAATCGCCACGAGCAGACGCTGAACGATCTACGGCGCATACCCAAACGCAGTTTTTACTGGTACCAGCAGGTGATCGCCAGTAACGGACACCAATTACAGGACACCCGTTAGCAGATGAAGGTCATTAAAGTCCTGAACAACAGCCTGGTGCTGATCGAGGATGGCGAAGGTAAAGAAGCCATCGTGATGGGTAAAGGCATTGGTTTTAACAGCCATGTTGGTGACCTGATCCCGCGCGAGAAGGTCGAAAAGTTGTTTATGGTGCAGGAAAATCTGCCCGGCGCGGAGTATCTGAACGCCTTCGCCGCCATGCCGGAAGAGATTTTCCAGATGACCGCGCTGGTGATGCAGATGGCGCAGCAGGAACTGAGCCATCCGCTGCGTCCGCAAATCTTTTTTACCCTGACCGACCACCTGATGTTCGCTGTGGAGCGCAGTCGCAAAGGGATCATGCTGCAAAACCGCGTGTTGTTTGAAGTACAGCGTTTCTGGCCAGCCGAATTTAACCTCGCACAGCAGGTGGTCGCGCGACTCAACAGTCAGTTCCAGCTTGAATTGCCCCCCGAAGAGGCGGGCAACATCGCTTTTCATCTGGTAAATGGTCAGTCGGAGCACAGCGACACCAGCCAGACATTGCTGGCGATGCGCATGCTGAAAGATATCTTCAATATCATTCAGTACCACGCCTGGATCACTATCGACACCTCTTCGCTGAATTACTCACGCTTTTTGATCCATATGCAGTTCTTTATCCAGCGGATGTTCGCCGGGCAGCTCAACCACAGCCAGGGCAATGCGTTGCTGCCACAAATCATCCGCCAGCACCCGCGTATGCACCGCTGTGCGCTGGTGATTAATGATTATGTGAAGAAAATGCTGGAGGTTGAGATGACCGATGATGAGCTGCTGTGGCTGATCGTCCATCTGGTGCGGATTGCAGAGGCACCGACGGATTAATTGAGGAAGGCTGGAGCATTACACAGAAAAGTATTTTGATTCCCCTATGATTCATTAACCGATTTAATGGCTTATATAAAACCCATAAATTCGTTAAGAATTGTTGAGCACCTCCTGGCCAGGCAGGTGCTCAGTCTTAAGCTATATCAACTCACCTGCATTGACTTCAGCATATGGTCCGCCAGGCGTAAGCTCAGAGCCGCGCCGGTCAGTGTCGGGTTCATGCAGGATGCCGAAGGCATCACGCTGGTGCCCGCAATCCACATATTGGGGTGATCGTGGGTACGGCAGTTACTGTCCACCACCGAATTCTTCGGATCATCGCCCATAATGGTGGTGCCCATGATGTGCTGCCTGTCCTGATACTTGGTATCAATCGACAAAATTTCCGCGTTGAGCAGCTCGGCAAACTTGTGGAAATCCTTAATACCTTCATCCTTACCGGCATGCCAGTAATCGGTCACGCTGTAATAAATTTCCGGCAGCGGAATCCCAATCGCATCCTTTTTAGTTTTGCTCGGCGTCACGCGGTTTTCCGGCAGCGGCAGGGTCTCAAAATCGATGGCGAAGTTAAGTGAACGTGCCGACTGACGTCGAATCTCCGCGTCAAGTTTTGAACCCAGCACCCCTTTTGCGATCAGCGACGCGGCATAATCGGCGGTCGGCACCGTATTACGCACCTTGATCTTGTAGCTGGGGAAATCCTTGCGGAACGCGCCATCACGATTGTTCAGATAGACCAGCAGTTCGGTGGGGCCCTGACCCGGCCACACATCTTCCGACATCATCACATTCATGCTGATGCCGGTGTGTCCCATCAAATTACGTCCGACCTGATCGGAAGAGTTAGCGATACCGTTGGGATACTTCTCTGAAGTCGACATCAGCAGCAGTTTCGGCGATTCAATACCGTAAGCCGCCAGCACAAAGTAGTTCGCCGTCAGATGATGTTCGGAGCCATCCGGCTTCTTATACCAGACGCCGGTGATCTTACCGTCATCCGCCGCTTCGATGCGGTACACCACCGCGTTATCGAGCAGCTTTGCGCCGAGACGCTCGGCTTCATCGATATGCATCGAGCCATCGTATTTGGCGGCAATCGGACAGACCGGGTTGCAGTTGTTATTTCCGGCGCACATCGGGCGTTTGCCCCACGGCTTGGTCGCACGACCGTTCGGCTCCAGCACCGGGTTGTAGCCCCCTTTACCGAGCAGGTCGCTGAGGCGATCAAACAGGTAGCTGGTTGGCAAACCCGGCATCGGAAACGGTGTAGAACGCGGCGGCCAGGCTTTTCCGCCTTGTCCGCTCTCATCCTGACCATCCACACCGGAAACGCCCAGTTCATGTTCCGCTTTGCCATACCACGGCTCCAGCTCATCGTAGCCAAACGGCCAGTCACGTCCCCGGCCATACAGGCTGTTGAGCTTAAAATCATTCGGGATCATGCGCCAAAGCGCAGAACCGAAGTGCCAGGTAGTGCCGCCGACCACGCGCAGGTATTTCGTCGGATACTTCACCGGCCCAACCTGTTGCAAATAATCGCCGTAGGTCGAGGGAATATGTGGTGGGTTCGGATAGGGTGAACCCACGCCCTGTAATTTAATGTTGGTCAGTGACATTTTGAACGGTGAGTTACGGAAGCGCTCGACGATCTCCTGACGTGACACCCGCGGTCCTGCCTCAAGGATGATCACCGATTTACCGGCCTTCGCCATTTGGGTCGCGATCAGGCCACCCATCACTCCTGACCCGATGATGATCACATCAGCATCGACTTTTTGTGCACTCATGCGTGTTCTCCTGTTGTTGCCACCTGACCTTTTTGTGTCACTGCCCAATAGAACGGCCCGCCGCCATAGGTCGGCACCACGAGGATATCTTTGGTGGGCAGGTACATCATGGCATCGGCATAGGCGATCAACTCCAGATCGCTGCCGCTACCCACTACGCCGGTGTACCAGGCAGAAATGAGGGTTTTGGCGGTTTGCCAGTCGCTGTTGTCAGCGGTGAAGGCAGCAAGAAAATCATCAACATGAGAAAAATTACGCTGCTGCAACAATGTCTTCAGGCTACTGAGCTTCTGACTGAACTGCGCATCATGACGCGTCAGCGCGTCGTAATAGCGTTGCCCCAGCAACGGACCGCACGGACGGCTGACGAGAAATTGCGACACCTGAAGAAACCCCGAATCAGCCAACTGATCTGCCGCCAGCGCTCGCGCCGGAAACAGTGAATTGCACATCGCGCCGAGAGACAGGATGCCCATCCCTTGCAGCAGTCGGCGACGGGAGATGGCGGAAGAGTTGTTATGCGCCATGTTTTTTCCCCCTGCGCGAAAGTGAAACTAACAGCACCAGCAGAATAATCACCACGATGGCTGCACCGCCCCAGACTGCGGGCTGGGCCAGACGCGCAATCAATGGTCGTTCACCACCTTCACGCACGGTTTTCACCTGCTCGGCCGTCACGTTCAGCTCGGCGTTGCCAAAGTTTTTCAACACGTAGTTGCTGACATCCGCGATTTGCTGATCGGTCAGACGATCGGTAAACAGCGCATCCGGGCCGAAACCTGGCATATCAATATCTTTGCCGTCGACCTGACGATGAACCCCATAAACGATAGTGGCGATCAAATTGTCAGCCTGAGCGGCACCGGTGGTGGTGTTATGGAACAGCGAGGGATAGATAGTGTTGCCGGAACCATCCGCCTGATGGCAATTGGCGCAGGTGCTGCTGTAGACTTTCCAGCCCGCATCCGGATCTTTCACGGCGCGTTGCAGTGCTTCACTGGTTGCCGGTTGGCCGATATTATCGCGCGCCTGGCTGACCGGCTGACTCACCGCCGGAACCTGACGCAGATAAGCCACCATCGCCTGGATATCATCATCAGACAGATATTGCAGGCTGTGTTCAACCGCTTCGGCCATCGGGCCTGCGGCCTGAGCTTTGCCCGCCACATGACCGGTTTTCAGGTACTGCGCGATCTCTGCATCGCTCCAGTTACCAATACCGGCTTGTTTATCCGGCGTGATATTCGGCGCATACCAGCTACCGAGACTGCCGCCGCTTAAGGCCTGATCGTTATTTTGTCCCATCAACGCATTACGTGGCGTATGGCAGGTATCGCAGTGCGCCAGCGCATTCACCAGGTAATCACCGCGATTAATTTCAGCGGATTTATCGGCAGCAGGCGTAAAAGGTTTGGCATGCGCGAATAACATATTCCAGAAGAACATACTTGAACGGATATTAAACGGGAATGGCAAATTTGTTGGTGCCGGTACATTATCGTCAGCTTTCACGCCGTGCATAAAATACGCGTACAAGGCATGAATATCGCTATCGGTAATTTTCGCATACGAGGTGTAGGGCATCGCCGGATAAAGATGCTGTCCCTGTTTATTAATCCCCTCTCTGACGGCTCTGGCAAAATCCTGTTCGGTATAATCGCCAATTCCCGCTGTTTTCGATGGGGTGATATTGCTGGAAACGATATTTCCGAGTGGCGAAGAGATAATATATCCCCCCGACATTGCTGCACCGTGATCAGGTGCGGTATGGCAGGCCCCACAGTCCGCTGCAATAGCCAGATACTTGCCTTTCGCAATAAGCGATGCAGAGTCGGTCGCATTTTCAGCATGGGCTGAAAATGTCGCAGACATCAGAATGCTCAACGCGAAAGGCAGACAACTCTGTCTCACCTTTCTTGCCTTCATGGTAATTGCTTCCGGTAAATAATTATTAGTGTTATTAAAATAAGAAATGCACATCTGTAGCAATGCCACAGATGCGCAAGGTTAACAGATTGTAAATCTATACAAAATACAAACGGTGCTATAACAGTTCGTAATCATTGAAAACAATATTTTCACCACTGGCCGCCGTGATATCAACTTTGCCAGGTTCGGTCAAAAACGCATCGCCGGGATGAACCCACACTTCTTTTACCCGGTTTACATGGGTAGGGTCGGCTAACAACACCCGCCCTTCTGTGAAGAACACCCGTACTCCCGGCCCATGCTGGGTATATTCGCCGGTGCTTTCACCCGGTTTAAGGGTCACTTTCCAGCCTTTTACGGTTTTCTTATCCAGCACCTGCTGGAAGGCCTCGTTTGACGGGCGGGTGGCGCCGCCAAAATGTTGCGGCCCCGGAATATTGATTTCAAACGCCACCTGATGATTAACGTTATTGCCGGTGTTGGTGACTTTATCGGTATCAGATTTCCCCTGATGTTCCCCGAACTTCACATTGCCGGTTTTCATTTCGGTGTTGTTGGCTGGTTTGTCCGGATATTCGATTTTCACCGGGCTGCCTTCAATATGAGTATTAACGTAATCCAGATGTTGTTCGTGATACAGCGTGGAATGTCCGGGCTGGATCAGCACCCGCATCACTGTGACATACTTATTTTCCAGAATAACGTGATGCAGCGGTTCCAGATCCGTTGCCACCACTTTTTCCGCCGCACTGGCTTGCACACTACCAGCCACAATCGCAGAGGATAATAAGGCGTTCAGCAACGCATGACGAATTTTAGGCATGACAACTCCTTTATTTAACGCATAAATATCATTCAAAGTCAGGCTGAATGAATAATGTAACATGATGGTGGTGATTGATATTTACTCAACAATGGTGACCCAATTTGCACCTTTCCCGGTTGGCACGCGTTCAATTAATGAAAGCTTGCCGGTATTTTGGTCAATTGCATACAACGCCAGCTGGGTTGATTTTTGTCCTGACTCGATCAAATAACGACCCGAATTATCAATAGCAAAACCGCGTGGTTGGGTTTCGGTTTTGGTACTGTTAATTAACGTCAGTCGTCCATCAACCGGAGAAACACGAAAAGCCGTGATATTGCTGCTGGTGCGTTCGGTGGAATAGAGAAAACGACCGTTCGGGGTGATATGAATGTCCGCCTGCCACAAACGCGGCTTGGCTGACTTCGGTAAATCATCATCACCGGTCAGTGGACGCGCTTCACCGCGTTGCATATTGCGAGCAATGGCCGGATCGAGCGAGGGCGTCGCTTCATGTTCGGTCATGGTACCGTCCTGATTTAGCGTCAGACGCGAGATATTGCCAGCCATCTCAGTCAGCAAATACATGTTTTGCGCGCCTTGCTCATCGCGTTGCGGCGCGAAGACAAAATGGCGAGGACCGGTAGCCGCTTCACGCTGAATATTCACAAACGACGGGGTATTGGGCGTCACCTTGCCGCTGTGGCTGTCGAAGCGGTATTGCAACAATTGATCAGCACCGAGTAACGGAACAAACAGGAACTGGTTGCTGGGATCGGTTTGAATCGAATGCGCCCGCTTACCGGTATGCACCACCTGTACCGGTGCGCTTTCCACTTTGCCGTCGCTGGCGATGCGATTGACGCTGAACAGATCACCACCATAGGAAGAGGAGAGCAGAAAACGGCCGCTCTTATCCAGCGCCAGATACGCCATCGCTTCCGGCAATGGTGTATCCGCAAAGTGACTCAGGGTGCCATCCGCCTGAATATGCCAGGCCGAGACGTGATAAGGCTGGCTGCGTACCGACACGTAAAGCGTTTTTTTATCGCTGGAAACGGCCATTGGCATGCTTTTCAAACCGGTGGGATATTCCCCAAGCGGCTTAAGTTGACGCTGTGCTTTATCCAGCGTATAGGCGGTCACCGTTCCGCTGTCGCCATTCGAAACATACACATACGCCTTTTCCTGTGCCATCACAGTGGAAGCAAATAACATCATTCCTGCGGCCATGATTCTCTTTTTCATTTTTTATCGTCACTTATTGTAGGGTTCAGAGATTGAGTTACCAACGGGTGTTGAAATGCTCGCACAGTTCCAGCACCGCCTGTTCCGGTAAGGCCGTTGGCTTCGTTGTGCAGTTCAGCCATAAACGCGCGGTTTCCTCCAACTCCTCCAATGCGAAGCTGGCCGTTGAGACCGATGTGCCCCATATCACCGGCCCCAGACGTTCCAGCATCACACCGCGCACCTCGTTAGCCAAACCGGCAACCTGCTCAGCCACCTCGGCGTGGCCTGGACGGCGATAGTCGATCAGCGGAATGCGGCCAACTTTCATCACCTGGTACGGCGTCAACGGCGGCAGAATGCTGTCGCGCTGCCAGACCCCCGCCAGCGTCAGTTGCACCAGATGGGTGGAATGGGTGTGCACCACGCCGTGGGCATCGGGATTGCGGTCATAAATCTGGCGATGCAGCAGCAACGTTTTCGAGGGCTTATCACCGGAAACCCACTCGCCGTCGCGGTTAACTTTGGCGATACGCGCCGGCTCCAGATGGCCTAAACAGGCATCCGTCGGCGTGATCAACCAGCCATCTTCCAGGCGAGCGCTGATATTGCCTGCGGTGCCGGTGGTGTAGCCGCGGGTAAACAGATCTTCCCCTACCCGGCATATCTCTTCGCGTAACGACTGTTCATTTTGCATAGTTTTTTCTCCTCACTCGCTCGCCGTGGCAACGACAGGCGATTCACTTTGGGTGTTGATGGGAAGGGGTTCCAGTTTGCCAAGCACAAACATAAAGGTCAGCGCGCCCAGTACGCAGATACCGCCGGCCACCAGTAACGGCACAACAAACGAGCCGTGGCTCAGGGTAAGCATCACGCCGGTAAACGAGGCGGTGACAATCCCGGCGAGATTACCGGCGAAGTTCTGAATACCGCCTAGGGTAGCGACATAGTTGCTGGCGGGTGCCACGTCTGCTGGCAACGTCCAGATGTTGGCGGCGGTAAAGGCCAGGCCCGCATAGGTAATGGAGAACAGCGTCAGGATCACGGTGATGCTGTCGGTAAATGCGGCGAACGCGATCACACTGGAAAGCAGCATCCCGGTGATCAGGCAGGTTTTGCGCGCCGCCGTCAGACTAAACCCCTTACGGTACAGCGCATCAGATACCACCCCGCCCAGTAAGCTGCCGGGGATCCCCATCAGCGCCGGAATGGCCCCCAAGGTACCCAGCTCTTTCAGCGAGAAGCCATGCGCCATAGTCAGATAGGTCGGGAACCAGGTGACAAAGAAATAGGTGGCGAAGTTCATGCAGAAGAAGCCAATCATCATGCCCCACACATTGCGATGGCGGAACAGCGACCACATCTCGATCTTGCCGTTGTTCTGCGTCGCAGGCACGGCGCGATCTTCCAGCAAATTCTGCCGTTCAGTTTCATCCAGCCCTTTCATCTCTTCCGGCTCGCGATAAAACAGCAACCAGATAGCCACCCAAACTAAACCTAACGCCCCGGTCACCACGAAAGAGGTTTCCCAGTCCCAGGTACTGATTAACCACGCCACCAGTGGCAGCGCGATCGCGCTGCCGGCGCGCGGGCCAGCATCAAAGATGCCGCTGGCGGTGGCGCGTTGCTTTTTGGCAAACCAGCTGTACACCACTTTGACACAACCCGGGTTTCCCCCCGCTTCACCGATGCCTAATGCCAGGCGAGCGGCAAAAATCGAGGCGAAGCCTTTGCCAAACGCGGTGAATACGGTAAACAGCGACCACCAACCCACGGCCAGCGCCAGTCCGGCACGCGCCCCCAGGCGGTCAATCAGGCGACCGGCCGGGATCTGCATCAGGGCGTAAGTCCAGAAGAAAGCGCCGAGGATCAGCCCCATGCTGGTGTCGTCGATGCCCAGGTCGGCTTTGATATGCGGAGCAGCGATCGCGAGGTTAATACGATCGATGTAATTGATAGCGATGGCGAAAAAGCAGAACACGATCATCAGCCAGCGAATTCGTGGATATCTGCGCATGGTGAATTCCTTTATGATTTATTTATGGGTTACAGGAGGTTTAGCCGCATCACGCGTGCAGCCGCCGCCGGTGTCGTTAAAAATCGGGGGCAGACATCATGAAACTGTTAAAAAAACGTGAGCAGGCATCCCCGACCTGATAACATGATGTAAAAAGTAAGCGATTACAAAATACAGTCAAGCCAAAAGTAAGCGCTTTCAAAATTGATGGTGAGTTGTCTGCGAATTTTGTGGACAAGCTCACTCTTTCAGCAGGAGTGACTTGATGAGTGAAAAACAAAATGGATCCGGCCGCGTATCACTGGAAGATGTTGCCCGCCTTTCTGGCGTGTCAACGGCCACTGTTTCTCGCGTGTTGAACGGCAGCACTACCGTTAAAGCGGCGCGTCGCGCCGCGGTGGAAAAAGCCTGTGAAGAGCTCGGCTATGTGATTAACCGCGCAGCGCGCACCCTCGCCTCGCGACGCAGCATGACCATTGGTGCCGTGGTGCCAACATTAGCGACGGAAACCTTCTCCCGCGCGCTGGCGGCGTTTCAGCAGTTAATCCATGACGCGGGTTATACGTTGTTGCTGGCGAACTCCAATTTCGACCCGGACACCGAGTTGAAAGAGGTGAACAAGCTGATTGAATACGGCATCGACGGTCTGATGCTGGTGGGCAACACCCACCATCCACGCCTGTGGGAGCGCATCAGTCAGCAAGAAATTGCCTGTATCCAGACCTTCTCCCATGACAGCGAGAAGCCCTGCGTCGGCTATGACAGCGAAGGTGCAGCAGAAACCATTGCCAGGCATTTGCTGGAACTGGGACATCAGCGATTTGCGGTGATTGTCGGTACGCCGCCGTCAAACGATCGTGTTTCGGATCGCCTGAAGGGGACACGACGGGCGCTACAACAGCAGGGGCTGACATTGGCGGATAGCCATCTTGTCGATAACGCGTTTACCATGAACGATGCACGCAAAGCGGTGTTCCGCCTGCTGGACGGACCGGAGCCGCCCACTGCCATCATTTGTGGTAACGATTTGCTGGCATTCGGTGCCATGCGCGCCGCCAGCGAGCGTTATCTGCGCATTCCCGGCGACATCTCCATCGTCGGTTTCAATGACTATGAGTATGCCGAGCACCTGGAACATCCACTGACCACCATGCGCGTAGACCTGGCGTCAATTGGTGAACATGCCGCGCATTATCTGTTGAATACGCTCAATAACCTGCCTGCCCCGCAACACACGCTGATTAAGACTGAATTGATTGTTCGGGGCAGCAGCGGTTCTGTGCCCCGTCAGGAACGCTAATCGCGGCGTTGCATACCAAACTGGTTGAAGATGTCTGTCACCGCAGACGTTTTCAGCCAGGCCAGAAAGGCACTGGCCCGTTCTGGCTGTTGCGCACACGTCAGCACCGCCGCCGACAGCGAGATCGGTTGCTGTGCTTCCGGCGGCAGCGGACCCACCACGTCAATCCCTTCCACCATCAGCAGTTCGCTGATTTGTTGCACCGCGAGATCTGCGTTGCCGTTAAGCAGTTGCTCAGCGGTAAACCCGGCCGGGATCACCGTACCGCGCGCACGTAGTGGCTCATCGATATTGAGTTGCTTTAACAACCGCGAGAACCAGACGCCGCTGGCCCCCGCTTCCGACCAGGCCACAGAACGCGCAGCCAGCAGGCTGGCAATCAGTCGGTCAAGGTTGCTGATATCCGGCGCTACGGCACCGGCCAGCACCGCCACACCAATTGGAGAGTCGACCACTTCAATGCGGCTGCTGCCATCGGCAATCCCTTTGTCAATCAGGCGATCGACGGTGTCCACCGTGGCGATCACCACATCCGCCTCCGCCCCCTGGTTCAGCTGTTGCTCGATAACGGTGCTGGGATGCCAGCGCATTGCCAGCGGCGTATCCGGGTGTGCCGACTGCCAAACATCAATCAGCGTGTTGAACGGTGCGCTCAGGGCGAGCGCGCTATAAATATGTAACGTCATTATTCTCCCTCGCGGGCAAACAGCGGAGCACGGCGCAGCAACGCAGCATCCAGTTGGTCGAGTTTGGTGACACCGATCAGCGCCATATCGCGATCAATCTCATCACGCAGGATATGCATGGCATGCTCGATACCTGCCTGGGCGCCAATCACCGAACCGTACAGAAACGGACGGCCAAGAAACACAAAGTCGGCACCCAATGCCATCGCTTTCATCACATCGGTACCACGACGAATGCCGCTATCGATTATCACCTTCATATTCCCTTTCGCCGCGGCGATTTCAGGCAAGGTATGCAACGGCGGCACGGTGTGATCAAGCTGGCGTCCACCGTGGTTGGAGAGGATCACCGCATCCGCGCCTAAATCACGAGCGATAAAGGCGTCCTCCGGTGACATCAGCCCTTTGATCACCAGGTTGCCTTTCCACTTCTTACGGATGGCCTCAACGTGTTTCCAGCTCAACTTGTCACGCGCGTTGGTGTTACGCACTTTGTTCGACATCATCGGCGGTCCGCGTTCCGCATCGGTGTTTTCAAAATGCGGGGCACCGTGGCGCAGGAAGGTTTGTGCTACGGTGCCGAGCAGCCAGCGCGGACTCAGGGCGCTTTGCCACATAACTTTCGGCGTGATTTTGATTGGCATGCTGAAGCCGCTGCGGGTGTTGTGTTCGCGGTTGCCAAGCATCGGCGTATCACCGGTGACCACCAGCGTTTTATACCCGGCGCGTTCAACACGCTCGACCAGACGGTCAATACGCGGTTGATCGCCCGCCAGGTAGGCCTGAAACCAGGCATCGGGATTGGCAGCAATCACCTCCTCCAGTGGAATCAGTGACGATGCGCTGAGTATCATCGGCACGTTCATCGCTCTGGCCGCTTTTGCCAGCATCAGGTCGGCACGGTAGCTGACAAAAGACGCGCCACCCAGCGGGGCGACACCAAAAGGATGGGACCAGTTATGCCCCAGCAGGCTGACGTGCTGATCACGCCCGGACACGTCGCGAAACATGCGCGGCACAAACACATACTGCTGATAAGCCTCATAGGCTGCGGCGATGCCTCTGCCGGTCTCCACACCGCCTTTTACGTATTGAAAAATCATATTTGGTAAGCGCTTGCGTGCATGACGTTCGAAGTCGTCCAGCGCCAGCAGATCGCGAAAATGGCGCGGTACGGTATTAGCGGGACGAACCTGCACATCTGGCGTCACGGCGATGTTAATAGCGGTGGTGTCTCCACGAGTTGTCATAGTGCGTTCTCAATTTTATGGAAAGTAAGCGATTTCAAATCAGGGGTTATTACGAGGCTATCCTGTTTATATCCTGACAGACGCGCAGTTTTTTTGTGTGATCGCCGTCACCATATGAACAGAAATGTAAGCCCTTACATTTTCAACCCGGATTAAGTATGGTGTGCTGTAGTCCACTTTGATCGTCGCTGCTGACGGAGATAACCATGAACCAACGCATTGTTTTATTGCACGCTACCCCGGTGGCGATGACCCCGATTCAGGAGGCTTTTAACGACTTATGGCCCGAGGCTGAGGTAGTCAATCTGCTGGATGACGGGCTGACCATTGACCGCGCCAAAGAGGAGCAACTGTCGCGTCGATTGACGGATCGTTTTGTGGCTTTTGGTCGTTACGGCTACAGCATGGATGCCCGGGGTATTCTGGTCACCTGCTCCGCATTCGGTCCGGCGATTGATGAACTGGCAGCCGCCGTGCCGGTGCCGGTGTTAAAACCCAACGAAGCGATGTTCGAAGCCGCATTGCAGCAGGGCCAAACCATCGGCATGTTAGCGACCTTCGGCCCGTCACTGGTGACCATGTGCGCCGAATTCGATCAGTATGCGGCGCAAATCGGATCTGGTGCCCGGCTGGAAACCGTCCTGGTGCCGGACGCCATCGATCGGTTACGTAAAGGGGATGTCGACACCCACAACCGGCTGGTCGCCGAATATGCGCCACAACTCAGTCATTGTGATGTGATCATGCTGGCGCACTTTTCCACCTCTCGCGCCGCAGATGCGGTGCGTGCGCGTGTCGATATCCCGGTGCTGACGGCCCCGCATGCGGCGGTGCAGAAAATGAAGGCAGCCACAGGAGCATCATCATGTTGATTGGCGTTATCGCAGATGATTTTACCGGAGCCAGTGATATCGCGGTGACGCTGTCACAAGGCTTACCCGGCGAAGGTGGCTTGCGTACCACGCAATATCTCGGCGTGCCACAACAACCTGCGCATGCGGAAGTCGAAGCCGGTGTGATTGCCCTGAAATCCCGCTCGCTGCCTGCGTCAGAAGCGGTCGCGCAGTCGTTGGCGGCCTGCGAATGGCTGCTGGCGCAGGGGTGTAGCCAGATTGTGTTTAAATATTGCTCGACCTTTGATTCCACCGATGAGGGGAATATCGGGCCAGTGCTTGATGCGCTAACAGCACGTTTGCAGGCAAAGCGCGTGATTGTCTGCCCGGCGTTCCCGGCGATGGGTCGCACCCTGTATCAGGGTAATCTGTTTGTCCACGATCGACCGCTAAATGAATCCGGTATGGAGCACCATCCCTTAACGCCAATGAAGGATGCCGATATTCGCCGCCTGTTGGCACGCCAGTCCCATACCCCTGTCAGCCATATTCGCTGGCAACAGGTGGTGGAAGGCAGCGAGGGGCTGCGTGAGCGACTGGAAACCCAGGGTAATGACTCCGCACAGTTGGTGGTGGTGGATGCCCTGAGCGATCATGACCTGACAATTATTGGTATTGCCGCGGCGGGGCTTAAATTGATCAGCGGCGGCTCCGGCATTGCCCGGGCATTACCCCATAACTTTATCAAGGCCGGGCAGGCACAGGGCCATCGGAGTAACAACCCGGCCGTCAGCGGCGCGACCGCCATTCTGGTCGGCAGTTGTTCCGGTGCCACACGCGGGCAGATCGAGGAGCATCAAAAACACCACGCGGTGCTGGCGCTGGATATCACCGATGTGATGAATGAACGCGTCAGTGCCGATGATGTGGTGAAATTTATCCTGGCACACCAGCAGGAATGCCCGCTGGTGTACTCTTCCGGCGATCCCGACAGCGTGCAGCAGGCACAGCAACAATTTGGTCAGCATAATATCTCCCGCCAGCTCGATAAACTGTTTGGCGATGCGGCGCGCAAACTGGTGTACGAGGCGGGTATTAAACGTCTGGTGGTCGGCGGCGGAGAAACCTCCGGCGCGGTGGTGAGCGCGCTCAATCTGGGATCGTTGCAGGTTGGCGAGGAGATTGACCCCGGCGTTCCGGCGCTGTTCGCACAACCGGAAGCACCGCTGGCGCTGGCGCTGAAATCAGGGAATTTTGGCCGGAGAGATTTCTTTGCGCATGCGTTAAAGGTACTGGCAGGGTAATTCCACATCAAGCAGGGCAAGCGCCCTGCTGGCGGGATTATCCGTTTCGCTCTGCGGTTTCCGCCTCAAACGGTTCCTCATTTACCATCGTCGCCTGAATCGCGTCTTCCTCCAGCGCCGGGTTCAGCGCGGCACCAATCGGAGATGTCGCCAGACTATCCGGCATCACCACATGCGGCAAAGGGACTTCGGTGGTGGGCAATGGCAGGGCTTTGACCGGGCGATTCATCAGGGCGATCAGCAATGCGCACAAGGTAAACGCCAGGTACAGTACATGGCTGCCGAAGGGTTGCATCAGCGCCCCCACCACCAGCGGACCAATGCTGGCCCCGATGCCGAACGCCATCAAAAGACAGGCACTCAGGGAGACGCGCCTTTCCGGCATCACCTGATCATTCGCCAGGGCCACCTGAAGCGGATAAAGTCCAAACTGCATCATGCTGACGAAAAACGCGATCACCAACAACATCTGGAACGAGAGAGTCCAGGGCAAACCCAATGTCAGCGCGCCCAGGCCATACAACAACGCGACAAAAAACAGCAGCCGCTGGCGGTCAAAGCGATCCGATAACCAACTGAGCGGGAACTGAGTCACCAGCCCGGCGAAAATGCTGACACTCATAAACAAACCGGTTTGTTCGGTGCTGAAACCCTGACGGCTTGCATAGACCGGCGCTAAGCCATAAAACGCACCGAGCGCCATCCCGCTCACCAGCGTGGTGGCCAGCAAACGCGGGATGGTGCGGAGAAAATAACCCAACTCCATCGGTGCTGGAGACATCGCACGCGCATTGGTTCGCGTGGTCAGGGCAATCGGCACCAGACAGAGCGCAAAGCACAGCGCGACAATCAACAAGGTGCTGATGCCAAAGCCATCCTGCATCGCGAGGATCACCTGGCCGCCACTCAGACCCAGATAGGTCGCCACCATGTACAAACCAAAAATCGTGCCGCGCTGGGAGGATTCCGCCTGATCGTTCAGCCAACTCTCCAGCACCATATATTGGCACATCATGCACAAACCGATGATCAGGCGTAAAAATACCCATATCGGGATCATGTCCGTCAAACCGTGACCCAGCACGGAGGCGGTCACGATTCCGGCGCAGGCGACATAGCTGCGGATGTGCCCGACGCGGGCGATCAGGTTGTGTCCGACTTTGCCGCCAATCACCAGCCCGACATAGTTAGCCGCGGTGATAGCGCCAATCAGCGTGCCGTTCACTTGCTCATGCGCCAGGCGCAATGACACATAAGTCGTGAGCAAACCAGAACCGAGCAACATCAGCAATGTCGTGACATATAACGGAAGAAAAGCGTTGAGCACTTTTCTCATAAGATGCTCAGTGAGGATGGTACAGCAGAACCCGGCATAGAGACCTCATCAGTAAACAGCTTAAGTAACAACGGGTAAAGATAGACGATACCCGCCAGCTATGCTTACGAATTTTGCTGAACTCCAGAACGCACCGCGTCTGTAGCGGCGCGATTTATCGCGCTGAAAAAGATGCGCAATAAAGTGCGCCGCTATGATCAGTTAGCGTAGCTATTCCACGCGGCTTCCATCCCTGCCCCTTGCACCGTTTTAAAACCATAACGATTAAGCGTGGCTTCCAGCGCCGCCAGGGTTTGCAACACGCAGTCTTTGCGCGCGTTGTAACCCATAGTGCCGATACGCCACATCTTGCCTTTTAACGGGCCAAAAGAGGTGCCGATTTCGATACCAAAATCGTTAAGCATGCATTCACGGATTTGCTGATCATACAGCCCATCAGGAATGTTAATGCCCAGCACATTATTCATCTTATGCCGTGGGTCGCCGAACACCTCCAGCCCCATCGCTTCAACCCCGGCACGCAATGCAGCGCCATGCAGTTGGTGTCTGGCGATGCCTGCTTCCACACCTTCCTGCACAATCAATCGTGCGCACTCACGGGCACCATACAGCGCCGAGGTCGCCTCAGTGTGGTGGTTCAGGCGTTCGCTGCCCCAGTAATCCATGATCATCGCCAAATCAAAATAGTTGGACGAGATAATGGGTTCGTCACCGTCCTGATGACGGTTATCGCGGATCCCCTCTTCCACATGACGTCGACGGGTGATCGAGTCTGCCATCTGTTCACTCAGGGTAATAGGCGAAGTACCGGCTGAACCGCCAAGACACTTTTGCATTCCGGCTGAAACCGCATCCAAACCCCATGCATCGGTTTCGAGCGGATTGCCACCGAGAGTCGCGGTGGCATCGGTATAAAACAGCACACCATATCGCCGACAAATTGCGCCTAACTCTTCCAGCGGCTGACGCATGGTGGTGGAGGTATCACCGTGTACGGTTAACAGCATGGTCGGCCGCACCCGTTTAATCGCCTCTTCGATTTGATCGGGGGTAAACACCGTGCCCCACGGGGTTTCGATGGTGTGAACTTCCGCCTGGCAACGACGGGCGATTTCACACAATAAATGACCAAAACGACCAAACACCGGCACCAGCACTTTATCCCCAGGCCGGATGGCTGAAACCAGAATCGCTTCAATCCCGGCACGCGATGTGCCATCCACCAGCAACGTCCAGTCGTTGCTGGTGCGGAACACCGAGCGGTACAGCATCATCACTTCGTTCATATACGCCGTCATTGCCGGATCGTATTGTCCGATAAGAGGGGCTGACATGGCGCGCAACACGCGTGGGTCGGCATTGATCGGGCCAGGCCCCATTAACAGGCGTTGCGGGGGATTAAGCTGGCTAAAAACAGGCTTGTTCAAAACATCTTCCTTAGTGACGTAAAATTTTGCTGACAAACTGCCGCGTGCGTTCGTGAGTGGGCGCGTCAAAAACCTGCTGTGGCGAGCCGGTTTCCACCACCTGACCATCGGCCATAAACACCACCTTTGATGACACCTCACGAACAAAACTCATCTCATGGGAAACGATAAACATCGTGATCCCTTCTGAGGCCAGCTCGCGAATGGTATCCAGCACTTCGTTCACCATCTCGGGGTCGAGCGCCGCCGTCACCTCATCCAGCAACAGGATAGTGGGCTTCAGCGCCAGCGCGCGGGCAATGGCAACGCGCTGTTGTTGACCGCCGGAGAGTTGGTCCGGATACGCATTGATACGATGTGACAACCCTACCCGTTCCAGTAAACGGCGTGCGTCCTGCTCCACCTGCTGCTTTGGCCAGCCTTTAATTTTGGTGGGCGTAATCATCACGTTTTCCAGTACCGTCATATTCTGGAACAGGTTGTACTGCTGAAATACGATGGCGATAGATTCACGCAGCTGGCGCAACTCACCTTTATTGGCGTAATCCACCGCGTTATTTTCCAGCAGAACCTGTCCCTCTTTCGGCAACAGTAAACCCATCAGCACTCGCAACAGGGTACTTTTGCCGGAGCCGGACGGCCCGATCAGGCTGACGATATCGCCTTTCTCCACCGATAAAGTGACGTTCTCCAGTACCGGTTGGTCGTTATAGGCGGCTTTTAAATTAATGATGTCGAGCTGTGGCAATTTTTCTCTCCAGACGCTTACCGAGACGCGATAACGGATAAGACACAATGAAATACAGCATAAGGACGACGGCATAGACCAGCGTGGCCGAGTAGCCTTTATCCGACAGGATTTTGCTGGCGGAGGTCAGTTCCATCACGCCAATCTGCGAAGCCAGCGTCGTGTCTTTGATATACATAACGAAGAAGCTAAAGGTTGGCGGAATCACCACCGTCAGGGACTGCGGAATGATCACGTAGCGCAGCGTCTGCAAATAGGAAAAGTTCAGCGTCACCGCCGCTTCCCACTGGTTATGGTGTACCGATTCCAGCCCGCTGCGGATGATCTCGCCAAGGTAGGCGGCAGCGATAATACACACGCTGATCAGCGCCACGGTAAAGGTGGAGAAGCGCAGGCCGGAATACTGGCTGATAAAAAACACCAGAAATAACGTCACCAGGAACGGGATGCGCCGGAAAATAAAGAAATACACATGGACCACACCACGCAGCGGTGACAGGATCGCCGCTTTAGTATTGATGGTCACCGCCAGTACAAAGCCCGCCAGAAATCCAATCAGGCAGCCAAACGCCGACAGTGCCAGCGTGATGCCTAACCCCTGCAATAACAACAACAGGTTGTAGTACGAGAACAACCCGGTAATTTCCGACCAGTCGAAGTAGCTCATCAAAATACCCCTGTTCTGGCACGGAAAAGAAACCGCCCCATAATCGCCAGGGCAAAGGTGGCGACAATGGTGATCACGATATAAATCACGGCAGCGACGGAGAAAGACTCCACTGACAAATAGGTTTGTGAGCTGAGGTTATAGGTACGGCCAGTAAGTTCTTCGACACCAAACATAGAGGCCATTGACGTCCCCAGCGTCATCACAATGAACTGGTTGGAGAGCGGTCGGAACATCACCTTGATGACATGCGGCAGGATGACGTAACGGATAATCTGCACACGGGAGAAGCCGAGCACTTCTGCCGCTTCAATTTCCATGCGACGGACCGAATCAAAGCCCGCTCGCTGGATTTCACATAAATAAGCCCCGGCATTGAAGGTGGCACCGATCAGCACCGCGGTGAACGGCGACAGCAAAATACCCACTTCCGGCAGAGCAAAAAACAGAAAGTAGATCTGCACCAGTTGCGGCGTGTTGGTGGCAAAAACCACGTAGGCGTTAATAAACTTACCGGCCAGTTTAGGGCCATAGCGCAGGATGCTGGTACAGATCATCGCAATCACCATACCGAAGGCGAACGCCAGCACCGCCAGTTGCAGGCTGATCCAGGCGCCGCCTAACAGGTAAGGCAGTTGATCAAGAATGGGGAAAAAATTCAGGTTCATCAGAACAACGCTCAATCGCTAAAGAGCGCCCCAAACTGCGGGCGCCCGATTAAATCAGAACGAAACTCAGTATTTCGTCGGCGAGGCAGTTGGGTCATGCAACATGGCGTGACCAAACCATTTCTTCCAGCTGCTGCCGATAAAGCCTGATTTATGCAGCGCGGCGATCTCGGTATTTAACTTCTCACGCAGCGCGGTGTTGCCTTTGCTGACGGCGATACAGTCGTAATCCACTTCGATCGGGTCATCCACCACATGCCACTTGGTAGGATATTTTTTGGTGTAATCCAGCATGAAATCGAGCACGTCGATCAGCGCATCAGCGCGGCCCTGCGCAATGGCGCGCACCGCATCCGGGTAGTTATCGAGGATCAACAGCTGAGCTTTAGGAATGTTGTCCTGAATATATTTGATTGGCGTGGTGCCGCGCACCTGCACCAGTTTTACTGACGGGTCATTCAGGTCCTGCCATTTTTTGTACGGTTTTTTATCAGTGGTGAGGATGCCCAGCACTTCGGTGTTAACCGGATCGGTGAAATCCACCACCTTCATGCGATCGTCGTTACGGGTCATTCCGCCCATCACCGCATCAATTTTGTCCGACATGATAAACGGCACGCGGTCATTCGAACCCACCGCCACCAGCTCCAGTTTCACGCCCATAGAATCGGCAATTTTCTTCGCCACTGTCGCATCAAAACCAGAGATCTGATTTTTATCGTCATACACCCCGAGCGGTGGAAGATTCGGGTTCACGCCGACGATCAGCGTTTTCGATTTCATGATCTCATCCAGCGATCTGGCGTTGGCCGTTGTGGCACCCAACAGCGAGCTGGCGATACAGCCTGCGATAACCAGCTTTCCTAACATACTAATTTTACTCATTATTTAACTCCCGGTGTCGTCTGATTGCTTACCCTGGTGTTGGCAAATGACCAACGATATAAACTTCGTATGCTTTACATATACGATTGGTATACGATACCATGCCTTCCATCTTGTCAAGTCTCAATGAGCAGTTGTCGACCAAAAAGGGAGACGTTATGCAGCACACTTCAGGGAAAAACGTCCGTTTCGTTTTTGACAATCAGGGATATATGGCATTACCGGGCCAAAGCATTGCCGCCGCACTTTTTTCCAGCGGCGTCAAAACGTTACGCTTCAGTCCCCATCAACATCAGCCCCGCGGCATGTTTTGCCTGATGGGTTCGTGTCAGGAGTGCCTGGTCATGGTGGAGGGTAAGCGGGTATTAGCTTGCAAAACTGAGGCCAGCGCCGATCTGGTTGTTCACTCTGTTTCGGATAGCGATCCTTATGAATCATTATGATCTGATCGTCCTGGGTGCCGGTCCGGCAGGGGTTTCAGCGGCACTGATGGCTTCAGCGCAAGGACTGCGGGTTGCGTTGTTCGACGAAAACGCGGCGGCCGGTGGACAGGTGTATCGCGCGCCGATCATGCCCGATGCAAAAATGGATGGCGCTGAATTCAGGGCCGGAGAAACCTTGCGCGATGCCTTATCGCGGAGCAAGGTGCGCCTCTTTTTGGGGCATGTCGTGTGGGCGGTGACCGGCGATTATCGTGTCGATGCCCTTGGGCCGGACGGTTCCATCGCCTGCACCACCACGGTGCTGCTGGTGGCGACCGGCACCACCGAGCGCGTGGTCCCGTTTGAAGGCTGGACTTTACCGGGTGTGATCGGGCTGGCTGCCGCCACTATTCTGCTTAAATCGCAGCGTACCCTGCCGGGGAAAACCACCCTGGTGGCGGGATGTGGCCCTCTGTTGGTGGCGGTGGCGGGAAATACCCTGAAAGCAGGCGGTGACGTGAAAGCGATTGTTGACATTGCTTCACGCGGCGAATGGCTTGGCACCGCTTCGGCGCTGCTCAGCCGTCCGGCGATTTTCAAGCAAAGTCTGACGTATGGTCTGCCGATTCTGCGCGCCAGAACCCCGCTGTATTCACGTCATACGCTGGTGAAGGTCAGCGCGCAGGGCGACCAGTTGCTGGCTGAAATCGCACCCTGTGACGCAGCGGCACGACCTGTCGCCGGTAAAACGAAAAAAATTCTGGTGGATTGTGTTGCCGTCGGCCACGGTCTGACCCCCTCCTCCGACATCACGCGTCTGCTCCATGCCAGACATCAATACTCCCGCGAGGCCGGCGGCTGGATTGCCGAAACCGATGAAAACGGCCAGACCAGCCGTGAACGGTTGTTTGTTGCCGGTGACGGTGCCGGTATTCGTGGTGCCGCTGCGGCAATGGAACAAGGCAAACGCGTCGGACTGGCTTGTGTCGCCATCATTCAGGGCAAAACCGTGCCAGAACCGGAAGCTGAAAACCTCAGCAAAGCCTGGCAGCACGCCGCCCGCTTCGGGCAGAAGATGGCCGCGATGATGGCGCTGCGTGAAGGCCATGTTGACAGTATCCCGCCGCACACCGTGGTGTGTCGTTGCGAAGACGTCACGCGCGCCGAGATCGAACAAGCCTGCGAAGCCGGCGCGCATGATGTTAACCAACTGAAGGCCTGGACGCGCTGCGGTATGGGTCCCTGCCAGGGACGCACCTGCGGCGATATCGCCGCCGAACTGCTGGCAACCAAGCTGGGGGTGTCGCGCGAGGCGGTGGGGATTTTCTCGCCCCGCACTCCGCTGCGCCCGCTCACCATCAGCGATATGACCGGCGACTATGACTATGCGGATATCCCGATTCCTAAGGCGGCCCCACTGTGACTTCAACACGCTTTGATGTGTGCATCATTGGCGGCGGCGTGATGGGCTGCTCCACCGCGCTGTTCCTGGCGAAAGCCGGGATGCGTGTGGTGGTGGTGGAACGCAATGCCCTCTGTCGCAGTGCCTCCGGCGTCAATGCCGGGACACTCACGCTGCATATGACCCGCGCCGCGCTGGTGCCCTACGCCATGAAAGCGTGGGAGATGTGGATGCGGCCGGAAACCTGGCTCGGCCAGGGGGTGCTGGCAACCCATGCACCTGGTTTGTCTCTCGCCTTTACCGATGCCGAAGTAATGATGCTGGAAGAGCGCGCGGCAGCCCGGCGTGAGTATGGTGCCGATATTTCGGTGATTTCACCGCAGGCGGCGATGAAGGTTGATCCGGGCATCAACGGCTCCATCAAAGCGGCGGCATTCTGTGAGATCGATGGCTTTGCCAGCGCCTACCTGACAGGCCGAGCCTTCTATGCCGCGCTGCGTGAAGCCGGTGTAACCATCATCGAACAATTTTCCGTCGGCCATATCGAGCGGCAAAACGCCGGTTATCGCGTCTCAACCGAGGATCGTAGCCAATCCATCGAGGCCACCCGTCTGGTGCTGGCGGGCGGTGTCTGGCTGGAGCCGATGCTGGCGATGATCGGCATCCATATCCCGGTTAAGACATTGATTAACCAGTTAATCGTCACCGAAAGAATGCCAACCGTGATGCGTTCCGTACTCAGCATCGCCAATGGTTTGTTATCCATGAAGCAGTTTGCCAACGGCACCGTGGTGATTGGCGGCGGCTGGCAGGGCATCGGGTCGCGTGAGCTGGGCGGCCGGGAAACCATCCCCGAAAACCTGATCGGCAACCTGCGGCTGGGTCAGCATGCCGTTCCGGCACTGGCGTCTGCCCGTGTTGCACGCATCTGGCTGGGTCTGGAGTCGGAAACCGCCGACGCGATGCCGATGATTGGGCCACTGGCACAACACCCGGATCTTTTCGTGATTGGCTGCGTCCACTCCGGTTATACCAGCGGGCCGTATATGGGCAAGCTGCTGGCGCAGCAGATCCTGGGCCAGCAACCCGAAATGCCGCTTTTTGATCCATCACGACTGCTGCCCACTGATGACCACGCAGTCGCATCCTTATCCAGAGGCCAATAATAAAATGAAAGAGTTACACCATTACCAGGGTGTGTATGCGGCGACTGTTTGTCCGATGGACGAAAGTGGCAGATACATCGACGAAGCGAGCCTGATTGCGCATTTGCGCCAGGTTTCGCAGGTGCCAGGGATTCGCGGGTTGCTCATCAACGGCCATGCCGGTGAGAACTTCGCGCTCTCGCGTGAGGAAAAACGTCGCGTGGTAACCCTGGCGCGCCAGGTGTGCCCGCCGGAAACGCTGCTGGTGGCCGGTCTTAACGCCGAGGACAGTTTTGATGCACAGGCGCAGGCTGACGATGCGAAAGCCGCCGGTGCTGATGCCATTCTGCTGTTCCCACCCTACTCCTGGACGCTCTCCACCGACGAGAAAACGGTGCTGAATCACCACCGTATCGCCAATGCCAACGCCGCGTTACCGATGATGTTGTATCAGTCCGGCGTGAACAGCGGTGGTATGGCGTATCCCCCGGCGTTGCTTCAGCAACTGGTCTGCCTGCCCAACGTGGTCGCGGTGAAGGAAGGTAGCTGGGAAACCGCCACCTATGAGGCGAACCTGCGATTGGTCCGTGAAGTTGCACCGCATGTGGCGGTGATGGCCTCCGGTGACGAGCATCTGCTGACCTGCTTTGCCCTCGGCACCGATGGCAGCCTGGTGAGTCTGGCGGCGGTGGTGCCCGAATTGGTGGTGGCGTTGTACGACGCGATGCAGCAGCAAAACCTCGCTGAAGCGCAGCGCCTGCATCAATTTATTTATCCGCTGGCGAAGGAGATCTACGGCACCTGGCCGGGCACCCATGCCAATGCGCGCTTAAAAGCCTGTCTGCATCTTGCCGGGCATCTTCCTCACGCCATGCCGCGCCCGCCAGTGCCCGCCGTCGATGACGCGCAGCGCCAGCGGTTAGCGACAGCGCTGACCTTTGCACAATCCTTTACGGCTACCCCTTAAGTACAAGCGGAGACTAACATGACCAGTACCCTGATTCGCGGTGGGCGGATTATCACGGCGGTGGACGATTATCACGCCGACATTCTGATCGAGAATGAAAAAATCGTCAGTATCGGACTGAATCTGCAACCTGGCGCTAACTGCCAGGTGATTGAAGCCAGTGGCATGCTGCTGTTCCCCGGTGGGGTTGATTGCCATACCCATATGGAAAACACCTTTGGCCCGTCAGTGACCGCAGATAACTTTAAATCGGGCACCCGTTCGGCAGCCTATGGTGGCACCACCACCATTATCGATTTTGCCTTGCAGAATCACGGCACCAGCCCGTTGCAGGCCATCGAGCGCGCGCAATCCAAAGCGGATAACGTCGCCAGCATCGATTATGGCTTTCACGTCATTATCACCGAGGTGGATAAGCAGGTACTGGAGGATATGCGCTACGCCATCCGTCATGAAGGCGTTTCCAGCTTCAAGATGTTTATGGCGTATCCCGGCACGGTGATGTCCGATGATGCGGCCATTTTCCAGGCGATGCGCATGGTCGGCCAGCATGGCGGCATGGTGGCACTGCACGCAGAAAACGGCACCATCGTCGAATTGCTGATTCAGGAAGCGCTGGCACAGGGACACACCTCGCCACGCCATCATGCCCTGACACGCCCCGCACTGCTGGAAGGGGAAGCGACCCATCGCGGCATTAAGCTGGCGGAACTGGCGGAGGCGCCGGTCTACTTTGTCCATCTTTCGGCAAAAGAAGCGTTGAAACATGTGGTGGAAGCGCGCGACCTCGGCATCCCGGTATTCGCCGAAACCTGCCCGCATTATCTGTTCTTTGATGAGTCGTCTTACGCTGACAGCGACGAATCCGACAGCTTTGATGGCGCACGCTTCGTGATGAGCCCGCCGCTGCGTTCGAAAGAAGCGCAAAACGCGCTGTGGACGGCGCTGAAAACCGATGACCTGCAACTGATTTCTACCGACCATTGCCCGTACTGCATGAAGGAAGGCCATTTAGGGAAAATTAATCAGAAACCGCTGGGTGCCAACGATTTCTCCAAAATTCCTAACGGCGTGCCCGGCGTCGAAACCCGTATGACGGTGGTGTATGACGGCGGCGTGCGCAGTGGCCGTATTTCGCTTAATCGCTTTGTCGAGCTGATGTCCACCGCCCCGGCCAAGCTGTTCGGTCTGTTCCCGCAAAAGGGCACCATCGCGGTGGGTAGCGATGCCGATATCGTCATCTTTGATCCCAACGAAAAACACACCATCAGCGCTGCAACACAACACAGCGATGTGGATTTCACGCTGTTTGAAGGGCATCAGGTGCAGGGCAAAGTGAAGAAAGTGCTGCTGCGCGGCGAGCTGCTGGTGAGTAATGACCAATGGGTAGGCAAAACCGGCCAGGGACGCTTTATCCCGCGTGGTGAAGTGGGTAAATGGTAGGAGAGCGCAATGCCTTACTATGATTATCTCTGTTCAGACTGCGGCGCATTTGAGTTGCGCCGTTCTGTGGCGGCGCGCGATGAACCCGCGCCCTGCCCGATCTGCCAGAAAAACGCCGAACGGAAGGTCAGTTTTCAACCGGTGTTGCTGCGCAGCAAACCGGGCGCGGAGGTGCGCAACCCGTTGCATGTTGAGGGATGCCCCTGCTGTCCCGGCGTCATTAAGTAAGTGGCTGAAGGGTATGCGGTTGACGCATACCCTTGCGGCGATTAATTGCCTTCGGTGATCCGTTTCAACACAAAGGCTGACAGGTTTCTGATATGCGTTCTCACCGCCTGGCTGGCCGCCGCGGCATCGCCACTTTTCCACGCATTGAGAATCGCCAGATGTTCTTCACGATCTTCTTCGATGCGGTTGAATGGCGTGATCAACTCGAACATTCGACTCTGGGTGCGCGCCTGCTCAATCATCCGCGCCAGCACCGCATTACCCGAGTGCTGCGCGAACAGCGTGTGCACGGTATCGTCAACATCCCAGTAGGCTTGTTCCGGTTGGCCCGGCGACAGGGACTGCACCTGGTCAGCAAGCTGATTAATCACATCAGGTTCTATCTTGTTGATGGACAACGCAATGGCTTCGGTTTCCAGCAGCTCACGCACTTTCATGATCTGAAAATATTCCTGAGCGCTGATAAAGCGCACGGAATATGAACGGGCGCTCGACCTGACCAGCAATCCCTCACCTTCGAGCCGCAACAACGCTTCACGCAATGGCGTACGGGAAATATTGAGTTCTTCAACCAGTCGCCCTTCAACCACCGCCCCACCACTACGCAGGGTTTTCTCCAGGATCATACGGCGCAGTGTCTGATAGGCCAGTTCACCTAACTTCTCTGCTGAGGCTTGTTTTACTGAGGTCACTTGCTACTCACCATTAAGACATTTACTGGAAAGTATACAATACGTGTACGATTGAAAAAAGGAGTAAAGTCTGAGAATTAGCACGGCCTGCCCGGCGATTTATCTTGCCTGGCGTTACAAACGTGGTGCCGGTTTTTGCGTTTGCCAGATATGCTGACAATATTCGCCGATGGCGCGGTCTGAAGAAAAGATACCGGAACGGGCACAGTTGAGTACTGACATTTGCGTCCAATGGCGCTGATCCTGCCATGCCTCACTGACACGCTCCTGACAGGCTGCATAGTCGGCATAATCAGCCAGTACCAAAAACGGGTCATAATTTAGCAAATTATCGAGCAGAGGGGCGAACAACGCTTTGTCCCCGCGTGAGAATCGCCCTGCGGCGATCTGATCGATCGCATCACGCAGCTCATCATTGACCTGGACATAATCCCCAGGACGATACCCGGTGCGTTTCAGCGCCTCCACCTGTTGTGCGGTCATACCAAAAACGAAAAAATTATCCCCACCCACCTGCTGCCGAATTTCCACATTAGCACCATCCAGCGTGCCGATAGTCAACGCGCCATTCATCATGAACTTCATGTTGCCGGTTCCTGAGGCTTCTTTGCCTGCGGTTGAAATCTGCTCGGACAGATCTGCTGCCGGATAGATTAAATGGCCGTTCTTAACATTAAAGTCCGGATAAAACACCACCTTCATCCGTCCTCCTATCACCGGGTCACGATTGACGACTTCGGCAATACCGGTAATCAGGCGAATCATCAATTTTGCCATCCAATAACCTGGTGCCGCTTTCCCGCCGAAGATAAAACAGCGCGGAGCTGCTTGCTGGTCAGGATGGCGAACTAAACGACGATACAGACAGATCATATACAGCGCATTAAGGTGTTGGCGCTTGTACTCATGAATACGTTTCACCTGAATATCGAACATCATCTCAGGCGCAATCCTGACGCCGACTAATTGGCTGATACGTCCAGCCAGCGCCGCCTTGTTGTTGAGGCGAATGGCGCGCCAGTCCTGCTGAAAGGCGACGTCATCAGCATAGTCACTCAGCGCTTCAAGCCGGGTCAGGTCACTGCGCCAGCCAGCACCCAGGGTTTCATCAAGCAAACTCGCCAGACCGGGATTACTCAGCATCAGAAAGCGCCGTGGCGTCACCCCATTGGTGACATTAAGAAATCGCTTCGGATACATGTCGGCAAAATCACGCAGCACCGTTTGCCGGAGCAGTTCAGAATGCAGCGCAGCCACGCCGTTAACCGCATGGCTGCCCACCGAGGCCAGATGGGCCATCCGCACTTTTTTCTCGCCCTGTTCATCGATCAATGACATCCGTACGACGCGTGCCTCATCACCAGGAAAAGCGTTACGCACCTCTTCCAGAAAGCGTCGGTTGATTTCATAGATGATTTCCAACAGCCGGGGCAGCAGATTTTGCATTAACGGCAAGCCCCAGGTCTCCAGCGCCTCGGGCAGTAAGGTGTGATTGGTATAGGCGAAGGTATTCAGGGTGATTGACCAGGCGTCATCCCATGCCATCTGGCGTTCATCCACCAGCAGGCGCATCAGTTCAGCCACGGCGATTGAGGGATGCGTATCGTTCAACTGCACAGCTAAACGCTCAGCAAAATGAGCAACGGGTGTATGGCTGATATCCATCAGCCGCAGCATGTCCTGCAACGAGCAGGAAACAAAAAAGTATTGCTGGGCAAGGCGTAGCCGTTTACCCACATCCGGTTCGTCATTGGGATAAAGTACTTTTGACAGGGTTTCCGAAACGACTTTCTCCTCCACCGCCTGATAATAATCACCGGCGTTGAAGTCCTCAAAATCAAAAGACTCGACTGCTTCACTCTTCCACAGCCGCAACAGATTGCAGGTATCGACGCGATATCCCTGGATCGGCACATCGTATGCCACGCCTTTTACCTGACGGGCCGGTATCCATTGCACACGCAACCGATCCTGGGCATCGGTTTGCATTTGCGTGTACCCGCCAAAGCAAACGTAAAAGCTAACGTCCGGCCGAACAATTTCCCACGGCGTGCCCATTTTCAGCCATTTGTCAGTACGCTCAACCTGCCAGCCATCGACGATATCCTGATCGAAAATGCCAAACTCGTAGCGAATACCGTAGCCGATGGCCGGAATCTCCAGCGTCGCCAGCGAATCAAGATAACACGCCGCCAGCCGACCCAAACCACCGTTACCCAACCCCGGCTCCTCCTCCAGCGCCAGCAACGCATCAAGATCTTGTCCGAGCGCACGCATCGCTGCTCGTGCCTCATCTTCAAGGCCGAGACTCAACAGGTTACAGCCAAGCTGTGGCCCGATGAGAAACTCTGCCGACAAGTAACAGGCAACCTTCACATGATGTTCCGCATAGGTTTTGGTCGACGCTGCCCAGCTTTCCAGCATGCGATCTTTGACGGTGAAAGCCAGCGCCATATACCAGTCCTGCGGCGTGGCGATATCCGGATAGCGCGCCTGGCGGCAAATCAGGTTTCGGACAACATCGTTTTGAAAATCAGGGTCTGTGGCGGGAGTTGGGGTGGCGTCTTGCATGTTTTTGCCTCGCGTTGGCATACACATCAGCACCCCAGATGCCTTGTTGGTGAACGGCATCCAGCTGGGTAGCGATGTTAATAATCACCTTAGTCAACAACCTGAAGGGAGGCAACCGAAGCGTTGGACCAGAATGCGGGATAATGAGTGCATCATGAACTCACCGGAGTGTTAACGTTTTCGTTGAAATAGCCACTTTTGTTAGTGAATTTTTTTTCCCGTTACCCTTTTCGCGCTAAATTGAGATATCGTTATCGTTTTCGCGGTGTTGTTAGGGGATTTGGGCAATGCGTATAGGTTTAGTGGTTCTCGCCGAAAAGTATGACATCGAATTGGCACAACCTCTGCGTGTTGAGTCATTTATTGGAACCGTTCGTACCAGCCATGAGCGTAGTGGTTATATAGAGAACCGATATCCGCCGAGTTACCAGCCTGTCGATGACTTCGCAGGTCACTTCGAATTCGGTTTGAAGTATGAAGAGATCCATCTGGAATTTTTTGCCCGTCTGTTTGCAGTCGTCGGTCCTGAGCCAATTGAAGCCTGGTGCCGACAGGAGCCTTTTGGCCAGTATGCCAGGCGTACTGGATTCCTGTATGAATGGCTTACCGGGCAACGGCTGGATGTGCCAGATGTCAGCAATAGTCGCTATGTCGATGTGATCTCGCCAAAGCATTATCTCACCCGGACAGCAGTTCAACGGGTGCAGCGTTGGAGGATCAATAATAATCTGCCGGGAACTTCCGTATTCTGTCCTCTGGTGCGTCGCACAGCAACGGTCCAGGAGGCATTGCAGTTTGATCTGAGCAGTGCGCTGAAAGAGCTGGATAACGCATTTGGTGCCGACATTCTGCTGCGCACCGCCAGCTGGTTAACATTTAAAGAGTCACGGGCCAGCTTTCTGATTGAAAAGGAAGCCGATCAGGCCGATCGTATCCAGCGTTTTGCCCATGTTATCGCTCAATACTGTGGTCGTATTAACGCTCCCCTGAGTGATGCCAGTTTACATACCCTGCAAAAAGGGATCCTGGGTCATGATGCTATTGGGCTTGGCCTGCGTCGCTCACCCGTTTTTGTTGGCCAGGCAACGATGCGTGAAGATATTGTGCATTATGTTGCTCCGCAGTTTGAAGATGTACCACAGTTCATGACAGGACTTAATGCCTTCGACGAAGCAACGCGTGGCGCTGAGCCGTTGGCCCGCGCGGCAGTTCTGGCATTCGGCTTTGTTTATATCCATCCCATGCGCGATGGTAACGGTCGAATTCATCGGTTTCTCATTAATGATACGCTAATACGTGATAAGGCTATCCCCGAGGGCGTGATCCTGCCAGTATCCGCTACCATTACCAGCTCGCTGGATTTCCGCGCCGGATATGATCGTACACTTGACGTCTTTTCACAGCGGTTTATGCAACGCTATGCGGCATCATATCGATTTGGTGAATTAGTCACTTATCAGGATGGCACTCCCAGTAACTTCTATTTTGATGATTATGAAGATGCACGCTTCGCCTGGCGTTATCCGGATTTAACTGAACACGTCCTGTATATCGCACGCGTCGTACAACACACCGTACGCAAAGAAATGGCGGATGAAGCCAGAGTGCTGGTGATTTTCCAGCAAGCCCAGGAGAGGCTTAAAGAAATCCTGGAAATGCCGGACCAGGATGCAAACCGTATTATTCGCTCGCTCAAAGAGAACGGTTGGCAGGTTTCCGGCAAATTGCAAAAGCAATATCCCGTCCTGGCAGATGCTGGCCGATCGGAAAGGATTATCAATGCAGTTCGCTCGGCCTTTGAAGAAGGGAATTCTGCCAGTAATGGCGAGTGAGGTGTAAACATGGCCCTTAACGTACAGTGATCGCTTCAATAGCCAACTGCATTTTATGAGGAACTTATGAACTTCAGGCATGAACTGCTGAATATGTTGCACAGCGCTCCCGAATCGCGTATTTCGCTGGCAGAGCAGCTTGAAGTCACACGTCCCTACATCACCAAACTCACCAATGCCTTGCTGGCAGAAGGTGTCATTGAGCAGACGGAACAACTGAGTTCGGGCGGTGGACGACCCAGAACACTACTGGCAGTGCGCAAACGTCAATACTTCAGCCTCAATATCATGGTGCGGGAGCTGACGGTGGAAGCAACCATCAATGATTATCACACGGGCGAGATGGCTCTGGCTGCGGAAACCATGACATTTAGCGCTCCGGTCACGCTGACATTATTTATTGAAACCGTGCAAGGGTTAGTAATCCGTCTGTGCCGGGTCGCCGGTATTGAAGCCGGACGTCTGAAACACGTTGGCATCGCCCTACAGGGCGGCATTGAGCAGGATACCGGTGTGGTCAAATGGTGCCCGGCGTTTGTTGAGCGTGATATCCCGCTTAAAGCGCAACTGATGCTGGCGACGGCGTTGAGTGTTGCGGTGGTAAATATTGCCTGGTGCTCCAGCTATATGCTGGCAAAAACGGGGATGCTGAAGGGATCGTGGATCGCGTTGATGCCCGGATTGGGTAGCCTCGGCTTTGGCTACTATATCAACGGTAAACCGGTGTTTGGCGATAACGGTTTCTATCCCGAAATTGTGCATCTCCCTTATCCGGGAGGGCTAGAAAAAGCGTTTTCTTTCAACGGTGAACCCGATGATCAACAGGTTTCCTCCAGCATCGACGCGCTGCTTTTTGCCATTCACTGCACGGCCCCGGTACACAATATTAAGCAGGTGGTTCTGACCGGTGAGTTCTTTGATGACGTGCCTGCCGACTTTATCCCGCATATCGTCGCACGCTTGGCCAGCCACCCCAGCCCGCATATCAATACCCTGCAACTTCGCTACATCAAAACGCAGCGCTTTTACAGCATGAAAGGATTAGTCCGACTGAGTTCGGATGCCATAACTCCGTTGATTGGCTGATTTTTGTGATCTGAACATCATTCCGCCAACGTTTTTTTTACTTTGTTTCCTTGGTTAACTAAGTTGGAAGCCCATCTTTAAATGGCAAACCCACAGGAAACAGATGAAACGTCATAACAACAACATAGCCCTGCCGGTACTTACCCTGACGGCGGTTTTGATCGCGCCTTTCAACGCCCTTGCGGCAGACACCGTTCAGGATATCGCAGCAAAAACGGTGCCATTCCAGACCAAACCACGAGTGTTCGTCTTATCCGATATCGGTAACGAACCCGACGACCAGATGTCACTCACGCGTTTTCTGCTGTACAGCAATGAAATGAACATAGAAGGTTTGGTTGCCACCACCTCAACCTGGCAGCGCAATAAAGTCAGCCCGGAGATGATGGAATTGGTAGTGGGACATTATGCCGAGGTGCAACCTAACCTGCTGAAACATAAACCGGATTACCCGAGTGCGGCTACGCTGAAAGCGTTGATCGCCGCCGGACAAGCCGCTTACGGCATGGCCGATGTCGGTGCCGGGAAATCGACTGCGGGTTCGGCATTGCTGGTCAAAGCCATTGAACGCTCGACGGACAGTAAACGCCCGCTGTATATCAATCTGTGGGGCGGCGCTAACACGCTGGCACAGGCATTGACCGATCTGTCAGCCAGCCATCCGGCAGATAAGGTAACGGCGCTGACGAAAAACCTGATCGTCTATTCCATCTCGGATCAGGATGATGCCGGGCACTGGATTCGCGTCCATTACCCGCAGATCACTTACATCGTTGATCCTTCCAGTCAAAAAGGTGAGGATTATGCGCGCGCGACCTGGACCGGAATTAGCGGCGACCGTTATTACCGCAATGCCCCAGGCGCAGATTTCACCACCGTGTCGCAATCCTGGCTGGACAAGAACATCCGCAGCAAAGGACCGATGGGCAAAGGTTATCTGCAATACGCCTTTATCATGGAAGGGGATACCCCCGCATTTCTCGGATTGATCCGTAACGGACTTGCCAGCGAAATGAACCCTGGCTGGGGCGGCTGGGGTGGGCGTTACATCGTACGTACGCCGCAAAACGAACCGCATCCGATCTGGACCAGTGGCGGTGACTTTTTCCCCGGCAACCCGAATGGCGCGGATACGGTGACCGGGGCCGATGGTCAACAATACACCTCCAATCAGGCCACTATCTGGCGCTGGCGTGCAGCCTTCCAGCACGATTTTGCGGCACGTATGGACTGGACCATCAAGGACTTCCAGCACAGTAACCATAATCCGCAGGTGGTGGTAAATGGTTCATCAGGCCAGCAACCGCTGTTTATCAAGGCCAAAGTGGGCGAAACCCTGCGCCTGGATGCCAAAGGAACGCAAGATCCTGACGGCGATAAACTCAGCTACCAATGGTTCGCCTATCCTGAAGCGACCTCGGCCATTTCCCAGCAGATCGACATCAAACAAGTACAGGGTGTGCGTGGTGAAGACTATCTGAGTGCTCCACCAGTTTTGCAGGTAACGAAAGAGAGCGGGAATCAGGCGGAGATAACAATCCGTAATCCGGGTACGGAGCACGTAATTCTGGCCGTGACCGATAGCGGAACACCTTCGCTCACCTCGTACCGTAGAATAATTGTGAAAGCAGAGTAACAACGCTTTTGCCAAATGCATGGCGACGTAGCGGCGCGATTTATCGCGCATTCCCGTGCGCGCTGTCGGTAAAAACGCGCGATAAATCGCGCCGCTACGGATCTGATTAATGTTTTTCTGCCGCGTTTGCCTGCTTCTTATTCGCCAGATGATGGCCCACCACACAGCCAACCGCAGCGCCGATAATGGCATGATGCTTGAGGTGCCCGACCGCGGCGCCGGCAGCCGCACCTTTCAGACACCCTGCTGCCTGTACCTGGGTGGTGGCGGATAATAGCAGGCCCAACGTGACAACCAGCATCGAAAGCTTACGCATGTAAATTTAGTCCACTGAATTTAATAAGATATGGCCTGACAGCGTAGCGCTTTTCATCACAACAGATGATGAACAATTTTGCAGATCACCCGGCAGAACTGTAAGCATCGGTTAATAAATATGTTCTATTTTCATAGAGATAAAGAAATTGCTAACCGGGTCCCCTGCGTGATCAGGTGGGAAGTGATTGGGGCACAGAAATGGCTGATATGGAAGCCTGACTGCCGATACAAAAAAGGCCGCCCTGTGGGCGGCCTGTGCCGGGCAGCAACAATTATTTGATCAGTTCAGCTGACAGGTAAGCACCGTTATCCACGCGGGCACCGGTAATTTTATACGCTGCACCCGCCTGTTTTGCCTGCGCCGCGATTTTCGCTTCTGCACCATCCAGCGTTGAGGCGGATGCAGTGATGCTTTGTGCAAAGCTACCGAAAGAAACCAGTGACAGGGCGGCAACTACAACGAAAGTTTTGATAGATTTCATGGTCATTTCCTCAGAGATTATTGGTATGTGGTGGGGTGTTGTGCCCCGATGTGAGAGAGAATAGACCTCTAACCGGAGGAGTAACAGCGGAGGGTTTTGCTGAAAGAATTCAAAAAAATTGAATAATTGATATACCATCCCGCCACCTCTTAAGCGCTGATAAACCGGGGAAAGCAACCGCTTTATCAACGTTTTGCGAAGGGGTTCATATTCTTCTCCTTCCGGCCAAAAAATCACCTCTCGCCAATTGTAATCGATTACTTTTAAGGTATTTTGTAATCGATTACTTAAAAATAAGGTTATGAAAAATGATGAAAAAGTTAATGGTTTTGGCAGGTCTGGTGACGTCATTGGTCCTTCCCATCCCGCAGGCCAGCGCGGCAGATGTGGAAAATGAAATCGCGCTGCAAATGTACACCCTGCGCAATGTCGGTACCCCGGCTGAACAGTTTGCGATGGCGCATAAAGCGGGCTTTAAGCATGTGGAACTGGTGGGTACGCACGGATTAGATGCCGCACAAATGAAATCGCTGCTGCAAAACAATCAACTCACCGTCACCTCAGCGCATGTGCAATTGTCGGCACTGGAGCAGGATTACCAGCCCACCGTGGCGTTTAACAAGGCTATCGGCAACCACACCATTATTGTGCCGTGGATTGAGCCGCAGGACCGCCCGGCTAGCCAACAAGGCTGGATTGAGTACGCACAAAAGCTGGATAAGCTGGGGGCAAAATTACGCAAGGATGGCATCCAACTGGGCTACCACAACCATAATTTTGAGATGAAAAAATACGGTGGCATCACCGCTCTGGAGATCATCCTCAACCATACGCAACGCGATAACCTCAAGCTGGAAATGGATGCGGCCTGGGTATCACGCGGGGGTCAGGACCCTGCCCGCCTGCTGAAAGCCTATCCGGGGCGGATTTATGCCCTTCACGCCAAAGACAACGCCGGTATCGGGGTGCGTGATGATGAAATGAATTTTGCACCGCTGGGTGACGGTCTGCTCGACTGGAAAACCATTTTACCCGCCGCCAAAGCCAGCGGCGTGAAGTGGTTTATCGTTGAACACGACCTGCCAAAAGATCCGTGGCAGATCATCACCACTTCACATCAGAATCTGCGTGCGGCGTTGGAAAAACTGCCGCACTGAGTTGTCAGGTGCTGGCACGTACTTCCAGGTGCCAGTCCATAATGACTCTCTCCGGCGGGGAGTCCGGGTTTTCGATCTTCGCCAGCAGCAGGGTAAAGGCTTTACGGCCAATATCGCGTGAGGGTTGTACGATGGTGGTGAGCGGCGGCGAAACCATTTCCGCCAGTTCCGTGCCATCAAAACCGGCCACCGCGATATCCTGCGGCACCCGCAGGCCGGCCTGCTCAATCGCTGACATCGCCCCCGCTGCCAGCGTATCGGAAACGGCGAACACCGCATCCGGTCGCGTTTCGCGCTTCAACAACGTTTCCATTGCCTGCTTACCGGCATGAAAACTCAGTTCACTGGCATAAGTGATCGCCTGCCAATCCTGTTGAAGCGAGGCCAGTTCCTGCTGATAACCCTGCTGACGCAATTGGGCATACTTGTAGCTGAGATCGTGATTAATCAGTGCAATGCGCTGGCGGCCCTTCCCGGCCAGATAGCGTACCAGTTGACGTGAAGCATCAATGTCACTGATGCCGACACAGGAAACATTCCCGGCGTCGGCATATTCGGCGCATTGCACCCAGGGAGTGGTGCCAATCAATTCGGTTAATTCAGGCAGGGTGGTGATGGCATCCATGGTGATGACCCCATCCACAATTTTGCCGGAGAGCAGTTGCAGGCTGGAGCGTGAGCGATTGATATCTGAACCTGAGTTGCACAGTAAAATTCGGTAGCCGTTCTGCTCGGCCTGCTCCTCGATCCCTTTGACCAACTCAGCGCAAAAGGGATTGGAAATATCAGAAACCAGAACCAGTACCATGGAACTGCGTGATGTACGCAACTGGCGCGCCAACAGGTTCGGTTGATAGTTGCTCGCTTTGATTGCCTCCAGGACTTTTACCCGATTTTTTTCCTTTACGGTGTCGCTGTTGTTCAGCACACGCGAAACCGTGGCAACGGAAACGCCCGCCAGCCTGGCGATTTTTTGGATGGACATGTTGGCAATATTTCCTGCTGAGAAACTGATGGCATGCAGGCTACCATAAATACGTAAGCCCGGCATCGACCGGGCTTACGCGTCATCACGCAACCGTCATCCAGCGCTGTTGCTGATGGCTTTGCACAATGGCATCAACAATCGCCATCACCTGCGCGCCGTCAGCAAAAGTGGCAAACGTTGCCGTACCGCCCGCAGGCATCCCTCCCTGCTGCACCGCCGCATAGAACTGTTGCATCATGGCGCGGAATGCGTCCGGCCAGCCCTCAATATGGCCGCCCGGAAAGCGTGCCCGCCCGGCAACGTCGGCATTCATCAGGGATGGATCGTCCGAAAGCACCCGGTTAGCCTGGTGCCGGTAACCCAGCCACAACTGTTGCGGCGTTTCCTGATCCCATGCCAGCGAGGCCGCACTGCCGCTCACCTCAAGGTTGAGACGATTTTTGCGTCCGGCAGAAACCTGCGACACGCTGAAACACCCCTTGCTGCCATCGTCAAAGCGAAACAGCACGAATCCCATATCTTCGGTAGTCACCGGACGGTCTTCATAGCAGGCTTGCTGCTGCCGGGCGCTGAAAGTGGATACCGCGTTAAGATTGGCTTTGCGTGTCGGCCAGACGATTGCCAGGTCGGCCAGCACCGCGACGATTTTACGTCCGGTAATGAACTGAATGGTGTCGCACCAGTGTGAACCAATGTCAGCTACCGCGCGCGACACTCCTCCCTTCCCGGCCTCAACACGCCAGTTATAATCGGTTTCTTCCAGCATCCAATCCTGCAAATAACTTCCCTGCGCCGCGAATAATCGGCCCAACTCCCCCTGCCGCAACATGCTGGCCGCCTGTTGCACCATGGCAAACTGACGGTAAACAAAACTGACGCCGTGTACCACGCCCGCTTCATCCGCCAGTCGCACCAGTTCAGCCGCCTCTTCCAGCGTCATGCACAACGGCTTCTCTGAAAACACATGTTTACCCGCCTGAATAATCTGGCGATTGATCGCCGCATGCAGATGATTCGGCGTGCAGTTATGGACCGCCTGCAAACCGGGATGGCGTAAAAACGCCGCGACATCGCTATACGCATTTGGAACATTGAGCTGCGACGCCCGCGCTTCAGCGCTCGCCTGGTCGCTATCGCAAATCGCCACCACCTGAACATTGCCGAGTCGGCGCAGCGCTTCAATGTGCGCCGGACCGATAAAGCCGGTACCGATAATGCCAACATTAATCATCTCCGACACCTCCCGTCAGGCCAAGCTGAGCGCGAACGCTGGCGCGTGAGTCACTGCCTGCGGCAAAGTCATCAAACGCGCGATCTGCCACCGGAATAATGTGCTGACGAATAAATTCTGCCCCCTCGCGCGCGCCGGTATCGGCATCTTTCAGGCAGCATTCCCACTCCAGCACGGCCCAACCGTCGTAGTCGTACTGCGCCAGCTTGCTGAAAATGCCTTTGAAGTTAATTTGTCCATCGCCGGGTGAGCGGAAACGTCCGGCGCGATCGATCCAGCGTTGATAGCCGCCATATACGCCGCTGCGTCCGTTAGGTAAGTACTCAGCATCCTTCACATGAAAGGCTTTGATGCGCGCATGGTAGATATCGATAAATTGCAAATAATCAATATGTTGCAGATGTAGATGGCTGGGATCGAACAGAATATTGCAACGGGGGTGGTTATTCACCGCCGCCAGAAAACGCTCGAACGTGATGCCATCATGCAGATCTTCCCCAGGATGCAGTTCATAGCACACATCCACGCCATGCTGATCAAAGACATCCAACACGGGTCGCCAGCGACGTGCCAGTTCAGCAAACGCCTCCTCCAGCAACAATGGGTTATGTGGCGGCCAGGGATAAAGATAGGGCCACGCCAGCGCCCCCGAAAACGTGGCATGTGCCGTTAATCCCAGCCTGGCCGATGCAGCGGCGGCCCGTTTCACCTGCTCCGTCGCCCATGCGGTGCGTTGGGTCGCATTCCCACGTACCGCCAGCGGGGCGAAACCATCAAATGCCGCATCATGTGCCGGATGTACGGCAATCAACTGCCCCTCGAGGTGGGTGGATAATTCACTGATCGCCAGACCATATTGCGCCAGCGAACCCATCACCTCGTCACAATAGGTCTGGCTGGTCGCGGCCCTTTCGAGATCAAAAATGTGTGGATGATTACAGGGGATCTGCAACGCCTTGTACCCCAACGCGGCAGCCCACTGCGCCAATCCCTCCAGCGAGTTGTAAGGTGCCCCGGCACCAATAAACTGTGACAGAAAAATACCCGGACCTTTTAACGTCTGCACAACCACCTCCAAAACCATCAATCACGATATTTAAATGAAAACAGGAAAATGACAGCGATAACGGCAGCGGCAACCGCCGGTATCCACCAGAACAGGGCCCAGCTTTGCGCCGATACCTGACCCGCGACCAGGTGGTTATACAGCGCACCCGAAATTTGCGAGCCGAGCAGCATGCCGATACCGTAGGTAAACATCACCACCATGCTTTGCGCCTGGCCTTTCACTTTTTCGCCAGCAACGCGGTCGGTGTAGATAAAACCCACCACAAAGAAGAAGTCGTAACAGACGCCGTGCAGCAGAATGCCAAGCCAGATCAAGGCACGTCCCTCTTCCCCCATCCCTAAGGCAAACAACGCATAACGCACGAACCAGGCACACATCCCCACCAACAGCATGTATTTCACACCCAGTCGGCGGAACAGCAACGGGATCACCAGCATGAAAAAGATTTCTGACATCTGGCCGAAGGACATGATGGTGCTGACATTCTCAACCCCGGCGTCAGATAACCAGGAAGCGGTATAGGCGTAGTAGGTACCGAGCGGAATCGAGATCAGCGTGGCGCACAACGCAAAGATAAAGAAGTGCCGAATTTTCAGCAGCGCAAAGGCGTCAGCGCAGAACAAATCCCGCACTTTGAACGGCAGACCTTTAGCGGGCGCAGGGGTGTGCGGCAGCGTCAGGCTATAAACCGCCAGCATCACCGAACAAATCGCCGCCACGGAGAAAATTGTGGTGCTGGCGGCAATGCCGGTGACACCGATAAAAATACCCGCGACGATCCAACCAATAGTGCCAAACACGCGCACCACCGGAAAACTCTTCTCACTGCTCGCCAGGCTGTGGAAAGCAATGTTGTTAGTTAATGCCAGGGTTGGCATGTAGCACAGCGTGTAACCAAACAACAACGCGATCAGCTGCGCGCCGTTTTCGGCGATCATCGCCTGGGGGACAAACCACAGAATCACCGCCCCTGCCAGATGCATCACCGCCAACACGCGCTGCGACGGAAAGAAGCGGTCCACCAGCATCCCCAATACGAAAGGGGAGAGAATCGACGCAATCGGTCCGGCGGAAAACGCATCGCCAATCAGTAACGCCATATTGTGTTGTGTCATCACCAATCCGAGGGTGACCGACCAACTTCCCCAGATAAAAAATTGCAGAAACATCATCAATGACAGGCGTGGCACCAGCATGCGCTGGGCGACTGCTGTGTTTTCAGAATCTTGTGTTGTAGACAGCATATAAGCCTCACAGAGAAAAGTAATCGATTACAATTCACGACGAAATGAAAAGTAATCGATTACAAAATAAATATATCGCAGGTTGATCACATTTTTAAACATTGGGAAGTGACGACTTCAGCACCTGACCCGGTCGGCATCAATGCCGCCGGTGGAACGTTGAAGATCCAACGGTGAAATAACGAGAACCGAAGTTTGTTTCCCGTGATATAGTTTTTCGCAATATCTTTTCTCACCCGCCAGGTGAATAACATGAAAACCGATATCAGAAATCTGGATCTCAACCTGTTGAAAGCACTCGACGCGCTGTTGGATGAACGCAGCGTCACGCGCGCTGCGGAGCGGTTATCTCTGACGCAGCCCGCCGTCAGCGGTATGCTTACCCGGTTACGTGAATGCTTTGACGATCCGTTATTCACCCGCGCGCAGCGTGGCATTGTGCCCACCTTGCGTGCGCTTGAACTGGCAACGCCGGTAAAAAACATCCTTGCCGAAGTTGGGGAGCTGCTGAAGCCGCGTGAATTTGATCCGGCAACCGCTGAGATGACCCTCAACGTCGCCGCGACAGATTATGCGTTGCGCGCTGTCGTGGTGCCGTTTATGGCCGCCTTACGTCAGCAGGCACCGGGCATCCGTGTGGCGGTACTCCCGGTCAATAACGACCTATTGCCGATGCAGTTTGAACGTGGCGCGGTGGATGTCGCGCTGATTACCCCAGAAACCACCCCACCCGAGTTACACGCAAAAACGCTATATGCGGAAGATTATGTATGCCTGCTGCGCGCCGATCATCCACTGGCACAATCCGGCGTCCTGTCATTAGATGAGTTCTGCTCCCAGGATCATGCGTTGGTGTCGTATGTTGGAGGCAGTTTTTATGGTGTCACCGATGAAGCACTGGCGGCACTGGGACGTACTCGCCGGGTAACGCTCTCGGTGTGCAGTTTTCTGGTTCTGCCGGAAATCCTGCGCGTGAGTGATTTAATCAGCGTGGTACCGCGCAGGCTGGCATTGAACACCGCCGGGTTGAAAATCGTGGCACCGCCATTGGATATCCCAGGCTTTACCAAATCCGTCGCCTGGCATGAGCGCACCCATCGCGATCCGGGACATCGCTGGTTGCGAGAATTGTTGTTTTCCACCGCGTTATGAACCGTTAAATCAGGCCAGAGGATCAGATGATTTCTAAAGATAATGCCGAGCACTACATCTGGGGTGAAGGATGCGATGGATGGTATCTGGTCAAACGCCAGGACATGCTGGTTATTCACGAAAAAATGCCACCGCATACCGAGGAAAAGCGGCATTACCACGCCGTATCCCGACAATTTTTCTTTGTCGTGAAGGGCGTGCTGACCATGGAGCTGGAAGGTGAAAAGCAGGAAATCGCTGCGTTGCAGGGCATCGAAATTCCTCCCGAGGCAAAACACCAGGCCAGAAACGACAGCGATGACGCGGTAGAGTTTATTGTTATTTCCCACCCTACCACGCGAGGCGACCGCACTGACCTGCCCGATTTAGCATAAACGGGCAGGCTGGTATCCGCTGATTACCTACGAGCGTCGGGACGCAATTGGCGTAAAAGGTACATTTTCGTTGCCACCGACACCAGCAACGCCAGCGCTAATCCCCAGACAAACACCTGCATCATTGCCTCGTAACTGCCGGTACTTTGTCGCAGCAGAGAGGATACGGACGATCCGACCAGCCCTGCGAGCGCCCAGGCGGTCAGCACATATCCGTGGATAGCACTGACCTGGCGGGAGCCAAAAATATCGCCAATATAGGCAGGCAACGTGGAAAAACCACCGCCATAGCAAGTCATGATCAACAGCAAAACCGCTTCAAACAGTAAGACGTGCTGCAATGAGGGCAGTAGCCAGAACGCGACAATTTGCAGAGCGAAAAAGATAATGTAGGTATTGGGACGACCAATAATATCGGAGAAAGATGCCCACGCAATTCGCCCCAGCCCATTAAATAACCCGATCATCCCAACCAGCGACCCCGCTGCCAGTGCTGATATACCCGTTGCTTCCTGAGCCAGTGGAGAAGCGACGGAAATTAACGCAATACCGCAGGTGATATTTATAAACATCATCAGCCACAACCCTAAAAAACAGCGAGTACGGACCGCTTGATTGGCTGTCATTGGCATCACGCCCTGAGCCGGTATTTTGCCGGGCTTCACCTTTTCCCGCGCGGGTTGCCAGTCTGGTGGCGGTAATTTCAGACAGGCTGATGATAACAACATAATTGCCGTGTAACTGATTGCCTGTAGGAAAAAGGTCTGAGCAATACCTACCGAGCCAATAAGTAAACTCAGAATCGGCCCGCCTAAAAAAGCCCCAAAGCCGAAGCCCATAATGGCGAGGCCCGTTGCCAGACCGCGCCGGTCAGGAAACCATTTCATCAACATCGATACCGGGGTGACATATCCCGTCCCCAGCCCAAAGCCACCGACCAGGCAAAAAAACAGTAACAAACCTAAGCGCAACGTATCGTTCGATATCATGCCAGAGGTGGCTACACCGGCCCCCATCAGACCGACACCCCATAAACCCGTGGCGAGAAACCCCGAAAATCGCGGCCCACGTCGCTCAACAACATGCCCCATGACCGCAGCAGACATCCCCAGTACAAAAATAGCCAGACCAAATGGCAACCCTGCTTCAAACTCATTCCAGCCAAAGGCATCCATAAAAGGCTTTTTAAATACACTCCAGGCATAAACTGAACCTAAAGAAATATGGATACCCACCGCTCCGGCTGCGATAACCCAACGGCAATTCATAAAAATCCCTTTATCAAATAGTAATCCATCTAAATTCTATATATGTTCCATTTCCTTATGAAAAGGATAAATTTCTTATTTAAATACATTTCATATATAAACAAAAACAACCTGAAAAACTCATAAACAGACGAGAGATGACACGGATAACACTCTAATATATAAGAAAAAAATCATGTTTTTTTGATGTTTAATATTTACCGAGGATATTCAGCAGCATGACAGGTGCCCGGCATAACCGGACACCGTCAGATACGGGCAGTTATTCTATGCCGAGATAACCGTCCATATAGGTTTGTGCAATCGCTTCCGACATGTTGTTGCGCCAGCGCGGCGATAACGTGGCGTCATCTTTATATTCTTTACCGGCAAAGTGCGAGGTTCCACTGATTGATTTTATGAACTCATCGCTGTGGAAATAGCTGACTCTTTTCTGCGCATCGGCGCTGGAGACACCTTGTGCACGATCTTTTTTGCCCAGTTGCCAGAACTGGGCAAAAAAAGGCGTCGCCATGCGGATGGAGTCAGCCTTGTTCATCACAAAATTGGGATCCGAATCTTCGACTTTATAGACGAATTTAGTCGCATGCCGTTTGGCGCTGGTATCCGTTTGCGCACAACCATTCAGTAACAGGAGAGATAAAGCGACAACACTCACAATGCGGAGGTTTCCATTCATTAAAAAGCTTCCTTTTGCATAAAACGATTGATTTATCATCAGCCCTGTCGGGCTGAAACCAGCACCTCGGGGTGCTGGCCGGGATCAGTCAGGTGAATTCATCGATTGTCATTCACCACCCTTTCACCCTCTTCCGTTAGTCTTACCTCGTAATAGCGTGACATATCCGTGGGCGAGGCAATGAATTCAATCAGCCCCGACCGCATCAATGACGCCAAACTTCGGCAGGTAATATCCCTTCGTTTGCACATTTCAATTTCAAAATCACATTTCATTTCCAGCCCTATGGCTTTATCACCACGTAGCCGGTGCTTAGTGCCACTTTGCATACGACGCAAAGTAATCAGTTTTGCCTGTGAAATTCCCATGCCTTCCCTTCCCCTGGATAAGATCAATAGTTATGAATAACTGCTGAACGAACGGCCTCGCGCTTTCGGACCATTGCGGTCCAACGCTTTTTATGAAATCACTGGGGTACGACACATAATAAGAATATCGAAAAGAAATTGTAAATATTACGTAAGGCAAATTAAGACTGGATTATGTGTCCGACAACCGTTACTACTAGCAGAAAATGGCCGCGAGGCCCGGTATGCACTGTAAAACTACCCGTGATTATCGTCACTACTAAATTTGGTAGTTGCTTTATTTACCTGGATTGGCACTGAGGCAGATCAAATGAATAAGCCGGAAACGTATATGTTGTTAGCACTGGAGTGTTCCAGAAATGCGCTGCCGGACTGTCGGCCAAACCCGCCCGTGGGTTGTGTGATCGTGAGAAATGGCGAGGTGGTCTCTTCCGGTTTTACCCAATCACCGGGCTTGCACCATGCAGAGATTGCTGCCCTGTCGAAGCTTGAGATACCGGTGAATGATTGCGATATCTACGTCACGCTGGAGCCATGTTCGTTTCAGGGAAGAACCCCCTCGTGTGCAAAGACGCTGGCCTCACTGAAACCGAATCATATCTACATTGCATTACTCGATCCTCATCCAAAGAATCAGGGTGCGGGCATTGAAATATTGCAGCATGCAGGCATCAGCTTCACTTTGGGGATTTGCCAGAATGAGGTTTCCGAATTCCTTTCTGAATACCTGATATCATCAGACCTCTGATTGAATCTCTGGCCGATAAAATAAAATAGATACCAGGTCGATATATAAGGTTAATGGGTCTTTCACACAACCTGGTGCGACGCATTCCCTTCTTGCCACCGCTGCCAAAAAGTCAACCGACGAAATAATAACGAAACGGCATTTATTCCCGCCATTTATTGATCAATAAAAACCCATTATTGTAATTAATAATAATTCTCATTATAGTTCGCGTTTTCATTTTTGTTGGCAAAGGACAGATGACAAATCTCATGATGAAAACAATATCCCGCTATTCTCTACTGGCTTGTCTTATTGCGTACAGCCTTGGAAACTCCCCTGCATTTGCAGACGAAATAATAAGTGAAACGCCAGTGCAACAACTGGCGATCAGCGATAAGAAAAGCAGTAGCGACAATACTCTGGTCGTCACCGCCCGCGAGCAAACCCTGCAAGCGCCTGGCGTCTCCATCATCGACAGTGAAGCCATCAAAAAACACCCTATCCAGCGTGATGTTTCTGAACTGATCCGCACCATGCCCGGCGTGAATCTCACCGGTAATTCCAATAGCGGCCAGCGTGGTAATAACCGCCAGATTGATATTCGCGGTATGGGCCCCGAAAACACCCTGATTCTGGTTGACGGGATGCCGGTCAGCAGCCGCAACTCGGTGCGCTATGGCTGGCGTGGTGAGCGTGATACCCGTGGCGACAGCAACTGGGTGCCGCCCGAAATGATCGATCGTATTGAGGTTATTCGCGGCCCGGCGGCCGCGCTGTATGGCAATGGCGCGATGGGAGGCGTGGTCAACATCATCACCAAACCGGCAGAAAAAGAGTGGCATGGTAATTTCAACACTTATTACAACGTGCCAGAACACAAATCTGAAGGGGCAACCAAACGTTATAACGCCAGCCTGAGCGGTGCTTTAACGGATAATCTGACCCTGCGCCTGTATGGCAACTGGAGTAAAACACAGGCAGACGCGCAGAATATTAACAGCGGGCATGAAGCTGAGCGTAGCGGTAAATACGCAGGTATGGTGCCGGCAGGCCGTGAAGGGGTGATCAATAAAAACATTAATAGCGTATTGCGCTGGGAGTTTATGCCCATGCAGGCGCTGGAATTGAATGCGGGTTATAGCCGCCAGGGCAACCTTTACGCCGGTGACACGCAGAACACCAACAGCAGCACCCTGGTTAAGGAAAATTACGGTAAAGAAACCAACGTGATTTACCGGCAAACACTCTCCCTGAAATATACCGGTGCCTGGGATAACGGCGTGACCACCAATAATTACATTCAGTTCGAGAAAACCCGTAATAAAAGACTTAACGAAGGTCTGTCCGGTGGACTGGAGGGATTATTCAGCACGACCGATGAAGGTTTTTCTACCATTGATCTGAATGATACCAACCTGCATTCCGAGGTAAACATTCCCTTTGACGGGTGGGTCAGCCAGACAATGACCTTTGGTGCGGAGATGAATCATCAAACGATGAAAGATCCCACCTCCAATACTCTGACCAATACTTCGGAGGTTGACGGCGTCTCCAGTTCCGGGCGGAGCATCTATAGCTCAGCCAATATCTATGGCATCTACACTGAAGATAATATTGACCTGACCGACTCAACCCGACTGACTCCGGGATTACGTTTCAATCATCAAACCTACACCGGCAGCAATATCAGCCCCTCGCTGAACCTGTCGCAGGATTTGGGAGAAGATTTTACCCTGAAATTGGGCATTGCCCGTGCCTGGAAGGCACCTAACCTGTACCAGACCAACCCCAATTATCTGCTCTACAGCAGCGGCAACGGATGCTACGCCAGTTCCACCAGCTGTTATTTACAGGGTAATAAGGATCTCAAAGCCGAAACCAGCGTCAATAAAGAGATCGGTATCGAGTACCATCATGAAGGGGTGCAGGCCGGTTTGACCTGGTATCGTAACGACTATCACAACAAAATCGAGGCAGGCTATTCCCCGGCGTACAGCAACGGTACATCAAACATCTATAAATGGCAGAACGTGCCAAAATCTGTCGTTCAGGGGCTGGAAGGCACGCTGAATTTTCCGATCAGCGAAAATTTGACCATGAACAACAATTTCACTTACATCATCGACAATAAAAACGAAACCTCTGGTGATTACCTGTCGATTATCCCGAAATATACCATTAACTCGACGCTGGACTGGCAGGCAACCAACGCCCTTTCTGTCCAGGGAACCATGACATGGTATGGCCGCCAAAAGCCGCCTAAATATAACTCCCAGGGTGAGGACACGTCCGGCAGTGAAAAATGGCAGGTTTCCCCCTATGCCATTTTTGGTGCGAGCGCAGTTTATAACATCAATAAAAATATCGATATCACAGCGGGTATCGATAATTTGTTAGATAAACGCCACTTCCGCGCAGGCAACGCGCTGACCTCGGGCGCCAACGGCACTTACGCTTATGGTGCAGGAGCGCGCACCTATAACGAGTCGGGACGTACTTATTATATGGAGCTCGGGATGCATTTCTGACAGAAAGCCGCCTGCTGCCATCTTTAGCCCGGCAGCTATGATGTGCACTGACTTGCATTTAAAACGGAAAAGGCCGCCTTGCGGCGACCTCTTCCGGCACTTCCCTGTACGACCATCCGTTATTTGTACAGTTCTGCGGTCATGTGAACACGGTTATTGGTGTTCGCTTCGGTGATTTT
>NZ_ASZC01000020.1 GCF_000468095.1 Pantoea sp. AS-PWVM4
GCACAAGATCGAGGCTTAAGCGGCGCGACAAGCTGCCTCCGTTTCGTGTAACGGGTAGCTAACCAGTTACAACTTCAAGATACAAGCGGCGCGATTTATCGCGCGGATTTTTCACGCATCGCGCACGAAATTGCGCGATAAATCGCGCCGCTACGAATAGATACAAATAAAAAACCCCGGACTGGCCGGGGTTTGCTGTGTGATGTAGCGCTAACTTAGACGCTTTCTGGCTTGGTTGCCGGTGCGGTCGCCTGCTGTGTGGCGCTATGACCGCCAGCCGATCCACGGCCGGCAAAGGCAAACGGTGGACGTACCCAATCGCTATGGCGAGCCGGTTCAGGTTCCCATGCCGGTGCCGGTGCTTTGGTCATCGGTGCCGAAGCATAATGCTTCCAGCGGGTTTCTGCGTTGTTGGCCACGGTAGCGTGAGCGGCGACTGGCGCATCAGGTTCCGCAACTGGCGCTGGCTGCGCTTCTGCGGCAACCGGCGTGGACAGTACCTCTTCCACTGGCGCAGTCACTTCCGGTGCCACCTGAGCAGGTGTTTCGATGGCAGCGGTTACGGCTTCGTTGACCTCAGCAGCAACATCAACCACCGGTTCGGCCTGCGCGGCGGTTACTTCGGCAACCGCTTCATCCGCCGCTGAAATCACGGTCGGTTCTTCATTGACCGGTGATTCAATCGGACGGGTGTCATCGGAGTTCACTACCGGAACGTCGGTGTGTGCCTGCGGTTCCACTACTTCGACGACTGGCTCAGCAACTACTTCCTGTACTGGCTCAACGCTGGCAGGCAGAGCAACGGCAGCGGCCGTCTCTTCGCGGCTGTAATCCGGCGTCTCGTTCAGTGCATCCGGTGTGACCAGTTCTTCATTGGTTTGTGCAACCGGATAACGTACCCAAACTTTGCCAGAGGCCATTTCCGGTGAAGCCGAAGCCGCAGCCAGAGGCATTGCAGATTGGGTCGGATAGCGCTCATCACGGTAACGGCGACGACGCTGACCGCTGACACGCAGGTGGCGCGGTGAACGACGTGAACGGCGCGGCATATTGGCGCTGTCACGGTTATCAACGTCATCCTGATCATCATTGACCGCTTCCGGTTCTTCATTAGCGACTGCACGCGGCGCAGTTTCAACCGGAGCGATAACGTTCTCGGTTGTCGCTTCGCTTTCATCACCAAAACGCACTTTCTGGCTCAGCTGGCGTTGTTTACGACGCGGCATGACCTGAACATGTTCTTCTTCCTGCGCTGCCTCATCAACGATTTCAGCCTGCACCACCGGCTCAGCGGCTTTCTGTTCCTGCTGCTGGGCGCGTTTCTCTTCCTGACGACGACGCTGGCGCTCCGCACGTTGTTCGCGACGCTGTTGTTGCTGCTCTTCGCGTTGCTGGCGTGCTTCTTCGCTTTGTGCCGGGCTGCGTTCTTCACGCGGCTCGTTCTGGCGTTTATTGCGGCGGTTTTCGGTGGTTTCACGCGCTTCGCGTGGCTCACGCGGCTCGCGTGCTTCACGTACCGGCGCGTTTTCAGCGTTACGCGGAGTGCGTTCACGACGATTATTGCGGCGGTTGTTGCGACGATCGCCACGCTGTTGACCGTTTTCATCAGCGTTTGCTTTGCTTTCCTGTTTCTCGCTGGCTTCCGGCGTAGTCGCCGGTGCATCACCAACAAACAGTTTTTTCAATCCACCCAGCAGACGTGCCATAAAGCCGGTTGACGCAGCCGGTGCTGCGACGGTGTCGGTTGTCCTGGCCTTCTTCGGCTCAGCTTTCACCGCAGGCTTGCTCTCTTCTGCCACTTCAACTGGTGCAGGCGGTGCATCCGGCATCACAAAGGCGGCGAGGGCAGGTTGCTCAGGACGACGACGTTCTGACTGCTCTTCTTCGGAAGGCAGTGCCATTTCCGCTTCATGCAGTTTCGGCAGGTGGTAGCTCAGCGTTTGCGTCTCTTCGCCTTTGCGCACGCGCAACACGGAGTAGTGTGGCGTTTCCATCTGATCGTTCGGTACGATGATGGCGCGCACGCCACCCTGACGCTTCTCAATGGCGCTGACCGCATCACGTTTCTCGTTCAGCAGATAGGAAGCGACCGGAACCGGCACAATGGCGTGGACTTCTTTGGTGTTGTCTTTCAGCGCTTCTTCTTCAATCAGACGCAGAATAGACAGCGACAGCGATTCGTTATCACGGATGGTGCCGGTACCGCTACAACGTGGGCAGACGTGATGACTGGACTCGCCCAGTGATGGGCTGAGGCGCTGACGTGACATCTCCAGCAGACCAAAGCGTGAAATATGGCTGATTTGAATACGTGCACGATCCTGACGTACCGCTTCACGCAGACGGTTTTCCACGGCACGCTGGTGGCGTACCGGCGTCATATCGATGAAGTCGATAACAATCAGACCACCGAGGTCACGCAGACGCAGCTGACGAGCGATTTCGTCTGCCGCTTCGAGGTTGGTATTGAACGCCGTCTCTTCGATATCACCACCGCGCGTCGCGCGTGCTGAGTTGATATCAATCGCAGTCAGTGCTTCGGTGCTGTCAATGACGATAGAGCCGCCAGATGGCAGACGCACTTCACGCTGGAAAGCAGATTCAATCTGCGATTCGATTTGGTAGTGGCTGAACAGCGGGATTTCACCGGTGTACAACTTGATTTTGCTGCTGAAGTCCGGACGACCGAGCGCAGCGATATGCTGACGCGCCAGTTCGAGGACTTTCGGGTTATCGATGAGGATTTCACCGATATCCTGACGCAGATAGTCGCGGAAGGCGCGCACGATCACATTACTTTCCTGATGGATCAGGAAAGGTGCCGGGCGGCTTTCTGCGGCTTTTTTGATCGCTTCCCAGTGTTTCAGACGGAAGCTAAGGTCCCACTGTAACGACTCGGCGGATTTGCCAACGCCAGCGGTGCGCACAATCAGGCCCATGCCTTCCGGCAGTTCCAGCGCTGACAGGGCTTCTTTCAGTTCGGTGCGATCATCGCCTTCAATACGGCGCGAAATGCCACCCGCACGCGGGTTGTTCGGCATCAGCACCAGGTAGCTACCGGCCAGTGAAATAAAGGTGGTCAGTGCTGCTCCTTTATTACCACGCTCCTCTTTATCAATTTGAACGATGACTTCCTGACCTTCACGCAGAACATCTTTAATATTGGGACGTCCGTGCGCGTTGTAACTGGCGGGGAAATATTCGCGGGAAATTTCTTTCAGAGGGAGAAAACCGTGACGCTCAGCACCGTAATCAACAAACGCAGCTTCCAGGCTGGGTTCAATACGGGTGATTTTACCTTTGTAGATGTTGGCTTTTTTCTGTTCGTGTCCGGGGCTTTCGATATCCAGATCGTACAGACGTTGTCCATCAACCAGGGCAACGCGCAACTCCTCCTGCTGAGTTGCGTTAATTAACATTCTTTTCATCGTGACTTACTCGTTATTCTCTCATGAGTGACAAAGCTGCGGGCATCGTTACCCTGGACGAGAATCAACCGATGGCCCCGTGTCTTTAATGCACAGACGTCAACCTCACGGTTGTCGGCGGCTAAAGGGGCGCAAATCTTGTCGGTGGCCTGTTTTTCATAAGGAAATCCAGCGCCTGAAGGTGGAAGTGCTACAGAGTATTCAAAAATCCACACATCCCAGTCTGTCGTCCTGGCTGCAACCCGCAGCCCGCTAAGTGCCTGATTTAACATTACGTCTTACGCCATTGCTGCGTGTCCGTTTAATCCGGCAAAATGACTTATTTCGCTCTTTTTTCTGCCTGAATCTTTCCAGGACAGAAACCCCTGCATTATTCCATTGCTCACCAACATATAGCAAGGCGACTTTTGCCGAGCTGTGAAGTTTATTCATCCTTAACCTGTTCATTTGCAGGGGTTATCATCGCATTGTTGAAAAAGTCAGCATTTCGACTCTTTAGCGCCGCGACAACCAGAGAGTTAAGCACAGAAAAAGGGGTGGCGCTATCCGGGGACACTATTTAGAATCGCCGCCATGAAAACTGAGAATCCCGGCGTACAATTTGTCGCCATTACGGCTGAAAATGCCGGACAACGTATCGATAACTTTTTGCGCACCCAATTGAAGGGTGTGCCGAAAAGTATGATTTATCGCATCCTGCGTAAAGGGGAAGTGCGGGTAAATAAAAAACGCATCAAACCTGAATATAAGCTGGAAGAAGGCGATGAGATCCGTATTCCACCCGTACGGGTGGCGGAACGTGAAGAGCAGACTGTCTCGCCGAAGCTGGAGAAAGTGGCTTCACTGGCTGACGCCATCCTGTATGAGGATGATTATCTGCTGGTCCTGAACAAGCCTTCCGGCACCGCCGTACATGGCGGCAGCGGTTTAAGTTTTGGCGTAATTGAAGGCTTGCGTGCGCTGCGCCCGGAAGCGCGTTTTCTCGAATTGGTGCATCGTCTCGATCGCGACACCTCGGGTATCTTGCTGGTTGCGAAGAAACGCTCGGCACTGCGTTCCCTGCACGAACAGCTACGCGATAAGGGCATGCAAAAAGATTACCTGGCGCTGGTGCGTGGCGACTGGCCATCCCACCTGAAAGTGGTACAGGCACCGTTGTTGAAGAATATCCTGCAAAGCGGTGAGCGCGTGGTGCGCGTCAGCGCGGAAGGTAAACCTTCGGAGACACGGTTTAAAGTGGAAGAGCGTTTTGGCTTTGCCACCCTGGTAAAAGCCAGTCCGGTCACTGGCCGCACCCACCAGATTCGTGTGCATACCTTACATGCGGGCCATCCCATCGCGTTTGACGATCGTTATGGCGATCGGGAATTTGAACGCCAGCTGGCACCGACCGGACTTTCCCGTCTGTTCCTGCATGCGGCGGCGTTGACGTTTACCCATCCCAACACCGGTGAGACGTTACGGATGGAAGCGCCGCTGGACGGCGCTTTGAAGCATTGCCTGTCGCAGTTACGCCAGAAAAAGGCGTAACGTCACGGGCATCAACACAAGGGGTTGATGCCCGCTTCTCGTAACATCCCATTCAACGCAATCAGCGGCAATCCAATCAAAGTATTGGGATCGCGTCCTTCCAGCCGTTCAAACAGACAAATACCAAGGCCTTCGCTTTTGAAGCTGCCTGCACATTGCAGTGGCTGTTCTTTGGCAACGTATCCGGCAATTTCGGCTGCACTCAGCGTGCGAAAATGGACGGTGAAGGGTTCACAGCAGAGAAATTGCTGCCCGCTTTGCGGTTGGATGAGCGCCAGGCCGGTATAGAAGGTGATGGCTTTGCCACTGGCGGCAGAGAGTTGCCTGCGCGCGTTTTCTTCCGTGTGCGGCTTACCGGTGATCTGTCCGTCCAGCACGCAGACTTGATCGGAACCGATGATCCAGCGATCCGGATAGTCGGCCGCCAACGCCCTGGCTTTCGCCAGCGCGAGGCGTTGTACCAACGCATCTGCCGCTTCGCCGGGCTGCGGCGTCTCATCGGTGTGCGGTGCCGCGCAGAGAAAAGGCAGGCCAAGCTTACTTAATAAAGCCTGGCGGAAGGGTGAGGTTGAAGCTAAAACCAGCGATGTCGTCATTTTTTTGCAGAATAGATAGCGTAAAGGAGACAGTCATTTTAAACTGTGCGCCGCACTGGATGCGACTAACGGGTGAAAGATGCTGTAAAACGGCCTTTTTCTTTGACTCTATGACGTTACAAAGTTAATATTCGCGCCCTATGCAAAAGGTAAAATTACCCCTGACGCTCGATCCGGTACGCGCTGCGCAAAAACGCCTTGATTATCATGGTGTTTATTCGCCTGAATTGGTGGCGCGCGTGGCCGACTCGGTCGTGAGTGTGGACAGTGATGTGGAATGTGCCATGTCGTTTGCGGTTGACAACCAGCGCCTCGCGGTTCTGCAAGGAACAGCGGATGTGCAGGTTACGTTGTTATGTCAGCGCTGCAACCAGCCGTTTCCGCATCAGGTTCACGTAAGCTATTGCTTCAGTCCTGTCTCTACTGAAGAGCAGGCCGAAGCACTGCCGGAAGCCTACGAACCGATCGATGTCGATGATTTTGGCGAAATCGATCTGTTGGCGGTGATTGAAGATGAAATCATCCTCGCACTGCCGGTGGTTCCGGTGCATGATTCTGAACACTGTGAAGTGTCCGACGCGGACATGGTTTTTGGTAAGTTGCCTGAAGAGGCAGAAAAACCAAATCCATTTGCCGTATTAGCCAGTTTAAAGCGTAAGTAATAGGAGTAAGGTCCATGGCCGTACAACAGAATAAACCCACCCGTTCTAAGCGTGGTATGCGTCGTTCTCATGATGCTCTGACCACCACCACTCTGTCTGTAGATAAAGTTTCTGGCGAAACTCATCTGCGTCACCACATCACTGCGGATGGTTACTACCGCGGTCGCAAGGTTATCGCTAAGTAATTCTTGCGGTTACGCAAGGCGATACTTTGACACGTTTGACCCTGGCGATAGATGCCATGGGCGGGGATTTCGGTCCCTGCGTGACAGTGCCTGCAGCCTTGCAGGCACTGGCCTCTCATTCGCACCTGGTTCTCCTTCTGGTCGGTAATCCCGACACAATCATGCCATTACTTGCCAAAGCGGATTCCTCTGTAGCGGGGCGTGTGCAGGTGATCCCTGCCGAATCGGTTATTGCAAGTGATGCCAGACCCTCACAGGCGATTCGTAACAGTCGCGGCAGTTCCATGCGTATCGCATTGGAGCTGGTGAAAGAGGGTAAGGCACAAGCCTGTGTCAGCGCGGGGAACACCGGCGCGCTGATGGGGTTAGCCAAATTGTTGCTCAAGCCGCTGGATGGCATTGAGCGCCCGGCGCTGATGACCGTTCTGCCTCATCAGCAGCACGGCAAAACGGTGGTGCTCGATTTGGGCGCCAACGTAGAGTCCGACAGTGAAATGTTGGTGCAATTTGCGGTGATGGGTGCGGTGGTAGCCGAAGAAGTGCTTGCCATTAACCAGCCGCGCGTTGCGTTGCTCAATATCGGCCAGGAAGAGACCAAAGGTCTGGAAGCCATCCGCACAGCAGCGGCGGTGCTGCGGGAATCCCCGCAGATCAACTATATTGGTTACCTTGAGGGGAATGATCTCCTCACCGGCAAAACGGATGTGCTGGTTTGCGATGGCTTTGTTGGCAACGTCACGCTGAAAACGATGGAAGGTGTGGTAAGAATGTTTCTTTCGCTGCTTAAATCGTCAGGGGAAGGAAAAAAACGGGCCTGGTGGCTGAAGTGGCTGGGGCGCTGGATCCAAAAGCGTCTGGCGAAGCGTTTCGGTCACCTCAACCCCGACCAGTATAATGGCGCTTGTCTGTTAGGATTGCGCGGAACGGTGATCAAGAGCCACGGCGCGGCGAATCAACGTGCGTTTGCCGTAGCGATAGAACAGGCAGAGCAGGCGGTGCGGCGGCAAGTCCCGGAACGGATTGCTGCGCGCCTGGATACTGTATTAGCCAGGAGTGACAAAGCGTAGATGTTTACCAAAATTCTCGGTACGGGCAGTTATTTGCCCAGCCAGGTACGTACCAACGCGGATCTGGAAAAAATGGTGGAAACTTCGGACGAGTGGATTGTCACCCGTACCGGCATCCGTGAACGCCGCATTGCTGCGCCGGATGAAACTGTCGCCACCATGGGCTTTTCGGCAGCACAGCGAGCGCTGGAAATGGCGGGCGTTGCGGCGAGTGACGTGGGTCTGATTATTGTGGCGACCACCTCTTCGAGCCACGCATTCCCAAGCTCAGCCTGCATGATCCAGCAAATGCTAGAGATCAACGACTGTGCGGCGTTTGACCTTGCAGCCGCGTGCGCAGGTTTTACCTATGCCCTGAGCGTAGCCGATCAGTACATCAAAAATGGCGCAGTGAAACATGCGCTGGTGATCGGTGCGGATGCACTGGCACGTACGCTCGATCCCGCCGATCGTGGCACCATTATTCTGTTCGGTGATGGAGCAGGTGCGGTGGTTCTGGGCCAGAGCAGCGAACCGGGCATTCTTTCTACCCATCTGCATGCGGATGGTCGTTACGGTAAACTGCTGACGCTGCCATATCAGGACCGCGAGCAGCAGGATCAACCTGCTTACCTGACGATGGCAGGCAACGAAGTCTTCAAAGTGGCGGTCACTGAACTGGCGCACATTGTGGATGAAACCTTGCAGGCCAACAATCTCGATCGCGAAATGCTCGACTGGCTGGTGCCGCATCAGGCTAACCTGCGCATTATCAGCGCCACGGCGAAAAAACTCGGTATGGGCATGGACAAAGTGGTGGTGACGCTGGATCGTCACGGTAACACCTCTGCGGCTTCCGTACCCAGTGCGCTGGATGAAGCGGTACGTGATGGTCGCATCAAACCGGGACAACTGATTCTGCTGGAGGCCTTTGGTGGTGGTTTCACCTGGGGTTCCGCGCTGGTTCGCTTTTGATTACAGGAACGAATGATGACGCAATTTGCTTTTGTGTTCCCCGGACAGGGATCACAGACTGTGGGCATGCTGGCTGACCTGGCCACTGAATACCCGCAGGTAGAGGCTACTTTCCGTGAAGCTTCAGACGCACTGGGTTATGACTTATGGCAGTTGGTTCAGCAGGGACCTGCTGAGGAACTGAACAAAACCTGGCAGACACAGCCCGCGTTGCTGGCGGCTTCAGTTGCGATTTATCGCGTCTGGCAGAGCAAAAATGCGCCTCAGCCTGCCATCATGGCCGGTCACAGTCTGGGTGAATACTCGGCGCTGGTTTGTGCGGGCGTACTGAATTTTGTCGATGCCATTAAACTGGTTGAACTGCGTGGCAAACTGATGCAGGAAGCGGTGCCGGAAGGCACTGGCGCGATGCAGGCGATTATCGGTCTTGATGATGCCGCCATTCGTAAAGCCTGTGAAGAGAGTGCACAAGGCCAGGTGGTGTCGCCGGTTAACTTTAACTCGCCGGGCCAGGTGGTGATTGCGGGTAACAAAGAAGCCGTTGAGCGTGCAGGCGCAGCCTGTAAAGCCGCAGGGGCGAAACGTGCGCTGCCGTTACCGGTCAGCGTGCCATCTCACTGCGCGCTGATGAAGCCAGCGGCAGAGAAACTGGCGGTGGCACTGGAAGCGATCAACTTCAATACCCCGTCAGTCCCGGTGGTTAACAACGTTGATGTGCAGTGTGAAACCTCAGCCGAGGCGATTCGTAGCGCGCTGGTGCGTCAATTGTACAGTCCGGTACGCTGGACAGAAGCGGTTGAGTTTATGGCCGCGCAAGGCGTGACTCAGTTGCTGGAGATTGGTCCGGGTAAAGTGCTGACCGGTCTCACTAAACGTATTGTGGATACCCTGACCGCAGCCGCAGTGAACGATCCTGCTTCATTGACTGCTGCGCTTAGCCAGGAATAAGAGGAAAATCATGGGCTTTGAAGGTAAAGTTGCGCTGGTTACCGGCGCGAGCCGCGGTATCGGTCGCGCCATTGCGGAAACGCTGGCGGCACGCGGTGCCAAAGTGGTGGGAACTGCCACCAGCGAGAGCGGCGCGGAGGCAATCAGTGCTTACCTCGGCGACAGCGGTAAAGGTCTGCTGTTGAACGTGACCGATCCTGCTTCCATTGAGAGTGTGCTCGAGAAAGTACGCGCAGAATTTGGCGAAGTGGACATTTTAGTCAATAATGCAGGCATTACGCGTGATAATTTACTGATGCGCATGAAAGACGATGAATGGGCGGATATCCTTGATACCAACCTGACATCAGTTTTCCGTCTCTCGAAGGCGGTTATGCGTGCCATGATGAAGAAACGTGTGGGCCGTATCATTACCATCGGTTCTGTAGTTGGAACCATGGGTAACGCGGGCCAGGCAAACTATGCAGCAGCAAAAGCAGGTTTGATTGGCTTTAGCAAATCACTGGCGCGAGAAGTCGCGTCCCGTGGCATTACCGTAAACGTCGTGGCTCCGGGCTTTATTGAAACGGACATGACGCGTGCACTGAACGAAGATCAGCGCTCGGGCATTCTGGCGGAAGTTCCAGCAGGTCGCTTAGGTGATCCGCAGGAAATCGCCAATGCTGTTGCATTCTTAGCCTCTGACGAAGCCGCCTATATCACAGGTGAGACGCTACACGTCAATGGCGGTATGTACATGGTCTGATAATCACGAAATAATTTGCATTATTCGCGGTAAAAACCGCAGAATAGCGTAAAATCGTGGTTCGACCAGCCGGGATTTTGTTGCATCTTTTTCAACATTTTATACACTACGAAAACCATCGCGAAAGCGAGTTTTGATAGGAAATTTAATAGCATGAGCGACATTCAGGATAGAGTTAAGAAGATCATCATCGAGCAGTTGGGCGCGAAACCGGAAGATGTGACTAATGAAAAGTCTTTCGTTGACGACCTGGGTGCTGATTCTCTTGACACCGTTGAACTGGTTATGGCTCTGGAAGAAGAGTTCGATACCGAGATTCCAGACGAAGAAGCTGAGAAAATCACTACCGTTCAGGCAGCGATCGACTACATCACTAGCCACCAAGGCTAATGAATATCCTTCAGGCGGTCGCTCGACCGCCTGAGTTTTATAGTTTGTCCCACATAGCTTTTTTTTATCCCTCCCTGGAGGACGAACGTGTCTAAGCGTCGTGTAGTTGTGACCGGTCTTGGCATGTTGTCTCCTGTCGGCAATACCGTAGAGTCTACCTGGAGTGCTCTCCTTGCCGGTCAGAGCGGCATTACCCTGATCGACCATTTTGATACCAGTGCCTATGCAACACGTTTTGCAGGTTTGGTAAGAGATTTTGATTGTGATGAATTCATCTCGCGCAAAGATCAGCGCAAGATGGATGATTTCATCCAATATGGCATCGTTGCTGGCATACAGGCTATGCAGGACTCCGGTCTGGTCGTAACTGAAGAAAATGCTGGTCGTTTTGGTGCGGCGATTGGTTCCGGCATCGGCGGATTGGGTTTGATTGAAGAAAACCACTCCTCGCTGGTCAATGGCGGCCCACGCAAAATCAGCCCGTTCTTTGTGCCTTCTACCATTGTAAACATGGTCGCGGGTCATCTTACGATTATGTATGGCCTGAAAGGTCCGAGCATCTCTATCGCCACGGCCTGTACTTCGGGTGTACATAACATTGGTCATGCGGCACGCATCATTGCTTACAACGATGCCGATGTCATGCTGGCCGGTGGTGCAGAAAAAGCCAGTACCCCTCTGGGTGTCGGTGGCTTTGGTGCGGCGCGTGCGCTCTCCACCCGTAACGATAATCCGCAGGCGGCAAGCCGTCCGTGGGACAAAGATCGTGATGGTTTTGTGCTGGGTGACGGTGCAGGCATTGTGGTGCTGGAAGAGTACGAGCACGCGAAGAAACGCGGTGCGAAGATTTATGCTGAAATTGTTGGTTTCGGCATGAGCAGCGATGCTTACCACATGACCTCACCGCCGGAAAATGGCGCAGGCGCGGCGCTGGCTATGGTCAACGCTCTGCGTGATGCACAGTTGAATCCGGAACAGATCGGTTACGTCAACGCGCATGGCACCTCAACGCCAGCCGGTGATAAAGCGGAAGCGCAGGCGGTGAAATCGGTCTTTGGTGCGGCAGCCAACTCTGTGATGGTCAGCTCAACCAAATCGATGACGGGTCACCTGTTGGGTGCTGCGGGCGCGGTAGAATCTATCTACTCAATCCTGGCATTGCGCGATCAGGCAATTCCACCGACCATCAACCTCGATAACCCTGATGAAGGCTGTGATCTGGACTTTGTGCCACACACGGCGCGTCAGGTGAGTGGTCTGGAATACACGCTGTGTAACTCCTTCGGTTTCGGTGGAACCAACGGTTCACTGATTTTCCGCAAAGTGTAAGTCACATCGTTCCAGACAGAGGCCCGCAATGCGGGCCTTTTTTATATTTTGTCACGCAGTTGCATAGAATCTTACGGCCTTCAATGCTATTCAAAGCAAGGTCAATTGATTGGGGTCGTTATGATGTGGATAAATGGCGCAGAACAGACGCAACTGACCGCGCGCGATCGGGCGGTGCAATTCGGTGATGGCTGTTTTACCACGGCGGCGGTACAGCAGGGAGAGATCCAGCTGTTTGCGGCGCATTTGCAACGTCTGAAACAGGGTTGTGAGCGATTGCTGATGGCTGAACCTGACTGGCAGCAGCTCGAAGCGGAAATGCGCGTTGCCGCGCACAACCAACAACAGGCGGTGTTAAAAGTCATATTGACCCCAGGCGCAGGTGGACGTGGTTATAGCCGTGCAGGATGCAGCGCCCCAACACGTATTCTCTCACTTTCCCCCTGGCCGCAGCATTATCAGTCGCTACAACAGCAGGGTGTACGTCTGGTAACCAGCCCGGTACGACTGGGGCGTAACCCGCTGTTGGCGGGGATCAAACACCTCAACCGACTGGAGCAAGTGCTGATTCGTCATCATCTTGACCAGACCGACGCCGACGAGGCGCTGGTGCTTGACACTGAGGGGACGGTGGTGGAATGCTGTGCGGCCAATTTATTCTGGCGTGAGGGCGACACCGTCTTCACGCCGCGACTTGAACAGGCTGGCGTTGCCGGGATTATGCGGCGTTATCTGATGGCGCAGATGGCAGCCGCAGGTCAGGATTGTCAGTTGATTGATGGCAGCCGGGAGAGGCTACTCGCCGCAGATGAAGTGGTGATATGCAATGCTCTGATGCCAGTTTTACCCGTGCGTAGCATTGACGATATTACGTTTAGCGCACGTTCGCTGTACCAGCAACTGCTCGCCAGTTGCCAGAAAATGGAAGCATCATGACTCGAATGAAAAAAATTATCGCCGGCGCCACGGTGATTATTGGCCTCGCTGCGGCCTTTAGCTATTGGCAGATTGAACGTTTCGCCGATACACCTTTGACGTTGCACCAGGAAACCATTTTCACCCTGCCTGCGGGCACTGGCCGGGTGGCGCTGGAAGCGCAACTGGAGGGCGAACATGTTATCGCGCCGAGCCTGTGGTTTGGTCCCTTATTAAAGCTGGAGCCGGAACTGGCGCGCTTTAAGGCCGGGACTTATCGACTGGAAAGCAATATGACCGTCCGTCAATTGCTGGAATTGCTGGCGAGTGGTAAAGAAGCGCAGTTCCCGGTCCGTTTTGTGGAAGGTTCTCGCCTCAAGGAGTGGCTGGCGCAGTTGCGTGCCGCACCTTATCTCAAGCACACCCTGAAAGATGACCAGTTCGCGACGGTGGCTGCGGCACTGAAACTCGATGCTAACCAGCTTGAAGGCGGATTCTATCCCGATACTTATCTGTATACCGCCAACACCAGTGATGTCGCGTTGCTGGATCGCGCCCATGCGCGGATGAACAAACTGGTGGATGAGATCTGGCAAGGTCGCATGGATAATCTGCCCTATAAAAAGGAGCAGGATCTGGTGACGATGGCGTCGATCATCGAGAAAGAAACCGGCGTCAGTGAAGAACGTGCACGCGTTGCCTCGGTGTTTATCAACCGTCTGCGGATTGGCATGAAGTTGCAGACCGATCCCACGGTGATATATGGCCTGGGTGATAACTACACCGGTACTATCACACGTAAAGATCTCGACACGCCAACCGATTACAATACCTATACCATCAGCGGTATGCCGCCGGGGCCGATTGCGATGCCGGGCCGGGCTTCACTGGAAGCGGCAGCACACCCGGAAAAAACCAATTACCTCTATTTTGTTGCGGATGGCAAAGGTGGTCACACCTTCACCACCAATCTGGTCAGCCATAATAAAGCCGTGCAGGCGTATCGGCTGGCAATGAAGGAAAAAAATGAAAAGTAAGTTTATCGTCATTGAAGGCCTTGAAGGGGCAGGCAAAACCACCGCGCGTGATGCGGTGGTCGAGGTACTGCGCGAGCAGGGCATTGATGATCTGGTGTTTACCCGTGAACCGGGCGGCACGCCGCTGGCGGAGCAGTTGCGCGTGCTGGTTAAGCAGGGCATTGATGGCGAGCAGGTGACGGACAAAGCCGAATTGTTGATGTTGTATGCGGCACGCGTGCAACTGGTGGAAAACGTGATTAAGCCTGCTCTGGCACGGGGTGCCTGGGTGATCGGCGACCGTCATGATCTCTCGTCGCAGGCCTATCAGGGCGGAGGGCGTGGCCTCGACACGCAATTGATGACGACGCTGCGTGATGCGGTGCTGGGCGAGTTTCGCCCGGACTGCACGTTGTACCTCGACGTCACACCGGAAATTGGTTTGCAGCGGGCGCGTGCGCGCGGTGAACTAGACAGGATTGAACAGGAATCGCTGCGCTTTTTTGAGCGCACCCGCGAGCGTTATCTGGCTCTGGCGGCCGAGGATCCAACCATTATCACCATCGATGCCACTCAAACATTGCCGCAGGTGACCGCGTCAATCAAAGCGGCGGTGCAGCGCTGGCTGGTGGGTCAGACGGCATGAACTGGTATCCGTGGCTGAATCAACCCTATCGGCGCATCATTACCCGGCATCAGAGCGGCCAGGCGCACCATGCGCTGCTGATTCAGGCGATTGAAGGGATGGGTGATGATGCTCTGGTATGGGGTGTCAGCCGCTGGCTGATGTGCCAGCAACCGGAAGGGTTGAAGAGTTGTGGACACTGCCACGGCTGTCAGTTGATGCAGGCGCAGACGCACCCGGATTGGTATCGACTCGAAGCCGAGAAAGGCAAATCCTCGTTGGGGATTGATGCAGTGCGTGATGTGACGGAAAAACTCTACCATTTTGCCCAGCAGGGTGGGGCCAAAGTGGTGTGGTTGCCGGATGCGGCGCAGTTGACCGAAGCGGCGGCCAATGCCTTGTTGAAGACCCTGGAGGAGCCACCCGCCAATACCTGGTTTTTCCTCAGTACCCGCGAACCCTCGCGCCTGCTTGCTACGCTGCGTAGCCGTTGTATGACCTGGCATCTGTCGCCACCCGATGAAATCCACAGCCTGCAATGGCTGCAAAAGCAGATTTCGCAGCCGGAAGAGACGTTGCGTGCGGCGTTGCGTTTAAGTAACGGTGCGCCTGCGGCGGCGTTGACCTTGTTGCAGCCTGAGCGCTGGCAGACCCGCGAGACGTTGTGTAATGCGCTGGCGGGTGCGTTGCAGCAAAACATCCTGCAACTGTTGCCATGCCTGAATAGCGATGACGTTGCTGACCGTCTCGCCTGGCTCCTCTCGTTGCTGGTCGATGCGATGAAGGTGCAACAAGGCGCGAGTCGCTGGCTGAGCAATGGCGATCGCCCAGATGTGGTGACGTTACTGGCGCAGCAATTAAACAGCAACGCCCTGAATGCCAGCGTGCAGTTGTGGATGCAGTGCCGCGAGCAACTGCAACAGGTGGCGGCGCTCAATCGTGAATTAATGTTGACCGATCGCCTGTTGAGCTGGAGTCGTCTGCTCAGCCCGGCCACCTTCGGATAACGCTAAAAAGAGAGAAGTATGTTTATTGTTGATTCCCACTGCCATCTCGATGGCCTGGATTATGAAAAGCAGCATCGTGACCTGGATGATGTGATCGCCAAAGCGGCGGCACGCGATGTGAAATTTATGCTGGCAATTGCCACCACCTTACCGGATTACCACACCCTGAAAGCGCTGGTGGGTGAGCGCGACAACATTGCGCTGGCCTGCGGGGTGCATCCGCTTAATCAGGAAACGCCGTACGATGTTGAAGAGTTTCGTCGTCTGGCGGCGGAAGATCAGGTGATCGCGTTGGGTGAAACCGGCCTCGATTATTTCTATCAGCAGGAAACCAAAGCGCAGCAGCAGGCTTCATTCCGTGAGCATATCCGTACCGGGATCGCGCTGAACAAGCCGATTATCGTGCATACCCGCGACGCGCGTGAAGACACGCTGGCAATCCTGCGCGAGGAACAGGTGGAGAAGTGCGGCGGCGTGTTGCACTGTTTCACCGAAGATCGGGAAACGGCAGAGAAACTGCTGGATATGGGCTTCTATATCTCCTTTTCCGGAATTTTGACGTTCCGTAACGCCGAGCAGATCCGCGATGCGGCGCGTTATGTGCCGCTCGACCGGATGCTGGTCGAAACCGATTCACCATATCTGGCACCGGTGCCGCATCGTGGCAAAGAGAACCAACCGGCGTTTACCCGCGATGTCGCTGATTATATGGCGGTACTGAAGGGCGTCGATATTGAAACGCTGGCAGCCGCAACCACCGAGAATTTCTCCCGCCTGTTTCATGTCCCGATGAGCCGCTTGGGCGGTTAAGACACTTTATTTCAAACTCTGTAATTAATCAGAAATTCATCAGACTGGCTGTGCCTGAAAGGGCACAGCCAGTCATTTATTGTCGTAAATAGCAGCAAGTCAGTCAGAATTACCTGAAAGCCGAACAGTGGCATGAGCGAAACGTGATAGCCGTCAAAGTAAGAAAATTCTATTTATTTTACTCTTCGTAATAAATCAAAAGACGCTCAGCGTCATCCCGGTAGAGGGTCCTCCCCCCTCTGCCACGCGCACTGCGCGAAATGCACTCATACTCAGGAGCTTCACGCTATGTTCAAGAACGCATTTGCGAACCTGCAAAAGGTAGGTAAATCGCTGATGTTACCGGTGTCGGTATTGCCGATCGCCGGTATTTTATTAGGTGTTGGTTCTGCCAACTTCAGCTGGTTACCTGCGGTGGTATCGCATGTGATGGCCGAGGCTGGCGGTTCGGTGTTTGCCAACATGCCGCTGATTTTTGCCATCGGTGTGGCGCTCGGCTTTACCAACAACGACGGCGTCTCTGCGCTGGCGGCGGTGGTGGCCTACGGCATTATGGTGAAAACCATGGCAGTCGTGGCCCCGTTGGTGCTGCATCTGCCTGCGGCTGAAATCGAGGCGAAACATCTGGCCGATACCGGCGTACTCGGCGGGATTATCGCCGGTGCGATCGCGGCGTATATGTTTAACCGCTTCTACCGTATCAAGCTGCCGGAATACCTTGGCTTCTTTGCCGGTAAACGCTTTGTGCCGATTATCTCTGGCCTGGCGGCTATCGTACTGGGTGTGCTGCTGTCCTTCATCTGGCCACCGGTGGGTACCGCGATTCAGGACTTCTCGCAATGGGCGGCTTATCAGAACCCGGTGGTCGCTTTCGGTATCTATGGTGTGGTTGAACGTGCGCTGGTGCCGTTTGGTCTGCACCATATCTGGAACGTACCTTTCCAGATGCAGATTGGTGAATTCACCAACGCGGCAGGCCAGGTGTTCCACGGTGACATTCCGCGCTATATGGCCGGTGACCCGACTGCGGGCAAACTGTCTGGCGGCTTCCTGTTCAAAATGTATGGTCTGCCAGCCGCTGCTATCGCTATCTGGCATTCCGCTAAACCAGAAAACCGCGCCAAAGTGGGCGGTATCATGATCTCCGCTGCGCTGACCTCGTTCCTGACCGGTATCACCGAGCCGATCGAGTTCTCCTTTATGTTCGTGGCACCGATCCTGTATGTGATTCACGCCATTCTGGCTGGTCTGGCATTCCCGATCTGTATTCTGCTCGGTATGCGTGATGGCACCAGCTTCTCACACGGTCTGATCGACTTTATCGTGCTGAGTGGCAACAGCAGCAAAATCTGGCTGTTCCCGATTGTCGGTATCATCTACGGTCTGATCTACTACACCGTATTCCGCGTGCTGATTGCCAAGCTGAACCTGAAAACGCCGGGTCGTGAAGATAACGCCGTTGAGCAGAGCAGCGCGACCGGTAGCGAAATGGCGGGTAAATTGGTTACTGCATTCGGTGGTAAAGAGAACATCACTAACCTCGATGCCTGTATTACCCGTCTGCGCGTCAGCGTGGCTGATGTGGGCAAAGTTGACCAGACTGAACTGAAAAGCCTCGGCGCGCGTGGCGTGGTGGTGGCAGGTTCCGGTGTTCAGGCGATTTTCGGCACCAAGTCCGATAACCTGAAAACTGAAATGGATGACTATATCCGTAATATGTAATCACTCCGACGAGTGATAAACAACGGCCCCCAATTTGGGGGCCGTTTTGTTATAAATACACCCGTAAATACTCTGTCAGGCACAGCAGCGCCATCGCCTGACCATAAGGCATCGACGTCAGGGGCACCTGACGGTAATAATCCAAATCGCTACCCATCGCCGTACCAAACGACACCTGCTTCAGCTCGCCATCGTCATCAATATTGGCAATCACGCCACGTAACGCCTTTTCTGCGACAGGCAAATAGTCGCGTGACAGATAGCGTTTGCGCACCGCTTTCAGGATGCCATAGGCAAAACCGGCAGTGGCGGAGGCTTCGGGGTAACTGTGTGGATCGTCCAAGAGGGTATGCCACAGGCCGCTGCTGTGCTGGCAGTCGGCCAGCGCTTTGACCTGGCTTTCCAGCACCTGAAGCAGGAAACGACGCGTGGCGTGCTGCTCCGGCCAGTTCATCAGTTCGAGGAAATCCGGGATGACAATGGTGACCCAACTGTTGCCGCGCGCCCAGCGCGCGGCGGCAAAGTTGTGGCGACCGGCGAAATTCCAGCCGTGGAACCATAAACCGGTCTGACGATCCATCAGGTATTGGGTATGGAGAAGAAACTGGAAACTCGCTTCTTCAACAAATTCCGGCCGTTCCAGCAACTGACCAATCTTCGCCAGCGCCATCACGCTCATCATCAGGGTATCGTCCCATAACTGCTGGGTATTTTCGTTGTTATAAACGATGTGCTGCAATCCACCGTTTTCGGTACGTGGCATCTCATACATCACCCATTCCGCCCAGCGCTCCAGTACCGGTCGCCAGGCTGCATTGCCCGTCTCTTCATAGCGGTATGCCAGCGTCAAAAACGGACAGACGGTGTTGACGTTCTTGGTGGGGGTGCCTTCTGCCAGGCGGGTGCTGAACCAGTCATCGATGATCTGCAACGTGGCCTGGTCGCCTGTCTGCTGATAAAAATGCAGCATGCCATACAGCCCGATACCGTGCGTCCACTCCCAACCTGCCCAGCCTTTGGTATCAATTACGCGGCCATCATCGAGGCGCAGCAGAAATTCACCGCTTTCGTCGCGGATATTGACCAGATTCTGCGTTAACTGATGGATCAGCTGCACCAATTCCTTACGCGGCAGCAGATACTCGGGCTGACGTAACAGGTCGCTATGTTTTACCGGAAATACGGTCATGATCTATTCCTATCGTTTTGAAGGGGCAGGGAGAGGATGTAGCGCGCTGGCTTTACGCGGTAAAGGCGGTGCCGCGGGCTTAAGGCGATTGAGGTAGCCAACGTTGTTGTTACCCCATAAATGTTCATAGGGCATCCCCGCCAGCGTTTCGACAATCTCGCGTGCTTCCGGGGTGATACGCTCCGGCACCGGACGCCCGGCATCACGCATCTTCAGCGTCTCTTCACGCAACACGGTGTGGGTATGCAGATTGAGTTTAAAGCGCAGCGACACCAGAAAACCGCAGGTCAGCACGCAGACGGTGCCGATACTGAGGATCGCCAGAATGGTGTGGCTCACCGCCGGTACCTGCGTGGTATGCCCGGAAACAAATCCCGCCAGTTGCAACACGATGCCGACCAGCATGACGGCTCCGGCCTGTGAGGCTTTGCGCGTCAGCGTCATAATGCCGGCAAAGATCCCTTCACGGCGCTGACCGGTGACCACCTCATCCACATCGGCGATATAGGTGTAGGTATTCCAGGGCACATAGTTGATGCCACCCCGTCCCAGTCCGGCCAGGCCGGAAATCAGCACCAGCAGCGCCATGTTGTTATTCATGCCGGTGTACCACAGGCCCGCATAGGAGAGGGCGCTCAGGCCGAACAGTATCACCACCAGACGATACGCCGGTGCCGGTCCCAGGCGGATGCACAGTGGGATCATCGCCATCGCCGCGATAAATTGCAGCACCGCCATAGTGCCCATCAGGCTGGAAGCAATCTGCGCGCTTTGCATTAACACGAATACCACATACCAGGTGAAGACCGCGTTAAACACGTCCTGCGCGATGTAGCCACCGAGATACATGCCGAGATGCTGGCGGAAGATACGAATGCGCAGCGTCGAACCGAGTTCGATGTAGAGGCGTTTCAGGCTTTGCCACAGCGACAGGCCGGATTTCTCCTGCTCGGCACGCAGGGATTCCGCTGAAAAATCATCCGGGTGGCGCTCCCAGGTAAAGCGCCACACCAGCGTCAGCACCAGGGCGCAAATCACCGCGAACACCAGGCTGGCATAGAAGAACGACAGCGGATTTTCTTTGCCGAACCAGCCAATCAGGATACCCGGCAGAAACGCCGCCAAAATCGCCGACAGCTGCGCCAGGGCGATGCGTGCACCCGAGAAGCGAGTTTTCTGTTTGAAATCATCGGTCATCTCCGGCACCAGCGTTTCGTAGGGCACCAGAATCATGGTGTAGACGATATCGAACAACAAATAGGTCAGCAGATACCACCAGAAACTCATGTCGGCGATCCACATCAGGCTGTAGCTGAAGACGCAGGGGATACCGAGCATGATAAAGAACTTGCGGCGACCAAAGCGTTTACCCAGCCAGGTGGAGCCGAAATTATCGGTGAGAAAACCCATTAACGGACTGACCAGCGCATCCAGCACACGCGCGGCAGCAAAGATAAAGGTGGCTTCGATAGGGGTCAGTCCACAAAACGTGGTGTAGAAATACAGCAGCCAGGCGGCAGTCAGCGCCGTGGTGCCTGCGCCGAGGAAATCCCCGGAGCCATATGCCAGATAGTGGCCCAAACCAATCTTACGTGAGCGCATTGCAGGTACTCCCTGAGACAAATGTGGTGTACATCCCTCATCCTTCCGGACAGCTGGCTCGGATTGGTTAGAAAGTAGAGCGGGAAGCGGTGCTAAACCTTCGCGATTTGGCAAGCTTCCCTGCGCAAGTGGCAAAATCGCAAAGAAACGATGGTGATAAATCTAATTTATAAAACAGCGTTTCATTTTCGTGGTGGGAAAAATGTCAGAATTGTGTCGCGACGCGATTTATGGCGCGGAAAAGTGATGTAAACGCAGCCATTTAATGTAAGAAAAGTGGTCCCGAGGTTGAAAGAACCAGAATTCCTCCCGCATACTGCCTGACTAAACTCCAGGTTTAAGGAAATGCACCATGGCTGAAGAAACCATTTTCAGTAAAATCATCCGTCGCGAAATCCCCGCTGACGTGGTTTATCAGGACGAACTGGTTACCGCCTTCCGTGATATCGCACCCAAAGCACCTACGCATATTCTGATCATCCCTAACGTGCTGATTCCCACCGCGAATGATGTGCAGGCCGCACACGAGCAGGCATTGGGGCGCATGATTACCGTCGCAGCGAAAATCGCCCGTGATGAAGGGATCGCCGAAGATGGCTATCGTCTGATCATGAACTGCAACCGTCATGGCGGCCAGGAGGTTTACCACATTCATATGCATCTGGTCGGCGGCAAACCGCTTGGACCGATGTTGGTTGACTAAACCTCAGGCAGGACTTGCTATGCGTCAATGGCTGAGCGGCCTGTTATTGCTGACCCTGGCGGGTTGCAGCAGTGATAAGCCGATGATCAATACTTCGCAATCGCTGGTGATGGAATCGTCAGTGCTGTCAGCCGGTATCATCACCGATGAGCCGAAGCTGGCGGGCAATGATGGGCAACTGCGCGCTGCCAGCGTGCTTTACAATCAACGCGAAACGCCGGTCACTGTGCACTATCGTTATTATTGGTACGACGATAAGGGACTGGAAATCACGCCGCGCGAACCGGCGCAAACGCTAACGGTTCCTGCGCATGGCAGCGTGGAAGCCGCATCGCAAATCGGCAATCTGACCGCCAGCAAGGTGCGTCTCTATCTTTATCTCTGAGGAGTAATCCGTGATTCGCAGTTTACAACGTTCCGGCGCGCTGTTATTTGCGCTGATGCTGACCGGCTGTGTGATTAAACAGCAAACACCGGCTCCGGTAGAACCGACCCAACCGACGACACCGACTCAACCTGTTCCGCCGCCAACCCAGCCGCAACAGCCGCCGGAAACGGTGCCACAGCCGCCCAAGTTGAAGACCATCAACTGGAGCGCCAGCGTACAACCGCTGGTGGCCAACATGGTGCAATCAGCCGGGGTCAATCCGGGCAGCGTGCTGATGGTGGATCGCATCAAGAACAGCACCAATGGCGCGTTGCAGAGCGACAAAGCCACCGATGCTATCCAGAATGCGCTGGCGAACAACGGCAAGTTTACCCTGGTAACGCCGGAGCAACTGGCGCAAGCGAAACAGGCGCTGGGTTTATCGGCGGACGACAGCCTCAACTCGCGCAGCAAGGCGATTGGCCTGGCACGTAACGTGAACGCGCAATATGTGTTGTACAGCAACGCCGCGGGTGATGTGAAATCCCCGACGTTACAAATGCAGCTGATGTTGGTGCAGACCGGCGAAATCATCTGGTCAGGAAACGGTGTTGCACAGCCCTGATATTCAGCTGAATTATCTGATTGAACAACAATGGCCGACGGCGCAAGCTGGCGGTCATTTTTTCACGTTGCCAGGACTGAGTGGACAGAGTGTACGCATCGATAGTGGGCAGGGTTCATTGCTGGCGCGGCGCGCACCTGGCTCACCGATTCCCTTTGTCGACCGTCAGCGTGAATATCGTCTGCTGAACAAACTCCAGGCCTCCCAACTGGCACCTCGCCCCCTGGGCTGGCGCGAGCCCTGGCTGCTGTTGCCGTGGATAGCGGGAGAGGTGTTGTCAGAGGCCGAGTTCAGCCAACAGCGTGAGGCGGTGGTGGCGTTACTGCAACGTCTGCATCAACAGCCGCTGACCGGCTATCGGCTCTCCCTTACGCCGCTGTTGCAGCGTTACTGGCAGCTTTGTCAGCAGAAACACTGGCGCTGGCAGCGGCGATTGCAGCGGTTGGCGAAAGTGGGTGAGCCACGTCCATTACGTCTGGCTCCCATCCATATGGATGTTCACGCCGGGAACCTGATCATGACCGATGCGGGACTGCGTCTGATTGACTGGGAGTATGCGGCCGACGGGGACGTCGCGCTGGAACTCGCGGCAATTTGCGCGGTCAATCCAGCACAGCAACAGGAATGGATCGCGACTTATGCCGAGGCGACGCAGCTGATTCCCGCCGTATTGCAGCGGCAAATTCAGCAATGGCAGCCGTGGCTACAGGTGTTGATGGCCAGTTGGTACCAACTCCGCGCCGAGCAGAGCCAGGATGACACGCTGGAGCAACTGGCGCGTGCCAGCTGGCAAGACCTTTGATTTTACAGGATTGATATGATGACGATGAATACCCCCGGACCACTGATGCTCGACGTCGAAAGCTATGAGCTTGACGCCGAGGAGCGGGAAATATTGCAACATCCGTTGGTAGGTGGCCTGATTCTGTTTGCCCGCAACTATCATGACCCGGCGCAGCTGGCTGAACTGGTGCGGCAGATTCGTGCGGCATCGCATAGCCGCCTGGTGGTCGCGGTGGATCAGGAAGGTGGACGGGTACAACGTTTCCGTGAGGGATTCACCACGTTACCGGCGATGCAGTCGTTCGCGGCGTTGCATGATCTGCCGACCGCGGGAGACGTGGCGCAGCAGGCAGGCTGGCAAATGGCGGCGGAGATGATTGCGCTGGATATCGACATCAGCTTTGCTCCGGTGCTGGATATTGGTCATATCAGCGCGGCGATTGGCGATCGTTCGTTCCATGCCGATCCGCACATCGCTTTACAAGTGGCGCGTCGCTTTATCGCGGGCATGCATGAAGCGGGTATGAAAACCACCGGCAAACATTTTCCCGGACACGGTGCGGTGAGCGCCGATTCGCATAAAGAGACGCCTCGCGATCCGCGTGATGCCGCCACCCTGCGTCAGCATGATATGGCGATCTTCCAGCAACTGATTGACGAGCGTGCGTTAGATGCGGTGATGCCCGCCCACGTTATCTATACTGAGGTGGACCCGTTACCTGCCAGCGGTTCGCCTTACTGGTTGAAAACCGTGTTGCGTGAGGAGCTGGGCTTCGACGGGGTGATTTTCTCCGATGATTTGTCGATGGAAGGCGCCGCCGTCATGGGTAGCTACGCTGAACGCGCGCAACAGTCGCTGAACGCCGGATGTGACATGATTCTGGTATGTAACCATCGTCAGGGGGCGATCAGCGTGCTGGATAATTTGATCCCGATCGGGGCGACGCGGGTGGCGCAGTTATACCATCAGGGACGATTCACGCGCGATACGCTACAGGCGAGCACGCGCTGGCAGCAGAATCAGCGCCAGCTCAGTGAGCTGCAACACCGCTGGCTGGCACATAAAGCGTCGGGCAGATAACGGCCGCTGCCCGGAACGTTCACCACGCTGAGGATAATCATGATCATCTATTTGCACGGTTTCGATTCCAACAGTCCGGGCAACCATGAAAAGGTGCTGCAATTGCAGTTCATTGACCCGGACGTCAGGCTGATCAGTTACAGCACCCGCCACCCAAAACACGATATGCAGTTTTTGCTGAAAGAGTGTGACAAGCTGCTGCATCAGGCTGCCGATGATCGGCCGCTGATTTGTGGTGTCGGCTTGGGGGGGTATTGGGCCGAACGTATCGGCTTTCTGTGTGGCATTCGCCAGGTGATCTTTAATCCTAACCTGTTCCCGGAAGAGAATATGGAGGGCAAGATCGATCGCCCGGAAGAGTACGCCGATATCGCCACCAAATGCGTCAACAATTTTCGCGAGAAGAACCGCGATCACTGCCTCGCCATTTTATCACGCCATGATGAAGCGCTGGATAATCAACGCAGTGCCGCACAGCTGCATCACTTCTATGAAATTGTCTGGGACGAAGAAGCCAGCCATAAATTCAGGAACATCGCGCCGCATCTTCAACGCATCAAAGCCTTCAAAACCTTGGTTTAATCCTGCCTGCGCCGTGTGATGCGGCGCAATGTTTGTGTAACATTCTGATAATGCCGCTGAAAGATTGATGTACATCAATTTTGTTGTGATATCCCGATCCCGCCATGATATTCTGCCCTCAGCTCGCGATTTAATTTCGCCAACCCTATGTTTATTAAGGTTTTTATTAACCATTAATTAACTTTTGGTTTACAACTTTGAGGGGGTCTTTGTTGACTACATCTATGAAAAAAATTGTGATTGTCGGCGGTGGTGCCGGCGGCTTAGAGCTGGCCACCCAGCTCGGACACAAGCTGGGCCGGAAAAAGAAAGCTGAGGTGATTCTGGTTGATCGTAACCACAGCCATCTGTGGAAACCGCTGCTGCATGAAGTCGCTACCGGTTCACTGGATGAAGGTATTGATGCGCTGAGCTATCTGGCCCACGCACGTAATCACGGTTTTCAGTTCCAGTTGGGGTCCCTGACGCAGATCAACCGTGAAAACAAAACCATCGAGCTGGCAGAGATTCTCGATGCGGAAGGTGAAGTGTTGGTGCCGCAGCGTGAGTTGGCCTATGACACGCTGGTGATGGCGCTGGGCAGTACCTCGAATGATTTCGGCACTCCGGGTGTGAAAGATCACTGCATTTTCCTCGACAACCCGCATCAGGCGCGTCGTTTCCATAACGAAATGCTCAACCTGTTCCTGAAATTCTCGGCCAGCGAAGGCCGCCTGGATAAAGTGAACATCGCCATTGTCGGCGCCGGTGCGACCGGCGTTGAGCTGTCAGCCGAACTGCACAATGCGGTGAAACAGTTGCACAGCTACGGCTACAAAGGTCTGGATAGCTCCGCGCTGAATGTCACGCTGGTGGAAGCCGGCGAGCGTATTTTGCCTGCGTTGCCGCCACGTATTTCTGCCGCGGCGCATCAGGAGTTGACCAAACTCGGCGTGCGCGTGCTGACGCAAACTATGGTCACCAGCGCCGCAGCCAACGGCCTGAACACCAAAGGTGGCGAGTTTATCGAAGCCGACCTGATGGTGTGGGCGGCCGGTATCAAGGCACCTGATTTCATGAAAGAGATCGGCGGGCTGGAAACCAACCGCATCAACCAACTGGTGGTGAAGGACACGTTGCAGACCACCCTGGATGATGACATCTATGCCATCGGCGACTGCGCCTCCTGTGCGCTGCCATCTGGTGGTTTTGTGCCGCCGCGTGCGCAGTCGGCTCATCAGATGGCCTCGCGCGCGCTGGAGAATATCCTGGCGCAGATGAAGGGCAAGCCGCTGAAAGCCTATGTCTATAAAGATCACGGCTCGCTGGTGTCGCTGTCGCGCTTCAGTACCGTCGGCAGCCTGATGGGCAACCTGATGCGTGGCTCGATGATGGTCGAAGGGCGTATCGCCCGTTTCGTCTACATTTCTCTGTATCGTATGCACCAGATCGCCCTGCACGGTTACTTCAAAACGGGCCTGATGATGTTGGTCGGTAGCCTGAACCGCGTGCTGCGTCCTCGCCTCAAGCTGCACTAAGCCATTCCGGGCGGTTTCAGCCGCCCGAATCTGCTAACTGATTGAAAACGTTCAGACCGGCCCGCAGCGCCGTCTGGCGTTTTTCTGAACTAAGAACTCTCCGAAAAGCTGGCCCTGACGGCCCGGCGCTGCGTTTCCTCCATTAATCTGATGTTGCAAAATCGGGCCATCTGTAAAACTTATCTCACAGACACGGCGCGTCGCGCACGCCGGTTATGTCCCGGCTACACAGGATGCTGTGAGTTTCAGGATTGCGCGGTAACAACTTCAGGAGGACATTCCTGTGAACAAATCAATGTTAGCGGGTATCGGTATTGGCGTAGCGGCCGCATTAGGGGTTGCTGCAGTTGCCAGCATGGATGTCTTTGACCGTGGCCCGCAATACGCTCAGGTTCTCTCCGCAACACCGATTAAAGAGAGTATCAAGCAACCGCGACAGGAGTGTCGCAATGTGACATCAACCCATCGCCGTCCGGTGCAGGATGAGAATCGTTTGACCGGTTCCGTATTGGGTGCGGTGGCTGGCGGTGTGCTGGGTCACCAGTTCGGTGGCGGACGCGGCAGGGATGTGGCGACAGTCGCAGGTGCACTGGCGGGTGGCTACGCCGGTAATCAGGTGCAGGCAGGTATGCAGGAACGTGATACCTACACCACTTCGGAACAACGTTGCAAAACGGTGTATGACAAACAGGAAAAAATGCTGGGTTATGACGTGACCTATAAAATAGGCGACCAGCAGGGCAAAATCCGTATGGAAAAAGACCCTGGCACCCGCATTCCGCTTGACCGTAATGGTCAGTTGATCCTGAATTCAAATCAGGCCTGATTGGGCAAAGACACATCACAGCAGGGGGCGATCCTCAGGGACCGCCCCCTAATCATTTCTGGCATATATCGCGCGGATTTTTATAAAAAAATAGCGTGATAAATCGCGCTGCTACAAATTAAAGTCATTTTTCATGGCTAATTATCGCCTCATCCCTGAGGCGCTACAGATATATGAAAACTACAACCATCAAATACCTGAGTTATTGGTTAACCCACTCAATGCTGAGCCCAGGCCACTCACCACGCCACCGACGGTCGATAGCACCGAACCGAGTAAACCCGTGACAGTTGAGGTGAGGTTACCCACGACTCCGCTCACATCCGCGACACCGGGAAGTGATACCGCGCCGCCGCTAACCTGTGAAATTTCCTGCTCAGAGAGTTCACGCATTGATTCATTCATAGTTGGACTCCAGATTATCAAAAAATGGTTGACTGGATGATAACGATATTTGAATCGGGCCTTGTTTTTTGAAAGCCCATATTCAGGATAGACGGCATTGGATGAATGAAAAGAATATTTTTGAAAAATAATTGGCCCTAAAAAGGAAAGTTATTTTTAATGGCGAAAATAAGTCTCCGGTATTTTTCCGGATTATTTTATATAACCATCAATACGGAAAAGAATAATTCCGTAATAAACTCAGTTCTGTCCTAAATAGGTTATGACCACTCCGCCATATCGATCACCCGGTCTGCCGAGGCGATAGTTGAAGGGCGGTGGGCGATCAGGATACGGGTGATGTTCAGCCCGCGGATGGCTGCATTGATTCGACTCTCGTTATCGACATCAAGGTGGCTGGTTGCCTCATCCAGAAATAACACCTGGGGTCGACGATACAGTGCGCGGGCGATCAGCAGCCGCTGCTTTTGCCCGCCAGAGAGACTTCCCCCTAACTCACTGATCAACGTTTGATACCCCATCGGCATGGCCAGAATATCATCGTGAATTTGGCTTAGTCTGGCGCATTCCTGTATCCACGCATCATCTGGCTGGGTATCAAAGGAGCAAATGTTCTCCGCCACGGAACCGGCCAGTAGCGTGTCTTCCTGAAGTACGCAGGCGATACAGGCCTGCCAGTTGGCGATCCCGCTGGCACGAATGTCGATGCCATTGACATACACTTCTCCGCCAGTCGGCTTCAGCAATCCGGCCATAATCTTCAGCAGGGTGGTTTTTCCTCTACCGGAGGGGCCGGTGATCGCCACACATTCTCTGGCATGAATATCCAAATCCAGCTCATTGAACAGCAAGGGGCTGAACGGGTCGTGCCGGAAGGTCAATTTTCTGACGGATAATGCCGCTGGCTCCTCGTGGTGCAGAAGCGGATAGACAGGCGCGCCAGGTGTCGTTTCAGGTGTCGCAAGGACGACATCGGCCACGCGTTCCTTATGCACAGACAGCATGCGGAGCTGGAGCACATTATCCAGCAGGGCCGCAGTGCGATCGGCAAAGAGTCCACGATAGGTGCTGAAGGCGACAAACATTCCCAGCGTCATATGCCCGGCAATCACCGCATTCGCCCCCAGCCACAACAGGGTAATTTGTTGCAGCGTGGCAATCAGGGTATTACCGCCTGAAAACAGCATCTCAAAGCGGGTCTTGCGGATGGTGGTATTGGCGCTTTCGACATTCAGGTTTAACCAATGCTGCGCCCGTAGTGCCGCTAATCCCAGCGCTTTGATGGTGTGGATGCCATACAGGGTTTCCATAAAATGGGAACCGGAACGGGCATTTTTGACAATTTGTTCTTCTGAGCTTTGCCGCCATGCCTGGTAGGTACCCAGCCGAAACAGGATCCACAACAGGGTAAACGCCAGCACCACCCATAATAAACTGCCGCCATACAACAGCATCATGATAATCAGGCCCACGGTCATAATGCTGTCGATAATGCCGCTGACCACATTACTGGTCAGAGTGGTTTGTAGCGTCTCCAGCGAGGTAAAGCGCGACTGAATATCGCCAAGCTTGCGCTTTTCAAACCATTCGGTTGGCAACGCGAGCAGATGATCAAACAGCCGCGCTTTGCCTTGCACCGTAATCAGGGTGCTCATGACCAGAGAAGTCCAGCCTCTGAGCATGCTGGCACCGGTGCGAAACAGCACAAAAAACACTAATCCGAGACAAATCAACGTCAGTAGTCCGGCATCGCTGGCGGGGATGGCATGGTCCAGCACCATCTGCATCCCCACGGGCAGCAGCAGACTGACGGATTCTATCAGCACCGAGTAACAGAATAATTTGGTGAGTGTAGTTCCCAGGCCAGCAATGCGTCCCGTCAGTGACCAGAGAGGTATGCGTGGGCGGGCAGGGGAATTTTTCGGTATTTCACCCGAGGGCCATAATTCCAGCGCCACGCCGGTAAAATGCAGCGAAACTTCCTGCATCCCCAGCACACGATGACCTGTAGCCGGATCATGAATAATGACGCGGTTACGCTTAACCGCCACCAGCACTACAAAATGGTTAAGATCCCAGTGCAGGATACAGGGCAACTTCAGCGCTCGCAGATTATCCATCTCCAGCCGGAGTGCGCGCGATTTCAGACCGGCCATCGCGGCGGTATCGATCACGGTACGCAGGGTCGCCCCCCGGGATGAGATGCCGGATTGTTGGCGCAGCAGTCTCAGATCTGCCGGTAACTGATACCAACTGGCGATCATCGCCAGACTAACCAGCCCACATTCAGCCGCTTCAGTTTGCAACAGCACCGGCATGCGACGTCGCAGGCGGATATGCAGGCGGGAGAAGAGTTCTTTCATTTCACCGTTCGTCACTGACTGGCCCCGTGATGCTGTTTTTCAGGAAATAGTAAGGGGAGAGCATCCACTGCCACAGTGGGCGCTTTTCAAGAAACACCGTGGCCTGGAGCTGCATACCACTGGCTAATGGCAGCGTTTTTCCCTGCCAGCGCAATCCCTGGTGATTCAGCGCCACATTGGCTTTAAACCAGGCTCCGGCGATCTGCCCATCCGCTAACCGTGGCGCGCTGCCGTAGTTGTTGAGTTCACGCGGTGAAACCGGCGCGGAGGAGATCGACAGCACCTTGCCCGGAAACTGACCATATTTCTCCGCCGGGTACGCGGCATAGCTGATATTAATCATGTCACCGGGTTTGACGTACGGGACGCTGTCGTTCGGTAGCCAGATCACCAGGCTGGGGGTGCTATCGCCGGTCGGCACCAATTGCGCCAGGCTATCGCCGTCGCTAACCATCTCACCTGCAGTGACGCTTAATGACGAGATACGTCCGGCTGAGGGGGCGGAAATCAGGCGCTCACTGCCTGCATCAGCTTCCGCCAACTGCCGCTCAATATCGGCCTGACGGATGTGGTACTGCGCCTGCTGGGCGTCAAAATCGGCGGCACGGGTCACCTGCTGGCTGAGCAGCTCTGCAATCTGCATATCCTGTTGTACCCGCTGCGAGTTCAGGCTATGCCAGACACTAAGCTGTTGATAAAAAAGATAGCGTTGATTGTTTTGCTGGTCGGTGGTGATCAACCCCTTACGCATGAAACGGCTATAGTCGTTCATACTGCTGCGCATCACGTTCAACCCTTCAGTGGCAGAATCCACCATCTGTTGGGTTTTTTCGCGGGCGCTGCGTAACTGATCAAGTTGCTGCTGAATGCTGGTCAGGGTGGCGCGTCGATTTTGTTCCAACTGATGCTGCATTTCTCCCATCTGCTGCTGCTGTTTTTTCAGCAGGGCACGGGTGGTGGCGCTGAGGTTGCCGGAAGAGGACACGCGGCTGATATCCAGTGCATACAGCGGCGTACCGGCATTGACCTGTTGGCCGGGGGAGACTAATAAACGGGAAATCACCCCTTGTTCAGGTGCAAACAGATTGATGGTGTGGGGCCAGGTGATGACTTCGCCACTGACATTGGCCCGGCGTGTGTAGCTGCCCTGCCACAGAAAAAGCAACAGCGCGGCAAGAAACAGTAAGGTGATGCACAACGTTATCCATACGGGCCAGCCGGTGATAAGCAGAATCGGTCCGGCGTAACGTGACTGCAAATGTTCACTGACTTCCTTGCGAAACAGCATAAACACACCAGCGCATAAAATGGACTGATGAGAAAGATAGTCAGCAACCCTGGGCTTATCCAGTATCAGGACTGATATTTTACGTGGGCGGGGTTAAAAAGGGTCTGGTTTAATTTTATGATATATAAAGACAATCAATTTATGGTGTTTTCAATGGAATGATAAAACCATTAATTTAATTTAAGCTGATGCGCATTGCTGCGCACCAGCAATAAGCCTTACACCCGATTTTTCATCAGGTCACTGACGAAATTCTGCACCCACTCCATGCGCGTTTTGCGCTCGGCTAAATCGCGGGTGAATTTCAGGCGTGTCGGACCATCCAGCTTCCACTGGCGCGGGTCTTTTTGCAGCAGACCAATCAACCAGCCAGGATCGACGTGATTCTGCGGTGCGAACTCAAAGAAACCGCCTTTTTCACTGGCCTCGATGCGGCGCACACCCAGCTGACGCGCAACTAAACGCAACGCTGCAATATCCAGCAGATTACGTGCTGCATCAGGCAGGGAGCCAAAGCGGTCAATCATCTCCACCTTCAGCTCAGCCAGTTCGCCGTCATCGCTGGCGCTGGCGATGCGTTTGTACAATGACAGACGGGTGTTCACATCAGGGATAAAATCATCCGGCAGCAGCGCTGGCATACGCAGCTCAATGTCCGTCTGGTTACTGGTGAGGTCTTCCAGCGAGGGTTCACGTCCGGCCTTCAGTGCATCGACCGCGCTTTCCAGCAGCTCCATATACAAGGTAAACCCGATGGTTTCCATCTGGCCGCTCTGATCTTCACCCAGCAATTCACCGGCCCCGCGAATCTCCAGATCGTGGGTCGCCAGCGCAAAACCGGCACCCAAATCCTCCAGTGAGGCGATGGCTTCCAGTCGCTTTTGTGCGTCGGTGGTCATGGCTTTCGGATGTGGGGTCAGCAACCAGGCATACGCCTGGTGGTGCGAACGGCCGACACGACCACGCAACTGATGCAGCTGCGCCAGGCCAAAATGGTCGGCACGTTCGATGATGATGGTATTGGCGCTTGGCACGTCGATACCGGTTTCGATGATGGTGGTACACACCAGCACGTTGAAGCGCTGGTGGTGGAAATCGTTCATTACCCGTTCCAGATCGCGCTCACGCATCTGGCCGTGACCAATGGCGATGCGGGCTTCCGGCACCAGTTCCGCCAGCCGTTGAGCCGCCTTTTCGATGTTTTCCACATCGTTGTACAGATAGTAAACCTGGCCGCCGCGCAGCACTTCACGCAGAATCGCTTCACGCACCACCAGGCTATCGTACTCGCGCACAAAGGTTTTCACCGCCAGACGGCGTGCCGGTGGCGTAGCGATAATCGACAGATCGCGCATGCCGCTCATCGCCATATTCAGGGTACGCGGGATCGGGGTCGCGGTCAGCGTCAGAATATCGACATCGGCGCGCATCGCCTTGATGCGCTCCTTGTGACGCACACCAAAGCGGTGTTCTTCATCGACAATTAACAGCCCGAGATCGTGCCACTTCAGGTCACTCATCAGTAGCTTGTGCGTGCCGATCAGGATATCAACTTTGCCCTCTGCCGCCTGCTCCAGCACCTGGTTTTGCTCTTTGGCACTGCGGAAGCGTGACAGCATCTCAATGCGGATGGGCCAGTTGGCAAAACGATCGCGGAAATTATCGTAGTGCTGCTGAGCCAGCAGGGTGGTGGGCACCAGTACCGCCACCTGTTTGCTGTTCTCCACCGCCAGGAAGGCGGCGCGCATCGCAACCTCGGTTTTACCGAAGCCCACGTCACCGCACACCAGACGATCCATGGCCAGCGGCTGACACATATCGCTCAGTACGGCGTTGATCGCCTGGGCCTGATCCGGCGTGGTTTCAAACGGGAAGCCTTCACAGAACAATTGGTATTGATCGCGGTCGTGCTTAAAGGCAAAACCGGCTTTGGCGGCACGCTGGGCATAGATATCCAGCAGTTCTGCTGCCACGTCGCGCACTTTTTCTGCCGCTTTCTGACGGGCGCGGGACCAGGCATCGCTTCCCAGCTTGTGCAGCGGCGCGTTTTCGTCAGCGCCCCCGGCGTAACGGCTGATCAGATGCAACGACGAGACCGGCACATACAGTTTGGCGTCGCCAGCGTAGGAGAGCATCAGATATTCGGCTTCAATCCCCCCGGCTTCCAATCGGGTCAGGCCAATATAACGTCCCACGCCGTGTTCCAGATGCACCACCGGCTGACCGGGATGCAACTCGGCGAGGTTGCGGATCAGCACATCCGGATTAATGGTGCGGCGGTTGTCCTGACGACGGCGGCTGACACGCTCGCCCAGCAGGTCGCTTTCGCAGATAAACGCCAGCTGGCGTGCGTTATCGATAAAACCGCGTTCGCTGGCACCAATCATCAGGCTGTGCGGTTGTGCGCTGGCATCCGCCAGGCGGCTGATGGGCTGTGGACGCAATTTGATGCGCGCCAGCAGTTCCTGCAAGCTTTCGCGGCGGCCTTCGCTCTCGACTGAGAACACCACCGGACCGTTGAACTGTTCCAGGAACTGACGCAGCAGATCGAGTGGCGCTTTGGCCTGAGCCTGCACCGTCAGTTCCGGCAGCGGTTGATAGCCGAGGTTGCTATTGGCGGCCTTGTCAGCCAGCGTTTCGCTGCTTAACTGGACGCGTGGCCAGGCTTTCAGCTCACTGAATAACGCATCCGGACGCAGCCACAACGCCACCGGCTCCAGCAGTGGGCGCATCGGGTCGATACGGCGGTTTTCAAAGCGCGCATTGACGTCTTGCCAGAAGCGCTGCGCGCTGCTTTCCAGGTCGCCGCTGTTAACAATCAAAGTGTTGGCAGGTAGGTAGCTGAATAACGTCGGCAGCGCCTGCTCGAAAAACAGCGGCTGCCAGTATTCAATCCCGGCGGGCAGGGTGCCTTTGCTCACCTGCTGATAAACGTGTTCCGCTTCGCGGCGCACATCAAAGGTTTCGCGCCAGCGGGTGCGAAACTGTTCAATGGCGGCTTTATCGGTCGGGAATTCATGGGCAGGCAGCAGATTGATGGCATCGACCGCTTCCAGCGTGCGTTGGCTGTCGACATCAAACAGGCGCAGGCTATCGATTTCATCATCAAAGAAGTCAATGCGGTACGGCTGATCGCTGCCCATCGGGAACAGGTCGAGCAGCGCGCCACGCGTGGCATATTCCCCGTGCTCCATCACCTGGTCGACATGGCGATAACCGGCTTGTTCCAGTTGGTCGCGCAGGGCATCGCGCGAAAGCTGTTGCCCTTTACGCATCACCAGCGCATGGCCGTGTAAAAAGCTGTGCGGGCAAACGCGCTGCATCAGCGTGTTCACCGGCATGATCAGCATGCCCTGCGTCAGGGTCGGCAATTGATACAAGGTGGACAAACGGGAGGATATAATGTCCTGATGCGGGGAGAAGCTGTCGTAGGGCAGCGTTTCCCAGTCGGCGAGGTTACTGACCGGCAGATCGGTGAACTGGCGAATCTCTTCCTGTAGTCGCAGGGCAGATTGCATATCCGGGGTAATCATCAGCACCGGACCCTGATGATGTTCGGTGATGCTGGCACACTCAACCGCCTGGGCGGCTCCCACCAGTTGACCGAGTTGACGGTGGTCACCGGCTTTGACTGGCAGGGTATAACGACTCTGTTCGGACATGGGGTCTCGACATTCTCTCCTTTTATTCCAGGGCGTCATCATTCCACAATCCGCCCTGAGGATCACCTGTCGCGGTGCTTTTTTCCCGGTTCCGTTACTTAATTGATTGCTGCGTATAATGCATACGCGGTCGATCGACGTTGGCCCAGGAGAGTTCCTGTTCCAGATGATAACTGTGGTTACCGTCGTCCCACTTCACGTAATAACCGGTTGGCGCATCACCCTGCTCGAACACGTTGACGATCACGCCTTTAATTTCACCCGATTTGTGTTTAACGATACTGCCTTTGGGAAACTTGAGCATATGTTGTACCCCCACACTCAACATCACTACTTAGTGTAGTTTACCGCAGCGGCTGACCAATAAACGTACAATTAACGTCATTATTTTGTCGCTTTTTTGTGCATGAGGTCGCTATGCGACGCATTTTGACGCAACTTTGCCGCAGACTCAGAGGGTTAGAGGTTTCATAAAGCAGGCGGCTCCTTTATCATCCCACTACTTATTTTCAGGCTACTGCCAAGACGGATCTCATGTATCAACCAGTCGCGTTATTCATCGGCCTGCGCTACATGCGTGGCCGCGCTTCAGACCGCTTCGGTCGCTTCGTCTCCTGGCTCTCCACTATCGGCATCACGCTGGGAGTGCTGGCGCTGGTGACAGTGCTGTCGGTGATGAACGGCTTCGAGCGCGAGCTGGAGGGCAATATCCTCGGTCTGATGCCGCAGGCGCTGGTGACCAGCGATAAAGGCAGCATCAATCCGCAGCAACTCACGGCGCAAAGCCTTAATTTGCAGGGCGTCAGCCGTGTCGCGCCATTGACCACGGCCGATGTGGTGCTGCAAAGCGCCCATAATGTTTCAGTCGGGGTGATGCTTGGCATCAACCCGGACGAAAAAGACCCCTTAACCCCTTATCTGGTCAATACTCCGCAGAGCGTGCTGCAAGCCGGACAATACAACGTGATTCTCGGTGAGCAACTGGCCGGGCAGTTGGGCGTCAAACGTGGCGACCAGCTGCGTCTGATGGTGCCGTCAGTCAGCCAGTTTACGCCGGTGGGTCGCGTGCCGAGCCAGCGTATCTTTACCGTGGCGGGTACCTACGCCGCCAACAGCGAAGTGGACGGCTACCAGATCCTGGTGAATCAGCAGGATGCCTCACGCGTGATGCGCTATCCGCTCGGCAACATTACCGGCTGGCGTCTGTGGCTGGACAAACCGCTCGACGTCGATACCCTCAGCCAGCAAAAACTGGCCGATGGCCTGGTGTGGAAAGACTGGCGCGAGCGCAAAGGCGATCTGTTCCAGGCGGTACGCATGGAGAAAAATATGATGGGGCTGCTGCTCAGTCTGATCATTGCTGTCGCCGCGTTTAACATCATTACCTCGCTGGGCCTGCTGATTATGGAAAAGCAGGCCGAAGTGGCGATTCTGCAAACCCAGGGCTTAACCCGTCGACAGATTGTGGCGGTGTTTATGGTGCAGGGCGCCAGCGCCGGTATTATCGGCGCGCTGCTCGGCACGCTGCTGGGGGTGTTACTCGCCAGCCAGCTCAACCATTTGCTGCCGGTGATTGGCCTGTTCCTCGATGGTGCCGCGTTGCCGGTAGACATCAATGTCTGGCAGGTGGTCACCATTGCGCTGGTGTCGATGGCCGTGGCGCTGCTTTCTACTTTTTATCCGTCATGGCGCGCTGCCGCCGTTCAACCCGCTGAGGCTTTACGTTATGAGTAACACCCCTTTGTTGCAGTGTCGTGACCTGTGCAAACGCTATCAGGAAGGCAGCGTGCAGACCGATGTGCTGCGCAACGTGGCTTTCAGCCTGCAACCCGGTGAACTGACGGCGATTGTCGGCAGCTCCGGTTCCGGTAAGAGTACTTTGCTGCATCTGCTGGGCGGGTTGGATGCGCCAACCTCTGGCGATGTAATCTTTGATGGTAAATCGCTGAATGCGATGTCCTCTTCGGCCAAAGCGGAGCTGCGCAACCGCGAGTTGGGCTTTATTTATCAGTTCCACCACCTGCTGCCGGATTTCACCGCGCTGGAAAACGTGGCGATGCCGCTGCTGATTGGCAAAGCTGCCAAAGGTGAAGCGGAAGCGCGCGCCCGTGAGATGCTGGCGGCCGTTGGGCTGGAGAAACGCGCTGCGCACCGTCCTTCCGAGTTATCCGGTGGTGAGCGGCAGCGTGTGGCGATTGCCCGTGCGCTGGTGAATCGCCCGCGTCTGGTGATGGCGGATGAGCCAACCGGCAACCTCGATGCCCGGAATGCTGATGCGATCTTTGAGTTGCTGGGTGAACTCAATACCCGCCAGGGCACCGCATTTCTGGTGGTGACACACGATTTACAGCTGGCGAAACGTCTCAGCCGTCAGATGGAGATGCGCGACGGTCAGTTGAGCGAACATTTAACGCTGGGAGCGCAGTAATGACGCCTTCGTTATCCCTGCTGCTGGGGCTGCGCTTCAGCCGTGGCCGTCGGCGTGGCGGCATGGTGTCGCTGATTTCGATTATCTCCACCGTCGGTATCGCGCTGGGCGTGGCGGTGTTGATCATCGGCCTGAGTGCGATGAACGGCTTCGAACGGGAATTGAATAACCGCATTCTGGCGGTGGTGCCGCACGGTGAAATCGAGCCGGTAAACCAGCCGTTTCGCAACTGGCAGCCGATGATTGCGCCGATCGAGCAGGTGCCGGGTATTGCCGCCGCTGCCCCTTACGTCAACTTTACCGGCTTGATTGAGAGCGGCGCGAAGTTACAGGCGCTCCAGGTCAAAGGGGTGGATCCGCAACAGGAACCACGCCTCAGTGCGCTGCCGCGTTTTGTTGCCGGTGATGCCTGGTCACAATTTGCGGCCGGAAAACAGCAAATCATTTTGGGCGGTGGTATCGCTAAGTCGCTAAACGTGAAGCAGGGTGACTGGATCACCATCATGATCCCCAACAATGATGGCGAAAATAAGCTGCTTCAGCCGAAACGTATCCGTTTGCAGGTGAGCGGTATTCTGCAACTTAGCGGCATGTTGGATCACAGCCTGGCGCTGGTGCCGCTGGCTGATGCACAAACGTATCTGGATATGGGTGACAGCGTCAGCGGTATCGCGCTGAAGATGAGCGACCCCTTCAAGGCGCAGAAACTGGTGCGTGACGCCGGTGAAGTGACCCATTCGTACGTCTATATCCGTAGCTGGATTGGGACTTACGGTTATATGTACCGTGATATTCAGATGATCCGCGCCATTATGTATCTGGCGATGGTGCTGGTGATTGGCGTCGCCTGCTTCAATATCGTCTCGACGCTGGTGATGGCGGTGAAGGATAAGAGTAGCGATATCGCGGTGCTGCGCACGCTCGGGGCGAAGGATGGCCTGATTCGCGCCATCTTTATCTGGTACGGGCTGCTCGCTGGGTTGCTGGGCAGCGTCAGTGGCGTGGTGGTTGGCGTGCTGGTGGCACTGAATCTGACACCGATTATGCGCGGCCTGGAACATGTTACAGGCCATCAATTGCTGGCCGGAGATATCTACTTTATCGACTTCCTGCCGTCAGAGCTGCACTGGCTGGATGTGATTTCCGTCCTGGCCACGGCTATAATTCTGAGCCTGCTCGCCAGTTGGTATCCGGCCCGTCGCGCCAGCCGCATCGACCCGGCCCGCGTGTTGAGCGGGCAGTAACCGCAAACAGGCGCAGCGGCGGTATCGCGGCTGCGCAGATTAAGGAGCCTTTATGCGCACACCCCGTCGTCGCTTACGACTCGCCCGCTATAAAAAAACGCGTCGTAAAGTGCATCAGCGCTTTCGCCAGCGTATTTTTGAACGCGATCGTAAAGCCGAGCTGGCCGCGCATCCCTTACCGCGTGTGGTGGTGTTAACCGGGGCGGGAATATCAGCGGAATCGGGCATTCGCACCTTCCGCGCGGCGGATGGCCTGTGGGAAGAACATCAGGTAGAAGATGTTGCCACCCCGGAAGGATTTCACCGCGATCCGGCGCTGGTACAGGCGTTTTACAATGCGCGTCGGCGTCAACTGCAACAACCTGACATCCAACCCAATGCGGCGCATCTGGCCCTGGCGGAGCTGGAGCAGGTGTTGGGCGATAACTTCCTGCTGGTGACGCAAAATATCGATGATTTGCACGAACGCGCCGGTAGCCAACGCGTGCTGCATATGCACGGTGAATTGCTGAAAGTGCGCTGTGTCAGCAGCGGCCAGGTGATTGACTGGACCGACGATCTCACCCCGGATGACCGCTGCACCTGCTGTCAGTTCCCTTCCGCATTGCGTCCGCATGTGGTGTGGTTTGGCGAAATGCCGCTGGGGATGGAAGAGATTTATCAGGCACTCGATAGCGCCAACCTCTTTATCGCGATTGGCACCTCTGGTCATGTCTATCCGGCGGCCGGTTTTGTCCATGAGGCGAAAATACAGGGCGCGCATACAGTGGAACTGAATCTGGAACCCAGCCATATCGGTAACGAATTTGCTGAAGGTCAGTACGGCCTGGCGAGCGTTGTGGTGCCGGAGTTTGTGCACACCTTTCTGCGTGGGTTGTATAAATAGACAAAAATCCGCGCGATAAATCGCGCCGCTACAATACATGCAGGTCTCGTAGCGGCGCGATTTATCGCGCATTTTTGTTAACGTCCCGCTTTGAGCTTCTGGAACAATGTCTCGTACTGCACGCTGGCATCGCCGACATCATTCTGCCACTCGCCGTGATTAATCACGTCTGCGGAGGGATACAGCGACGGGTCTTCCGCTACCGCTTTCGGCAACAATTTCTTCGCCGCCAGATTTGGCGTCGGATAACCAATGGTTTCCGCCACTTTTGCGGCGACTTCCGGGCGTAGCAGGAAGTTTATCAACTTCAGCGCGCCGGCCTTGTTTTTGGCATTGGCCGGGATCGCCAGGTTATCCATCCAGAAAATACCGCCTTCTTTCGGCCAGATGACCTGCAACGGTGTGCCGGCCTGACGCGCAACATAGGCGGAACCATTCCAGATCATGCCGAGATTCACTTCCCCTTCCATATAAGGGTTGCCTGGGTTATCGGAGTTGAAGGCCAGCACGTTCGGCATCAGCTTTTTCAACTCTTCATAAGCCGCGTCGATCTCCTTCGGGTCACGGGTGTTGCCCGAGTATCCCAACTTAAGCAGCGCCATCTGGAACACTTCGCGTGCATCATCGGTCAGTAGCAGGCTTTGTTTATATTCCGGCTTCCACAAGTCGGCCCAGCCGCTGACGCTTTTCGGGTCAATGGCGTCGGTATTGATGCCAATCGCGGTTGCACCCCAGATATAGGGGATCGAGTAATCGTTATTGGGATCGAACGGTTTGTTGAGCAGATTCGGATCGAGGTTGTGAAAGTTGCTCAACTGAGACTTATCAATTTTCTGCAACATCCCTTCATTGCGCATTTTGGCGATAAAGTAAGTGGAGGGCACCACCAGGTCATACGCGCCATCTTTCCAGGTTTTCAGCTTGGCATACATGCTCTCGTTAGACTCGTAGGTGGAGTAAATCACCTTGATGCCGGTTTCTTTGGTGAACTGCTCCAGCAGCCCCGGCGGCACATATTCGGTCCAGTTGTAGAAATAGAGCGTGTTGCTGTCGTCAGCCTGTGCGCTCTGCATGCCCAGTGCCAGCGCCCCAGCCGCCAGCCAGTGAGACCATTTATTCATGGGTTGTCCTCTATTTAGTTTTATCGCGCAATAACAGCTGACTGGCTGCCACCAACAGCAGCGACAGTAGCAGCAAAATTGTCGCCAGCGCGTTCACCTCGGGCGAGACGCCGACTTTCACCATCGAGTAAATTTTCAACGGCAGAATTTCAAACGTTGGGCCGGTGACGAAGGAGGAAACCACCACATCGTCCATCGACAGGGTAAAGCTCAACAGCCACCCGGCAGCCACCGCGGGCAGCGCCAGCGGCAGCAAAATCTTGCGCAGGATGATGATTTCACTGGCACCGAGATCCCTGGCGGCCTCCAGCATACGCACATCAAACCCTTTCAGACGTGAATACACGGTAATGACGACAAACGGCAGGCAAAAGGTGATATGCGAAAACAACAGCGACCAGAAGCCGAGTGAGATGCCCAGCAACATAAACAGCACCAGCAGCGAAATCGCCATCACAATGTCGGGTGACATCATCACCACAAACAACATGCCGCTGACGAAAGGTTTGCCGCGAAAACGATAACGATACAGCGCGACCGCCGTCAGGGAACCGATAATCGTGGCGCAGCTGGCGGAGAGCACCCCCATCAGCAGCGAATGTTGTGCCGCCTGGAGCAAACTATCGTTGTTGATCAGCAACCCGTACCACTGGGTACTGAATCCCTGCCAGTTGATGCCAAAGCGCGACGCATTAAACGAATTGACGATCAGGATAATGATCGGAATATAAAACCAGGCGTAAATGACGGCCATAAAGCTGCCGCGTAACCAGCGTGCCATTATTGCAGCTCCACTTTGTTATTCAGCAGTCGCGCCGCGCGCCAGTAAAACAACAGCATCAGCCCCATCAGCAGCGTCATTACGATGCTGGTGGCGGCCCCAAACGGCCAGTCACGGATGTTAAGAAACTGGCTTTTAATCACGTTACCAATCAGCAGATTTCTGGCGCCACCCATCAAATCGGAGACGTAGAACAGACCCATTGCCGGGATCAACACCAGCAGGCAACCGGCAACAATCCCCGGCATGGTAAGCGGCAAAATGATGCGGATAAAGCGTTGCAGCGTATTCGCGCCGAGATCCCGCGCCGCCTCAAGACAGGAACGGTCCAGTTTTTCCAGGCTGGAGTAGAGCGGTAGCACCATAAACGGCAGCAGGATATAAATCAGCCCAAGGATCACCGCTTGCGGCGTGTACATAATGCGAAAAGGTTCATCGATCACCCCGAGCCACAACAAAAAATCATTCAGCCAGCCGCGGGTGCTGAGAAAAATTTTCAGGCCGTAGATGCGGATCAACGAGTTGGTCCAGAACGGCACGATCAGCAGAAACAACATCAGCGGCCGCAGGCGGGGCGACAGCCTGGTCAGGCACCAGGCGAAGGGATAACCCAGCAGCAAGCAGCAGAGGGTGGCAATCACCGCCATATTCAGCGAATGCAGCAGCACCTCGGCATATAACGGGTCGACCAGACGGCTGTAGTTACTGAGGGTAAACACCATGCTGACGAAATGCGCATCGTCACGCGTCAGAAAGCTGGTGACAAAGATCATCAGGTTTGGCAGCAATACGAACAGCGCCAGCCAGCCGACAATCATTGCCACAATAAAATTTTGCAGGCGATTACGCATCAGTTTCATACGGCAGCACCACCTCCCAGCTTTGCACCCAGCTCACCGCCATTTTTTGGTTTAGCGAGTGGTCAAAATCGGGATCGTCCTCATTAAAGAACTCACTCACCGTCAGCAACTTACCGTTTTCCAGTTCGACGGTAGATTCCAGCGTCATGCCTTTGTAGTTGCGTTCGCGAACATAGCCGATCAGCTGGTCGCTGGGGCTGTCGTCGGCTATCTCTTCCACACGCAAATCTTCCGGGCGCAGCAGAACATGCAATTTATCACCCGCGACGACCGGGAAAGGGCAGTGGATCTCACATTCCCGACCTTCCACACGCGCGCGAACACAGGGTGCGTTATCACTGTTCAACACCTCGGCATCAAACACGTTGATTTCACCGATAAATCGGGCGACAAACAGATTGGCGGGTTCTTCATAAATCTCGCGGGGCGTGCCATCCTGTTCAATCCGTCCATCACGCATCACCACGATGCGATCCGACATGGTCAGGGCTTCTTCCTGATCATGGGTGACAAAGACAAAAGTGATACCCAGCTTACGCTGCAACGCTTTCAGTTCGTTTTGCATCTGCTTACGCAGTTTGTAATCCAGTGCCGACAACGACTCGTCAAGCAGCAAGACTTTTGGCCGATTCACCACCGCACGGGCGATTGCCACGCGCTGCTGTTGGCCGCCAGAGAGCTGCTGAGGGCGACGCTGCGCAAAACTTTCCAGCTGCACCATCGCCAGCGCCTCGTTGACGCGCCGGGTTATCTCATCCGTCGGGGTTTTCTGCATCCGCAGGCCAAAAGCGACGTTCTCAAATACTGACATATGCGGAAACAGCGCATAGCTCTGAAACACGGTGTTGATATGGCGGTGCTCGGCGGGCGTGTCGGTGATATCGTTGTCATCAAGGATGATGCGACCGTTATCGGCCTCTTCCAGTCCGGCAATCAGACGCAGGATCGTGGTTTTGCCACAGCCGGAGGGACCCAGCAGGGTGATAAATTCGCCGTGGCGGATAGTCAGCTGAAAGTCGGAGATGATGGATTTACCATCGAAAGCTTTACTGATGCCAGAAAGCGTAACCAGCGCTTGTTGCGCGCGTGTTTGCGTCATTTTAGTCACTCAGTCTGAAAATGATCTGATTACAGCATAGTCGTTGGTAACGGCCTGCCGTGATGAAGGGCGGGATAATACCTGAAAAAAGCACCAATGCCATGTTTCAGCGAGGAATTACCTTGAAAAGTCTGAAAAAAATCGGAGTATGCTGTACGGACACTCGCTGGCAGGGAAGTCATCTTTCTTTATTTGATGATTAAGCAAATCATCAGGACAGGACTAACCTGATGGATAATGATTTGACGCAACATCGCGTCACCAGCGACCTATGATAATAATGCAGGTTCTTTAGAGGGATGACCGATGGATCAATTACTTGAGCGCTTTCTCAGTTATGTGGCGGTAGAAACCCAATCAAAACCGCAGGCACGACAGGTGCCAAGCAGCGAAGGGCAGTGGACGCTGGCACGTCAGTTACAGGAAGAACTGCTGGCTCTGGGTTTTGTTGATGTGACTTTAAGCGACCATTGCTGCGTGATGGGCACCTTACCGGCGAATGTTGACTGGCCGACCCCGGTGATTGGCTTTATCTCGCATATGGACACCTCGCCGGATTTCACCGCGAAGAATGTCAATCCGCAGATTATTGAAAACTACCGTGGCGGGGATATTGCCCTCGGCAATGGGGACGAAATTCTTTCGCCGGTGATGTTCCCGATATTGCATAAATTGATTGGTCATACGCTGGTTACCACCGACGGTAAAACCCTGCTGGGTGCCGATGATAAGGCCGGGGTGGCGGAAATTATGACGGCGATGGCGCGCCTTGCCAAAGGGGATATCCCGCACGGTGCGATTCGTGTCGCCTTTACGCCGGATGAAGAGATTGGTCGTGGTACGTCGTACTTCGACATCGAGAATTTTGCCGCCGACTGGGCTTATACCGTTGATGGTAGCGACCTCGGCGAATTCGAATTCGAGAACTTTAATGCCGCGTCAGCCGTGGTGAAAATCGTCGGTAACAATGTTCATCCCGGCACCGCGAAAGGCGTGATGGTGAATGCGCTGGAGCTGGCGATGCGTTTCCATGCTGAGGTTCCGGCGCAGGAGAAACCCCAGTTTACCGAAGGTTATGAAGGTTTCTATCATCTGCACAACATCAAAGGCACGGTAGAACATGCCGAGATGCAATACATCATCCGTGACTTTGACGCCGACAACTACGCGAAACGTAAACAGCTGCTGGAAGAGATTGGCCGTCGGGTCAGCAAGGGATTACACGGCGAGTGTTCAGTAAAAGTCGAGATCAGCGACAGCTATCGCAATATGCGGGAGAAGGTCGAGCCACACCCGCATATTATCGAGCTGGCGTTGCAGGCGATGCGTGATTGCGGCATCGAGCCAAACGTGAAACCGATTCGCGGCGGTACTGACGGTTCAGCGTTGTCGTGGAAAGGTTTACCGTGCCCGAATCTGTTTACCGGTGGCTACAACTATCACGGCAAACATGAGTTTGCTTCACTCAACGTGATGGCCCAGGCGGTGGATGTGATTGTGCGCCTTGCAGCGCTGGTGGCAGAGAAGAAATAACGTCCGTCACGGCGCGTTTATCGCGCCGTGACGGTTCAGTGCATACTGTTGTTAGTCCGCGAAGAACCAGTAGCCACTGTTGACCAGTGCAGCGAGCTGCGCCAGCAGCGACGGGTCATCCAACGCAGTACCAAAATCTTCCAGCGTCAGCACCTGACGATTGGCCAGCGCCGCCAGCACTTCCGGGTGGCTACAACCCACGCTTTCACCATTAACGAACACCACATCACCCAGCGTCAACACACGCAGACCGCCAAGACGGGTCAGGGCGTCCCCCTGTTGCAGGGCATCGTAGATCTCATCTGGCTGATATGGTGGCTCAGGTGGCGCGATATCCAGTTCGTGACGTGACTGGGAAATAAATTCGCCAAACCACTGGTTAAATTGTTCCGGCTGATTGATCACATCCAACATCGCCGCACGGATGCCTTCCACTTCTGACGGCAGGATTTGCGACGGACAATCACGCGTTGGGACATCGGGATCGCTATAACGATAGCTGCCCAGCTCATGCGCCAGCACATAGTCGGCAAAACCGCTGATCAGTTCACGGCCACTGGGGGCACGGAAGCCTACCGAGTAGTTTAGCGCGTTTTCCAGCGAGTAACCTTCGTGCGGGAATCCCGGCGGAATATAGAGAATATCGCCCGGTTCCATCTCTTCATCAATGATGGCATCAAAGGGTTCCACCTGGAGCAGGTCCGGGTGCGGGCAATGCTGTTTCATCGGCACTTTCTCGCCAACGCGCCAGCGACGACGTCCGGTGCCCTGAATAATAAACACATCATACTGGTCGAAATGGGGACCTACGCCGCCGCCCGGCACGGCAAAGGAGATCATCAGATCGTCAATGCGCCAGTCGGGCAAGAAGCGGAACGGACGCATCAGCGCCGCAGAAGGCTCGTGCCAGTGGTTCACCGCCTGCACCAGCAGCGACCAGTTGTTTTCGCCGAGATGATCGTAACTTTCAAACGGACCGTGGCTTACCTGCCATTTGCCGTTGTTGTGGCTCACCAGGCGGCTATCCACCTCGTTTTCCATTGCCAGACCGGCCAGCTCATCAGGAGAAATAGGGTCAATAAAGTTTTTAAAACCACGTTTGAGCACCACCGGGCGTTTTTGCCAGTAGCGCTGAATAAAATCGGGCCAGTTAAGATCGAGCTGATAATCCATAGAAGGGTTCCGGTTAGGGCCATGAATGCCTGCAAGTATAACAGCCCGCGTGCCGTTCTACTCACGACGATGTTCAACTTCCTGACGTTGGAAGATGACTTCCATACGGGCACCGCCCAGCGGGCTGGTGGTGGCGATAACCTGACCGGCATATTGTTCCAGAATGTCGCGCACCACCGCCAAACCCAGGCCCTGGCCGGGACGCAGCGTATCGGCGCGCTGCCCGCGTACAAAGATCAAATCCCGCTTGCTTTCGGGAATGCCGGGACCATCGTCGTCGATATACAGATGCAGGGCTTTGTCTGTCTGGCGCGCGGTGACCTCAATAAACTCCAGGCAATATTTGCAGGCGTTATCCAGTACGTTGCCCAGCACTTCCATGAAATCGTTTTGGTCACCGATAAAGGTCAGCTCAGGGGAGATATCGAGGGTGATTTCCACCCCTTTGCGTTGATAAACCTTGTTTAACGCCGAGCACAGGCTGTCGAGCAACGCGGAGACGGAATGGAGGTCGCGCTGCAACGGGTTATGGTCGGCCTGCATGGTGGCACGATGCAGGTAATAACCAATTTGCTGCGAGATACGGCTGATTTGTTCCAGCATCACCGGTTCGGCTTGTTCCACCGTCAGCTCTTTGCCGCTGCGTAGTGAACGCAGCGTACTCTGCAACACCGCCAGCGGGGTTTTCAGGCTGTGGGTGAGATCGGACAGTGTAGTGCGATAGCGCGTATAACGCTGTCGTTCGTTGGAAAGCAGCAAATTCAGGTTGCGAACCAGGCTCTTCAGTTCCTGCGGAGGATTATCATCGAGGTTTTCACGCTGGCTGGTTTCCAGCTCGCGTACCTGAGAAGTGAGATCGCCAATGGGACGCAGGCTCCAGTGCGCGGCCAGCCATAGCAATGGGATCACCAACAGCAGATTCGCGGCCAGCACATAGCTAAACCATGACCACACCACATCCGAATGTTGCAGTTCCTGCGGGATCGAATCGACTACCACAATCGTCAGCGCCGGTAAGTTGGTGGTGGCATCGTAGCGATTGACGGCAACCGAGTGGGTAAAGGTGTCGTTGCTGTCGGTATCCCAGGCGTGTAACTGCCTCTGCGCCACCGGGTTATTCCCCATCGCCGCCAGGCTGGTACGATTGCTGGTATCAATTTCGTAAAAATCTGGTTTGAGTAACCACTCGCGCTGAATTTTCTTGCGAATCTCCGGGACATCGCGCTGTTGCCACAGCAATTTGCCGTGTTCATCGTAGATAAAAACCAGCGTCGGGAAATTCAGCGTCATGCGCTCCGGCTGAGCAATGGTGAGTTTGTTGTCCTGCCATTGGGCGAGGGTAAAAAACAGGTTGCTCTCGCCTCGCATCACGCGGTAGGTGTTCTTATCAAAACTCACCACATAACCCACCACGGCAACCATGCCGTAGGAGAGCGACAGAAACAACACAATGGCTGCCGTCGCCAGCAAAAAGCGGGCGCGCAGTGAGAAGGGACGCAGACGACGCAACCAGTTCATTTATCAGAGATCGAAGCGATAGCCCTGGCCGCGTACGGTGTTAATCACTTCCGTCGGATAGAGCGCGAGAATTTTTTTACGCAGACGCCCCATCAGCACATCAATGGTATGACTTTCACGCAGTTCGGCGTCGGGATAAAGCTGCAACATCAGCGAATCTTTGCTGACCACTTTACCGGCATTGCGGATCAGGGTTTCCACGATAGTGTATTCAAACGCCGTCAGTTTGACCTGTTCTTCATTGATGGTCAGCTCGCGACGCGAGAGGTCAACCTGAAACGGAGGCATCGAGATAATCTGGGAAGCATGGCCGCTGTTACGACGCATCAGCGCCTGCAAACGTGCTGCCACTTCTTCGATATGGAAAGGTTTGGTGACATAGTCGTCGGCACCGGCTTCCAGCGCCTCCACTTTTGCCTGCCAGCCTTCACGCGCGGTCAGCACCAGAATCGGTTGGCGAATGGCATCACCACGCCAGCGGCGGATCAGTGACATACCGTCTTCGCCCGGCAGGCCGAGATCGACCAGCGCAATATCCGGCACATGCTCCTGGAGAAAATAATCGGCTTCTTTCGCATCTTCTGCGGCATCCACCTGATGGCCCATTTCGCGCAATTGCACGGCGAGATGATGACGCAGCAGCGCATTATCTTCCACAACCAGAACACGCATAGCATTTCCTTACTTTCAACACATTGATGGAGAAAAGTATATGCCAGGTCAGCTAAACCGCAGATTAACGCAGGCGAGCCGCGGCGCGCCTGCGTGGGTGGCGATTACTTCAGGTCGTCAACCATCTGGACCGCACGGCCAAGGTAGTTTGCCGGCGTCATCTGTTTCAGACGCACTTTTTCTTCTTCCGGCAGTTCCAGGCTATCGATAAACGCCTGCATACCGGCCGCATCCACGCGTTTACCGCGCGTCAGCTCTTTCAGTTTCTCGTACGGCTTCTCGATGCCATAACGACGCATTACCGTCTGGATTGGCTCCGCCAGAACTTCCCAGTTGTGATCCAGCTCGTCAAGCAGACGATCGCGGTTCACTTCCAGCTTAGAGATGCCTTTCAGCGTCGCCTGGTAGGCAATCAGCGCATAACCCACGCCAACGCCCAGGTTACGCAGGACGGTGGAGTCGGTCAAATCACGCTGCCAGCGCGAAACCGGCAGTTTGCTGGCCAGATGTTGCATCACCGCATTCGCCAGACCGAGGTTACCTTCGGAGTTTTCGAAGTCGATCGGGTTAACTTTGTGCGGCATGGTCGAAGAACCAATTTCACCGGCAATAGTTTTCTGTTTGAAGTGGTTGAGCGCCACGTAGCCCCAGATATCGCGATCAAAGTCGATCAGAATGGTGTTGAAACGCGCGATGCAGTCGAACATTTCAGCAATATAGTCGTGCGGCTCAATCTGCGTGGTGTAGGGGTTCCAGGTGATGCCCAGAGAGGTAACGAAGGCTTCGCTCAACTGGTGCCAGTCCACTTCCGGATAGGCAGCGATGTGGGCGTTGTAGTTACCTACCGCACCATTGATTTTACCCAGTACTTCGATGTTGCCCAACTGACGCAGCTGACGCTCCATACGGTAAGCGACGTTCGCCATCTCTTTACCCATAGTGGACGGGGTGGCAGGCTGGCCGTGGGTACGCGACAGCAGCGGAATGTCGCGATATTCCTGCGCCAGGCCTTTCACTGCGGCAATGATTTTGCTCCAGTACGGCAGAATCACGTCACGGCGGGCGGTTTCCAGCATCAGCGCGTGCGACAGGTTGTTGATATCTTCGGAAGTACAGGCGAAGTGGATAAACTCAGATACCGCGTGCAGGGCAGGGACGTCGGCCACTTTCTCTTTCAGAAAGTATTCCACCGCTTTCACGTCGTGGTTGGTGGTGCGCTCGATGGTTTTGATGCGCGCTGCGTCAGTTTCATTGAAATTGGCGACGATAGCGTCAAGGAAAGCGTTTGCGTCAGCATCAAATGCAGGAACTTCCTTGATCTCTGCGGTCGCGGCCAGTTTCTGTAACCAGCGAACTTCAACCTCAACGCGGAATTTCAGCAAACCGTATTCGCTGAAAATCGCGCGCAGCGGGCTGACTTTATCGCCGTAACGACCATCGACAGGTGAGACGGCGGTCAGAGAGGATAATTCCATCAGTGCAACTCCTGAATCGTTTAACAAAGCGTAATGCCGGAAAGACGTTTAATACGCCGTTCCCAGCCGGGATAAAATGGTTTTTGCCTCACTCAGCAAACGCTGACGCGAGAACATCAGTTGCAGGCGGCCACCACCGACCTGCTGCCATAATACGGCAGAACGGATACCCGCCAGCAGCGCGGCGCGCACGCGGCCCTGAATCTGTGAGCTTTGCAGCACCTGTGGGGAGCCGGTCACCTGAATACGTGGGCCAAGTGGGCTAATCACATCGACATAAATCGCTGCCATCGCGCTGGTGATGGTGTCGGATTCCAGTTCATAGTGCGCCAGTTGGCGATCCAACTGGCTGATGCGCTGGGCCAGGGTGTTCAATGCCTGTTTGTTCCCGTGCAGTTTGCGCTCCAGTACCATCAGGCTCAGGGTGTAACGCGTCAATTCTGCACCGGCACCCTGGCGGCTGCTGCTGTTCAGCACCGCCATTAGCGTCTCCAGCCCGAGCCGCAGGTTGGCCTCATCATTGCCATACACCGCCAGCGTTGAGCCGGGATTGAGATCAAGCAGGCTGCGCAGTGACACGCTCAGCGCGTCATTATTACAGGTACCCTGATGCGCCAGCTGCTGCACCAGATGCGCAGCCTGGCAGACGCCCGCCAGTGCCAGCGTTATCTCATAATAGTTCTTAGCCACGGTTACTCCTGTATACGCGTCGGCAGCGCCGACCTTAGGCCGCTGCCCAGGGCAGACGCTGTTCAATAATGCCGCCACCCAGGCAAACGTCACCGAGGTAAAACACGGCAGACTGGCCCGGCGTGACAGCCGCAACCGGCTCATCAAAACGCACTTCAATACGGTCATCGCTGTGCGGGATAATTTCGCACGGGATATCGGTCTGGCGGTAACGGGTTTTCACCGTACAACGCAGCGGCGCGGTAATCGGCTGACGATCCACCCAATGCAACTGCTGGGCAATCAGCCCCACGGACATTAAACGCGGATGATCACCACCCTGCGCCACAATCAGACGGTTACGGGCGACGTCTTTATCGACCACGTACCAGGGATCGTCATTGCTTTCTTTACGACCACCAATGCCCAATCCTTTGCGCTGGCCCAGGGTGTGGTACATCAGGCCCTGATGCTCACCGACGATTTCGCCGTCAACGGTTTCAATCTCGCCCGGTTGAGCCGGGAGATAGCGACCAAGGAAATCGCGGAATTTGCGTTCGCCAATAAAGCAGATGCCGGTGGAATCTTTTTTCTTTGCGGTGATCAGATCAAGCTGCTCGGCAATGCGACGCACTTCCGGTTTTTCCAGCTCACCCACCGGGAACAGGCTTTGCGCAACCTGCTCATGGCTCAGGGTGTACAGGAAGTAACTCTGATCTTTGTTGCCGTCGAGGCCGCGCAGCAGGCGGCTTTGGCCGTCAACATCCTGACGACGCACGTAGTGGCCGGTCGCGATAAAGTCAGCACCGAGATCTTCAGCGGCGAATTCGAGAAACGCTTTAAATTTGATCTCTTTGTTACAGAGAATATCGGGGTTCGGCGTACGACCAGCTTTGTACTCTTCGAGGAAATGCTCAAAAACATTGTCCCAGTACTCGGCGGCAAAGTTAACTTTGTGCAATTTGATACCGAGTTTGTCACATACGGCCTGCGCATCAGCCAGGTCGTCAGCGGCAGTGCAATACTCCTCGCCGTCGTCTTCCTCCCAGTTCTTCATGAACAGGCCCTCGACCTGATAGCCCTGCTGTTGCAGTAACCAGGCGGAAACGGAAGAATCGACGCCGCCGGACATACCGACGATCACTTTTTTCTGGCTGTTGTCAGACATGACGCACTCTTGATTACGATAAAAACAGGCGGCGTATTCTAGCACGCGGAAGCCGGGTGCGCACCCTCGTGAAACGGCCACTGGAACGGAGCAACCAGTTGCAGAGGGTAGCGTGCCCCCTGTTGCCACAGCCGCACACTTTCCGCCACCAGCGGCGAACGCAGCTTATCGGCGCTGATAATCTGCTCTGGCGTCAGCCACCAGCAGCAATCGATGTCATCGTCATGTGGCGTAGTGGCGACCATTTCTGCCAGATCCAGGCCAAACAGGAACCGCACAAAAGGCGTATTATCCGGGGCGATCCACTGCTGCACACCAAGAAAATAGTCCGGCGTGGCGGTGATGCCGGTCTCTTCAAACAGCTCGCGTTGTACCGCTTCCAACAGGGTTTCATCCGCTTCCAGATGACCGGCGGGCTGATTCCAGGTAGCGCGGCCATTGACCTGTTCTTCCACCACCAGCAACTGACCTTGCGCCTGCACCAGACACGCCACCGTGACATGAGGTTTAAACATCGATCCTCCCGGATTGTTAACCTGAAGTTATTGAAAATTGTGCGCTGATATCACGCCATTCGCCCGGTGCCAGATTATCCAGCTGATGTTCCCCCAAGGCATAGCGAATCAGGCGCAGGGTAGGGAAACCTATGTGTGCCGTCATGCGTCGCACCTGACGGTTACGCCCTTCATATAAGGTGATCTTCAGCCAACTGGTGGGGATAGCTTTGCGTTCGCGAATCGGCGGCTGGCGTGGCCACAGCCATTCCGGCTCGGCGACGCGCTCGACACCTGCAGGCAGGGTGGGGCCATCATTCAGCGTCACGCCAGTGCGCAGGAGGGATAAATCTGATTCCTGCGGTTCGCCTTCCACCTGCACAAAATAGATTTTCCCGGTCCGTTTACCGGGCTGTGTTAACTGCGCCTGGAGTGCGCCATCATTGGTTAACACCATCAGCCCTTCGCTGTCGCGATCGAGGCGGCCTGCGGCGTAGACGTCGGTGACGGGCACGAAATCCTTGAGGGTGCGGCGTCCGGCCTCATCGCTAAATTGCGGTAAAACATCGAAAGGTTTGTTAAAGAGTATGACGCGTACCGGGCCTTTGGGCCGCGTATCACGGCGGACAGGCTTACGTGCCGGGCCGCTGAATCGTTTATCCTGGTGAATTCGTTGAGAAGTTTTTCGCATGGGCTTTGCAGTCGGTGACAATCAGCGCATTATAACGCGAAACTGCGGTGATTGGCGCGGCGGAAATATTCAAGTAGTATTGACGCGCATCTTACAAATCATTAACAAAAAATCGCTCGAAGGAGAGGTTAATGGAAAGCAAAGTAGTTGTTCCGGCGGAAGGTCAGAAAATCACCCTGGATCAGGGCAAACTGGTAGTACCTAATAACCCGATCATCCCCTACATTGAAGGTGACGGCATCGGTGTTGACGTTTCGCCTGTGATGCTGAAAGTGGTTGATGCCGCTGTGAAGAAAGCCTACAACGGCGAGCGAAAAATTTCCTGGATGGAAATTTACACCGGTGAGAAATCAGTAGAACTCTACGGCCAGGACGTCTGGCTGCCGCAGGAAACCCTCGATTTAATCAAAGAATATCGCGTTGCCATCAAAGGCCCGCTGACTACCCCGGTTGGTGGCGGTATTCGTTCTCTGAACGTTGCGCTGCGTCAGGAGCTGGACCTCTACGTATGTCTGCGTCCGGTACGCTACTACAAAGGCACCCCGAGCCCGGTAAAACGTCCTGAAGATACCGACATGGTGATCTTCCGTGAAAACTCCGAAGATATCTATGCCGGTATCGAGTGGAAAGCCGGTACGCCGGAAGCGGACAAAGTGATCAAGTTCCTGCGTGAAGAGATGGGCGTGAAGAAAATTCGCTTCCCGCAGCAGTGTGGCATCGGCGTGAAGCCGTGTTCAGAAGAAGGCACCAAACGTCTGGTGCGTGCCGCAGTGGAATACACCATCACTAACGATCGTGACTCCCTGACCCTGGTGCACAAAGGCAACATCATGAAGTTCACCGAAGGTTCTTTCAAAGACTGGGGCTACCAGCTGGTGAAAGAAGAGTTCGGCGGCGAACTGATCGATGGCGGTCCGTGGATGAAGTTCAAAAACCCGAACACCGGCAAAGAGATCATCGTGAAAGACGTCATCGCTGACGCCTTCCTGCAACAGATCCTGCTGCGTCCGGCAGAGTACGACGTGATCGCCTGTATGAACCTGAACGGTGACTACATCTCTGACGCCCTGGCGGCGCAGGTTGGCGGTATCGGTATCGCACCGGGTGCCAACATCGGTGACGAATGTGCGCTGTTCGAAGCGACCCACGGTACTGCACCGAAATATGCGGGTCAGGATAAAGTGAACCCAGGTTCCGTTATCCTCTCCGCTGAGATGATGCTGCGTCATCTGGAGTGGTTCGAAGCCGCAGACCTGATTGTTAAAGGCATGGAAGGCGCAATCGCCAACAAGACCGTGACCTATGACTTCGAACGTCTGATGGAAGGCGCTAAACTGCTGAAATGTTCAGAGTTTGGCGACGCGATTATCGCGAATATGTAATCTGCCTTAGCGGGTAGAGTGCAAAACGGGAGCCAATGGCTCCCGTTTTTGTTGGTGCGGCATGCATTTGTGAAGAAACTAAAGGTCACTGAGGGAATGATCAGGATAAAACTCATGATGGCAGAAGGTATTGTGGAAGGCTGTCTGTTGATGTTTGATGTAAAACTGGAAATGGACCGCTCGCTTTAGAATTAGCATGTCACAGCCCACTTAGTGGGCTGTTTGTCCCGACGATAAAGCATACAGACTATGGGAATAATCTGTCCTTTGCCTCCAGAAAAACCGCAAGAAGCATGAGGAAGGAATAGCAAACCGTGCAAATTATTAATAAACCTTTGAAGACCGGTAACCAGGACATTAATTTGATAGTGTCATTATCCGGAAAGGTGTATACATCACTGGCTTTCTCAACAAACAGTATGTTCTTTCTGTTCTTTAGTCGAAGGAAAAAGTAAGCCATAAGTGGTGCGCCAAAAAAGCCTACCATGCAGCTAAATGAGTACGGAGCAGGAAACGTATATTTTCTTTGGAAGCGATTCAATAATTCGTAGTACTTGGGCCTGTTGATTGCATACCAGATGATTGAGGCGATAAAAGCCAGGCTGGCAACAATGATAACGGCGATTACAAAAATTTTCATTTGCTGTCAGATGTCCAGGTGTTTGTATATTGAATCCATAATCAAGTCAGCTGCGGAACTTCCAGCCAAACCTCCCGCAACAGAACCAACTGCGGCACAGGCGACACCACCGACACCGGCTGTTGCAATACCGATTCCGGTACATATCCCAATACCAACAATAGAACCCAGGGCACCACCACCAACGCCACCGGCTGTTGAAGCAGTAAACGAAGTGTATTTTTTGAATGCCACTCTTTCGCATTCATTCTCACGGCCTGTAGTGCAGCTCTTGACCACTTCATTTGTTGTGTTAGCAAAAGAAAAACCAATCCCAATGAATCCACCGTATTTGAGGAAACGTGCTGCTTTGGCTGCATTACCAACAAAATTCGAGTATCCCGGTATTCCACCGATACCAACAGTTGACCACTCATGAACGATCGAGCGGCTTGAAAGGTTTAATGCTCTGCGCATATCTTCGTAAGGCCGAAGTTTAAGAGCATAACGGTTTAGAGACTTGAGAAGGGGTTTATTTACCAGTTCTTTCAGTTGGTTCAATAGCTGATTGCGCTCCACAAAGAATTGCTGACTTATAAGGGTGCCTTGTGTGCGGAATTGATTTTGGTAGCTGCCCTCGATTTTTTTCAGGGTCTGTTCTATAGAGGAATAGTATTTTTCGCCTGCATCTCCTACAGTACCGAAAATCTTGTCTCCGGCATTTGTCAGGCCCGCGATAACTCCGTAATACTTCTGCATGAAACTGGCTTCTTCTGTGCTGACTCCGTTCAAAGCCTGGTTTGTTTTTGTTTTGGCTTGCCTGAGTGCTGACAGCGCCTGCAAAGTCATTGGTGCTGGTGTATCAGGATCGGCAACAATCAATATCTGCCCGGGTTTTAACCAGGGTGTATCAGTATTCATTCTCATGAACATCTGAGCAGCTGGAGTGCGGGTATCTCTGAACAGTTCTCTGGCCTGATAATCAAGTGACCCAGGCCGCTCGACAATACAATAGCCCGGGGCCATATTACGTGCCATGCATCCATTCTCCGTCGGTTGTCGTATGTATGGCGGTGCCACGTTCAATGCCATACTCAAAAATTTCTAATTAATAGTAAATAATTCTCCAGCGTTACGCAAAAACTGTTGTAGCCAGTTACGAGTGGTCACTTAGTCATGCAGCTAAAACAGCGGAACCCTGCCAAATGGCGGGGTTATTTGCTATCGAGGGCGCGACATGTCACAGGTGTTGATACGTTGGACTGGATATGAATGTAGGAATCGAGCCAGAAAAGTTTTGAAAATCGCTATCGAGGTCCGCAATTTGATATATATGGTTCCAACACTCTTTAATGGCCGAAATAGTTCCTGAACGGGTGTTTTAGTTTTGAATTACATAATTTCGTGGCTTAACTTTTTTTTGACCCATCATAGTTCATTATTGCATCGGCAATGATTGTCCCTTGGGAAACACCTTTCTCCCGGGCCAGTAACTCTATCTTCTCGATGGCAGTCAAAGAGAGTTTATAGGTTTTAGGTTTAAATCCACGCTTCTCATCGCTGCGTTTCTGAATGCTACTTGCTGATTGAATCATATTATAACCCTTATGAGGTAGCGCGAAATCAGGCGGTAATCATTATCAGTTGGATTGGCTTAAATCATCATGGCGATGCCTGTATAAACCATCCCAAGTGAGACCTAACTATAGCTTTCAAATTTAGAATTGGCTTGGCTTTAATGAGGTTTTGTTGATGAGATTTATTGCTGTTAAAAATCTATTTTTTCAATAATGTGCGTGATTGTTCTCTTAATCACAATTTCTAAAAACATCATTAATGTTGTAAGTGTTAAGGGCCAAAGGAAGAAGACTTAAGCTTTCTTCCGTAATTCATAAGCCCCTGTGGTTGACGAACCGAGAAATTAATTGCCGGTGCGCGTCGGGGTTTTCATTATCAGAGGGCGCATAGGTGTGCTCTTGTTCATTTTTACCCTTTCAATAACTAAGCCAGTGTGAGTGACGTACATAAGCAACGCTGAGGTAACTATTCTTTGATACTACAGGCAGCACCGATCGTAACCACGGAGGTTAGAGGCCATGAAAATGTCAGCAACTGGCTGCTCCTGAGCCTGTCACTCAAACACACGATACTTTTGTTACAAAACGCCGTCACGGAATGCTGATCTTCAGGGTGCAGATGCGTTACCCTCTTGGCCCTCTTTGAGTTGTTGCGTAGGTATGCTGTTTTGAAACGTTGGGTTTTACTGATTTTTGCTTTTGTTTTATCAAGTTGCACCGGACACGGTTCAACGGAGACGGTACTGAAATCTAAACAGCCGTCAGGTCCCTTACTCAAGAACGATGATCCTTATGTGCCGCTGGAAAGCGCTGATTTGAGTAAGCTGCCGACCGAACTTGAGCCAGTTTCGCGAGAGATAATGACATTGAATCCCATGATCAAACTCTCAGCGAAAAGAAATCCGGCCGAGGCAAAAGTCATGACTCCCGCGGAGTTTCCGGTTTCACTCCTTTTCAGCTCAGTAGAAACAGACATTTCGAATTGCGAAAGGTACAGCCAGGGCAAAATACGTCTGCAATGCCGGAACCTTGCCTACACGGCTGTTCGTGATTTCGTGTCGATGATGCGCGACAGTCGAATAAACGCCTATCTCAAGCAGGCCGTGATAGATGACCTTAAAAGCGATCATTATCTGAACCTGTTTAACGCCTCCCGGTTAGCGTATGAAGTGGCGGAGAGCTGTAAGCAGAAGCACCAGGGCGGCTATGTGCGCCTTTACTGGCATGCCGTGCCGTGCAATGGTCAAGGCGAAAAACTGTCTTTCATGGATGCCCGTCGCAAAAAGTTGATTAATTAATCCAGTCCCCATGTCATGGTGAGCCGCTGACAGAACGCGCGCACTTTTGATCAAAGTGATAATTATTTAGCTAATAATAAGCATGGCAATAAAAGTTAAGTTTTTAGCGCGGATTTTTGAGATGATTCTTATGCCCCTTCAAGAGCTAAGCCATTGCGAGTGCCGGAGATAAGCGCCGGGTGGGGCATTACCTCTTCTCTGGCGATGCGACAGATCGCGCCGCCACGATCCATCCGCAAAATTTTGAGCCAGTTAACATACACAGACAACATTTCGTGTCATCTCGCGTACAAACCGCTATCGTCAGCGCTCATCTAAAGGAGGGTACGATGCAGGGCGTGATGAAATTTGTTAAAGGCTGGCTGCTGTTTTCGCTGCTATGGGGCATTTTTATGTGGTTCGTCTCCTGGCAGAGTCAAGGCAAAGAACCTGGCATGGCGGTAGTCATGAGCCTGTATGCAGGCTTGATCTACCAGGCCTTGATAACCATGGTGGCGCGCTATAAGGCACGTAAATCACAGGCATAATTGTTCGCATCTGCTCAATGCTGCCCACGTAGCTTTGCGTGGCGCTGACATTAATTTGCATCGGTTCAGGCACGCTGGTCGCACTTTTGGATCATTGTGCAGGTGAGTTGATGATGAGGAAGATGCCGCTGGCCGCCTGGTTTTTTCTGCTGTTGTCGTTTGGGTCATGCGCGCAACCGTTACCAGGGCCGCCACATATGCATGCATACAGTGGCCGCCACCTTGATGCCGGCAACAGTGGCATAGCGGATGTGGCGGAAACGCCGGATGAACACATCCAGGAACGGCGGGATGAGGTGGGGTACCACCAATAAAAAAGCTGCGGTAGACGCTACCGCAGCTTAGGTCATGATTAAGCGAGTTGCTGCTTAATTATTTGTGGTATTTCCACGCCTGAGTCCAGCTGATACCGACTTCTGGCTCATAATGCAGCTGAGACCATTGTCCTGTCTGGCTACACCAGCCTGCTACCACGCACTCAAACACTTTACCTTTGTGGGTCACCACATCACCGGCTTTGTAGTTGTTGCCATAAGCCCAGGCTGGATAACCTGCGGAACCCGATAACGCCGGAACCGTAAAGTTTTCCATCAACTGACGCGTCTCTTTACCTGCGGTGACGTCCACCTTCAGATTCATCAGCTGAGGACTGCTGGTTTTTTCCACTGAGAAGGTGAAATAAGACAGTCCGTTGGTGCTTTCCTGAGTACCACCCATTGGCGACCATGAGTAATTCGGTTTGCTGGTTGGTGTCTGAGAAGATGCCACGGTACCTGTAATGAAGTATCTGTTGCCTTCGTCTTTGAATTGCAGACCTAACTTCATGCCATTGATAAATGCCTGATCGTTATTCTGCACTTCCTGAGTCACTTTCACCGCGTGTGTTTGAGTGGCAGAACGCGCACCTTTCACACTGCTGGCTGTCACTTCAGCAATATAATCTCCCGCAGCCAGACCCGCTTTGATCTGTCCGTTCTGATCGATACCATTGGCAACGACTTGTGCACCTTGCTTCAGCGTCCATGCATAAGTCACCTGATCAAAGTTAGCTTCGGCTTCCAGTTTAACCGGATTTGCTGAGGCCATATTATTCGAACCACTAATGGAAACGGCAGGTTTTACAACATTCACGGTGACGAAAGCTTCGCCAGATTTTTTGTCGCCATTGGTTGCGGTTACACGGAATTTCGCAGAGACATCAAACAGATTTTTCGGTACGACGATTTCAGCTGACGCTTTATCGTAAGACTTCAGATAAATATCGCTGTTGCCCTCAATACGTTCCCATTTCCAGGTCACAGAATCCTGGTTGCTGCCAGCAATTACCGGGTAGCCAAAGCCATAGTCACTGGTGCCCACCACATTGATGCTGGTTTTATCCAGTGTAACGGTAGGTGCCTGGCTTTCCGGAGTTTCCGGTACTTCTGGGGTGCTTGAGTTGCAATAGTTCTGACCGTTGAAGTTGTACGCGACGGGACCGGACATGCTCTCGTCCACTTTGGTCGGTACGCCATTCTGTGAGTCAATGACTTTGGTATCCACAACGCCGTTATAATCTTCGCTGAAGTTGTAGTAGCTGCCATTAGCCTGCTTGTTACATACTGCGGCGTTCATACTGTTCAGAATCAAACCATTGTCATTACTTGCCGCCCAGGCAAACATGCCACCCAGTTTGTATTTCTTCACCAGGTCGCCTTTCGCAATCACGGAACGCTGGGAATCGAAGGTTTCAACCTGTGCGGTTGGGTTACCATTGACTTTAGCGATGGGTTTCCAGATATACGCGGCTTCAGCCTGTTTATCGTAGTAAACGTCCTGTTTCTTGCTGATGATGTTATCGTACAGCTCACGATAATCGGTCACGCCATGCTCATAGGAACCGTTGCTGCCAAGCCCTTTACGACTCACTTCTTCACCGTTGGCGATACCATGCCAGAACAGTTTATCGTGTTCCTGTTTCACACTGACGCTATGCCAGCCACGGCTGTAAGCCGCTGCACCCACCACCAGTTTCTCTGATGGGAAGTTCGGGTTGTTGTCCAGAATGGCTTTCACTGCGCCTTCGGTGCTGAATCCGCGCTGCGTTTGCTCGCCAGTCATATCGTTGCCCTGGCCATCAATGATGATGTTACCGGCTTCGTCTTTGACTTTATCCTGACCACCCTGCTGGTAATATGTCCCGGCGATCGGTTTGGCATAGACGGCAGCCTGGTGACCCGGGTTGCGTGCGAAGGCACCGTACATGTCGTAGGTCATGATATTGATGAAATCAAAATCATCTTTCAGGCTGTTAAAGTCGATCGCGGCGAGTTTTGCCGGTGATGCACTGACGGCTGCACTCAACTGCTTACGCTGTGCACCGCTATATTTGGCATCCATCGCTTTACGCAGTTCTTTGACCAGCGCGGTATAGCGTTCTTTTTCTTTCTGATAACCATCGGTGGCCAGATTGCCCATCGCTGACGGTCCGGTAGAACCGACAAATTCCCAGTCAAGGTCAATACCATCCACGAACGGGTTTTCGCTGAGGAAGTTCATCACTGAGTTAACGAAGATATCGCGACCTTCTTTGGTTTCGACCATCGCATGGAACGGCGCACTCATCGACCAGCCGCCGATGGAGACCATCACGTTCAGCTGCGGATTCGCTTTCTTCATTCTTTCCAGCGCTTTCAGGCCATAATAAGACGCTTGCGGATCGTAGCGGGTGACATTGAAATCGCCCTGCTGTTTAGCCGGGGTATCGTTGCCTTGCCAGCTGGTATCGCCGCTTTCTGTCGGCAGGTTGCCCTGGCCGCACATGCCTTTGAGGATTTTCTGTCCGCGTTCATTACCTTCTGCTACCAGGCCGGTGTTGCCGGTGCTGGGCAGGGTGACATTGCCGGGTCGTTGTGCACCAAAATCACACAGGCCAAGGAAGCTCCAGAAAATGTGTGTCAGGTTTTTGGCCGGAACTAAATCAGCCGAGAACGAGCGTTCCCAGTAGGCCCACTCGTCATAATACATCCCAACAATCTTGTTGCTGTTCAGTTGGAAAGGGACGTTCTTTTCCAGATTGGCGGCAAAACCATTCTCGTTCTCTTTGAGAATCATTTCATTGCTGTTACCCGATGACGGATAAATGTCACCTGGCTTCGCGTATTCAACTTTATAGACTTGATAGTTCTTCGGGCTATGCGGATGCAGCCCTTCCATATCATTACTCCAGGCTTTCCACTGGATTTTGGTTTTGAGTCGCTCACCACGATGGCGGCTGACTTCACCTGCGGAGCCATGAAGATCGGCACTGATTTTTCCGCTTTCTTCTGGTGTTACTTCAACTGCAAATACATTGCTGCCATAAATTGCAGATAGCGTCGCTATCGCAATAATTGATAACTTCTTCACTGAACATCTCCATTGTATAATTCGATGAAAATAATAAATAAAATGCTCAGGGAATAAGTTGAGAGGATTCTCTGTGAACAATAGAAATGAGGAGGGAATTAAAGAGAACTCAGGCAAAGCCGAATATTTTAAAACATAAACTTACATTCACTGAATTAAGTTTGCGCCTCCATGCGCAAATCAAACGCTTACTTGCGCCCCAGTAAGAAACCGATCACCACACCGACACTGGCGGCGATGGCTATTCCGGTCACCGGATTTTCGCGTACGCTTTTAATCACACAATCGGCAGCATCCTGGGCGACATAGCTGGCCTGCGCCGGGTAGCGCCGTGCTGCACCTTTGAACCGATGTCGGCGTGATCCAGTGACTTCACCCACTTTTTCTTCCACCGCACCCGCGGCTTCATTCAATTTTGCTTCCGCTTTTCCAGTCATAAATGACTCCCTGATAATAGTGAATTGCCATTTCAGCGTAGTCAGGGAATACGTGAGCAGCAACCGGGGTTTGCAGGATAACGAAATCCTGACCAGGCTTGGTTTAGGTATTTGACGTCAGGAGGGGCGATGAAACGTGACGTATTAAGTGAAGACGATTACGACGAAGTTTGCCGGGTAATTGGTGATGCGGTGATTGTGCTGGCGGAGTGCGGGCACGAAACCAAAAGGGAAGAGATCACCAGCCTGCTAAAGCGTACTCGTCAGCATCGCGCCCATGATGAACGCGATGAACAACGTATGCTGGAACATGCTATCCGGCTGGTAAAACCGTCCTGAGAGCCCGGGCGTCAGACCGACGCCCGGCTGTCTTTTATTCCAGTACGACGCCCTGAATCAGGCTGGCTTTAACGACAGTGACATCCTTAATGCCAAGGGCGCGCATATAGCCTTCCACCAACAGCAAATTGCTGACATCGGTAGCGCGGTAATCGCCCGTGAGTTCGCTGTCACCTTTCCATACCTGCTGTTTTGCTACCTGTTCGAGAGTCGCCAGGTCATAGCGATTATCTTTGATTTTCAGTTGATTCTTAATCGAGAAACCGTGTACGCCGCCGATACCGATCACCCGGCGCGTAGCGAGATCTTGTTTAATCTGCGGCGGGACATCGTTGTGGGCGTAAAACTCGACAAAGCGCAGCACGGAAGGACGCCAGGAGCCAATTGGATTAGGAGAGGTGGCTGATGGCTGGTTCTTTAATACATCGACGATAAAGTTCTTCAGCGTGACCGAGGCGAGTTTACCTTGATAGACGTCCGAAACCGTCTTACCTGACTGGTCACGCCAGGCGGTCATCTGCATCGAGCCGCCGCCGATGTCCCAAACCAGCAGGTCGTTATCGCGTAATGTCGGGTCATGCAGTGCTGCTTTAGCGGAACGGAACCCCAGTTCGGCTTCCTGCTGCTGGCTGATGATTTTGAGTTGTACACCCGCTTGCTGATTAAAACGGTCAATCACCGCCTGGCCGTTACTGGCAGAACGGAACACCGCAGTGGCGACACCGCTGATACGCTGCGGGTGATAGCGCCGAGCCTGAGTGACTAACTGCTGCAAGGCAGTCAATCCCTGTTGTTGGATCGCCTCATCCAGTTGGTTGTTGCCGGAACGTGCCAGCGCATCGTTGTAACCCACCGGGCGCTGATCTTCAAACAGCACTTTGCCCAATTGATGTTGGCAGATATTCACTTCAGTCACGGCAATTTTGGTGGTACCGGATCCCATATCGATTCCGGCGCGGGTTTGCCAGCAGTTATCAGCAAAGGCCAGTGAAGGCAGAAATACGGCAAAAAACAGCACTACAACGCGTACCACAAGTCGCATAGCGGCTCCTGTCAGAGGAAAATAATGAAAGGGAAAATTAACGTGTACCGCGATAAGCCGGATACCAGCTCACGAGGAAATGACGCAGATGATCAAAACACCATTCGGCATCTTCCGCCTGCTGGCAGTAGTAGCGTAGGGTGACTTTTTCATAGTGCAGATGGCGTTGATGCAGGGGTGACCAGCTCCAGTCAAGCACTGCGCGCGCATAATTAACCAATGCGCCACCGGCCATATTGTGTTGCTTCTCCTGGCGGGAGAGATAGATTTCAAAGGCCTGGTCGAGAGCGAGTGCCTCGTCCTTGCTGCTGGCCGAGTAGAGGGGGCGGAAAGCCACATCAATAAAACCGCACACCCCATCGTCACGCTGCTGCCAGTCACAGGCCAGCGTCATAAACAGGCCGTCCTGTAAATTCACTTCTTCCAGCAAACGCCGGAGATTGGCGGAGTGCTGACACACCGCAATCTCTTCAATGCGGTCAGTCTCCAGGGTGAGATCAATGCCGCAGGGGTTGACTGAACCATCCGCATTGGCGGTCGCGGGGAAGGGAAATTCGATATAGCCGTTATTATCCAGACTCTTTTCCATGACCCAGTCTCTCAGCTTGACGATTTCTGACAATAAACACGGCTTACGGGCATGTCCAGGTGATCATGGTGTTTTGATACGGATTAATCAGGCGGAACTGTTTATCCGACAAACGCTGGGCGTAATAGCCCTCGCGGGTCACCGCTGAAGGGACGTACTGAAAGCGATCGTTTGAGTGGAGGGGGCCACTTTTTACCATGACGCCATCTTTGCTGACGGAGAAGGCGCTAACCAGGTCGAAAATACGTGCTTCGGTGTTGCCCATCGCCTGACCATAAATGGTAGCGACTTGTCCGGGACAATCTACCCCTTTTGGGGCAGAACTACAGCCTGCCAGTAACAATAAGGTGAGTACAACGGTAGTTCGCAACATGGTCCTGTTCCTGGTTCGATCCCTGGTTTGCCGTGGCACGAAAACTCTCTTGAATGACCACGATATGCTGATCATAGCAGGTCTGGCGCCGCTTCCCATTTGCTATTTGCGTAATCGTTAAGCGATGAGAATGTTAAGGGGGTGACTTTGCTAGCAGATAAACGTTATTCTTGCCACTCTTGCGCGATGGACCAGCCTAACCGGGGGGAATGAATGAGAGAAGAACAAGCCAGTCTAATGATTCTTCAGCATGCGATTGATAAGCTTGAAGCCGAACAAAAGCAGCAGGTGATGAACTGTGTCGCGGCAATTCGCGCAACCATGCAACAATTTAATCCTGATGATGCCGGCCTGGCGTTGATGTTAGTGGCGGCTGAAGTGGCCGCCGAAGAGTAGTCCTTAGCGATTCATTTCTCCTGACAACCAGCGGTGGATAATGCGTACGATGTATTGCTGCTGGTCTGTCGATAGCGGCTGATGTGCCGCAATACCATGCCATTTTGCCAGACACCCTCGACAGCAGGTTGCGGTCGCGTGTTGGGCGATAAACACCGGATGACCTCGCATTGGCGTCTGTTTCCCGTCGTTTTGTGGCTCAGCATTCGCCAGGCGACGCGCAATAAAATCCGCCGCATGCTGGCCGATAATCTCCGGCCCTTTATCCAGGCAATACTGCCGCTCCTTTGGCCCCAGGTGAAAGCGACTGCGAAAGGTCGATTGTGCCAGGCCCGCGAAGAGCGCGTTTTCATCTCTCATAACATCCTCCTGGCGCGATCATAGCGCATTAGTCCTTATCCTGGTTCAGTTTCCTGTTACCTGTGCTAAACCTGACCCTGAGTCCAAAAGGAGGATGAGATGAAAAAAACACTGTTTCTGATTGGTACTTTTAGTCTGGGCCTGCTGCTGGCCGGTTGCGCATCTGACCATGTGATGCACACCAATGATGGTCAAACCATTGTCACCGAGGGCAAACCGGTGGTTGATAAAGATACTGGCATGATTACTTACAAAGATATCTACGGTAAGGAACAGCAGATAAATCAAAGCCAGATCAAAGACATGTCTTCAGTAGATAATTGATTTTTCCTCGCCAGAACCTTGCGGCCCGCCTTTAGCGGGCCATCCTGCGCCGCACGCTTTTATTTTGTGATACCCTCTGAAAAACCCTAATGAAATCATTACCTAACCTCAGCGGAGAATCCAATGAAGGCGATAGCTATTGTCGCAGGTTTGCTGGCGTGCCAGATTGCGCCCGCCTGGAGTGAAAGCGAATTCCAGATCGCCTGCCCGGGCCGCCCAACCATGACCGTCTCGCGCGCCGAGTATGGCCTCAGCATGCTGATGTGGCCGACACACCATTTCCAGATTGCTGCGGGTCAGCAACGTACCCATTTGCAGGACGGTGATCCGGTGGCGATTACCCGTTTCCGTAATGGTGACCAGTTAATGGTGAATAAAAACAATGGTGATACCTTTTTCGTTTATGCTGACAGCGATAAGCTGGTGCCCTGCAATCGCACGGAAAAGCGCGATATTGATATCCTCTCGCTGGAGCGTTACGACGATAACCAGCATCCGCCTTCATAACATTGCTGCCACAAGGAGTCGACTATGCAACTTAAGGTCACGGAAAGCGTCACTCATCAGGATCTCGATGAGGTTCGCCTCGGGCTGAATGCGTTTAACAGCCGCTTTATCAATGTCGATGAAATCAAATCGATTGGCGTGTTTGTTACCGATACCGACGGGAAAAAACTGGCGGGACTGACCGGATCCACCAGTGGCAACTGGTTGCGTATTGATATGCTATGGGTTAGTGACGCGCTGCGCGGGCAGGGAGTGGGCAGCAAACTGATAGGCGCTGCGGAAGAAGAGGCACGCGCGCGCGGCTGCTGTTATGCCCAGGTGGATACGGCCAGCTTCCAGGCACGACCCTTCTACGAAAAGCTCGGTTACACCTTACGCTTTAGCCTGGATAACTATCCACGGCATCATCAGCGCCACTATCTCAGCAAAACTCTCTGATTAACCAGGCGGCCGCTGGCGTAAATCCAGCGGTGCCTGTTCTGCTTCGTCGATCGCCGCTAACCAACTTTTCAGCGTCATTTTCTGCCATGACAGATGGCCGCGGGTGGTGCTCATCAGCACCACATCCGGGCGTAATGAACGGTAGAGATCGAGTGATTGTAATAATTCAGCCGGATTGCTTTCCGGTACCAGAACGCTAATCCAGCGATTATGTTCGCGCGTCAGCGTGTCGCCGACGAACAGATAGGTGCGACCCAGCGGCGAGTGATAAAGGTAGCTGCTGCTGCCTGGGGTATGTCCTGGGGTAGGAAGCAGATGGAAATCGCCAAAGTGGACCTCCTGCTGGCTGAAGGTATCATCCGGCTCAATGATCAGGCTGACCGGACCGAGCGCCCGGTTGTGGCAATATAACGCGCTGTTAAAGCGCTGCTGAATCATCAGCGCGCCGGGAGCAGCCTCATGCCAGTGGGTAAGATAATGACGAATCACGCCACCCACATCGGCCAGCACCTCATGATCGAGCTGGTTTTCGACCCGACCAATCAACAGGTTGCCGCGCGGATGGCGCAACATAAACCCATGCATCATCAGGTCACTTTCCGCATTGTCTGCGGGAAATTCGGGTGTGGAGATCCACAAGTCCTCGTAAAGCGGCTTCAATGTCGGTCTCCTGCGGCAATGCCGTTAGCGCAATGTCGGGTGGCCGGTAAAGGCGAACTGGGCTTCTCCGTGCTGAATCTGCAAACTGGCGCTGGCGCCGAGGGGAAGCGTAACGGTGTCAGCGCTGTGACCAAAGGCCAAATCGCTGATCACCGGCAGTTGATACTCATCCCGCACGCGTTGCCAGACGCTCTCGAAATTGAAACCATTGTCGTAATCCGACAGCGTGGTACTGGTGAAGCTGCCGGTCACGATGGCTTTTTGCCGTGCCAGAATGCCACTTTGATGCAGCTGAATCAGCATGCGTTCAATGCGGAACGGATGTTCGTTCACATCCTCGATCACCAGAATGCCGTCTTCAATCTGTGGCAGCCAGGGGGTGCCAATCAGCGAACAGATCATTGCCAGATTACCGCCCCACAAGGTGCCCTGCCAGCGGCCTTCATCCGGGCTGCTACTGCGCCAGTGTAACTCGACTCCAGGTGAAGTTAGCGCTTGCCAAAAGTGCGAAACGGTAAAATCAGATAATGTCTCTGCGCCGAAATTACCAGCCAGCATCGGCCCACTGAAGGTGATCAACCCGGTTTGCGTCAGCAGTGCCAGTTGCAGCGCGGTAAAGTCACTGTGGCCGCACAAGGCGACCGGCTGATTCAGCAACTGGCGCTGTAGACCCACATAATCGACATTATCCAGCAAACGCGATGCGCCATAGCCGCCACGTACCGCCAGCACGATGTCCGGCAAGGTGCTGAGTGAGGCCAGTTGATTGACGTCATCCAGCCGCTGCTGATCGCTTCCGGCAAAACGCTGAAAGCGACGGGCGATGGCGATTTGATTGTCGATATGGTGGCCTTCTGCCTGTAAACGTGTCACGGCGCGTTGGGCAGCATCCTGATTGTGGCAATAACCGGAAGGGGCGATCAGACGTATCGAACGGGGGGCAACCATATTCTCATCCTGTGTGGGTTGACTTGCCGATGATGACGAAATGCGTTACGGAAGTCACGACCTGGCAAGTTTTTTTACGAATTTAGGACAAACGGTAATTTTACCCTGCGGCAAGCCAGGTATGATAGGTTGCGCCGAATCTATTGCGGAATCCAACATTCAGTGAAAATCCGACTACTTATGCTCTCTGCGTTATTGCTGGCGGGCTGTGCCAGCGAACCGCAGACCGTGGTAACGCCAGAGAAGAATACACCTTTAACCCAGGCTCCACCGTCAAAACTCAATGACGCCTGGTCAATGTTTACTGAAGATGCCGCCAGTCATTATGGCGTTGATGAAAAGCTTATCAGCGCCATTATTAGTGTCGAATCAGGGGGTAACCCCAGCGTGATCAGCCGATCAAATGCGGTCGGACTGATGCAGATCAAAGCCTCAACGGCGGGCCGTGCGGTGTATCGCGCCCAGGGACGTCGTGGTCAGCCCACTTCATCCGAATTACGCGACCCGGCAAAAAACATCGATATTGGCGCGGCCTATATCCGTATTTTGCAGGAATCGGAATTGGCAGGTATTCGTGATCCGCTGACTCTGCGTTACGCCACTATTGTTTCCTATGCTAACGGTGCCGGCGCGCTGCTGCGAACCTTCTCACGCGACCGCGATCGTGCCATTGCAATGATCAATGCGATGACGCCGGACGAGTTCTATCAGCACGTACAGAACAAACATCCGGCAGCCCAGGCGCCGCGCTATTTGTGGAAAGTCACCACCGCGTATCGCACCATCAGTTAATCCCGTAACGGCGTGATTTATCGCGCCGCTACGGTTGGCTTACCCCTCCACCAACAGCCTTGCGGTGGGATAATCCACAATCAGCACCTTCACATAGCCCCCGCGCAACGCACCACGAATCGCCTGAGCTTTCTCCTTGCCACCCGCCAGTGCTACCACCTGCGGGCAATTTTTCACCTGTGCCAGCTCCATACCAATCACCGGATCTTCAGCGGTGTTCAGGACGGGCTGCCCATCAGCGTCAAAGTAATGCAGACAGATATCACCCACCGCGCCACGTTGGGCGAGGGTGCGTAACATCTCTTCATCGTAGTAGTTGCCGGAATTACGCAACAGCGCGGAAGGCTCCAGATCGCCAATGCCGACAATCGCCAGATCCACCTGCTCGAATTTCTCCAGCACCACGGCAACATCGGGATTCACCGACAAGCGCTGACGGTCCTGCACCGAATGTTCAATCGATTGTGATGGCAGCAGCCATGCCGGGCAATTTAACAGCGCCGCGAGGTTCTGTGTCAGGATGGTAGCCTGAACATTGCCGTTGGTGCCGACACCGCCGAGTAACTGAATCACCCCGCGACAGGGCGCGTTAAGCGGATGCAGTGCATCCACCATTGCCCGGATCGTCCCGCTCCAAGAGGAGATGCCGATCAACTCATCGGCACGTAAACGCGTTTCCAGATAGTGCGCAGCAGCCGAGCCAATCGCCTGTTTAATCTGTAAGGCGGAAGCCTGCTCCGGCACATCGACGACGATCGCCTGCGGAAGCTGGTAAGTCTGCTCGATGGCTTTCTCCAGCTCGGGAAACACATTCGCGGGCGGGACCACGCTAATCTTTACTACGCCTTCCTTTACGCTGCGATTGAGAATGCGTGAAACAAAGGATTGCGACAATTTCAGTAGCTGTGCGATATCCGATTGCTTCAACCCTTCAACATAATAAAGGGTAGCAATCTTCACCATCAGCCGCTGTTCATCCTGTTTTGCCATGATTTATCCCTCTCCAAATCTGCCTGGTATTGTTAATCAGCCGGTCATAAATAACAACGCTGAACAATTTGTGATCGTTTTCGCTTTTTCAGGATCCGGCATTGGACGGCATCCTCGTTGGGGTGCATAGTCATTATGCATATAAAATCGCATTTGAATATATATTCAAGCGGAGAAAAACCAATGAAAGCATCCCTCGTCAAAGTTACCCTGCTGGCTTCACTCCTGACGTTATCTGCGGCCTCACAGGCGGCAGATAAGGGCCTGCTGGCCATTATTACCCCGTCACACGATAACCCCTTTTTTAAAGCCGAGGCCGATGGTGCGCAGGCGAAGGCAAAAGCGCTGGGCTACACCACGTTGGTGGCCTCGCACGATGATGACGTCAACAAACAAAACCAGTTGATTGAAACCGCCATCGCGCGCAAAGCCAAAGCGATCATCCTCGACAACGCCGGGGCGGATGCCACGGTAGGGCCGGTACAGAAGGCTAAAGATGCTGGTATCCCCACGTTCCTGATTGACCGCGAAATTAATAAGACCGGCGTGGCGGTGGCGCAAATCGTCTCCAACAACTATCAGGGTGCTCAACTCGGCGCGCAGAAGTTCGCCAAGCTGCTGGGTGGAAAAGGGGATTACGTTGAGCTGCTGGGCAAAGAATCTGACACCAACGCGGGTGTGCGTTCACAGGGCTACCACGATGTGCTGGATGACTACGGCGACATGAAGATGGTGGCGCAGCAGAGTGCCAACTGGAGCCAGACGGAAGCCTTCAGTCGCATGGAAACCATTTTGCAGAAGAACCCGAATATCGTCGGCGTGATCTCCGGTAACGACACGATGGCGCTTGGCGCTGAAGCGGCGCTGAAAGCCGCAGGTAAAACCAACGTCATTGTGGTGGGTTTTGACGGTAGCGATTACACCCGCGACTCGATCCTGAATAAAGGCAATATCAAAGCCACGGTGCTCCAGCCGGGCTGGGATCAGGCACAAATGGCGGTGGAGCAGGCGGATTATTACCTGACGCACGGCAAAGCGCAGAAGGAAGAGAAACAGCTGATGGATTGCGTGCTGATCGACGACAGCAACGCCGCGAAGCTGAAAAACTTCCGTCTGGCGCAGTAAGCGGGAGCACGGCATGAAGGGCAGAGCGACAGGCGTAATCATCATGGCGGCACTGGCGTTGATGCTGACGGCGTGCACGGTGGTGGATCTCGACGCAAACGGCAATCCCATCATGCCGCAAGATCCCCACGCCAAACCCGGCTATACCAATCAGACGCCACAGCAGATCGCCGAGGAGAGCTGGCAAAGTCGGGTGGCGCAGCCCGCAGAAAAACAGGCGCTCAGCTGGGGCGATATGGAAACCAAAAGCCATACGCTGAAAGCGGGCACCAGCGAAAGCGTGTTTGTGCGCGCGGGCGGCACCGTGACGGCACTGGATAGCAGTAACGATCGTGAGCGGGTGCTGACCGTCACCGTCAACGGCAAACCGGTCAAGGTGCTGATTGGCCCGGTGTTGCGTAGCAACGCCATCCGTGATGCCGCCGGTTTCCGCTTTGAGGAGTTCACCAATCAGGTGCAGTACGCACAGCTGACTAAAGCGTTGAACCGTCATGCGGTGAAACAGCTGCCCACGGTGGACAGTAGCTGGCAAGGCAAACCGGTGCAGATGTTGCTGGCGGTGACGATGGGGCCGGGCACGGTCGATGAAGTGGTGGCGATCCAGCTGCAACAGGGGAATGGATGATGAGCGACGAAATTATCCTGCAAGCGAATCATATGTCGATGCTGTTTCCTGGCACCCTGGCGCTGGACCGCGTGGATTATCGCGTCTGGCGCGGTAAGGTCAACGTCATCATCGGCGAGAACGGCGCCGGTAAATCGACGCTGATGAAAATTCTCGCGGGGGTGCAGCAACCAACCAGCGGCGAAATGTTTCTTAATGGCCAGAAGGTGGTGTTCCACAGTACCCGCGATGCGGCCCGTCACGGTATCGGCATGGTGCATCAGGAGCTGAACCTGTTTGAAAACCTCAGCGTGGCTGAGAACATTTTTCTCGGCCGCGAGATTCAGCGGGGTATCCGTCCGATCAATGAGGCTGAACAGGCGCGACGCACCGCCGCGTTGATGCAGCGCCTCGATCAACCCATCGCGCCACAGGAGAAAGTGGGCAATCTCAAGGTGGGTCAGCAGCAGTTGGTGGAGATCGCCAAAGCGCTGGCGGAAGATGCCGATATTTTGATCCTCGACGAACCGACCTCGGCGCTGAGTAAAACCGAGGTGGAAATCCTGTTCCGGGTGATTCGCGAACTGACGCGTCAGGGCGTCTCCATTATCTATATCTCGCATCGACTGGAGGAGTTAATGGCGATTGGTGATGTGATCACCATTCTGCGTGATGGACGCTTTCAGGCCGAAGCGCAGGTCAGCGATATCGATGTGCCGTGGATTGTGCGTGAAATGCTGGGCAGTGAACCGGTCAGCAATTTCCTCCCCGCACATCGGCAATTCGGTGCGGCAGTGCTGGAAGTGGAGCACATCACCTGCGTCAGCCCGAACGGCAATACGCTGGTGGATGATGTCAGCTTCCAGGTGCGTGCCGGGGAAATTGTCGGCATTTATGGCCTGATGGGCGCCGGTCGCACCGAATTGTTTGAATGCCTGCTCGGCAGCCAGCGCAACTATCTCGGCAAATTGTGGCTCGACAGCAAACCGCTGCCCACGCGATTGCCTACTGCTGAACGCATCCGCATGGGGATGAGTCTGGTGCCGGAAGATCGCAAACGCGCGGGCATCTTTCCCATCTCGTCGGTGGCGAGCAACCTGACCATCGCCAGTCTGTGGCGTCGTCTGTCACATCGCATGGTGATTGCGCAGCAGGCCGAGCGGGAAGCGGTAACCAGTACCGTCGGCAACCTGGCGATCAAGGTGTCGTCACCGGATGTTGCCATCAGCGCGCTGAGCGGGGGCAATCAGCAAAAAGTGGTGATTGGCCGTTCGTTGCTGACCAATCCGCGCCTGCTGCTGCTGGACGAGCCGAGTCGCGGCATTGATGTCGGGGCCAAAGCGGAGGTATTCCGCATGATGGTCCGGCTGTCGGAGCAGGGCATTGCGGTGCTGTTCTCCACCTCCGACCTGAAAGAGATCATGGCGGTGGCTGACCGTATTCTGGTGATGTCCGGCGGCAAACTTACGGCCGACCTTCCGCGTGCAGAAGCGGAAGAAGCGGCGCTGGTTAAAGCAAGTGCACAGGGGTTCTCGTGATGAAAAGCAACAGTGCCGTGGCATTCGCCGCGCAACCCGCAAAAGCCGTTACCTCTCGTGAAGGCCTGATCCTGCTGTTGTTAAAACTGCGCACCTTTATCGCATTGTTTTTGATTGTCGGGTTCTTTTCGGCCACGGTGCCGGATTTTCTCTCGCTCGGCAGCATGGTGATTATGGTGAAGCATATCGCGATCAACGCCTTCCTGGCGCTGGGTATCACCTTTGTCATCATTACCGCCGGTATTGACCTCTCCATCGGTGCCACGCTGGGCCTGTGCGGCATGATCGCGGGCTGGTTGATCACCAAAGGGATTGTGTTGCCAATGTTCGGCATCGCCATTTTCCCCAGCGTGTGGGTGATTGTGCCGCTGGTGCTGCTGGTCGGCGCGTTAATCGGCGCGGCAAATGGCTGGATTATCACGCGTTACAACGTTGCGCCTTTTATCTGCACCCTCGGCACCATGTACATCCTGCGAGGCGCGGCGATGCTGACGTCCGGAGGTGAAACCTTCCCTGGGCTTCAAGGGAATCCACTGCTCGGCAACACCGGCTTTGACAAAATCGGTGCCGGTTATTTTCTCGGTTTGCCCTGGGCTATCTGGATGATGATCGTGCTGGCGTTGGTGATTGCTTACATTGCGCGACGGCTGCCCTTTGGTCGCCAGGTGTATGCCATTGGCGATAACGAACGTGCCGCAGAACTCTCCGGGGTGAAGGTCAGGCAGGTAAAAATCTGGGTGTATACCTTGTCCGGGTTCTGTGCAGCGATTGCCGGGATTGTGGTGTCCTCGCAGTTGGTTGCCAGCCATCCGGCCAACGGTACCTCCTTTGAAATGAACGCCATCGCGGCGGTGGTGCTCGGCGGCACCTCACTGGCAGGAGGACGCGGTACCATCCTCGGCACGCTGGTGGGGGCCTTTGTCATCGGCTTTCTCGCCGACGGCTTAATCATGATGGGGGTCAGCGAGTTCTGGCAGATGGTGATCAAAGGTATCGTCATTATCGTCGCGGTAATCATCGACCAGATGCAGAGCCGGATGCAGCAAAAGGCCGCCGTGGTGGCCCAGAAAGCGCTGATTGAAGAGGGAGGCAGCGGAACGAAGCTTTAATCGGTTGGGGCGCAGACGGCATTTGTCTGTCCCCCTTTTTTTGCTATGCAGGAATATATATTCAGTAACGATTTAAAATTCAGAGGTAACCATGAATCCTTTCAAATACTCTGTGGACGAGCTGACCGCCAAAGCGCGCGCGGTGCGTCGTCGCATCATCCAGCTCAACGCTGGTAGCCCGGCGGGTGGACACACCGGGGCCGATTTGTCGCAGGTCGAAATCCTGACGGCGCTCTATTTTCGCATTCTCAACTGCGCGCCGGACCGCATCAACGATCCGCAACGCGATATGTATATCCAGTCAAAAGGCCATGCGGTGGGGGGCTATTACTGCGTGCTGGCTGAAGCCGGTTATTTCCCGACGGACTGGCTCCCCAGCTATCAACATTCCGACTCCCATCTGCCGGGTCATCCGGTGCGACAAAAAACGCCGGGCGTGGAGCTGAATACCGGCGCACTCGGCCACGGATTGCCGGTGGCGGTGGGCATCGCGCTGGCCGCGAAAAAAGATGGCAGCAACAGAATGGTGTATGTGGTGACCGGCGATGGTGAGCTGGCAGAGGGCAGTAACTGGGAAGCGGCGCTGGTTGCGGCCCATTATGGCCTCGATAACCTGGTGATCATCAACGATAAGAACAAGTTACAGCTGGCAGGGCATACCCGCGACATTATGAATACCGATCCGCTCCCTGAGAAATGGCGCGCGTTTGGTTTAGAGGTCACGGAATGTAATGGCAACGATATGGCGGCAGTGGTGACAACGTTGGAAAACCTGCCGCGTAACGGCAAACCGCAGGTGGTGGTGGCCGATACCGAGAAGGGCTTTGGTATCTCGTTTATTCAAAGCAAAGCTGAGTGGCATCACCGGGTACCGAAGGGAGAAGAGATCGCTCAGGCGCTGGAGGAGTTGAAAGATGAGTAACGCACAACACCTGGCCAATGTCATGGTCAATGCTTTTATCGATGCGGTCAATCGCGGTATTGATCTGGTGCCGGTGGTGGCGGATTCGACCTCCACCGCCAAAATCGCTCCCTTTATCAAGGCGTTTCCGGATCGGCTGGTCAACGTCGGCATCGCCGAACAGACGCTGGTTGGCACCGCGGCCGGGCTGGCGATTGGTGGCAAAGTAGCGGTGACCTGCAACGCCGCACCCTTCCTGATTTCACGCGCCAATGAACAGGTGAAAGTCGATGTTTGTTACAACAACACCAACGTCAAATTGTTTGGTCTGAATGCCGGTACCAGCTACGGCCCGCTCGCCAGTACCCACCACAGCATTGATGACATCGCGATTATGCGTGGTTTCGGCAACATCGAAATTTATGCGCCATCCTGCCCGCTGGAGTGTCGTCAGATAATCGACTACGCGCTGGATCATGTTGGACCGGTGTACATCCGTCTCGACGGCAAGGACTTGCGCCAGCTGCACGATGACAGCTACCAGTTCCGTCCCGGCAATATCGATGTCTTGCGCAGCGGAAAAGATATTGCGCTGGTGGCGATGGGGTCGACGGTGCATGAGATTGTCGATGCGGCTGAGCTCCTGCAAGGCCAGGGAATCGACGCAGGTGTGATCGCCATTCCATCGATTCGCCCTTGTGATACCCAACAACTGCGTGAACTGTTAAATCACTACCCTGCGGTGATTACCGTCGAGGAGCACAACGTCAATGGTGGCGTCGGTAGTCTGGTGGCTGAGGTGCTGGCGGAAGGGGGATGTGGCATTCCGTTATTGCGGCTCGGCATTCCCGATGGGCAATACGCGATTGCGGGCGACCGTGCCTCAACCCGTGCGCGACATAGCATCGATGCGGCCAGCGTGGTGAAAAATGCGCTGCGTATCTGCACAGGAGAGTAAACATGGCAGGTCCGTTAATTCTGGCGATCGATGAGGGCACCACCAACGCCAAGGCGATCGCCGTGGATCGCAGTGGCGCGGTGGTGGCGCGCGGCAGTCAGCCGCTGGCACTCAACCATCCTCAGCCTGGCCTGGCGGAGCAGGACCCTTTAGCCATCTGGCAGGCGGTGAAACAGGCGGTAAGCGACTGCCTTGCGCAGTGCCACGGCGAGCCTGTGGAGGCGGTGGCGATCAGCAACCAGCGTGAATCGGTGTTGATCTGGCAACGGCGCGATGGGCAACCCTTAACCCCGTTGGTGAGCTGGCAGGATCGCCGTTCCGAATCGTTCTGTCGTGACTTACGCCAGGCGGGAAAAGCACCGCGTATCACCGGCCTGACCGGGCTGGCGGTGGACCCGATGTTTCCCGCGGCCAAGCTGACCGGTATGCTGGCGACCTTGCCGGATGGTCTGGCGCGTGCGCAGGCGGGGGAGTTGTGTATTGGTACGGTCGACAGTTGGCTCAGTTGGCAGCTTACGGGCGGCAAATGTTTCGTCACCGATCATGCCAACGCCGCGCGCACCCAGTTGTATAGCCTGCACAGTGGCGACTGGGATGATGAATTGTTGGCGCTATTTCACATTCCCCGCGCGGCGCTGCCGGTCATCGTGCCGTCGGCCAGTGCGCAGGGGGAAGTGGCGATTGAGGATATCCCCGGTTTGCCACCCGGCACGCCGCTGCTGGCACGCATCGGTGATTCCCACGCCGCGCTTCAGGCACAGCGTAGCGGTAGCGAGGAAGTGGTGAAAGCCACCTACGGCACCGGCTCCTCGTTGATGATGTCGATGGCGACACCGTTACTGACCGAAAATGGCCTGAGCACCACGGTGGCGTGGCATGATGGCACTTTACGCTTTGCCTTTGAGGGCAACATCACCCATACCGGCTCGGGGGCTGCCTGGCTGGGACGGATGATTGGCATCAGCGACCCGCGTGAGTTGACCCGACAGGCGCAAAGCACCGCGAGCAACCAGGGTATCTATTTTGTCCCGGCGCTCTCCGGCCTCGGCGCGCCCTGGTGGGATCTGCAGGCGCGCGGCATGCTGTGCGGGTTGACCGATGCGGCAACCCCGGCGGTGCTGGCACGCGTGGCACTCGAATCCATTACCTTTCAGATTGCCGATGTGTTTTTTGCCATGCAGCAGGCGAGTGGCGTGCAGCTTCCGGCCCTGTGCGTTGACGGTAGCGCCACGGAAAATAGCTGGCTGATGCAGTTGCAGGCCGATGTGTTGCAACGCCCGTTGCGCCGCGTACCCACTCCCGAAGTCTCGGCGCTGGGAGCCGCGTTGCTGGCCGGACGCACGCTGGGCTGGTGGCAGCAGGGCAGTGACATGGCGGCGTTACAGGGGGGAAGCGTGATCTATCCGCGACAGGAGCAGGCGCAAAGCATGCAGGAAAATTATCAGGGATGGCTGGCAGCCGTGGCACGCTGTCGTTACCAGCCTTGACTGGAAGGTGCGGCCTGAGCCCTCACCCCAGCCCTCTCCCTCCAGCGGGAGAGGGAGACGTGCAATCTGCCCGAACTATTCCCTTCTCCCGCTAACGGAAAATGTGCTCAATCAGTTCCCTCTCCCGCTGGCGTGAATTGTGCTCGATCAGTTCCCTCTCCCGCTGGCGGGAGAGGGTTAGGGTGAGGGTAAAAGAAGGCGGCGCGGTCCTTACTGAAACCGACTCGCCTTATCACGCGCCAGACGCTCCAGCGCAAAAATCACCTGCTGTAGCTGGCGCTCCTGCACCGGCTCGATGGCGGTAAAACGGAAGCTTAGCCGGGGTGTCACGCGGGTTTCATTCTTACTGGTAATGGTGCTGCGCTCACCGATGTGCAGCAGTTGTGCCGTCACCTCAAACTGACCATATTCGCCCAGTTCGACGCGCAGTTTCTTAAAGGTGTCGCCGCTGTTTAAATCTTCCGGCAGTTTTTCATCCACCAGTACCCCAATGCCACCCAGTGACAGATCCTGCAAGCGAAAGCGTGCTTTGTTACCATCCGGCCATTCACTGTGGCACCAGAAGACAGGCTCCATCGGCGCGTTAACACGGAAGAATTCACGGCGTTGAATTTGCCACACCAGCTCCGGCAGGGCAGCGGCAAAGGCAGGCAACCCCTCGTAGTCCACCTTCTGCAAACTGCTCAGACTGAACTCGACTTTTGCCCCCTGAGTCTCAGCGGCGATGTTGACTTCACCACTCCGCAAAGCCATCTCATTATCCTGGCTATGGCTACCCAGATCGAAGATCACCTGATCTTCATCGGCCGCCAGCATGCGGCTGATAAACTGTCCGCGCGAGAAGTTCACCATTAGCGGGGTCTGGAAACGTAACAGGTCCTTCATTACATTCAGAACGGCCAATGTACCTCGTTTAATATATTGTTCTTTATCGGCTTCTCTCACGTCCTGCTCCACTATCCGATCGTTACTATCACGCGTGCGCGGCTTTCCGTCAGTTATCGGTACATGATAAAAAAGCTTTAGCCTGCTAACTATTATTTCCCGTTGCGTTTGTGCAGCAGCTCAAAATATTCCGTCTATACTTAGCGCTGTGAACACCTTGATTAATAAAGTAAGGAGCAACAAATGGGTATTCTTTCATGGATTATTTTTGGTCTGATCGCCGGGATTGTCGCTAAATGGATTATGCCGGGTAAAGACGGTGGCGGATTCATTATGACCGTAGTTCTCGGCGTAGTGGGTGCGGTGGTTGGTGGCTGGATCAGTACCCTGTTTGGCTTTGGTAAGGTGGACGGATTCAACTTCGGCAGCTTCGTAGTGGCGGTGATTGGTGCCATTGTGGTGCTGTGGATTTATCGTAAAGTGCGCAGTTAACCCATCCGGTTTCCCTGAAACCCGTCATCTGGCAGCAGATGGCGGGTTTTTTAATCAATTAAAAATCGTAACCGATGGTCGCTGTCACGGTGCGTTCCGCGCCGCGGTAGCAATAACCGGTGCCATAGCAGGCGGCGAGATATTTACGATCGGTCAGGTTATTACCACTGACCTGCAACCATGCACCTTTCAGGCTGCTGTTCCACGCCGCCAAATCGGCACGTAATGACGCATCAAACAAGGTCACCGAAGGCAAACGCGTGGTGTTTTCGTTATCCGCCCACTGCTTACCAATGTAACGCACGCCAGCTCCGGCACTCAGACCGTAGTCGAACTGATAATGACCCCAGAATGACGCCATGCTGTTGGGGGTGACATACGGGGTATGGCCGTCGTTGCCATCAACAGAATCTTTAAAGCGCAGATGATTCAGCGTATACCCGGCGATGGTGCTGAAGCGTGGCGTAATCTGGTTACGTGCTTCCAGCTCGATACCCTGTGAATGGACCTTGCCCGATGGCGTATAGGTGCCGGAAATCACATCACGGTTGGCAACATCATTCTGCGTCAGGTCGTACACCGCAATCGAATACATATCGCGTGTGCCAACCGGCTGATACTTCAGGCCGGCCTCGTATTGTTCAGAGGTTGTCGGTTTTAGCTGGTTGCCGTAGGGGTCGGTCAGAGAAGCAGGGGTGATGGCCTGGCTCCAGCTGACATACGGGGAGAGTCCATTATCGAAGGCGTACAGCAGGGCGGCACGGCCACTAACGTGATCATCCTGGCGGCGGCTGGTGCCATTTTCTGAAACGATGCGGTCATAGCGGCCAGACAGATCAAGGTGCCAGCGGTCCAGTTGCAGTTCATCCTGCAAATACAAACCGGTTTGATAGTAACGACGCGTCTCAGCTGTCCAGTCGTAGTCCGGCATGCTGCCCACTGCGACGCCGGTCCACGGATTGAGTGAGCTGGCGTAGCCGCTGGCACTGAGAATATCGTTCTTATAACGATGATATTCCGCCCCGAGAGTGACGCGGTGTTGTACCGCACCGGTGGTGAAATCCGCCTGCAACTGATTATCGGTTGCCCAGGCTGACAGCGACGAACGCTCGCCAGAATAATAGCGCGTCAGCAGGTCCGGGTTAGTTGCATCCCAGCCAATCTGGTAGACCTGATCCAGATCGACATTCGAGTGGCTGTAGCTGCCGGTGGAGTGCACTGACCACACTTCATTGAAACGATGGGAAAAGTCGTAGCTGTAAATCTGCTGATGACGTTTGAACTGATCGAGCGCGCTATCGCCTTCATAAAAACTGTCGCTCAGTTTGCGGCCATTGTGGCTGTAGAGCGTGCCTTCGGCAGGCACCGACCCATGATAGCCGCCTGACGGATCTTTTTGCAGATAAGCGCGCAGGATCAGGCTGGTATCGTCATTGGGTTGCCACATCAGCTGCGGCGAAATGGCGTATTTCTCTTCGCGAGTATGGTCGTATTGCGTGTCGCTGTTGCGGGTAATGCCGGTCAGGCGAAATGCCCACTGATCGTTAATCGCGTTGGTGTAATCAAAGGCCGCGCTGTTGGTCGCGTTGGTACCGGTCGACAGGCGGAAATGTCCCTCTTCAGCGAATTGCGGTCGTTTACTCACCATATTCACCAGGCCGCCGGGCACCGTCTGGCCATATAACGCCGACGAGGGGCCTTTAATAATATCAATGCGATCCAGGAACCAGGGATCCACTTGCAGGATATTAAAGCTGCCGCCATCGCTCATGACGCGCAGGCCATCAAGGAAGGTGTTATCGACATCACCACCGTGGAAGCCACGCAGCGAGATGGTGTCGTAACGGGTTGCTGCGCCGCCAAAGTTGGTAAACACGCCAGGGGTGTAATTCAGCGCCTGGTTAAGATCGGTCGCGCCCTGATCTTCCATCTGCTGGCGCGTCACCACCGAAATGGACTGCGGCGTGGTGATCAGCGGCTGGTCGGTTTTACTTGCGCCGCTACTGCGTGTCGCCAGATAGCCTTGCGTGGGGGAGGTGGCGCTCTCCTGCGGTTGTGCGGTGACCACCAGCGTATCTTCAGCAAAACTGATGCCGGGTAACGCCAGGGCCAGTGCGCACAGCACGCGGCAACGATTGAGGGTAAACAGGCAGGTCATCTTAGTTCCTTCGAAAGAAATGAGATAATAGAAATCGTTATAAGAGTGAGAATTATTATCTTTTCGATAAAGGCATTTCAAGATGTAACCGAGAGTTTGATTAACCGGGCATTGCGTAGCAGCGCGATTTATCGCGCGGTTTTTACCGACATCGAACGCGGAAATACGCGATAAATCGCGCCGCTACGATGGATAAATAGCCGGATCGAATGATCCGGCCAGGAGAGAAGGATTACGGTTGTGTCGCGGTCAGCGTGGGCATATTCGGAATGTCGTGCGCGCTGTCGCAGGTTTTCTCTTTTGGACAATATTTGTCGAGCAGCATCAGGGTTACGCCGTTGGTCCAGCCAAAGCCATCCTGTAACGGATACTCACCCCCGCCGCCACCGCCGAGTTTCGCCCCTTCCACCACGTATTTCTCAACCAGCTTATGCTCCTTGTCATAGGTCATCTGCACGTTCTGCAAAAAGCGCTGACCAATCTGTTGGGCCAGTTGCGGCTGCTTATAATGTTCCAGTCCGGTCACCGCGACCCACTGCAACGGAGCCCAGCCGTTAGGGGCATCCCACTGCTGGCCGTTATTGATGGTGGTGGTCACCAGCCCGCCGGGTTTCAGCAACTGTTTTTCCACGGCAGTCGCGGTGCGGTCTGCCTGTTTATCGCTGGCGAGTTGCATATATAACGGGAACAACGCCGCCGCCGTGAGTTGTGGATGTACCTGTTTACTTTGCCAGTTGTAGTCGGCGTACCAGCCGTGCTGCTCATCCCACAGATAACGATTGATCGCCGCCTGGCGGGTTTCCGCTTTGCTGGCAAACTGCTGCGCCCGATCATTGTGATGCGCCAGCTTCTCGGCTTTAGATAACGTCTGTTCCAGATGGAACAGCAGGCTGTTGAGATCGACCGGGGCCAGTTGGCTGGTACGAATGGTCGCCAGATTGTGCGCATCGGTAAACCAGCGTGAGCTGAAGTCCCAACCGGATGCTGCGCCGGCGCGCAAATCGCGATACACCTGCGCCTTATCACGCTGCGTTGCTTTCTTCGCGGTATTCACGTCATCCAGCCAGGATTCGGTACGCGGCACATCGCGATCGTCCCAGTAACGGTTGAGTAGAGTACCGTCGCTCAGTTTAATCACCCGCTTACTGGCCTGACCGGCAGCCAGCGTGTCACTGCCCGCCATCCAGTAGTCATACTCTTTCTGTAACTGCGGCAAATAGTGGGTGTAGACGCTGTCACCGTCGTGGGACGCCAGCAGGTCGATCATCAGGCTAAAAAACGGTGGTTGCGAGCGGCTCAGATAGTAGCTGCGGTTGCCATTGGGGATATGGCCGTAACGATCCAGTTCCGAGGCAAAGTTATCCACCATATCCTGCACCCGATCCCAGTGGCCGCTTTCCGCCAGGCCGAGCATGGTGAAGTAGCTATCCCAGTAATACACCTCACGGAAACGACCACCGGGCACCACATAGGGTTTGGGCAACGGCAGCAGAGAATCGTACTGGCTGGTCTGCGGTGTGGATCGTGTCAGTACCGGCCACAGGCCATCTATGTGGGCACGCAGGCTCTGACCGGCGGGAGGCACGTATGTATCCTGCTCTTTGGGCAGCGTGAAATTGGCATCAACGAAATGTTTCAGGTCGAAGTTGCGCTGGCTTTTCTGCATCTGCCAGTCGGCGAGAATCGATGAGGGGTTATATTTCGGCACCGCATCGGCAAAGGTTTTCTGGTCCGGATAAAATTTTGCCTGTTGCACGGCATTAAAAAGAGGGCCGAGACGGATATCGGGTGGCTGTGGCTGGTTGTTAAGCATACGGCCATTATCTTCGGCATGAGCCACGGCACTTCCCATCAGCAGAGCGGTACTGAGCAACAGGCGCAGATGCCCTGATGTAAATACGACATTTTTTATCATCGGTTTTTCTCCTTGTCCGAAAAGGTGGTGCGCTAACGCATTGACCACCCAAACAACTTTAGTCGCTATCACCGGGCTTAGCCGCTTATGGCACAGGAAATGTGAAGCACCTGGAATTAATCACGGAAGAAATTGCATTCGCGCTAAGTTTTTTGCTTGCCCTGCGACGCTATTTCCCTGAGGCTGAAAGAAAAAAAGGAGAGCAGTATGGAGATTATCTGGTATCACCCGTCGATGGACCCCGAGAGCTGGCTCAGTGGGTTACGTCAGCGCTTACCGCAGGCTAAGGTCCGTCGCTGGCAGCCAGACGATAATGCACCGGCGGATTATGCGGTGGTCCGTTCACCACCGGTGGAAATGCTGCGTGGACGTGCGTTAAAAGGCGTGTTTGCGATGGGCGCAGGCGTGGACGAAATTTTGCAGCAACTGCGTCAGCACCCGGAAATGCTGGCGGCAGAGGTGCCGCTGTTCCGGCTGGAAGATACCGGCATGGCACGACAGATGCAGGAATACGCGACCTGGTGCGTACTCGGCTGGTTCCGCCGCTTTGCCGATTATCAGCGCCAGCAACAACAGGCACACTGGCAGCAGCTCAAACCGTACACGCGTGAAAACTTCACCATTGGTATTCTCGGCGCTGGCGTGCTGGGCAGTAGCGTGGCGCAGAGCCTGCGTCAGTGGGGCTTCCCGGTACGTTGCTGGAGCCGTTCAGCGAAAACTCTCGACGGGGTGACCACGTTCCATGGCCGTGATCAGTTGCCCGCGTTTCTCGATGGCACTCAGGTGTTGATTGACCTGCTGCCAACCACGCCTGAAACCACCAACCTGATTGATCGCCAGTTGCTTAGTGGTTTGCCACAAGGGGCGTATTTCCTCAACATCGCACGAGGTGCGCATGTGGTGGAAGACGATTTGCTGGCGGCACTCAACAGCGGCCAACTGGCGGCGGCAGCTCTGGACGTGTTCCAGACCGAGCCGCTACCGGCACACCATCCGCTCTGGTCACATCCGCATGTCACAATCACGCCCCATAATGCGGCCATTACCTTACCGCATGAGGCGATGGATTATATTGCCGGTGCCATACTTGAGCTGGAGCAGGGACAGCAGCCCACCGGACGAGTGGATCGTCAGCGCGGTTATTAATTTACTTTGCTGCCTGCGCGTGGCAGGCGGTCTGTCAGGAGAATCCGATGTATCCCGTTGATTTACATATGCACACCGTGGCCAGCACCCATGCCTACAGCACCCTGCATGACTATGTCGTGCAGGCGAAACAAAGCGGCCTGAAGTTATTCGCGATTACCGACCACGGCCCGGATATGGCCGATGCACCGCATTACTGGCACTTCGTAAATATGCGTATCTGGCCGCGCGTGATTGACGGTGTGGGCGTGCTGCGCGGTATTGAAGCCAATATCAAAAACCAGCAGGGCGAGATTGATTGCAGTGGCCCGATGCTGGATGCGCTGGATCTGATCGTCGCCGGGTTCCATGAACCGGTGTATGCCCCGCGCGACAAAGCCCATCATACCGAAGCGATGATCGCCACGATGGCGAGCGGCCTGGTGCATATCATCAGCCATCCGGGCAACCCGAAATTCCCGGTGGATATCCGCGCGATTGCGGAAGCGGCGGCGCATTATGATGTGGCGCTGGAGCTGAACAACTCATCCTTCACCCATTCTCGTCCGGGCAGTGAACCTAACTGCCGTGCTATCGCCGAAGCGGTACGCGATGCCGGTGGGCGTCTGGCATTTGGTTCCGACTCCCATACCGCCTTTACCCTCGGAAATTTCGAACATTGCCTGCGTATCGCGCGTGAAGTGGATTTTCCGGAAGATCGCGTGTTAAATGTCACGCCGCGCCGCCTGCTCGATTTTCTCGAGCAGCGTACCGGCAAGCATATTGCCGAACTGGCGGATTTTTAAACTCTTTTGCCTTAGCGGATGTGATGGCAAGCAAGAACAGGCCACCCGGCAAAGGTGGCCTTTTTGGCTAAAGCACTAACTGTTCCGGGCGGCAGCCGTACAGTTTTGCCAGCCGCTCTCGGGTTTTCTTCTGGGGTCTACTCTCTTTACGTTCCAACTGAGAAATCGCACTTTGCGTCGTGCCTAATTTTTCAGCCACATCATATTGTGAAAGGCCGCTATGAACACGCCATGCAGCCTGCAAACTGATGTCCTGATCCATCATGATGTTCACAACATCGTTAGGGATGGTTTCATCATCCTCTTCGCCAGCGACGATGGGTATAGACTCCCATTCGCTTTCAGCGTCCGCGAGAAGTTTTTCGTATTCTGAAACAGGCAGTACAACGAATTGTGGTTTTCCTGCTTCATCATAGATGTACTGTTTTGACATAGTTTATCCGGGTTGCCACACGTCGTAGTAAATGTCATGGAGCATAGCGGCGGGTTGCCCCGCCTTGTATCAGTAGGTTCTGGTGGTTCTGCGTTTCACTTCCTGAATCGTTATCACTACCGGTTCACCATTAATCAATTCAAAGATTATCCTGTAATCCCCAACCCGCAATCTGTACTGGCTGTTGCGATCCTGCAACCGCTTGATATCAAGTGGCACCGCAGGGAAGGATACTAACTGATTGGTCTTTTCTCTGATGGCTTTCTGGTAACGGCTATCGATTTTGGTGAGCTGCTTCAATGCATACTTCGACCAAATCACTTCAACCATTATGCCCCCAATTCCCTAAGAACATATCCCGACAGGGATGATTAGATAATAAGCTTTTTATCTTATCTTTGACAATTTTTTATATTGATATCTAATCACCAGGAAATGACTGACTGCGGGACCGTTTGTTGGCTAAACTTGGTTGTTCCGGAACATGACAGGTGTGAAGTGGATTTTCCGGAAGATCGCGTGTTAAATGTCACGCCGCGCCGCCTGCTCGATTTTCTCGAGCAGCGTACCGGCAAGCATATTGCCGAACTGGCGGATTTTTAACTTTTTTGCCTCAAGGAATTCTGTTGCATGAATGAGTTTTCCATTCTCTGCCGTGTCATCGGCTCGTTGTTCAATCGTCAGCCGCAGGACCCGCTGCTGGTGCCCCTGTTCACCTTACTGCGTGAGGGGAAATTACAGGCGCAGTGGCCGCTGGAGCAGGATGAGCTGCTGACCCGGTTGCAGCAGAATAGCGACCCACAGGCGCTGGCCGCCGACTATAACGCGTTATTTGTCGGCAGCGACTGTAGCGTGCCGCCCTATGCCTCACAGTGGCCGAATGGTGCGACCGAAGCGGAGGTGCGCGCGTTTCTCAGCTCACGCGGCATGCCACTGAGCGACGCGCCTGCCGATCATTTCGGCGTACTGCTGCTGGCGGCATCCTGGCTGGAAGATCAGTCGGCGGAAGATGAATCTGCCGCGCAAACGGCGTTGTTTGATGACTACCTGCTGCCGTGGTGCGGCACCTTCCTTGGCAAGGTGGAGGCGCACGCCAGCACCGCGTTTTATCGCACCCTGGCGATGCTGAGCCGCGAAGCGATTCAGGCGATGCGTGACGAGCTGGCGGAAGAAGCCGGCGACGCGGAATAAGTTACCAGCGAGCGGCGCTGCTGCCGAGCGGGACGCCCGGCGTAGCGCACAGCTGCGGCGTGCCGGGCAGGTATGACGCCGCACGCAGCCGCTCACCGATCCCCCAATGGGTGATTTCCAGCGTTGGCAGCACATCATCAGGCTGCGGCGTGATGCCGTTCTGCGTTCCGCTGGGGGCAAAGCCGTGTTGCTGCAACAGCAGAGCGGTGCGCGCCAGCGACAGACGTGCCTGCCAGCCCGTGCCATTCAGGCGGCGCTGACGTAATCCCTCCAGCACGGCGGCTGCCAGCATATAACCGGTGGCGTGATCCAGCGCCTGCACCGGCAAAGGTGTGGGTTTGGTGCTGCCGCTCCACTGCATCCCCTGATGTGCAATGCCGCAAGCCATCTGCACCAGACTGTCGAAACCGCGTCGGTTACGCCACGGGCCGCGCCAGCCCCAGGCATTCAGGCTGACATCCACCAGCCCCGGCGCGAGTTGCTGGCGAGCGGCGGCATCCAGTCCGAGATTTTCCAGCGCATCGGCGCGATAGCCGTGCACCAGTACATCAGCCTGACTGAGCAGCGTGCGCAACTGATCCAGTCCGACCACACTTTTCAAATCAAGCCGCGCACAGCGTTTGCCGCTGGTGATCTCCTCTTCCAGCGAGGGTTCCTGCCAGTCGGGAGGATCGATGCGCAGCACCTCGGCACCCAGGCTGGCGAGAAAACGTGTGGCGACCGGGCCAGCGATGATGCGCGTCAGATCCAGCACGCGGATGCCCCGTAACGGACGTGCTGCGCTGATCGGCCAGTCGGGAATCTCTCCGCTCGCGGTGGCTTGTTGCGCGAACAGCGGCTCCTGACCTACGGCAATACCCTGCGCATGCTGCTGCCACTGCTCGACGCTGCGCATCTGTGCGGCGCAACCGCCGGCATCCACCACCGCCTGTTCCAGGGCTGCTGCCGACCAGTTCAGCACTTCAGTTGCCAGTGCCGTGCGATCGCGATGCACACCAAGCACCTTCTCCATCGCCTGGCGGTGATGACTGGCGTTGGTATGCAGGCGGATCCAACCATCACGCGCGGCGTAATCCCCGGCGAACGGATCCCACAATGCCGCCGGTGGGCGGTTAAGCGGTATAAAACTGTGCTGGAACCAGCGCGAGGCCAGACGCACATTGACACTCACCGGAGCCGAACGTCCCAGCAGATCGCTCACCGCCTGGGTCGCCAGTCCAATGCTGCTGGCCGCCAGTTCGCTGACGGCATAGGCCGAAGGGAAGGTGTCGGCCTGAGAAAAGGTGAGGCGCGGCGGGGTATCAGCTGTGTCTCGTAATCCTTGCCACATGTGCTGCCAGAGTGCGGCAGCGAGTTGGTAATCCATGCGAAGCCTCCGGGTCAATCAGAGCGGGATCTTAGCGACGGCGCAGGCGCGGAAAGCGCGCGTGCATCCGCAGATTGCGCAGGTTAATCACCGCAATTGCCGTGCCCAACACCACCAGCGATGCGCCGAGGATCTTAAAACTGTTCAGGCTATCGCCCAGAACCACCACGCCCATCAGCACCGCCAGCACCGGGGTGAGTAGCGAGTAGGGCATTATCAGGTTGACGTTGTACTTCTTCAGCAACGTGTACCACAGGGTATAGGCAATGATAGATGAGGCGAGGGCGCTGTAAAGAATCGCAAACCAGCCACGCCATCCCGCGTGCCCGAGGGCGTAAAATTGTTGCGACTCGGTAAGCCAGGAGGCGACACCCACGATCGGCACGGCCAGAAACGAAATCCAGCCGGTCAGGGTCAAGGGTTTAATCGGCGGCGATTTCTTCACAATCATATTGCTCACCGCCCAGCCGGTGGCGCTGCACAGCAGGATACACAATACCCACCAGGCGGGAATGGTGGGGCTACCGGAGAGCACCACCACGCCGCTTAATGAAATCGCGATGCCAAGTAATTGCACCAGGCGTAGCTTCTCTTTCAGTACCACCATCGCCAGCAGCATGGCTATCGGCGTGCCGAGTTGGACCACAATGGCACCGGTGCCGGCGTCGGTGTAGCGCATGCCGACAAACAGCAGCGAGAAGTGCAGAAAACCAAAGGTGAAGGCCAGCAGCAACAGCCACGGCAACTGCTCACGGGTGATGCGGCAGAAGGGGATCAACATGATCGCCACCACCACAAAACGCATCCAGGTCAGAAACAGTGGCGGAAGTTCCAGCAATCCCCACTTTATCGCCACGTTGTTGAAGGCCCAGATGGATACCACCAGCAGGACCAGAAAAAAATGCCGCACAGCCACAATGTCATCCTTCACGGAAATTCTGTTGTCACCGGCTAATGATGGCATGAAGCGGTGTGGTTGGTGCAGCGCAGGCAAAAATATTTTCTCTCGATGCTTTCCCGCAAAAAATCTACACATTGCAGGCAATTACTGTCAGACTGGTTTTCCGAAACGTGACCTTGCAGAGGACAGTCTTCGGAATGACACAGACCCGCGCTTTACCCCTTGCCCTGATTCAACTTGAAGTACCGCCACCGGCCGTTGTGGCGCAAATCGGTGAACAACCCGTCTGGTTTATTGATGCGCTGGCGCTTCAGCCCGGCGACTATGTGATCGTGCGACCGCACCTCGGTGATGAGTTGCCCGCTTTTGATCGCGTCAGCGGCGCGATCCTCAGTGGCTCCTGGGCGATGGTGACCGATCATGCGGAGTGGAGTGAACGCACCGCAGCCTGGATTCGGGCGGCGCTGGAGGCGGAGCTGCCACTGCTGGGGGTTTGCTATGGACATCAACTGATGGCCTATGCGCTGGGTGGTAAAGTTGCGGATAACCCCAATGGCTGGGAACGTGGCCTGAAACCCCTGACCCGCCATGCGCAGGCGGCACAAGATCCCTGGCTGGCAACCCTGCCGGACGATTTTCATGCCTGGCTGTCACATCGTCAGTCGGTGATCACACCACCGGCCCAGGCGCGGGTACTGGCTTCCTCCGAACTGGATGGCTGCCAGATTCTGCGTTATTCCGCCCAGGCATTATCGGTACAGTTTCACCCTGAATTTACCCGCGGCATCATGACCGCCTGTTTACCGGCAGGTGTGGCGGATGAGGGGAGTGAGCTGACGGGTGAAGACTGGGCGCGGGAACTGCTGCATCGCTTCTGGCAGCAAACGCGGCCACAGCCGCGCGTGCAGGCTCAGGGCGCGTAATGCCGGGTGCAGCGATAAACCCAGGCGGGTGGCACGTTTTTTAGCACCCGCTGGCGCTGCCAGGTGAAATAACGGGACAAGCTGGGTTGCGTGAGCGAAGTGTACTGAAATTGTACGAAGACGCCGCGCGGTCCCAGCGCATCATGCACGGCTTGCAGGATGGCGTCCCGGGTCGCTACCGGCAGTGACAGCAGCGGCAGGCCGGAAAAAATCGCATCATATTCACCGGACAAATATTCCGCCGAACAGGCGCGTACCTGCATACGATCATCCGGTAAAGCACGTAACGTCTTCACCAGCTCCGGGCTGATTTCAAACACATCCAGTTGGGCCTGCGGCGACATGCGTTGCAGAATCTGTCGCGTCAGCACCCCATCGCCCGCACCCAATTCAGCAATACGCAGGCTACGATCCCAGTTAACCGCATCGGTCATGGTTCGACATAATGCCGCGGAGGAGGGCGTGATGCTGCCCATTTTGCGGGGGTTGCGAATGAACTGATGAACAAAATTTGCTTTGGCGCGCATTAACGTCAGGGCTGAAGCCAACATCTCTTTCTCCTGGTTAGTGTCCTGCTTCATATTGACCCTATTTATCGGACATGTTCCGCTTTTTACTGCATAACCGGCAAAAGTCGGAATTTTCCAGGCAGCAAACCGGCGCGATTTATCGCGCGATGTCACAGTTTCCCACCGGCAGATCTGACAGCGTGCTATTGATCGATCAATGTTAATAATAAGTTTCGCAGTTGTTACATGCAACCTCTGTCCCGCAAGGAGAAACATCATGCGTTACGCTGCACCTGGAGAACAAGGTTCTCTGATTAGACTCCAAAAACGCTATGGCAACTTTATCAACGGTGAGTTTGTGGCACCGGTGAACGGTAACTACTTCGTCAACACCTCGCCGATTAATGCCTCGTCGATTGGCGAGTTTCCGCGCTCCGACCGTGAGGATATTGATAATGCTGTCGCTGCCGCCCATGCCGCCGCAGAGGCCTGGGGCAAAACCTCCCCGCAGGCACGTTCCCTGGTACTGTTGAAGATCGCCGATCGGCTGGAGGAAAACCTCGAATATCTGGCGGTGAATGAAACCTGGGATAACGGTAAACCGGTGCGTGAAACTCTCGCTGCCGATATGCCGCTGGCGGTGGACCATTTCCGCTATTTCGCCGGTTGTGTGCGCGCACAGGAAGGCACCGCTTCGGAGATTGATGAGTTCACGGCGTCTTACCACTTCCACGAGCCGCTGGGCGTGGTAGGGCAGATTATCCCGTGGAATTTCCCGTTGCTGATGGCTGCGTGGAAACTGGCTCCGGCACTTGGGGCGGGTAACTGCGTAGTGCTGAAACCGGCAGAACAGACGCCGCTATCCATCACCCTGTTCCTTGATTTGATCAAAGACCTGGTCCCGCCGGGAGTGATCAATGTGGTACATGGCTACGGTAAAGAAGCCGGTGAAGCGCTGGCATCGCACCCGGGTATCGCCAAAATCGCCTTTACCGGTTCAACCGCCACCGGTGGCCATATTCTTGAACTGGCGGCGAAAAGCCTGATCCCGTCCACCGTCGAACTGGGCGGTAAATCACCCAATATCTTCTTCGAAGATATTATGCAGGCCGAGGAGAGCTTTATTGAGAAAGCGGCGGAAGGGGTGGTGTTGGGCTTCCTTAATCAGGGCGAAGTCTGTACCTGCCCGTCACGCGCGCTGGTACAGGAATCGATTTTCGAACCCTTTATGGCGGCGGTGATGAAACGCATCAAAACCATTAAACGTGGCAACCCGCTCGACACCGAAACCATGATCGGTGCACAGGCGTCACAGCAGCAGTTCGACAAAATCCTCTCCTATCTGGAAATTGCCCAACGTGAGGGGGCTGAGGTGCTGCACGGCGGTGGCATCGAGAGTGTCGGTGAGGAGTTCGCCAGCGGTTACTACATTCAGCCGACGCTGCTGAAAGGCAGCAACAGCATGCGGGTGTTTCAGGAAGAAATCTTTGGCCCGGTGGTCGGCATCCTGACCTTTAAAGATGAAGCGGAAGCTATCGCCTTAGCCAATGATTCCATGTATGGCCTGGGTGCAGGCGTCTGGACACGCGATATCAACCGGGCTTACCGGATGGGACGCGCGATTAAAGCCGGCCGCGTCTGGACCAACTGTTATCATCTCTACCCGGCACATGCGGCGTTTGGCGGCTACAAAAAATCGGGAATTGGCCGTGAAACCCACAAAATGATGCTCGATCATTATCAGCAAACCAAAAACCTGCTGGTGAGTTACAGCACCCAACCACTCGGTTTCTTCTGATGAAGCGGGCAGCGGGGTTACCCGCTGCCTTTCCCCACTAAACAGCACGATAAATCGTGCCGCTACAATTTATCCCCCTGGCGGCGCTGATCGCGCTGCGGTGTTTTTTTGCACCATCAGCTCACTTTATGCACTCCGTTGGTGATTCTCTGTTCAACGTGCCAGGCCGCACCCGCTGCCGTCTCACGCCTCATCCCTTGTGCTCTCTGCTCTCATGATTAATTAATCAGTTATTTAAAAACTGGCATAACGCTTGCAATTCTTTCTGCGCACCGTCTTCCTTTTTTGCTTTTTTAAATCATCAGGGTCTTCAGGCATCGCGCCTTTCTACTGGAGTTAAAAGCATGAGAATGAAAAGTCTGGTTGTTGCTGCATCGCTGTTGGTTTCTGCACTGACGCAATTTTCCACGCAGGCCGCCGATGCGCCACTCAAAATGCATGCCGATTTGCATGCGCAGTTACCCGAAAAAATCCGTAGCAGCAAAACCCTCAATCTGGTCACCGATGCTCACTACCCGCCGTGCGAATCCTTCGCGGAAGATAATAAAACCATGGTCGGCTTTGAGCCGGACCTGTGGGATGCGATCGGCCAGGTGCTGGGTATCAAAGTCAAACCGGTTTCGATCGATTTCGCCGGGCTGATACCGGGCGTAAAAAGCGGTCGTTATGACGTGGCAATGGAGTGTATCTCCGACAGCGCCGAACGTGAAAAGCAGGTGTCGTTTGTTAACTACGCCTACGCCACCAGCGAGGTGTATACGCTGGCGACCGAAAAATCCATCAGCAACGATCCGCTGACCCTGTGCGGCCTGAAAGTGGGCGTGCAAACCGGTACCGATTTCGAAAAAGCCATCAGCGAGATCTACACCCCGAACTGCACCAAAAACGGCAAACCGGCGATCGAACAGGTGACGCTGCCGTCGGCTGATGCGGTCCTGCTCGGTCTCTATTCGGGCCGGGTGGATTTTGTGCTGAACGATGCAGCCTCGGTGGATGACATCAAGCAAAAAGCCCCGCATCCCATTCGCACCGTGCAGATGCCACTGATGCCGAAATACTACCTCGGCATTGTGGTGGCGAAAGAGAACACCCAACTGGCGGAGGTGCTGCTGAAGGCGCTTAACGTGCTGCATGAAACCGGCACCTACGACAAGATCATGGAGAAGTGGGATCTGGAGGCGATGAAGCTGGATAAACCCGGCATCAACCTCACCAGCACACAGCCATTATGAGTGGGGGTCGCCAGTGTGATGTGCTGGTGATCGGTTCCGGTGGTGCGGCGCTCAGCGCCGCACTGCGGGCGGCGGTGGGCGGTTTGTCGGTGCTGGTGCTGGAAAAAAGCGCCTGGTTGGGCGGCACCACAGCGATGTCTGGCGGGGCCACCTGGGTGCCAGCCAACCATCACGCCCTGGCCGCCGGCCTGGCTGATTCATCACAAGAGGCGCTCGATTATCTGCGTGCCAGTGCGCCTGAAGGCTGGCAGGCGAGCGAAGATACGCTCTGGCAGGCGCTGGCGCAGCAGGCTCCGTCTATGCTGGCGTTTGTCGAGCAGCACAGCGCATTACGTTTCGCCCTGACGCCAGAGGGCGATCCACTGTGGCCGCTGCCGGGAGCTAAACAGCAGGGGCGGATGCTGGCACCCATGCCGTTGCAACCGCAACGTCCGTGGCGCTTACGTCCCACGCCGTTACCGCGCCTGTTTTCCTACCACGAACTGCTGACGAGTGACCTCTGGCATCAGCCGATACGGACGTATCTGCGCGCGTTGCCGCGTCTGCTCCGGCGACAGTGGCGTGGCGAACTGACCAAAGGCGCGGCGCTGGTGGCCGGGTTGCTTGATGGCTGTCAGGCGGCGGGCTGCGAGTTTATCACTGAGGCAGCGGTGCAGGGCTTACTGATGCGCGGTAGCCATCAGATCACGGGCGTGCGTTACCGGCATCAGGGCGAGGAACGGGAGATTGAGGCGCGTTGTGGCGTGGTGATCGCCAGCGGCGGTTTCGAGTGGGATGCGCAGCAACGGCAGCAGCATTTCCCTGGTCCGTATGATTTTATCGCCAGCCCCCGCGATAACAGCGGCGATGGGCAGCGTATGGCGGAAAGTGCAGGTGCGCAGTTGGCGCATATGGATCAGGCCAATATCGGGGGCGGTATACCCGCCGCTCCAGGCCAGCCGTGGAGCGGGTTGTCTGTTTTCTTCCATTACGAACCCAACGCCATTCTGGTCGATCGCCACGGTCAGCGTTTCACCAATGAATTTGTTTTTAACCTCGGTGCGGCGCTGGATGCGCGTGATGCGCAGGGGTTGCCGCGCCATCTGCCGGTCTGGCTGATCAGCGACGCTCGTCTGCTACGCCGGGCACCGCTGCTGCGTTACTACCGCTGGCGTACACCGGGTTGGCTGCGGCAGGCCGCGACGCTGACGCAACTGGCGCAACAACTGGCGTTGCCTGCGGGTGCGCTGGAGGCCAACGTGGCGCGGTTTAACCACAGTTGCGCCCGGGGCATTGATGAAGATTTTTCCCGTCATCTGAGTGCTGCGCATGGCAAGGCTGATCGGCGCTTGCAGGGGGGATTAGCGGCGATCTGCCATGCCCCGTTTATCGCCATACCGTTCAACCGCACCTTCCTTGCCACCAAAGGCGGGCCGCGTACCGATGCCAGCGGTAACGTGCTGCATCGCGATGGTCGGCCACTGGCGGGCTTGTATTGTGCCGGGGCGGCGATGGCTAATCCGATCGGCAGCAAAGCGGTCAGCGCAGGCACCACGCTCGGGCCCAACCTGACCTGGGGCTATATCTGCGGTTCGTCGCTGCTGGCGCGCCATCAGGCATTAACCGAGGAGGCAAGATTATGCACAGCGTAAAAACCGCGCTGATTACCGGCGGTTCACGCGGTGTCGGCCTGTGTATTGCCCGCGAACTGGCGCGGCAGGGCTATGCCATCGCGCTGCTGGTGCGCAGCGATGTCGAGGCGGCGCAACACGCGGTGGACAAACTGACGGCGCAGGGGGCGCGTGCGGCATTCTGGCGGGTCGATATCACCGATCGCCCGGCGGTGCAGCAGGTCCTCGACGAGGTGGTCAACGTGCTTGGCGCACCGAGTCTGTTGGTCAATAACGCCGGATCAACTGCGGCGGCTCCGTTGCTGGAACTGCGCGATGAACAGTGGCAGCAGGTGCTGAATACCCAGCTAACTGGCACCTTTGTGATGAGTGTCGAAACGGTGCGGCGCATGGCACCCGGTGGAGTGATTATCAATATCGCCGGTGCGTCTGCCCATCGTTGCTACCCCAATGCGGGCGCCTTTGGTCCGTCGAAGGCGGGCGTGGTGAATCTGACGGCGCAAATGTCGATTGAATGGGCACCTCGCGGTATCCGCGTGTGCGGCATCAGTCCGGGACCGATTCGTGACCCGGATAGTCACTGGGCCACCCAGGAGCCACTGCTGGCGCAGGAGGTGGCGCGCTTGCCGCTGCAACGTCCGGTCAGCAGTGATGAGGTGGCGCGCAGCGTGGCATTTCTGGCCACCACGGCCTCTTTCACCGGCCAGATGTTGATCCTCGACAGCGGTGGCCTGAATACCTGGTACATGACCGAACAGGAGGCGAGATGAGCAAAACGCTGATGGTGGATGCGCAGCAGGTCACCAAATCGTTTCACGGCGTGGAGATCCTCAAAGGGGTGGATCTCAGCGTTGAACAAGGCGAGGTGGTGTGTCTGATTGGTCCCTCCGGCTCGGGAAAATCCACCTTCCTGCGCTGTATCAATCACCTGGAAAAGATTGACGGCGGTGAGCTGTGGGTCAATGGCGGTATGGTCGGCTACCGATTGCAGGGGGAAAAGTTGTACGAACTGAAGGAGGCTGAGGTGGCGCGTAACCGCGTCAATATTGGCATGGTGTTTCAGCGCTTCAACCTGTTCGGCCATATGACGGCGCTGGAAAACGTGATGGAGGCGCCGATGACGGTAAAAAAAGTGCCGCGCGCCCAGGCGATGGCGGAGGCCAAAGCGCTGCTGGATCGCGTCGGGCTCAGCCATCGTTACCATTCGCGTCCGGCGGCGCTATCGGGTGGTCAGCAGCAGCGGGTGGCGATTGCACGGGCGATGGCGATGAAACCGTCGCTGATGCTGTTTGATGAACCCACCAGCGCGCTCGATCCTGAGCTGGTGGGGGAAGTGCTGGCGGTGATGCGCGATCTGGCGCGTGACGGTATGACGATGGTGATTGTCACCCATGAGATGGGTTTTGCGCGTGATGTCGCCAATCGTGTCGCGTTTATGGACAACGGCGCAATCATTGAAGTGGCGGAATCTAAACACTTTTTTTCCGCACCACGCCATCCCCGTACCCGAGATTTTCTCGCCCGAGTGCAGGCAGTGAGCAGCGAATGATTGACAGATGCGCAGGCAGACTGTAGATCTTAATTAATCAGTTAATTAAATTTGTCCGGTTAAAACGATGAAGAGAACGCTGATGACGGATAAAACCCTGACTTCCCCGCTGAATGCCACGCGCACACCAGCGGATCATGGCCGCCATGTGGTGGCACAGCGCTATCCCGGTCGCTGGATCTCCGCACTGGTGCTGGCGGTGTTACTGGCGCTGGTGGCGCATTCGATGATCACCAACCCCAATTTCGCCTGGTCGACGGTGGGTAAATACCTGTTCTCACCCACCATCCTGCTCGGTCTGTGGACCACCTTCTGGCTGACGCTGGTGATCATGGTGCTGGCGATTGTACTCAGCGTGCTGCTGGCGGTGATGCGCCTCTCCAGTAACCCGCTGCTGGTGGGTTTCAGCCGTGGCTGGATTTGGTTCTTTCGCGGCACGCCGGTGCTGGTGCAGCTGATTTTCTGGTACAACCTCGCGGCGCTCTATCCGCAGGTCAGCCTGGGGATCCCCGGCCTGTTTACCCTGTGGAGCGGTAGCACCAACGATTTGATCACCCCGCTGGCCGCAGCGATTCTCGGCCTTGGACTGAATGAGTCGGCCTATATGGCGGAGATCATCCGTGCCGGGATCTCCTCGGTGGATGATGGCCAGCAGGAGGCCGCCCGGGCGCTGGGTATGACACGCGGCCAGTATCTGAAGCGGGTGATCCTGCCGCAGGCCATCCCGTTCATCATTCCACCCACTGGCAACCAGGTGATTGGCATGTTGAAAACCACCTCGTTGGTGAGCGTGATTTCGCTCTCGGATTTGCTCTACTCGGCGCAGGCGATCTACTCACGCACATACGAAAACATCCCGCTGCTGATTGTTGCCTGTATCTGGTATCTCGCCGCCACCACTGTGCTCAGTCTGGTGCAGGCGCGTGTGGAACATCACTATCGCTGGACAAGGGGTTAATGATGCAACTCGGTCTGTTCAACCTGATGTCGTATAAAGACAACCCGCGCGGTGTGCAGGGGGTGATTGAGGATATGCGCAGCATGGTGCTGCTGGCGGAGGAGATCGGCTTCGATACCGCGTGGTTTGCCGAGCATCACTTCACCAACTACTCGCTCAGCGTATCGCCGCTGATGCTGGTGGCGCATATGGCCGGTTATGCACGGCGTATCCGCTTGGGTACGGCGGTGGTGGTATTGCCGTTGTACCAGCCGATGCGTATTGCGCAGGAGATTGCGCTGGTCGATCGCCTGACGGAAGGGCGGCTGGTGCTGGGTATAGGCAGCGGTTATCAGGCGTGGGAATTTGACCGCTACGGACTGGATGTAGAAACCCGTGGTCAGCAACTGCTGGCGCACTGGCAGTTTATCAGCGATGCCCTGACCCAGGGCTATACCCACTCGCCAGACCGTTTTGGTCAGCCGCTGCGTACCGATTTTCTGCTCGACACGTTGCAGAAACCCTTACCGCCGCTGTACCTCACCTCATCCAATCCGCAACTGATTGCGCAGTTTCAGCGCTGGCAGGCGACGCCGTTTTTTACTGCGGGTTATCGCGGCACCCACAAATTGCAGCAGATGGTGGCCGATGCGCGTCTCGGCTGGCAGCAGGCGGGCCTCGACGCGGCGATGCCGGTGGCGGTGCAGCAATATATCCACGTTTGTGACAACCGCCAGCAGGCCCATGCCGCAGCGGAACGCGCGTTGTTTGTCGCGCGCATGATCGCGGCGTTGCGCGAGAACACCAGCGTCAGCGAGCAGGCATTTATCCACGCGCCAGCGTTAGCGGATGAACCTTCGCTGGAGACGGTGAGCAATAACCTGATGATTGGCGATGCGGAAACCGTCGCTGAGCGCATGCTGGCGGAGATCCGCACCCTCCGTCCCAGCCACTACAACTGTTTCTTCCAGTTTGGCGATATGCCGATTGCTGATGCGCGTCGTTCGCTGACGCTGTTTGGCGAGCGGGTCGTGCCGCTGCTGGAAAAAGAGCTTGGTCCATTGACCTTTCGTACCGCCAGAGGAGAGTGAAATGTATCGCGAGAAGATTGATGTGGTGTTTGATGACGGTGACAGCATTCTGCAACGGATGCTGGAGCAGCAACGCCATGATGCCAGCCGTGCAGAAACCCTGCCGCCAGAAGCCTATAACAGCGACAGTTTTTTCCGTCTCGAAGAAGACAAAGTGTTCCGCCAGGACTGGTTGTTTGTCGGCCATGAGTCGCAAATTGCTAACCTGAATGATTTCTTCACGCTGGATGTGGTGGGCGAGCCGTTACTGATTTTGCGTAACGACGCTGGCATTGCGGTGTTCTCCAACGTTTGTCTGCATCGCTGGGCGCCGATTGCGCACGGCAGCGGCAACAGCCGCTCATTTATCTGTCCATTCCACAACTGGACCTACAACACCCACGGCAAGCTGAGTGGCGCGCCATCTATGAACCAGGCGCAGGACTTTGACCGCCAGCAGTGCAGCCTGCCGAAGATCCGCCATGAGGTGGTGTTCGGCATGATCTTTGTCACCTTCAACGCCGATGCCCAGCCGCTGGCACCCCGGCTGGCACCGCTCACCGAACGTTTTCAACGCTACCACGTCGCCGATCTGGTGACCGCTTACACGCTGGATTACGACTGTCCGTACAACTGGAAAATGGCGATCGAAACGTTTATGGAGTGCTACCACCATGCGGCGGTGCATCGCACCACGCTGGAGGATAGCTTTCCCGGTCGACTCAGTTCGATCATTGATGAAGGCCCGGGCTGGACCATCTGTCATCAGCCGCTGCGGAAAAACGGTGAACTGAGCGAGATCCTGACCGCCGGTCTGGAACCGTTCAGTGGCCTGAGCGACGAGCAGATGCGCTTCAGTGAATTGCTGCTGCTGTTTCCCAACTGCCTGATCTCACTGAATCCGGATCGTCTCTCCATCAGTGCCATTCTGCCGGTGTCGCCACATGCTACCCGCTGGCACCGTGTGGTGCTGGTGTCGCAGGCGTCAGCGGCGCGGGAGGATTTTCCTCAGACCGCGGCGGCGATGAAGCAGGGCAGCCTGGCGATTATCGATGAAGACCAGTGGATCAACGCCGAGCAGCAGCGCGGTAGCCGTTCCCGTCTCGCACGTCCGGGACGCCTGAGCCACCTCGAAACCACCGTCTGGCATCTGGCCAATTACCTGAAAATCCGCATGGCGGAGTGAGGAGCAGGCAATGCGTTATCTGAAGCTGGGACACTCCGGCCTGGAAGTCTCTGCGCTCTGTCTGGGGACGGTGACCTATGCGCCACCGGCGCGCAGTGGCCGGAGTTGGACGCTGGATGAAGCCGCCAGCCGCGAACTGATCCGTGCCGCGCTGGAGCAGGGCATCAACTTTTTCGACAGCGCCAATATCTATGCCAAAGGGGCGAGTGAAGAGATCCTTGGTCGTGCGCTGCGTGATTTCGCCTCCCGCGATGAAGTGGTGATCACCAGCAAACTGTATAACCCAATGCGCAGTGGACCAAACAGCAAAGGGTTGTCGCGTAAGGCGATTATGCAGGAGTGCGATCACAGCCTGCGCCGACTCGGCACCGATTACATCGACTTGTATGAAATCCACCGCTGGGATAATGACACGCCGATTGAAGAGACGCTGGAGGCGCTCCACGACCTGGTGAAGGCTGGCAAGGTGCGTTACCTCGGGGCGTCGTCGATGTTCGCGTGGCAGTTCAGCAAGGCGCTGCAAATCCAGAAGTACGAACGCTGGAGCCGTTTTATCGCCATGCAGAACCACCTCAACCTGATCTATCGCGAAGAAGAACGCGAAATGCTGGCGCTGTGTCAGGCGGAAGGGGTGGCGGTGACGCCCTGGAGCCCACTGGCGCGCGGGCGGCTGGCCCGCCCGGTGGAGGCGGCGAAGTCGAGTACGCGTGGTGCCGACGACAGCTATACCGATTTTCTCTATGCCGCGACTGAGCACGCCGACAGCGCGGTGATCCGCGCGGTGGAGCAGGTAGCGCAGGCGCGTGGCGTGCCAATGGCACAGGTGGCGCTGGCCTGGATCTACAGCCGTCCGGCGGTGGTGGCGGCCGTGATTGGAGCCACCCGTCCCCTGCATTTGAGCGACGCACTGGCGGCGCTGGATCTGACGTTAAGCGCTGACGAAATCGCCGCGCTCGACGCTCCATATATTCCCCATTCTATTGTTGAACATGACTAAGGCAGGGCACCAATGAAAAGCGCAGCACAGATCGCCGAGATCAAACAGGCCCTGATGGCTAAAGGGGTGGAGTACTGCATGGGCGCGTACGTGGACATTCACGGTGTCCCCAAGGGTAAAGTGGTGCCGATTGGTCATCTGGATCAGATGGCACAGGGTTCCGAACGTTACACCGGCTATGCGCTGGACGGTCTGGGTCAGTCGCCGCACGAAGATGAACTGACCTCGGTGCCGGATCTCGACCACATCATCCAGTTACCCTGGGAACCGAAGATTGCGTGGATGCCCGCCGATAACCACTTTCAGGGCGAACCCTATGCGCTCAGCACGCGGGTGGCGTTGCAGAACGTGATTAAACAGGCAAACGCCCTGGGTTTTGGGTTTAACCTCGGCATCGAGTGCGAAATTTATTTGTTGAAGCGGGAACAGGATGGTCGGCTGGTGGTGCCGGAACCGGATAACAAGCTCAACAAGCCCTGCTACGACTTGCAGGGCTTCGTGGACCAGTTTGGCTGGCTGGATGAGGTTTCCTCCACCATCAACGCGCTGGGCTGGGATCTCTATTCGCTTGACCACGAAGATGGCAACTCGCAATACGAGTTCGACTTCAACTATGCCGATGCGCTGACCACCTGCGATCGTTTTATCTTCTTCCGCTTTATGGCGAAGCATTACGCCAAACAGCGCGGGCTGATCGCCACCACCATGCCGAAGCCGTTCGCCGATAAAACCGGCACTGGCGCGCACTTCAATATGTCGCTGTATGACATCAATACCGGTGCCAACGTGTTTAAACGCGACGCCAGCAGCGCGGATGATCCCTGGGGCCTGGGCCTGAGTGATACCGGTTATCACTTTATCGGCGGGCTGTTGAAGCATGGCCGTGCGCTGTGCGCTGCCTTTGCCCCGACGGTCAACAGCTACAAACGTCTGGTACGCCAGGGGGCAATGAGCTACTTCTCGTGGGCACCGGTGTTTAACTCCTGGGGGTCCAATAACCGCACCAACGCGGTACGCGTCCCGGCTGGTGGTGGCCGTTGTGAATCGCGTAATGCCGATGGCGCGGTCAATCCCTATCTGGCGGCCACGCTGGCGTTAGCTGCCGGGCTGGAAGGTATTCGCGAGAAGATCGATCCGCGTCAGCCGAATGAAGACAATCTGTATGCCATCAGCGAAGCGGAGCGCCGCGCGCGTGGCATCGATTTTCTGCCGCAAAACTTGCTGGAAGCGGTGGAAGCCTTTGACGCCGACCCGTTTGTCGCTGCGACGCTGGGTGAAGCGCTGAAAAAAGAGTTTATTCACTACAAGTTGCAGGAGTGGAACAGCTATCACCTGCATGTCAGCCAGTGGGAAATCGATCGCTACAGCACCATTTTTTAATGGTTAATCGGTAACCCGCACGACATTGCGCGATGAATCGCGGCGCTACACATCATGAACATCCCGTAGCGGCGCGATTTATCGCGCGGATTTAACCGGCAATTCAGGCATCGAGCTTTTCAAACACAAAATTGCGCATCACGTTGATGGCCTGTTTGTATTTGAAATTGGGGAACATCACATTTCGGAACAGCACGCCATCAAGGTAGGTGGAGATCAGCATTGCCATATCACCCGGGTTCACCTCACGGAACAACCCGCTGGCGATCCCCTCTTTGATGGTGTTCTTCAGAATCACCGATTCCTTTTCGTAGAACTTTTTAATCGCTTTATCAATGCTGGCGATGCGGCCATTGGTGCTGGAGTAATCCAGACTGATTTTGGCTAGTTTTTGCAACAGATGGAACTGGAGGATGTGGATCTCAATCCACAGAAAAATCAGGTCGCGCGGCCCGTTGGCGCTAGCTTTGATGTCGTCAAACTGCACAAAGGCACGCTCCACCGCGGACTCGATCACCTTGATAAACAGGTCTTCTTTCGAGCCGAAGTAGTAATAAATCAGCGCCGAGTTCAGCCCGGTAGCGGTGGCGATATCTTTAATTCGTACCGACGAATAGTTCTGGGTGGCGAATAAATCAAAGGCTGAGGATTGCAACAACTCGGCGACGTCGCGCTGGGTTTTACGCGGTTTCTTGCCAGGTTCAGCGGCTGGAGCTTCCTTCATGGCGACATCCTTATGAAATTAACTAATTAATTAACTTTACCATATTGAGTCAGGAGACCGGCATGGGTTTATGCGCTTTTTATACGCCCGGCGATCTGCCGCTGGCAAGCGGAGAAACGTTGCGTGAGACGGCCATCGGTTATCAGACTTTTGGTCAGCTTAACGCTGCACGCGACAATGCAGTGGTGATCTTTAGCTATTACAGCGGCACCCATGAACGTTATTTACCGCTGATTGGCGCAGGAAAAACGCTCGACCCGACGCACTGGTTTATTGTGTTGGTGAATAAACTCGGTAATGGCGTATCCAGCTCGCCTTCTAACTCACGTTTGCAGCCGGGAGCGGCTTTTCCATCGGTGACGCTGGTCGATAACCTGCGGGCACAGGAGTGGCTGCTGTTTGACCATCTCGCCATTAACCGCATCGCGCTGGCGTATGGCTGGTCGATGGGGGCGATGCAGGCCTGGCATCTGGCGGTGGCGCGACCACAACAGGTGCGGGCGCTGCTGGCGGTGTGCGGTTCGGCGCGCTGTTGGCCGAATAATCAGGTGTTTCTTGAGGGGGTTCGGGCCGCGCTGCGTTGCGATGCGCAGTTTGCCGATGGCCACTATGTCGAGCCTCCGTTACGCGGGCTGGCGGCATTTGGTCGCGTCTATGCCGGCTGGGCCTATTCTGCTGCGTTTTTTCGTGAAGCGCGTTGGCGCGATCTCGGCTTCGACTCGCTGGAGGCGCTGCTGGTGGACTGGGAGCGGGATCATCAGGCGCTGGATGCCAATGATCTGTTGTGCGCCCTGCACAGTTGGTATCACGCCGATGTTGGTGTGCTGGCAAACGGAGACTGGCGTGCGGCGCTGGCGCGTATCCGCGCGCGTTGCATCGTGATGCCGTGCGACAGCGATCGTTATTTTACGGTGGAAGAGGCGGCACTGGAGGTAGCGGAATTAGGTCAGGGTGAGTTACGCACTCTCGTTTCACCTTACGGACATTGTGCCGGCGCGCCCGCGCGCTTTGCGGCCGCGTCGGCACAGATTGACAGCGCCATGCAGGCGCTTCTCAACCCTTAATCAATGATGCTCAGCTCGACAGTACGTCCCTGATCAAACCAGGTTTCCAGGCCGGTGACGCGCAGTTCGAGTTTGCCTTCAATCACCTGACCGATATAGGAAATCGGCAGCGGCTCGTCAGCGGTATCGTCGCCGTACACCACACACATCTGCTGGCGCGGGCTGTAGTAACATACCGCGCCGGTCACTTCGCCGTACTGTTCACGGCGCAGTTTGCCAACATCCTGCGTCAGATATTTGTTTTCCCACGGGGCGACGATTGGCAGGGTGAAAAACACCATGTCGCCAATCAACTTGCCGTGTTGCAGCACGCTTTTCAGCGGCAGCTTTTCACGCAACACTTTCGCCAGGTTGGGGACTTTGTCTTCCCACACCTCAATCACACAAATCTTCTTATCGGCAACATGCATAGCCAGTTTCATGATCTTCTCTCTCCCAATCAGGCGTTGACGCGACGAAAACCGTCCCCGAGACCCCAGGGAAGAATGAAATCGACCCACATATGCAGGCGGTTGGCCCAGGAGAGGGCGCTGTGCGACAGACGAACCAGGTCGCTCAGGGTTTCACATTCACTCGCCACCTCAACATAAGTGTGCAGCATTCGGGCCGCATCCGGCAGGCTGACGAAATCAAAGAAGTTAGCTTTGTAACCCATGATCTCTTTGATCAGCAGTTGCAGGGTTTTCAGATCGGCCTCCGGGTTGTCCTCGCCGACGCGAATCAGCCCCCACAGCATCTCATCGGCCAGCGTGCGGGTTTCCCCTTCGGCGAAGATGATGGTGCTGAGGTACTGACCACGGGAACCGGTACCGCGTGGTACTTCACCCTTACCGAGTGCGGCAATTTCTGCCGGTTGTTCAAACCAGATCTTTTCGCGCTGCGCGTCAAACAGCGCTATCGCTTCATCGACCGTCATAACGTTCTCCTGGTGTTGGCGTGAATGTGGCGGTTGCCACGAATTTAATTAATCAGATAATTAAAAGTGAGCAATTTTTGTGCCATGCGGAGAATAAAAATTAATCAGTTAATTAATAGTAGGTTAGGTAAAAAACCGCACAGGGAGAGGGTTCAGGCGACGTGAGGCTGTTGTATCGCAGTGCAGATTGCACCATTTCGTAGCGGCGCGATTTATCGCGCAATATTGGTGGGTAGGTTACCAGGACGCGCGATATGACGAGTTTGCATAAGTCGTAGCGGTGCGATTTATCGCGCCATTCGGCGGGGTTTATTCAGGGGGAAAGGGCGCGCATCACTGCGCACCCCATAAGGTTACTTCACGCAGGCCGCACACTGGTTGTGGATCTGCTGGAAGAAGTCGTTACCCTTGTCATCCACCAGGATAAACGCCGGGAAGTTTTCCACTTCAATCTTCCAGATCGCTTCCATACCCAGTTCTGCGTACTCCACGCATTCGAGGCTCTTGATACTCTGCTGCGCCAGTACCGCCGCCGGGCCACCGATGCTGCCGAGATAGAAGCCGCCGTGTTTATGGCAGGCATCTGTCACCTGCTGGCTGCGGTTGCCTTTCGCCAGCATCACCATGCTGCCGCCGTTGGCCTGCAACAGGTCAACGTAGGAATCCATACGGCCTGCGGTGGTTGGGCCGAGTGAACCTGACGCATAACCTTCTGGCGTCTTGGCCGGTCCTGCGTAATACACCGGATGGTCTTTGATGTACTGCGGCAGACCTTCACCGTTATCAATACGTTCTTTCAACTTGGCGTGGGCAATGTCACGCGCCACGATAATGGTGCCGTTCAGCGACAGGCGGGTCGATACCGGGTAGGAAGAAAGTTGCGCCAGAATCTCGGTCATCGGACGGTTGAGGTCCACGTTGACCACTTCGCCTTCACCCTGCTGACGCAGTTCTTCCGGGATAAAGCGGCCTGGATTATGCTCCAGTTGCTCAATCCAGATGCCTTCACGGTTAATCTTCGCCTTGATATTGCGGTCAGCCGAGCAGGAAACCCCCATACCCACCGGGCAGGATGCGCCATGACGTGGCAGACGCACCACACGGATATCGTGCGCGAAGTATTTACCGCCAAACTGCGCACCGAGGCCCAGTTTTTGCGACGCTTCCAGCAATTCCTGCTCCAGCTGCACATCACGGAACGCCTGACCGTGCTCATTACCTTCAGTCGGCAGCGAATCGTAGTAGTGGGTGGAGGCCAGTTTCACGGTTTTCAGCGTGCTTTCCGCCGAGGTGCCACCGATAACAAACGCAATATGGTAAGGCGGGCAGGCGGCGGTGCCGAGCGACATCATTTTATCGATCAGGTAGTTCTTCAGTTTCGCCGGGGTGATCAGCGCTTTGGTTTCCTGATAGAGATAGGTTTTGTTGGCGGAGCCGCCCCCTTTGGCGATACACAGGAATTTGTACTCGTCGCCGTCGACGCTGTAGAGGTCGATCTGTGCCGGCAGGTTAGTACCGGTATTCACCTCTTTGTACATATCCAGCGCGGCGTTCTGTGAGTAGCGCAGGTTATCTTCGATAAAGGTGTTGTACACCCCCTGGGACAACGCCGCTTCGTCGCCGCCACCGGTCCACACACGCTGGCCTTTCTTACCCATGATGATGGCGGTGCCGGTGTCCTGACAGGTCGGCAGCACGCCTTTGGCTGCGATTTCGGAGTTACGCAGGAACTGCAAGGCGACATATTTGTCGTTCTGGCTGGCTTCATCATCGGCCAGAATCGCGGCCACCTGTTGCTGATGGGCAGCGCGCAGCATAAATGAGGCATCGTGGAACGCCTGCTGCGCCAGCAGGGTCAGCGCTTGCGGATCAACTTTTAACACTTCTTCGCCTGCGAATTTCTCCACGGAGACATAATCGCTGCTGAGCAGGTAGTACTCAGTATCATCTTTGGCGAGAGGAAAGGGATCTTGATAGTAGAAGGGTTTGTTCGACATGTTGGCTCACTCAGTTATGTGTCGCTCGTCTGGTACAGAGAAGACAGGCGACATCATTAGCGATTCGTTATAGGTTTTTTCTCTCGCCAGCCCAGCTCAGGGCTGACTGGCGAGTATCATAGCATTTTAACATTCTTTCGCGGCTGCGATTTTTAACATCGAAGCAACATCATCAGAACATCAGCACCATCCACGGATAGGCAATCAGCATCAGCAGCACCAGGAACAGCGCACCGAAGATGGTGCCCAGACGCCAGTAGTCTTTGGTTGGCAGATAGCCGCTACCGTAATAAATCGGGCTGGGGCCAGTACCGTACGGGGTGATGATACCCATCACACCCAGTGAGGTCGCCAGCATCAGACAGAACACCGGCATATTGATGCCTGGGATAGCTGCCGCAATGGTCAGCATGGCTGGCAGCAGGGCAGTGGTGTGTGCGGTGGTGCTGGCAAACAGGTAGTGCAGTACATAGAAAGCCACCAGTAAGACCACGGCAGAGACTTGTGGATCATACCCTTGCAGCAGTTGCCCGCCTTCTTTACCTAACCAGGCAATGAAGCCGACTTTCGCCAGACCATCGGCGAGGGCGACCAGGGTGGCGAACCAGGCGAAAGTGTTCCACGCAGCTTTGTTGCTGGTGATATCGTTCCAGTTCAGTACGCCGGTCCACAGCATCAGCACAATCACCAGCAGCGCGGCCATTGCCGGTTCAATCCAGGCTGTGGCAAAGATCCACATCAGCAGCGCAGAAATCACGAACACCAGCAGCAGGATTTCATTGCGCGACAGTTTGCCCAGTTTTGCCAGCTCGGCTGTTGCCCAGCGCGGCACTTCATCGTTCAGTTTCACTTCCGGCGGATAGAGCCAGTAGGCCAGCAGCGGCATGGTGAGAATCAACAGCACACCCAGCGGCAGGAAGGCAAGGAACCACATGCCCCAGGAGATATCAAAACCTACCACGCTTTTTATCAGCGCCAGCGCCAGCAAGTTGGGAGCCAGTGCAGACAGGAACATTGAACTGGTGATACAGGTGGCGGTGATGGCAACCCACATCAGATAAGAACCAATTTTGCGCGCACTCGGGTCGTTAGGTTTTGAACCGTACAGCGGCGGCAGGTTGGCGATAATCGGATAGATGGTGCCGCCACTGCGTGCGGTGTTGGACGGAGTGAACGGTGCCAGCAACAGGTCTGCGAAGGTGATGGCGTAACCCAGCGTCAGGCTGCGACGGCCGAGATATTTCACCAGAATCAGCGCCAGGCGGCGACCGAACTGGGTTTTATCGTAACCGGCGGCAAACATAAAGGCACCGAAGATCAGCCACACGGTGGAGTTACCGAAGCCGCTGACCGCCCATTTGAAGGACTGGCCTGCCATTTTAAACTTCGGATCCGCCAACTCGGCCGGGCTAAACAGCAGGTACTGACTGAACAGCGCGATCACCACCACGCCGGTCAGGCCGATCACCGCGCCAGGCAGAGGTTCGAAGATCAGGCCGACAATCACGCCAACAAAGATTGCGAAGAAGTGCCACGCATAAGGTTCGAGTCCTTCCGGTGTGGGCACCAGTAACAACAGCACAGCAACAACCACCGGCAGGCACAGCATCAGCAGCCGGTTTTTATTCCCCGGCGCGGCAGGCGGCGCTTTTAGGGGTTCATTCTGGATAGTTTGTGTTTTCATAGTTTTGGTCTGCAAGTTATGGAGAATGCGATTAACGTTCCGGGAAAACAGGTGTTACTTTGCTCTACTCAGATGATACTTTTTTAATCTGCCGTTACGTCTTTAATGCTTCTTTAATTGCAATGTTGAAGAGAGAAGATTGCGTAATGTAAATATGATGCGATTTATTAAAAACTCCATTTTGATCTGGATCAAAAAATCGATTCAGTATTAAATCCTTTTTGTATTTGACATATATTCTTACCCTTACTTAATTCTTTTCTGCTGGTGACAAGACGCCATAAAGCTCAAGGCGGAAGGCGTTGTTGTCTGGGATGTGTCTGATAACGTCATGATTTATCATAAATTAATTTCTATGTAAATGAAAAAATTGATTTTTGACAACGTTTCGCTAACATTTTAAGTGGCGAATATTCATTCTTAGTGTTTATTTCCAGAATAATTTAAAAGTTAAAAAACTAAAATTATTAATTATGTAACTAAAGAAATTGGTATATTGTTTACATGAAATCGGACCTCTTAAATAAATTTGAAATAACTGCGTCTGCGACAGAATTCGAAACTTTTAAATTTTGGAGTTGTTATCATGAATACGCTCACCCCGATTCTTAATCCACTGACACTGCCGAAAGGCGCGGTATTGAAAAATCGCCTGGTCATGGCCCCAATGACCACCTGTACCGGTTATTTTGACGGCGGCGTGACCAGCGACCTGGTGGACTACTATCGTGTACGTGCGGGCAGCATTGGCACGGTGATTGTCGAATGCTGTTTTATCGATAACCGTGGCCCGGCCTTCCCCGGCGCCATCGCTATCGATAGCGACATCAAAATCCCCGGCCTGGCCAGGATTGCTGATGCGATCAAATCTCAGGGTTCCAAAGCCATTTTGCAGATCTACCACGGTGGCCGTATGGTGGATCCCGCGTTGATCGGCGGTAAAACGCCAGTCGCGCCCAGCGCGCTTGCCGCACCGCGTGAAGGTGCGCCGACTCCCCAGGCGCTGACGGCGGAAGAAGTCGATGTCATGATCACCAAATTTGGTGATGCGGTGAACCGTGCCATCAAAGCGGGTTTCGATGGCGTTGAGATCCACGGCGCTAACACTTACCTGATTCAGCAGTTCTACTCACCAAACTCCAACCAGCGCGATGACAAGTGGGGCGGCAGCCGCGACAACCGTGCCCGCTTCCCGATGGAAGTGCTGGAAATCACCCATAAAATGGCGGACCGCTTTGCGGCAGCCGACTTTATCATCGGCTATCGCTTCTCGCCGGAAGAGCTGGAAGTGCCGGGTATCCGTTTTGACGACACCCTGTATCTGCTGGAGAAACTGGCGGCGCGTGGTCTGGATTATGTGCACTTCTCCGTCGGCCAACTGCTGCGTCCGTCGATTGTTGATACCCAAGACCCGACACCGTTGATCACCAAATACCTGGCGCTGCGCTCACCGACGCTGGCTAAAGTCCCGGTGATTGGTGTTGGCGGCGTGGTAAATAAAGAAGATGCGGAAAATGCGCTGGAGCACGGTTTCGATCTGGTGGCGATTGGTAAAGCCTGTATCGCCTACCCGGACTGGGCCGACCGGATTATCCGCAACGAGCATATGGAGCTGTTTATCGACAGCACCAAACGCGAGGAGCTGGTGATCCCTGAGCCGCTGTGGCGCTTCTCGCTGGTGGACGCGATGATCCGCGACACGAGCGATACTGGCCGTAAATATAAAGCGGGCGTGTTCCAGGAGAAAGTGGAAGCCGAAGCGCTGAAGCTGAAAATCAACGTCACACTGGACACCGACCGTATCACCGACATCTCGCTGGTGCCGGACGCCACGCTGGACGTCGACTTTACCAGCACTTTTGAGAGCCTGCGTTCGCGCATTCTGGTGGCAAACAGCCCCCACGTTGATGCCGTGACCGGTGCCACCACCCAGAGTGAGGCGCTGAAAAAAGCCGTATCCCGTGCACTGGCTACCTCCAGCAAAGAGCATGTCATTGAAGAGGGCGGCAACCCGAATGCGCCGGTCAGCTACGATGTGGTGGTGGTTGGCAGTGGCGGTGCCGGTCTGGCAGCGGCCATTCAGGCGCATGATGATGGCGCGCGCGTGGTGATCATCGAGAAGATGCCGACCATCGGTGGTAACACCATCAAAGCCTCGGTCGGGATGAACGCAGCGGAAACCCGCTACCAGCGTCTGAAAGGCATCGAGGACAGCAAAGAGTTGTTCTATGAAGAGACGCTGAAAGGCGGCAAATTCAAAAACAATCCAGTGCTGTTGCGTGAGTTTGTTGAACAGGCACCGGGTGCGATTGACTGGCTGACAGATAAAGGTATCGAGCTGTGCGACATCACCATCACCGGTGGGATGAGCATTGACCGTACGCACCGCCCGGAAGACCGTTCGGCGGTGGGGGGCTTCCTGATCAGCGGCCTGGTGAAAAACGTTAACCAGCGCAATATCGAAGTGCTGCTGGAAACCTCGGTGGCGGAAATCCTGTTCGAAAACGGCGCGGTCAGCGGCGTGAAAGTGGTGGATGAGTACAACGACAGCCGCATTCTCAACGCGAAAAGCGTGATTGTCGCCACTGGCGGTTTCAGTGCTAACCGTGAGATGGTGGTGAAATATCGTCCTGAGCTGGATGGCTTCGTTACCACCAACCACAAAGGGGCGACCGGTAGCGGGATCGCCATGTTGCAGAAAATTGGTGCGGATACCGTGGATATGGGCGAGATCCAGATTCACCCGACAGTGGAGCAAACCACCTCTTATCTGATTTCTGAAGCGATTCGTGGCGGCGGTGCCATCCTGGTGAGCCAGGCGGGCAAACGCTTCTTCAATGAGATGGAGACGCGCGACAAAGTCTCGGCGGAAATTATCGCACTGCCGGAGAAAAGCGCGTGGATCATGTTCGATGAGCAGGTTCGTCTGAACAACAAAGCGGCGGATGAGTACATCGCCAAAGGGTTCGTCATCAGCGCGCCAACGCCACACGAACTGGCGGTGAAACTGAATATGGATCAGGAGACGTTGCAGACCACCCTGAACCGTTACAACCAGTTTGTTGAGCAGCAGAACGACGAAGATTTTGGCCGTAAAACTGCGCTGCGTCATCCGCTCAACCACGGTCCTTACTACGCCATCCGTATCGCCCCTGGGGTGCATCACACTATGGGCGGCGTGACCATCAATACTGACACAGCGGTACTGGATGCACAGAAACAGGTGATCCCGGGTGCCTGGGCGGCGGGTGAAGTGGTTGGCGGTATTCACGGTGCCAACCGTATCGGCGGCAACGCGGTTGCTGATATCATCATCTTTGGTATCAAAGCCGGACGTAACGCCGCGGCACTGGCGTTAGGCTAAATCACACCATCCGTAGCGGCGCGATTTATCGCGCTCTTTTAAGAACCGCGCGATAAATCGTGCCGCTACAACTGTAAGAGGCGATAATGACTCCAGACGCAGGCGTCTATGCCTATTCCGCCGTTCTGATGGGTTCGCCCATTCTGCTTAAACTCTTCGAAGACAATCAACCTCTCGCGGCGCAGGTATTCCGGCTGATCAAACAGCAGGAAAATCTGTTTACCGTCAATCGTGCTGACTCTGAAGTGATGGCGATCAACCAAGCCGCGGGCCACCATCCGGTGGTGGTCAGTGAACCGGTGTTTGCCTTGATCAGCGTGGCGCATGCGGTGAGTTTGTTGCCGAACAGCGCCTTTAACTTCACCATCGGGCCGGTAGTGAAACGCTGGAAAATTGGCTTTCAGGGCCATGAGGTGCCACCGGCTGCGGATATCGCGGCGCGGCTGCGGCTGACCGATCCGCATCAGGTGATATTGAATGATGCTGAACGCTCGGTGTTCCTGCAACAGCCGGGGATGGAGATTGATCTCGGTGCCATCGCTAAAGGCTATATTGCCGATCGCGTGCAGGGCTTTTTACGCCAACAGGGTGTGCAGCAGGCGTTGATTAACCTCGGTGGCAACGTGCAGACGTTGGGGTGTCCCCCCCATGATGCAGCGGGGTGGGGGATTGGCCTGAAAAAACCCTTTGGCCGCGAGGATGAACTGCTCGGCGTGTTGCGCGTGCAGGGTAAGTCGGTGGTGACCTCCGGCATCTACGAACGCTACTTCGAACGGGATGGCCGCTGCTGGCACCATATCTTCGATCCGCGCACCGGCTATCCGCTCGACAACGAATTACTCAGCATCACGGTGATTTCCGATCGTTCCATTGATGGCGATATCTATACCACGCTGCTGTATGGCATGGGGGTGGAACAGGGGCTGGCGTATCTTGCTGACCAGCCCGAACTGGACGCGGTCTTTGTGACGCGCGACCGGCAGATAATCTGCTCCTCCGCGCGCCATTTCAGCTTTGAGCCGCTGGATGCGGCGTGGCAACTGCGTTACTGACAATATTGTTGCAGCAGCGAATGGTATTCCGGTTGCAGGCGATAGCGGTACACCGGACGGCCTGTGGCACCGTAATGGATGCTGGTGAACAGGATATTAATCTGCGCCAGCCAGATCAGATACTTACGGCAGGAAACCCGGGAGATATTCACCTCGGCCGCCAGTTCATCGGTGGAGAACTCGGTGCCCGGATGGGCATCGATCCACTGACACAGGGTGCGTAGCGTCTGCGGCGTCAGCCCTTTTGGCAGGCGTTTGCTGTCGTGCTGGGTCGCCGGGCTGCCGTGAATCAGTAGGTCGACATCCGATTGCTGATAATAATGCTGGTTATCCATCAGCGATTTTTTCTGCCGCCATTGGGTCAGCGCTTCTTCAAAACGCGGGAACTGGAAGGGCTTGATCAGGTAATCCACTACGCCGTAGTGCAACGAGGTTTTGATGGTTGCGGCATCGGCGGCGGAGGAGATGATAATCACCTCCACCGGGCTGTTGGCTTTGCGCAGCTCCGGCAGCAGGTCGAGGCCGTTTTCCTGTTGCATATAGATATCCAGCAGCACCAGATCAACCGGTGGTTCGCTGTTGAGGATCTTCTCTTTCGCCTGCTGTAAGGTTGAGGCGGTGCCACAGCAGCTAAAGCCGGGCACCTGGCCGATATAGCAGCGATTAAGCTCTGCCACCATTGCATCATCGTCGACTACTAACACGTTGATCATGCGGTTTGATTTCCTCCATCCCAGGGTAGCTGGACTAAAAATTGGGTATAAACGCCGGGTTCTGATTCCACGCTGACGTCGCCGCCAAGGCTTTCGGTTTGCTGTTTCAGCAGGAACAAACCGACGCCGCGATCGTCACCTTTGGTGGAGAAGCCTTTGTCAAAAATAGTGGGCAACACCTCGGGATCAATACCGGGGCCATCGTCGCTCACTTCACACGCCAGCCAGCCATTCTGGTAGTGCAGCATCACATGGATCTCACCTTCAGTCTGGGAGCCAAGTGCATCCAGCGCATTCTCCACCAGGTTGCCAATCACGGTAATCAGTACCGCCATCTGCTGCTCGTTGCCGCTGTCGGGTAAGAAACTGGCATCGCTGATGGTCAGGTGATGGCCACGATCGGATGCCCGATTAATCTTACTGAGCAGGAATCCGGCAATCACCGGTGACTTAATTTTCTGCACCAGCGAGCCAATTTCCGTTTGATAGTTATTGGCGGTTTTCAGCACATAGGCTTCGACCTGCGCATAGTTTTTCATATGCAGCAGGCCGAGGATAACGTGCAGCTTATTCATAAATTCGTGTGAACGCTCACGGAGCGCATCGACATAGTTTACCATGCCGCTCAGGCGCTGCATTAGCTGGCTAATCTCGGTCTTATCCCTGAAGGTACACACCGCGCCAATAATACGTCCCTGGCTGCGTACCGGCACCGTATTGCTGAGCAGCACATGGCCGTTAACGTTCAATTCTTCGTCGCGCCGTGGTCGGCCGCTCTGCAACACATCCTGCAAATGGGCGTTGATCACCGAGGCATCGTAAATACGTTCGGCACTGATAGCGCTGGTCGCGATCTCGGCATTCAACAGCTTCTGTGCCGCCTGATTGACCAGCGTCACCGCGCCCTGATCGTCCACCGCCACCACGCCTTCTTTTACCGAGTTGAGGATCGCCTGACGTTGTTCAAACAGCGTCGAGATTTCATGCGGTTCGAGGCCGAACAAAATACGTTTTAGCACGCGTACCAGAATCAAGGTGCCCAGCGCACCGACCAGCGCGCCAATCAAGATCGTCCATAACACGCTCCAGCGGCTCTGGTTGATTTGATCGGTCACCGCGCTGAGCGAGATACCAATCACCACCACGCCAATCTGTTGATGTTGAGCGTTATAGATTGGGGTAAATACGCGCAGGGCTTTGACTAACGCGCCTTTATTGACCGAGACGTTCTCATGTCCACGCAACGCCGGTTCGATGTCGTCGCCAATAAAATGCTGGCCGACCAACTCCGGGTTGAGATGTGAATAGCGGATACCCTGCATATTGGTGACTACCACAAACAGCAGGTTATTGCTTTGCTGAATCTCCTGGGCGATGGGCTGAATCGGCAGGGTGCCGGGCGGCTGTAGCACCGCGCGTTGGATTTCTGGCGAATCCGCCAGGGTCCGCGCCACGGCCATCGCTTTGTCTTCCAGTTGCATCCGCGTCATCGCGCCGATTTGAAAGAAATAGATCAGATGGACGCTGAACAGCACCAGGGCGATCACCGTACTGAGCATCAGCGTGACCAGGGTATTGAGCTTTATGGGCCGCTTACGCGGTGGGGAATGCGTGGGTGGAGAATCAAATTCTGGCATAGGGCAGCTTTCGTAGCGGCGCGATTTATCGCGCGGATTTATAACGGGTGCGCATTATGCGCACCCGCATCGCATTAGCCCTGCGATTTTACCCGATTGGCAAAATTTTTCTTCAGCTTCTGCAACTTCGGAGGGATGACCGCCAGGCAGTAACCGTTACGCTGACCGGCACCATCCCAGTAATCCTGATGATAATCTTCCGCCGGATACCACTCGCCCAGCGGCTCGATGGTGGTGACGATCGGATCTTTGTTATCTTCCTGAGCACGGGCGATGGCCGCGATTGCTTCCGCTTCCTGTTCGGCATTGGCCGGGAAAATGGCGGAACGGTACTGAGTACCGATGTCATTGCCCTGGCGGTTTAGCTGGGTTGGATCATGGGTGACAAAGCTGACATCCAGCAGATCGCCGAAGCTTATCTGTGCCGGATCGAAACCGATGCGGATCGCTTCGGCGTGGCCGGTGGCACCGCTGCATACCTGCTCGTAAGTCGGGTTGGCACGCGTGCCGCCGGTATAACCGCTTTCCACGGACTCAACGCCAATCAGACTTTTAAACACTGCTTCGGTACACCAGAAACAGCCACCCGCGATCACCGCGTATTCAATTGCCATGTCTTTACTCCTGTCAGGGCGAAAGCGTTACTGTGGGGGCGCGCTTTCGTGAATTCAACCTTGTTTAAATTAACATTTCTGGCTTAAAGTCGCGGCGCTTATCAAGCAGCAGATTGCTCATCACGGTAAAACGACCTTCCCCCGTGTAGTGCAGGGTGGGAGGAAACTCCGGCTTATCCGCCACATGCGCTTTAACGATCTCGAAGATAAACAGATTGTAGTTATCCACCATGCTATCGTCGTAGAGCTGACATTCAAAGCTGGCGAAGCACTCCCTGATCAGTGGCGCATTCACTTTGCTGGCCGGTTCAGCGGTCAGTTTGAAGGCATCAAACTTATCGATGCGATCGCCGTGGCTGTTGCCGATGGCCACCACGCTATCAATTAAGTCGGCGTCCGGCACGTTGATCACGCACTGGCCGCTGTGGCGAATCAATTCATGGCTAAAATTGCCGCTGGCGATCATACAGCCGACCAGCGAGGGTGAGAATTCCAGGATGGTATGCCAGCCGAGCGTCATGATGTCGTGCTGACCTTCATACTGCGAGCTGACCAACACCACCGGTCCGGGTTCCAGATATTTCCGCGCCTTGCTGACCGGAAAATCGATTTTATGTACATTCTGGCTCATTGCGCTGCTCCTTTTTTGAAGGATGCTGTAAGTGTAGCGAACCTGCGCAGGTCTTTACCTGCGCGCCAATTACAGGCATGGTATGCAGTCATCTTAAAAGGAGTGGTTTTATGGCGTCTGCGCGCGCGTTAACACAATCCCCAGCGACCCTGCACCTGCTGTGCGGCAAAATTGCCGCAGGTAAATCGACGTTGGCCCATCGGCTGGCTCAGGAAACCGGGGCCGTGATCATTAGCGAGGATGCCTGGCTGGCGCATCTGTTTGCCGACGAAATGCGTGATGTGGCGGATTATGTGCGCTGTGCTGCGAAGCTGCGTAATGCTATGACACCGCACCTGATTTCGCTGCTGCGCTGTGGTGTCTCCGTGGTACTGGATTTCCCGGCCAACACGCTGCAAAACCGGCAATGGATGAAGGCGGTGATTCAGGCTGCCGATGCCGCGCATCAGCTCCATGTCCTCGATGTCCCGGATGAGGAGTGCAAAGCGCGGCTGCATGCGCGCAACAACGCAGGTGAACATGATTTTGCTGCCACCGATGCACAGTTCGCACTGATCAGCAGTTACTTTGTTGCGCCGCAGCCGGATGAAGGGTTTACGGTGATCAATCATTAGTGCGCGATTTATCGCGCAAGACCTACCGCACCACCGGCACATCAGAAAATCGGGTGGTGTAAGCCGGTGACAGCATTTCACGTTTCATTGACCAGGCTTTCTGCACCCCCTGACCGGCAAACCACAACGCGCCGCGCTGGTGGGCATTCATCTGATCGATCAACTGCATCAGTTGTTCGCTATTACGCCGAGGCTGATAGTCGGCAAACAGGTCAAACTGCGCCACGCCATCACTGAAAAAATCCCCCAGCATCACGCCGCCTTTCATATAACGTTTGCCAGGGATCCAGATCCTGTTCAGACAACTGAGCGCGGCATGCATGATGTCGCGGCTATCCTGGGTCGGCGTGACCAGCAAGGTGTCAGCCGAGTTGGCATAATAAGGGTGATGAGGATCGTGGGGACTGGTGCGGATAAACGTACCAATATGGCGGCAATACTGGCGCTCGCTACGTAACTTTTCCGCCGCGCGCGCGGCGTAATTGCTGATGGCTTCGCGCATGTCGTTATACTCCGTCACCCGCTCACCAAAGGAGCGCGAGCAAAGAATATTTTGCCGCTGTGGGATCACCTCTTCAAAGGCCAGGCAGGCCTCACCGCGTAACTCGCGTACCGTGCGTTCCAGCACCACGCCAAACTGTTTGCGGATCAGTGCCGTGGGGGTATCGGCCAGTTGCACGGCTTTTTCGATCCCCATCAGGTTGAGTCTTTTCGCCAGCCGACGGCCGACGCCCCAGACCTCATCCACCGGCACCATCGCCATCAATTTGCGTTGACGCACCGGGGCAGAAAGATCCATCACCCCCTCCGCCTGGGTCCAGCGTTTGGCTGCCCAGTTCGCCAGCTTGGCGAGGGTTTTGGTCGGTGCAATTCCCACACCGACCCGCAGATGCGTCTCTTTATAAAGACGATCGCGCATCTGACGACCAAAGGCTTCCAGCGAGAGGCAGTTATCAACGCCGGTCACATCGACAAAGGCTTCATCAATTGAATAGACATCCACGCGCGGGGCCATCAATTCCAGCGTCTCCATCACCCGCAGCGACATATCGCCATACAGCGCATAGTTGGAGGAGAACACCACCACCTGATGGCGCAGCAAGGCTTCACGCTGCTTAAAGTAAGGGGCACCCATTTTGATGCCGAGTTTTTTCGCTTCTTTGCTAAGCGAGATGATGCAACCGTCGTTGTTGGATAGCACCACAACCGGTTTGCCGCGCAGGTCGGGGCGAAATACGGTTTCGCAGGAGGCGTAGAAGGAGTTGACGTCGACAAGTGCGTACATAATTGCGTTCATAAATAACTGTGTTTATATACAGTATTTGCCGGTTGGCCCTGTTCGTCAAGCGCTGATTCGCAACACGCTTGTCCCGCTATGGTGCGCCGGATGCACCATTAACTTTCCCTAATTGATTAAGCCACAGTGAGGAAACCTTAACGCACGGTAATTCTGTTACCTGGCACAACTTCTGCATAGTTACCAGTGGCTTGTATACAAGGCCGCATACCAGTCAATCACTTGGGGGAATCACCGTGCGCAACAATGATAAAGAGAAAATTAACGCTCAGCGTCGCCAGATGATGAAATATTCGATGCTGGCATTAGGTGGCGTCGCGCTCAGTGGCATGTTGGGCAGCCCATCAGCCGTGGCGGCAGATGATGAGATTTTGATTGGTTACTGGCCGATTGTCGGTGGTTTGCCGTTATATGCCGGTATCGAGAAAGGCATCTTTAAACAAGCCGGTTTGAACGTACGTGCCGTCAAATTCGCCAGCCCGCAGCAGGTGGTGGAAGCGATGATCACCGGGCGTATTCATGGTTGCGCCAACGGTACCGCCACCGGGGCGTTGGGGTTGGGGGCCATTACCAGCCCGGACCTGTTCAAAATTATCTGTTCTAATCCTTCGAATGAAAAAATGGTGCTGGATGAGTTTCTGGTGCCGGTCAACAGTAGCGCCAAATCGATCAGCGATCTGAAGGGCAAACGCATTGCCAGCGGCCCCGGTATCCAGAACGTCACTATGGCGAAAATTATCCTGGAGAAGAATGGCTTTACCGATACCAAGGTGATCGAGTTGCCGGTCGGCCAGCATGCGCCATCGTTAGCTGCCGGGCAGATTGATGGGGTATACACGCTGGAACCCACCGGCACGGTGGCACGCATGAAAGGCATGGGCAAAGTGCTGGAAACCGGGGTGATTGCCAAATATGTGCTCGGAGATGCCAGCGCACCGTGGTTTGGGGGTGCGGCGGCGCTGACCACCAGCTTTATCAATGCCGACAAAGCGCGGGCGCGGCAGGTGATTGATGCGTATGGCGCAGCGGTCAAGTTTATCCAGCAACAGCCGGAAGAGGCGCGGCAATATGTGGCGGGTTACACCGGCATTGAAGCGGCGCTGGTGAAGGAAGTGCCGCTGCCTGGCTTCGTGATGTATGACCAGTTAACCGGGACTAACCTGCAATGGTTCCAGAAATTTTATGATGTGTTTGCCGAGCGGAAAATTTTCAGCAAGCCGCTTCAGGTGGAACCGTTGATCTATCGCGCATAAGGAGAGTGCCATGATGCGAATCTGGCGACGCAGGCTGCTGCCGCTGATCGGGCCGCTGCTGCTTTTTCTGCTGTGGCAGACGGCAGTCAGCGCCAAATGGCTCAACCCGGTGTTGCTGCCATCGCCGGGGGAAACCCTCGGCTATCTGTTTAGTGCGCTGGCGGATGGCAGCATGAATCAGGATATCGGCGATACGCTCTACCGTACGCTGATGGCCTTTGTGGTGGCGGCGGTTATCGGTGTGCCATTGGGGGTGATGCTCGGCAGTAGCGAACGTCTGTATCGCAGCGTCGAATTTTTGGTGGATTTTTTTCGCTCAACGCCATCATCCGCACTGATCCCCTTGTTTATGCTGATTTTCGGTATTACCGATACCAACAAAATCGCCATTGCCGCCTTCGCGGCGGTGCTGGTGATCCTGTTTAACAGCGCCTACGGCGTGATGAACGCGAAGAAGACCCGCATTATGGCGGCGCAGGTGATGGGGGTTTCACGCTGGCATGTGTTTAAGGACATCATGCTGATGGAAAGCCTGCCGCAGACCTTTGTCGGTTTGCGTACCGGCGTCTCGATGGCGCTGGTGATCGTCATCGTCGCCGAAATGTTTATTGGTTCTGAAACCGGGTTGGGGCACCGCATCATTGATGCGCAGCAGCTGTTCAACATTAAAGATATGTACGCCTCGATTCTGATCACCGGTGCTTTTGGCTATCTGCTGAATCTGGGTTTTCTGCTGATTGAAAAACGCTGTGTGCACTGGAGTGGCAAAGCATGAAAAAACCCGATTATCCGCAACCCAATACCCATGTCACCATTCGCGGGCTGGATAAAAGCTTTGCCGGGCAGCCGCTGTATCAGGATCTCAACCTCGATTTACCCAAAGGCAAGATCGTCTCGATATTCGGGCCTAATGGCTGTGGCAAATCGACGCTGATGAACATGATTGCCGGATTGATTCCGATCGATCGCGGGCAAATCCTGTTCGACGGCAAAACGTTGGCGGAGACGAAGATCGGTTATGTGTTCCAGAATTACCGCGATGCGCTTTTTCCCTGGTTAACCGCCTGGCACAACATTGCCTATCCGTTAAAACGCCAGGGCATGAAGGCGGCGGCGGTCAAACAACGTGTGGCTGAATTGGCGGCAATGTTTGATATTCGCTTCGATCTGCAACGTTATCCGTATGAACTCTCCGGTGGGCAACAGCAAACGGTGTGTATCATGCGCGCGCTGGCGACGCAGCCTGAAGTGATGTTTCTTGATGAGCCGTTCTCAGCGCTCGATTTTGAGATGACGCTGTTTATCCGCGATAAATTGCAGCAGGTCCAACTGGCGACCGGCGTCACCATGCTGATCGTCTCACATGATCTGGAGGATGCGGTGTTTCTGGCGGATGAAATCTTGTTGCTGACGCGGCGGCCTACGCGCGTGGCCGAGATTGTGCCCTTTGTCCTGCCGCGCCCGCGCACTGCTGAGATGATGAGTCACCCGGAGTTTGTCCGGGTGAAAGCCCATACACTCGCGGTGTTTAAACGCGAGATGGCAGGTTAACGCATAACGTAACGGCGCGATTTATCGCGCGGGTTTTTCCTGCAACGCGCACGGGATTGTGCGATTTATCGCGCCGTTACGAAAAGAATAAAAAGTGCGGTTATTTACCGCCGCATCCCACCTGATTTAATGACCTCGTGAAATTATCCCCGTCTGCGAATAACCAGTAAGCACAAATATTTTAACCTGTAAAATGTCAGGGTATTCATTCCTAAACCATTAATAAACGGGATGGTGGCGTTTCTGCGCTGATAATTAATGACGGTAGTTAATTAGCTGGGGCGCATTATGATTGTTATTGATGTAAATGTTATTGGTTTGTTTTTAAGTAGTGACTGAAAAGATGTGGATTTACATTTATTGACATCTAATTAACACAAACATACAGTCCTTACGATTTTAACTAACATGTCACCATTTTAAATTATCGGGGAGTGTATGGATATTAAGGAACAAGGGTCTGGACGGCGTTCAGGCTTGTCATTTGTCCTGAGCATCATTTTTGCGTTGCTCACGCTGGCGACCGCCATCGCTATTATTATTGGCGGCGGAAAACTTATTTCACTGGGTGGATCGGCATATTATCTGATTGCCGGTATCGCCTATATCGTGCTGGTGGTGCTCTATTTTAAAAAACCAGCGGCGGGTTTCATTTTTTCCTGCCTGATCTTTGCACTGACGATTATCTGGTCGCTGGTGGAAGTTGGCGGCCTGATCTATTGGGATTTGCTGCCGCGCCTGGTGGTACCCGCGCTGTTATTTCTGCTGAGTTTGCTGGTGACCGCCACCGATAAAGGTGTGCTGTCGTCGCAGCGTCGTCTCTCTGGCGGGCTTAGCCTGGTGGTGTTTGTGGCATTAATCGCCACCTTTATTGGTGGCTTCTTCCCGCATAACACCCTCTATAACCCGGAAGCCGTCTCTGCCGAGCCGTTGCAACCAACGGATAGCGATGCTTCCAAAGCGGGTCAGGACTGGCGCTATATCAGCCGCAACGCCAGCGGCACGCGCTTTGTGCCGCTCGATCAGGTCAACGCGGATAACGTTAAAGATTTGCAGGTGGCCTGGACTTATCACACCGGTCGCCGTCTGACAGGCAATGCGACGGGGGTTGATGAAAACACGCCGATTCAAATTGGTTCCGTGCTTTATACCTGTACGCCGGAAAACCTGATTGCCGCAGTGGATGCCGATACTGGCAAGCCAATCTGGAAATTCGATCCACATGCGCGCACCTATGAACACGTTACCTGCCGCAGCGTCGGGTATTACGACTACGACAGCGATGAAACCCTCAGTGCCGAGCAGAAAGCGGCGTATACCGATACGGCCTGCCGTCAGCGCATTATTGTTTCCACCGTTGATGCCCGTTTGATTGCGCTGGACGCGCATACCGGCGAGCTGTGCCCGAACTTCGGCCAGAATGGCATGGTAAACCTGCAACAGGGGATGGGCGATACTGCCGACAGCCGTCGTTATCACCCGACCAGCGTGCCGGTGATTATGGGCCATCTGACAGTATTCGGTTCCTGGGTACGTGATATCACCGAAGATGAACCCTCCGGTGTGCTGCGTGCGTATGATGTGCGTGACGGTTCGCTGGCGTGGGCGTGGGATGTTGGCAACGTCGAAGGGGCGAAGCAGGGTGATGCACATTATACCCTCAGCACCCCGAACGTCTGGGCCATCCCGACTTACGATAAAGATCTCGGCCTGGTGTATGTCTCCACCGGTAACGGCCCACCAGATTACTGGGGCGGTAACCGTAATGCGGCGAAAGAGAAATACGGTTCGTCAGTGATTGCGCTGGATGTGAATACCGGCAAAACCAGATGGGTCTTCCAGACCGTCCATCACGATATCTGGGACTACGACTTACCGTCGCAGCCGGTGATGTACAACATGAAGAATGAGCAGGGCGAAGTGGTGCCTGCGCTGATTCAGACCAGCAAAATGGGTGAAATCTTCGTCCTGGATCGCCGCACCGGTAAGCCGGTGAGTAAAGTCGAAGAGAAACCGGTACCGACTTCTCCGGCAGCGCAGGAAGAACATCTGTCGCCGACTCAGCCGTTCTCAGTGGATATGCCAACTATCGGTCTGGAGCAACTGAACGAGAAGAAGATGTGGGGCGTCAGCATGTTTGACCAGCTCTACTGCCGCATTCTGTTCAAATCGGCGCTCTATTCCGGCATCTTCCAGCCGAACAGCGAGAAAACCTACCTGGAGTTCCCGGCGACTATGGGGGGCATGAACTGGGGTGGGGTGTCTATTGATGAAACTTCCGGCATTCTTTACGTCAATGATATCCGTCTGGGTATGCTGATGGCGCTGAAGAGTAAGGAAGAAGCGAAGGGACAGAAAATCTCCCTGAACGAAGTTCCGCAATGGGCCGGTACTATCCGTCCTCAGATCAGCGGGCCTTACGTTGGCGTGCGGATGGATAACTTCGCATCCTTCCTGCAAGTGCCGTGTCAGCATCCGCCGTTTGGCACCATGACCGCCATCGATCTGCACAGTAAGAAAATCGTCTGGCAGGTGCCAATGGGCACGGTGGAAGACACCGGCCCTCTGGGGGTAAAAACCCATCTGCCGATGCCGGTAGGTATGCCAACGTTGGGCGGCCCGACCACCACCAAAAGCGGTTTAGTGTTCTTTGCCGGTAGCCAGGATAATTACCTGCGTGCGCTGGACAGCAAAACCGGTAAGGAAGTGTGGAAAGCGCGTCTGCCGGTGGGAGCGACTGCGTCACCGTTGATTTATCAGTCAGCGAAAACCGGTAAAGAGTACATCGTGATCTCGGCAGGCGGTGCGGCGCACTCGCCGGATGTCGGTGATTATCTGATTGCTTACGCCTTGCCAGACAAAGCGTAAGCCTGAAAACGCCCGGCGATATAAGCCGGGCGTTTTCACTCAACGTGCCGCATAAATAATAAAAGTCACCACGCCAAAGATCTCCAGTTGTTCATCTTCTGCCGGGGTAATCGGCGCGTAGCGTGGGTTCATGGCGAGCAGTTGCACACGCGGAAACTGTTGTAACCGTTTAACCGTAAACTCGCCGTTAATGGCCGCCACCACAATATCGCCATGTTTCGCATCCAGCGCACTGTCGACCACCAGTAAATCCCCTTCACTGATATTCGCGTCGCGCATGGAATCCCCTTCCACCCGGACAAAATAGGTGGCGTTGGGATGGGCGACCAGATGCTTGTTCAGATCCAGCCTGCGCTCGACGTAATCTGCCGCCGGGGAGGGGAAACCGCAGTGGACTCGCTCAAGAAAGAGTGGCAATTGATGCGGCGGTGCACCGGGCATCGGACGCATCAAGAGAGGAGAGAAGGGATGAACTTTCATGGCGAATTCTCAATGATAAAACTGTACGTATATACAGTATTATTGTCAGTCAATTCTGAGATCGCAATACGTTATCCCACCATTATTTTGTAAAACCCATTAATATCAATTAATTGGTGAGTTTTCCTCGTGTAATGTCACCGCCGGTCCCTCAGCCAGCGTTTTTCCTTTATTTGCGCTAACAGACACATGATCCAGCCTTGCGGTGACGTATCTGGCCTGCACCCCGTATTCAGCGGTGATGGCAATATGGTGCAGATTGACATCGGTGATCGGGGCTTCCGGCAATCCGCTCAATATCATGGCGTATTTGGCACCGGTTGCCGCCAGATGATTGACGGTGATACCTGAGATAAAAGGCGTGGTGGCCGTCACCGGCGCTGGCGTGATAGGGGCAACCAGTGAATGACCTGCCGCACCGGCCTGACCGGAGTAACTGTCGGTAACCAGCAGCGGTGTGGCAACATTTGTCATCGTCACATGGTCAACCAGGAATGGCCCAATCTTGTTGCCGCGATCGCGACCTGATTTCACGCGCAGCCCATTTTCGGCGCCGATAAATCTCACATGTGAAACCACCACGTTGCCGATACCGTTGATCGTCTCGCTACCCAGTGATATCCCATGTCCTTGTCTCATCACGGAATCCTGAACAGTGATATTTTCAGATTTTCCTCCGCTGCCCACGGTGATACCTGATTTGATGGCGATATGATCATCACCGGTACTGATGTCGGCGTGTTTTATCAGGATGTCTGTAGAAGAAACGATATCGATACCATCGGTATTCGGTGAGGTGATGGGGTTATCGACGGTCAGTTGATCAATATTCAGCTGATGGCTATTTCTGAGTACCAGGTTCCACATGGGGGAGTTGGTTAGCCGGATATGATGAATCTCTGAGGATGACACATTATTCATTTCCACCAGCCAGGGCCTGGGCATGCCATTTGCCAGAGGTATCCCTTTATATTTTGCTGTAAAAGCCTCCGGATGGCCGGACCTGACGGTATTGCGCAAATCGATCGCGGCTGGCCACCAGGCTTGCGCACCGTTGCCATCAATGGTCCCGCCACCCTCAATCGCCACATGACTGACACCATTGGCGAGGATGAATGCCTCATTCGGCTGTGTGGGCCTGCCAAGAAAGGCATCCACGAACTGGCGAGTATCGGGGGTGGCTTCCAGGGTAACGCCGTCGGGAATCACTAATCTCACGTTGCTTTTTAACGCGATCGGACCTGAAAGCCACACCCCTGACCCCAGTGTGACTTTACCTCCGCCTTTTTGCGCACACAGATCAATCGCTTGTTGAATGGCCCTGGTATTCAGCGTTACGCCATCGCCCTTGCCACCGAAATCAGCGGGGGAGCAAAGAAAGGGCGCGGCAGCGGCGCACAAGGGAGTCAGGCTTACGGCGACTAAAGCAAAACCGAACGTTGTTTTCTTCATGATATTGACGTCAATCCATAGAAATTAAGCACAGCCCATCAATGTAGCGTTGCCGACAAAAGCGGAGTAGAAGAAAGCCGCGTAGTGGGGGCGCGTTTTCTTGAGTATTTGTTTTTTCGATGTATTTATTCCGGGCAAATGCAAGCAAATATTGCGCGAGGTTATTTGCCATTGCCATTATCCGGCCACGCTGACTGGCAAAATCCTTATTCGCGTCTACACTTAACCGCATTGATGTTCGCAGTCTGGTTACGGTGTTGACTATAAACTTGTTTATTTGTGGAGCGTTACCCATCGAAATACCATCCAGTCGGCCAACCCTCCCCGTTATACGTTTCTTATCCTGCACGCAACCCGCCTCCGAACATCGATATTGCTATCAGCCATTCGTACAGGAGGAGTGACGTGACCCCAGCGGTACATGAGATCAGCACCCTACCGTCGTTGAGCGGCGGGCTTTTTGCCTTCTTTTTTGATGTTGATGGCACGCTGGCGACGATTCAACCGCAGCCCGAGATGGTGGCGATACCCGCATCGGTGCGCCAGCATCTGCAACAACTCTCCAATCTTAATCACGGCGCTCTGGCGCTGGTGTCTGGTCGGCCGATTGCGCAACTGGATGAACTGGTTGCGCCGCTGGAAGCCTCAGCGGCAGGCGTACACGGGGCTGAACGCCGTGATGCCAGTGGCCGTATACATCGCCACTCGCTACCCGCCGATGTTGCGCAAACGCTGCAACGGGAATTGCAGGAAACGCTGGATCAATGGCCCGGCACCCAGCTGGAAGCCAAAGGGATGGCGTTTGCGCTGCATTATCGCCGGGCGATGGCATATGAACAGGCGGTTATCAAGCTGGCGCAGGATGCTGTCGCCCGTTTTCCGGGGCTGGCGCTGCAACCGGGAAAATGCGTGGTGGAACTGAAACCGCAGGGCATCGATAAAGGCGCGGCGATCCGTGAATTTATGCGAGAAGCGCCTTTTGCCGGACGCATTCCGGTATTTGTGGGAGACGACCTGACAGATGAACAAGGCTTCCTGGCGGTTAACGCCCTGGGCGGTATCTCAGTCAAGGTCGGAGAAGGTTCCAGCTATGCGCGCTACCGCCTCAGCAGTGTGGATGCGGTCTGGAGCTGGCTGGAACAATTACTATTACAATCAAAGCATGACAACGTCGGTAAGGAGTCAAGGTTATGAGTCGCTTAGTAGTCGTATCTAACCGTATTGCCATTCCTGATGGGACCAAAGCCAGTGCAGGCGGCCTCGCCGTGGGTTTACTGGATGCGCTGAAAACCACCGGAGGATTATGGTTTGGCTGGAACGGCGAGATCAGCGAGATTTCCGGTGAAGAAGAGGATGAGGTGAGTGTCAGCGAGGTTGACGGCATCACCTATGCTGCGATGCCGCTGAATCAGAATGATTATGATCTTTACTACTGCCAGTTCTCCAACACCGTTATCTGGCCAGCTTTCCATTATCGCCTCGATCTGGTGCAGTTTCAGCGCGAAGCCTGGGAGGGCTATTGCCGCGTCAATACCCTGTTGGCGGATCGCCTGAAACCGCTGTTACGTGCAGACGATATTTTATGGATTCACGATTATCATTTGCTGCCCTTTGCCGCCGAGTTGCGCAAACAGGGTATTAACAACCGTATCGGATTCTTTCTGCATATCCCGTTCCCGACGCCGGAAATCTTCAATGCGCTGCCACCCCATCAGGCGCTGCTGGAGATGCTGTGCGACTACGACTTGTTGGGTTTCCAGACAGAATCCGATCGCGTGGCCTTTCTCGATAGCCTGAGCCAGTTGACGCAGCTACAGAATAAAGGTGAGAAGAAACATCGGGCGTTCGGCAATACGTTTATGACCGAGGTCTACCCGATAGGTATCGAGCCTGACAGCATTAAAGAGATGGCTGAGGGGCCGTTGCCACCGAAAATGGCGGCGATGAAGCGGGAACTGGGGGATGTGCAGAACATCATCGCCTGTGAGCGACTGGATTACTCCAAGGGCCTGCCAGAGCGTTTTCTGGCCTATGAAGCGTTGCTGGAGCATTACCCACAGCATCGCGGCAACATCCGTTATTCGCAGATCGCGCCAACCTCACGCGGTGAGGTGCAGGCTTATCAGGACATTCGTCATCAGCTGGAAACCGAAGCCGGACGTATCAACGGGAAATATGGCACGCTGGGCTGGACGCCGCTTTATTACCTCAACCAGCATTTTGATCGCCGCCTGTTAATGAAGATTTTCCGCCTGACGGACGTAGGGCTGATCACGCCGTTACGTGATGGCATGAATCTGGTGGCGAAGGAGTACGTGGCGGCGCAGGACCCGGATGACCCTGGTGTACTGATTCTGTCGCGCTTTGCCGGCGCGGCTAACGAGCTGACGTCAGCCTTAATCGTCAACCCTTATGACCGCGATGAAGTCGCCGCCGCGCTGGACCGGGCGCTGACCATGCCACGTACTGAGCGTATATCGCGTTATAACGACATGATGGCGGTATTGCGACAACACGATATCTCACACTGGCGTGAGCGTTTCCTGGCGGATTTAAACACCCTGCCGGAACGCAGCGCAGATCACGGTACCGCGCAGAAAGTCGCAACCTTTCCGAAACTGGCCTGATTCCACACTACACCCTCTCCCGTCTTGCGGGAGAGGGCTGGGGTGAGGGCAACAGGCGCACAGACCTACACCATAAATCGCACCGCTACGCTGGCAGCGTTTACATTCGCTTTCCTCACTCATTATTACGCCCCGTAATCGACGCTTTTTCGTTAAGCCGCGAATATACGATATATCAGGCAATTCCGTTATTTTCGCTCAAAAAAGCAACAATCAAGTGTTAAAACGCTTTTTTTCTCGATGCAATCCTAAAGATCTTCATCCCGCTGCCGATAGTTTCGGTACATCAATGCCTAAGCGCAGCGATTCATTCATATCCCTAATGTAACGCATTGTTACATCCACTGTCGTTCACTAAACACTCCCTACGAACCGTTAACGCTACGTTGGCGCTCCGCGCAGACTATTCACATAACGCTTGCGGCACGCCGTTTATGACTTTGCGCAATATTCCCTGTAAGTGATTAATTTGAAAGCGAATAATTTCGACTTAATTTAGCATATTATGCTACTTGTTCTTTTAAAGGTGGTGTATTGGCGCGACCTAATCGCAACGTGACAGATAAAAGATCGCTTCAGGCTGTTGATATGCCAGATAGCGATTTGTAAGCGAAACGACAGGGAAATATTAGCGAAATAATGCATTTTTGATTAAAAAATGAGCAACAGAAAAGCAAATCTGAAGGGTTGGAGAAAAAATTTGCCTTAAAAGTGTGACGTAGATCACACTTTATCTAAAATTTCACCCTTATCACGTTGTATGTCGAAATCAGACGATATAGATTTGCCTTGTTTTCAGAATAGTCTTAAAAAACTGTAAGCAGACGTCACGGAAGATGGTTACAACTCAAGAAAAGATTGGCCTGGAGTTATGACTACTACTGAGCAGTGTCCCGGTGGGAAGTGAAACAGTTCAGTACACGTTTGGCTATGCCTGAATATTTTTGCCATCTTTAGATTTACCAACCAGCAACCCGAACCATAGAGATATTCTTTCTGTGGCCGTATATATGTCGCGTCTATCAGGATGGAAAAAATGGGTACATCAGAATTACTAAAACATATCTATGACATCAACTTGTCATATTTGTTACTTGCTCAGCGTTTAATTAACCAGGAAAAAGCTTCAGCAATGTTTCGTTTGGGTATCGATGAGTCGATGGCCGATGCATTGTCACAATTAACTCTACCTGAGATGGTAAAATTAGCGGAAACCAATCAACTGGTTTGCCAGTTCCGCTTCACTGACCACAACATTATTAATCGCCTGACACAAGAATCGCGCGTGGATGATTTACAACAAATCCACACCGGTATTTTATTATCCAGCCGTTTACTGCGTAACGCGTCCAAAGACGACGTTGGCACGAAAAAGAGGGCGGTATAATGAGCGAAAAAAGTATTGTTCAGGAAGCGCGCGACATTCAACTCGCCATGGAGTTGATTACGCTGGGCGCGCGACTGCAAATGCTGGAAAGTGAAACGCAGCTGAGCCGCGGTCGCCTGATTAAGCTGTACAAAGAACTGCGTGGTAGCCCACCGCCAAAAGGGATGTTGCCATTCTCCACTGACTGGTTCATGACCTGGGAACAAAATATCCACGCTTCCATGTTCTGTAATGCCTGGCAGTTCCTGTTAAAAACCGGGTTGAGCAACGGTGTGGAAGCGGTAATCAAAGCGTACCGTCTCTATCTTGAGCAGTGTCCACAATCTGATGATGGCCCGCTGCTGGCGCTGACGCGCGCCTGGACGCTGGTACGATTTGTGGAAAGTGGCATGCTGGAACTCTCCGATTGTAAATGCTGCAACGGTAGCTTTATTAACCACGCACATCAGCCAGCAGGCAGCTTTGTGTGCAGCCTGTGCCAGCCGCCATCACGCGCGGTAAAAAGACGTAAACTTTCTGCAGATTCTGCCGATACCTTTCCACAACTGCTGGATGAACAGGTTAAACACGCCGTTTAAGTTTGTTCGCATCGTGGAAGCCATCCAGCAGCGGTTAATCCGCTGCTTTTTTTTTGCGCTACGTTTGTGAATAACACCTGCGGCTCTCTGGCTTAACTTCCACCAACACGTTACGGACGTAAGGATTTTTTTGTGCTGATTATTCTGGGTTATATCGTGGTCCTCGGGTCCGTGTTAGGCGGCTACTTGTTGGTTGGCGGCCATCTGGGCGCGCTTTATCAGCCATCGGAGTTGCTGATAATTGGCGGCGCTGCCGTTGGTGCTTTTTTGGTCGGTAACAATGGCAAGGCAATTAAAAAGACCTTAAAAGCATTTCCCTTGTTAATGCGCGGCTCGAAATATAACAAAGCCGTATACATGGATTTAATGGCTCTGCTGTATCGCCTGATGGCGAAATCCCGTCAGCAGGGGATGTTATCTCTCGAGCGCGATATTGAAGATCCCAGTCAGAGTGAAATTTTTGCTAACTATCCGCGTATTCTGGCCGATAAACAGTTAGTGGATTTTATTACCGATTATTTGCGTTTGATGGTGAGCGGAAATATGAACGCCTTCGAGATCGAAGCGTTGATGGACGAAGAAATTGAGACCTATGAGCACGAGTGTGAAGTGCCAGCGCAAAGTTTATCCGCGGTCGGTGACGGCTTACCCGCCTTTGGTATCGTGGCAGCGGTAATGGGCGTGGTGCACGCACTGGCATCGGCGGACCGTCCGGCAGCAGAACTGGGTGCGTTGGTGGCACATGCGATGGTGGGGACCTTCCTTGGCATTCTGCTGGCTTACGGCTTTATTTCGCCGCTGGCCTCAGTGTTACGTCAGAAATGCGCTGAATCCACCAAGATGATGCAGTGCATTAAAGTGACTTTGCTCTCCAGTCTCAACGGTTACGCCCCGCAGATTGCGGTGGAGTTTGGACGTAAAACCCTGTACTCCACAGAACGTCCGTCGTTCCAGGAGTTGGAAGAACACGTACGCAACGCGAAAAACCCGGCTAAACAGACCTCGGATGAAGCCTCATGAAGCATGGCAATCGCCCCATTGTGCTGATCAAACGGCGCAAACATAAAAGGCATGAAGGAGGTCATGGCTCATGGAAGATCGCCTATGCCGACTTTATGACGGCGATGATGGCGTTCTTTATGGTGATGTGGTTGCTCTCGATCGCGAACCCGCAGCAGCTGATACAGATTGCGGAATACTTCAGAACACCGTTGAAAGTGGCGTTAACCGGTGGACAGCGCAGCAGCGACAGCGACAGCCCCATTCCTGGTGGCGGTGATGATCCGACCAAAAAGCAGGGTGAGGTCAAGAAAGCGGTCGATATGGATGCACAGAAACGTCAGCTGGATGATATCCGTCTGAACCGTCTGCGTGAAAAACTCGATCAGCTGATTGAAGCCGATCCGCGTCTGAAAGCGCTGCGCCCCCATTTGATCATCAATATGGTGGAAGAGGGGTTGCGTATCCAGATCATCGATAGCCAGAACCGACCGATGTTTAAAACCGGCAGCGCCGAGGTTGAGCCTTATATGCGCGATATCCTGCGTGCCATTGCGCCGTTGTTGAATGCTATCCCCAACAAAATCAGCCTGGCGGGGCACACCGATGACTTCCAGTATGCCAATGGCGATCGTGGTTACAGCAACTGGGAACTATCGGCAGACCGTGCCAACGCCTCACGTCGCGAGTTGGTGATGGGGGGGCTTGATGCCGGCAAAATGCTGCGCATCGTCGGTATGGCTGACACCATGAAACTGAAAAACCGCGGGGGTGATGATGCTGTTAACCGCCGCATTAGCCTGCTGGTGTTGAACCATGACACTGAAGCAGCAATTGAAAAAGAGAACGCCGAGAGCGATGCCGTCCAGGTTAGCGACCCGGCACAGATAATTCCCGATATTACCGCGCCCGCAGTTCCGGCTGCGCCGACAGCACCAGCGGCTTCAACGACACCGGCAGCGCCGGCTGCTTCGACGACGCCAGCTGCTCCGGCCAATCCGGGTGCAAGTGCGGTGACTACTGACCACTCCTCACAGCCGAGGTGATCCCGTGAGCATGGACATCAGCGATTTTTACCAGACGTTTTTTGATGAGGCCGATGAGCTGTTAGCGGACATGGAGCAACACCTGTTGGGACTGGATCCCCAGGAGCCAGATTCCGAACAGTTGAATGCTATCTTCCGCGCTGCCCACTCGATTAAGGGCGGAGCCGGTACGTTCGGCTTTACCGTTTTACAGGAAACCACTCACATCCTGGAAAACATTCTGGATGGTGCGCGTCGTGGCGAAATGGCGCTCAGCACCGACATCATCAACCTGTTTTTGGAAACCAAAGATATTATGCAGGAACAGCTCGATGCCTATAAAACCGCGCAGGAACCGAACGCAGAAAGCTTTAACTACATCTGCGAAGCCCTGCGTCAGCTGGCGCTGGAAGCCAAAGGAGTAGCGCCAGCCGCACCGGCCGCTGCTGCCGTGGTGTTAAACGAGGTGCCTGCGGCACCGGCCACCGGCGCTGCGGGACTGCGTCTGCAACTGGTTGACCTGAAAGAAAAAGAACCCGATTTGTTGCTGGAAGAACTGGGCAATCTCGGTACGTTAAGTGACGTGGTAAAAGGTGCCAACACACTGGAAGCCACTATCGACGGCGTGGGTAAAGATGACATCGTCGCGGTGCTGTGCTTTGTGATTGAAGAAGCACAGATTCGCTTCCCGGAAGGTGCCGCTGCGCCTGAAGCCGCTCCGGCACCTGCGCCAGTGGTTGCGGCTGAACCGGCACCCACTGCCACCGTAACCGATATTACTCCGGCGAAGCGCGAAACCAAACGCGCAGCCGCACCGGCCAAAGCCAGCGAATCCAGCAGTATCCGTGTTGCGGTAGAGAAAGTTGATCAGTTGATCAACCTGGTGGGTGAACTGGTGATTACCCAGTCGATGCTGGCACAGCGTTCCGGCGAACTGGACCCGGTGGCACACGGTGATCTGCTAAACAGCATGGGGCAGTTGGAACGCAATGCGCGCGACCTCCAGGAATCGGTGATGTCGATCCGTATGATGCCGATGGAGTATGTCTTCAGCCGCTTCCCGCGCCTGGTGCGCGACCTTGCCAGCAAGCTGGGTAAAGAGGTAGAACTGACGCTGCTCGGCAGCTCGACCGAACTGGATAAGAGCCTGATCGAACGCATTATCGATCCGTTAACTCACCTGGTGCGTAACAGCCTCGACCACGGTATTGAATCCCCGGAAAAACGTCTGGCCGCCGGGAAAAGCGGTGTCGGTAATTTGACGCTGTCTGCGGAACATCAGGGCGGCAACATCTGTATCGAAGTGGTCGATGACGGTGCGGGCCTCAACCGTGAACGTATTCTGGCGAAAGCGATGTCCTCTGGCCTGCCGGTCAGTGAAAGCATGAGCGACGAAGAAGTCGGCATGTTGATCTTCGCACCTGGCTTCTCCACCGCTGAACAGGTAACCGACGTGTCGGGCCGTGGTGTTGGCATGGATGTGGTGAAGCGAAATATTCAGGAAATGGGCGGTCACGTCGAAATCGCCTCGAAGCAGGGCAAAGGCACCACCATCCGCATTCTGCTGCCGTTGACGCTGGCTATTCTGGATGGGATGTCAGTACGTGTTGCCGATGAAGTGTTTATCCTGCCACTCAACGCGGTGATGGAATCGCTGCAACCGCGTGCCGAAGAACTGAAACCTCTGGCCGGTGGCGAACGCGTGCTGGAAGTGCGTGGTGAGTATCTGCCGCTGGTGGAACTGTGGAATGTGTTCGATGTGCAGCACGCCAAGACCGATGCTACGCAGGGGATTGTGGTGATCCTACAAAGCGCAGGCCGTCGCTATGCCCTGTTGGTTGATCAGCTGATTGGTCAGCATCAGGTGGTGGTGAAAAACCTCGAAAGCAACTACCGCAAAGTGCCGGGCATCTCCGCCGCCACCATCCTTGGCGATGGCAGCGTGGCGTTGATTGTGGATGTCTCAGCCCTGCAATCGCTGAACCGTGAAAAACGTGTGGCCGGTGCCGCAGCGTAATCGATAACGAAAAGGTAAATACAATGACTGGAATGGCAACCGTGACGAAAATCGCTGGCGAAACCGTGGGCCAGGAGTTCTTAGTCTTCACGCTGGGAGATGAAGAGTACGGTATCGATATCCTGAAAGTGCAGGAAATTCGTGGCTACGATCAGGTAACGCGTATCGCTAACACGCCGGAATTTATCAAAGGCGTGACCAACCTGCGCGGCGTGATTGTGCCGATTATCGATCTGCGCGTGAAGTTTTCGCAGCCAGATGTGGATTACAACGAGAACACCGTGGTGATTGTGCTGAATCTTGAGCATCGCGTGGTGGGTATCGTGGTGGACGGTGTTTCTGATGTGCTGTCCCTGACGCAGGATCAAATCCGTCCGGCACCGGAATTCGCCGTGACCATGTCGACTGAGTATCTGACGGGCCTCGGCGCGTTGGGTGAGCGCATGCTGATTCTGGTGGATATCGAGAAGCTGCTGAGCAGCGAAGAGATGGCGCTGGTCGACACCCTGCGCAGCGCATAAGACCTGACTAATTAACGGGTCGGCTCGCCCGGCCCGTTATCATTTCCTGTATAAATAATTCCTTATAAATCAACATTATTTTTGCATTTTCTTCACCATCTGATCTCAATTTCATCCCTGCCACGCCGATAACTTCACTGCATTTTTTTCACTTTTCAGGGCAATGTATGTTTACGAAAATCCGTGTTGTCACCAGTTTATTGCTGGTGCTGTTGATCTTTGGCTTTTTGCAGTTGGCTTCAGGGTCGCTGTTTTTTAAAGCACTGAGTGATGACAAAACCAGTTTTAACGTCGCGCAGCTGGCGAGCAAAAACATCGCTGCAATCAATGATGCTTATATGAGCCTCAACCAGAGTCGGGTGCTGCTGACACGCATTATGTTACGTGTTGCTAACAGCAAACTGTCGGGCGAAACCGCCGATTTGACCTCGCTGTATGACCAAAGCAAAGGCTTTCAGGATAACGCGACAGCAAACTATCAGCTGTTCAAGAACACCCCGGATACCCCAGGGCAGGATGCACAGCTCAATAAACATCTGGATGAGACGTTTAGCGCTTACGCCAGTGCATTGAGTCAGATGCAGGATGCGTTGCAGGCCAACGATATTGAAAAAGCCGGTAAGCTGCCGGTGGCACCTACCCAGAGCGCCTTCCTGAAGGATTACACGCAGTGGCGTGCCGATCAGGATCGCCTGACGGAAGCCGGTGTAGAAGCCAATATCTCTGCCTATACGCGCATGATGTGGCTGCTTGGCATTGTGATGGCGGTGGTGGTGGCAGTGATTGTGCTGTGCTGGTTTGGTCTGCGTAAGGTGCTGATCAACCCGCTTAACAGCAACATTCGTCATATTCAGCACATCGCGCAGGGTGACCTCACGCAAACCATCGCCATTGAGGGGCGCAATGAAATGAGCCAACTGGCGAGTAACCTGCATGA
>NZ_ASZC01000021.1 GCF_000468095.1 Pantoea sp. AS-PWVM4
CCAGAGGCTAATCGCGAAGGGCAAAGCCAGCAAGGCTGCGCTTGGAGCGGTGATGCGCAAGCTGGTTCATCAGTGCTTCGGGGTGCTGAAAACGCGGATGAAGTGGGATGAAAATTACGCAGCTACCGCTTGACGTTCAAGACGGTAGCTACGGCAGAAAGGATGGCATACCGGGTCAAATTACCCGAGCACTGCCACCGTCAAACGGCTACTACAGCACAACTGATCGCGTCCATTGCGGATCTCAATCTGCCAGCTTTGATTACGTGCACCGAGATGCAGTGGGCGGCAGATACCGCGGACTTCGCCGCTGCTGACCGCGCGGTGATGACTGGCACTCACCTCAATCCCCACCACGCTTTTTCCCTCTTCCACGCTGAGATAGCCGGCAATCGATCCCATAGATTCCGCCAACACCACCGATGCGCCGCCGTGCAACAAACCAAATGGCTGCTGCGTGCGTGCATCTACCGGCATGATGGCCTCAAGGTAATCGTCGCCGATCACGGTAAACACAATGCCCAGATGCGCCACCAGTGAGTTCTCACCCATCCGGTTCAGTTCATCCAGTTCTATCGATCGTTTCCAGATTGCCATGCATCAGGCTCCCAGCGTCGCGCCACCGTCCACCACGATATCCTGGAGTACCACATGGCTGGCGAGATCGGAAGCAAGGAACAGAATGTTGGCAGCGATCTCCTGCGGTTTGGCGATCTTACGCAGCGGGATCCCGAGTTTATATTGATCCTGGAAACCGTTGATCATCTCCTGCTCCGCCTCCGGGGTATGCCACAGGCTGCGCTGCATATCGGTATCGGTCGATCCTGGTGAGACGATATTGCAACGCACGCCGAGCGGAGCCATCTCCAGACCTACGGTGAGGCACAGGCTACGTAGCGCCGCTTTGGATGCGCCATAGGCAGACATGCCAAGGCGTGGTGCATGGGCGGCATTCGAAGCGATGGTGACGATAGCGCCAGCCCGTTGCTGGCGGAACACCGGCAGCGTCTGCTGGAACATATTGAACGCACCACCGGCGTTGACGGCGAGGCAAGCCTGCCAGTCCTCAAACGCCAGTTCTTCGGTGCTGCCGATACGCAGAATGCCAGCACCGTTTACCAGCACATCGAGACGCGGTTGATCCGCCAGCAGACGCTGGCAGACGGTTTTCACTTCAGCAGCATCAGCAACGTTCATCACCTGACAGGCAAACGGATAGTCGGCCTGATCAAAACGCAGATCGAAGCCCACCACCTGCGCGCCCGCCTGATGAAAAGCCAGCGCCGTATGGTAGCCGATGCCTTTACCTGCCCCGGTTACCCAGACAATTTTTCCGCGGAAATCAAACGGCAGGCTCATTTCGTCGACTCCCGCGACAGCAGTGCCCACCAGCCGTCAATGCTGGGATTCTTCGCCAGGCTAACGAAATCGATATCGCTGTGTACCTGACGCCAGCGCGCTGCCAGCGCCATCACGCGTACGGAATCAAGACCGTAGTCGATCAGATTCTCATCATCTTCCGGCACATCGTCATCTTCCAGCAGCGGCAGGATCAGCGCGCGCAGATCGTCTTTGCTCAGCGGCAGCGGCATCAGATCAGCGGTCATCACCACTTTGCCGCTTCGGCCAGCGGTGTAGGTCAGCGCCATCAGATGTTCTTCACGGGTAAAGTCAGCCAGCGCATCGGCCACCATAAATGGCTGGATGTTGCGCATAAAGGCGTCAGTGGCGGTGGTCAGGCAACCGATATGGGCGTAAACGCCGGTAATGATCAGCTGATCGCGGCCCATCTCTTGCAGGATCGACTCCAGCGGCGAACGATGGAAAGCGCTGTAACGCCATTTGGTCAGTACATGATCGTGCTGATCCGGGGCCAGAGCATCAACGATCTTCTGTTGATCGGGATGCTTGTTGAGGCCCGGCCCCCACATGTCATTCAGCAGCGCACGATCTTCATCGCTCTGCTGGTTAGGCTGCGCGGTGTAGAACACCGGGATGCCTTGCGCTTTGCAGTAAGCCCGCAGCCGCGCGATGTTTTCGACAACCTGATTCACCAGCGGGCTGTTTTCGCCCCAAAAATTAAGGAAATAGGCCTGCATATCGTGAATCAGCAGCGCCGCGCGTTGCGGCTCCAGCGCCCATTTCACCTTGTTGGCAGGCAACTCGGTGGCGGTCGGCAGCGGATAAGAGGTCAATTTTGGAATAGCCATACAATCTCCGGAACAGGTCAGGCTTGCGCTTGTTGGTCGGCAAGTTGTTGGCGCAGACGTTTTTTATCTACCTTACCAACCGGGGTCAGCGGCAGGGCGTCTACGCAGGTAATACGATCGGGTAATTTGAACTCGGCTACGCCCAGTTCGCGCAGATGGCGACGCAGCGCCACCGGCTTAATCGGCTGGCTGGCGACAATAAAGGCGCAGCTCTTTTCACCCATCAGCTCATCATTCATCGATACCAGCGCAGCGTGAATCACATCCGGGTGACGTTGCAGCAGGTTTTCGATCTCCTCAGCGGCGATCTTCTCTCCGCCACGGTTGATCTGATCTTTTTCGCGTCCCTGTACGGTGATGTAACCCTGCGGGTTAATCTCAATCAGATCGCCGGAACAGTAAAACCCGTCGGCATCAAAGCTGGCGGCGTTATGCTCCGGGCTGCGATAGTAACCACGGAAGGTATAAGGACCGCGTGTCATCAGACGGCCCACTTCACCTACCGGCAATGCATTGCCGTCGGCATCGGCGACCCAGACTTCATCATCATCCGAAATTGGACGTCCCTGGGTGGTGAGGATGGTTTTCTCGTCGTCGTCGAAGCGTGTGTAGTTCACCAGCCCTTCCGCCATACCGAAAACCTGTTGTAACCGGCAGCCAATTTCTTGTTGGATGCGGGAAGCCAATGTCTCACCCAACTTCGCACCGCCCACCTGCATCCGTTCCAGTGAGGCCAGTTGTTTGTTGCTGCCCCATTCCTGAATCGCCTGCAACCACAGGCTCACCGCAGGCGGCACCAGGCCGGTATCGGTGATCTGATGTTTTTCGATCAACGGAAAGCACAGTGTTGCGCTGGGATCGGCGGCCAGTACCACCTGACCACCGGCATAAAACACGCCGAGTGCGCCGGGTGAACTCATCGGAAAGTTATGTGCCGCAGGCAGTGCCACCAGATAGCGGGTGCGGTCGGTCACGGCGCAAATATCCACGCTGCCACGAATGCTGTAGTAGTAATCGTTGTGGGTACGCGGGATCAGCTTCGGCGTACCGGTACTGCCGCCGGAGAGCTGGAAGAAGGCCACTTCATCACCCGCACTCGGCGTTGGGGTGAAATCACCGACGCTTTCCGCCAGCAGCGTTTCCAGGGTGTTTTCCGGCTGGGTGTCATTGCGCAGAATCACCTGCTGCAACGAGGGATGGCTGCGGCACAGCACATCGATAAAGCTATCATCAGCGAACAGCGGATGGGTACGATCGGCAATCAGCAGCACCGGTTCAATCTGCGCCGCGTAGGCGGTCATTTCTGTGCGCTGATGGCTGAACAACGCATTGACGGGTGCCACGCCGATTTTAAATAAAGCAAACAGGGTCAGATAGAAATCCGCCACGTTGCCGAGCTGCACCAACGCGGTATCGCCGGTTTTCAGGCCGCGACGTTGCAGGGCAGCCGCCAGGTTGTCGGTCAGCTGATCCATTTCGCGATAGCTGATTTGGCGTTCGCCGTCGATCACCGCGATGGCGTCATTCTGTTGCTGACGCGCCAGGATGTCGGTCATTGGTACGTCGAGCCAGTAGCCTTTTTCGCGGTAACGGGCGGCGAGTTCATCAGGCCAGCGGTTGTAGGGAATACTCATGGTCTTTCCTTTATTGCAGTCCAAAGGCGCGCAACATGGTGTCCAGCTTCACGCCGGTTTCACGCCATTCTGATTCGGGTTGAGAGTCGGCCACAATTCCGGCACCCGCGAACAGGCGCACGCGGCTGTCATGTACCGTGCCGCAGCGGATGGTGACGACCCATTCGCCATTGCCTGCGTCATCGCACCAGCCGACGATGCCGCCAAACAGCTGACGATCGAACGGCTCCAACTGTTGGATCAGCTGCTGCGCTTGCTGATGCGGGAAACCGCTGAGAGCCGGAGTCGGATGCAGCAGGCAGGCGAGAGACAGGGCATTCTCGCGCGGATCCTGCACTTCACCATCAATCTGCGTGGCGAGATGCCATAACGTTGAGGTGGTGATGAGCGAGGGCACTGTCGGCACCGACAGCAGACGGCTGCGCGGTTGCAGCGTGGAGCGCATCGCATCGGTGACCAGCTGATGTTCGTGCCGATCTTTACTGGAGTTCATCAACGTTTCGCCGGCTGCGCGGTCGGTTTGGCTGTCGCTATCGCGACGTGCGGAACCGGCGAGAGGGCAAGAGCTGAAGTCACGCCCCTGCTTGCGCAACATCAGTTCCGGACTGGCTCCCAGCAACACGCCACCCTGCGGCAGCGGCAGATGGAAATGGTAGCTGTTAGGGTTTTGCGCCATGACCCGCTGCATCAGCGCCGCGCTATCCACCGGTTGTTCAGTCACGATATCCATCAGGCGCGACAGGACCACTTTGTCGAGATCGCCACGTTGTGTGGCCGTCACTGCATCTGCCACCATTTGGGTAAAGGCGTCGTGATCCGGCACTGCCGCACGGCGGCGCACGGCGGGCAGCGCACTCAGTTCGGTCGGTAACGCGGCCAGTAAATCGGCACGCTTAAAGGTCTGATGGGATTCAGGAATAAACAAAGCGGCAGGTTGGCTGACATCAAACGGGATCGCACCGACCAGAATCGGTTGCTCGATACCCTGTTTTTTCGCCGCCGCAAAATGCTGGCGCAGCTGTTGCTGAAAATCACCGTCTAACGCAGCAGCATCCTGAACCGGTTCGGTCAGGGTGGTGTAGCAACCCTGAGTCACCAGGCTGCGCCAGGGAGATGTGAACAGGAATCCGCGACAAAGTGCGGAAAAATCCTTCAGCCAGGCATTTTCAAACGTGGAGGATTCCACCATAATTTTCACCTATAAATGATAAGATTATTAAGAATGATTATCATTTTTATTATGGCCCTGTAACCTACGTCGAATGGTCCAAAGAGTCAATCAGTTCGCGGGTGTTCCCTTATCTTTAAGCGTTTTCCGGCATTTAAGCCGGGGGCGGAAATAAGCTAAATGATGGATGAAAACTTATGAATAAATGCGGTTTATGGGGCATGGTTGTCCTGTTGTTCATTTTACAGGCTTTTAGTGGACTTGCGCGTGCCGAACAGGGCTGGCCACGCAAAATTCAGACCGAACAGGGCGTAGTGACATTGACCAAAGCCCCCCAGCGTATTGTCTCAACCAGCGTCACCTTGACCGGTTCACTGCTGGCGATTGATGCGCCGGTGATTGCATCGGGTGCTACCGCCCCCAACAGTCGCCTCTCCGACGATCAGGGCTTCTTCCGTCAGTGGGGCGAGGTGGCGAAACAACGCGGCGTCAAACGCCTGTATATCGGTGAAGCCAACGCTGAAGCGGTGGCAGCCGAAGCACCGGATCTGATTATCGTCAGCGCCACGGGCAACGACTCCGCCATCAAGCTGGTGAGTCAGCTTTCTGCCATTGCACCGACGCTGGTGATTAACTACGACGATAAAAGCTGGCAGGACCTGATGACGCTGCTCGGTGAGGCCACCGGTCATGAAACCGAGGCGGCGCAGCATATTAAAGCCTTTGCCGATCGTCAGGCCGCGCTGAAAAAAGCCATCACATTACCGCCGCAGCCGGTTTCCGCCCTGGTGTGGAATGGCGATGGACGCGCGGTGAATTTGTGGACCGCTGAATCGGCGCAGGGCAAATTGTTGCAGCAACTGGGCTTCACCCTGGCGATGCCCCCGGCCAATATTCAACAAAGCCACAGCATGGGACAGCGCAAGGACATCATTCAGCTCGCGGGTGAAAACGTTGCCAGCGGCCTGACGGGACACAGCTTCCTGTTATTTGCTGGCGATGACAAAACCCGTCAGTCGGTGCTGGCTAATCCGTTCCTCGCACAAAACGCCGCCGTGATGCAGCAACAGGTTTATGCAATGGGCGTTGACAGCTTCCGCCTTGATTACTTCAGCGCCAGCAACCTGCTGGCTCGCCTGGAAAAACTGTTTGTGAAGTCATGATGCTTCTTCCGCCAGCGTTACGGCTGGCGGTTGATAGCGACGTAACGATCCCATCACCAGCCACATCAGCACGCCCAGCAGGGTGGCAGCAAAGCCAAACACCGCGGCCGCCTGCTGAGGTAACAGCCAGGCACCGATCCCGCCAATCAGCGCCGCGCCCAGCGCATCCCCGGTGACGTTTTGTGCCGTCCATAAGCTGTTAATACGTCCCAGCAGCGCATCAGGGGTTAATGCCTGAATCAGGGTGTACTGCACCAGGCTGGTAATGGAACTGAAGTAACCAAACGCCACCAGGCAGAGCAACGCGAGGGGGAAGTCTGGCATCAGGCCAAACAGCCCGAGCGCCAGAAATGAGGCGATAGCGCTACTGAGAATCAATAAACCGGGACGTGCGGCCTGTGCTAACCGACCACTGGTGACAGCGCCGATTGCGGCACCCAAAGGCACGGCAGCGAACATCAATCCCAGTCGGTCGGCACTCACCTCCCAATGCGGAGCCAGCGCCGGATAGAGCACGCGAATCGCGCTCGCCAGCGTCACCAGTGCGCCCATCAACGCCGCCATCCCCACCAAAGGCGTGGTAAAAAGAAATTGCACACCGGTTGCCAGCGATTTCAGGGGGTGCTCGCGCGGCTGTGGTGGCGGAGGTAGCATCGGCAGTTTTAGTAAGGTCAGCACGGTCAGTAAGGTCCCCAGCGCCGCGAGGACGAAGTTCCATACCACGCCGCCACTGGCAATTACCATGCCGGCTATCGCCGGTGACAGGATGGAGCCGAAACGTACCGAAAGCATGGTAATTGCGCCCGCCTGCATCAAATTCTCGCGTCCGACCAGCGCGGGAGTCGCGGCCAACAGCGCGGTGACGCCAATCGCACCGAAAAAGCCATCCCACAACCCCAGCAGATACACCGCAGTCAGTGAGGGTTCAGGCAACGCCGCGTTGATCGCCAGTCCGACAAAGCCCAGACCACAGGTCGAGCGGGCGAATAAAATCAGTTTCTTACGTTCATAACGATCGGCCAGTACCCCGCCGGTTAGCAAACCAATAAACATGCCGCAGGCGGCTACCGTAACGCCGAGTCCAACCAGCAGGGGGGATTTTGTCATCTGCTGAATTTGTACCGGCACCGCCACCGCCAACATGCCGAGTGCGACAATCGAGATAAAGCGGGCGATAAATACCGCGCGAAACGCCGGATGGGATTTAAGCAGGGAGAGATCGATAAAGTGGGAGGGTTTGTTCATTTCTTCGCCTTTTTGCACCAATTTTCCTCATCTTCCGCGAGGCGAGTCATGATAACATAGACAAATACGAGTAATAACGATAACAAATATCATTATCACATTTACCCTACGCACGCGATTACGTTGATGATTAAAGGTTCATAACGCTATGCACCAGACTCGCGCACTTGCAGGATCAGGGATGCTGCTGGTGCTCCTTATTGCCCTGAGTTTAATGCTGGGGGCAAAATCCATCTCTCTTTCCGATGTTTATCATGCCGTTACCACCACCTGTGGTAGTGCGGATTGCGTTATCGTTCGCGAGGCACGTCTGCCGCGCACCCTGGCCGGATTGCTGGCGGGCGTGGCTCTGGGACTGGCTGGCGCGTTAATGCAAAGCCTGACGCGCAATCCGCTGGCTGACCCCGGCATTCTCGGTGTGAATGCCGGAGCCAGCTTCGCCGTGGTGCTGGGCATTGCGTGGTTTGGCGCAAATACCCCGTCTGAATGGCTCGGTTTTGCTTTTGGCGGTGCGTTGTTGGCTTCGTTATTGGTGTCGATGACCGGCGCGATAGGTGGCGGGCGCGTCAATCCGGTGCGTTTAACCCTGGCCGGTGTCGCGTTAAGCGCGGTACTGGAAGGGCTGACCTCAGGCATCTCGCTGCTCAATCCTGACATCTATGATCACCTGCGTTTCTGGCACAGTGGTTCGCTGGATATTCGCGACTTCAGCATCCTGCGTACCCTGTGGCCAGCCGTTGCCGTCGGAAGCGTGGTGGCTTTCTGTTTGTCGCAAGCGTTAAACAGCCTGAGTATGGGCGGCGATATGGCGACCGCGCTGGGTACGCGCGTGGCCCGTACCCAGGTACTGGGGCTGCTGGCGATTGCGCTGCTGTGCGGTGCAGCCACCGCAGCGGTTGGACCGATTGCGTTTGTTGGGTTGATGACGCCGCATCTGGCGCGCTGGCTGGTGGGGAATGACCATCGCTGGCTACTGCCTGCTACCGCGTTGGTGACGCCGATCCTGCTGTTAACGGCGGATATTATTGGTCGGCTGCTGGTGCCTGGTGAGCTGCGCGTTTCTATCGTCACCGCCATGCTGGGAGCACCGATGTTGATTGTACTGGTGCGGCGCAAACTTGCGCGGGGTGTCGTATGACCCGGCGCGTCCTGTTTCATACCTTCTGGTTGCTGCTCGGTTGCGGGTTGCTCGCGTTTCTGGCGATGACACGGGGTGCTTTGCCGGTCAGCGGTGAACAAATCTGGCAGGTGATGCTGGGACAGGGTGCCAGCAATATCAAACTGATCGTGCTGGAGTGGCGTCTGCCACGCGTGTTGATGGCGTTGCTGATTGGCGCGGCGTTGGGCGTGAGCGGCGCGATTTTCCAGTCACTGTTGCGTAATCCATTAGGCAGCCCGGATATTCTTGGCTTTAACACCGGTGCCTACAGCGGTGTGCTGGTGGCGCTGGTGTTGTTCAACCAAAACGCCTCGGCGATGACGGCCGCTGCGATGATTGGCGGCATTGCCACTGCCGCGCTGGTTTACCTGTTTGCCTGGCGTAACGGCGTGGAAACTTTCCGTTTGATTATCGTCGGCATCAGCGTGCGCGCGTTGTTGATGGGGCTTAACAGCTGGTTGATTATCAGCGCTTCGCTGGATGCTGCCCTCAGCGCCGGTCTGTGGAGCGCCGGTTCGCTGAACGGTATTACCTGGACAAAAACGCCGCCGGTGATCGTGGTGTTACTGCTGGCGCTGCTGTTGGTGGCGCTGCTGGCCCGCCGGATGCGTTTGCTGGAGATGGGGGATGACACCGCCTGCGCCCTTGGTGTGCCGGTGGAGCGTAGCCGCCTGTGGTTGATGCTGCTTGGCGTGGTGCTGATCGCTGCTTCAACGGCGCTGGTCGGCCCGATCTCCTTTGTAGCGCTACTGGCACCGCAGATTGCGCGCCGTCTCGGCGGCGGCATGCCGCTGGCCGGATTGTGTGGTGCGCTGTTGCTGATTGCTGCCGATTTCGCGGCCCAGCATCTGTTCTTACCTTATCAATTGCCGGTGGGGGTGATTACCGTCAGCATCGGCGGCCTTTATCTGATTGCTTTACTGGTGCGGGAGGCACGACGCCAATGACCGAAATCTCCAGTCGTCTCTATGGCGAAGGGTTGACGCTGGGTTACGACAAAAAAGTGGTGGCAGAAAATTTGTCGGTGGCGATCCCGGAAGGGGAGCTGACGGTGATTATCGGCCCGAATGCCTGTGGCAAATCAACCCTGTTACGCACCCTGAGTCGTCTGAATACGCCGTTAAAAGGCCAGGTGTTTTTGGACGGAGAAGCCATAGCGCGCTATCCCACCAAAGAGGTGGCACGCCGCCTGGGCCTACTGCCGCAAAGTTCTAACGCCCCGGCAGGCATCAGCGTCACTGAGCTGGTGGCGCGTGGACGTTATCCACATCAGGCGCTGTTCGGGCGCTGGCGTGCTGAAGATGAAGCCGCGGTGCAGCAGGCGATGCTGGCGACCGGGGTGTCTGATCTCGCTGATCAGCAGGTGGATACCTTGTCTGGCGGTCAGCGTCAGCGTGTGTGGATTGCGATGGTGCTGGCGCAGCAAACGCCGTTGTTGTTACTGGACGAGCCGACCACCTGGCTGGATATCACCCATCAGATTGAATTGCTGGAATTGATGCAGGATCTCAATCAACAGCATGGCCGTTCGTTGGTGGTGGTGCTGCATGATCTGAATCACGCCTGCCGCTATGCCACGCACCTGATTGCTATGCGTCATGGACGGATTATCGCGGAAGGGAAACCGGCAGAGATTGTCACGCCCGCGTTGATTGAGCAGGTATACGGCTTGCGCTGCGTGATTGTGGAAGACCCGGTGGCGCATACGCCAATGATTGTGCCGCTGGGACGGCCGTAGCGATGTGATTTATCGCGCGGTTCCGTGCGCGGTGCTGGAAAAAAACGGCGCGATAAATCGCGCCCTACATTCTGGATCAGAGTTTGCTCAGTAGCCGTTGTAATAACGGTCCGATTTGCTCAAACATCTTCGGTGAAATGATATCGACGTGGGCGCAATCCATCGGCCACACCTCCAGCTCGCCGACATAAGGTGCCCAGGCGCGGCGTGCATCCTGTCCCGGCTGTTGTGTCTGTTCTGCGAGGAACAAGGTTGCGCGGCCACTGAAGCTGGCGCTGCGTGCCGTTGCCAACAGACGTACTGAACTGGCGTAGTTGGCTTCGATAGTGTCAAACATCGCCTGCATCTCTTCACCCGCCTGATGCCGTTGCGCCGCAATAAACTGCTCGCGCTCGCGGTTCACTTCGTCCAGCACTGCCGGGTCCAGCACGTTCTCGCCGCGTTTTTCATCCCAGTTTTGCGTCTCTGGCGGCCAGGTATCAAGCAGGCCGAGGAACGCTACCTCTTCACCGGCAGCCGCCAGCCGTGCCGCAATCCCCTGAGCCAGCGTGCCGCCAAGTGAATAGCCGAGGAAATAATAAGGGCCATGCGGCTGTACCTCGCGCAGGGTGCGCAGATGGGTGTCGCACACCTCGTCCAGATGCGTGCTTTGATTCAACGGGCTGGCGGTGTCCGGCGACTGAATGCCGATCAACGACCAGCGCGCATCAAGGTAGCGTTGCAGGATGCTGAATTGCCACGCAAAGCCCGAGGCCGGATGGAAACAGAACAAATTCGGCCCACTGCCCTGGCGCAACGGCAGCACGGCCTCAAAACCGGCCTGCTGGTGGGATTGCGCATCACTTAACAATGCAGCCAGCTTCTCGACGGTGGAGGCAACCATGATCTGTCCGACGGTCACCGGCTGCCGGAGTTCACGGCGCAACTGGGCAGCAAGGCGCATCGCCAGCAGTGAATGACCACCCAGGGCAAAGAAATCATCCTGGGCGCTGATGCTGTCGCGTGCCAGCAACTGACAAAACGCCGCAGCCAGTTGGCTTTCCAGGCCGGGATGCGGTTCACGCCCGGCGCTGGCGCTGCTCGCCTGGGGCAGCGGCAGGGCTTTGCGATCCAGTTTGCCGTTGCTGCTGAGCGGGAAAGCCTCCAGTTGGACAATCGCCACTGGCACCATATGGGCGGGCAGTTGCTGGGCCAGCGCGTTACGCAGGGCCTCACCGTCTACAGCATGATCGGCAATGACATAACCCACCAGTTGGCGGGCATCGCCTTGTGCCGAGGCCCCCCCCAGCACCACGGCGTGCGTCACCGCTTGCTCAATGCCAGGCTGAGCGCACAACACATGATCGATTTCGTTGAGTTCGATGCGCTGACCACGAATTTTTAACTGGTCGTCACTGCGGCCAAGATATTCCACCGCGCCGTTGTCGAGCCAACGCGCCACGTCGCCAGTGCGATACATGCGTTCACCCTTGCCGGCCGGATCGGCGACGAAGCGGCTGGCGGTGAGATCGGGACGCCCCAGATAACCGTGTGCCAGTTGAATGCCGGTCAGATAGAGATCGCCCGCCACACCCGGCGGCACCGGTTGCAGGCGCGCATCAAGGATACGCAGGCCGGTGTTCCAGACCGGATAGCCAATCGGCACGCTGGCACCTTCAACCGCCGCCAGTGACTCACCGAACGCCGGATACCAGCTCACATCCACCGCCGCTTCCGTCGGGCCGTATAAATTGTGCAGCGGTACCTGAGTCAACTGCTCCCACTCGCGGGATAAATCGGTTGGCAGTGCTTCGCCGCTACAGAACACGCGGCGCAGGCTGGCACAACTGTTAATCGCGGCATCGTCCTGCAATGCGGCGACAAACGCCGCCAGCATCGAAGGCACAAAGTGGGTGGTGGTGACCTGATGTTGCGCGAACAACTGTTGCAGGGCTTCCGGGTCGCGATGGGCTTCCGGTGGGGCCATCACCAGTTGGGCACCGACCAGCAGCGGCCAGAAGAATTCCCATACCGAAACGTCAAAGCTGCTCGGGGTTTTCTGCAACACCACATCGTCAGCCTGCAACGGATAGTGATTTTGCATCCATAGCAGACGGTTAACGATCGCCTCATGACCGACCAGCACCCCTTTGGGACGCCCGGTAGAACCCGAGGTATAGATGATGTAGGCACCGTCCTGCGGTTGCGGCGCGCTGAGCGGGGCTGGCGCATCCGTGTGATTAAACAGCGCATCGAAATGTAGCTGGCTGACGTCGGAGATGGCGGCAAAACGTGGTGCGAGTGACGCTGAGGTGATTAACGTTTGTGGTGTGGCATCTTCCAGCATCAGTTGCAGGCGATCATCAGGGTAGCCGGTATCAAGCGGCAGATAAGCCGCACCGAGTGTAACGATCGCCTGGAGTGCCAGCGACAACTGCACCGAACGCGGCAGCGCGACGGCAACAATATCGCCCCGTGCGACACCGGCGGCGCTTAGCTGTTGTGCCAGCGCAAATACCTGCTGCTGCATCTGACAGTAGCTGAGTTGATGCTGTGCATCGGCCAGCGCTGGCGCATCCGGGGTGCGGGTTACCTGCTGAGCCAACAGCGATGCCAGAGTCTCGGCAGGTACCGGGTGAGGGGTATGGTTAATATCCGCCAGCCAGTGATGTTCTGCTGCGGTCAACAGATCCAACTCGCCGCACGGGCGCTGCGGTTCCGCGGCCAACTGGGTCAGCAACAGCGCAAAACGGCTGGCGTGGCGTTGCAGCGTCGCCAGATTGTAGCGTTCCGCATTCGCCAGCAACTCCAGCGTCAGCTCACCCTGTTCACTGATATAGATGGCGATTTCCAGATCGCGTACCGGACCAGAAGCCAGTTGATGGGTGATGCCCTCCACACCGGCGAAATCCAGCTGATAATCAAACATCTTCAGGTTGATCACCGGACCGTAGATCGGATCGCCATCGCCAAGGCGTCCCAGATCGCGTTGCACCTGTTCAGCGTCATAGCGCTGGTGGCGGCGCATTTTCTTCACTTCACCCGCCAGTTGCGTTGCCAGTGCGGCCAGTGGCTGTGACGGGTCGTAATGGATCGCCATCGGTAACACGTTAATCACCGGCCCGGTGGCGCATAGCGCGGCCGAACCGATACGCCGCATAAAGATGAAACCTGCGGAAAAATCGTTTTGCCCGCTGAGGCGCGCCAACCATAAGCCAACCAGCGCGAAGGCGAGATCGGCGGCGCTGTGCTGCGGATGTTGGCTGACCAGCGTCTGGAAGGTGGCGTGATCCATCGTCAGGCTATGGCGCAGCAGTTGGGTGCTGGCGCTTTGTCCGGCCAGCGGTTGCGCCGCCAGTGAGGCAGGGGCGGGCAGGGACGCCCCTTTTTCACGCCAGAACTGGCGATCACGTTCAAAGGAGGAGGATTGCTGATAACGCTGATACTCCTCGACCACTTCGCTAAAGGGGATAAACGGCGTGGGTTCTGGCTCCTGCTGGCGCGCCCAGGCGCTGTACAGGTTGGCGATGCGCCGCGTCAGGGCGGTAAAACTGAAGCCATCCACCACCAGGTGGTGATAACGCTGATACCAGAACCAATGCTGCTCGCCGAGGCGATACAGGCAATGATGATATAAGGGGGAACCGCTCAGCACGCGCAGATCGCCATTCATATCGTCACGCATCAGCGCGCGGGCTTTGTCTGCCGGATTCTCGTCGGAGCGCAGGTCAACCACTTGCGGTGCGGTGAAATGCTGGACCTGCGGCCATTGCAGCGCTTCGCCGTCTACCTCGCCAAACGCCATGTTCAGCGTATCGGCCTCCTGCATCCCAGCGATGATCGCTTTGCTCAGCAACTCACTATCAATATCGCCCTGCAATTCAATAAAGTGCGCGACCGCATAGGCGTTGTGATGGGGCGACAGCTGATCGGCAATCCAGATGCCGGGCTGTGCTGCCACCAGCGGCAGGGTTTGTTGTTCGGTATGGGGTCGATTCATCAGGGATTCAGACATTGTCGCTCCGGTTGGTGTCCTGCGTCACTGGGCGGATATTCCCCCAGTTCTGTTCCAGCCAGTTGAGGCAATCAGGCTGTGGCTGCGGGCCATACACGGCGAGCCAGCCAGCGGGGAGGGCGCTGAACGCGGGCCATAAACTGTATTGTTGCTGCGGATTGCGCAGCACCAGACAATCCTGTTGCGGATCGTCGAAGGGATTGCGATGTTCCATGTCGGCTCCTGAGTCCGGGCGAGATGAATTTATGTCGGGGTGCGCCACAACGCCTGTAAACCATCAAGCAGGCCACCACGCCAGCACAGCGCGTCATGTCCCCCTTCTACTGGCTGGTAGTGCACCTGATAGCCGGAGGCCTGCAACTTCTGTTGTAGTTGCTGATTTGCCTGCAAAATCAGTCCTTCACGTTTACCCGCTTCCAGCCAGAAACGCAGCGGCTGGCGCGGTGCCAGACCTTGATCCAATTGCTGCAACAGCCAGCCATGCGGATTACCACGCTCCGGCCACCAGAAGGAGCCCGATAAACTGATGGCGTTGCCAAACTGCTGCGGCCAGTGCAGCGCCGCAAACACTGATGCCAGACCGCCAAAGCTCTGCCCGGCGACCACGGTACTGGTAGCCTGCGGTTGGTACGGTGCCCACTGCGCGACCTGGGGAAGTAATTCTTCCTGCAAGGCTTGCCAGAATTGCGGGTTACACGGCAACTCACGGCTGCGGTGCTCACGATCAATGATGTCGATAAACAGATAGACGGCAGCAGGCAGTGCGCCTTCATCGGTAAGTTGTTGCAGCGGTCCGGCAATCGGCATGCTGTTGGCCCAGAACTGACCGTCGAGCAAAATTGCCAGTGGCCGTGACGCGGGTTGGGCCTCGCCGGTGCAATAGATCCACACCCGGCGACTGTTGCCGAGTAAGTGGCTGTCCCAGCGATATTCTTGCAAAGGGATTGCAGGGGCGTGGCCTTCATCTATCGCACGCCATAGCTGCTGATTGGGTGCCAGCGGCAGATGCAATGGGGATACCCCCATGCCGCGTCCACCAGACCAGCCTCGCAGGGCATTGAGCGGATCCGCCTGGGCGGTCGGGAATTTGTCACGCCACCAGTTGCGCAGCCTGTACATATCGACATCGCCGGAAAAATCCGTCGCCTGCTCATCCGGCATCAGGCAGTAGCTGCCACGCCAGTTGGCTGGCAGGGTGGTTTGCCAGTACCAGACATCGGTATTGGCTACTCGCATCAGGGATTGTGGGGCGCGGCGCTGGTGGTGATCGGTCACACCGGTGATGTTAATCCATACCCGCTGGATAGGTGACTGCGTCTCGTTGCCCTGCGGATCGCGCCAGAGGAAAGTGACCTGGCACTCGCCGTTCACTTCGCCTTCCACACGCGGGATACCTTTACGTTGTTGCTCCTGCCACCAGGCTTCACTGCCGGTCAGATCATTTAGCCAGGTCATAGGTGCTGCCAGTCGCCATTTACTCAAGGATTCTTTCACAAAGGTTATAAATAATACTATTGATAATTATTTGCATTTGCAATAGGGTGTTTCCGCTCATAAATGAGCACGCTCGTTCCGCCTGTCAACTTTCCCATTAAGGAAAGGATGCGCAACGGATAGCACTGCCAGGCTTGGAACGGGGTTTTGATAAGGACTGTGACCTTCTCACCGGCTCGCCAGCCACCTTTGCTGGCAATCCAGGAACGAAAAAATGACAAAATATTCGCGTTTATCATTAGCCATTCTGATTGAACTGGGCCTACTTTCCAGCAGCGCCTGGGCAGCAGATACCTCCAGTAGTACGACTACCAGCACAGACGCCAGTTCACACGATGGCGGCACCATGATGGTGACCGCCGAGCAACAGACGCTACAGGCTCCCGGTGTTTCCACCATCACCGCTGATGAAATCAAAAAGCATCCGCCAGCCCGTGACGTCTCTGAAATCATTCGAACCATGCCGGGTGTTAACCTGACCGGTAACTCCACCAGCGGCCAGCGTGGCAACAATCGCCAGATCGATATTCGTGGCATGGGGCCAGAAAACACCCTGATTATGGTTGATGGTATGCCGATCACCAGCCGTAACTCGGTGCGACTCGGCTGGCGTGGCGAGCGTGACACCCGTGGCGATACCAACTGGGTGCCACCCGAGTTGATCGACCATATCGACGTGATCCGTGGACCGGCAGCGGTGCGCTACGGTAACGGCGCGGCGGGCGGTGTGGTGAACATCATCACCAAAAAATACACCGATCAGCAGTGGCACGGTTCCTGGAATACCTATTTCAACGTACCGCAGCATAAAGATGAAGGCGCAACCAAACGCACCAACTTCAGTCTGCAAGGCCCGCTGGGCGATGATTTCAACTTCCGTTTATATGGCGGTTTAGCCAAAACTCAGGCTGATGCTTACGATATCAACGAAGGCCATGCGGCAGATCGTACCGGGACTTACGCGGGCAGCTATCCGGCGGGACGCGAAGGTTCAGTCAATAAAGATATCAATGCCTTATTAAGCTGGGCGTTTGCGCCGATGCAGACCCTGGAACTTCAGGCGGGTTATAGCCGTCAGGGCAACCTGTATGCCGGTGATACCCAGAACACTAACACCAGCACGCTGGTGAAAAGCCTGTACGGTGACGAAACTAACCGCCTGTATCGTCAGAACGTCTCGCTGAAGTGGACCGGTGCCTGGGATAATGGCGTCAGCACCAATACCTGGGGACGCTACGAGAAAACCCGTAATACCCGCATTAATGAAGGCCTGGCAGGCGGCACCGAGGGGATCTTCTCCAACAGTGGTTTTAACACCATTCAGTTGGATGACATCATGCTGCACAGTGAAATCAGCATCCCGTTTGAATGGTTGATCAACCAGACGGCGACCCTGGGCACTGAATGGAACCAGCAGCGTATGAAGGATCCGTCTTCAACCACGCAGGCGGCCAACTACGGTAGCGTGCCGGGTATCTCCAATACCGGGCGTAGTCCTTACTCACAGGCTGAAATCTTCTCGTTGTTTGCTGAAGATAATATGGAAGTCACGGACAGCACCATGCTGACCCCAAGCCTGCGTTTCGACCATCATTCGATTGTTGGCAACAACTGGAGCCCATCACTGAACCTGTCGCAAGGTCTGGGTGATGATTTCACGTTGAAGATGGGTATTGGCCGTGCTTATAAGGCACCAAGCCTGTATCAGACCAACCCGAACTATCTGTTGTACAGCAACGGTCAGGGTTGTGCTGACGCCTCCAGCGCCTGTTATCTGCAAGGTAACAAAGACCTGAAAGCGGAAAACAGCATCAACAAAGAGATTGGTCTGGAGTGGAAACACGAGGGTTATCAGGCCGGTTTGACCTGGTTCCGTAACGATTATCGCAACAAAATTGAAGCGGGTATGGTGTCAACCGGTACCGCTTCCAACGGCACCACTAACATCTACAAATGGGAGAACGTGCCAAAAGCGGTGGTTGAAGGGCTGGAAGGAACGGTTAACATTCCTTTCTCCGATACGGTGACCTGGAATAACAACTTCACCTACATGTTGCAGAGTAAGAACAAAACTACGGGCGACCGTTTGTCGATTATTCCGCAATATACCCTGAACTCGACACTGAGTTGGCAGGCAATGGAAGATCTGTCACTGCAAACCACCTTTACCTGGTATGGTAAGCAGGTGCCGAAGAAGTATGACTATCATGGCGATCCGGTTACCGGCAGCGCCACCGATCAGGTTAGCCCTTACTCCATCCTCGGCATGAGCGGTACTTATGATGTGAACAAGTACGTCAGCGTGACGGTAGGTATCGACAACCTGTTTGACAAGCGCCACTGGCGTCAGGGTAATGCCCAGACTACCGGTAACTCAACTACCGGCGCTTACCTCTACGGTGCGGGTGCCAATACCTACAACGATTCAGGCCGTACTTACTACATGAGCCTCAACACCCAGTTCTAATTCAGCAACTGAGGCAAATGGCAGCGGGCAATCAGTCCGCTGCCATCTTTACGGTTCAGTAACTCCAGACGACCACGATGCATCTGCACGATGCGCAGCACGATATTCAAGCCCAGCCCACTGCCGCCGTAACGTTGATCGCGCCGCCGAAAGGCTTTGGTTAACTCCTCTGCCGCGCTGGCTTCGATGCCTGGTCCCTGATCCCAGACTTCAACAATCACTTGTTGTTGTTCCTGACGTAACACCACCTTCACTTCACTCCCTTCTGGGCTGTAGCGCGAGGCGTTTTCCAGCAGATTGCGCAGCATCAGGCGCAGCAATACCGCTTCGCCCTGCTGCGCTACGTCGGCACCCTGCGGCCAGTGCAGCTGCTGCTGGCGTTGCTGATAAAGTTCGGCCATCTCGGGCTGGAGCGGTTGCATGATGTCTTGCTGCCAGTGCAGCTGTTGATAATGACCACTGGCCAATGCCTGACCGGCGCGTGACAGCATCAACAACTGTTCGACGGTGTGCATCAGTTGGTCAATACGCGCCACCAACATTTCGCTCTGCGGTACATTCTGTTGTTGCAGTAATTCCAGATGCAGACGTAACCCCGCTAACGGTGTACGCAACTCATGGGCGGCATCGGCGGTGAATAAGCGCTCCTGCTGAATGGTATGGTCAAGGCGTGACAACAGCTGATTAATGGAGGTGGTCACCGCCACGATCTCTTCCATCTCAGAGTAGATCGGCAAGGGGGACAGGTTATCGGCAGAGCGATGTGCCAGGCTGTTTTGCAGTGACTTCAGTGGGCGGATAATCCAGTTGATTGCCCAGAAGGAGAACAGCAGCGTCAGGCACACCATCACCAGCGAAGGCAGCAGTAACGAGGCTATCGCTTCACGGATTTCATTTTCAACGTGTTCATTGCGCGCTTTGGCGGACAGGGTTTCACTCACCAGAAAGCCAATCTGCTCCCGGCTTTCGTGCCACAGCCACACGGCGCTCATGATCTGGCAGGTGAGCAGAATCAGCGCCAGCATAATCAGTAACCGCTGACGCATGCTGTTCATTCGCGCACTTCCAGCCGGTAACCCACACCACGGACGGTTTTGATGCGGTCTTTGCCGAGTTTGCGGCGCAGATTATGGATATGGACTTCCAGGGTGTTGGAGCCGGGATCATCATTCCAGCTGTAGAGATCCTGCTGCAAGGTTTCACGGTGCACGTTCTGCCCGACCCGCATCAGCAGGCGCGTCAGCAGCGCGAACTCTTTGGGGGTGATCTCCAGCGGCAGGTTTTCCAGCAACACCTGTTGAGAACTGAGGTTGAGGGTCAAATCGCCCTGCTGAAGCAGGTTGTCGCTGTGTCCCTGATAGCGGCGAATCAATGCGCGTGCCCGGGCCTGTAACTCGACCAGCGCAAAAGGTTTTACCAGATAGTCATCGGCACCGGCATCCAGCCCGTCTACGCGATCTTCCAGCGCATCGCGAGCGGTGAGAATCAATACCGGCACGTTGATGCCGTCACGTCGCCACTGGCGCAACAAGGTTGCGCCGTCACGATCCGGCAGACCGAGATCCAACACGATCAGGCTGTACTGGCCGCTGCGCAGCAAGGCATTGCTCTCTGCGGCGTTGGCGGCACAGTCCACGGCGTAACCCTGAGCGCTCAATGCCTGGGCCAGGCCCGATTGCAGCAGCGCATCATCCTCAACGATTAACAGTTTCATCAGTTGTTCTGGTAAATATCCTTGTAGAGGCGGCTCTCAAAACGTACCAGTGGGATACGTCGCGTCTTCTGATCTTCCGGTGGCACAGCATAACCTGAAAGGTATTGCACAAAGGCGACACGCGCGCCGCTGGCTGTGGTAATAAATCCTGCCAGATTATAGACACCCTGAAGTGAACCGGTTTTGGCCGAGACTTTGCCATCCACACCCGCTTCATGCAGACCACCACGATATTGTAGCGTGCCGTCATAACCCGCAAGCGGTAGCATCGAGATATAATTCAGCGTCGAATCATTTTTCGCAATGTATTGCAGCACCTGCATCATGGTATCCGGTGCGATCAAATCATGGCGTGACAGGCCGGAACCGTCTACTTGAATGCTGTTACCGAGATCAATACCGGCTTTTTCGCGCAGGATACGCCGCACTGCGTCAGAACCGGCGCGGAAGGTGCCAGGCACGTTAAAGTAATGATGGCCGATGGTACGGAATACGGTGTCGGCGATCATGTTGTCCGATTTCTTCAGCATGGTGTGCAGCAGATTATGCAGCGGCGCAGATTGTGTTGAGGCCAGCACCGTGCCCGGCGATGTAACCTGCGTCTGGCGTACCAGATGACCGCTGTAATCAATGTCTGCGGCGCGCAGTTCATCGCGCAGAATCTCTCCGGCCCAGGCGGCACCATCCTGAACGGCAAACGCCAGCGGGAGCGGTTCGGCACGTTGACGCATGCAGCCGGTCAGGGTGTAACGATTCAGTTCACCTGGCACCACATCCAGCTCACAATATTGTCCTTCACCGCTGTTGCGGCCCAGGGTGCGTACCTGGCTGAACATGTGAGCCGGATAATAAGAGGCGATGCGCACAAAGGCATTTTCGCCCGGTGTGTTGGCGCTGTAGAGCGAAACGGAGAAACAGTTCTTATCCACAATAGCCGCGCCCGGCGGGGCGCTGAAGCATTGGGTCAGGTCGTTCCACGGCCAACCCGGTGCCATATCATGGCTGGCGAAGACCGAGGTATCGATCACCAGGTTGCCTTTAATATGGGTGATACCCTGCTTTTTCAGTGCGGCAACCATGTTGCGCAGATCCTGACGGCTGAGCGTCGGATCACCGGCAAAGCGCGCCACCAAATCGCCATTCAACGTACCATCGCTAACGGCGCCTTTGGTTTCCAGCGTGGTCTGAAAACGGAAGTCGGGTCCGAGTTCCAGCAACGCCGCCAGCGCGGTGACCACTTTCATGGTACTGGCGGGCAGCGCCATCTGTTTGCCATGAAAGTCGATTATCGGGGTTGATGCGCCCACTTTTTGTACCATCAGCGCCAGGTTTGCGCCGTCTGGCAAATACTGCATGTATTCTTCAACGGGGGCTGCTTGTGCCTGCAGCATAAACGCACAGGTTAGTCCGGTAACAAGTCGTGAAAATCGCATAATCTCGCGGTAACTGACGGGTGAAGGCGACAATACTACGTCCCCGGACGGTGCAAAGTAAACGATGACCCACAGGGAACTCTGGGGTAAAATACGTATCAAAATGCAAAACCAATCCTGACCCGGAACGCTTTCCGGGTCAGGATTCTTTTGCTTGTGAAATGAGGTAACGCGCCGCAGAAGCTGTTTTCTGCTGTCACCTGTCAGGATGACGCCGTTAACCAGGAAAGATGACGAGGAGCTAAAATGAATCAGATTCCGATGACGTTGAAAGGCGCTGAGAAGCTGCGCGAAGAGCTGAACGAACTGAAAACCGTTAAGCGCCCGCGCATCATCGCCTCAATTGCCGAAGCCCGTGAGCACGGCGATTTGAAAGAGAATGCCGAATATCATGCCGCCCGCGAAGAACAGGGTTTCTGCGAGGGTCGTATTCAGGAGATCGAAGCTAAGCTCTCCAATGCGCAAGTGATTGATGTGACTCAGATGCCGAAAACCGGCCGCGTCATTTTTGGTGCGACCGTGCAGGTGCTGAACCTTGATACCGACGAAGAATCCACCTACCGCATCGTGGGGGATGATGAAGCCGATTTTAAACAAAATCTGATTTCGGTGAACTCGCCAATGGCGCGTGGTCTGGTCGGAAAAGAGGCGGATGACGTCGCCATCATCAAAACCCCGGGTGGCGATGTGGAATATGAGATCCTGAAGGTGGAATACCTTTAAGATATTGCTACGCTTTGAAATGCATTGCTGCATATTGTAAAGAAAGGAAAAAGGCCGCATAGCGGCCTTTTATCCCATGCAGGAGCATGGCACTTTCTTTGCCCGCCTTATGAGCGAGGCAGAGAAATTTTGCTCTCTTTTGCAGGGCGATACAGCACCAGCGTTTTGCCGATGACCTGTACGTTGCAAGCTTTCGTTTCGCGAATGATTGCGTCAACGATCAACAGTTTGGTTTCACGATCTTCCGAGGCAATTTTTACCTTGATTAATTCGTGATGTTCCAGCGCCTGTTCGATCTCGGCGAGCACGCCTTCAGTCAGGCCATTTCCGCCCAGCATAACAACGGGTTTCAATGGATGGGCAAGACCTTTCAGGTGCTGTTTTTGTTTGGTACTCAGATTCATCGTATTTTTTTGCTTACTTAGGGATTGAAAACGGTTCATTCTACCGCCATCTCGGGTATATCGCCAAATCAACGCAACCGATGCGTGCTGATTTATCGCTACGATGACGATTTAACTGGAAAAATTATGACGGGTAAAAAGCGTTCGGCCAGTTCCAGTCGCTGGCTTCAGGAACACTTTAGCGATAAATATGTGCAACAGGCACAGAAAAAAGGGTTGCGTTCGCGCGCCTGGTTTAAACTTGAGGAAATACAGCAGGGTGACAAGCTTTTCAAACCCGGTATGACAGTGGTAGATCTGGGAGCTGCACCCGGTGGCTGGTCGCAATATGTGGTACAACTGATTGGCTCTTCTGGCCGTATTATTGCGTGTGACCTGCTGCCCATGGACCCGATTGTTGGGGTCGATTTTCTGCAAGGCGATTTTCGTGACGAAGCCGTGCTGAAGACGCTTCTGGAACGTGTTGGTGACGAAAAAGTGCAGGTTGTCATGTCGGACATGGCTCCGAACATGAGTGGTACACCGGCGGTTGATATTCCACGTTCCATGTATTTGGTAGAGTTAGCGTTGGAAATGTGTCGGGATATCCTGGCACCAGGCGGCAGTTTTGTAGTGAAAGTGTTTCAGGGAGATGGCTTCGATGAATACCTGCGGGAAATTCGCTCCCTGTTTACGAAAGTGAAAATTCGTAAGCCGGATGCTTCGCGTTCACGTTCGCGCGAAGTGTACATTGTGGCGACAGGGCGCAAACTATAACCTGATTGACAGGAATCAAAGCAAGGCGACCAATGCGTTTACACCGATGAGTATTCTGACTTTCAGGGTAAACAAGCAAAATCATCAGCGCCGAGATTCCAGGTATGAAGGATATATAGTACCCTACGCTGTCTGTTAACACCGTTGTAATATGAGGTTAATCCCTTGAGTGACATGGCGAAAAACCTGATTCTCTGGCTAGTCATCGCGGTTGTGCTGATGTCAGTATTCCAGAGCTTTGGGCCCAGCGAGTCGAATGGCCGTAGGGTTGATTATTCAACCTTCCTGTCGGAAGTGAACCAGGATCAGGTCCGCGAGGCACGTATTAACGGGCGTGAGATTAACGTTACCAAAAAAGACAGTAATAAATACACGACCTATATTCCTGTCAACGATCCCAAGTTACTCGATAACCTGTTGACCAAAAACGTCAAAGTGGTTGGCGAACCGCCGGAAGAGCCGAGTCTGCTGGCTTCGATCTTCATCTCCTGGTTCCCGATGCTGCTGCTGATTGGCGTGTGGATCTTCTTTATGCGTCAGATGCAAGGTGGCGGCGGGAAGGGCGCGATGTCCTTCGGCAAGAGCAAGGCCCGCATGCTGACCGAAGATCAGATCAAAACCACTTTTGCGGATGTGGCCGGTTGTGATGAGGCCAAAGAGGAAGTGGGTGAGCTGGTCGAATATCTGCGCGAACCGAGTCGCTTCCAGAAACTGGGCGGTAAAATCCCGAAAGGCGTACTGATGGTTGGTCCGCCGGGTACGGGTAAAACGCTGCTGGCGAAAGCGATTGCCGGTGAAGCTAAAGTGCCTTTCTTTACCATTTCCGGTTCTGACTTCGTTGAAATGTTCGTGGGTGTCGGTGCATCTCGTGTGCGTGACATGTTCGAACAGGCGAAAAAAGCCGCACCTTGCATCATCTTTATCGATGAGATCGATGCAGTGGGTCGCCAGCGTGGCGCAGGTTTAGGCGGTGGTCACGATGAACGTGAACAAACGCTGAACCAGATGCTGGTTGAAATGGACGGTTTTGAAGGCAACGAAGGTATTATCGTTATCGCGGCTACTAACCGTCCTGACGTGCTGGACCCGGCGCTGCTGCGTCCTGGCCGTTTCGACCGTCAGGTGGTGGTCGGTCTGCCAGATGTGCGTGGTCGTGAGCAGATTCTGAAAGTGCATATGCGTCGCGTGCCGCTGGCAACCGATATTGATGCTGCCATCATCGCGCGTGGTACGCCGGGCTTCTCCGGTGCTGACCTGGCGAACCTGGTCAACGAAGCTGCATTGTTTGCTGCCCGCTCCAATAAGCGCGTGGTATCGATGGTTGAATTCGAGAAAGCGAAAGACAAAATCATGATGGGTGCGGAACGCCGCTCTATGGTGATGACGGAAGCGCAGAAAGAATCGACTGCCTATCACGAAGCGGGGCACGCGATTATTGGTCGCCTGGTGCCGGAACACGATCCGGTACATAAAGTGACGATTATTCCGCGCGGTCGTGCACTGGGTGTGACCTTCTTCCTGCCGGAAGGCGATGCGATCAGCGCCAGTCGTCAAAAACTGGAAAGCCAGATCTCTACGTTGTACGGCGGCCGTCTGGCTGAAGAGATTATCTACGGTGTGGAACACGTATCGACGGGTGCATCAAACGACATCAAAGTTGCCACTAATCTGGCGCGTAACATGGTGACCCAATGGGGCTTCTCAGAAAAACTCGGTCCACTGCTGTATGCAGAGGAAGAGGGAGAAGTGTTCCTCGGACGTTCTGTGGCGAAAGCCAAGCATATGTCTGATGAAACGGCGCGTATTATCGACCAGGAAGTTAAACACCTGATCGACAGCAACTACCAACGCGCACGCCGTATCCTGGGTGAAAACATGGACATTCTTCACGCGATGAAAGACGCGCTGATGAAGTATGAAACCATTGATGCACCGCAGATTGATGACCTGATGGCACGCCGTGAAGTGCGTCCACCTGCTGGCTGGGAAGATCCAGGCAGCAACTCTTCTGACAACAACGGTACGCCGAAGGCGCCACGTCCGGTTGATGAACCGCGTACGCCGAACCCAGGCAACACCATGTCAGAACAGCTCGACAAATAAGAGGCGCAAACCTCGACAAAAACCCCGGCCGGTCCGGGGTTTTTTACATCCCGCAGTTCCGTAATTCCTCAAGGAGGCTCTCGCCATGAAGTTGTACGCCCGTGATACCCATCTCGATCTCTCGTTTCCCCATGTGATGGGCATTTTGAATGTCACGCCGGACTCCTTCTCCGATGGCGGTAAGCACAATTCATTGGTGGATGCGCTGACGCACACCAATGAGATGGTCAATGCCGGGGCAACCATTATTGATGTTGGTGGCGAATCGACCCGTCCGGGAGCCGATGAGGTGAGCCTTGAGGAGGAACTGGAGCGGGTTATCCCGGTGGTGGAAGCCATCGCCCAGCGTTTTGAGGTATGGATTTCTGTCGATACTTCAAAGGCTGAAGTGATTCGTGAATCTGCGCGAGTGGGTGCTCACATCATTAATGACATTCGCTCATTATCTGAACCCGGTGCGTTGCAGGCTGCGGCTGATACCGGATTGCCGGTGTGCCTGATGCATATGCAAGGTGAGCCGCGCACCATGCAGCAAGCACCGCAGTATCAAAACATCGTCAGTGAAGTGGATGCTTACTTCACAGAACAGATTACGCGTTGTGTCGACGCCGGTATTAAAAAAGAGAATCTGCTACTCGACCCCGGCTTTGGTTTCGGTAAGAATCTCAGCCACAACTATGAGCTACTGGCTGAACTGAGCCATTTTCATCATTTCGGTTTGCCGTTATTGGTGGGGATGTCGCGTAAATCCATGATTGGTCAGTTGCTGAATGTCGGCCCGGCGCAGCGCCTGACCGGCAGCCTGACGTGTGCGGTCATTGCCGCCATGCAAGGCGCGCACATTATTCGCGTGCATGACGTGAAAGAAACTGTTGAAGCGATGCGTGTGGTTGAAGCGACACGCAGAGCAAAAGGATAAAAAGGCATGAGTGATCGTAAATATTTCGGTACGGATGGGATTCGCGGCAAAGTGGGTGAAGCGCCAATTACCCCGGATTTCGTTCTGAAGCTGGGTTGGGCGGCAGGAAAAGTGCTGGCCCGTCACGGTTCTAAGAAAGTGTTGATTGGCAAAGATACGCGTATTTCGGGCTACATGCTGGAATCGGCTCTGGAAGCCGGGCTGGCAGCGGCGGGCCTGTCTGCGGCGTTTACCGGTCCGATGCCGACGCCGGCGATTGCTTATCTGACACGCACTTTCCGCGCCGAAGCTGGCATTGTGATTTCGGCTTCACATAACCCGTTCGACGATAATGGCATCAAATTTTTCTCTGCTGAAGGCACCAAATTGCCAGATGAAGTGGAAGAAGCGATCGAACTGGAGATGGAAAAACCGATCACTTGTGTTGAGTCTGCTGAGCTGGGACGTGCCAGCCGCATTGTCGATGCTGCCGGGCGCTACATCGAGTTTTGCAAAGGCACCTTCCCCAGTGAACTGAGCCTGAATGGCTTAAAAATCGTGGTGGATTGCGCGAACGGGGCGACCTATCACATTGCGCCAAACGTGCTGCGTGAACTGGGTGCTACGGTGATTGCCATCGCGACTCAACCGGATGGTATGAACATCAATAAAAATTGCGGCGCAACCGATCTGAAAATGTTGCAGCAACGTGTGCTGGAAGAGAAGGCCGATATCGGCCTGGCTTACGATGGCGACGGCGATCGCATCATGATGGTTGACCATTTAGGCGCGAAGGTTGATGGTGACCAGATCCTCTACATCATTGCGCGAGAAGGTTTACGTCAGGGTCAACTGCGCGGTGGTGTAGTGGGGACGCTGATGAGCAACATGGGCCTTGAACTGGCGTTGAAGCAGCTTGGTATCCCGTTTGTGCGTGCCAAAGTTGGCGACCGCTACGTGCTGGAGAAAATGCAGGAGAAGGGCTGGCGTCTGGGGGCGGAAAACTCCGGCCATGTCATCCTGCTGGACAAAACCACCACTGGCGACGGCATCGTTGCAAGTTTGCAAGTACTTACTGCAATGGTGCAAAACCATATGAGCCTGCATGACCTGTGTAGCGGCATGAAGATGTTGCCCCAGGTGTTGGTCAATGTTCGCTTCAGCGGCAACAACGATCCTTTACAAAGTGATGCCGTCAAAGCGGCCAGCGCAGAAGTGGAAAAAACGCTGGCGGGTCGTGGTCGCGTGCTGTTACGTAAATCCGGCACTGAGCCACTGATTCGGGTGATGGTGGAAGGTGAAGATGAAGCGCAGGTGACCGCGCTGGCGCACAAAATTGCCGATGCGGTGAAGGCGGTTTAAGTGCCTTACAGGCGGTAAGATTTTTCTCTTTCCGCCTGTAAAATCACCATGATGGCGCTTTTTTCCGCAATTGATGAGGTTCGTGAAAATTGCGCTTGCAGAGCAATGTGCCTTTGGTTAGTATTCACACCCGCTTCTGATGGGTGATGACGAGACTCCCCATCGATACTGGTTGAAGCTTTAACTGTGCGGTTTACGCGCAAGGAAACAGGTTGATTATGTACGAAGCTCTTTTAGTTGTTTTCCTTATTGTGGCACTGGGCCTTGTTGGTCTGATCATGCTGCAACAAGGTAAAGGCGCTGATATGGGAGCATCATTTGGTGCAGGCGCTTCTGCGACGCTGTTCGGTTCTACCGGGTATGGTAACTTTATGACTCGCATGACCGCAGTGCTGGCGACGCTGTTCTTCATCATTAGCCTGATTCTGGGTAACCTGAACACGAATAAAACTTCCAAAGGAAGCGAGTGGGAAAATCTGACTGCGCCGGCTAAATCTGAACAGACTCAGCCAGCCAAACCGGCAACCCCGGGTAACGATATCCCGCAGTAAGATCGTCAGCTTGCAGTGCGACATATTATCGTCGCCGTCAGTGAAGTGCCGAGGTGGTGGAATTGGTAGACACGCTACCTTGAGGTGGTAGTGCCCGATTGGGCTTACGGGTTCAAGTCCCGTCCTCGGTACCAAATCTCAGTATGACTTGCAATTTTTGCATGTTCGGCGTAACATTCGCCACGTTTTCGGACGCGGGGTGGAGCAGCCTGGTAGCTCGTCGGGCTCATAACCCGAAGGTCGTCGGTTCAAATCCGGCCCCCGCAACCACTTTCCCTTAGAGTTCTTTTTCAAATATACTGTATGCATCGACGGACGCATTCGCAGTGAGTTTTGAAAAAAATTCTTCTGGATTGTGCTCCGAGCCGCATCGCGGCATACAGGGTCCAGTCACAAAAAGCCCCGATTTTTCGGGGTTTTTTGTTATCAGGAAATCGCAACACTGGGCTATTAGGCCCTTTTTTTATGTCTTGGGGGTGGGCTTGTCCACATTAGAGCAAAAATTGACAGAGTTGATCTCTGCTCCGGTAGAAGCGCTTGGCTACGAATTGGTCGGTATCGAATTTATTCGTGGTCGCACATCAACCTTGCGCATCTATATTGATAGTGAAGAGGGTATCAATGTTGATGATTGCGCCGATGTCAGCCACCAGGTCAGCGCTGTGATGGATGTGGAAGATCCCATCACCGTGGCTTACAACCTTGAAGTTTCCTCACCGGGTCTTGACCGTCCTCTTTTTACTGCTGAACACTACGCGCGTTTTGCCGGTGAAGAGGTAAGTCTGGTACTGCGTATGGCCGTGCAGAACCGCCGTAAATGGCAGGGCATCATTAAGTCTGTCGAAGGCGAGATGATCACGGTAACCGTTGAGGGTAAGGATGAAGTGTTCGCGCTGAGCAACATTCAGAAAGCGAACCTGGTCCCCCACTTTTAAAAGTCCGGATTGAGGCTAACCAGGATGAACAAAGAGATCTTAGCTGTAGTAGAAGCCGTTTCTAACGAAAAAGCCCTGCCGCGTGAGAAAATCTTCGAAGCGCTGGAGAGCGCTTTGGCCACTGCGACCAAAAAGAAGTATGAGCAGGAAATCGACGTGCGTGTCAGCATTGACCGCCGTAGTGGCGATTTCGATACTTTCCGTCGCTGGCTGATTGTTGATGAAGTGACGCAGCCGACTCGCGAGATCACGCTGGAAGCAGCCCGCTTCGAAGATGAAGCATTCAATCTGGGCGATTTTGTTGAAGATCAGATTGAATCGGTCACGTTTGACCGTATCACCACCCAGACGGCGAAGCAGGTTATCGTGCAGAAAGTGCGCGAAGCTGAACGCGCAATGGTGGTGGATCAGTTCCGCGAGCAGGAAGGCGACATCATCACTGGCGTGGTGAAGAAAGTGAACCGCGACAACATCACGCTGGATCTCGGCAGCAATGCTGAAGCGGTCATCGTGCGTGAAGATATGCTGCCGCGTGAAAACTTCCGCCCTGGCGACCGTATTCGCGGTGTGCTGTATGCCGTGCGTCCGGAAGCGCGTGGTGCGCAGCTGTTCGTGACCCGTTCGAAGCCGGAAATGCTGATCGAACTGTTCCGCATCGAAGTACCGGAAATTGGCGAAGAAGTTATTGAGATCAAAGCGGCAGCGCGTGATCCCGGTTCTCGCGCCAAAATCGCGGTAAAAACCAATGACAAACGTATCGATCCGGTGGGTGCCTGCGTAGGTATGCGTGGCGCTCGCGTGCAGGCTGTCTCCAGCGAACTGGGTGGCGAGCGTATCGATATCGTGCTGTGGGACGATAACCCGGCACAGTTCGTCATCAACGCTATGGCTCCGGCTGATGTAGCGTCAATTGTGGTGGATGAAGACAATCACACCATGGATATCGCTGTTGAAGCTGGCAATCTGGCTCAGGCGATCGGCCGTAACGGCCAAAACGTACGTCTGGCTTCCCAGCTGAGCGGTTGGGAACTGAACGTAATGACCGTCGATGACCTGCAGGCGAAGCATCAGGCTGAAGCCCACGCGGCCATCGATATGTTCACCAAACATCTCGACATCGACGAAGAGTTTGCCACCATTCTGGTGGAAGAGGGCTTCTCTTCTCTTGAAGAGCTGGCATATGTACCGATCAACGAGCTGCTGGAAATTGACGGCCTCGATGAAGACACGGTAGAAGCCCTGCGTGAACGAGCAAAAAATGCGTTAACTACCCTGGCACTGGCGAAAGAAGAGAGCCGTGGCAATCAGGAGCCTGCTGAGGATCTGCTGAATCTCGAGGGTCTGGATCGTGCGATGGCTTACCGTCTGGCAGCGATTGGCGTTTGCACGCTGGAAGATCTTGCCGAGCAAGGTGTCGACGATCTGACAGATATCGAAGGGCTGGATGATGAGAAAGCCGGCGCGCTGATCATGGCCGCGCGTAATATCTGCTGGTTCGGCGATGACGCATAATTACAGGAAGGAACAGCATGACAGATGTAACCGTAAAATCGCTGGCCGCCGAAATTCAGACTCCGGTAGATCGCCTGGTACAGCAATTTGCTGATGCGGGGATCCGTAAGTCTGAGAACGACGCGGTGACCCAGCAAGAGAAAGAAACCTTATTGTCCCACCTGAATCGTGAACATGGTCAGGCCGGTTCAGGTAAACTGACGCTGCAACGTAAAACTCGCAGCACCTTGAATATTCCTGGCACCGGGGGTAAAAGTAAGTCGGTGCAAATCGAAGTCCGCAAAAAGCGCACCTATGTGAAGGGTGATGCAGAAGCCGAAGCGCAGGCTCAGGCTGAAGCTGAAGCCGAGGCGCAGCGTGAAGCGGAAGAGAAGGCGCGTCGCGAGGCGGAAGAACAAGCCCGTCGCGAAGCTGAACAAAAAGCGCAACGTGAAGCCGAAGAAAAAGCCAAGCGCGAAGCCGCTGACAAGGCGAAGCGTGAAGCAGCGGAAAATGACAAAGTGACTAATCAACCTACCGACGAACTAACCAAAGCCGCGAATTCTGATAAGGCCCGTCGTGAAGCCGAAGCCGCAGAACTGAAGCGTAAAGCCGAAGAAGAAGCGCGCCGTAAGCTGGAAGAAAACGCACGACGTGCGGCTGAAGAAGCCCGCCGTCTGGCAGAAGAAAAAGCTGCTGAGTGGGAAAAACCGGAAGAAGAGGATAAAGGCGACTATCACGTCACCACCTCGACCCATGCCCGCCAGGCTGAAGATGAAAACGATCGCGAAGTTGAAGGCGGTCGTGGCCGTGGCCGCACCACTAAAGCTGCTCGCCCTGCCAAGAAAGGCAACAAGCATTCTGAAGCCAAAACTGACCGTGAAGAAGCGCGCGCCGCTGTTCGTGGTGGTAAAGGCGGTAAACATCGCAAACCGAGCTCCCTGCAACAAGGCTTTAACAAGCCAGCTCAGGCAGTGAACCGTGATGTTATCATCGGTGAAACCATCACCGTTTCAGAATTGGCTAACAAAATGGCCGTGAAAGGTTCCCTGGTCATCAAAGCCATGATGAAGATGGGCGCTATGGCGACCATTAACCAGGTTATCGATCAGGAAACTGCCCAGCTGGTTGCGGAAGAGATGGGTCACAAAGTGATCCTGCGCCGTGAGAATGAGCTGGAAGAAGCGGTGATGGACGATCGTGATACCGACGCTGCGCAGGAAAGCCGCGCACCGGTCGTGACTATCATGGGTCACGTTGACCACGGTAAAACCTCACTGCTGGACTACATCCGCTCCACCAAAGTCGCCTCAGGCGAAGCGGGCGGCATTACCCAGCATATCGGTGCTTACCACGTTGAAACCGAAAACGGCATGATCACCTTCCTGGATACCCCGGGCCACGCCGCGTTTACCGCGATGCGTGCGCGTGGTGCACAGGCAACGGATATCGTTATCCTGGTCGTGGCCGCGGATGACGGCGTGATGCCGCAGACCATTGAAGCTATCCAGCACGCGAAAGCGGCCGGTGTGCCGGTTGTGGTTGCCGTGAACAAGATCGACAAACCAGAAGCCGATCCGGATCGCGTTAAGAACGAGCTGACTCAGTACGGTATCATCCCGGAAGAGTGGGGCGGCGAGAACATGTTCGTCAACGTTTCTGCGAAAGCCGGTACCGGCATTGATGACCTGCTGAACGCAATTCTGCTGCAAGCGGAAGTTCTGGAACTGACTGCTATCCGTGAAGGTATGGCAAGCGGCGTGGTGATTGAATCGTTCCTCGACAAAGGTCGTGGTCCGGTCGCTACCGTTCTGGTGCGTGAAGGTACGCTGAATAAAGGCGACATCGTGCTGTGCGGCTTCGAATATGGCCGTGTGCGTGCGATGCGTGACGAGCTGGGCCGTGAAGTGTTGGCTGCTGGTCCGTCAATTCCGGTCGAAATCCTCGGTCTGTCCGGTGTTCCGGCTGCGGGTGATGAAGCCACCGTGGTCCGTGACGAGAAGAAAGCGCGTGAAGTTGCTTTGTATCGTCAGGGTAAATTCCGCGAAGTGAAACTGGCGCGTCAGCAGAAATCTAAGCTGGAGAACATGTTCGCCAACATGACCGAAGGCGAAGTGTCCGAGCTGAACATCGTACTGAAATCCGACGTACAGGGTTCTGTGGAAGCGATCTCCGACTCCCTGCTGAAACTCTCCACCGACGAAGTGAAGGTGAAGATTATCGGTTCGGGCGTAGGTGGTATCACCGAAACCGACGCGACGCTGGCTGCGGCTTCCAACGCGATCATCCTCGGCTTCAACGTGCGTGCTGATGCTTCGGCTCGTCGCGTAATTGAAGCGGAAAGCGTGGACCTGCGTTACTACTCCGTCATCTATAACCTGATTGACGAAGTGAAAGCGGCGATGAGCGGCATGCTGGCTCCGGAATACAAACAGCAGATCATTGGTCTGGCTGAAGTTCGTGATGTGTTCAAGTCACCGAAATTTGGTGCGATCGCGGGCTGTATGGTTACCGAAGGCAACATCAAACGTCACAACCCGATCCGTGTTCTGCGCGACAACGTTGTTATCTATGAAGGCGAACTGGAATCCCTGCGTCGCTTCAAAGACGATGTCAACGAAGTGCGTAACGGCATGGAGTGTGGTATCGGCGTGAAGAACTACAACGACGTTCGTGTCGGCGATATGATCGAAGTCTTTGAAGTGATTGAAGTTAAACGCACCATCGATTGATCATCATCTGATGTGTTGCAATTTGGGAGGCCGCTGGCCTCCCGAATTATTTGGGAGAAAGCATAATGGCGAAAGAATTTGGCCGCCCACAGCGCGTTTCACAGGAATTGCAGAAAGAGATCGCAATCATCCTGCAACGCGAAATTAAAGATCCGCGCCTTGGTATGATGGTGACGGTTTCTGGCGTTGAAGTGTCACGCGATCTGGCTTATGCCAAAGTGTTTGTCACTTTTTTGAATGATAAAGACGAAGAAGCGGTGAAAAACGGTCTGAAGGCACTCAAAGAGGCTTCAGGTTATATCCGTACTTTAGTCGGTAAAGCGATGCGTCTGCGCATTGTGCCTGAGCTGACCTTCTTCTATGACAACTCGTTGATCGAAGGTATGCGCATGTCAAACCTGGTCACCAACGTTGTCAAAAATGATGCTGAACGCCGTGGCGATCATGCAACGGACGACGACAAGGAGGATTGATGAGTCGTCCTCGTCGTCGCGGTCGCGATGTGCATGGTGTATTGCTGCTGGATAAGCATCAGGGTGCGTCCTCTAACGGCGTGCTGCAAAAAGTAAAACGCATCTTTAATGCGAACAAAGCGGGCCATACCGGTGCGTTGGATCCGCTGGCAACCGGCATGCTGCCCATCTGTCTCGGTGAGGCCACCAAGTTTTCGCAGTATCTGCTGGATTCGGATAAGCGTTACCGGGTGATTGCTCGCCTGGGTGAGCGTACCGATACCTCTGATGCCGACGGCAATGTGGTCGAAACCCGTCCGGTCAGCTTTACTCAGGCTGAGCTGGATGCTGCACTGGAAAGTTTTCGTGGCGATACCCAGCAGGTGCCGACCATGTTTTCGGCGCTGAAGCATCAGGGGCGTCCGTTGTATGAGTATGCACGCCAGGGGATTACCGTTGAGCGTGATGCCCGTCCCATCACCGTGTATGAACTGCTGTTTATTCGTTGGGAAGGGGATGAGCTGGAGCTGGAAATCCACTGCTCCAAAGGCACCTATATTCGGACCATCATCGACGACCTCGGCGAGAAACTCGGTTGTGGTGCCCATGTGATCATGCTGCGTCGTTTGCAGGTTTCCCGCTATCCGGCAGAGAAAATGGTCACGCTTGAACAGTTGCAAGCGTTGTTGGAACAAGCCACAGCGGCAGAAATCGCGCCTGCTGAACTGCTCGATCCGCTCTTGTTACCGATGGATAGCCCGGCTGCGGATTTTCCGGAAGTGAATCTGCCCGATGCCGTTGCCGCTTTCTTTAAGCTGGGCCAGCCGGTGCAGGCCGAAGGGGTGCCTGCGGCGGGCCTGGTGCGAGTCACGGAAGGCGAAGCGCGTAAATTTATCGGTATGGCAGAGATTGACGAGCGACTGCGTGTTGCGCCACGCCGTCTGGTGGTAGAATTTCCGCAATAATGCGGTTCGCCCAACGGGGTATTTGCGTTGCCGCTGGGCGAAGAGTAGAATAGCGCGGCTTTAAAAGCGGGCTGCTGAATTAGAGATCGGCACCCATACATTCATTAATAACTGGAGTTTATTATGTCTCTAAGCGTAGAAGCTAAAGCAGAGATCGTTGCCAAATACGGTCGTGGTGCTAACGACAGCGGTTCAACTGAAGTTCAGGTTGCTCTGCTGACTGCTCAGATTAACCACCTGCAGGGTCACTTCTCTGAGCACAAAAAAGACCACCACAGCCGTCGCGGTCTGCTGCGCATGGTATCCCAGCGTCGTAAGCTGCTGGACTACCTGAAGCGTAAAGACGTTGCACGCTACACCAGCCTGATCGAAAACCTGGGTCTGCGTCGCTAAGTCTGAAGAATCTGATCAAGGGTGTAGCGCAGACAGTATGCAAAAAAACGCATCTGATGATCAGATTTGTGCGAGTTTCGCGAAAAGGGGGCCTTTATGGCCCCTTTTTTCGAGCAATCGGCAGCAATCCGGTCCAAACTCATGTATTGTTGCTGAGAGTGATCTTCGCTTGCAGAGGTTCGCGCGGCTAATGAGAGGCTTTACCGCAAGGGCGGTTAAAGGTTGTCATTAGTCGCGAGGATGCAGCTGAAGATCGGTAATCCCCGGCGGGCCTGAGATGGGTCTGCCCCGACGTTAAGGACTTTAATTTTGCTGAACCCGATCGTACGCAAATTCCAATATGGTCAGCATACCGTCACGCTGGAAACTGGCATGATGGCACGCCAGGCCACCGCTGCTGTGATGGTAAGCATGGACGACACCGCGGTTTTCGTAACCGTTGTTGGCCAGAAAAAAGCTAAACCAGGTCAGGACTTCTTCCCGTTGACCGTCAACTATCAGGAGCGTACTTACGCTGCTGGCCGTATCCCGGGTAGCTTCTTCCGTCGTGAAGGCCGTCCGAGCGAAGGTGAAACCCTGATCGCGCGTCTGATTGACCGCCCGGTTCGCCCGCTGTTCCCGGAAGGTTTTGTTAACGAAGTTCAGGTTATCGCTACCGTTGTTTCTGTTAACCCACAGGTTAACCCGGATATCGTTGCGATGATTGGTGCTTCTGCTGCGCTGTCGCTGTCTGGTATTCCGTTCAACGGCCCGATCGGTGCTGCGCGCGTTGGTTACATCAACGATCAATACGTACTGAACCCGACGGCTGACGAAATCAAACAATCTCGTCTGGATCTGGTGGTTGCCGGTACACAGAACGCCGTGCTGATGGTGGAATCTGAAGCTGATATCCTGACTGAAGATCAGATGCTGGGTGCGGTGGTATTCGGCCACGACCAGCAACAGGTTGTCATCGAAAACATCAACGCGCTGGTGGCTGAAGCCGGTAAACCGCGTTGGGACTGGCAGCCAGAGCCTGCTAACGATGCACTGATTTCACGCGTTGCCGCACTGGCTGAAGCACGCATCAGCGATGCTTACCGCATCACTGATAAGCAGGAACGTTACGCTCAGGTTGGCGTTATCAAAGACGAAACCATTGCTGCGCTGCTGGCTGAAGACGAAACGCTGGATGACGCTGAAATCGGCGACATCGTGCACAGCCTGGAAAAGAACGTGGTACGTACCCGTATTCTGAACGGCGAACCGCGTATCGATGGCCGTGAAAAAGACATGATTCGTGGTCTGGACGTGCGCACTGGCGTGCTGCCGCGTACCCACGGTTCTTCGCTGTTCACCCGTGGTGAAACTCAGGCGCTGGTTACTGCTACCCTGGGTACTGCCCGTGATGCGCAGAGCCTGGACGAGCTGATGGGCGAACGTACCGACAGCTTCCTGTTCCACTACAACTTCCCTCCGTACTCGGTGGGTGAGACCGGTATGGTCGGTTCACCAAAGCGTCGTGAAATTGGTCACGGTCGTCTGGCGAAACGCGGCGTGCTGGCGGTGATGCCGAAGCAGGAAGATTTCCCGTACACCGTACGTGTGGTATCTGAAATCACCGAATCAAACGGTTCTTCTTCTATGGCTTCCGTGTGTGGCGCTTCTCTGGCGCTGATGGATGCTGGTGTGCCGATCAAAGCTGCCGTAGCCGGTATCGCGATGGGCCTGGTAAAAGAAGACGAAAAATTTGTGGTTTTGTCTGACATCCTGGGTGACGAAGATCACCTCGGCGACATGGACTTCAAAGTGGCCGGTAGCCGTGAAGGTGTGACCGCGCTGCAGATGGATATCAAAATCGAAGGGATCACCCGCGAGATCATGCAGGTTGCTTTGAACCAGGCTAAGGGTGCGCGTCTGCACATTCTGAGCGTGATGGAGCAGGCAATCAGCACGCCGCGTCAGGAGATTTCTGAGTTCGCACCGCGTATTTACACCATCAAGATCAATGCAGACAAGATCAAAGATGTCATCGGTAAAGGCGGTTCTGTCATTCGTGCGCTGACTGAAGAAACCGGCACCACCATCGAAATCGAAGATGATGGCACCGTGAAGATCGCCGCGACCGATGGCCTGAAAGCGAAAGAAGCTATTCGTCGTATCGAAGAGATCACCGCAGAAATCGAAGTGGGCCGCATTTACAGTGGTAAAGTGACCCGTATCGTTGATTTCGGTGCCTTTGTTGCGATTGGCGGCGGCAAAGAAGGTCTGGTACACATCTCTCAAATCGCTGACAAGCGCGTTGAGAAGGTGACCGACTATCTGCAGATGGGCCAGGAAGTTCCGGTTAAAGTACTGGAAGTGGACCGTCAGGGCCGTGTACGTCTGAGCATCAAAGAAGCGACAGAGCAGAAACCGCAGGCGGTCGAGACTACCGCTGCGACCGATGCACCTGACGCCGAGTAAGCGTTTCCTGATTAGCCTCTCCCTGCCGTTTGGTGGGGAGAGGTGTTTGTATCATCGCGAGGGCGGGAATCCTTGTGCACAGCAGGCGGATGACAGGATGGTTATCCCAATGTTTGTATTCGGGAGTGGGAAATGAAGCCTTTTTTGCGCTGGTGTTTTGTTGCGACAGCTTTGACGCTGGCAGGATGCAGCAACTCCAATTGGCGTAAGAACGAAGTTCTGGCAGTACCTTTGCAGCCCACACTGCAGCAGGAAGTGATTTTGGCGCGAATGGAACAAATTCTTGCCAGTCGCGCCCTGACCGATGATGAACGCGCACAGCTATTATATGAGCGTGGAGTGTTGTATGATAGCTTAGGTCTGAGAGCATTAGCGCGGAACGATTTCTCGCAAGCGCTGTCTATCAGACCGGATATGCCTGAGGTGTTTAACTATCTCGGCATATATTTAACGCAGGCAGGCAATTTTGATGCTGCCTATGAAGCGTTTGATTCTGTACTTGAGCTTGATCCAACTTACAACTATGCGCATTTAAACCGTGGTATCGCCCTCTATTACGGCGGTCGATACAAGTTAGCGCAAGATGATCTGCTGGCGTTTTATCAAGACGATCCTAATGATCCATTCCGCAGCCTGTGGCTCTACCTCGTTGAACGCGAGATGGATGTCGACAAAGCAAAAGTTTCGCTGAAACAGCGTTACGACAAAGCGGTCCGGGATCAATGGGGATGGAATATTGTCGAGTTCTACCTGGGCGACATCAGTGAAAAAACATTGATGGAACGTCTCAAGGCGGACGCAACGGATAACACCTCGCTCGCTGAACATCTCAGTGAAACCAACTTCTATTTAGGTAAGTACTACCTAAGTCTGGGGGAGAAGGACGACGCGAAAGCGTTGTTCAAACTGGCGGTGGCCAACAACGTTAACAACTTTGTTGAACACCGATACGCATTGTTGGAACTGGCGCAACTCGGCCAGGCACAAGACGATTTATCAGAATCTGACCAGCAATAGCTGACGAACTTTTATTGCCTGAATTACCCGTTAAGTCATCATCTTCCGGGATGAGGGCTTTTCTGTTCGTCGAAACTTCTAATTTGAGCCGGTTCACACTTTTCGATGAAAATGACTGAAAATTTTCATGACGAGTTATGTAGACTGGCCGCCGCAATCTAAGAGGCACGTGTACTACATGACTGATATTCAAACCACTTTTGCTGATCTGGGCCTGAACGAATCCATCCTGTCTGCTCTTAACGACATGGGATACGTCAAGCCGTCACCGATCCAGGCTGAGTGCATTCCGCACCTGCTGGCTGGCCGTGACGTGCTGGGTATGGCACAGACCGGTAGTGGCAAAACTGCAGCATTCTCTCTGCCGCTGTTGAATAACATTGATCCAAATTTGAAAGCACCGCAGATTCTGGTGCTGGCACCGACCCGTGAGCTGGCGGTGCAGGTTGCTGAAGCAGCAACTGAATTCTCCAAACACATGCGTGGCGTAAACGTGTTGGCCCTGTACGGCGGCCAGCGTTATGACGTACAGCTGCGTGCACTGCGTCAGGGCCCGCAAATTGTCGTGGGCACCCCGGGTCGTCTGCTTGACCACCTGAAACGCGGTACGCTTGATCTGTCCAACCTGCGTGGTCTGGTACTGGACGAAGCTGACGAAATGCTGCGTATGGGCTTTATTGAAGACGTTGAAACCATCATGGCGCAGATCCCGGAAGGTCATCAGACCGCTCTGTTCTCTGCCACCATGCCGGAAGCGATTCGTCGTATCACCAAGCGTTTCATGAAAGATCCGCAGGAAGTGCGCATCCAGTCAAGCGTGACTACCCGCCCGGACATCTCTCAGTCTTACTGGACCGCTTATGGCCGTAAAACTGACGCGCTGGTGCGTTTCCTCGAAGCAGAAGACTTCGATGCTGCGATCATCTTCGTGCGTACCAAAAACGCAACGCTGGAAGTGGCTGAAGCGCTGGAGCGCAGTGGTTACAACAGCGCAGCACTGAACGGCGACATGAACCAGGCACTGCGTGAGCAGACGCTGGAGCGTCTGAAAGATGGTCGTCTCGACATCCTGATCGCAACCGACGTTGCTGCCCGTGGTCTGGACGTTGAGCGTATCAGCCTGGTTGTTAACTATGACATCCCGATGGACGCAGAATCTTACGTTCACCGTATCGGCCGTACCGGTCGTGCAGGCCGTGCAGGTCGTGCGCTGCTGTTCGTTGAGAACCGCGAGCGTCGTCTGCTGCGTAACATCGAACGCACCATGAAGCTGACCATTCCGGAAGTTGAACTGCCGAATGCTGAGTTGCTGGGTGAGCGTCGTCTGGCTAAATTCGCGGCGAAAGTTCAGCAGCAGCTGGAAAGCAGCGATCTGGAAATGTACCGTGCTCTGCTGAGCAAAATGCAGCCGGAAGAAGATCTGGATATCGAAACCCTGGCTGCGGCACTGCTGAAAATGGCCCAGGGCGAACGTCCTCTGATCGTACCTGCTGATGCACCGCGTCCGCCGCGTCGTGAATTCCGTGATCGTGATGATCGTCGTGATTCCCGCGACTCTCGCGATTCTCGTGGTCCGCGTGACAGCCGTGATGGCGACCGTCCGCGTCGCGAGCGTCGTGATGTGGGCGAAATGCAGCTGTACCGCATTGAAGTGGGCCGTGATGATGGTGTTGAAGTTCGTCATATCGTGGGCGCGATCGCTAACGAAGGCGACATCAGCAGCCGTTACATCGGTAACATCAAGCTGTTTGCTTCTCACTCTACTATCGAGCTGCCGAAAGGCATGCCGGGCGAAGTTCTGCAACACTTCACCCGCACGCGTATTCTGAACAAACCGATGAATATGCAGTTGCTGGGCGACGCACAGCCGTTTGAGCGCGGTGAGCGCAGCGAACGTCGTGGCGGTGGTCGTGACTTCGGTGGTGAGCGTCGTGGTGGTAACCGTGAAGGTGGCGCACCGCGTGGTGAAGGTCGTGAAGGCGGTCGTCGTTTCTCTGAACGTCGTGAAGGTGGTCGTGAAGGTGGCCGTTTCAGCCGTGAAGGTAACCGTGGCCCGCGTCGCGAAGAAGCGGGTGCAGCAGCACCGCGTCGTCGTGATATCTAAGCGATAAACGCTGAATAACAAAATGGGACGCCTCGGCGTCCCATTTTTTTTCTTATTTCCTACACGCCGCCAGCAATCAGCAGCCGTTCGCCGCTGACATAGGCAGACTCCTCCGATGCGAGGAACAGCGCGACCTGCGCCACATCCTCCGGTAAGCCAAAGCGTCCCAGCGGTGTTGCTGCAATTAACTGTGCTTTCAGTTCCGGGTGCATCTTCTTCGCCGCCAGTAAACCTTCGGTCAGGATAATGCCTGGGGCCAGGGCATTGACGCGGATATTACGCGGCCCAAGTTCTCGTGCCAGACCCTGTGTCAGGGTATCGATCGCGCCTTTGGTGGCGGCCCACAGCACTGAACCGGGCGTGCTGCGCTGGCTATTCAACGCACTCAGGTTGATGATGCAACCGCCGCGTGACGGAAAATGCTGTGCTGCTCGCTGGCAAACCAGAAGTGTGCCGAACAGGTTTACATTCAGCTGTTGCTGCATCTCAACGACACTCAGCGCGGTGAAATCACCATGATGAAAAATGCCTGCGTTGTTCACCACAATGTCCGGTGCGCCGAATTGATCAATGGCGGTAGCAAAGAGCCGTGCAACATCAGCTTCACGCGAGACATCAGCCTGCACGGCGATGGCATCGCTACCCAGAGCACGGATATCCGTCACCACGTCAGCTGCGCCGACTTCATCCTGACGATAATTCACTACCACCCGGGCGCCGGCCGCCGCGAAAGTCATGGCAATGGCGGCACCAATGCCTTTCGAAGCGCCCGTCACCAGCGCAATTTTGCCTTCAAGTGCTTTCATTGTGTCTCTCCACCTGAGGTTTCGGGGAAGCATAAGAATGCGCTGTCCATACAATCTACCGGTAGCGCAATCCTGCAAGCTTTTTGCACGATCCTGCAAATCTCCATCCCAGGGAGCAGGCTTAACAACCACGCCAGGTTAGAATAGCGACTTAACGATCTTTCATCGCGGAGCGCCCAACGCATGATTCATCAGGAACAGTGGCAGCAACTGGTTGCCATGATAGCCCGCCACGCACCGGCTGATGGCCGTCACCACAGCGCAATCGATTTTCTCTCTTTTGGCCGCAGTTCCAGACCCACCAGCCTGACGCATGTTGCCACCTGGGCCAGCTTTGCGCTGGTCGCGCAGGGACAGAAAGCGCTGCGCATGGGAGAGGATGTGATGCATTACGGGGCGGGCGATTTGCTGTTGGTGACGCTGGATATGGCCGTGCAATCCTGCGTGGTGATGGCGACGGAGGAGAAACCCAATCTGGGGGTGGGCATAACCATCAATGAGGCACGTCTGATGCGTTATCTGGAGCACTTTCCGTTGCATCAGGTAGCCGCCGCCACCACTAATGAGCGTGGCATTACGGTGCATAAAGTGGCCCCGCCGTTAGTGGATGCGGTCATTCGCCTGATTGAACTGCTGGATCAGCCACAGGACATCGCGGCGCTGGCACCGTTAATTGAGCAGGAAATTTTTTATCGTCTGCTGACCGGGCCGGAAGGGCCGCGCATTCTGAATATGGCACTGGCAGAACGTCCGGGTAACAAAGTGGCGCGCGCTGCGCGTTGGTTGCGGGAAAACTTTCATCAGCCGTTAAAGATGGATCAGCTGGCAAGCAACGTAGGCATGAGCATTTCGTCACTGCACCATCACTTCAAATCGGTCACTGCCATGACGCCAATGCAGTATCAAAAACAGCTACGTCTGAATGAAGCGCGACGTCTGATGTTGATGGAAAAACTGGATGCCGGAACGGCGGGCTATCGGGTGGGATATCAAAGCGCTTCACAGTTCAGCCGTGAATACAGCCGATTCTATGGCCAGTCTCCTGGACGGGATATCCGTCAGATGGCGGTGGGCCAGGAAGCGTACCCACCGCAATAACCGTTACAGCGAGCGGGCAGCTTCCATCGCGATAGCGAAGGAGCTGAGGCGCGCCTGTGGATCGAAAATCTGGCCATTCACCATGATTTCATCCGCCTGAGTTTCGCGCACCAGCGCCGCGAGACCGTGGCGAACTTTATCGCTATCTCCGACGATCGACATGCTGAGTGCTTGCTGCACGCCGTACTGCTCTGACGGCGACCATAAGTTGTCCATATTCTCCACTGGCGCAGGGAGTGGACCCGGTTTACCGCGACGCAGATTGATAAATTGCTGCTGCATTGAGGTAAACAGGAAGCGCGCATTACGTTCGCTATCGGCGGCCACCACATTGACGCACACCATTGCGTAAGGTTTTTCCAGACGCGCTGAAGGCTGGAACTTCTCACGGTACAGGTGCAATGCCTGGAGCAGCAGATCCGGGGCAAAATGCGAGGCAAAGGCAAATGGCAAGCCAAGCTGTGCGGCCAACTGGGCGCTGTAAAGACTGGAACCCAGCAGCCACACCGGAATTTTTGAGCACAGGCCGGGCACCGGTTGAACCGGTGGACATTCACCCACCTCAGCATCAAACCAGTTCAGCAGCTCAACGACATCATCGGGGAAGCTGTCGGCCTGTGCGCTCGACAGATGGCGACGCAGCGCCAGCATAGTACGCTGGTCGGAACCCGGCGCACGGCCCAGCCCTAAATCGATACGTCCCGGATAGAGCGCCTCCAGGGTGCCAAATTGTTCGGCGATCACCAACGGTGAATGGTTCGGCAGCATAATGCCGCCGGAGCCGAGACGCAGGGTTTCGGTGTTGGCAGCCAGATAACCAATCAATACGGAGGTTGCCGCGCTGGCAATGCCGGTCATATTGTGGTGCTCTGCCAACCAGTAGCGATGAAAGCCAAGGGCTTCAGCCTGACGGGCCAATGCCAGCGAATTCTGGAACGCATCGCGGGGCGTTGAACCCTGTGGAATAGGAGCCAGATCCAGCACGGACAGGCGAACTGTTTTTTTCTCAGACATGGGCACTCCAAATAAGTATGGCGCAGGTGTTCATCAAACCTGCGCCATCCAGTATTACGCATCAGTACCCATATTAAAACTGCTAATAACCGCAGGAATATAGCCGGAACGTGCCTTTCAGCGGCCTGTCGTATCCAGCGCCATCCCGGCCAGGCGTCGCCAGTAACCGTTGCTGTCGCTGCCGCGCGCCACCATTAAGGGCGCTTCACCGGCTTCGTTGGCGCGGAAGCGATCCACATCTTCCAGTGTGCTTTCATCCTGCGGCGATAAACGCACGATATCGACCCAGTTATGCATACCGGCCAGATCATTGCCAAGGTTGTAGCAGTAGCCGCTCATGGTCTGGATACCGTTGAGCACGAACACCTGCTGGCCTTCCTGGGATAGCACGCGTCGGCCATTGGGATAATCAATGCAGCAGGTCTGGCAATCATCTTTGGCACGATTTTCCGAGCGGGCGGTAAAGCAGCGTGCGGATAACGCCAGTGGCAGATGGCCGTAACCCAGCACCTCTACCTCAAAACGATCACGTACGCCTGCCGCATCGCACTGTTGCAACAGCTGGATCAGCCAGTCGCGTGACATCTCGACCGGCATGCACCAGCGCGTCATTCCTTCCTGCAACAGCAGCTGAAGCGTTTGCGCGTTGTAGACGTTGAGCGTTGGGCCAGCGACAAATGGCAACTGGCGTTCAGCCGCCATATTCACGGTGCCGATATCGTTGGCTTCAATCAGAAACTCGCCGTTTTCCACATAGCGCCGCAGCTCCTTGAGTTCTGAAGGCGATTGCAGCAGCGCCAGCGTGCTGATCACCACCTGCTTACCGTGCTGCGCCAGCGCCCGGCCCATCTCCATCCATTGCGCGAACGGCGTAGCGCGGCGTTTGCTGCATACCGCTTCCCCCAGATAAACGATTTCCGCGCTGGATTGCGCGGCACGTTGATAAAAATTTTCCAGTTTGTCGCTGGGCCAGTACCACAGCACCGGTCCGATTGCGTATTTCATGCTGACTCCTTACTGCCAGTCGCGATGGTAAGCGCCGAGCGTGGTCTGGCTACCTTCAGAAAGTTCTCCCAACGCCTGCATCCACGGGGTCTGCACGGCAAACTGTTCCGGTGCGGCGATACATCGATCAATCGCCTGGCGCCACACTTTCGCCACTTGCGCCACGTAGGCCGGGCTGCGCTGGCGTCCTTCGATCTTCACGGATGCCACACCGGCCCGCAGCAAGTCCGGCAACAGCGACAGAGTGTTCAGGCTGGTCGGTTCTTCCAGGACGTGATAACGCTGGTCATCGACTTCATAGCGCCCTTTACACAGGGTGGGATAACCGGCGCTTTCATCGGGGCCGTAACGGTCAATCAATACTTCATTCAGGCGTGACTCCATGCCATTTGGCGTCTGCTGCCAGCGCACGAATTTGGCGGGTGAGCAGGCTCCGGCGCTGTTGGGCGATTCACCCGTCAGCCATGAGGAGAGATAACAACGACCTTCGGCCATGATGCACAGGCTGCCAAAAGCGAACACCTCCAGCGGGACAGGTGTTTCACGCGCCAGCTGTTTCACCTGATGTAGCGACAGTACGCGCGGCAGCACCACGCGGTGCAACTGAAAATGGCGATGATAAAAACGGATCGCTTCCAGATTGGTGGCCGAAGCCTGTACCGACAGATGGCGTTCAACCTGTGGATAGTGCTTCGCCGCATATTCCAGCGTGGCGATATCCGCGAGGATCAGCGCATCCGCACCATTCTGGGCAGCGATATCAATCGCTTGCTGCCAGCGATTCATGCCATCGGGATGGGCAAACGTGTTAATCGCCACATGCAGTTTGCGCCGATGCTGGTGCAGATAGCGCGCGGCTTCGGCCAGTTTTTTATCGGTAAAATTAAGGCCAGCAAAGTGGCGGGCATTGGTATCGTCTTTCAGGCCGACATAAACGGCGTCGGCGCCATGCTCCACCGCCGATTTCAGCGCAGGCAGATTCCCCGCCGGGCACAGCAGTTCCATACTTTTTCCTCCCCCAGGTTCTGGACGGCGTTGAGTGTAGGTAAGCCCTCGCCGCAGAATGTTGATTTAAGGCAGTGAAACGGCCAATGGTGATGCAGAGTGAAGATTTTTCACACAACCAGACTGCGAATTCCTTGATCTCAGTGGATGCGAAGCCAAACGGATGTGGCAGAATAGGTAAAATTTTCTAAAGGGAGTGCAGATGGTGTTTACTCGCTTACGCGGCCTGATTGTTGAAAAAGGCCCAAAATTCCTCGGGTTACCGGTTTCATTGACCCCTTTTGCGCTGAAAAAAGCCGTTTTGCAACAACTCCTAAACTGGCAATTTCGCCATGCTTTGGCTGAAGGTGAGTTAGACTTTCTGGAAGGACGTTCCCTGGGGATTGAAATCAGCGACATCAATTTGCGCTGGATGACGACCTTGCAGGATGGGCGTCTGACCGTTTCACACGATACAGAGGCTGATGTCTGGTTTCGTGGTGAAGCTAACGATCTGTTGCTGGTGGCAGCACGCAAAGCAGACCCCGATATGTTGTTCTTTCAACGCCGCCTGGTGATTGAAGGCGACACGGAGCTGGGACTGGAGGTGAAAAACCTGATGGATGCCATTGAACTGGATGCCATGCCCACGCCGTTGCGCACGGGGTTGCAACAGCTGGCTGCCTTTGTTGAGGCAGGACTGAAACAGGACGCGAAGGCCAGTGAGTCGCGCGCGAGGATCTCATGTTAATTCGTACTGAAATTGGTGTTGATGCAGCCAGCATCGACAGCCTGTTAAAGCGCTGTTTTGCCAGCGCCGCCGAAGCGGAACTGGTACAACAGTTACGTGAAGATGGTTTGCTGACCCTCGGCGTGGTGGCGACTGATGATGAAGGCCAGGTATTGGGTTATGCCGCTTTCAGCCCGGTAACCTTGCAGGGTGAGGATCGCGGCTGGGTGGCGTTGGCACCGCTGGCGGTGGACGAGACGGTACGTAAACAGGGTATCGGTAAACAGCTGGTGTACGAGGGATTAGACGCGCTGAACGAATTTGGTTACAGCGCGGTGGTGGTGTTGGGTGACCCGGCTTACTACAATGCCTTCGGTTTTGAACCGGCAGCGCGTCATGGTTTGCATTGCCGCTGGACCGGTTCAGAAGCGGCGTTTCAGGTGTACAAACTGGCCGACGATGCGTTCGTCGGGGCAGAAGGGCAGATCGATTTTGCCGAGCCTTTCAATCGCTTTGCGTAAACCAGTTCGTCAGGTTGAGCGGTTGTTGCGCTACCAGTTGTAACTTTTGCGCCCGGCTTAACTGTTTAACCTGATACTCCAGTCGTGATGCGGCGGCGCGATCCCCGGCATCACAGTGAAATACCAGCGTCAGCGGGCCTTTGCCGCGCAGTGATCGTGCTCCACGCCCTTGCTGATGCTGTTGTAAACGCCGGTTAACATCCGTTGTGATGCCGGTGTAAAGCATGCCTGCGGCGGTTTGCAGCATATAAAGCTGCCAGCCCTGCTCCATATGACTAACCTCGGAAAAATTGCTGGCAGGCAGTGTAGCGCGCATCCGGCGTTGCCGCTATTGGTCAGCACAGGCCTCTGGCCTGCAAGGGAGCTCGATTGTGTCCGACCATTCCCATCTGATTCGCTACCTGAAGAAACAGCATGCGCTGTCGCTGTGCGCGACAGACGGTGACGATCTCTGGTGCGCCAACTGTTTTTATGTTTTTGATGAATCCCGCATGGTGTTCTGGCTGATGACCGAGCCAGATACCCGTCATGGTCAACTGATGTTGGCTAATCCGCGCGTGGCGGGCACGGTTAACGGCCAGCCGAAAACCGTGTTGCTGATTAAGGGTGTGCAGTATCGCGGCCATATTCAGCGCTTAAGGGATGAAGCCGAGCAACAGGCGCGTCATGCCTACCAGAAACGTTTCCCCATTTCGCGAGCCGTCACAGCGCCACTGTGGGAAATTGTGCTGGAAGAGGTGAAGATGACGGATAACGCGTTGGGGTTTGGCAAAAAAATTGTCTGGCAGCGCGCGGATTAAGCGTTCTGCTACCCTCTATCCGTAGCGGCGCGATTTATCGCGCAATTTCGTGCGCGATTTATCGCACAATTTCGTGCGCGATGGATGATAAAACCGCGCGATAAATCGCGCCGCCGCGGGTTAATCCGTCGTGCCTCCGGTACGGCATTCGTTATTCAGTCTGAATACGGAATCCTGTCATGACTCAACTCACTTCAACTGCTGCGGCAACGCGTTTTGTCTGGTGGAAACCGCTGCTATTTCTGCTGGTGGTGATTGTTGGCCTCTGGTACGTCAAATGGCAACCCTACTACGGCAAAGCATTCACGGCGGCAGAGACTCATTCGATCGGTAAATCGATTTTAGCCAACGCGGATGCGTCACCCTGGCGTGCCGCGCTGGATTACGCGATGGTCTATTTTCTGGCGGTGTGGAAAGCGGCGGTACTCGGCGTACTGCTCGGATCGCTGGTACAGGTGTTGATCCCCCGTAGCTGGCTGTTGCGTCTGATGGGCAAGAACCGTTTTGGTTCCGCATTGATTGGCACCGGGCTTGGGCTACCAGGCATGATGTGTACGTGCTGTGCCGCACCGGTTGCGTCGGGTTTGCGGCAGTCGCAGGTTTCCAGCGGCGCGGCGATGGCATTCTGGCTGGCGAATCCGGTACTGAATCCAGCCACCCTGATTTTTATGGGTTTTGTCCTGGGCTGGCAGTTCGCGGCCATCCGTCTGGTGGCGGGGATCATCATGGTGCTGGGCATTGCCTGGCTGGTGCAACGTAGCGTGCCGCAGAAAGTCGGTGCACTTGAGGCCAGGGCATCGGCTCCCCCGGAAGACCCCTTTCTCCAGCGCTGGTGGCGGGTGCTGTGGCGGCTGTTCTGGAACACCATCCCGTTGTATGTGGCGGCGGTGCTGCTGCTTGGCGCTGCCCGCGTCTGGCTGTTCCCGCATGCGGATGGGGCCGTGGGTAACACGTTGTTCTGGGTAGTGGTGATGGCAGTGGCGGGATGTCTGTTTGTCATCCCGACTGCGGCAGAGATCCCGATTGTCCAGACCATGATGCTGGCCGGGATGGGCATCGCGCCCGCGCTGGCATTGCTGCTGACATTGCCAGCGGTCAGCGTCCCCTCATTACTGATGCTGCACCGGGCATTCCCGGCCCGCGCGTTGTGGATAGCCTTGCTGGGCGTCGCTTGCAGCGGAATGCTGGTCGGTGTGCTCGCCCTGTGGCTGGCGTAGATACCAGATTTTCTGATTGCGGCTGCCGCGCCATAGCAGCCGCGCATCTTTCTCCGCTTCGATAAATCGCCCATCGATTAACACGTCGATTTCGGCGATCACTTCCCGCTGCGCGGCGTTCAGTTCCGCTAACTGGTAGCCGGTCCACAGCCAGATATCCTTATCAGGGCATTCACGCCGCACCCGTTTCACCAGGCGGCGGATATGTGGCACGTTATGGGGATGCAGCGGATCGCCGCCGCTGAGCGACAATCCCTGACGCGGAATGCGCCGATCTTTGAGATCGGCGATCAGCTGTTCTTCCATCGCCAGCGTGAAAGGCACGCCGGAGTCCAGTCGCCAGGTACTTTGGTTGTAGCAGCCGCGACATTGGTGTTCGCAACCGGCGACAAACAACGTGCAGCGTGTGCCCGGACCGTTAACAATATCGACGTCATAATAGCGATGGATATGCATCATCCCAGTTGTCCCGTATCCAGATGTTTCACGCGGCGCTGCACCTCTTCCTGTTTACCGGCGTTAAACGGACGTGCATCCGGGCTACCGAGATAGCCGCACACGCGCCGTGTCACCGACACCCGCGCCGGATCATGATTGCCGCAGCAAGGGCAGGTAAAGCCTTTGCTGGTGCAACTGAATTCGCCGCTGAAGCCGCATTCGTAGCACTCATCAATGGGCGTGTTGGTGCCGTAGTAGGGCACGCGGTCGTAGCTATAGTCCCAGACATCTTCCAGCGCCTTGAGGTTATGCTGGATATTGGGATATTCGCCGTAACAGATAAAACCGCCGTTGGCGATCGGTGGGTAAGGCGCTTCAAAGTCGATTTTGTCGTACGGATTAACCTTCTTCTCGACATCGAGATGGAAGCTGTTGGTGTAATAACCTTTGTCGGTGACGCCCGGCACCACGCCAAACTCGGCGGCATCAAGGCGGCAAAAGCGGTCACACAGGTTTTCGCTTGGCGTGCTGTAGAGGCTAAAGCCATAGCCGGTTTCCGCTTTCCATGCATCCACGGCTTGACGCAGATGGGCGACAATCGCCACCCCTTTGGCGCGCAGATAATCGGCATCATACGGATGCACTTCGTTACCGCTCAACGCATTGAGGGTTTCATGCAGGCCGATATAGCCAAGGGAGATGGAGGCACGGCCATTGCGGAAAATCGGCCCGATATCGTCATCGGCCTTCAGGCGTACGCCACAGGCACCTTCCATATACAGAATCGGCGCGACGCGGGCCTTGGTTTTTTCCAGCCGCGCGATACGGGTCATCAACGCACGTTTCGCCAGTGCCAGGCGTTCATCCAGCAGCGACCAGAAACGTGCCTCATCACCCTGGGCTTCCAGCGCAATGCGTGGCAGGTTGAGACTGATCACGCCCAGGTTGTTGCGTCCTTCGTGGATCTGCTCACCATGCTCTTCATACACGCCGAGGAAGCTGCGACAACCCATTGGCGTCTTGAACGAACCCGTGACTTTCACCACCTGGTCATAATTGAGGATATCGGGATACATCCGCTTGCTGGCACACTCCAGCGCCAGTTGTTTGATGTCGTAATTGACGTCACCCGCACGGCGGTTAACCCCTTCACGGATGGCAAATACCAGCTTCGGAAATACCGCGGTTTTGTGGTTTTTGCCCAGCCCGGCAATACGGTTGCGCAGGATCGATTGTTGGATCAAACGTGCCGCCCAGTCAGTGCCGAGGCCAAAACCAAAGGTGACAAAGGGGGTTTGGCCGTTGGCGGTATGCAGCGTATTGACCTCATACTCCAGCGACTGGAAGGCGTCGTAACACTCTTTTTCGGTACGCGCGCGGGCATACGCCTCGGCATCGGCAATCTGCCATTCAAGGGCGACAGCACGATGTTTTTCCAGGCTCAGGGTGACAAAGGGGGCCAGCACTTCATCGATACGGTTAATGGTGGTGCCGCCGTAAATGTGGCTGGCGACCTGGGCGATGATCTGCGCGGTGACGGCGGTGGCGGTGGCGATCGATTTGGGTGGCTCGATCTCAGCGTTACCCATTTTGAAGCCGTTGGTTAGCATGCCGTGCAGATCAATCAACATGCAGTTAAACATCGGGAAGAAGGGCGAATAATCGAGATCGTGGTAGTGGATCTCACCGCGTTCGTGCGCCAGCACCACGTCGCGTGGCAGGATCTGTTGTTGCGCATAATGTTTGGCGACGATCCCTGCCAGCAAATCACGCTGGGTGGGGATCACCTTGCTATCTTTGTTGGCGTTCTCGTTCAACAGCGCGGCGTTGGTTTGTTCAACCAGGCCACGAATAGCGTGATGTAGTTTCCCGCGCTGTTCACGCGCCAGGTCACGGTCGTGACGATATTCAATATAGGCGCGTGCCAGCTGCGGCCACGGACCGCTCATCAGCGTCTCTTCGACCGCGCATTGGATATCGCGGATATCCACCTCGTGGCGTGCAGCCAGTTGCTGTTCCACTTCTGCCGCAACCTGGGCGCACCAGGCCGCATCGTTCACCTGTACCGCACTGGCCGCAGCCTGTACGGCGCAGGCAATGCGCTGGGCATCGAACGGCACTTTGCAGCCGTCACGCTTAATCACTACCGTTGCCATTTACTCTCCGTGAAACTACATGTTGTGATTTTTACGAAGTGTAATCGCTATATATGGTGTTTGCCTGAGAATTAATTGCAGGGTTTTTGATATGGCGCAAAGAAGCAATAAGGAAGTTTGAAAGGCGCGCAATCAGCAACGCTGACTAAACTGAAAAAGTTTTAACCCGCCCATAGTTCCGCTTTCTGCAACTTGATGTGCGACGCGAAACAGGTTTAATGAGCCTTTTGCCCGCTTTGGTCCGACAATCGTTAACAAGGATGCCCTTCATGCCTCTGCAACGCACGCTGCTTGCCTGTTGTTTATCCGTGAGTTTTTCCGCTTTCGCCACCCCGGCGGGTGATCTGCCGCTGATGCCCTGGCCGCAACAGGTTGAGCTGCCTCGGAGCGGCGGTGCCTATCAACTAACGCCACAGCTGACGCTACACATATCGGGGGACCATCTGGAGGGGGCGGAGACGCGCTGGCTCAGACGTATTGCGCGACAAACTGGCTGGCCGTTGTTGCCAACGGACGCATCGGATGAAAAGGCGACTATCCGGGTGCAAATCAAAGAGGCGGTTGACCCATTACCGCAACCGGACAGCGATGAAAGCTATCAGCTGGAGGTGAACAGCGATGGTGTCTTGCTCGAGGCGCAGACACGCTTCGGTGCCATGCGTGGTATGGAGACTCTGCTGCAACTGATTGAGAATAGCGAAAGCGGCACGGTCATCCCGTATGTCACCATCAATGACCAACCGCGCTTTGCCTGGCGCGGTTTGCTGATCGACTCCGCACGTCATTTTATGCCGGTGGAGACCATCAAACGTCAGATTGATGGCATCGCGGCAGCCCGTATGAATGTTTTTCACTGGCACCTGACCGACGATCAGGGCTGGCGTTTTGCCTCCAGTCATTATCCGCAGTTGCAGGATAAAGCCAGTGATGGTCGCTACTACACCCAGCAGCAGATGCGCGATGTGGTGCAATATGCCACGCAGCGTGGCATCCGCGTTGTCCCGGAAATTGATCTACCCGGCCATGCTTCGGCCATCGCCGTGGCGATGCCAGAGCTGATCAGCGCACCGGGACCGTACTCAATGGAGCGAGGCTGGGGGGTATTTAAGCCGCTGCTCGATCCGAGCAATGAACAGGTTTTTGCCTTTATCGATACGCTGGTGGGGGAAGTGGCAGCGATCTTCCCGGATCCGTACCTGCATATTGGCGGTGATGAGGTTGATCCTGCGCAGTGGAATGACTCGCCTAAAATTCAACAGTTTATGCGCGATCACGGGTTAAAGGATGCCCATGCGTTGCAGGCCTGGTTTAATCAGCGGGTGGAAAAGATTCTTGAAGCGCATCAACGTCGCATGGTGGGCTGGGACGAAATCTATCATCCCGATCTGCCGCGCAGCATTCTGATCCAGTCGTGGCAGGGGCAGGATGCCTTAGGTGAGGTGGTGAAAAACGACTATCGCGGCATCCTTTCAACCGGCTTCTACCTTGATCAACCACAACCTGCGGCTTACCACTATCGTAATGAGCCTTTCCCGCAGGGGCTGAACCGCGAGGATCAGGTGCAGGCGGATGAGCAGGCACAGAGTTGGGCATTCACCCTGCCACGTCTGAAAGGCAGCGCGGTGCAGGGCAGTTTCACCCTGATTGAGGGAAAAGAGGGGTGGCGCGGTTTTATTGACTTTAACGGCAAAGCGCGGCGCCTGGTGCAGCAGGTTGACTGGTTGTCATCCAGCCAGGTCACGTTCCGGGTGGATACCTGGATGGGGGAAGTGCAGCCGGTGGTGACGTTGACGGACAATAAACTGACCGGATATATGCTGGTGGGCAATGTCCGTTATCCCACCGAGGGGGGCCGTCTGGCACAAGTACCCAGTGGGATTGCCCCTTCGTTGCCCAGCCCGCAGCAGTTAAGCGAAAACCTGAAAGGGGGTGAAGCGGCGCTGTGGGCGGAAAACGTCAATAGCCAGATTATTGACACCAAACTGTGGCCACGAACCTTTGTGGTGGCGGAACGCCTGTGGTCTGCTGCCGATGTGAATGACAGCGATAATATGTATCAGCGGTTGAGCGCCATCGATCGCTGGGGTGCCATATCCGTTGGTCTGCAACAACATCAGCAGGCGGAGGTACAGATGATGCGACTGGCGAACAGCACCGATATTACCCCACTGCGCGTGCTGAGTGAGGTGCTGGAACCGGCACAATATTACACGCGGCAGCATCTGAAATTCCAGGCAGGCCACTATAACTATTTCGAGCCGCTTAACCGTCTGGCCGATATTCTGCCCGCCGAGAGCGAAGCGGTGCGTTTGCTGGACAAGCCGGTGGATGCCTTGATCGCTAATCGGGGCAACCGGCAGGCCGCTAATGTGATTCGCCAGCAATTGCAACGCTGGCTAAGTAACAGCGACCGGGTGCTGCCGCTGACGCTGCATAACTATCAACTGCATGCACTGCAACCGCAGGCACAGCAGGTGGCAATTCTCTGCCGCATGGGGCTGGATTTGGTCGCGACGCTGGAGCGTAATCAGGCGTATGGCGCGGGAGAAGTGGCGCAGATGCAAGAGAAACTGGATGACGCTGCCGAGGTGCAGGATGAGACGGTGCTGGCGTTAGTACGACCGCTGGAGAAACTGCTGCGTTCTGTCAAATAACCCAGGATGTAGCGGCGCGATTTATCGCGCGATTTCGTGCGCTATGCGGGAAAAATCCGCGCGATAAATCGCGCCGCTACGGGGGGCATCAACGACGAATCGCGATGGCTTCGATTTCGATTTTCACATCTTTCGGCAGACGCGCCACTTCCACGCAGGAGCGAGCCGGGAAGCTGGCGTTATGCTCGGTGAAAAACGCTTCATAGGTTGCGTTCACGGTGGCGAAGTCATTCAGGTCTTTGACAAACACCGTGGTTTTCACAATGTCGCCCACTTTCAGACCGGCAGCTTCAACAATCGCCTTCACGTTTTCCAGCGACTGACGCGCCTGAGCAGACACATCGTCAGCCACTGCGCCGGTTTGCGGATCAACCGGGATCTGGCCGGAGGTAATGATCATGCTACCGAGATCCACGCCCTGTACGTACGGACCAATCGCTGCCGGTGCTTTTTCGGTACTGATTTCGCGAGACATTGTTTCTCCTTAAGAAAATGCGCCGCCAGTGCTCCCGACGGCATGAAAAGATCGCCCCATTATAGGGGCGATGCCGACGATTACCAGTGACCGAGCACTACATGGTGCGCGAACTCTTTCTCGCAATATTTGCACTTCAGGTGCACTTCATCGTCGCGTTTTTTCACGGCAAAACTGGAGAACACTGGCTCACTGCGGCTGATACAGTTGCCGTTCGGGCAGGTCAGCACCCGTTCGATGCGATCCGGCAGTGTCGGGGCGATCTTTGCCACCACTTCATATTCGTCGATACGGTTGACCGTGGCATGAGGGGCATACACCGCCAGTTGGTTGATCTGATCATCGGTGAGAAAGGTGTTCTCGATCTTGATCAGATCTTTACGCCCCATTTCGCCAGAAGGCAGATTCAGACCAATGGTGATGCGCTGATCGGTTTCGGTCAGGCGAAACAGCGACAGTAATTTAAAGCCAACCTGCGCCGGGATATGGTCAATCACCGTGCCGCGTTTGATGGCTTCAACCTGCAATTTGTTATCGTGTGTCATGCTGTTTTCCTCCTTACAGGGCCAGATCGCGATTCAGTACCAGAGCCAGCAACGCCTGGCGGGCAAAGATGCCATTCCCGGCCTGCTGGAAATACCAGGCGTGCGGTGTGCTGTCGACATCCGTGGTGATCTCATCGATTCGTGGCAGCGGGTGCAGCACCTTCATATTGTCGCGTGCGCCCAACAGGTCGCTGGCGCGCAGAATAAACTGCGCTTTGACGTTGGCGTATTCTGACGGGTCGAGACGCTCTTTCTGCACGCGCGTCATGTACAGGATATCCAGTTCCGGCATCACCTCTTCGATGCTGTCATGGCGCGACCAGCGAATGTTTTGCTCATCCAGCATATCGGTGATGTAAGACGGCATCGCCAGTGCATCAGGGGCGATAAAGAAGAACCGGTTGCCATCGAACTTCGCCAGCGCCTGAGTCAGGGAGTGCACGGTACGGCCATATTTCAGGTCACCCACCATCGCCACATTCAGGTTATCCAGACGGCTCTGGGTTTCACGAATGGTGAACAAATCGAGCAGGGTTTGCGTCGGATGTTGGTTAGCCCCGTCTCCGGCGTTGAGAATCGGCACGCCGCCGGAAAACTCGGTAGCGAGACGGGCCGCGCCTTCCTGCGGATGGCGCATCACAATGGCATCGACATAGGTACCAATCACCGAAATGGTATCGGCGAGGGTTTCCCCTTTCTTACCGAGCGAGGTGTTGCTGCCGTCGGCAAAACCGACGACCGAGGCACCAAGGCGATGCATGGCGGTTTCAAACGACAGACGGGTACGCGTTGAGGCTTCAAAGAAGCAGCTGGCGATGACGTTGTGTTTCAGCAATTCCGGCTGCGGGTGTGCCTTGAGCTGCGCGGCGGTATGCAGTACCAGCTCCAGCTCAGCGCGGCTGAGATCGTTAATTGAAATAATGTGCTTACGATATAGCGGGTTGGCCATAGCTCTCTCCTCTGCGCTGCCGGATAACGGACAAAAAAAAGCCCCTGCTTAAGGGGCTTGATTTGCGATCGATTGATGACGGAAAGAAACAGGTGCGCCGCCAGCTTTCTGGCGTAATTGAGCGTCAAATTGTGCGCTGCGCTGTTGCATGCTTCCTCCCGGCAAATTGTGGCGCATTATACGCATTCACTGCTTTGCATCAAGCAAAAATCGCACGCGAGGTAATCGTTTGCTGCCGCCTGAGTCAGGGCTGGCCGAGCGTTGCCACCATCACGGCTTTAATGGTGTGCATGCGGTTTTCTGCCTGGTCAAACACAATGCTGTGTGCCGATTCAAACACCTCGTTGCTGACTTCCATACCGTCGTTCAGGCCATACTGCTCAGCCATCTGACGTCCCAGCGTGGTTTGGTCATCATGGAACGCTGGCAGGCAGTGCAGGAACTTCACCTGCGGATTGCCGGTCAACGCCAGCATCGCGCTGTTTACCTGATACGGGCGCAACAGCGCGATACGATCAGACCACACGGATTTGTCTTCTCCCATCGAGACCCACACGTCAGTGTAGATGAAATCGGCACCCTGCACGCCGGTGGCGATATCTTCGGTCAGCGTGATTTTGCCACCGGTTTTTTGCGCTGCGATGCGGCATTGTTCCACCAGTTGTTCTTCCGGCCAGCAGCCTTTCGGTGCCACCAGACGCAGGTCCAGCCCGACCATCGCAGCTGCTTCCAGCATGCTGTTGCCCATGTTATTGCGCGCATCGCCAACATACACCAGCGTCATCTGGTTCAGCGATTTTTGTGGCAGATGTTCCTGCATCGTCAGCAGATCCGCCAGCAACTGAGTTGGATGGAATTCGGTGGTCAGACCGTTCCAGACCGGCACCCCGGCATGTTCCGCCAGGGTTTCCACCAACGCCTGACCATAACCACGATATTGAATACCGTCATACATACGTCCGAGCACGCGCGCAGTGTCTTTCATCGACTCTTTATGGCCGATCTGGCTGCCGCTTGGGCCGAGGTAAGTCACGTTAGCACCCTGATCGTAAGCGGCAACTTCGAAAGAGCAACGGGTACGAGTCGAGTCTTTTTCGAAGATGAGCGCGATGTTTTTGCCTTTCAGGTACTGTGTTTCGCTGGCGTTTTTCTTTGCGTGTTTTAATTCACCGGCCAGTCTTAACAGGTAATCAATTTCTGCTGGGGTGAAGTCCAGCAATCTCAGGAAATGACGTTGGTTCAGCTGACTCATACAGCGCTCCGTGTGGGGATCATAAATGAATTAAAATTCAATCTAACCGTATGAATATGCATTTTCAACCCCAGCGTTAAGAAACTTTCTGTTTTGAGTAGTGGCGCGCGAGGCAGTGTGGGAAAATAATTGCATTCATTGCCGAACATTTTGAGGATATCCCCATGGCATACGAAGCATTGCTGGAAGAACAACGCGAAGAGACGCGGTTGATCATTGATGAATTACTGGAAGATGGCAGCGATCCTGATGCCCTCTACACCATCGAGCACCATCTTTCCTGCAACAATTTTGACTCGCTGGAAAAAGCGGCGGTAGATGCCTTTAAGCTGGGTTACGAGGTAACTGAACCGGAAGAGCTGGAGCTGGAAGATGGCAGCACGGTGATGTGTGTCGACATCCTGAGCGAAGCCGCGCTGAAACCCGAGCTGATTGATGCGCAGGTTGAGCAACTGGTGAATCTGGCGGGCAAATACAACGTAGATTACGACGGTTGGGGCACCTACTTCGAAGACCCGGACGCGGAAGACGAAGATGATGACGGCGACTTCATTGATGATGAAGACGACGGTGTACGTCACTAAAAATGAACGGGCAGCCGCGTTGCTGCCCGTATTTTTTCCCCGCAGATAAAGACATTCATGAATTACGCCCCGCTATTAGAACCTATCCATCAGTTTCTGCATTGCCGCACACCACAGGCGTGGATTGATGAAGCACGCAAGCCGGAAAACCTGACGTTGCTGCTCACCGATCATATGGTTTGTGAGTTAAAAGCCGCGCAAACCGCCGTCTGGTTGATTCGTAAATATGTGGCTGACAAGCCGAGTGGTGACGCTATTCTGGCGTGGCTGAAGCCCTACGAAGATTTTATTTTTGGCGAAGATCACGACAGCAACTTTATCAACGCCCACAAAAATCTGACCAAAAGCATCATTGTGCGTAATGAGCTACCGTGGGCGGATGATTTGGTGGAAAAGATGGTGCTGCTGATTAAAGAAGAGCTGCACCATTTTTATCAGGTCTGGGAAATTATGCAGGCGCGCGGTCTGCCATATCGGAAAATTACCGCCAGTCGTTACGCCAAAGGGTTGCTGCGTGAGGTCACGACTCATGAGCCGGATACGTTGGTAGATAAGCTGATTTGCGGTGCTTATATCGAGGCGCGTTCTTGTGAACGTTTCGCCAGCCTGGCACCTTATCTGGATGAGCAACTGGAGAGGTTTTATATCTCGCTGCTGCGTTCCGAAGCGCGTCATTACCAGGATTACCTGACGCTGGCGGCGCAGATTTCGCCGAAAGATATTGCGCCACGCGTGCGCGCGATTGGTGAGACGGAAGGGCGCTTAATCAGCGAACCGGATACCGAGCTGCGTTTTCACAGCGGCGTGCCAACCTTATAAAATCCGCGCGATAAATCGCGCCGCTACAACCCGCGCGATGAATTGCGCCGCTACAACCCGCGCGATAAATCGCGCCGCTACGGGACGGAATAATTACAGGGTACGCAGCATACGCACTTCACAATCCACATGCCCGGTGCAGCCCATCGCGGTATCAATCAGGGTAAAACCCAGCGATTCATACAACTTAATGGCGCGCGTCAGGCTGGCGGTGGTTTCCAGATAGCAACGACGGAAACCTTGCTGGCGTGCATAATCCATCGCGCGTAGTGCCAGATCGCGGGCCAGGCCAAAACCGCGCGCTTCCGGCAGAAAGTACATCTTCTGTAATTCACAAATATCCGGCGCGCTACACGCCAGGGGTGCCACACCGCCGCCACCCAGCACTTTGCCCTGATGCTCGACAATCCAGTAAGCGCTGTTCGCCTCGCTGTACAATTCAAACAGCCGGTCCAGATTGGGATCAGACACGGTATAGCCTTTGTCAGCAGTCAGGCCGAACTCGGCAGAGACGTCGCGAATGACCCGAGCAATCAGCGGATTATCGGCTGCGGTAATGGGACGTACCTGAAGATCCAGCGGGGTGACAGTGGTCATTAGCATCTCATCCGATAGAAAAAAGCCGGGCAGTGCCCGGCTTCGGTTAAGCAGTTGGCCTGAAGCGATTACAATGCCGCAATCACGCCCTGCTGTTCAATCAGTTTTGCTTTTGATTGTTCCAGCTCAGCTGCACGTTCGCGCTCTTTCGCCACCACCGCTTCCGGTGCACGGGCAACAAAGCCTTCGTTCGCCAGCTTGGTCTGGATCTTCTCGATCTCAACATCCAGCTTGGTCAGCTCTTTCGCCAGACGATCCAGCTCCGCTTCTTTGTTAACCAGATCCGCCATCGGAATCAGCAGTTCAGCGCCTTCAACGATCTTGGTCACCGATACCGGGCCTTTCTCGCCCGCAGGCAGGATGGTCAGGCTTTCCAGGCGTGCCAGACGCGACAGGAAGTTACGGTTCTCTTCCACGCGACGCAGCGCCGCCGGTGAGCAATCACGCAACAACACATCCAGCGGTTTGCTCAGGGCGATGTTCATCTCGGCGCGGATATTACGCACCGCGACGATCGCCTGCTTCATCCACTCGATATCCGCTTTCGCTTCCGCATCTTCTTTCGCCGCTTCGTACTGCGGGAACGGTTGCAGCATGATGGTGTCGTCGCTGATATTTTTCAGTACTTTAACACGCTGCCAGATGGTTTCAGTGATAAACGGAATGACCGGATGGGCCAGGCGCAGCAACGCTTCCAGCACCGTCACCAGCGTGTTACGCGTGCCGCGCAGTTCCGCTTCGCTACCGCTGTTCATCACTGGCTTGGTCAGCTCCAGATACCAGTCACAGAACTGGTTCCAGGTGAAGTCGTACAGCAGGTTGGCAGCGATATCGAAACGATAGCTATCCAGTGCTTCACGGTAGGCTTTAACGGTGCTGTTAAACTCGGTGAGGATCCAACGATCCGCCAGCGACAGCTTCATTTCGCCGCCATTCTGGCCACAATCCTGATCTTCGGTGTTCATCAGCACAAAGCGGCTGGCGTTCCACAGCTTGTTACAGAAGTTGCGATAACCTTCGAGACGCTTCATATCCCAGTTGATGTCACGGCCGGTCGAGGCCAGGGCCGCCAGGGTAAAGCGCAGCGCATCGGTACCTGATGGGACGATTCCGTCCGGGAATTGCTTCTCGGTGCGTTTGCGGATCTTGTCAGCCAGTTGTGGCTGCATCATGTTACCGGTACGTTTTTCCAGCAGCTCTTCCAGCGAAATGCCGTCCACCATATCCAGCGGATCGATGACGTTACCCTTCGACTTGGACATTTTCTGTCCTTCTTCGTCGCGGATCAGACCAGTGATATACACGGTCTTGAACGGCACCTGCGGTTTGCCGTTTTCATCTTTCATGAAATGCATGGTCAGCATGATCATGCGGGCAATCCAGAAGAAGATGATGTCGAAGCCGCTCACCAGCACGCTGGTCGGGTGGAAGGTACGCAGCGCTTCGGTGTTCTCCGGCCAGCCGAGGGTTGAGAAGGTCCACAGGCCAGAAGAGAACCAGGTATCCAGCACGTCTTCGTCCTGGCGCAACGCCACGTCAGCGCCAAGGTTGTTTTCCTGACGTACTTCTTCTTCAGTGCGGCCGACATACACGTTGCCGTGATTGTCGTACCACGCCGGAATACGGTGGCCCCACCAAAGTTGACGGGAAATACACCAGTCCTGAATGTCGCGCATCCAGGAGAAATACATGTTTTCGTACTGCTTCGGCACGAACTGGATGTCGCCGTTTTCCACCGCTTCAACCGCGACTTTTGCCAGCGGGGCAGTGCGCACATACCACTGGTCGGTCAGCATCGGCTCAATCACCACGCCGCCACGGTCGCCATAAGGTACGGTCAGATCGTGAGGCTTGATCTCATCCAGCAGGCCGAGGGCGTCAATCGCCGCGACGATCGCTTTACGCGCAGCAAAACGTTCCATGTTCTGGAACTCAGCCGGGATGGCGTTGCTGTAAACATCAGTCTCTTCACCGTTAGTGTCGAGCACTTCCGCAGTGGTGCGGATGTCGCCGTCGAAGGTCAGGATGTTGATCATCGGCAGCGCATGGCGACGGCCAACTTCGTAGTCGTTGAAGTCGTGGGCCGGGGTGATCTTCACGCAGCCGGTGCCTTTTTCCATGTCGGCGTGTTCATCGCCAACGATCGGAATACGACGGTCTACCAGCGGCAGGATCAGCTCTTTGCCGATCAGATCTTTATAACGTGGATCTTCCGGGTTGACGGCCACACCGGTATCGCCCAGCAGGGTTTCCGGGCGGGTGGTCGCGACCACCAGGTAATCTTTACCTTCCGCGGTTTTTGCGCCATCGGCCAGCGGGTAGCGGATGTGCCACATCGAACCTTTGGTTTCGCGGTTTTCAACTTCGAGGTCAGAAATCGCGGTACGCAGTTTCGGGTCCCAGTTTACCAGGCGCTTACCACGGTAAATCAGGTTCTCTTTATACAGGCGTACAAACACTTCTTTCACGGCATTGGAAAGCCCTTCATCCATAGTGAAGCGCTCGCGTTCCCAGTCCACGGAGTTGCCGAGGCGACGCATCTGACGGGAGATATTGCCGCCTGATTCCGCTTTCCACTGCCAGATTTTGTCGATAAAGGCTTCGCGACCGTAATCCTGGCGCGTTTTGCCCTCTTCAGCCGCAATTTTGCGCTCAACCACCATCTGGGTAGCGATACCCGCGTGGTCAGTACCCGCCTGCCACAGGGTGTTTTTGCCCTGCATGCGCTGGTAACGAATCATGGTGTCCATGATGGTTTGCTGGAAGGCGTGACCCATATGCAAGCTGCCGGTGACGTTCGGCGGCGGGATCATGATGCAAAAGCTTTCCTGGCTGGTGTCGCCATTCGGTTTAAAGTAGCCCTGCTGTTCCCAGTGCTCGTAGAGCGGCTGCTCGATATCTTGCGGGTTATATGTCTTTTCCATTTCTGCTATGTCGTTTGCGGCTGTGGTGGCGTCGCCGTATTCAATTGGAAGCCAACGCTGCGATACGCTTTATAGCGGTCACGCGCCAGCTGTTTCTGGGATTCTTCGTAAGGAACGAAGTCTATCACTTCATGGAAAGCAGTAGCAAAATCTGCGAACTGCGGCAGCAGGCTGATTAGCAAGTCGCGTGGCGAACTGCCGCGTCGTTGCGGCCAGGCTAACTCGACCGGTGCGCCATAACGCGGGCCTTCGCCTGCAAGGTTATGCGGCACAAAGGCGTTTGCCGGGCGCTGCCATAAGGCTTCATCCAGACGATTGGCCTGCTGTTCATCGGTGCAGGCAATCAGGATGCGTTTGCCGTCACGCCAGCGTGCTTCGGCCAAATCGCACACCAGCGCTTCAATGGCGCTCAGGCCGTCGCTGGCGGTATCGGACTCCATCACATAAAAGGTGGCGTTTTTCATGGCGGGCTAGATTCCATTAATGACATTGGGGCGCATTATGCGCCCCGGTTTTAATTGCTGCACGTCGGATGCGTTAATCGTCGCCGTTCAGACCTGCACGGTTCAGCAGGAACTGCGACAGCAGCGGCACCGGGCGACCGGTTGCGCCTTTGGCTTTCCCGGAGCGCCAGGCAGTACCGGCGATATCCAGGTGCGCCCAGTTAAATTTGCGCGCGAAGCGAGCCAGGAAGCACGCTGCGGTGATAGCACCACCCGGACGGCCGCCAATGTTTGCCATGTCGGCAAAATTGGATTCCAGCTGCTCCTGATATTCATCCGCCATCGGCAAGCGCCAGGCACGGTCGCCAGACTGCTCAGAGGCGCTGATCAACTCATGCGCCAACGGATTGTGGTTTGACAGCAGACCGCTGACATGATGACCCAGCGCAATCACGCAGGCACCGGTCAGGGTGGCGACATCAATCACCACTTCAGGATCGAAGCGCTCAACATAAGTCAGGGCATCGCACAGCACCAGACGACCTTCGGCATCGGTGTTCAGCACTTCTACCGTCTGGCCTGACATGGTGGTCAGCACGTCACCCGGACGCATCGAACGGCCATCAGGCATGTTTTCACAGCCTGCCAGCACCCCGACCACGTTCAGCGGCAGATTCAGTTCCGCCACCATGCGCATCACGCCATAGACCGATGCAGCGCCGCACATGTCGTACTTCATCTCGTCCATCGCTTCCGCCGGTTTGATCGAGATACCGCCGGAATCGAAGGTCAGGCCTTTACCGACCAGCACGATCGGGCGTTCGTCTGCGTTGCTGCTGCCTTTGTATTCAATCACCGACATCAGTGACTCATTCTGCGAACCCGCACCGACGGCGAGATAGGCATTCATCCCCAGCTCTTTCATCTGCTGTTCGCCGATGACGCGGGTGGTGACATTTTTGCTGAACGCATCCGCCAGTTGGCGTGCCTGCGACGCCAGATACGCGGCGTTACAAATATTTGGCGGCATGTTGCTGAGGTCTTTCGCCGCTTTAACGCCAGAGGCTACTGCCAGACCATGCTGAATTGCGCGTTCGCCGCTGGTCAGTTCACGGCGTGTCGGCACGTTGAACACCAGCTTACGCAGCGGGCGGCGTGGCTCGACTTTGTTACTTTTCAGTTGATCAAAGTTGTAGAGCGCTTCTTTGGAGGTCTCCACCGCCTGGCGAACTTTCCAGTAGGTATTGCGGCCTTTGACGTGCAGTTCAGTCAGGAAGCATACCGCTTCCATTGAGCCGGTATCATTCAGCGTGTTGATGGTCTTCTGAATTACCTGCTTGTACTGGCGCTCATCCAGTTCGCGTTCTTTGCCGCAGCCGATCAGCAGGATGCGCTCGGAAAGGATATTCGGCACATGGTGCAGCAGCAGTGTCTGGCCCACTTTACCCTCAAGCTCACCGCGGCGCAGCAGGGCGCTGATGTAACCGTCGCTGATCTTATCGAGCTGTTCGGCAATCGGTGAAAGACGACGCGGTTCGAAAACGCCAACCACAATGCAGGCGCTGCGTTGTTTTTCCGGGCTACCGCTTTTTACACTGAACTCCATGCACTCTCCTGAATCTTAAAGACAACGGCCTAAGCTGTCGTTAGAATGTAGCGCGCTCGTAACGCATTAAATTTGTTGCGACGCCATGACATTTAAACGCCGGCGGTCATAATGAGTTAGGGTGGCAATGTGTTGTTTTTTCACCACCCGGACGCGTTTGTCATACTATTTTAGCTGCGATGACGGCCATTGATGAAGAAAAATGGCTGATAAGCGTTGAAACTAGCGATTTTCCTGCAAAAAGACAAGTTATCACAGGCGTACTAAGCGTGATCATCATTAGATATCTGGTTCGGGAAACGCTCAAAAGCCAGCTGGCTATCCTGTTCATCCTGCTACTGATCTTCTTTTGTCAGAAGTTAGTGAGGATCCTGGGTGCCGCGGTGGATGGCGAGATCCCAACAAACCTGGTTCTGACATTGTTAGGACTTGGCGTGCCTGAAATGGCACAACTTATCCTGCCCCTAAGCCTGTTTCTGGCGATTTTAATGACCCTTGGGCGGCTGTACACCGAAAGTGAAATCACGGTGATGCATGCCTGTGGCCTGGGGAAAAGCGTGCTGGTTAAATCAGCGATGATCCTGATGCTGCTCACCTCGATGGTGGCGGCGATTAACGTGATATGGCTGGGCCCCTGGTCTTCACGTTATCAGGATGAAGTGACGCAGAATGCCAAAGCCAACCCCGGCGCGGCCGCGTTGGCGGCAGGGCAATTCCAGACCTCCAGCGACGGTAACGCGGTGTTGTTCGTTGAAAACGTGCGGGGTAACACCTTCGGCAACGTCTTCCTCGCCCAGTTGCGTCCAAAGGGGAATGCGCGACCTTCAGTGGTGCTGGCAGATAGCGGGCATATGGAGCAACGCCCGGACGGGTCACAAATTGTGACGCTGGATAAAGGCACGCGTTTTGAAGGGACCGCAATGTTGCGTGATTTCCGTATCACCGACTTTGTGAATTACCAGGCGCTGATTGGCTACAAACAGGCGGTGCTGGATCCCAACGATGCTGAGCAGGCGGATATGCGCACGCTGTGGCAAAGCAAAGATCCTACCTTCACTGCCGAGCTGAACTGGCGTCTGACGCTGGTGTTCTCAGTATTGGTGATGGCGTTGATGGTGGTGCCGCTTAGCGTGGTGAACCCGCGTCAGGGCCGTGTCCTGTCGATGTTACCGGCGATGTTGCTGTATCTGATCTTCTTCCTGCTGCAAAGCTCGCTGAAATCAAACTCGGCGAAGGGGAAATTCGATCCAACCATCTGGATGTGGGTGGTGAACTTCGGTTACCTGGCACTGGCCGTCGGCCTGAACCTGTGGGATACGGTGCCGATGCGCCGCATCCGCGCCCGTTTTAGCCGTGGAGGGTCAGTGTGATGTTTAAGGTACTTGACCGGTATATCGGCAAAACCATTTTTAACACCATCATGATGACGTTGTTCATGCTGGTGTCGCTGTCGGGCATCATCAAGTTTGTCGATCAGCTACGTAAAACCGGGCAGGGCATGTATACCGCGCTGGATGCTGGGTACTACACCCTGCTCAGTGTGCCGAAAGATATTGAGATCTTCTTTCCGATGGCGGCGTTGCTCGGGGCGTTGTTAGGTCTTGGCAATCTGGCGCAACGCAGCGAACTGGTGGTGATGCAGGCATCGGGTTTCACCCGGATGCAGGTAGCACTGGCGGTGATGAAAACCGCAATTCCGCTCGTGTTGTTGACCATGGCGATTGGTGAGTTTGTTGCGCCGCAGGGTGAGCAGATGGCACGTAACTACCGTGCGCAGCAGTTGTACGGCGGTGCACTGGTGTCAACGCAGAATGGTTTGTGGGCGAAAGACGGTAACAGCTTCATCTATATCGAACGTATCAAGGGCGATAACCAGATTGATGGCGTCAGCATCTACAACTTCAACGATCAACGTCGCCTGTTGAGCGTTCGTTATGCAGCGACTGCCACCTGGGATAAAACCAAGAAACTTTGGGTGTTGTCCCAGGTGGATGAGTCGGACCTGAAAGATGCGAAGCAGATTACCGGTTCACAAAGCCTGAGCGGCGAATGGAAAACCAACCTGACGCCAGACAAGCTGGGTGTGGTAGCGCTGGACCCGGATGCGCTGTCGATTCGCGGGCTTTACAACTACAGCAAGTACCTCAAACAAAGTGGACAAGAGGCGGGCCGTTATCAGCTCAACATGTGGAGCAAAATCTTCCAGCCGCTCTCGGTGGCGGTGATGATGCTGATGGCGTTGTCGTTTATCTTTGGACCGTTGCGTAGCGTGTCGATGGGGGTACGCGTCGTAACCGGTATCAGCTTTGGTTTCCTGTTCTACGTGCTGGATCAGATTTTCGGTCCGTTGAGTCTGGTGTATGGCATTCCACCGATTCTCGGGGCGATTCTGCCGAGCGCGGCGTTCTTCGCCATCAGCCTGTTTTTGATGTTGAAACGTCGTTAAGCACCATCCCCGTAGCGGCGCGATTTATCGCGCGGATTTTTCCGGCTTCACGCACGGAATTGCGCGATAAATCGCGCCGCTACGGGAGCGTCAAATATCTCAGCAACATCGGCAACTGCGACAACAAATACAGCACCAGACCAATCGAACCGCCCACCAGCGTGCCGTTGATACGAATAAACTGCAAATCACGGCCAATATTCAGCTCAATCTGCTGCGACATTTCGCGCGCATCCCAGCTTTTCACCGTGTCACTGATGTGGCGTGTCAGAAACTGGGCAAACTCCGGTGCGACGCTACGTGCGGCATCTTCCAGATGCTGATTCATTGAGGTGCGCAGCGCCTGGTCAGCGGCAAGCGTTTCACCCAACCACAACGCAGCCAGTCGAACGCGTTCCTGCACACGCGAGTTGTCGCTGCGCAAATCCTCCTTCAGCCAGCCGCGTAAATCCTGCCACAGTTCACCAATGTAGCGATTCAGCGACTCATCTTCCTTCAGCCAGCTTTTGATCACCTCAGCGCGTTCGGCCATCTCAGGATCGTTTTTCAGCTTCACAATCAGCCGCTCCACCGCGCGGTTAAAACCGAGGCGAAATTCGTGGCCCTGATCCAGCGCCACCTCATCCAGAATCGAATCGACGGCGTTAGCCACCAGCTCGGCGCTGTGCTCGCCCAACCACTCGGTGGGTAACACTTTGGCCTTGATTGGATGCTCGCGTTTCAGCCAGCGCACAATCTGCATGGCGATAAATTCCCGCGTGCCGGGCTTGTGCAGGATACGCAGCAGTTGCTGCACCGCCGCATCCAGCAGCTCCTGATGACGGTTGTTTTTGGTCAGGCTTTCCAGCAGCAGCGCGCTGGATTGGGTGAGGTCAACCTTGTCGAGCGCGCGATGTACCGCCCGACGCAGAAACTGCTGAATACGCGCATCGTCGGTAAGGTCGAGAAAGCCGCGCATCACCTGCAACAGATGGCGGCCAATGCGGTCGGCATTACCGGGCGCATTCAGCCACTGCGCCAGCATCTGCGAAGGGTCGTGACGACGAATCAGGGCCAGCAACGAATCGGTATCGAGGAATTTTTCCTGCACAAAGCGGCCAAGGTTTTCGCCGATGCGATCCTTATTACGCGGGATGATCGCGGTGTGACGTGAAATAAAGGGCACCGGCACGCGGCGAAACAGCGCCACCACCGCGAACCAGTCGGCCAGCGCACCGACCATCGCCGCTTCGGCAATGGCTTTAACGCCACTGACCCAAAAGTTGGGCGGCAGAAACAGCGTAATGACAAAAATCGCGGCGGCAATCAGCAGCAGCGACAGCGCCAGACGTTTGCTCCGTTTCAGTTGTTGATGTTTATCCATTGACTGCTCCTTAACGACGACGCCCTCCCATCAGGCTACCCAACACGCCGCGAATGATTTGATTAGTGACCTGCCGTGCGGCGCTTTTTGCCATCGTCTGTACCACCCCATCACGCTTGCCGCCGCGCGGGCCGGTACTGCCAAACAGAATATCTTTCAGGCCGCCGAGAATGCCGTCATCCACCGCCACATTGTTGCCTTTCGCTGCGGGGGCATTGGCCTGATCGGTGGCAACCTGCACCCCTTTTTGTAGCATTTCGAAGGCAGATTCACGATCGACTTCGCTGTCGTATTTACCGTACAACGGCGAGTGGTTAATCAGGCCATTACGTTCATCACTGCTGACTGGCCCCATGCGGGAACCGGGCGCAATCACCATCGCACGTTCCACTATCGACGGGCTGCCTTTTTCATCGAGGAAGGAGATTAACGCCTCGCCAGTCCCCAGCGCCTGAATGGCCTCGACGATATTAAACGCCGGGTTGGCGCGCATGGTGTCGGCCGCCGTTTTCACCGCTTTCTGATCTTTCGGGGTAAAGGCGCGCAGTGCATGCTGCACACGGTTGCCGAGTTGGCCCAACACGCTGTCGGGAATATCGGCGGGGTTCTGCGTGACAAAATAGACGCCAACGCCTTTCGAGCGAATCAGGCGAATCACCTGTTCAACCTTCTCCAGCAGCACCGCGGGCGCGTCGTTAAACAGCAGATGCGCCTCATCAAAGAAGAACACCATTTTCGGCTTATCAAGATCACCCGCTTCGGGCAATTGTTCATACAATTCTGCCACTAGCCACAGCAGGCTGGTGGCGTAGAGTTTTGGCAGTTGATAGAGTTTTTCGGCGGAGAGGATGTTGATAAAGCCTTTGCCCTGATCGTCGCAACGCATCCAGTCGCGAATATCCAGCATCGGTTCACCAAAGAAATGCTCAGCACCCTGCTGCTCCAGCGTCAGCAGGCCACGCTGAATCGCGCCGACCGAGGCGCTATTGATGTTGCCATATTGCGTCTGGAATTCTTTAGCGTTGTCGCCGATGTATTGCGTCATAGCGCGCAAATCTTTGAAATCCAGCAGCAACAGGCCTTGATCGTCGGCGATGCGGAAGATGATTTGCAGTACGCCGCTCTGGATGTCATTGAGGTTGAGCAAACGCGCCAGCAGCAGCGGGCCAACATCCGAGACGGTGGCGCGCACCGGATGGCCTTGCTCGCCAAAGATATCCCACAACATCACCGGATTGGATTGAGGTTGCCAGTCGGTCACGCCGATCTTCGCCAGCCGAGCCAGCAGTTTCTCCGAACCTTCGCCCTCAGCGGCGATACCCGTCAGATCGCCTTTCACATCGGCCATAAACACCGGCACGCCAATGGAGGAGAAAGATTCCGCCAGTTTTTGCAAGGTGACGGTTTTACCGGTGCCGGTCGCGCCGGTAATCAGGCCGTGACGGTTCGCCATGTTTGGCAGCAGTTGCAGTTTCACTTCCGGGGTTTGGGCAATCAACAACGGGGTGGTCATGATTTTTCTCTCTCAGGCATGCGGTGATGCCTGAAAGGATAGCAAACGTGGACCAGGCGTAGCGGCGCGATTTATCGCGCGTCTTTATCGTCTGCGAAAAGATGCGCGATAAATCGCGCCGCTACGGGACCGGTTATTTCTTTTGCACCGTATCGAAATACAACAGGCTCACACCGATCCCCTGCTGCACATGATCGACATTATTACGCACCGCCACCTGCTGCGCGCCCTGTAAGGTGATAACGAACGGCGAATTCTGCTGCACCGACTGCTGCAATTCGGTGTAGAGCTGGCGACGTTTGGCCGCATCGCTTTCGCCTGCTGCGGCGCGGGTTTTGGCGCTCAGATCCGGAATGTCCCAGCCGACGCGCCATGCGAGGGTTTTCGAGCCACCGGGTACGTTGTACACAAAGGCGCTGGCGTTGGTATTGGGATCGACATAATCCGCCCCCCAGTAAATAAAGATCGACTGGAAATCGCGCCCGCGCATTTTGCTCCACAGCTCCGACTCCGCCACCGGTTGCAGCTCAATCTGAATATCCGCTTTGGCAAAGCTGGCTTGCAGTGCCTGGGCCACATCGATATAAGGCGGTTGATTGATGACCGTCAGCGAGAACCGGGTGCCGGGCTGAATGCCGCCCTGGCGCAGAATTTGTTTGGCTTTCGCCACATCGTAGTGGAATGGCTGGTTTTCCAGCGCGCCGTCAAACCCCTGCGGCAGGAAGCTTTGATGAATAGCGTATTGGCCTTTTAACAGTTGATCGGCGATGGCGTGATAATCCACCAACCAGCGAGCGGCCTGCCAGAATGCAGGATTGCCAAGTGCCGGTTGTGCTTTGTTCTGCGTATTGAAGCCGAGGTAATACACCAGGCTGGACGGGAAAGCAGCGATGCGCAGGTTTTTATCGCTTTTCAGCGCGTCAATCTGATCCGGACCAAGCTGGTAGGCGACATCGACATCACCCTGCTGAATCAACAAACGACGTGCGCCAGCATCGGCCACGCCTTTTAGCAGAATACGTTTTAGGTGTGGCTGGGGCTGTGCCTGGGCGTTAGCGGTCAACACCAATGCCTGCTGCGGGACATATTGTTGAATGACAAAGGCCGCACTGCCTGCGGAATGGGTGTGCAGCCAGCCGTTACCCAGATCGTTGTTGGCTTCATGCTGTTGCACGGTTTTGCTGTCAACAATCGAGGCCACCGGCGCCGTCAGCAGGCGTAGCGCCAGATCCTGCCCAATCGCCGCAGGCCACTGAATTTCCAGTTGGTGGTCATTCAACACTTTAAACTGAGCGGTGATATTGTCTGGCGTCCAGCCAAACTCGGCGAGGATAAACGACGGTGCCTTGTTAAGTTGTACCGCGCGGGTTAAGGAGAACACCACATCCTGCGGCGTTACCGGATTGCCGCTGGCAAAATGCGCGCCGGATTTCAGGGTAAAGACCAGGCTGTGCGGCGTGCTGCCCGCTTGCCAGGAGGTCGCCAGCAGCGGCGCGAGTTTCTGCGGCGTCGTGCGATCGGCCTCCACCAACGTTTGATACAGATTGCGCTGCACGCTGTTGCTGACGGTTTCAAAACTTTCCGCAGGGTCAAAACTGATGATGCCATCGAGCGGCACGGCGACAACTAAGGTGTCCTTCGGCGTCGCCGCCTGTAACGTAAAAGCGCAACTGATTAGCGCCAGCAACAAAACTAATGATCGCATTATTGTCATCCCGAGTGATTGATTAACTGACTCTATCGCTGAGGCGCAAATGGCAAAATGCCGGTTTGTTCTGAGCTGTGCCAGAAATTAACAATCCATTTCGGCGCTCAATTATTTCGCTTATTTTGTGCGCTGCCTGTCATTTTTCGGAAATAGATATGGAGATTGTGTTTCCTGTAAGTAAATAAGATGTTATTAATGAGAATGGTTCTCTTGTATGGAAGTGTGATTTATTTTTATCGATTAATTCCCGGTATTATTGCGATGCGTAAATTGTTTTGGTCATTTGCACAGTCGATTCGAACAAAAACCTGACATTTGTACGGTTAAAACGGAAATTCCCGCCGCGAAAGCCCTTCACCAGCTCGTAACCAAAATTCAACATGATGATGCTTTCTCATCAAAACACATCCTTAATTTAATTCTTACACTTTGAAATATCTGTATCCCTAAGATTGCCAGGTTGTTTACCGATGAATTAAGTCATTAACAAAAATAATTATCTTTCTTAGCAAGTGAGAGTCGTCAGGCCATGCTTTTACAAAAACCGACCACCAGACGTAAATTTCTGCTTGGGTCGCTTTTGGCTTTGCCATTAAGTGACCTGGTATTTAAGGGATTGACTGCGGCCCAGGCCGCGGAAATGGCAGCACCGGAACTTGCCGACTATAAACCGATCTTTTTCAGCAGCGATGAGTGGCAATTCATTCTTGCCGCCACCGATCGTCTGATCCCTGCCGGCGGTAATGGCAAGGCTCCGGGCGCGCTGGAAACGAACGTACCGATCTTTATCGACCAGCAGCTTCACAGCCCTGAGTTCGGTGACGAAATCTACATGCAGGGTCCGTTTGACGTGCATGCGCCTGCCACGATGGGCTATCAGATTCCGTTTACTCCGCAGCAGATGTATCACACCGGCATCAAGCTGGTGAATCAGTGGACGCAGAGCAGCTACCAGAAAGCGTTCCACGAGCTGACGCTGGAAGAGAAAGACGCGGTTCTCACTAAAGTGAATAAAAATGACGGTATCGACTTCGCCGCACTGGGCGAGCCGAACCTGAAAGCCTCCCAGTTCTTCAGCCAACTGCTTGCAGATACCAAACATGGCTACCTCGCTGATCCGATGTACGGCGGCAACAAAGGCATGAAAGCCTGGATTGCCATCGGCTTCCCTGGCGCGCGCGCCAGCTTCACCGAGTGGGTTAAACAGCACAACGTACCGTACCCGCTTGGCCCGGTTAGCATCATGGGTGAGCGCGCGTAATTGCGTTTCGCATCAGGTATTTGAGACAGGATTATCATGGCACAGATTACTAAAAAAGAAGTCGACGTCGTTGTCTGCGGCCTCGGCTGGGCAGGCTCGTTAATGAGCATTGAGCTGGCGTTGGCTGGCTTAGAAGTACGCGCGCTGGAGCGCGGTGGTGAGCGCGACTATCCCGAGTTCGCTTACCCGAAACCGGCGGATGAGTACGCCTATAACGTGCGTAACAAGGTGTTCGCTACGCCGAAAGAAGTGGCGGTGACCGTGCGTTACAACATGGACCAGACGGCGCTGCCGACCCGTAAGTGGGGCGCGTTTGCACCGGGTACCGGTGTGGGTGGCGCGGGCATGCACTGGACGGCGGTACTGATTCGTCCTACCCCGACCGATATCAAACTGAAAACCTATGTCGATCAGGCGTACAAGCCGGGCATTCTCCAGGAAGATATGCGCGTGATGGACTTCCCGTTCACCTGGGATGAGATCGAGCCGTATTACACCAAGTTTGAAAAAATTTGCGGTCAGTCCGGTAACACCGGCAACCTGCGCGGTCAGATCCTCGAAGGCGGTGACCCGTTTGAAGGTCCACGTTCTGAGCCTTATCCGCTGCCAGCGCTGGAAGACACGCTGAACAACGTGATGTTTAAAGAAGCGGCGACCAAACTGGGCTACCATCCGTTCCCGAACCCGTCTGCCTGCGTTTCACGCGCGTGGAAGAACCCGTATGGCAACACCATCGCGCCTTGTAACTACTGTGGTTACTGCTCGAAATATCCGTGCCTGAACTACTCCAAAGCTTCACCGCAAACGGCGGTGATGGATGCGCTGAAGCGTATGCCGAACTTCTCCTATGAAGTGCACGCGGAAGTGGTGAAAGTGGTTCTGCACGATGACCAGAAGACCGCTAAAGGGGTGATTTACTACGACGTAGACGGCAACGAAGTGTTCCAGCCGGCGAAGATCGTGGTGCTCTCCAGCTTCCAGTTGTACAACGTGCGTCTGATGCTGTTGTCCGGCATTGGTAAGCCGTACAACCCGATCACCGAAGAAGGTGTGGTTGGTCGTAACTATGCGTTCCTGTCGAACGGTGGCGCGACCCTGTTCTTCAAAGACAAGAACTTCAACTCGTTCGCGACCGCTGGTGCGACCGGCCAGATGTTCAACGACATCTCTCCGGGCAACTTCGATGGTCCGGGCCTCGGCTTCCTCGGCGGTGCCAAGATCCACAGTTCACAGGCGACCGGTACGCCAATCGCCACCTCGCTGCCAAAAGGCACACCGAGCTGGGGTATGGGCTACAAAGAAGGTCTGGAGCAGTGGTACAACCATTCGATGAAGATCAGCATCACCACGACCTGCCAGTCGTATCGTGATATCTATCTGGATCTCGACCCGCACTACACCGACCACCGTGGCCTGCCGCTGCTGCGTATGACCTTCAACTGGAAAGAGAACGAGTTGAAGCTGCAACAGCATCTGAAAGGCATTGTGGGCAACATCGCCAAAGAGCTGAACCCGGATAGCATGAGCATGAGCTTCCTGCCAATGGGCGCAGACTTTGACCTGACCAAATACGTATCCACCCATAACGTGGGCGGCGCGGTAATGGGTGACAACCCGAAAACCTCCGCGCTCAACAAGTACCTGCAAAGCTGGGACGTGCATAACGTGTTTGTACCGGGCGGTAACGCCTTCCCGCAGAACTTCCAGGCGAACCCGACCGATACTATCGGCGCGATCACCCTGATGGCGGCACAGGCAATCAAAGAACATTATCTGAAAAACCCCGGTCCACTGGTACAGGCATAAGCACATGAAATTAAAATCATTGTTAATCGCTAATGCCGTGTTGCTGGGAAGCATTGCGGCGCAGGCGCACGCGGCAGATGACGCACAACTGATCAAAAAGGGTGAATACCTGTCGCGTCTCGGCGACTGTATGGCCTGTCACTCGGTAGCGGGTAAGCCGGACTATGCCGGTGGCCTGGCGATTGAGTCTAATTTGGGTACCATCTACTCCACCAACATCACGCCGGATAAAGAACACGGTATCGGTAACTATACCGAGCAGCAGTTCTCCGACGCGGTGCGTAAAGGCGTGCTGCCGGATGGCTCCCACCTTTATCCGGCGATGCCTTACCCGGATTACGCCAAAATCAGCGATGAAGATATGCACGCGCTGTATGTCTACTTTATGCAGGGCGTAAAACCGAGTGCGGAGCAGCCACCGGAAACCAAACTGAGCTTCCCGTTCAGCCAGCGCTGGGGTATGCGTTTCTGGAACTGGGCGTTCACCTCTGACAAGCCGTTCCAGCCGATTGGCGGTGCCTCTGAAGAGGTGAACCGTGGTGCTTATATCGTGGAAAGCCTTGGCCACTGCGGTAGCTGCCATACGCCGCGCGGTCTGGGTATGAACGAGAAAGCGCTCGACAGCAGCGATGATCAGTTCCTCGCCGGTGGTAGCCTGAACAACTGGGACGTGCCTTCACTGCGCGGTCTGCCGCGCTGGAGCGAGCAGGAGATCGTTGATTACCTGCAAACCGGTCGTAACGATAAAGCGGCGGTGGGCGGTGAGATGAAGTCGGTGATTGAGCACAGCAGCTCGCACATGACCGATGCCGACCTGAAAGCCATCGCGGCCTACCTGAAGTTCCTGGGCGGTAACCCGCCGTTGCAGGCGTACAACGTTCAGGCCCAGCAGGCGACGGAAGCGAAGCTGACCGCAGGCAAAAATCTGTCGGAAGGTGAGCGTCTGTACCTCGACAACTGTGGTGCGTGCCACTTTGTCACCGGTAAAGGCGCGCCGGGCGTGTTCCCGGAACTGGATCAGGCCACTATCGTCAACGCCAAAGATCCAACCGGACTGATCCACACCATTCTGGAAGGTGCGCAGCAGCCATCGACTGAGAAAACAGCCTCAACCTTGTTGATGCCTGGTTTTGCCAACCGTCTGAGCGATGATGAAGTGGCGCAACTGGCGACCTTTATTCGCCAGGGCTGGAGCAACAACGCTCCGGCAGTCACGAAAGATCAGGTTGCTGATGTTCGTAAGACTCTGAAGCACTAATGATCATCGGGGCGGCGTTCAGGCCGCCCCTGTCATTCATAGTAACGGCGCGATTTTTATGCCCAAGGGCACGGATTTAGTTGTAGCGGCGCGATTTATCGCGCTGATTTTTTATGCCCAGGTGCACGGATTTAATGGTAGCGGCGCGATTTATCGCGCTGATTTTCAACGGATTAGTGATAGGTATGAATCACTTCCAGCACGCCGTTGATAATAAACTGCACACCCATACACACCAGCAAAAAGCCCATCAGGCGTGAAATCGCCTCAATACCGCCTTTCCCTACCAGTTTCATTATCGCGCCTGAACTGCGCAGCGATATCCACAAAATCAGTGAAACCAAAAAGAAGATCATCACCGGTGCCACCGCGATTACCCAGCCAGGGAAATCAACGCCGCTGCGTATCGTCGAGGCTGAGCTGATGATCATCGCAATGGTGCCCGGACCGGCGGTGCTGGGCATCGCCAGCGGCACAAAGGCGATATTCACGCTTTCGCGATGGTTATCACTCGATTCCAGCTCATCCTGTTTATGCTCCGCCTCCATTGAATGGCCCACGGGTTTGGCGGGAAATAGCATACGAAAACCGATAAAGGCCACAATCAGCCCGCCCGCCATGCGCAGGCCGGGAATGGAGATCCCAAAGGTGTGCAGCACCGCAGTGCCCGCGTACCAGGCCACCATCATGATGAGAAAAACATAGATGGAGGCCTGCATGGCCTGGCGATTACGTTCCTGAAAATTCATATCACCGGCGAGACCAAGAAACAGCGCGACGGTGGTGAGTGGATTGGCAAGGGGGAGAATGACCACCAGCCCGAGGCCAATGGCTTTGAAAAGATCCAGCATGTCGGTTCCTTCTGATGCAGGCGCGCCGATGACAGCTCGGCGCGGTTCAGTTTACGGAGACAACGTGATGTAGGTGATTAGTGTTTCGGGCGATCCAGCGCTTCGATCAACTCAGGGAAAAAGTCTTCCAGCAATTCGGGTGTCATCAAATCAGGATAGTTGATCAGATGTTCGCGAATGCGTTCGTTGACATCAGGGATCAGGCGCAACGCAGCATCATGGGCGCTGATTTTTTTCTGCTTCATCAGACGCAGTACGTCATCGGGCAGGCTGTCTTCATCTTCGGCTTCTTCTACCGCCTCCAGTGCGTCCAGCTCATCCAGCAGATCCATCAAAGCTTCAATCTGCGGGGTGCGTGACTGATATTCAGGCGGCATTTCGTTTTCCAGATAGCGCAGCAGGGCGCGTACCGGCGAGCCATCGGGTGAGGACGGCGGTTCGCTGGCAAACCAGTTCAGCAAATCGTGTTGGCTTACCTGATGGACGTGATAACCATTATCCACCAGTTCATCCGCGAGGAGGTCGGCGGTGTCATGCTCAATCAGGCAAATGTGCGTGCGATTGGGAGTGAACTGCTCCAGCCATTGGTAAATCTCTTCAATCACGCTGTCGTCGTAATTGAAGTTCTGGCTGAGATAGCTGCCGTCCTGTTGATGTACGCAAATGCGAATCAGGTCGGGATCGAAGTAAATCGCAATGTTGATGCCTTTCATGCGCGCTGTCCTGTGAGGTCTAAAGTCCCACTATAGCGTTAATGGTGGTGCGGGGAAATCACCCCTCAAGGGAAGGGCGTGACGGGCAGCACGATGCAGGGAGTTGGCGGGAGGGGCAACGCAGGACATTGAACCAGGGGACAGCCTGCCTCACGGTCCTGCGCTGCCCAATGTCATTACATCCCGATGTATTTCTTGCCTTGCTTCAGTACCACATCACAGGCTTTGGTCTTCAGCTTTTCGCCCATGGTGGAGTTGCTCAGGCTTTCGAGGTTCAACTGCTGGCCGTTGCCGGTGTTAAGCAAGCCTTGCAGACCCTGCTGGTAATCGGTTTTCTGTTCCTGGGCGGTGGTACTGCTCAGGCCAAGTTTGCCCAATACCTGATCTTTTACCGACTCTACGTTGTTTTTCACCACATTGTGTTCAACGCAGTACTGCATCACACCTGCCGCATTGGTCATGCTGTTGGCGCTGACGGCTTTATCACCGCCGTTCAGCAAGCCAGTGACCGATGAAAGCGACATCCCTTCGCTCGACGTGCTGCTGCCGCTGGTGGTTCCACTGCTCAGCTGTGAAGCGGCGCTGCTCAGTTGATCCTGCCAGCTCGCTGCCGATGCGCTGCCTGCAACCAGTACCGCAGCAATGCCCCATCCCCAAATCACGCGTTGTGTTGCTTTAGTCATCTCAACCTCATTTATCTTTATGGCTGACTGGTGTCAGTGTTGCTTAAGAAAGGGTAGACCTAAGAAAGTTCCAGGGGGGAGGGGAGATTGGGAATGTTCTGGTTTTTGGCGGGATTTTGCGCGGAAATTTGCTGATAGTCGAGGTGGTGGTGGTTTTTTCAGCGCTTAGTGCACATCCGGATCGATTCCGGTTGCGTGCCTTGTCGGTAACGGTATAATCCCCAACGTTTTCCGCATCCTCTTCAGTGCCGAAGTGGCGAAATCGGTAGACGCAGTTGATTCAAAATCAACCGTAGAAATACGTGCCGGTTCGAGTCCGGCCTTCGGCACCATATGATGCAATCAAGTCGCTCAAGGGCGGCTTTTTTTGTATCTGAAATTCGGTATCTGCAAAAATTTCCTCGTTTTTTAGCTTGATTCAATCTACATCAACTTATTGATATGGATGCAACTGCGGTTGATCCTGACCAGCTCCATTGGCATAACGAGAGTTCAGGATGGAATGGCCGGTGTGTGGTCCGGGAGCACCTGTTTGTGTTCTCATCGGTGGATTTATCGGTGGTGCGCTTGCCGCATGGGAAATGGGATATTTTTGGAGGTAATCATGCAACAGCTCAGCACATTATCCCTGGTCGAACATTCCGGGCAAACCGAGTTCTCGCAGGCGTGTTCAGAGATTTATTTTGATGGTAAGCCATCTGGCATAGTGGTACCCGGAAAGGTACTGGAAGCGGCTTTTAGGGTGGATGAGGATCGATATTTGATCTTTACCACCGATGACATTCTGTTTGAAGAGTCGCTGACAATTACCCTGATAAGCCGTGAGCAGGGCGTTATTGAGATTGCCCATCTTGGCGGAGAATACGCTTCGGGCGTATTTGAAAATGCCTCCACAGATGAAGAGAGTGTTCATTTTCAGTTTATCGATGATGTCAGATGGACCGTAAAAATTTCTAAGTCACCTCATTTGCGCATTCCTTTCCTGTCTGATCCGCGCGGCGTGAAGCGTCCTTCTGGATTAAAAACCTATATGACTTTTTCGACACACCCCGTTTCGGAAAGTGTTAAATGAAAAACGAGAAAAGATGTTAATTCGAAGCGGGTGTGAAATAACTGATTTATCTTGAGAGTCATGCCTTCGGCACCAATGATTGATGAAGAAATCAAGTCGCTCAAGGGCGGCTTTTTTTGTGTCTGAAATCCATTCAACCGAATGTCGTAGCATTCCCCCCCAACACCCACTAGCATTCCCACCATATCCCCTACACCCACCACCCAGGCCACCGCATGTTAACTCGCTCCCTCACCCGTGACTGGCGTCTCCCCATCGCAGCACTCCTCACCCTGACATTGCTGCTGATCGCCACCACGCTCTACACCCACTGGCCCGCATTCCTGCAATGGAGCCTCGCTACACAAATCTCTTTACACCGCAGGCTGGTGACGTACCTGCTGCAACTCAACAGCCACGACTACACCGGCGGGGTATGGCTGCTGGGCGGCGCATTTATTTACGGCGTGCTGCATGCGGTCGGGCCGGGGCATGGCAAATTTATCGTCACCACTTATCTCAGCACCAACAAAGAAAGCCAGCTTGCGGCGCGTGTGGTGCCGTTTCTTGGCAGCCTGATGCAGGGCATCTGTGCCATTTTGTTTGTCTATATCCTGGCTGTCGGTTTTAACCTGGCGGCTGGCGATCTCAGTACCAGCCGTTGGTATGTGGAAAAAGTCAGCGCGCTGCTGATTGGCGCGTTTGGTGCGTTTGTTATCTGGCAGACGTTGTACCAGCAGCGACCACGAAAAATAGCCATCAGCACGATCAAACCGCTGCATCAGCACCCGGAACAATGCGGCTGTGGGCATCACGGTGTCGGCGCGGATTTAACCCACGCAGACTGGAAAACCCGCCTCGGCGTGGTACTGGCGATTGGTGCGCGGCCATGCAGCGGTGCGATTATGATTCTGCTCTTTTCCAATACGCTGGGGATTGTCAGTTGGGGGATCGCCGCTGTGATGACCATGTCATTGGGGACGGCACTGTCCATACTGGGGTTGTCGCTGGCGGTGCGTTATGCGCGCCATCGTACCGTGACCTTCTTCAGTCGTGACAACGAAAACTATCGCTGGTTGATTCCGGTGGTACGGATCGCGGGCGGTGTGATTATCATCCTTTTTGCCACCGTGTTGTTCCTCACCGTTATCCCGATCAGCGCCAACGGGGATTATATCGCCGCCGGATGCTAGCCCAACTCAGCAAGATCCGTCAGGCCAAATGCGCCACCGCTCAGGCATAGTTAATGGCAAGGAGAATGCCATGCCCGTCAACAAAACTGAGGTTTACCACCAGCGCTTTAACAAGGTGTTTGATTATATCGATCAACACCTTGACGATCCGCTGTTGCTGGAACAACTTAGCGAAGTCGCCCATTTTTCGCCCTACCATTTCCACCGGCAATTTACCGGTTACTGCGGTGTCGCGCCGGGGCGCTACATTCAGTTGATGCGTCTGAAACGTGCGTCATACCGGCTGGCATTCAATCCGTCCGAGAAGATTATCGATATTGCGCTGGATGCAGGCTTTCAGCATGCGGAGTCGTTCAGTCGTGCGTTCAAGCAGATGTTTGCGATGACGCCGAGCGAATTTCGTCAGCAGCCCGCCTGGGTCAGTTGGCACCAGCGTATGCCGCAGTTACAGACCAAACGGAGAGAAACGATGCCGGTCACTATCATCAATTTTCCCGCCACCCAGGTGGCGATGTTGTCACATTACGGCCAGCCCGAACGCATTATGGAGACGGCGGCGCGTTTTATCAGCTGGCGCAAAACTACCGGGTTATCACCGATTGTCAGCAGTCAGACATTTGGCATTGCCCACCATGACCCGGCCAGCACGCCCGCAGAGATATTCCGCTTTGATATCTGTGGCTCGATAACAGCCCCGATCCCGGAAGATAATGCGTTTGGTGTGGTCAATGCGCTTATCCCCGCCGGTCGCTGTGCGCTGTTGCGTCATCATGGTTCGCATGATGCGATTGCCGCAAGCGCGCGCAGGCTTTATAGCGACTGGCTGCCCGCCAACGGTGAGGAACTGCGAGATTTTCCACTGTTCTTTCATTATCAGAACTTTATTCACGATGTGCCGGAACACCAACTGATCACTGACATCTATCTGCCATTGAAATAGCAGAAACTCCCGACAGCGTTTGCTGGCGGGAGTTTCTCGACACAGCGCGCCCATATCGTGGCAGAATAGCCGCCCGACCCATCAGAATCGTGCAAGAGAGAGACGATATGTCAGATGATATCGAGCAGCGCATCTATGAACTTGTCCGTCGTTATGATGGCGTTTATCTGTTTAAGCAAAAAACGCTGTCGCCGCAGATTGATATCGATAGCGATCTCAATTTTGACGCCGATGAAGCGGCCGCGCTGATGGAGGAGTTTTTCTCCGAGTTCAACGTGGCGCGCGGCACCTTTACTATCGAAACCTACTACCCACCTGAACCATCGCTGGGCGCGATCCTCAATCCTTTCAACAAACGCCAGGTGCCGGTGGTGCCGGATTTCACGTTGGGTATGTTGATTGAATCGGCTAAGGCCGGGCGCTGGTTGTATGAATAATTAGCGTTTCTGATGCACGCCAAAGCCGCTTTCCCCTGGCGCAATGTCCTCCCTGAGCGTCAGCGCCGGGATGACATAATCGCCACCATTTTGCCGCCGAAACGCAATCGGTTCGCAGGTCGCTAAGGTATCCAGTCGGGTAGCCAGCGTATCGCACCAGCTGGCGAAACGCGCGTCCGCCGCTTTCTGCACCTGATACAACACCACCGGTGGCAGCACGCTAAAGCCCGGATAGAACAACATGCCATGCTGGATGGGGAACAACAGATCGTCGATGGGACCATTGATGCCACGCGGGCTGTAATGTGATTCCCAGCCGCCAGTGGTGACCACCAGCATCGCCCGTTTACCCGCCAGGTTACCTTCACCGTAGCGTTCTCCCCAGCGGCTTTCGTTATGTTCGCCCACGCCATAAGCGAAGCCACAGGCATAGACGCGGTCAAACCAGCCTTTCATGATGGCGGGCATGGAGAACCACCACAGTGGGAACTGGAAAATCACCGCATCCGCCCAGCGCAATTTTTCCTGTTCTGCGGTGATATCCGCCGCCTGTTGCTGATGTTCATAGGCGAACCGGGAATCCAGCGAAGCGTGAAAATACTCGCCCACCAGCGGAGCCTGCGTATCCGCAGCATCCAGTTGCGCTTTCCAGTTCATGGCATAGAGATCTGACACCTGCACCTGATGCCCGGCGTTTTTTAGCTGCTGTACACTGAAATCTTTTAACGCTCCGTTCAGTGAATGGACTTCCGGGTGAGCGAAGACAATCAATACATTCATGGTGTAATCCTGTGAGAACAAAGTGGATGCAGGCTACGTCATGGCTGGATATAGTAGAAATCAATTGCTGATATCTCAGGTATAGACACGGTGAATATCGGAGCGCTGGATTTAAATCTACTCCTCACACTCGATGTGCTGCTGGCCGAACTGAATGTGACGCGAGCGGCACAGCGCCTCAATCTGTCGCAACCCTCGGTGAGTGCGCAACTGGCGCGGCTGCGCAGCATCTTTAACGATCCGCTGTTGCTGCCCGGCCCGCGTGGCATGGCACCGACGTCTCGGGCGGAAGCGCTGCGCGAGCCGCTACGGCTGGCGCTGGAGTCGCTGCAACGGGCGATTGCCCCTCCGCAGGCTTTTGAACCTGACAAGGCAAACCTGACCTGGCGTATTGCTGCCACCGATTACATGTCCTCGGCGATCATGCTGCCGGTGATCGGGACGTTGCGGGTCGCAGCACCGGATTGCCGTGTGGCGGTGTTTGGTCTTAATCCGCCGCTGGTGGCGCAGCAACTGGAGAAAGCCGAGCTGGATTTGATTTTCCATACTGGCGATCGCGCCCCTGAGACGTTGCATCAGCGCAAATTGTTCAGTGAGCGTTACATGCTGGCCGGACGTATTGGTCATCCGCATTTACATCCGGGCCTGACGCTGGATACGTTCTGTCAGCTGGAACATCTTATCGTCTCGCCGGACGGTGGCGGATTCAGCGCCGCTACCGACAGCGCGCTGGCCAGGATCGGACGCACGCGGCGCGTGGTGTTATCGGTGCCACATTTTCTTTTTATGCTGGAAGTGTTGGCGAGCAGCGACATGGTCGCGGTGCTGCCGGAGCGGCTGGTACGCCGCTCAACGCAATTGCAGGTTATCGAGCCGCCGCTTGATGTGCCGGGGTTTGATATTTTAATGATGTGGCACGAACGTATGCAGCGCGATCCGGCCCATCAGTGGTTAAGGCAACAGATTATGGCCGCAGTGTAACCTCGTACTCTGGCGGATTTTTGGCTGCCATTGCGGCTAATTTCTCGTCGGCAACCTGAAATCCGGGACAGCTCGCCCAAATGTTTTTGCTGCCAATGATATAGACGCGTTTTTGTGCGCGGGTCACCGCGACATTAAGCAGGTTAGGTTTGGCGGAAGCCCATTTAGCGGCTCCCCGGGTTCGGGCATCCAGCCCGAGCACGATAATCACATTTTTCTCTTCTTTCCCCTGGAAGGTATGTACCGTTCCCACCCGGTCATCTAACCAGCGTTTAATCCCTTCTACGTGACCAAGTTCGGCACGGAGCAACGACTTCAATTGGTTTTTGACCTGGCGGAAGGGCGAAATGACATACACATCCGGCAGATTGTCATGAGCGTCTAACCATGATGTCACCATTTGCAGCACCCGCTGTCCCTGGGCAGGCACATAGTGTTTTCCCTGAACCTCGCCGCCAATATCCAGCCAGCGACTGGCTCCCCAAACGCTACTGTCCCTGGGCCAGCGTTGATCGCGGCCATGCAGCATTTTGTTGTTATACGCAATGGCATTCGCAATGCTAAACATCGGTTCATCGCAACGTCGATGGACACGTAACGGGCTGCCAAGCCAGTTATTCTTCGCGATTTGCGCAGTACCATAAGGGTTGACGCGGTCAGCCAGATTTTGCACCGATTGGGTGGTTGGCGACCATTCTAGCCATTCAGCGCCAAAGGCGCGTTCGGCGAGGGTTTCGACAAATGCCGGGGGGATAGTAAACACGGGCTCGATTTGCAGTGGATCGCCAACCACCACGGCCCGTCTGGCTCGCCACAGCGCACCAGCGGCCTGTTGTGGCGTTGCCTGTCCTGCTTCATCAATAAATAGCCAGCCAATCTCTGCGAAGCTGAAATGTTTAAACTGTCGATGGACCGAAGCAAAGGTCGATGACACCACTGGCACAATCATAAATAACAGCTGCCAGAGCGCCAGGCTTGCTCGTCGATCGGTGATGCTGCCATTGATTGCATCACTTAACGAGAACAAAACCTCTTTTAAATTGCACTTACGGTAAGACGCTTTCAGCCAGGCCTGATGCAGGTCCAGTGCGCATGCCATCAGCTGGCTGCGCGCGGCATTTAACGCTGCACCCTGACCAAACGCGCTGCGCTGCACCTGTTCCGCTTCGATATCGGTATCCGCGCCAGCAAACATCACATCCGGGTACTGCCGCTGTAGCTCGTCGCAATGCTGCTGCGCGGCTTCTAGTTCTGCAAGCACCTGTTTTGCCCGTTGTTCTTCAAGATTTAGCGTTGCCTGCGTGGCGACCAGGCGACGATGTAATCCCGCACAAATGGCTTTTTCCCGACAAATTTTTTCAATACGTAATGTCCACCAGCCAGGAATACGTAAAGCGCGTTTAGCGATGACGGCCTGAAGTTGGTAAAGACGCAGGTTTAATTTTTCCCGCTTGCGCAGCTGTTGCTGGTGGGCGTTGCGCCGATCATTTTGTGTTTCAAGCAACTGAAGATCGCGCAAAATATCCTGATAGTGCTTTTCGGCATGCTTAAAGGCGAGCTTCGCTTCTGCGAAGGTTGTTATATTGGCACCATTGATGGCAGAGAAAAGATTGCGATATTCATCTGCTGGCGCCGGGGCAATGGCGGATTTATGGCTCTGCGTAAAAGCCCGCTCCTTAAATTGTTCGCGATTTTTTTGTTTCCCCAACGCGACCGCGATAAGTCCCCAGCAATCTTCTTCCGCTGACAGCGGATCAATGGCAAATGTTTTGCCTTGTTGCTTTTCGCCTGGAGTGAGATGGCGCGAGGTTGCTGCAACTTTACGTGCTGAGGGTTTTAAATAATCAACCTCTTTCCAGTCATCGCCGAGACTTTTAATTTGTGGCAGCTCGCGTGAGATATTTTCTACCGCGGTATTGTTACTTGAAACCACCACCATCTCGAAGCCGGTAAGTTCATCACGCAGGCAGGGAATCATGCGGGTTTCATTATTTACCCTTAACGGGATGCTAGAGGAAAAGGCATCTTCAACCTGGTGGAGATTCGCCAGCATGCCAGCGCGTTTCACCAGATTATTGGCAATCACATCACGTAATAAAGTGGTTTTCCCGGTGCCCGGCGGCCCATTAACGGAAAAAAGCCCGGTCTCCGTCAGTTCATCTGCAAGCGTATTAATGGCAAATTGCTGCATCAGACTCATATTGTGCTGAGCATCGGACAGCCAGCGTCCGGGAGGCAGTTTATTTAACCGCAGATGATCAACCAGCAGCGCTCGCCCTTCCGGTAACAGCAAATCCGCTTTTCGCTGGCGATCACCCGTCAGATAGCGACCCAAAGGTGAGGCCGCATCCAGCCCATGCTGGCGGATATATGTCATCGCCTGCTCAATATCACGCAGATAAAAACTGTTCAGAATGCTGATGTCACCTGAGCGATCCTCTGCGGATAAGGCATGATGACTGCCGGTTATCAGGGCTTGTTGCGTTATTTGGCTCAGTTCCGGCAGGCGTCGGGGATCGATTGTTTCCCCAGGTTGTTGCTGATTCCTCACTTCTCTTAATTTAATAAATAATGCAGGAACCTGGATTTGCGGCTGGAAAGATGTCCACTCGGCCATTGCCTGCAAAAACTCGATAATCTCAAAGGTCGTCAGAACTTGTGGTAAATGGTGTTGCTGCTTAATATTATTCGCAACGGTAATAATACTTTTAAAGCGGTCGTGAAGTTTTTTTGTGCTCAGTTCATAGTTTTCAAACCGCAGATTATCCAGGCTGCCTTTTTTTAATTGTCCTAATGCCCAGGTCACGGTGGAAAATTCAAAGCTATCGCTGTCTATAACGCCATGCGGATCAACCACACATTTTATCGAGCAAGTACGCCCGTCATCGCCAATCTTTTCAACATCAATATCGCTGATTGTCGGAAAGGATTGCTGTGCTTGTTGGAATATTTCCTGACGATCAAAAATACCGAAAAAAAGCTCATAGCGATATTTTTTAGTGGGAGAGTAGCGGTGGCCAGCCCGCCTCACTTGCTCAGGATTGATCCACGGGAGGATAGTCAGCGATTGCAGGGCTTCCATCTCAATTTGCAACACGCCATCGGCATTATCTTCAAGATCTTTAATATCTGTCGATTCGAAGAATTCAATTTTGTGCCAATACTCGAGAATATGAATGGCCTGGTGCGTTGCGGAATTTGAGTTATGGCTGTCCATGTTAAGTTGCAGTCCTTATGGAAAAGTACGCAGTTTTGGACATACTACTGCGTTGAATGATACTTGTTCAATGATTAGCAACGTTGCTTAATTTTCTGCGGATTTAGTCGGAAATTCGAAGACGTTCTCATGGCTATGATTGGACCCATCTTATATCGCTAAAAATTCACTTCTCCCGGCCTGAAAAACTGCGCACACTATCCACCTTTATCATTATGGAGAGATGGTATGACATCCCGAAACCTGCTGGCGATCGCGCTGTTTGCCAGCATGGCCGCGCCGCTGTGGGCTGATGACAGCGGTATTTCCTTCAGCCATAAAGACTGGGAGCTGGCGTGTGATAACACGCTGACCTGTCGGGCGGCAGGCTACAGCACCGAAGAGGGCGCGGGTGGTTCGGTACTGCTGACACGCCAGGCCGGGGCAAATACCCCGGTAAGTGGCGAGGTAGTGCTGGCAGATGCAATGGAGGATGAGCCGAAACCCGTGGCGATGCTGTCGTTATGGATCGATGACAACTCACTGGGTGAGTTGCAGAAAGCCGATAACGACGAATGGCGCTTAACGGAGGCCCAGACACAGGCGGTGATCCGCGCAGTGAAAGGCAACGGCACGGTCGAGTTTCGTGGTGGTGAAGAACCGTTTGAACTGTCGGATAATGGCGCCTTTGCGACCTTGCTAAAAATGGATGATGCGCAGGGGCGTCCCGGCACGCCAGGGGCGCTGGTCAGAAAAGGCGATAAGCCGGAAAGTAGCGTGTTGGTGGCGGTTGCTGCGCCAGTCATTCTGCAGGTTAAAGTGATGCAAGCCCAGCCGCGCGCGCTCACTGCCCAGGAGTTGTCATCGGTTAAACCGCAATTGATTGAGTCGCTTACCGATGATGACAGCTGCGATAATTTGCAACCGTCCGATGACCAGCCAGAAGAGGGGGCTGAGCCAATCACCCTGACGCCAGTCGATAAAACGCATGTGCTGATCTCCGCACTGTGCTGGCGCGGCGCCTACAACGAAGGCTATGGCTTTTGGTTGATGGACAAGCGATTGCAGCAAAAACCCGAACTGATTACCGATTCCGCCTCTGACTACCACGACGGCGTGATTTCGCTGGCGCAGAAGGGGCGGGGCATCGGTGATTGCTGGAGTACTGCCGCCTGGGTGTGGGATGGCAAAGACTTCCAGCAAACCAGCGAGGCCACCACGGGCATGTGTCGTGCTATCCGGGCGGGTGGCCCCTGGCAATTGCCCACGCTGGTGACCAATGTGAAGCCAGCGCGATGAGATGGTTTTGCCTGATACGCGATAAATCGCGCCGCTACGCCAGGTATTATTTCATGCAGCACTGCTTATATTTTTTGCCGCTGCCGCACGGACAGGGATCGTTACGTCCAATCTTCTCACCGGCAAAATAGGGCACCTGGGGGGCTGGCTCAGGCTGTGACAGGCGCTGCTCCTGCCAGTAATCATGTAGCTGCAAGGCCGCCGGGCGAATCGCTGCGATACTGGCTTCAAACTGTTCCGGGGTGAAGCCGTCCAGTTGGGCAAAATTTTCTTCGCTGCCGTGTAAGGCAATGGCGTCGAGTGCCGGTTGCTGGGCTTCCGGCAGGGCTGACCAGTCATCCTGTGCCACGCCGCGCATATAGCCAAAGCACCACTCTTCCACCACGGTAAACTCCTGACCTTCCATCTCACGAGTGCCGAACAGCGGATCAAACTGGTCCGGGAACTCGCTCAGGCGCTCGGCGATATCGTTCATATGCTGGAAGGTCAGGGTCATAAAGCGATCCATTTCACGTTCGCTCGACCACTTCGGGATGTATTTCTGGCCGCCCCACATCGCCACCAGCCACTCGCTTGGTTCAATATCATTGGGGCCGGAAAGCAACGCAGTCAGCATGCCATCCAGTTCAGCAACATCCACCACGGAGTGCTCAGTGCCGTATTTCTCCAGCATCTCTTCAAGCCAGTTCAGCTCTTTTTCGGTTAACGGGCCGTGGTTCATACGGTATCTCCTGCGATCGGTGCTCATTGACGGGCTCATTGCCCGACGTCGATAACGCGCGATTATAGCGGGAAGCGGAGGGATTCAGCCATCAATTGCCACTTTTCAGCTATCCATTGCTGAACCTTTCCTAAAAATCATTTCCCATAACATATTTCGCAACATTATTGGCTCTGATTCGCGACCAATGTCAGCGTAAACACTGAACTTGCTGCATTAAGGACGCAAATATCATGAGTGTTGGCACTTTGCCGGTACTGGACTTAGGGCTGCTGGAGTTACCCGGCGCTGCGCAGGCAGAACATCTCACTGAGTTACGCGAAACGGCACGCGATGTCGGTTTCTTTTACCTGGTGAATCACGGCGTCAATGCGCAGCTGCTGCAAAATGTGCAGAGCATCACCCGCGCTTTCTTCGCCCTGCCAGAGGCGGAAAAACAACGCGTGTCGATGATCCATTCACCCCATTTTCGCGGTTACAACCGTGCCGGGGTGGAATATACCCGTGAGCAACGTGACCAGCGTGAACAGTTTGATATCGGTGCCGAGCGTGTCGCGTTAACGCTACAACCTGGCGATCCGGCATGGAAGCGATTGCAGGGACCCAATCTGTGGCCGGACGCATTGCCGCAGTTGCGTCCGGTGATCCATGCATGGCAGCAGGAGATGACCGGTGTGGCACTGCGCCTGCTGCGTGCATTTGCCCGCTCGCTGTCTCTGCCTGCTAATGCCTTTGATGCCCTCTACGGCACCCATCCAAACGAACATGTGAAGCTGATTCGCTACCCTGGGCAGGCGGCACATGAGAGCCAGCAGGGTGTCGGGGCGCATAAGGATTCCGGCTTTCTCACCTTTTTGTTGCAGGACGAACAGCGGGGATTGCAGGTAGAGGTCACGCCGGGCAATTGGGTTGATGCGTTACCGAAACCTGGCGCTTTCGTGGTGAATATTGGCGAACTGTTGGAGCTGGCGACCAATGGCTATTTGCGTGCCACCGTGCATCGTGTGGTTTCGCCTCCGGCACGTAAAGAACGCATTTCCATCGCCTTTTTTCTTGGCGCGCAACTGGACGCACAGGTGCCGCTCTATCAATTGCCGGCATCGCTGGCGGCCGAGGCGACGGGGCCAACCAGCGATCCGGCAAATCCACTGATTCGTGACGTTGGCTGGAATTACCTGAAAGGACGTTTGCGATCCCATCGTGACGTGGCTCTGCGTTACTACACCGATGCACTCAATACCGTTAAATCATAAGAAAAGGGAAACTCATGGACAAAAAAGTGATAGCAGCACTGGCTTTATTTTCTCTGGCGAGCAGTTATGCTTCCGCGGCCGCACTGCGTGTGGCTGCCGATCCGGTACCGCACAGCGAAATTCTCAATCAAATCAAGCAAACCGATAAAAAGCTCGATTTGCAGGTGATTGAACTGAACGGCAACCTGAATGCCAACGAGCTGCTGGCGCGGGGGGATGTTGATGCTAACTATTTCCAACATGTGCCGTACCTGCGTGACCAGGAAAAGGCGCTGGGCGAGAAGTTCGCCGTGGTGGCAACGGTCCATATCGAGCCATTGGGGATTTATTCGCACAAAATCAAATCCTTGAAAGATGTGCCTCAGGGGGCGCAGGTAGCGGTACCCAACAACGTGACCAATTTGAGTCGTGCGTTGTATCTGTTGCAGGCTAACGGGTTAATCAAACTAAAAAGTGGCAGTGCCGGTTCGTTGGTCACCACCGCAGATATCAGCGATAACCCGCATCAGTTGAAAATTATTGAAATCGAAGCACCGCAACTGCCTCGCGCGCTGGATGATGCCACGCTGGCGATTATTAACGGTAACTATGCGTTGCAGGCAGGTCTGGTACCGTCAAAGGATGCGCTGGGACTGGAGCAGGCGAAAGACAACCCGTATGCCAATGTGTTGGTTACAACACCGAAGCTGGCACACGACCCACGTATTCTGGAATTGGCGAAAGATCTTGAGTCAAAGCAAACTGCTGAATTTATTAACCAGCAGTACAAAGGTTCGGTGATCCCGGTGCACCAATAATTCCTGCCACCACCCGTATCTGGCGGGTGGTGTTCCCCTCCATCTGTGTTATATTTCGCCGGATATTTCACGGTCTGTTTTGTTCTAATTTATTGATTTAACTTAAATCAACTGTGGTTCCTTTCTGACATCCGGGGTTTTGTGATGCAACATGGCATCGTCACCTGTTGCTTGCGTCTGTTAACGGTGGCAACGGCGGTTTTTTTGCTCAGTAGCTGTGGCACGCTCTCGCAGACATCGGCCCCGGTCAGTGACAATATTTACCTTTCGCATGCGTCATTCGAGGATAATGTCGATGACATGGTGCGGCATTACATGCAGCAAAAGCAGGTCTCCGGCATCAGCATCGCCATTATTCATCAGCGTGGTGAACCCCAGTTTTACAGCTATGGCGTCACTGATGCTGTGCATCGTTATCCCATCACACCGGATACCTTGTTTGCCCTGGGATCGCTGAGCAAAGGGATCACCGCAGAGGTGATTATCCAGTTAGTCAATCGTGGCGAGCTGCACTGGACGGATACCCTGGCGACGTTGCTGCCCACGGCTGTGCCACTCAGCGCTGATGCCAGGCGCATAACCTTGCTACAACTGGTGACGCACACCTCGGGCCTGCCACGTCAGGACATGGATTTGTCGATGTTTATCAAATTCATGCGCTACCTCTCCAGCGGCGAGAATTTTTACGGCAATTTAGATAGCGATGAGGTGCTGAACTATCTGGCGGATTTCCGTGCACCAGGCAATCCACAGGCACAATATTCCAACCTGGGTTACGCCCTGCTTGGCTATATCCTGCAATATCACTTTCATCAGAGCATCGAAGTCCTGGCCCAACATAATGTATTTATTCCACTGGGCATGACCAGCACCAGCTTTGCTGCCTCTCATCTACACAATTTCCCTTACCGTGCGCTGGGCCATGCTGGCGATCAGCCAAAGTTGATTCCGCGAGGTCAGCTGACGCCAGACTGGCAATTTCGTCACAACATGGTGGCTGCGGCGAGCCTGTACAGCAACGCGCGGGATCTCATCCGCTATCTCGGTGCGCATCTCAGCGCCACGCCTGATGAGGCCATTAATCAGGCTTTTGCCCAGGTCGGGCAGGGCTATCAGCAGCACGGTAATCAGTCACAAAATATTGCCTGGGTTACCGACAGCTACGGCGATCAGCGCATTACCTGGCAGGTAGGCTATATTGGCGGTTACTCCAGCTTTATCGGGTTTGATCAGGCCAACGGCAATGCCATCGTGGTGCTGCAAAACGCGTTTAACTGGAGTAATTACCTTGGCATTGCGTTATTGAGGGATTTGGTGCGGCAGTAACACGGTTGCTTGCAATTAAGCCTTGCAGAATTGCGTGGCGGCTGTTGTATGCTGTCCGGCGAAATTTGACGCGCAGGACGCGGTGCAAAGCGCACCGGGGAACCTTCTGCGTGCCGCAATTGTCAGTAAATTGAACATTGAATAATTAACCAGAGTGGACATCACCATGCGCAGGACTCACGCCGTACTTCTTTCTGCAGGACTTTTTCTGGGCTCGTTAACCCTGACGCCCGCCGCGCTGGCCGAAGGCGAGCAAACTGATAACGTGCCACCGCCGCCGCAGGTTGAGCAAACCGCGCCAGACGCACAGGCCCAGGCACCGGTAGTGGCAACCCCGGCGCAACCGCAGGATAACGCCGCACAGCCTGTCGCACCGAACAACTACGATCTCACCACTATCGTGATTGATTACAAAGAATATAAAGTCGGCGATGTGGTGCCGGATGAGTATCGCGGTAAATCCTACATCATTAGCGAATGGCAGCCGCGTCACCTGCCAGCACCGCAGGAAGATACCCATTGGGCATATATCAACGCTAACTACATCCTGATCACCAATGACACCGGTAAAATCGTGATGGCGAAATCCGGTGACATCTTCTTTAAAGGCTAGCGATTAATCAGGCGCGCCAACTGCGCCACCGCATTGCTGATTTGACTGGTGCTGGTATTACCGTATCCCAGCACCAGTCCTTGCTGTTTGTGCTCTCCCAGATAAAACCCTGACAGTGCGCCGGGCGCGCAACCTGACTGAATCAGTTGGTCTGCCAACGCGATATCCTGTATTGCGGGTGGGAGCTGTAATACCAAATGCATGCCACATTCCCCACCGAGCAATGAAACCTTTTCACCCAATTGTTGGATGAGTGCGTTGCGCAATGCGGTCTGACGTTGTCGGTACAGGCGACGCATTTTGCTCAGATGACGACTGAAATCGCCATTGCGGAGAAAAGCCGCCAGCGCCTGCTGCTCCAGGCGATTACCGCCACGCAGCACTTCATGCAGCGCCGGGCGCAGACGCGGTAACAACTGGGGCGGCAACACCATAAAACCCAGACGCAATGCAGGAAACAGGGTTTTGCTGAATGAACCCACGTAAATCACCGGGGCGTGCTGCGCCATCCCCTGCATTGCCGCGATGGGTTCGCCGCTGTAACGAAAATCACTGTCGTAGTCATCTTCAATAATCCACGCCTGATGCTCCCGCGCCGCCGCCAGTAACGCCAGACGGCGTGGCGCACTCATCACCACGCCAGTGGGATACTGATGGGTCGGTGTGGTGTAAATCAACCTTGGTGGACGTTGTTGCCAGTCTTGCGGCTGCGGTGCCAGCCCGTGAGTGTCTACAGCGACAGGCTCGATGTGCAGATCTCCCGTGCGCATCGCGGCTTTCGCCCCGCGATAGCCCGGTTCTTCCACCCAACCGATGTCACCCGGATTGCTGAGGAGCAACACACATAATGACAGCGCCTGTTGTGCGCCTTCGGTGATGACAATTTGCTCCGGGGTGCAGCGTACTCCGCGTGCCAGAGCAAGATGTTGGGCCAACGCTTCACGTAATGCACTTTCCCCAAGCGGATCGCCATAGCCCAGCAACTGGTGAGGCTGATGTTGCATCACGCGATTAAATACGCGTCGCCACTGGGCGAGTGGAAAATGCGACAGCGCCGGCACGCCTGGCCTCAGCGCCATTTCCTGACTGAACGGACGGTGTGATGAATTTAACTGGGCCACGCGAGTTGCCAGCCGTGGCTCGCTGTCATGTCCTGCCATAGCAGCAGGGGCGGGGAGCTGTGCAACCGGCGTGACGCGGCTACCCTGGCGATCGCTCACCAGAAAACCTTCAGCCTGTAGCTGTGTCCAGACGGCGATCACCGTATTACGTGAAACCTGAAGTTCAAGTGCCAACTGGCGCGTGGCGGGCAGTCGGGTGCCTGCGGGGAGTTTGCCAGCCAGAATCGCCTGCCGGATACGCTGGAACAGCTGCTGCTGTAGCGTCAAAGGGTGATGGCTTGCCAGCGGTGCCGTTAGCAGGGTGCTGAGGTCGAAGTCGTTCATGCCGTGCTCGCGTGGATCTAACAATAAGCATGATTGTGGCGCTTTTTACAGGGCCAGCAAAGTGGCAAATTACCTCTACCCAATCCAACGACAGGGAAACACGATGTCTCAGAACACCAATGCCTGGGGGCAACCCGTGGGGTTTGCATTACCTGACTGGCAACCGCGTCCACGACCGGAATTTATCCCCTTTACCGGCGACTATTGCTTCCTCGAACCGCTCAGTGCCGAACGTCATGGTCGCGAACTCTATGCTGCCTATGCGCTGGCGGAAGATGGCCGGGACTGGACCTATATGTTTGCGCAACCCTTCAAGGATGAAGCGGCCTATCTGGCGTATGCGCGTCAGATTGAGAATGGGCAAGACCCCATGCATTTCGCGGTGATTGATAAAGAAAGTCGGCGTGCTGTCGGAACGCTGGCGTTGATGCGCATCGAACCTACGCATGGCGTGATGGAGATTGGGCATGTGGCGTTTTCTCCGCTTTTAAAGCAAACGCGTATGGCAACCGAGGCCCATTATCTCCTGATGCGCTATGCCTTCGAACAATTTGGCTACCGCCGCTACGAGTGGAAATGTGACAGCTGCAATCAGCCATCACGTAATGCGGCACTGCGGCTGGGGTTCCAGTTGGAAGGGATTTTCCGTCAGGCCATTGTCTATAAAGGCCGCAGCCGTGATACCTGCTGGTTTTCGATTATTGATAGCGAATGGCCGCAGGTGAAACTGGGCTTTGAACGCTGGTTGTCAGCGGATAACTTCGACGCCGGGGGAAGGCAGCGCAACCGACTGGAAGCGCTGCGTCAGGGTTAAGTGAGAAAGATATATTTGCTGGCGGCAAGCACGATGGCACAGGTTGCTGCCATCATGACCCGCTTCAGCCATTGCAGCTCTTTCTTCATCCCAACAATGTCGAGATTCATGCCACTGATACGGGAATCCGTGTGATCAAAACGCGCTTCAAGTTTTTCGAAGCGCTTATTAACCTGGTCGAAACGTTGATCAACGTGTTCAAAGCGCTGATTGACGTTCTTCTAAAACTGGTCGACCCGATCTTCAAGGCGGTCAACGCGTGTCTGGAGCGCTTGTTGTCCTTTTACCACCCCTTCCATCGCCTGGGATAAATCGGCTTTAGTCAGTGAATGTTCCTGCTGCATTTCGGCGAAGATCTCGACCAGCACTTCTGCCTGGCGTTCGTCCACACCTGCCTGCTGCAACGATTTGAACGCTTTATGGGTATTCATCATCGTCAGTATCATCCCTGTTCTCCCTGAATGGTTTTCTCCTGGGGAGAAACCTATCTGGGATGTGATAGTTGCGCCATGTGACAGTATGTATTTTGCGCGCTATCTCGAAAAAAATCAATTAGGACAACGAGTAACGAGATTTTCAGGGGCAGGCCGCCTGTGCCGTGGCACAGGCGGGTGGGGGATTAATTATGTGCGTATTTACCGCTAATTTTTTTGCCGGAAGTTGGGGTTTCATCCTCTTCATCGGTGATGGCGGGCACGGACAGGCTGGCTTTTACTCCCCAAAAGTAGCAGACCAGTGAAGCAACGATGGCGAGGATCATATCCAGTGGCGCACCAATCACACCGCTGCCGCCATAGGTGCCGAGCATGGAAATCACCATTACGGCGATGTAGTAGGCCAGTAGCCACCATGCGCACTGCAAATCCTGACGGAACTGGCTGTTTTTCTTGCCAAAAATGGCATAGCCAATCCAGGCGACGATCAGGATCGGGATGAGGATCTCATTCACTGACCAGCCACTCCAGTAGATCAGCAGAGTACTGGCAACAAAGGCCAGAGGACTGAGGATCGCGGCAATCGGTAAACGGAACGGGCGCTGCATATCTGGCAAGTGGTTACGGAACGCGCCCAGGGTAATTGGACCGGGCATATAGGTAAACACCGTTGCGGAGGTCACTGCACCAATCAAGCCACCCCATACCTGAAACTCTGATGGCAGCGTCCAGACGATCGCCAGTAGCAGTGACAGCCACAACGCGCCACGAGGCACACCAGATTTCGCATCCACTTCACCAAACACCTTGAACAGATGGCCGTTGCGCGCCCACGCGAAAAGTACGCGTGCGGCCCCAGCCAGATAGATGTTACCGGTCCCGGCCGGTGAAATGACGGCGTCGATCAAGATCAGGTTAATTAACCAGGTAAGACCAAGGCTGCGTGCCAGGTCAGCATAGGGAGACTGGAATACCTGCTTCAGACCAGCCCAGCCGTGTTGCGACAGTAAATCTGTCGGCACTGCACCCATAAAGGCGTATTGCAGTGCCAGATAAATAACGAAACTGACGGCGATAGCGATACCAATCGCCAGCGGCACGTTGCGCTGTGGGTTTTTGGCTTCGCTGGCAAAATCCACCGCCTGACGAAAACCGAGGTAGGCAAACACGATCCCTGCGCCGGTCAGTGAACTGAACACGCCATGAGCACCACCCGGAGGTGCCGGTGGCACCTCAAGATTTGGCGCATGGAAGTAGAGCAGCAGGGTGACAATGGTCAGCAGCGGCACGATAAATTTGAAGGTGGTGACAATGGTGTTAACGCGGCCAAAGAAACTGACGCTCCAGTAGTTAAGCAGGAAAAACACCACCAGCAGCCCAATCTGCACGGCAAAACCCAGTCCGGTCGGGCTGCCATCAGCATGTCCCAGCGCTGGCCACCAATAAATGGCGTACTGACGCACGGCTTCAACCTCCACCCCGGCCGTGCTGGTGTAGGCGAGCAGTGAACTCACGCCAATAACAAAACCGACGATATTGCCGTGTGAATAGTTGGGATAGCGCACAAAGCCGCCCGCGCGCGGCAGCGCCGATGAAAGCTCGGCATACACCAGGCCAATCAGCAGCACGATCACTGCCCCTAATACCCACGCCCAGCCAGTATGGCTGCCCGCATAGCCGGAACTATTGAGTGCGGCATATAACCAGCCCGACCCAATCATCGATCCAATGCCAAGTAACGACAGATCGACCAGCCCTAATTTCTGTTTTAGCCCACTTGACGCCATAACATGCCCCTGTCTGATTATTAGATGTTGTGAGAGGGGAATAAAGCATATTGCGTGCCAGTAATATTTTACGGATGTGAAGGTTTAGCGATGAAATAAATATTCTGGCATCACCTGGAGAATGGGCGGTTTAGGTAAATGCCTGACATGGAAATAGGGATTCAATATATTCGGGAACTACCTGAACCTATGGATTCGCGGTGCAGGACGCACCGCGATGATCCGAAATATACATTATGCATGTAGTTGAAACATTATGTCATCCCTGCAACAGGAATGACATAATTCCCGTTAACCCTGCGGTTGTGGAATAATTTTAATATCCACCATGCCAATACCTAATTTACGAGGGTCCTGGCCGATGATATTTCCCACATTGGAGAGCTGAGGTTCCGGCGGGGCAATAATTAAATTATGGCTGCCGCCAGGATTGGTGAAATGCAGCGTGGTGGTCGATACATCGTCACCCAAGGTTAATTCCTGCTGCTGATCGCCAACGCGAACCGGAATTGGCCGATGCGCATTGGGGCCAAATGCACGGGCGGTGATCACCACATCAAAACTTCCCGGCAGCGGATCGACATATTCGATGTTCACTTCCGGTGCCAGATTGGCGTTGGACCAGCGTCCCCACAGCTCCGGGCGTGAAATACCGGTAAAGCTTTTCACGCTTTGCGGTGCGCCGGGCACGTTGAGCATAAAGCTGTCAGCGCTATAGCGAATGGCGTTGTCTTCAATACGGATCTGCTGCTCATTGTGCTGATATTGCGCATCGCTGAGGGTGGTTAGCGGGAAGATCGCTTTTCCCTTCCACACCGGTTTATCAATACGCGTAACCGTTGGCTGACCGCCCATCTGCCCCATTGAGAGACAGAGGTCGCTGGAAAGTGCCAGATCAGGCTGCCACAGGCGCGCCATCTTAAAGCAGCGATCCACCCAGACGAACTTCTCCGCAGCGGTAAAGTCTGCCAGTTGATATCGCAGCGGCGCGGAATACTCACCTTCCGGCAGCGGTTCCACGCGTTTGTCGCCCACGCGGAACAGAATCGGCAGCTTGAAGGTGGTACCTGAGAAACTGAAAGTGTTCTTCTGCTGGTCGATGGTGAAGGCATCGAGCTTGCTGGGGAAATTCCACAGCTGGATGATATCCGGTTTCCATGTCAACACCTTCTGCGTCATGTTATCAAACTGCGCGGAAAGCGAAGGGGAACTGAGCCCGCTGCGGCCAAGGCCAATGGCTTTATCGCCACCGAGAATATCCAACACGGTGGCACCGTTATCCAGCGTGCTGCGCTTGCCATCCAGCACCTTCGCTTCAGGCTGATCGCCACGGATCACCATAAACAGGTCATGGCGTGGTTGCTGGATCAGATATTGATGCGCGGTGTTATTCATCGCCAGGTGATCGGACGTCACCACAATGATGGTGTTTTTAAACCACGGCGAGGCTTTAATACGTTCAATCAGTCGCGCCACATGTTCCTGGGAGCAGGCCACCGCACTGAATGACTGATTTGGTTTGCCATCATAGCTATAGCTTTTATGTTGGCAGGTTCGGGAAATAAAGCCGTCCGGGTGGTGGGTATCGACGGTGAGGGTAAAGAGCGCAAAGCGTTTCTGCTGCCGCGACAGTTCCTCATACTTCTTAAACACTTCATCCATCACGGTATCATCGTAATAACCCCAGTTGTTGCGATAGTCAGGGTCAGCCACGCGATCTTTCAGTTCCTGCGCACCGTACATATGTGCCGGGTCAAAACCATGCGATTTCAGGAAGGTATCTTTACCGGCAAAGCGCAGGTCGGCACCCTGAATAAACCAGTTCTCGTAGCCGGAATTCTTCAGGATATCGCCGAGACAGATATTTTGTGGGAAGAAGCTGGACAGTGCGGCCGACGCATTGTCCTGGAACGGAGCAAACAGCGGAATCCCACATTGTGAGCCGACCATACCGGCGATGGTGTAATCCGTGCCGGGCAGTTGTTCGGTGTTGCTGAAATCCAGGCTTTGATCTTTTTCACGACTCAGCTCGGGCGCCAGGCCGGGGAACGTTTTTTCGTTAAAGTAGGTTCGCTCCAGACTTTCGCCATAGATATAGACCAGGTTGAGCTTTGGCTCGCTAATCACCGATTTTGGCGTCTTGTAGTAAGTCTCGAAATCGGAATCCGCCAGTCGATTATGGGAAGCAATTAAATCTTTCACCTGACGAAACGCCGGGGTGGTTTGCACTGAACCCGCAGCACAGGCGATAGCCAGCAGGCTCCAGCCAAGATGGTGTTTCTGTTTGCGGCGACGTAGCAGCCATGTGAGCAGACAGAACAGAAGAAATAAGGCAATGATGATACCGATCGCCGGCACCACGTATTTGCTGACACCCGCACCGGTCAGGCTGTTAGTCAGGGTATAGAGCACCGCGTCATTAATCCCGTCGCCAGTAAAATAGTTGCTGGCAAACAGCGTGATGTTGAGCACGATGAACAGGGTAAGAAGAAGCAAAATCACACCAAACCAGAACTTATTACGCCCGGCTTTGTGGGAATAGACTGCAATCGCAGCTAAAAAAAGTACAACCGATAATACTTCGGACAAGGTCGGATCCTCAGGCTGATTGAATACGCAATCCGTGCGTAACCACCCTCTTTGGGGGTTTTTGCGTCAATCTATATTGGCTGTCACATGTCTGCAACACGACCAGTCAGATTTGTGCGGCTGATTTGACTTTGTTTAAAGCGGGTTTAGGCAGGCTATGGTTTGCACTGGCAGCAATCAAACATCGCTGCCAGATAAGGGGGAAGAGAAGAGGATCAGAGTTTGCCGGTCAGGTACTGCGCTTCGCCATCGGCAAAGCTCCAGTCACCTTTATTATTGGTAATAAAACTGATCATCAGGTCATTGCCCTGCACGCCACAGTTTTCCTGTAACTCGCGTGCTAACTCTGCCATGAAGAGCGTTTTCTGTTCTTCACTTCTCGGGCTGGTGTAGACCCGTACCATCACCAGATTGTCACTGCGCTCAAAACCGAGGCCGGTATCCTGAAAAACCATCTGATATCTTTTGTTTTCGTGAACAATCTGATAACGATCGCGGGGTGGGACTTTAAAAGCAGTCAGAACGGCGCGATGAGCCGCATCCAGCAGAGTACGTAATTCTGATTCAGAACGGCCCTGAATCACGTCAAATTGCAGTAACGGCATAAATAAACCCTCGTTTTTGCTCACATGGAAAGAGTAGGATGTGGTGCTATGCTGCCGTGTACCGTTGCAAAGAAAAAGCGCGCTGCCTGAAATGATTATTTATTATTTTGAACAATCATCATGAAAGAGATTAAAACCGATGCACTTTGGGTGCACCTGCACTGGCTGACCGTGCTGGCTGAGTTGGGGAGCTTTACCCGTGCGGCTGAACGGCTGGACGTCAGTAAGGCGGCGATGAGTCAAAAGATTAAAGAGCTGGAAGAAATGGCGGGCGTCGCGCTGGTGCAACGCACCACCCGCAGCGTACGCCTGACATCTGCCGGAGAAAAGCTGGTGGATGAGCTGCGAGATCCCTTTGCGCGTATTGAGCAGAGTTTTTTCAGCGTGCGTGATGAAGCGGGCCCGGTACGCGGCATGGTTCGTGTCAGCGCCCCCGTAGCCTTTGCCCGGCAGCAATTGGTGCCGATCATCGGCGATTTTTTGCGTGAATATCCGCAGGTGCGTATCCAACTGGATGTGACCGACCGCTTAGTCTCGCTCGGCAGTGAGGGTTTTGATTTGGCGATTCGTCACAGCCAGCAGTTGCCGGAAACGCATGTCGCATTGCCGCTGTGTGAAACCCAGACCTTATTGGTGGCGTCCCCCGCTTACCTGGCGGAGCAGGGTACACCACAAACCCCACAGGCATTGCAGCAGCATAATTGCCTGTACTATCCGCGCGGGCTGGAGTCACCACAGTGGCGTTTCCGTCAACTTAACGACGCCAGCGAAACGGTGCTGGTCAGAATCCAGGGGAATTTTGCCACTAACAATAGCGAATCGATTCGCGATGCGGCGTTGCAGGGGCTGGGCATTGCTATGCTGCCAGATTTCAGCGCCAGCGCGGCGCTGGCGGCGGGTACGTTACAACGGGTTTTACCGCAATGGCAGTCGGTGGACGCCTTCGCCGATCGTTTATGGGTGGTGCGCCCTTATGCGGCCCAGGTGCCACGGGCGGTCACCACCTTTATTCACTGGCTACGCGCGCGCTTTGTTGATGGCTGAGGGCGACACCAGCGCAACCGGTGCATGGGGTTGCATCATTTGTCCCAGCAGGCTGGTGCGATTGTAGTTGCCAAGGCGCAAGTTGAAGTCGAGATGCTGACGTTCATTACCGCTTAATTTAATCACCGGTGGCGGGGTGTGCGGGCGCTGCTGAAATAACACCGATTTAGCAAACGCCGCACTATTCCAGCCGCTCAGGCGTTGATAAAAGTAGGCATTCGCTTCGCCCTTGCGCAGATAGATATTCGCCCGGCGATATTCACGCATCGCCGCCTGTTGCGCCAGGGAGCAAAGTTGCTGCTCCGGCTCGGCAATTTTTTGCGCCAGCAGGGTAAAATCATCGCGCTTATTCAATTCACTGAAGAAACGTTGCGCCCCAAGATGTTTAATCGGCGCGTACTGCTTCTGCCATTCGCGGATAAAAGGATTATTGGGGCTGGCGGCGAGAAACCAGTTTTCCATCACCGGCGACAGGTAATTCATGGTTGAGACTTCGCAATAAAAACCAATCACATCCATAGGACGTTCCTGATGCACACGATGTACCCAGGCGAGATCTTCAAACAGCAGGGTGCTGCAATCAATGGCGATACCACCGTAGCGTAATAATAATTCCAACCGAATGGCATCACTTTTTTGTTTCAGCGTTAATTCTGGTGAAGTGAAGATAAAATCGGGCAAGACTTCTTTTACCGTCTGACGATTTAACAAATGCACCTGATGATCGGGATTATCCTGGCGGATTTTTTGAATATTTAACGCCATTGATTTCGGTAAATATTCATCGTCCCAATACATCCAGACTATTTTAGGGATATCTGCCAACTCTTTTTCGGCAGAAATCAACACCACGTTATCCTCTTCGCTCGGATCGTATTCCGGAGCGACAAGGCTATTTTGCTGCTTTTTTTGCAGTAACATCTGGCCGGTAAAAGCAATTTTCTGCCAGTTTTGCCACAGCATACGGGCAGTTTGGAGGCGTTTTTTTGTCATGGTGCACCTGATTATTGTGATTATCGCGGTTGGGGATTCCCTGATGCTGGCGCGTGGGCGCGCTCTTGTTTCCTCACGGCTGTGTGTAAAAGACTACCCTTGCTTAATAAAACATTCCTGCGCGCGAGACCATCATTTTCTTTATCTTTCAGATAAACCGGAAAATGAATGAGCCACTCAAGTTAAAATTATCATTAAATAAATTTGGTAATCGGTGGTTGTTTAATTAAGCACGGATAAGACTATTCCTAATAAAATAGAATTTCGCTGTGGTTTGATGCGGGCAGGATTAAAAAACAGGAGTCAAATGATGGGTTAACCGTACTGGATTTTTCACTGGCCTACCCAACGCTGATCCGCGTTAGCTACGCTTAAAGGACGTTGTTAAAAAAGGAGACGCTATGCAGCCTGATAACCGCGGATTACTGGCAGTCGATAAACAGGGCAATCGCGTGCTGTTTCTCAACCCGGACACTTTTGCAGTGCAACAGGAACTGAATGCCTTTCCACCCCGGCCACATGAGTTGTTGATGCTGCCGCAGTGGGAGAAAGCCTATGTCCCGATTTATGGTGATGGCATCCACGGCGATAATCCCCATCCGGGCCACAAAATCGCGGTGATTAATCTGCGTCAGCGGGTGATCAGTGGTTTTATCGATGTTACGCCCTTGCAGGCGCCACACAGCGGGCAACTGGGGCGCGACGGTAAAGTGTATCTCTGCTGCGAAAACAGCGCCACCGTGGCGGTGATTGATCCGCTTACCGATCGGCTGGAGAAAACCATTCCCCTGCCGTCACATAACGCCCACCGGCTGGCACTGTCACCCAGTGGGCGCAAGTTGTTCACTGAAAACGAAGAAGATGCCAGCATTACGGTGGTTGATCTTTGTGAGGCTGAAGGGCGGGTTATCGACACCATTCTGATGCCAGGACCGATTGCCGGTATCGCCGCCTCGCCAAAACATCCTTATCTGGTCGCCAGCGCGGCCGATGCCCCCTTACTTTATGTGGTGGATCGTCAGAGTCATCGCATTCGCCAGCGGTTACGTTTAGCGGGTCATCAGCAACCTTGTCAGGTCGTCCGTTTCAGCGCAGACGGTGAGCGGCTGGTGGCGATTGGCGATCATGAGGCAGTGATTACGCTGTTCGACGATCTTCTCAATCCCCTGGGTGATATCGCCGTGGGTGATAAACCGATGGATGGCTGTTTCAGTGATGACAAACGCACGTTGTTGATTGCCAATGAAGGCGAGGGGTCGTTGAGCGTGATCGATTTGGCGCAGTTAAGGGTGGTGGCCACGCCGCAGGTTGGGACGGGTTGTGAGGTGCTGAGTTATTTCACCCTCAAATAAAGGGGCGATGATAAATGGCGCTACTCCAGTGGCGGCTGCTGGCGTGTTTTTCTGCCTGCCAGCCGCGCTTGCGCAGTTCGCGTGCAATCAGTTTGTTCATAATGCCGTGGCCAACCAGCAGCACGGTGCCACGGTTTGATAGCAAAATCAGTTTGTCGGCAGCCTGTTGGGCGCGCTGGCGCGCATGCTGCACCGATTCCACATGCCCGGAATAGCCACACAGCCACAACAGGCGCAGCAGCGCCAACCAGACATTGAGCGGCAAATGTAGTCTTGCATAGGGCAAGAGCGGCATTGCCACTTCGCTGAAGACTTCATCCACTGCATGTGGCTGTAGCCCCAGACGTGTCAGTGAGGATCGGGCACGCGGCAACGGGCTGGAGGCGATGACACTGGCCTGGCTGGCGATCGCCATGCTGCGAGGTGGTGGTGAATCACAGATATCCGCCTGGTCGTAACCTTCACACCAGTCAGCCAGCGCTCGCGCCGTAAAGCGCCCGCTCACCGGATGGTTGGGTTTGCCATGTCGCATAAGAATGATGGTCATAACGCCTCGCAATGAATTTCTCCAGTGTAATGCAGCCGGTTGGCAACCTGGGAGAGTGGCAAGATTTCAGACAAATTCCCATCTGTCATCAAAACTTAACTGAATTATGCGACAAGTGGCGCGATGCAGGTTCAATCGCCACTTTGCTAATGATAAGCAGAAATCGTCAGTCTGGTGCATTTTTGACGTTTTTTTGCGCGCTCGCATTGCATTGTAATGTCATGAATTGACGCCATTTTTATCGATAATTCCTGAGAAATAGTAAAGATAAATTAATTGTTTTTACTGAAATCACTTGATTTATCTACGCGCGTAGATAGACTGATTACACAGTGATAGCTCACGGTGCCAAAGACGAAGTTGGCCTTGAGATGACGAAGTTACATTTGCCTTGTTAATGCGATCGGTGAAAAAAACATCGGCGAAGTCTGGCAAATCAGAGAATTCCAACACCAGGGAATCCTTTATTGACCTTGCATCCAGGTTTGCCCACTAAACGTCGCCACCGGGGCGTTCCGCTTGTTGCAAGGGAACCAGACCACGGAAGGGCGTTTGCTCGATCCTCATCTATCAGGGAAATGGTTATGACGGTACATCACTCCGTTTCGCAACAACGCGCACTGTCTTCTTCTTCGGCCGCCGATGCGCGGCTCGAAACTTCCTCTGGCCGCAAAGATTTCTGGCGCGCCACCTTATCCTGCTGGTTGGGTACGGCAATGGAGTATGCGGATTTCGCGCTCTATGGCCTTGCTGCCGGCATCATTTTTGGCGATGTATTCTTCCCCGAAGCCAGTCCGACGATGGCGCTGCTCTCCAGTTTTGCCACCTGGTCGGTTGGGTTTATTGCCCGTCCGATTGGCGCGCTCCTGTTCGGCTGGATTGGCGATCGTAAAGGCCGCAAGGTGGTGATGATCACCACCATCATTTTGATGGGGGCCTCTACCACGCTGATTGGTTTAATCCCCTCATACGCCAGCATTGGTATGTGGGCACCCGCCTGCCTGGTCCTGTTGCGCTTTACCCAGGGGTTAGGGGCGGGGGCTGAGTTGTCTGGCGGTACGGTGATGCTGGGCGAGTATGCACCGGTGCAACGTCGTGGCCTGGTCTCGTCGGTGATTGCGCTCGGTTCCAACAGCGGTACGTTGATCGCGTCACTGGTCTGGCTGGCGGTGGTGCAGATGGACCAGCAAAGCCTGCTCGCCTGGGGCTGGCGCATTCCGTTCCTCAGTAGCGTGCTGATTGCGCTGGTGGCGTTGTGGCTTCGTCGCCATCTGCGCGAAACCCCGGTATTCGAACGCCAGCAGGCGGAGCTGAAAGCGGAACGTGACGCGAGCCTCGCCACCCATGCCGCACCCACCGATACCCGCAGTTTCTGGCAGCGTAGCCGTGCCTTCTGGACCATGGTTGGCCTGCGTATTGGCGAAAATGGACCATCGTATCTGGCGCAAGGTTTTATCGTGGGTTATGTGGCGAAAGTGCTGATGGTGGACAAATCGGTGCCCACCACTGCGGTGTTTATCGCCTCGATTCTGGGTTTCCTGATCATTCCTTTGGCCGGCTGGCTCTCTGACCGCTTTGGCCGCCGCATTACCTACCGTGGTTTCTGTCTGCTGCTGATGTTCTACGCCTGGCCTGCGTTCCACCTGCTCGATAGCCGTGACCCGGCCATTGTTATTCCGGTGATGGTGGTGGGGATGGCGCTGGCGTCACTCGGTATCTTTGGCGTACAGGCGGCGTGGGGCGTTGAGTTGTTCGGTGTGAAGCATCGTTACACCAAAATGGCGGTGGCAAAAGAGCTGGGGTCTATCCTTTCAGGAGGCACTGCGCCATTGGTGGCTGCGGCGCTGCTGTCGTTTACCGGCCACTGGTGGGCGATTGCTATCTACTTTAGCGCCATGGCAACCATTGGGTTTCTGACCACCTTTGTGGCACCGGAGACGCGCGGGCGTGACCTCAATCTGCCGGATGATGCGATCTGACGTGCATCTGCCGCTACGGTTGGGTGCCAGGAACAGAATTCGAGGTAAAAGTATTGGCTAAATCGTCGTCCGGAAATGTCACGCGTAGTGACGTCGCCAAAGCCGCAGGCACCTCTGTGGCGGTGGTGAGTTACGTCATCAACAACGGACCTCGCCCGGTGGCAGAAGCTACACGTCAGCGGGTGCTGGAGGCGATCAAACAAACCGGCTACCGGCCAAATGCCGTGGCGCGTGCGCTGGCATCGGGCAGCACCAAAACCTTTGGCTTGATTGTGCCCAATATTGCCAACCCGTTTGTCGCATCGATGGCGCATCTGTTGTTACAGGAGTCGCTAAACCACGGGCACGTCATGTTGCTGGGCGATGCTGGTGATGATCGTCAGCGCGAGCTGGAGTTGATTCAGGGACTGCTGAATCGTCAGGTCGACGGCCTGTTTTATAACAGCGTCGATCGCCACCCTTATATCGATGTGATCAAAGCCAGTGGGACACCGTTTGTCATGCTCGATCGCGTTGAGCCACAACCCGGCGTCAGCATGCTGCGGGTGAATGAACGCGAAGCGGCACGTCAGGTGACAGCGCATCTGCTCAGTCACGGTTATCAGCAAGTTGGGATGATCAGTGGTCCACTGGAAATGTTGAATACGCAGGATCGTATTCAGGGCTGGCGTGATGCGCAGGCCGAGTATGGCTTGCAGGTGGATGAGGCGTTGATCTTCCCCGCCAGTTATACGCGACAGGGCGGCTACGATGCCGCATGGCGGATGATTAACAGCAACCGGGTGCCGCGTGCGCTTTTTGCCAGCAATGAAGGGCAGGCGATTGGCTGCATTCGTGCCTTTGCTGAATCTGGCTTACGCGTGCCGCACGATGTTGCGTTGGTCTGTTTTAACGGTACTGAGCAGTCGGCCTTTCATGTGCCGACGCTGACAACAGTACGCCAGCCGCTGCGTGAAATGGCGCAGCGCGCAATTGCCATGCTGAAAAACTGGGATGGCGAGGCGGAGCTGGCGGAATTTCCTCACCATCTGGAGATCGGTGAGTCCTGTGGTTGCCAACTAACCAGCCGAAAATAAATAACACCATGAAAAGATTGATTATTGATTGTGATCCGGGGAATGGCATTGCCGGTGCAAACACCGACGATGGGTTGGCTTTAGCCTTAGCGCTGGCGTCACCTGCTTTGTCAGTGGAATTGATCACCACCGTCACCGGTAATACCCCTTGTGCGGTGGGAACCCAGGTGGTGAAGGATCTGTTGCAGCGACTGGGCCTGAATATTCCGGTGGTGCAGGGTGCCCAGCAGGCATTACGCGAAGACCCGGCACCGTGGCGCGCGCGTCTTGATGGTGTCGAGGACAAAAAACTGGCCGAACTGTGGCGCGGCGTACGTCAGCCACAGCTGCTGCCAGCCGATGGCAATGATGCCGCAGGCGTGATGGGCCAGCTGATTTGTGACAATCCGGGCGAGTTTACCCTGGTGGCGATCGGTCCACTTACCAATGTGGCACAGGCGCTACAACGTTATCCGCAGATGGCGGAAGCGGTGGCGGAGATTGTCATCATGGGCGGCGTATTTGCGCTGGACGATTATATCAAAGACACCAATTTTGGCCTCGACCCGGAAGCGGCGCATCAGGTGCTGCACAGCGGGGCGACGGTGACGCTGGTGCCAATGGATGTCACCACGCAAACGTTGCTGACGCATCAGGATCTCAGCCGTCTTACCCACCATCAACATACACTCACCCAGTTTGTCCGGGAAACGCTGCGACCGTGGATTGATTACTCCATCCGTACCCGCCATTTGCCGGGCTGTTGGATCCACGATGCTTTGGTGGTCGCCTGGCTGTTGAATCAACGTGTCGCCGACGGCATGGATTATCATGTCGATGTGGAATTACGGCCTGGTGCCACGCGGGGTAAAAGTTGGCGTTATCGCACGCCGCTGCGTCTGGATGTGGGCATTCCGCACGATGCCGGCGCGCTGGTACATGTCCTGCACAGCGTCGATAACCCCTTGTTGCTGGACATCATCGAGCAGGCATTTAACGGCCTGAACAACTAAAAAAAGCCCGGTCATCGTGCTGGCGATGACCGTATTTCACCTGACATGCTTCCTTACACCGGGACGCACTCGCTGACAATTCCGCGTCACAGCCTGCCTTTCTGACATGCTATATACAAATAGTTAACAAAATAGTAACCGATGCAATCATTCGCACGGTAACGTTCACAAGAATGTCCGGCCAACGATCCGGGCGCTGTCAGACAGGATACCCCCTATGTTTAACTGGACTGCGACGCAGCGAAATGTGGCTTTTGCCAGTTTCGCCAGCTGGACGCTGGATGCGTTCGACTTCTTTATTCTGGTGTTTGTACTCAGCGATCTTGCCCAGTATTTCCACACCAGCGTTTCTGATGTTTCTATCGCGATTATGCTCACGCTGGCAGTGCGGCCAATTGGTGCGCTGCTGTTTGGTCGTCTCGCGGAAAAATATGGGCGTCGCCCGATTCTGATGCTCAATATTGTGCTGTTCTCGCTGTTTGAGCTGCTGTCAGCCTGGTCACCGAACTTTGCTGCTTTCCTGACGTTCCGCGTGATTTACGGCGTGGCAATGGGGGGCATCTGGGGCGTGGCCTCGTCGCTGGCGATGGAAACCATCCCGGATCGCTCACGGGGTTTGATGTCCGGAATTTTCCAGGCGGGTTATCCCTGTGGCTACCTGCTGGCGTCGATCATCTTCGGTTTGTTCTTCGAGAGCGTGGGCTGGCGCGGAATGTTTATGATTGGTGCGCTGCCGATTTTGTTGCTGCCCTTTATCTATTTCAAGGTGCCGGAATCCCCGGTGTGGCTGGCGGCGCGCCAGCGTAAAGAGAGTACCGCCTTGCTGCCGATTATTCGCCAGCACTGGAAAATCTGTATTTACATGGTGCTGTTGATGGCCTGCTTCAACTTCTTCAGCCACGGTACCCAGGATCTCTATCCCACCTTCCTGAAGGTACAACACCAGTTTGATCCGCACACCGTAAGCATTATTGCGATTAGCTACAATATCGCGGCGATGCTGGGCGGTATCTTTTTCGGTTCGCTGTCGGAGCGTATCGGGCGTAAGAAAGCCATTATGCTGGCGTCGTTTCTGGCGCTGCCGGTGCTGCCGTTGTGGGCGTTTTCCAGCGGTTCCTGGATGATTGGCATCGGTGCGTTTCTGATGCAGTTTATGGTGCAGGGCGCATGGGGTGTGGTACCGACCTATCTCACCGAGCTGGTGCCTGCCAATGCGCGTGCGGTGCTGCCGGGTTTTGTGTACCAGTTGGGGAACCTGATTGCCTCGGTTAACGCCACCTTACAATCGCGTATTGCGGAGGCACACGGCGGTAACTATGGCTTAGGGATGGCGATTGTTGCCGGGACGGTGGCGGTGTTGATATGCGTGTTTGTCGCATTTGGACGGGAAACGCGTGGCATTGAAATATCCGGTGCCGTGGCGCGCGAGTCGCATTAAAACGACTCGCAGACGTCAATCCATTTTGCCGCAGTGAGATCCGCCATACGCTGCGGCGAAATGCGCACCGCATTGTAAATTGAACCCGCCGCAGGCAGCACCTCATCGTAGCTACGTAATGAGACATCGCAATAGACGGTTAGCGGATTTTCCAGGCCGAATGGGCTGACTGCGCGGGCGGGATGGCCTGTCAGATTCACCACCTCATCGACGCACAACATACGTACTTTCCTGCCAAGTGTTGCTTTTAATTTGTCATTATCAAGACGCGCATCACCGCGCGTGACAATCAGCACGATTTTATCTTTTACTTTAAAAGACAGGGTTTTAGCGAGTTGTCCTGGCTCCACGTCATGCAGGCGTAGGGCCAGTTCAGCGTCCGGCATCTCGATGATATCGACATCCGGTGCATGTTCGGCAAAGAAGTGCCGTACCGACTCCAGGCTCATTTTTTTCTCCGGCAAAATCAAGCGCTAAAACTGCCATAAGCCCTCTCAACTGTAAACGAGAATGCAGGAGAATCTGTAACAGAATTTACTGAGCACACACCGCTGTTAATGTGCAGTTACCACAGCGTTCAACGTCGGGAATGCGGTAACGCTGGCAGCAACTACGGCGTTCCATCACGCCATTGCGTGGGATCATGGTGCGGTAAAGCGGGTTATCGCTGCCATCCAGCAGGGTACGGCTGAAAAACAACGCCTGCTCCAGCTGTGACACCACATCTGCGGGCAACAGCGTTTTTAACTCTCCAAGGAACCACCAGAAGGAGAATCCCATGTTGTTCCAGATCAGTTTGGCGTTGATATCACCGTGCTGTGCCATGCCATTTACGGCTGGAATCAGGTAGTGCTGGATCAGGCGATCGAGACGCTGCTGGGCGTTGAGGTAACGAGCATCCTCATCCTCCTGCACATCAATCCAGAAAGCGCAGGGATGGCCATTTTCATGGAATTCAACGTGAATCAGATGGGGAGCGCAGTTAAGCGCGCGTGGTTCCAGCAGCAGTGCCAGCATCAACGGTGACAGCAACAGGCCGAAATACCATTGCGCCCAGAGCGACTGGAGGGGCTTCGCCTCATGCGGGACATCAGGATGATTGCGATACAAATAATCGCTGTAGCGCTGGGTGAGGCGGCGGTAATGCTGGGGCTGGGACCATTCGGCAAGTGTTAAGGTGCCTGATGGCGCAGGCTGGCCGAGGTGGATTGTTTCCAGCATGTAGCTACGCTGTTCACGCATCAGATCTTCCAGTGCGCTCGCCAGCGTGCGGTCGCTTTGGATAAAGATCAGTGGATGTTCGCTGAAGCGATGATCCTGACGGGTGATAGTAGCCATGCCGGTCCTGAATGAAAACGGGAAGCGAAAAACAAATGATAATCGTTCCCGCTTCAGCTCACAAGACAACCCGGCGTTGGATTCACCGTCATGGCACCCGTGAATCCAACGTTTCAGGCGAGATCTTTAGTATCCAGCGGCGCTTTGGGTAAATCATCCCACGCCAGGATGGTATTACGTCCCTGATTTTTCGCCACATACAGGGCACGGTCAGCATTCGCGACCGCCTGATCAAAATCATCATCAAAAATCGGGGCGATACCTGCACTGATGGTGACGTGGGTCGAAACCTTCTCATTAAAGCGATGGGGAATTTCCAGATCGACCACGTACTGGCGAATGCGCTCGGCCAGTTTCATGGCAATTGAGGCGTTAACGTTCGTCATCAGTACCAGAAACTCTTCACCGCCGTACCGTGTCACCACATCGCGCGAGCGTACGGCATCGCGAATGGCGACCGAAACCCGTGCCAATGCCTGATCGCCCATCGCATGGCCGTAGTTGTCGTTGTAGGCCTTGAAATGGTCGATATCCAGCAGTAAGACGAAGTGGCTGCCTGCGTGATTTTCCAGAATGGTATCCAGACGGTTTTTCAGCCCCCGGCGGTTATACAAACCGGTTAACGGGTCCAGCATGCTTAAGTCGCTGAAACTCTCTTTCTCTTCATATAGCTGCCGCACCAGACGGCGGGTGAAATGATCGAAGCGGCGACGCATCAGATGGTGTAATGAAAAACCAATCAACGGCAAGGTGATGGTAAACAAAATCATCATTAAATGCTGACCATCATCCAGCAGTAAAACAGTGAATACCGGCGGCGTGATGTGTAAACAGAAAGCAACTAAATAATCACTTAGCGCAATGGCACTGACAAAAAATACGCTCAACAGACTGATTATTAAAAAACTACCATCAAAATAGAAAACCAGATGGTATTTGTGGTTTATGTGCCATGCCCATAATGCACCAAATAACAATGCCACAGGATTTAATAGCGGTAATTTTAGTTTTGGGCTGATTAAACAAAGTGTAAGTAAAGAGATGCTAAAGCCTGCCACCAGTACTGCTGGCAGTGAGTGGATGCTGGATGCCTCCCCTAAAAATGGTAACAAAGAAAATAGTGAAACAGCGACATTCAAAAACAGAAAAAGCATCAGTGAGAGCCGATATTTGCTGTGTTTCAATTCATCGTAAGATTGTAATTTCATTATTATTACTCGTAACAGCCCTGAAATATCAAAGCGCTACCCGGCCGGAATATTCTCCCTGCCAGGGTAATGAGCACATTATTGCTGTGTTATCAAAATAGTTATCGGCGGCAATTTAGCATTTTCCAGTAGTACTGTCATCCGCAGGGCTTTTTCGATAAAAAAAATCCGCTGCACAATGAGAAATATTATCATATGATAATACGAATACTTATCATTTGAGGGTTGCGCGATGATCATGGCGATGTTGGCTGCCTGCGGCTTATGGGGTGTGAGCTGGATTATGGGTAAACGCCTGGATAGCGGCTGGGGTGTGCTGTTGCCCTGTGCGGCGATGCCGGTCTTCGCACTATGGGAACCCAGTTTCAGCCAGTGGCGGTTAGTGATGATTGTGGCGTTGCTGCTGACAATAGTGATGTTGTTTCATCATCGTCTGCGTCATTATCTGCTGTTGCCTTCCTGCCTGGCGCTGGCGGGCGGATTAGCGGCGGTGTCAGTGAATTTTCATCTGATCTGAATGACAGAAATGACAAAATCACGCATAAGCGTGAGCAGAAGCTGTAAACATGATGGATGAGATAACCGGGAAGGATGACAACGTTGGTGCGAAGAGAGGGACTTGAACCCTCACGTCCGTAAGGACACTAACACCTGAAGCTAGCGCGTCTACCAATTCCGCCACCTTCGCATCGTAGTTGTCTGTTCATATCACCGCATTGGTGCGAAGAGAGGGACTTGAACCCTCACGTCCGTAAGAACACTAACACCTGAAGCTAGCGCGTCTACCAATTCCGCCACCTTCGCATTGTGCAGTGCGATATGAACTACGTGGTTTTTGGTGCGAAGAGAGGGACTTGAACCCTCACGTCCGTAAGGACACTAACACCTGAAGCTAGCGCGTCTACCAATTCCGCCACCTTCGCGTACCTGCAATACCTTAAGTATTGCTAACCACGGAGGCGCATTTTAGAGATTTTACTCAATGCGTCAACACATATTTCGCGGCGGTGAAACGATTGCTGGAAAAAGCAACGTTTCTGCCGCCGCGTCAGCAACATCGCTGAATTAACGTGCTTTCGCGCCGCGGCCGTAAACTGCACGGTAAACTTTAAAGCGTCCGGTTTGCGCCAGCACTTCATGGTTTCCGAAAGTCTCATCCAGCACCTGCGGATAGGGCAGGAAGGCGTTGGCGACGATACGCAGTTCGCCGCCACTGTTGAGATGTTTTGCCGCGCCACGAATCAGCGTATGTGCCGCATCGAGGCTGGTTTGCAGGCCATCATGGAACGGCGGGTTGGAGATGATCAGGTCAAAACGACCGGTGACATCGGAGAAGACGTTGCTGGCAAAGACTTCACCTTCAAGGCCATTAGCCGCCAGCGTGGCTTTACTTGCTGCTACTGCGGCGGCATGCACATCACACAGCCACAGACGGACTTTCGGCGAATGTTGCGCCAGCACGGTTGCCAGTACGCCACTGCCACAGCCAATATCCAGCACCTTACCTTTGGTGTGCGGCGTCAGCGTCGAGAGCAGCAGCGCGCTTCCGGCATCAAGGCCGTCACGGCTGAATACGCCAGGCTGGGTGTGAATGGTCAGGCCATCCAGCATATAACTGTCGTTGAAGGCATCGGCATCGAAGCCGGGCTGCTGTTCCAGTTGCCCGTGGTACAGGCCGCAGCGACGTGCGCTGTCGATCTTTTCCAGTTTGGCCCACGACTCCACCATGCCTTCCGCGCTACGGACACCGCTACGGTTTTCGCCGACGACAAAAATATCGCTACCAACCGGCATCAGCGAGAGCAGGTTTTGCAGTTGGAACTGCGCTTCCGGTTTATTCTTCGGCCAGAAGTAAACCAGGGTATCGCAGCCTGCCACATCCGCCGCACTTGCGACCAGGCCATAGACCGCGCGCTCCGCGAGGCGGCGGCTAAGGTTCTGCCAGTGATGATATTGCTGGGTATGCACGCGTGTTGACGCGGTTTCCAGCTGAGCGGGCAGGTCATCCTGCAAATCGCCAGCAAACAAAACATGGCGGGCGGTAAATTCATCACTGTGGCGCAGAATCACTTCACTGGCCGGGGTAAAAGCAGACATGGATGGCTCCTGTTAAATCAGAGCGGGGATTATAGTGCTTTGTTGGCGCATGTTCGATGGGTTTGCTAGCATAGCGTCGCATTCTGGCAGCACAACGGGTAACAGCATGACATCAAGGCGCGACTGGCTTTTACAGCAAATGGGGATTACGCAGTATCAACTGCGGCGTCCACGCGTGTTGCAGGGAGAGATTGCCGTTCGGCTTACGCCAGAGACTCGTCTGGTCTTGGTGGCGGAACACGCTCCGGCGTTGCATGAGCCGTTGGTTCGCGATGTGTTGCGTACCCTAAACCTGCAACCCGCGCAGGTAATGACGCTCACGCCAGAACAGCTCCAGATGCTACCGGAACAGGTGGATTGTGCCGGCTGGTTGCTGGGTGTCGAGAGCTCGCATCCTTTTAATGGCGTCACTTTTGCGACCGCCGCTTTCAATGAATTAATCAGTAGCGGTGCGGCGAAACGCGCCCTCTGGCAACAGATGTGTAACCATGACAGCCATCTCTTTAGTCACCCCTGAAGACCAACCACAGCTGCTGGCGATTGAGCGCCGCAGCCATGCGTTTCCCTGGAGCGAACAGACGTTTGCCAGCAATCAGGGTGAACGTTTTTTAAATTTTCGCATTGAGGCGGAAGGCCGTCTGGTCGGTTTTGCCATCACCCAGGTGGTGCTGGATGAAGCTTCGCTGTTCAATATCGCTGTCGATCCTGATTTTCAACGCCGTGGCTATGCCCGCCAGTTATTGCAGCATCTGATTGCTGAGCTGGAAAAGCGCGAGGTCATGACGCTGTGGCTGGAAGTTCGTGCCTCCAATCTGGCGGCGATAGCGCTGTATGAACAGCTGGAGTTTCACCAGGTAAGCCGCCGCCCCAATTACTACCCCACTGCCAGCGGAAGAGAAGACGCCATTATCATGGCATTGACGCTGTAGCGTTTTGGCTGAGGAGATCTATGTTAAACGACTGGGACTGCATTATTTTTGATGCGGATGACACGCTATTTCACTTCGACGCCTATGCCGGTTTGCAACGCATGTTTGCCGGTTATGACGTGCAATTCACCGATCAGGATTACGCCGATTACCAGGCGATCAACAAACCGCTGTGGGTCGATTATCAGAACGGAGCGATTTCGGCGTTGCAGCTACAGACACGCCGCTTCACTGGTTGGGGCGAAAAACTCAGCGTGGCCCCGGAAGTGCTCAACAGCGGCTTTCTGAACGCAATGGCGGAAATCTGCCTGCCTTTGCCGGGGGCGGCCCGTTTGCTTGACGCGCTGCACGGCAAGGTGAAGATCGCCATCATTACCAACGGCTTTACCGCGTTGCAGCAGGCGCGTCTCGAACGCACCGGCTTCCGTGATTATTTTGATGCGCTGGTGATTTCGGAGCAGGTCGGCGTACCCAAGCCCGATCGTGCCATCTTTGATCACACGCTGGCGCTGCTCGGCAACCCGGCGCGTGAACGGGTATTGATGGTGGGGGATACACCGGAATCGGATATCCTCGGCGGCATCAATGCCGGATTGAAAACCTGCTGGTTCGATCACGGTACGCGTCCGTTGCCTGAGCACATCATCCCGGACTGGCAGGTCACATCGCTGTCTGAGTTGGAAAACTTACTGACGCAGCGTTAAAAGTATCTATTCATCATTGAGATGATTATGCGTCTGAAGGCCCGCTGAGCGGGCCTTTTTTCATGCTAGAATCTATTCATAAATCTATTCATCAACGAGGGCGCGATGGCGGATATCACGACACAGCTGTTGGATGGCCCATTAGGTGCGGCTGAGCTGTTGCGCCGTCTTGGCATCAGCCAGGCGACGCTTTCGCGCCAGTTACGTCAACAGGATCAGGTCGTGCGTTGGGGCAAAGCCCGCGCCACGCGCTATGCTCTGCTGCGCCCGTTGCGCGGTGAAAGCCGTTTTCCTCTTTATCGGGTGCTGCCGTCGGGTCAGACGGTACAAGCAGGCTGGCTGGTACGTACCTGGCCGCAGGGCAGTTGTTTGCATCTGGATGAACAGGAGAACGGGACGTTCTACGATGGATTGCCGTGGTTCCTCAGCGATATGCGTCCCCAGGGGTTTCTCGGACGGCTGTGGGGAAGAGAGAATGCGCATGCACTCGGGTTAACCGAGGATCTCCGTGTCTGGAGCGATGAGCAGTGCCTGATGGCATTGACGGTAACGGGCATGGACATGCCGGGCAACTGCCTGCTCGGTGCAACGGCGTATCAGCGTTGGTTGCAGCAATCTGCCCCCGTGCTGCTGAGCGCCGGGCAAAAAATTATGCGCTATCCGCAACTGGCACAGCAGGTGCTGAACGGTGATGAGGTGGGGTCATCGGCGGCGGGTGAGCAGCCAAAGTTCCTGTGTTATGCCGAAACCGCCCACGGCGAACATCACTGCCTGGTCAAATTCACGGTGCCGCGTCAGAGCGAAAACAGCCAGCGCTGGCGTGATTTACTGCGGGCGGAACATCTGGCACTGCGGCAATTGGCCGAGGCAGGGCTGGCGGCAGCACGTAGCCAGATTATTGAACAAGGCGGCCAGTTGTTCCTCGAAGTTGAGCGCTTCGATCGTGAAGGCGAACGAGGACGGCGTGGGATGTGTTCGCTGGAAGCGGTCAGCGCGGAATTTTTAGGGCGACAGCAGCACTGGCCGGATGCGTTGCGCGAACTGGCGCGCCAGCAACGGCTGGATGAAGCATCAAAGCAGCGTGGGACGCTGCAATGGGCCTTTGGTCGCCTGATCGCCAACAGCGATATGCACGCCGGGAACCTGTCGTTTTATACCGACGGGGAACAGCTGCAACTGACCCCGGCCTACGACATGCTACCGATGGCGTTGGCACCGAACTCGCTCGGTCATATGCGTGACGAGGTGAATTTAACCCTCGACTTTTCGCTTTCCGGTGAGGTGTGGCGGATGGCCAGCGCAATGGCGAAAAGCTATTGGCAGACCATTGCAGCAGAAGGGGCGTTTAGTGAAGGGTTCCGGCTGATTGCGCGCCAGGCACAGCAGCAACTGGCTGCGCTGGACCTGACGCTGGACAAAATGGCCTGAACTGGTAAATCTGCAAAAATTCGTAGCGGCGCGATTTATCGCGCGGGTGTGACTGACAGCAAGCACAGAAATGCGCGATAAATCGCACCGCTACGGCTTACTGTTTTCCGCTTCCGCCTCTTCTTCTTTATCCTCTTTCACCGGTGTACTGGCGGTGAGCAGGAACGGCGACTGCTGCCAGCGGGTGCGGCGGTCGCGCAGCAGGGTACGGGTCAGGATGATGCCAATCGCCAGCGCCAGCAGCATCATCAGACGCAGAATGTTGGTGGTGTTATCTACCTGGCGCGATTCGGTGACCAGTACGTGGGTGTCCAGCGTGATACGCAGAAAACCCAGCGGGCCGTCTTTACCGTTGAGCGGCTGCACAATCTGATGATTGAAATAGCTACCGGCGCGTTTGCCATCGAGGGCGAGGCGGTCGCGCACATCGATGCTTTCGCCGCTGTGTGCCACCAGGCTGCCATCATCAGCATAAACAGAAGCATCCAGGATGCGGCTGTTGTCCGTGAGCTGATTCAGCACCGCTTCAATTTGCGCGCGATTATCATCGCTGTTATCCATCAAGGGTTGCAGGCTGAATGCCACCTGTTTGGTCAGGGTGCGGGCCAGCTCCTCCACCTGTTCGGAGCGCGCCATTTGGTGCCCGAGACTAAACCAGGATGCTCCCTGCATCAGCACCACTAACAGGGCCAGCGAGATAAGAACAATCACCGTGCGGTGCAGGCGAAATTTCAGTGCGGTTTTAACCATCAGAAACCCGTGTGACATAACAGCAGAAAGGCTGGCAATTATGTTGCCAGAACCCGCGCAGACAAGGTAGCCTCTTGCGTGGTTTTGTTGTCCCTACAGGAGCTGTAATGCCAAATCGTCTTACCTGGTGCGATCTGCCCGCCGATGTATCCCTTTGGCCGGGTCTACCCCTTTCCCTCAGCGGTGATGAAGTGATGCCGCTGGATTACCGTGCTGGTCGGACTGGCTGGCTGCTGTATGGGCGCGGGCTTGATAAACAAAAGCTGACTGACTATCAGCATCAGCTGGGCGCAGCGATGGTGATCGTCAGCGCCTGGAATGTTGATGAGTACCAGGTGATTCGTCTGGCTGGCTCTCTGACGCCGCGAGCGACCAAACTGGCGCATGATGCCGGTTTTGATGTGGCACCGCTTGGCAAAATTCCCCACCTGAAAACCCCGGGTTTACTGGTGATGGATATGGACTCCACGGCGATTCAGATCGAATGTATTGATGAAATCGCCAAACTGGCGGGCAGCGGCGAACGCGTGGCGGAAGTGACCGAACGCGCGATGCGTGGCGAACTGGATTTCAAAGCCAGCCTGCGCGAACGAGTCGGCACGCTGGCCGGTGCCGATGCCAATATCCTGAAGCAGGTACGTGATACGCTGCCTTTGATGCCGGGCCTGACCACGCTGGTGCAGAAATTACAGGCGCTGGGTTGGCAGGTGGCGATCGCCTCTGGCGGCTTTACCTATTACGCTGACTATCTGCGCGACACCTTGCATCTGGCGGCAGCCGTGGCTAATGAACTGGAAATCCGCGACGGCAAACTGACCGGCCAGGTGCTGGGCCAGATTGTCGATGCACAATTTAAAGCCGATACCCTGAATAACCTGGCGCAGCGTTTTGCCATTGCCCCGGAGCAGACCGTGGCGATTGGCGACGGAGCCAATGACCTGCCGATGATTAAAACCGCCGGTCTGGGTATTGCCTATCATGCTAAACCCAAAGTGAATGAGCAGACGGAGGTCATTATCCGTCACGCTGACCTGATGGGGGTGTTCTGCATCCTGAGCGGCAGCCTGATTCACGAAGAACGTTAATTAAGGAACGGATTTGGCCAAAGCGGCAAAACGCGCTTTCGTTTGTAATGAATGCGGCGCTGACTATCCGCGCTGGCAGGGGCAATGCAGCGCCTGCCATGCCTGGAATACCATCACCGAGGTGCGCATTGCCGCCTCGCCAGCCGCTGCGCGCAACGAGCGCCTGAGTGGTTACGCCGGAAGCGCCGGTACCAGCCGGGTGCAGAAGCTGTCGGAGATCAGCCTTGAGGCCCTGCCGCGTTTCTCCACCAGTTTTAAAGAGTTTGACCGTGTGCTCGGCGGCGGCGTGGTGCCGGGCAGCGCGATTCTGATTGGCGGCAACCCCGGTGCCGGGAAATCAACGCTGCTGTTGCAGGTGATGTGTAAGCTGGCGGAGGGGATGAAAACCCTGTACGTCACTGGCGAAGAATCGCTGCAACAGGTGGCCATGCGCGCCCATCGTCTGGGATTACCCACCGAAAATCTGAATATGCTGTCGGAAACCAGCATCGAACAGATCTGCCTGATCGCCGAGCAGGAACAACCGAAACTGATGGTGATCGACTCGATCCAGGTGATGCATATGGCGGAGATCCAATCTTCGCCGGGTAGTGTAGCGCAGGTGCGTGAAACTGCCGCTTATCTGACGCGTTTCGCAAAAACGCGTGGCGTGGCGATTGTGATGGTGGGACATGTCACCAAAGATGGCTCACTGGCTGGTCCTAAAGTGCTGGAGCATTGCATCGACTGTTCCGTGTTGCTGGATGGTGACGCCGATTCACGTTTCCGTACCCTGCGCAGCCACAAAAACCGTTTTGGCGCGGTGAACGAGTTAGGGGTGTTCGCTATGACCGAGCAGGGGATGCGTGAAGTCAGCAATCCCTCGGCCATCTTTCTGTCTCGCGGTGATGAAATCACCTCGGGCAGCTCGGTGATGGTGGTGTGGGAAGGTACACGCCCGCTGCTGGTGGAGATTCAGGCGCTGGTGGACCACTCCATGATGGGCAATCCACGTCGCGTGGCGGTGGGTCTGGAGCAGAATCGCCTGGCGATCCTGTTGGCGGTGCTGCATCGTCACGGTGGATTACAGATGGCGGATCAGGACGTGTTCGTCAACGTGGTGGGTGGCGTAAAAGTCACGGAAACCAGTGCCGACCTCGCGTTGCTGCTGGCGATGGTCTCCAGCTTGCGCGATCGTCCTCTGCCACAGGATCTGGTGATTTTCGGCGAAGTCGGGTTGGCCGGTGAAATTCGCCCGGTGCCCAGTGGTCAGGAACGTATTTCCGAAGCCGCCAAGCATGGTTTCAAGCGCGCGATAGTGCCCGCAGGCAATGCACCGAAAAAACTGATTGAGGGGATGAAGGTTTACAGCGCGAAGAAGCTGGCGGATGCGCTGGCGATTCTGGACGAGCTGTAATGCCTCAGCCTGACTAACATTTTGCACACCTCCCTCTCCCGTCTTGCGGGAGAGGGCCGGGTGAGGGCAACCAGCCGCACTTTCCATGCAGGAGGCACATCATGTCATCATTTGACTACCTGAAAACCGCCATTCGCCAGCAGGGCCATACGCTGCAACAGGTGGCGGATGCCAGCGGGATGACCAAAGGCTATTTAAGCCAGTTGCTGAATGCCAAAATCAAAAGCCCCAGCGCCGCTAAACTGGAAGCGTTACATCGCTTTCTCGGTCTGGAGTTTCCGCGTCGCGAGAAGACCGTCGGCGTGATATTCGGTAAGTTCTACCCGCTGCACACCGGTCATATTTATCTGATCCAGCGCGCCTGTAGCCAGGTTGATGAATTGCATATCATCATGGGACATGATGATCCGCGCGATCGTGAATTATTTGAAAACAGCGCCATGTCGCAGCAGCCGACAGTCAGCGATCGCCTGCGCTGGCTGCTGCAAACCTTCAAATACCAGAAAAACATCCGTATCCACTCCTTCAACGAAGAAGGCATCGAGCCTTATCCGCACGGCTGGGATGTGTGGAGTGAAGGCGTTAAAGCGTTTCTGGCGCAGCAGGGCATTGAAGCGGATTGCGTCTACACCAGCGAAGCACCGGATGCGCCGATGTATCAGCAGCACCTCGGTATTGAAGCGGTGGTGCTCGATCCCAATCGATCCTTTATGAGCATCAGCGGTGCGCAGATTCGCCAGGATCCGTTCCGCTATTGGGAATATATTCCGACTGAGGTCAAGCCGTTCTTTGTGCGCACCGTGGCGATCCTTGGCGGTGAGTCGAGCGGGAAATCGACGCTGGTCAATAAGCTGGCGAACATCTTCAATACCACCAGCGCGTGGGAATATGGCCGCGATTATGTGTTCTCTCACCTTGGTGGCGACGAGATCGCGCTGCAATATTCGGACTATGACAAAATCGCCCTCGGTCAGGCGCAGTACATCGATTTTGCCGTCAAGTACGCCAACAAAGTGGCCTTTATCGATACCGATTTCATCACCACCCAGGCGTTTTGCCTCAAGTATGAGGGGCGCGAACATCCGTTTGTGCAGGCGCTGATTGATGAATACCGTTTCGACCTGGTGATTCTGCTGGAGAATAACGTGCCGTGGGTGGCGGATGGGTTGCGTAGCCTGGGCAGTTCAGTGGATCGACGCGAGTTTCAGTCGTTGCTGATCACCATGCTGCGTGAGAACAATATCGACTTCGTCCATGTGAAAGAGGACGACTACGACACGCGCTTCCTGCGCTGTGTCGAGTTGGTTAAACAGATGCTGGGGAACGGCGTCCCCCGTTAAACACGCCTCTGGCGTAGCGGCGCGATTTATCGCGCAATGTTTTTGGCGCGTGTAAATCACGCCGCTACGTATTTCCGCCTTAATGCGACGCCAGTGCGCGCAGCGTATTAACCCCTTTCTGCCGTACCAGCAGCGCCAGCAATAGCATTCCCGTCAAAGCCAGTACGCTCGCCAACACAAAGGCGGTGTGATAGCCGCCGCCGTACTGGATAAGGAAGCCAGTAATCCCCGGTGACAGAATGCCCGCCAGATTCGCCAGCAGATGAACAAACCCGCCTGCCGTACCAATTCGTCCTGCCGGAACGATATCCTGCAACAATGACCAGCAGGCTTGCGGCGTCATATAAGCAAACACGCTCGCCAGGGTAATCAAGGTGACGGCCGCAGCCAGGCTCTGGCTCCAGGCGGTCAGCAGCACGCATAACGCGGCGACGGCCAGTCCGACAAAAATCACCAGCTTACGAGACAGCAGGAAATTCTGCGTGCGGCGAAACAGCATGTCGCACACCACGCCACCACCAAGAAAACCAACGGTGGCACCGAGCCACGGCAGAATACCGATGATGCTCATGCTTTTGATATCCAGATGCTGGAAGTCGGTCAGGTAACTCGGCAGCCAGGAGAGGAAGAAATACTGGATGTAGTTGAAGCAGAAAAAGGCACTGGCGACGCCTAACACCGGCAGTGAGAAGACGTAGCGCCACAGCGAGTGCTGATCCTGCTGCGGGGTGCTGGCGCTCTGGCTGGCCGGACGTTGCTGCATAATCAGCTGACTTTCCTCGCGGCTGACGCGCGGATGCTGCTCTGGCTTATCACGGAACAGCAGCAGCCAACTGGCGACCCAGATAAAGCCCAGCGCGGCAATCACGATGAAAGCGATACGCCAGCCAAAATTCAGCCCAACCAGACCAACAATCGGTGCGGCAATGGCTGCACCCAGCGGCTGTCCGGCATTGGTAAAACCGACTGCCCGGCCAACTTCCTGGCGCGGGAACCAGTTAGCAATCGATTTGTTGGTGGTGGTACCCATCGGCCCCTCGCCGATACCAAACAGCATACGCACAATCAACAGATGACCAAAGCCGGTGACCAGCGCGGTAGCACCGCAAAACAGCGACCAGATCGAAGCCGCCCAGGCATAGACACGACGTGGGCCAAAGCGGTCAGCCCCCCAGCCGCCAAGAAAACAAAACAGGCAATAACCAATAAAGAAGCAGCTAAACAGGATGCCCATCTGTGCATCATCAATGCCGAGATCTTTTTTCACCAGTGGCGCCATGACCGACAGTGCGGCGCGATCGAGATAGTTGAGCATCCCGGCGCAGAACAGCAGCAGGGCAATGACCACACGATAATTTTTAAACATGATGCACTCCCTGTTGATCCACCCGTTGATGGGTTATCCGATACTCGCGTAACACCTGCTCGTCGGGCTGATAACCGAGGCCAGGACGATCGCTCAGGGTAAAGTGCACGTCGTGGGGCAGATCGGGGTAAAGATCGACGGCGAAGTCGATCCACGGGATCTCCATTTTGACGCTGTCTGGCAGCAACGCGACCAGATGAGCGGTAGCCAGCATCCCTGCGCCGTAATAGAAGCAGTGCGGCACCACGCGTACGCGATATTGCTGCGCCAGGTCGAAGACATGCAGGGCGGCAGTGATACCGCCGACTTTGGTGACGCTGGGTTGCACCACATCGACTGCGCCACTTTCCAGCAGATTGACGAAACCGAAATCACCATCGACGTTTTCACCGGCGGCCAGCGGTACACCGACGCGACGCAACTGCGCCAGACCATCAAAATCATCCGGTGGCCAGATCGGCTCCTCCAGCCAGCCCAGCTCCAGCGCACGCAGTTCATAAGCGTGCTGGCTCGCCTGCGCACGCGTCCACGGACAGTTAACGTCCACCATTAACTGCGCGTCAGCAGGCAGTGCAGCACGGGCAGCAGCGATAGCGGGGCTGGCTGTTTCATGCAGCTTCATGGTGCGGAATCCCTGCTGATAAGCGCGCTGCACCTGGGTGGCGACTTCTTCGGGATCATTGGCGTAGCTTACCAGGCTGGCATAGCGCTCGATCTGATGACGCGTAGCCCCCAATAGTTGCCACAGCGGTTGCTGGCGCTGCTGGCCGAGCAAATCCCACAAGGCGATATCAAGAGCGGAAAGGGCGTAGCGCACCGGGCCACTGCGGCCAAACGCATGCAGAGCCTGCTCGGCGTTCTGCATTAATGACGCGATTGCCGGTTCGCTGTCGGGGAGTGGCTGTTGCAGGAAAAAGGGGGCGACCAGGCTGCACAGCGCCTGCTCCGTGACCGGGTTAGCCAGATGCCCGAAGGCTTCTCCCCAACCCACCAGTCCGTTGTCGCTGGTGACTTTAACCAGCAGGGTTTCCATCCGGCTCAACGACGGCGAGGCCGCGTTAAACGTGGTTTCTTGCTCCGCTGGTGGACGTCGATGAGCATCAAAGGGGATCGCGATGCGCATCACTTCAATCGTAGATATCTTCATGCCATAGACCTCAAAAGGGTGCGCCCGGCGTGAGTAGTTATGAAAAATGCCGGGACGGATAGGGATACATCGGGTCAATAGCGAGTATAAAAAGCAGGCAAAACGGGAACATCGGGCAACAGCCCAGGAGTGAAAGCGGATTCAGGCGGGTTTTTGTGCTGATTAACGGCGCGTGGTGCAGGGGATCACAAATATGATGGAAATATCATAACTGCACGATAAATCGTGCCGCTACGGGTTGGGTAAATATCATCATTGCACGATAAATCGTGCCGCTACGGGTTGGGCAAATATCATCACTGCACGATAAATCGCGTGGCAACGGGATGGGCAAATATCATCACTGCACGATAAATCGTGCCGCTACGGGTTGGGCAAATATCATCACTGCACGATAAATCGTGCCGCTACGGG
>NZ_ASZC01000022.1 GCF_000468095.1 Pantoea sp. AS-PWVM4
CAGGTGCGGCATCGTGGGTGGGGCGATAAATCGTGACGCTACGGGGCTGGTGCGGCATCGTGGGTGGGGCGATAAATCGTGACGCTAGGGGGCTGGTACGGCATCGTGGGTGGAGCGATAAATCGTGACGCTACGGGGCAGGTGCGGCATCGTGGGTGGGGCGATAAATCGTGACGCTACGAGTTGCATTGTGGGACGCTCAGGTTCATACTATTGTTATATTATAACATTACATAAGGCGAGAAATTATGAAACCTGATATCCATCCCCACTACCGCCCGGTGGTGTTCCACGACACTACGGCGAATGAATATTTTAAAGTCGGCTCCACCATCAAAACTGAACGTACTATCGAATTTGAAGGCGAAGTGCTGCCCTATGTCACACTCGATGTCTCTTCAAAATCGCATGTGTACTACACCGGCAAACAGAAAGATTTTGCCAAAGAAGGCAGCGCGGCACGCTTCAACCAGCGTTTTGGTCGTTTCCTCGGTCGCGGTAAGGCATAACGGAGCACCACATGCAGGTATTGAGTTCATTGCGTTCAGCGAAGACCCGTCACAAAGATTGCAAAGTCGTGCGTCGTAAAGGTCGTATCTATGTGATCTGTAAAACCAATCCGCGCTTTAAAGCGGTACAGGGAAGAAAGAAGAAAAAACGTTAGGATGGTGTCGTGATAATTGGCCGGGTTAATACCCGGCCTTTTTTATTACTGCATACTTTTCAGCATGGCATTCACGTTGTGCTTGAATGCTGCTTCATAGCTGGCGGCCGGACCATTGGCTTCCGACAACGCTTCCGGATACAGTTCGCCACCCGGTTTGGCGCCGGTTGCGCTGGCAATCTGCTTCACCAGACGCGGATCGGTCTGATTCTCCATAAAGTAGGTATTGATGTGCTCAGCCTTAAGCTGTTTGATGATCGAGGCGACATCGCTGGCGCTGGCTTCCGCTTCCGTTGAGAAACCGACCGGGGCGAGGAATTCCACGCCATAGCGCTGGCCAAAATAACCAAACGCATCATGGCTGGTCAGCACTTTGCGTTTATTCTGCGGTACAGCGGCAAAGGATGTTTTTGCCCAGCTATCGAGTTTCTGTAATTGCTGGATATAGTTTTCGCCCTGTTTACGAATGGCGGCGGCATCTTCCGGATCGGCCTTGATTAACGCGTTCATAACGTTAGTGGCATAAATCACGCCATTCGCCATGCTGTTCCACGCGTGCGGATCGGTAATGGTTTTACCATCATCCACCATTTCACGGGTATTGATGCCGGTTGAGGCCACCACCAGCGTGCCTTTGTAACCTGATGCGCTCACCAGTCGATCCATCCAGCCTTCCAGCCCCAGACCGCTGACGAACACCACATCCGCCTGCGCCAGTGCCTGGCTATCCTGCGGAGTGGGTTCAAAAGTGTGAGGATCGCCATTTGGCCCCACCAGCGATTTAACTTTAACGTGATCGCCACCAACTTGTTTCACGATATCCGCCAGCACGGTAAAACTCGCTACCGCATCCACCGTTTTTGCCAGCGCCAGCGGGCTGATCAACATGGCACCCAACGCCAGGCTAATTGGTAACTTCTTCATACATATCCCCTTATTGGTTTCGTTATCGGCGGCGCAGTAAACCGCCACATGGTCCTGTCAAAACAGAAAGCAAAAAAAGTCCGGCGGCACTCAGCACCACCGCCGGCCCCGCAGGCAGTGAGTAATGCCACGACAACATCAGCCCGATCAGCGCAGCGATCACTGCCAGCAACATGGCAACGCCGAGCATGCAGGCGAGATGGCGACTCCAGAAACGGGCGCTGGCGGCGGGCAACATCATCAATCCCACCGACATCAAAGTGCCCAGCACCTGAAAACCGGCCACCAGATTGAGGACCACCAGAGTGAGAAAAATGCCGTGCACCAGAGGGGCACTCCATTTGCCCTGTGCGCGCAGAAAATCGGGGTCGAAGGCGTCTATCACCAGCGGACGATAAATGATCGCCAGCATCAGTAACGTGAAGGCAGCAATACCGCCGACCAGCACAATTGCTGCGTTATCCACCGCCAGTAGCGAGCCAAACAGCACATGCAGCAGGTCAACGCTGGAACCGCGTAGTGACACCAGGGTGACCCCCAGTGCCAACGAACCCAGATAAAAACCGGCAAAGCTGGCATCTTCTTTAAGCGGGGTATATCGGCTGACAGCACCGGAGAGAAGCGCAACGGCCAGACCGGCAATCAAGCCACCAATCCCCATTGCCACCAGCGACAAACCAGAGATGAGATAGCCAATCGCCGCGCCGGGCAGTACCGCGTGAGAAAGTGCATCGCCAATCAGGCTCATGCGTCGTAATGAGAGAAACACACCCAGTGGTGTGGCACTCAGCGCCAGCGCCACGCAGGCCACCAGAGCACGGCGCATAAAACCGAATTCGATGAAAGGTTGCAGTAAGGTCACGATGCCACCTTCTGCAACAGAGAGACGCGGGCGGATTCAACTGCATCCAACGACAACACATCCTGAAAATAACGTTCTACCAAAGGACGGTCATGCAATACCACCAACAAGGTGGTGCCTGCCTGTTGCTGCTGTTGCAGGATTGACATCAATAAGGTCACGGTCTGGCTGTCGATACCATTAAAGGGTTCATCCAGCAGCCACAACTTGCTGCGTTGCAGCATCAGGCGTGCGAATAACACGCGCTGTAACTGACCTCCTGACAAGGTGGCAGGCTGTGCATCCGCGAAATCACGCATCTGCACCGCATCAAGCGCCGCATCAATCTCTTTGCGTAGCGCGCGGTTAATCGCGCCAAACCAACCACAACGCGGCCAGCACCCCATCGCGACCAACTCATAGGCCGTGACAGGGAAGCGCGTTTCCAACTCGGTACGCTGTGGCAGCCAACCCAGCTCTTTACGGGAAACCTTCAGCTCACAACGCCCTGAAATCGGCGTCAGTAAACCGGCGATGGTTTTCAACAGCGTCGATTTTCCGCTGCCATTGGCGCCAATCAACGCCGTCATACTGCCTGCTACCAACTCACCGTTGATCGTTGGCGTAACCCTTTGCCCTTGATAACCAGCCTGCAAGTGGTGAAAACGCATCATTTTTGCATGCCCCACACAATAGCCAATCCCAACAGGGCAACCAACAGCAGCGCGACCAGCAAGCGCCCGCCTAGCGACAACAGTAATCCACTATGATTCATACAGCACAACCAGGATGTTATAACATAACAATACACTATCAGACTCTTCTGTCGGTTAGTCAGGGGGAAAGTGTTTCAAAAGTTAACCAGCGCTATCCTGCATCCTCCCTCACCTTTCGAATTCGCCTCCTTTTCATGACCTCCCGTAATGCAATTCATCACAACAATAGCTATTTATGCTTAAGGTGAGCTTGCAATGTTTGTCAGAAACCCCAATGATAGAAACAACAGCCTTTATACCGGGTTAACGATGCAGGCCATTATTCATTGTGATATTGCGGTCGGTGAGGATAACTGCACAAAGTTGCAGGCATTAATTCAAGGGCATATTCTCAAAATAGCCTCAGCGCTGGCGGGTGATTTACAATGGTATTCACAAAATGCGCGATTAGTTCCCGAGAGTTTTCGCATTATTTCCATCAAGATTATCGCTAATAATCGATTTAAAATGCTTTACGATTTCCAGTGGAATTTATTTAGTCCCTGTCAGGATTTAAATGAAACCTTTACACGTCAGGAAGATGTTCTGTTTCATATCCAGCCGGGCGCACTGGTGTTCGAAGTGATAGACAATACACGCCCTTCACCCGCCGATGAATTGTAATATTTGGTAATGGAGGTGAGCAAAACTAATGAATCTGGATTATATTTGAGGAGTCGCTGAATTCATTTTATTCGTGATCGCTTCCTGGCCACTTTTCCAAATCTCGCCGCGCTGCGGTAACCGTGCTAGCTATGGAGGGGAAAAAGATGGACGAATACTCACCGAAACGGCATGATATTGCCCAGCTTAAATTTCTGTGTGAGAACCTGTTTGACGAAAGTATGGCAACATTAACTGACAGTCATCATGGCTGGGTTAATGATCCTACTTCTGAAAGCAATTTACAGCTCAACGATTTGATTGAGCATATCGCGTCTTTCACGATGAATTACAAAATTAAGCATGTTGAAGATGAAGCACTGATAACGCAAATCGATGAATATCTTGACGATACCTTTATGTTGTTTAGCAGTTACGGAATCAATACTCAGGATCTTCAACGTTGGCAACGTTCAGCACGACGCTTATTTAACCTGTTTGCCGAAGAGTGCGCTTTTCTACAGCAACCCAGCCATTCCTTTTAGCATCAGAGTGAGAACGATTTATTTATGAGCAATCAAGCCTTAACCAAAACCGATTATTTGATGCGACTGCGCCGCTGTCGCTCAATCGATACCCTTGAGCGGGTGATTGAAAAAAACAAGTATGAATTGTCCGATGACGAGTTAGCGGTATTTTACTCGGCTGCCGATCACCGCCTTGCAGAGCTGACGATGAATAAGCTCTACGATAAAGTGCCCGGATCTGTCTGGAAGTTCGTCCGCTAAGTTTTTCCCCTCTCTTGCCCAGCCTGTTGCATCAACCGATTTTCAGGGATTGACCTTTCACTGGCAAAGGAGTGCCAGCAGCACGCTATTGATTGAATTTAAGGGGATTTTTTCGAGGCAGAAATGGTGGAGGCCCTGCCAGCTACATCCCGGCACACGCGTCGCCTGCTGCGGCTGCTTCCTTCCGGACCTGACCGAGTTCACAAGTTAGCATTGCGGGAGAACCAACAGGGCCCCCATTGACTAGCCCTCATTACGAGAGCGCTGGCATTATCAGGTAAGCCCCCGGCAATTGCAAGCAAACGCCGGATGACCGTTGTTTTCTTGAACAGACAGGCGATTATACCTGCCCTGGTTCATGTTAAAGTCTGCCCTTTGCGGTTATTCAGGACGCCCCAATGAGTGAACACGATAGCTTTCCGCAGCGCGTGTGGCAGATTGTTGCCGCCATTCCCCCCGGTAAAGTGATGACCTATGGTGATGTCGCCCGTCTGGCTGGATCCCCGCGTGCGGCACGTCAGGTGGGTGGCGTGCTGAAACGTCTCCCGCCCGGCAGCCAGTTACCCTGGCATCGTGTCCTGAATCGTCACGGGCGTATTTCGCTACAGGGTGATGATTTGTTTCGTCAGCGCGATGCGCTGGAAGCTGAAGGGATCGAGGTGAGTGATGCGGGAGAAATCGAACTGGCGCGATATCGTTGGGATCAGGATTGATACCCGGTACACATTCGTCCCGGTGCGATAAATCGCGCCGGGACGATATCCGTTTACATACTGGTCGCCGCAGGCACTGAAGACGATGGTGTCACCTGCGTTGGAGAGGTAGACGGCACGGTCGTTGCCGCACCAGGCTGCGTTGGCATCGCCATATTGGTGGTAGGCACCAGCAACAATTCGACCTTGGTTCCGCCCTGATTGATCACCGGTTTCACCGTATCAGTGATAAACGCCAGTCTGCCATCAATGGCTATTGCTGCACTCAACAGAATGCGTGCGTTCGGCTGGATATCTGCCGGGTTAAAGGGCAGCACAAACTGGAACGGTGCCTGTTTACCCTCGGTACGCACCACATGCTGCGCCAGCACGCGGGATGGCGCATCGGACTGTGAGGCATCTGACAGAGTCACCGTCAGCACCGCATCCGGCGGTAACGCAATACGCTGGCGAATATAAATGGAGCCACTTACATTCGGCTGCGCAATGGTCGTTTGCTGTCCGGCAACCGTTGCACCCAACGTTGGCGTTGCCACCGGTTTGCTGTGATCCGCGCACCCTGCGACCGCCACAGCCAATGTCATACCGCTAATGATTTGCCAGAGTTTCATTGATGTCGTCTCCTTATGAACACTATGATTGTCGGCGGGAAAAAATAATGTGCAGCTATTCCACCGCCGAATGCCCTTAATTCTGGCACAAAAATCCGCAATGCGCTTAAGACGGGTCTTAGATTGCTGAAACCACGGCAAAAAGATTGACGACAACTGGTCGGATCTTTCAAACTTGCCCGACCGGTATCACTGAGGAATCCGTTATGAGCCAGGCACTGCACAACCTGCTTAATTTGTTGAATCTGGAAAAACTGGAAGAGGGATTATTTCGCGGTCAAAGCGAAGACCTCGGCCTGCGTCAGGTGTTTGGTGGTCAGGTGGTTGGCCAGGCGCTTTATGCAGCGAAACAGACAGTGCCGGAAGCACGTATCATTCACTCATTCCATAGTTACTTCCTGCGTCCGGGCGATAGCCAGAAAGCCATTATCTATGATGTGGAAACTCTACGGGATGGCAAAAGCTTTAGCGCGCGCCGCGTCAGCGCTGTGCAAAATGGACAACCGATCTTCTACATGACGGCCTCGTTCCAGGCACCGGAAAGCGGATTTGAGCATCAGAACAGCATGCCACAGGTCCCCGCCCCGGATAATTTGCCATCGGAACAGGATCTGGCGCATAAGCTGGCAGCGCATCTGCCGATTAAATTACGGGAAAAATTCCTCTCTGAACGTCCACTCGATATTCGTCCGGTGCAGATTCACAACCCGCTGAAAGGCCGTGTTGATGAGCCGGTACGTCAGGTGTGGGTGCGTGCTAACGGCCAACTGCCGCAGGATCGCCGAATTCACCAATATCTGCTTGGCTATGCATCAGACCTCAACTTCCTGCCTGTAGCGCTTCAGCCGCACGGCAAAGGCTTCCTTGAGCCCGACATGCAGGTCGCGACTATCGACCACTCAATGTGGTTCCACCGCCCGTTCGACCTGTCAGAATGGCTGCTGTATAGCGTAGTCAGCACCTCAGCATCAGGTGCACGCGGGTTTGTACGCGGGGAGTTTTTTACTCAGGATGGCACGCTGGTGGCAACCACGGTGCAGGAAGGGGTGATGCGCCAACGCAGCGAATAAAAAAAGGGGCGATGACTCGCCCCTTCTGCTTTTTATTATTTTAGCGCACTGCTCTCTTTTTCAGCCCGGCTCTTACTGGTTGTAAGCGTTTTCGCCGTGGCTGTTAACATCCAGACCTTCACGTTCCTGATCTTCCGGAACACGCAGGCCAACAATCATATCGGCCAGTTTGAAGCCAATGAAGGCAACCACACCAGACCAGACGATGGTGACACCCACGCTGAACAGCTGGATCCACACCTGATGGCCCATAGTTACGCCTTCAGCATAACCTACGCCACCCAGTGAAGAGGAAGCGAACACGCCAGTCAGGATACAACCCACGATGCCGCACACGCCGTGCACACCGAACACATCACACGGGTCATCAACACGCAGCCATTTCTTCAGGGTGGTGACACCCCACAGGCCAGCCAAACCACCGACCAGACCGATAATCAGCGCGCCGCCAACACCGACATAACCACACGCCGGAGTGATAGCAACCAGACCTGCGATGAAGCCTGAAGAGGCACCCAGCAGAGAAGGCTTACCACGCAGTGCCCACTCACCGAAGGTCCAGGACAGTACCGCACCCGCCGTCGCAATGACGGTGTTCAGGAATGCCAGGGCAGCGATTTCGTTGGCAGCAGAAGCAGAACCCGCGTTGAAGCCGAACCAGCCCACATACAGGATTGCAGTACCCGTGAACACCATTGGCAGGTTGTGCGGTTTAAATGCTTCTTTACCGAAGCCAGCACGTTTGCCCACCAGATAAGCACCGACCAGACCAGCAACCGCAGCGTTGATGTGAACAACGGTACCGCCCGCGAAGTCCAGCGCGCCATCAGATGCCAGCAGACCGCCAGCCCAGACCATGTGTGCAATCGGCAGATAAGCCAGAGTCAGCCATACCGCAACGAAAATCAGCACCGCAGAGAAACGAATACGTTCCGCAATGGAACCCACAATCAGGCCCACGGTGATACAGGCGAAGGAAGCCTGGAACGCAACGTGGATATATTGATAGAAGGTGCCCATCAGCGCTTTCAGCTCGATATTTTTCAACATCGCCCACTGGAAGCTACCGAAGAAGGCATTGCCTTCGCTGAAAGCCAGCGAGTAACCGTAAATCATCCACAGCACACAAACCAGAGAGAAGGTTACCGCTACCTGAGTCAGCATGGACAATACGTTTTTACCGCGGATCAGACCGCCGTAAAACAGGGCGATGCCCGGAATCGACATGAACAACACCAACGCGGTGCAGATCATCATAAACGCGTTATCGGCTTTATCCGCAACGGCAGGAGCTGCCGCCATGGCCAGAGACGGTAACAGCGCCAGGCTGGTCAGGCCTAACTTCGTCATCATTTTATTCATTTCTTTCCATCCCATCACAATCAAGGCCTAGTTACAGTGCTGCTTCGTCGGTCTCGCCAGTACGAATACGGATAACGCGTTGCAGTTCCGCAACGAAAATTTTGCCGTCGCCAATCTTGCCGGTGTAAGCGGCTTTGCTGATCACATCCACGACTTCGTCCAGTTGATCATCAGCAATGGCGATATCAATTTTTACTTTTGGCAGGAAGTTCACGCTGTACTCGGCACCGCGATAAAGCTCTGCGTGACCTTTCTGGCGACCGAAACCCTTCACTTCGGTAACTGTCAGTCCCTGAATGCCAATAGAGGATAAGGCTTCACGCACGTCCTCCAGCTTAAATGGTTTGATTACCACGGTAACCAGCTTCATACGATCCCCTCCAGGTATTTAATGAGTGAGTCTTACCGGACACGCAGGGATATAAGCAAAGGGTGTGCCATAAATAAAAAAACCGCAGAGTCAGCAGATTAGCCGCGCTACAGCGCGCTTCGTTCTGTGATGAACAACACAAATACCAGCAGGAAAGGAAGAAAGGAGTGGATTGTTTGCACCTCTTTGGTGCTTACAGCCTCAAAGAAGTGCATTTCTACAGAATAATCCGATAAAGGTGCGCAAAAAAGGTGCAAGTCACCCTTCAGTCGTTAAGGGAATGCCCGCCGCGAGTTCATCGCCCGCCTGTTGCAGCTGATACATTTGCCAGTAACGCCCCTGTTGCGCCAGTAACAGGGTATGCGTACCGCGTTCAGCGACCTGACCGCGATGCAGGACCAGAATCTGGTCTGCCTCAGTAATAGTGGAGAGGCGATGCGCGATCACCACCAGCGTGCTGTGCTGACGCAAGGCACGCAGGGCGTGCTGAATCGCCTGCTCAGTGCCGGAATCGATATTGGCGGTGGCTTCATCAAGGATCAAAATTTGCGGCAGCGATACCAGCACCCGCGCCAGCGCTAACAACTGTTTCTGACCGACCGACAGGTTATTGCCCTGCTCGCCCAACCGGGTGTGAATACCCTCCGGCATAGCGCGCACCAGATCGGCAAGCTGCACCGTCTCCAGCGCCTGCCACACCGCCTGCTCCGTGATATCGCGCCCAAGACGGACATTGGCGAGCAAGGTATCTGCCAGCACCACCGGGTCCTGTTGCACCATCGCTACCCCCTGACGTAACGCCTGATGCGTCAGTTGTGGCAATGGACGACCGTCCAGTTCGATACTGCCGCGCGTCACCGGGTAGTACCCCATCAGCAGGTTTGCCAGCGTACTTTTTCCACTGCCGGTATGGCCAACCAACGCAATAAAGCCACGGGGCGGCACGTCCAGATCGATCTGGCTTAACACGTCACGATCGGCGCGATAGGCGAAGCTGACATCACGCAGGGAAATACGCCCGGAGGCCAGTGGCCGGTTATCCGTGCCGTAATCCTGCTGAGTCGCATCCATCAACTCAAAGATGCGCTCACCCGACACCACCGCCTGTTGCAGCATCGATTGTTGGGTAGTGAGTTCAATCAACGGCTCATTCAGACGCCCGAGGTAAGTGATAAAGGCATACAGAACGCCCACCTCAAACACGCCTGGGTTAGCAAAGCTGAACAGCATCAGCAGGCCGCACAAAATTAGTGCAGAGAATAAACTCAGCAATGGACGCAGCAAGAAGCCATCCAGTCGTAGCGTCTCCATTCGCGCCAGATAGTGCGAACGGCTGGCCTCCCCCATGCGCTCACCAAAGCGCGCCTGCTGGCGGAACTGCTGGATGACACTCATGCCGTTAATCACTTCATTGAAGCCGTTATTGATATCGGCCAGATAGCTACGCACCCGGCGCGCTATCGGTGTGCTGTAGCGCTGATAAATCAACATCACCGTCAATACCAGCGGGAAAATTACAATCGCCACCAGCGCCATACGCCAGTCGAGCGCAAACATGGCCACCAGCATCGCGCCGATCAACGCGGCACTGCGCAACACCGTTGCCACCACCGTGACATACAGATCGCGGATCACCTCGGTATCGTTGGTCACGCGTGAGATGATTTGCCCGACCGGTTGGGTATCGAAGGCGCTTAACGGCTGACGTAGCGCGGCATTCATCACATCAGAACGTAATTTTTGCACCACACCGATCGCCGCGCGGTTGAACAGCAACGACTGAAAATAGTGCAGGCCCGCTGCCAGCAATTGCAGCAGAATAAATCCGACCACCAACCCAGCGACAATGCCCCACGGCATCTGGTGTTGCGCCACCAGATGATCAATAAAATAACTGACTAACACCGGCCCGGTGACTTCGGCCGCCGCCGCCAGCCATAACATGCCCACGGCCAGCCATAACGATTTACGCCACGGTTTGCCGTAGGCCAGTAAACGTTTCAAGGTTGGCCACAGACGCACAGATTTAGCCACGACTCGCTCCTTCGCTGATCTCATCCTCGTCCAGCGCCGCTTCCAGTTGCTGATAACGGTACATATCACGATACCAACCGCTTTCTGCCACCAGATCGTCGTGGTCACCACGCTGCATCACCTGACCCTGCTGCAATACCAGAATCTCGCTGGCTTCGGTCAGCGCCGACAGACGATGCGCACTGATAATCAGCGTACGGCCCCGACCCCATTGCCGCAGGTTGTGCAGAATATCGTGCTCGGTGCGTCCATCCACCGCAGATAATGCATCATCCAGAATCAGGATCTCGGCATTCAGCAACAGCGCACGCGCAATAGCGATGCGCTGCTTCTGACCGCCTGAGAGCATCACGCCACGTTCACCCACCTCGGTTTCATAGCCCTGCGGCAGCCGCAGGATATCCTCATGAACGCAGGCCATCTTCGCCACCTGCTCAATCTCCTGCTGGCTGGCATTGGGTCGACCTAACGCAAGGTTATTGGCGACGGTATCGGAAAACAGGAACGGCGTCTGGCTCACCACCGCCAGGCGGCTGCGCCAGCTATCAATGCGCAACTGCGACAGCGGGGTGTTGTGATAGCGAATATCGCCTTGTTCAAGGTCGAAATGGCGCTGAAGCAAACTTAACAGCGTGCTTTTACCACAGCCAGTGGGGCCACATAAGCCCAGCATTTGGCCAGGTTTGAGCTGAAAATTGACATGGCTGAGCGCCACACCGGCACTCGCCGGATAGCGAAACTCGCGGATCGCCACCTGCAAATTCCCGGCTTCCGGCGGCAGCATTTGTTGGCCGTCTTCCACTGCCGGAGCTTCCGCCAGCAACGCACGGATACGGCTCCAGGCCGCGCTGCCACGCTCAACGATATTGAACATCCACGCCAGTGCCAGCATCGGCCAAATCATCAGGCCGAGGTACATTACAAAGCTGGTGAGCTGCCCTAACGTCAGGCTGCCATGCCACACCATCCAGCTCCCGCCACCAATCGCCAGCAAATTGGAGAAACCAATCGCGATATAGATGGTGGGATCAAAACGCGCATCTACCCTTGCCACTCGCAGGTTTTTCTCGCCAGTATCACGCGCGATGGCCGCAAACTGCTGCGACTGATGATCTTCCAGACCAAAGGCTTTGATCATGCGAATGCTGGTCAGGCTTTCCTGAGTTTGATCATTCAGGCTGGAGAACGCCGCCTGTGCCAGTTTGAAACGATCATGCAACTGATTGCCGTAGCGATGGATAATCAGAGCCATAATCGGCATCGGCACCAGCGCCAGTAACGTCAACTGCCAGCTGATTTGTACGCTCATCACCACCAGCACCACACAACCCATCACCAGTGAATCCACCAGCGTCAGCACCCCTTCCCCGGCGGCGAAGACCACGCGGTCAACATCGTTGGTGGCGCGGGCGATCAGATCACCGGTGCGATGACGCAGGTAAAATGCCGGATGCTGGCGGCTCAATTGACGGTAAAAATCTTCACGTAATTTCACCGCCAGTTGGTAAGAGGCTCCGAACAGCAGCACGCGCCAGACATAACGCAGCAGATAAACCACCACCGCAGTGACCAGCATCACGCCGATCCACATCATCAGTCGTCCGGTGCTTAAGGTATGTTGGGTGACGCCATCAACAATTACGCCCACCAAATGTGGCGGCAGCAATTGCAGAAGCGCAATGATGATGAGCAGAGTGACCGCGCCCAGATATCGCCGCCACTCGCGCAGAAAATACCAACTTAACTGGCTGAATAATCGCACAAGACTGTCTCTTTCTTTACCCGTCAGGGTGCTACCGGCAATGCGGTTGTGTATTTAATTTCTTCCATCGCGAAACTGGAGGTCACGTCAATCAGACCCGGTACGCCATTCACCAGCCGCTTATAAAAACCATCGTAACTTTTCATATCTGCCACCTGAATACGCAGCAGATAGTCATATTCGCCGGCCATACGATAGAACGCCATTACCTCCGGCATCTGCTGGACCACGCTGACAAATTGCTGATACCAGTCGCTGCTATGCTGCTGGGTTTTGACAAACATGAACGCGGTCAGCGCCAGACCGATTTTATCGCCGTCTAACAGCGCCACGCGCGCACGAATAATGCCATCATCTTCCAGTTTTTTCAGGCGTTTCCAGCACGGGGTGGTGGTGAGATTGACCGCATCTGCCAGCGTCTGGAGTGACAAGGTGCAATCCTGCTGTAATAGCGCCAGCAGTTTACGGTCAGTTTTATCTAGCATTTGCCTCTCCGGGAGAAAATTTTTCTCTCATCGAGCCATTATACACTGATTAAAGCAACCTCTTTTTCCTGCCAGTGCCTTACACTGTGGCGATTAAATTTTGCGGAAACTTAGCATGCAAACGCCCTGGATTCGTCACGCTATTAACGAAATTAACGCTGATTTTCAGCGCTCTGCCGACACCCATCTGATTCGCTTTAACCTGGATGATTTTCCCGGCATTGGTTTTTACCTGAAAGATGAAAGCACCCATCCGAGTGGTAGCCTGAAACATCGTCTGGCGCGTTCGCTGTTTTTGTACGGCCTGGCCAATGGTTGGATCCGCCAGGGAACACCAATTATTGAAGCCTCTTCCGGCAGCACTGCGGTTTCAGAAGCCTATTTTGCGCGTTTGCTGGGGCTGCCATTTATTGCCGTGATGCCCGCCAGCACGGCTAAACGTAAAATCGAGTTGATCCGCTTTTATGGTGGGGAGTGTCATTTCGTGACCGATCCCTGCCAGTTGTATAGCGAATCGGAACGACTGGCGCGTGAGTTGAACGGCCATTTTATGGATCAGTTTACCTATGCTGAGCGTGCCACTGACTGGCGCGGCAATAACAACATCGCCGAGAGCATCTTTCGCCAGATGGCGCATGAACCTTGCCCGGTGCCACATACCCTGATTATGAGTGCGGGTACGGGCGGAACCTCCGCCACCCTCGGGCGTTATATCCGTTATCAGGGCTATGACACCCGACTGCTGGTGGTCGACCCTGAGCACTCGGTGTTTTTTGATTTCTGGCACAGCCGCGAGCGCGGACTGAGTAGCGATCGCGGCAGCATGATTGAAGGCATTGGCCGTCCACGCGTTGAACCGTCGTTTTTACCCGATGTGATTGACGAGATGATCAAGGTGCCGGATGCCGCAACCGTTGCTGCCATGCTAAAGCTGGAACAGATTCTCGGCCGTCGTCCGGGAGCCTCCACTGGCACCAATTTCTGGGGTATGTTGCAGGTGGCGAAACGTATGCGTGAACGGGGTGAACAAGGTTCGCTGGTAACGATACTGTGCGACAGCGGCGAACGCTATCCGGATACCTATTACAACGCGGAATGGGTCGCGCAGCAGATTGGCGATATCCAGCCGTGGCAGCGAGAGATGCAATAAAAAACCGGACATCCTGTCCGGTTCACTGCAAGCCTCAGCATTCGGGGGAATAATCGAGGTGTGGTGTGGTCATCCAGTGATTTAAATAGTGAGACACAGCCTGTGTCTCGCAACGTCCAATAACCGGCAAATGCGGCAACTCCGCTTTCAATTGAGGCATGGCATTGCCCATGATGAAACCGTTGCCGACACGGTCCAGCATTTCGCGATCGTTCATGGCATCGCCAAACGCCATACAATCGGCAAGCGACAGGGAAAGATGCTGGCATAGTCGCGCCAGAGCCGCTCCTTTGTGACAATCCAGCGGTAAGACTTCCAGGCAATCCCAGGCAGAAAAACAGATATTCGCGCGTTCACCCAATGCCGCATCCAGTTCGGTTTTCAGTAAACACAACGTCTCATGCGGGGCAATAAAACAGATCTTGGTGACTTCATGCGCCGACATACGTTGCAGATCACGCAGTTGATAGTGGAAGCCGCTCATTACATGCGCTTCCCGCACCCAGGGCAGCGGTTTGTCGGTAAACCAGCCTTCATCATTGAAAATATGAATGGTCGCAGGTGTTTGCCAGTGGCGATGAATCACCTCTTCGGCGATAGAAGGCGGCAGATCGCAGCCATATAACTGTTTGCCATCCAGATCGTGTACGCGGGTACCATTGCCGGTAATCAGCCAGGCGGGTAGCGTGATTTGCTCACGCACCACCGGCTGCATATCCAGCAAATGACGTCCGGTAGCAAACGCCAGCGTGACGTCACGTTGATGCAGGGCATGCAAACTGGCGAGAGTTTCTGTACCCAGGCGATGAGTCGGCAGCAGGAGCGTACCGTCCATATCAAATGCCGCGAGGCGGGCCATGCGAGTTCTCCTGTCGGTGTGATACTCCCACTATCGCCTGGTAATTGCGGAACTAATAGTGAATACTTTTCGAAAACTGTTCCGGGTTTAGGCGATGCGGCAACTTCATCGGGTCAATCAATTCCAGCGGCTCTGGCAACTTAGCCAGGGTGCTCCCCAGCAACTGAGTGTTTCAGCCATGGCACAGCACTGCTTTTGCAGCGAACGCCATATTCGCACCCTGCTGCGCCAGTGGCAGGACGCGGGCTGGCTGCGTTGGCAGGGTGCTGCGGGGCGCGGAAAACAGGGAATCCTGACCTTTCTCACGTCACCGGAACAGCTACGCCAGCAACTTTTGCAGCAGCAACTCGCCGCAGGCGAAGCGGTGCAGGCATTGCAGGTGCTGGATGTGCAACCCGATCATCTGTTGAACATGTTGCGTCCGTTGATGGGCGGTCAGTGGCTTAACCAGGCTCCGGTACTACGCATTCCCTACTATCGTGCCCTTGAACCCTTGCGCCCGCTGAGAATAACCGGACGTGCCGAACAGCATCTGGCGCGCCAGATTTTCTCTGGTCTGACACGCTTCAACGGCGACGATGTCGTGGGTGATTTGGCTCACCACTGGCAACATGACGCCACGGGCTGTGACTGGTTTTTCTGGTTGCGCCCGCAATTAAGCTGGCATAACGATGAACCGCTGTATGCCGCACAACTGGTCACGCAGTTTAACAAGATCCGCCATAGTACTCCGGGGTTGCGACTGCTTGCCTCGGTGGAAAGTATCACTGCGCCCCATCCACTGGCGCTACGTATTCACCTGCGTCACAGTGACTACTGGCTGCCGCAACGGCTGGCGCACCAATACTGCCTGTTGCCACATCCTGAACGTGATGACATCGGTAGCGGTGCATGGAAACTGACGCATTTCGCCGCTGAGCTGGTACGACTGGAAAGTCATGCGCGCTGGCATCTGCAACGACCATTGATTCAGGCGGTTGAATACTGGATCACCCCCCAACTGTTTGATCGCACCCTGGGCACCAGTTGCCGCCATCCGGTACAAATCGCCATTGGCGATCCTGACGAGCTGGATACACTGCGCCCGGTCGATCGCAGCATCAGTCTGGGATTCTGTTATCTGGCTCCCCGTCTCTCAGCACGCCTGAGTACTGCGCAGGCTAAAACCTTAATTGCCCTGATTCAGCGAAGTGGCATGATCCAACAGTTGCCGCTGGATGAAGGCTTGATCACTCCCAGCCAGGAGTTGCTGCCAGGCTGGCCGGTGCCTGCCTCGGAAGAAACGCTGGTCATACTGCCTGCTGCACTCACCTTGCATTATCATCTGCCAGTGGAATTACATGTGATGGCGGAAGCCCTGAAGCCGCTATTAGCTGCGCAGGGCTGCCAGCTGACTTGCATATTTCATGACGTCAAAAGTTGGCGCGATGAACGTGAACTGGCCGAAGCCGATCTGGTGATGGGCGATCGCCTGATTGGTGACGCGCCGCTGTTTACCCTCGTAAGCTGGCTGGAGAACGATCCGCTATGGCAGCCACTCCGGGGAACGCAAAGTGCGATCCATTTACGTCAGCATCTGCGCGAAATTGCGCAACAACAGGACCCGGGGCAGCGTGCTATTCTTAGCCACCAGCTGTTTGAGCAACTGATGCGCGCCGGGTATCTACTGCCGTTATTTAATTATCGCTATCAAATCTCTGCCCCTCCCGGCGTGGAAGGCATTCAACTTAACAGCCTGGGCTGGTTCGACTTTACCCGCGCGTGGATCCCTCCTCCCGCCGCAGTCGATACTGTTCATCACACAGCTGAGCCATTACCATAAGGGCTGGGTTTTATACGGAAGAAAAGATGAAAAGAGCCGTTGTAGTATTCAGTGGCGGACAAGACTCCACCACCTGTTTAATTCAGGCGTTGCAGCAGTATGATGAAGTGCATTGCGTCACCTTTGATTATGGCCAGCGTCATCGCGAAGAAATTGAGGTTGCGGCCGAACTGGCAAAGAAACTTGGCGCACGCGCGCATAAGGTGCTGGATGTAACGCTGCTGAACGAATTGGCGGTCAGCAGCCTGACGCGTGATAACATCCCGGTGCCGACCTATGATCCCAACGCCAGCGGCCTGCCGAGTACTTTCGTGCCGGGACGCAACATTCTGTTTTTAACGCTGGCCTCGATTTATGCATACCAGGTGGAAGCCGAAGCCGTCATCACCGGGGTGTGTGAAACCGATTTTTCCGGTTACCCTGACTGTCGCGATGAATTCGTCAAAGCGTTGAATAACGCCGTCAGCCTGGGCATGGCGCGCAATATTCGTTTCGAAACGCCGCTGATGTGGCTCAACAAAGCGGAAACATGGGCACTGGCGGATTACTGGCAACAGTTGCCACTGGTGCGTGCAGAAACCCTGACCTGCTATAACGGCGTCAAAGGTGACGGTTGTGGCGAATGTGCTGCCTGCCATCTGCGCGCCCGTGGTCTGGCAGATTATCAGGCTAATGCCTCAGCCATCATGGCGCAGATGAAACAAAAAAGCGGGCTGGCCTGATCCCGCTTCACCCTGCTGGCGTCGCTGACGCCAGCCTCTCGTCATACCATTAATGCCGCCAGCCGTTCGCGTAACTCCCCTTCCATTGGCACTGCTTTTTGCGTACGCAGGTCAATGCAGACAAAGGTTAATGCCGCATCGGCAACCGGTGAACCATCGCCGGCTAACAACACCCGCTGTGAAATAACGCCACTCTTGCCATTCAACTGCGCTATCTCACTCTCAATCGTCAGCACGTCGCCCAGCACTGCCGGGCGGCGATAGTTAATGTTGATATTCACCACCACAAAAGCGAGCTTCTGCTGTACCAGCCAGTTGAACGCATCGACATCCTCTAGCCATTGCCAGCGCGCCTCCTCCAGAAACTCCAGGTAACGCGCATTGTTTACGTGCTGATAGACGTCAAGATGGTAACCGCGCACTTTGATCGTGGTCTGCATTATTGCTCCTGATTACGCTGTGAATGACAACTGGTTGGACCTGTTGAGCATAGCACAGCGTAAATACAGGTTGACCTCATCCTTCCTGAGTCGCGAGCTTTCTCACAGTTTCAGGCGGGCGCTGTTACGCTCAACCAACGCGCTACCGATACCTGGCACCTCCTTTAATTGCTCAATTGCGGTAAATGGGCCGTATTGTTCGCGATAACTAACGATAGACTGGGCTTTCTTCAGGCCAATACCATTCATTGCAGCTGCAAGTTCTTCTGCGCTTGCCTGATTGATGCTGACCTGTCCTTCCGCTGGCGGTGATACCTGCGTTGCCTGTGTCTCACTGGGGCTTTCTGCCGCTGCCAGACTGGTGGAACACACCGTACCGCCAAGGGCCAGCGAGAAGAATAAGACCTGAAAAGTTTGTTTGATCATGCTGTGTCTCTCCTTGTGTTTAACAGCAGAGGCAGAGTGTCACAGCACAGAATCAGGCTCAAAAGCCGAATCTCAGAAATGGAAAAGGCCGCATAAGCGGCCTTTGTCTGTTTCAACCATTCTGATTTTTTTGCGAGGCTTACTGCATTTGTGCGGCTGCGCCGTACTTGATCTTGGCCTCTTTGCGCAGGTTTTCCAGCAGGGCTTCGAAGGCGATTTGCGCGTTATTCTGCGTCACACCTTTCACCATCTGGTCAATCTGCGGTTGTGGCATGCTGCCAGTGCTGACTTTATCCAGTGCCACCAGTACCACATTACCCTGCATGTCTTCGCTCACGCCCCATGACGGTTTGTTGTCAACCGGCTGCGGCAGGTTGAATGCAGACTGTGCAACCGGGTCCTGCGCATTGCGATCGACGGTTTTGCTGGCGCTCAGCGTCAGACCGGCGGCTTGCAGCACATCCTGCTTACCGGCGTTGAGATCGGCCAGCAACTTATTCGCCTGCTCTTTCGCCTGCTGAGTTGCTTTATCATGCTTCAGGGTATCGGCGATTTGTGCTTTGACCTGATCCAGCGGTTTGACTGCTTCAGGTTTGTGCTCGCTGATACGCAGGACAAACGCGCGGTCGCCATCCACTGAGATGATGTCGGAGTTATTACCCGGCGCACCATTCTGTCCGACTAAGCCACCGTTGAAAATGGCTTGTTTAACCGCGTCGAAATCCAGGTCCTGCGGCACGCTATCCTGACTGAACCAGTCAGTTTCAACCACTTTCAGGCCAGAAGCCTCTGCTGCGCCTGCCAGTGATTCATTGTCATTGCTGGCGGCTTCGCTGACCTTCTGTTGCATTTTATAGAAGGCATCAACCGCTTTTTCCTGCTTCACTTTTTCAGCAACTGCATCGTGCACTTCTGACAGCGGCTTAACCTGCTCCGGCTGGATATCATCCAGACGGGCAATCAGGAAACCAACCGAGGATTTGATCACACCTGAAAGCTGGCCTTTCTCGGTCAGATTGGCATTTTTTAGTTCATCCGGCGTGGTGTTCGGTTCCAGCCAGCCCATGTCGCCGCCTTTACGGGCAGAGATTGGGTCGATGGATTTGCTTTTCGCCAGGGTAGCGAAATCTTCGCCTTTTTTCAGCGCATCCAACACGGCATTGGCATCCGCTTCAGTTTTGGTCTGAATGACACTGTAGCGGTTACGTTGCGGCTGCGAGTAGTCGGCTTTGTGTTGATCAAACCAGCTCTGAATATCCGCTTCGCTGGCGTTTTCCTGCAAGCTCGCCGCATCCATCTTGATATAGCTGACGCGGAACTGCTCCGGTGCCATAAAGCTGCTTTGATGCTGTTGATAGTACTGGCTGATTTCGTCATCGGTGGTTGTTTGTTTCGCCGCCAATGCATTGACATCAATGATGGCCTGACGAATTTCGCGCTGCTGCGCCACCAGATCAACCAGCTTGCTGGTTTCGCCTTTAAGCATAAAGTCGGTGTTTGCTACGGCATTGATCAGTTGCTGGTTTGCCAGCTGTTTACGCAGCGCTTCAGCGTATTGATCGGCAGTGAAGCCCATGCTGGTAATCAGACCGTTGTATTTGGCGTTGTCGAACTTACCATTGGTCTGGAAAGCCTGCTGATTGAAAATCGCATCCCTGACCTGATCGTCACTGATACCCATGTGCAGATCTTTGATGTACTGATCGAGCAAAGCCTGGTCAATCAGCTGAGAAAGGGCCTGCTGACGCATCTGCTGCATGTAGCCTTCATTACTGGCCAGCTGAGAGAATTGGTCGCCCAGCATCTGCTGCTGACGATTCCGCTCAGTGTTGAACGCCTGCTCCAGCTCTCCACGACTGATCTCATGTCCGTTAACTTTGGCAGCATAATCACTGTTACCGCCAATCAGGTAGTTACCCACCCCAGTCAGAACAAAGGACAGGATAATCAATCCCAGAATGATTTTGAGCACGACGTGATTACCCGCCGCACGTAAATTGTCCATCATGGTATGACAACACTCCGCTGTAGTGTGAATGTAAAGCTCTGACACGATGTCATCATCGCGCAACTGCAATTCAGGCTGGCAGCTGACAACCCTGCGGAGACAACAGCCAAAGGGGCCATTTGCTGCGCATCAGAATAAAAAAAGGCACATCAAAATTGATGTGCCCGTATGTTACATGAGAACGGCTTTTGCGTCCTCAATCCGCTGAAGAAAATGCTTCAACGGATGTGACAGCGGTCATTAATTGACAGCGTCTTTCAGTGCTTTGCCAGCACGGAAGCCCGGCACTTTACCAGCCGGAATGGTGATTTCTTTACCGGTTTGCGGGTTACGGCCTGTGCGAGCAGCACGCTCACGAACAGAGAATGTACCGAAACCAACCAATGCCACTTCATCACCGCCTTTCAGCGCGTCAGAAACGGAACCCATGAATGCATCTAATACACGTCCAGCTGCTGCCTTAGAAATATCCGCATCTGCAGCAATTTTGTCGATCAACTGTGACTTATTCACTCTATTCATCCCCTCTTTTATTATTCACATCGCATCCGCGCTTCCCGCCGGATACGAACGCGCAGCCAGTTATATCAAGCCTGTTGAGCCGAAACAACGGTATTCGTCTTAATCGTTGATCCAGCAGCCCCCTAACTTAGCGGCACAAAAAAAGGCTGGCAAGCACCATTTCGCCTGCCCGCCTCGCTTTTTAACGGTTTTTGCCGTTAATCACTATTTTGCCGTCGCAACCTGCATACCGTAAGGGGCATTTTCCAATGCCAGGTTCAGCACTTCTTCAATGCGTTTCACCGGATGAATGGTCAAATCGGCGATCACGTTCTGCGGAATTTCTTCCAGATCGCGTTTGTTCTCGTCCGGGATCAACACCGTTTTGATGCCACCACGATGCGCTGCCAGCAGTTTTTCTTTCAAACCACCGATTGGCAGCACCTGACCACGCAAAGTGATCTCACCGGTCATTGCCACATCAGAACGCACCGGATTACCTGTCAGGCAGGACACCAGCGCGGTACACATCGCGATACCCGCGCTAGGACCATCTTTCGGTGTGGCACCTTCTGGCACATGCACATGGATATCACGTTTCTCATAGAAATCACCGTTGATACCCAATTTCTCTGCACGCGCACGCACAACAGTCAATGCTGCCTGGATTGACTCCTGCATCACTTCACCCAGCGAACCGGTGTAAGTCAGTTTACCCTTGCCCGGAACACAGGCGGTTTCGATGGTCAGCAAGTCACCGCCCACTTCCGTCCACGCCAAACCGGTTACCTGACCAACACGGTTTTCGCTATCCGCGCGACCGTAATCAAAGCGTTGAACCCCAAGGAAATCTTTGAGGTTATCACCGTTGATGGTGATGTGTTTTTTCGCTTTGTCCATCAGCAGCGCTTTCACAGCTTTACGGCACAGTTTGGAGAGTTCACGTTCCAGACTACGCACGCCCGCTTCACGAGTGTAGTAGCGAATGATGCCCATAATGGCGCTATCATCAACGCTGATTTCTTTCTCTTTCAGCGCGTTACGTTCAATCTGTTTCGGCAGCAGGTGCTGTTTGGCGATGTTCAGTTTTTCATCTTCGGTATAACCAGACAGACGAATCACTTCCATACGGTCCAGCAGCGGTGCCGGGATGTTCATCGAGTTTGAGGTCGCCACAAACATCACGTCTGACAGATCGTAATCCACTTCCAGATAGTGATCGTTAAACGCAATGTTCTGCTCCGGATCCAGCACTTCAAGCAGTGCCGAAGCCGGATCACCACGCATGTCGGACGACATTTTGTCGATTTCATCCAGCAGGAACAGCGGGTTTTTCACCCCCACTTTCGCCATTTTCTGGATCAATTTGCCCGGCATTGAACCGATGTAAGTACGGCGATGTCCACGAATCTCTGCTTCATCACGCACCCCACCCAACGCCATACGGACATATTTACGGCCAGTTGCTTTCGCAATCGACTGACCCAGCGAGGTTTTACCTACCCCCGGCGGTCCGACCAGGCACAGAATCGGCCCTTTGATTTTGCTGACACGGCTCTGGACCGCAAGATATTCAAGGATGCGGTCTTTGACACGCTCCAGACCGTAATGGTCGGTATCCAGCGTTTCCTGCGCTTTACGCAGGTCTTTTTTCACCTTGCTGCGCGCGTTCCACGGTACCTGCACCATCCAGTCGATGTAGCCACGTACCACGGTCGCTTCTGCTGACATCGGCGACATCATTTTCAGCTTCTGCAATTCCGCTTCGGCTTTTTCACGCGCTTCGGTCGGCATTTTCGCCGCTTCAATTTTGCGTTTCAGCGCTTCATATTCGTCAGGCGCATCATCCATCTCGCCCAGCTCTTTCTGAATCGCCTTCATTTGCTCATTGAGGTAATACTCGCGCTGGCTTTTTTCCATCTGCTTTTTCACGCGGTTGCGAATACGCTTCTCAACCTGTAGCAGATCGATTTCTGACTCCATCATCGCCATCAGATATTCCAGACGCTCATTGACGTCGGACATCTCCAGCACCGATTGTTTGTCGGCCAGTTTCAACGGCATATGTGCCGCAACGGTGTCAGCCAGACGGGCTGCATCGTCAATACTGTTAAGTGAGGTCAAAACCTCAGGAGGAATTTTTTTATTAAGCTTGATGTAGCCTTCAAACTGATTGATGGCCGTACGGACCAGCACTTCCTGCTCGCGCTCCTCGATTTCGGGCGAGATCAGATACTCAGCCTGGGCAACGAAGTGGTCACCATTATCTGCCAGCGTGGTGATATGTGCGCGCTGCAAACCTTCAACCAGCACTTTAACCGTACCATCCGGCAGCTTCAGCATTTGCAATACCGAAGCGACGGTCCCTACAGAGAAGAGATCGTTAATACCAGGTTCATCCGTTGAAGCCTCTTTCTGTGCAACCAGCATGATCTTCTTATCATGATCCATCGCGGCTTCGAGGCACCGAATCGATTTTTCCCGACCCACAAACAACGGAATTACCATGTGCGGATAAACCACTACGTCGCGCAGAGGCAACACAGGGATTTCAATGCGTTCAGAACGCTCAGGATTCATAGAGCTCTCTCTTAGTTTAATGTCCGCCAGGTGATGGGAACCGCCTGATCACAATCAATATGCAGTTAAACCCACAGGATATTGAGTATATGGGGATGCTTATCCGACATTCAATGTCACAGGCGTGAGAAAAACAAAAGGGGAAAGATTTTCCCCTTTTATAAGATAACAACGTGGTTTAATTGTTTATTTATTCGCCAGAGGCTTGAGCTTCATGCTTTCCGTAGATCAACATTGGCTCGGACTGGCCATCAATCACTGACTCATCAATCACCACTTTTTCGACGTCTTCCATTGAAGGCAGGTCGTACATGGTTTCGAGTAAGGCAGCTTCAACAATCGAACGCAGACCACGCGCACCGGTTTTGCGTGACATTGCTTTTTTGGCAATCGCCGTTAACGCTTCGTCACGGAACTCCAGCTCAACGCCTTCCAGGTTAAACAATGCCTGGTACTGTTTGGTCAGGGCGTTTTTCGGCTCACGCAGAATCTGGATCAGGGCTTCTTCACTCAGTTCATTCAGCGTTGCCACGACGGGCAGACGGCCAATAAACTCAGGAATCAGACCGAACTTGATCAAATCTTCCGGCTCTACCTGAGACAGCAGTTCACCTTCGCTCGCTTTCTGCGATTTGCCTTTCACCGTTGCGCCAAAACCAATGCCTGAACCGGTTTCTGTGCGCTGAGAAATCACTTTGTCGAGACCGGCGAAAGCACCACCACAGATAAACAGGATTTTTGAGGTATCAACCTGCAAAAACTCCTGCTGCGGATGCTTACGACCACCCTGCGGCGGCACGGCTGCCACGGTACCTTCGATCAGTTTCAGTAACGCCTGCTGTACGCCCTCGCCCGATACGTCACGGGTGATAGACGGGTTGTCCGACTTACGTGAAATCTTGTCGATTTCATCAATGTAGACAATACCGCGCTGGGCTTTCTGCACATCGTAATCGCATTTTTGCAGCAGCTTCTGAATGATGTTTTCCACATCCTCGCCCACGTAACCCGCTTCGGTCAGCGTGGTGGCGTCGGCCATGGTGAATGGTACATCCAGTAAGCGTGCCAGCGTTTCCGCCAGCAGGGTTTTACCGCTACCGGTTGGACCGATCAGCAGAATGTTACTTTTACCCAGTTCGATGCCATTGCTGGTGTCACCATTGCGCAAGCGTTTGTAGTGGTTATATACCGCTACAGCCAGCACCTTTTTCGCCTTTTCCTGCCCGATAACATAATCATCGAGATGATGGCGGATTTCATGCGGCGTCGGTAGTGCACTGCGCTCGCGATGCGGGGCGACTTCTTTAATCTCTTCGCGAATGATGTCGTTACATAAATCGACACATTCGTCGCAGATATACACTGACGGCCCGGCAATCAGCTTACGCACTTCATGCTGGCTTTTGCCGCAAAAAGAGCAGTACAGCAACTTACCTGAACCGTCTTTGCGCTTATCTGTCATCAGCTAACCTCTTTTCATTCTCGGGCCATACGGGCGTACGGCAATGGCCGCACGTTACGGCCGATATTCATTCAACTCATCTGCCTGTTGTCCAGTTAACTATAGCCCAGGGACCCGGCAGATGTGTCTTATTGGCGATGCGTCAGAATAGAATCGACCAGGCCATACTCTACCGCTTCACTGGCAGAGAGGAAACGATCACGCTCGGTGTCACGCTCAATCTGCTCCAGCGATTTACCGGTGTGTTCAGCCATCAATTCATTCATACGCTGCTTCACTTTCAGAATCTCACGCGCATGGATCTCAATGTCCGTTGCCTGCCCTTGATAGCCACCCAGCGGCTGGTGGATCATCACGCGTGAGTTAGGCAAGCAAAAGCGTTTGCCTTTGGTGCCTGCCGTCAGCAGGAACGCGCCCATTGAACAGGCCTGGCCCATACAAATGGTGCTAACGTCCGGCTTAATGAATTTCATTGTGTCATAAATTGACATACCGGCGGTAATCACACCACCCGGTGAGTTAATGTAGAGGTAGATGTCCTTCTCAGGATTCTCCGCTTCCAGAAACAGCATCTGCGCCACGATCAGGTTAGCCATATGATCTTCAACCTGGCCGGTCAGAAAGATCACACGCTCTTTGAGCAGGCGGGAATAGATGTCGTAAGAACGCTCGCCACGCGAGGTTTGTTCGACCACCATTGGCACCAGCGCCATGTGCGGTGCAGTAAATTCACGATCGCCACTGTATGACATTACCGTCTCCTGGATAAATTTCGTTGGCAACATTCTGTACCGATTTTACGTGAGACGCGCGATGAAAACTATGCGCTGCCTCCTCACTCCGACACCAACAGGACGGTTAATCAGCCAGTTTCACTGTCTTCATGCATTCTCCCTGTATCTGGGGATGCTGCCCAGTTATTTCAAGCATAACAACCTTTTCCCTATTCGCTAACACGGAAAAAGAGCTTATCGGATAATTTGCCGGTTAATTAATCAAATAGAAGACAAATCCAGACTTTTCAGCGTGAGAAAATAAAAAAAGCCCGCGACATTTTGTCGCGGGCTTCGCACTTCGTGTTAACTAACGAATCAGGCCGAAGCGGTCTGGTTCATCAGTTCCTGGAAGTTGGTGGCTTTTTCGGTCACTTTCGCTTTTTCCAGCACCGCTTCAACCGCTTGCTCTTCCAGCGCAACGTTGCGCATGTTGTTCATCAGCTCGTTGTTCTTGCTGTAGAACTCGATCACTTCCTGCGGATCTTCGTAGGCAGAAGCCATCTCTTCGATCAGCGCTTTAACGCGGTTTTCATCAGCCTGCAGTTCGTTGGTGCGAATTACTTCGCCCAGCAGCAGACCAACAACAACGCGGCGTTTCGCCTGCTCTTCGAACAGCTCGCGCGGCAGTTCCAGCGCTTGCTTCTCGTTGCCACCGAAACGCTGAGCCGCCTGGCGACGCAGAACATCGATTTCGCTGTCAATCAGTGCAGCCGGTACGTCGATAGCGTTGGCATTAACCAGGCCGTCGATCGCCTGAGACTTCAGACGGTTACGGATTGCACCTTTCAGCTCGCGTTCCATGTTCTTACGCACTTCAGTACGCAGGCCCGCAACTGAACCATCTTCCACGCCAAAACGCTTGATGAATTCTTCGGTCAGTTCCGGCAGTTCGCGTACTTCAACTTTCTTCAGTACGATTTCGAACTTCGCGTCTTTACCTTTCAGGTTTTCCGCGTGGTAGTCGTCCGGGAATTTCACGTCGATGGTGAAGGTTTCACCCGCTTTGTGACCCACAACGCCATCTTCAAAACCTGGGATCATACGGCCCTGGCCCATTGCCAGTACGAAGTCAGAGGCTTTACCACCTTCAAACTCTTCGCCGTCAACAGAACCGGTGAAGTCGATGGTCGCGCGATCTTCAGCACCAGCCGCTGCATCGCTCTCTTTCCAGGTCGCCTGCTGCTTACGCAGGGTTTCCAGCATGGTATCGACGTCAGCGTCGGTCACTTCAACAACCGGCTTCTCAACTTCGATGGCGTCGAGACCTTTCAGCTCAACTTCCGGGTAGACTTCAAATTCTACGGTGTAGGTGAAGTCTTCACCCAGCTTGTACTCGCCTGGCACGTAGTTCGGTGCGCCAGCCGGGTTGATTTTCTCTTTAATGATGGCGTCAACAAAGTTGCGCTGCATCAGATCGCCCAGCACGTCCTGGCGAACAGAAGCACCGTAGCGCTGCGCTACGATCTGCATCGGCACTTTGCCTTTACGGAAACCATCGATACGGACTTTCTTCGCCACATCCACCAGTTCTTTCTTCACTGCGCTTTCGATGCTGTCAGCTGCAACAGTAATCGTAATGCGACGGCCCAGACCCTGAGTGGTTTCTACTGAAACTGTCATCTTGCTACCTCAAAAAATCGCGTGCTCGGTCAACTTCAGACACCACACATATGAAATGCGCCGTATCCAACTAGCGGGAGGGCATCTGCTGACAGAACCTGTTCCCTGTTGTCAGAAGCTCCCGAAGACATTCCGGAAAAATAGACGCCGCATTATAGCGGCATCATACAGGCTAGTCGAGGCTGCAAAGTCACCACTTTTGAACGACTTTGCTGCTTTTTTGCGCCGCAGATCGCGTTTAAGCGTAAATAAGGAAGTGAAAACGGCCCGCAGGCCGTTTTTTTAGGCAGGTGAAGTGAGAAGAATCAGGCGAGCGTACCCGCACCACGGCAATTGGGGGAAGCCAGTACCGTATCCTGTAAACCATCCCACTCTTTTTGTGTGTAGGTATGCAGTGCCAGCGCATGCACTCCTCCGGCAAACTCTGCCGTCAGCTCGCTATAGATGGAGCGATGGCGAGCCAGAAAACGCTGGCCGGTAAAGCGGTCACTGACGATCACCACTTTGAAGTGACTTTCAGAACCAGCAGGCACGTTATGACGGTAGCTCTCATCATGCACTTCGAGGTGTGCAGGTTCGAACGCCTTACGCAGCTTTTCTTCTATTTCTTCGCGAATCATTGGTAACACTCCTCTACGGCGAGCGCTGTGCCTCATCTGTTTAAATATTAGTAGGTTTTTCGCCATTTCCGCAGGGAAGCAGGAAAAAATAATACCGGGTGTGCATCTTAACCATACTGTCACCCAGGTCAACGCCGGTTTATCTCCATCCATCTGAAAAAACCCTTTACAATCAATTTCCACTGGCATAGGGCTTTTTTCACACTCACGCAATGCTATGATGGCCGCAGTTTTGCAAACCAACCCATATACCGCTAATGAGAATGAGTATGTTGAAAAAACTGTTATTTCCTCTGCTGGCTGCCTTAATTTTGGCCGGCTGTGCCAGCAATAATACAACGCTGAATATTCAACCAAAAATTCAGCTGCCGCAGCAGGACCCAAGCCTGATGGGCGTGACTGTCAGTATCAATGGTGCCGATCAGCGTAGCGACCAGGCGCTGGCTAAAGTCAACCGCGATGGTCAGTTGGTCACCCTGACGCCGTCGCGTGATATGCGTTTCCTGTTACAGGAAGTGCTGGAGAAACAGATGACCGCACGAGGCTATATGGTTGGCCCGAACGGTGCGGTTGATCTGCAAATCGTAGTCAATGGCCTGTATGCCGATGTTACCCAGGGCAACGTGCGTTACAGCATTACCACTAAAGCGGATATTTCTATTATTGCTACCGCAAAAAATGGTAACAAGCAGGTCAAAAACTACCGCCAGACCTATAGTGTAGAAGGCGCCTTCACTGCAACGAATGACAAAATTACTAACGCGGTTAACTCTACGTTAAGTGACGTAATCTCTGATATGGCGCAAGATACGAGCGTCCACAATTTCATTAAACAGAACGCCCGCTAATTCCGTCGCTCTTCGCCCGGTCATTGCTGGCCGGGTTTCACTTCAGGTTCGTTATGACTTCTCACTATCTGCGCATTTTTACCCAACGTAATGCTGCCGTTTTGCTGTTACTGGGCTTCGCCTCCGGACTTCCGCTGGCGTTAACCGCTGGCACGTTGCAGGCGTGGATGACCGTTGAGAACATCGACCTGAAAACCATTGGTTTCTTCTCCCTTGTTGGCCAGGCCTACGTCTTTAAGTTCCTGTGGTCACCCATGATGGACCGATATACGCCGCCGTTCCTCGGTCGGCGTCGCGGCTGGTTGCTGGTCACGCAGTTGTTGTTGATCGGCGGCATCGTGGCAATGGGCTTTATGCAGCCCGCCCGGGATTTAACGCTGCTGGCCGCAGTAGCGGTGTTGGTTGCGTTCTGTTCTGCCTCGCAAGATATTGTGTTTGATGCCTGGAAAACCGACATCTTACCGCCCGAAGAACGCGGCAGCGGTGCAGCCATTACCGTTTTAGGCTACCGCCTCGCGATGCTGATCTCCGGCGGTCTTGCGTTGTGGCTGGCCGATCGTTATCTCGGTTGGCAGGCCACTTACTGGTTGATGGCCATACTGATGTTGCCAGGTCTGATCGCGACCTTGCTGGCTAAAGAACCTGAAGTTCCGGCGAATGAGCCTCGTAATTTGCGCCAGGCCGTCTCGTTGCCGCTGAAAGATTTCTTCCAGCGCAATAATGCCTGGCTACTGATTACGCTTATCATCCTTTATAAGCTGGGCGATGCTTTTGCCGCCTCACTCACCACGACCTTTCTGATCCGTGGCGTTGGCTTTAATCCGGGCGATGTTGGCCTGGTCAACAAAACGCTTGGGCTGCTGGCAACCATCATTGGTGCTTTGTATGGCGGTGTGCTGATGCAACGCCTGAGTCTGTTCCGGGCGCTGATGATCTTTGGCCTGTTGCAGGCGGTATCGAATTTTGCGTACTGGCTACTGGCGGTAACACCGCCTCATTTATGGAGCATGGCAGGGGCGGTATTTATTGAGAACCTGTGCGGCGGTATGGGGACAGCCGCCTTTGTCGCGCTGCTGATGACACTGTGCAACAAATCATTCTCTGCGACACAGTTTGCCCTGCTTTCCGCACTTTCCGCTGTGGGTCGAGTGTATGTCGGGCCAGCCGCAGGCTGGTTAGTGGAACTCTGGGGATGGCCAACATTCTATGCCTTTACCGTCGTTGCAGGTTTGCCTGGTCTGCTTCTGCTGTGGGTGTGCCGTAACACGCTGAATGCAATCCAGCAAAGCGGCGAATTTCTCCCCCGCAGCCAGTGGCAACAAGGGTATCGCTGGACGGTGCGTTTGTTTAGCCTTGGCTGCGCCATGCTGGCGGTCTGGCTGCTGGCGTTGGCGCTGAGCGCCACAGGATTCTGGCAACCCGGTAATCTACTGGCTCACCTGTTTGAAGTGGGAATGGGCCTGGCGTTGATCGCGGTGGCATTCGGGGTGACTCTTGATTGCCTCGCATTGCGAAAACACCCTCAGGTAAAAACCCATCAGGTTTAGCCGCTATATTCTTGTCGTCGAATTAATTGACTAAAAAATATCAGCGACTAAATTTTATCGGATAGCATTTTTTTACAACGCAAAAAAGAAACATTAAATTAACAATTGCCGTGAATATTAAAAACCGGTGAGCAATTATTTTGTAGATTTATTATCGCAAAAATGATGCAAAATTGTTAAATAAATGGGTATTAAAAGTACGGTTTATGCTTTCCCTGATTTTACTGCGGTTTCTATCATTTGATTTTGTTATAATAATGCCAACTGCTTGTCTGCGTTAATAATTTGTCACCCTGCGCAACATCTGTGACACCCTTAGCAAAAGGTGTCAACAGCCTTCTGACACATCCTTAAGCTGGTTTACACTGCATAAACCTTCCCGTAAAATGCGCGCACACTTAAACGACAATAGAGCCCTTTGTCATTGAGGTCGTTAAATGAGACTCAGGAAATACAATAAAAGTTTGGGGATTTTGTCATTAATTGCAGGCGCTGTATTACTCAGTGGCTGCGATAGTGCGTTGTTAAATCCCAAAGGACAGATTGCACTGGAGCAACGTTCGTTGATTCTGACAGCTTTTGGCTTGATGTTGATCGTCGTAATCCCGGCAGTCTTTATGGCGGTGTTTTTTGCCTGGAAATATCGGGCAACCAATACCAATGCGAAGTATAGCCCCAACTGGTCACACTCTAACAAAGTGGAAGCCGTGGTCTGGACCATTCCGATCCTGATCATTCTCTTCCTCGGCGTTCTGACCTGGAAATCAACCCACGCGCTGGAGCCGAGCAAACCGCTGGCCTCTGACGTCAAACCGGTTGAGATCGACGTTGTCGCGCTGGACTGGAAATGGCTGTTTATTTACCCGGACCAGGGTATTGCAACCGTTAACCAGCTTGCCTTCCCGGCAAATACTCCGGTCAGCTTCAAGATCACCTCCAACTCCGTCATGAACTCCTTCTTTATTCCTACGCTGGGTAGTCAGATCTACGCGATGGCGGGCATGCAGACCAAACTGCACCTGATCGCCAACGAGCCGGGAATTTTCGACGGTATGTCTGCTAACTTCAGTGGTCGCGGTTTCTCTGGCATGAAGTTCAAAGCCATTGCCACCAAAGACGACGCGGAATTCCAGCAGTGGGTAGCCAAAGTGAAAGCGGCTCCAGACACGCTGACCACCATGGATGATTTCGAAAAACTGGCTGCGCCAAGCGAAAATCACCCGGTGGAATATTTCTCTACGGCCAATCCTGAACTGTTCAAACAAGTTATTGATAAGTTCAAGATGAGCCACGGGAAGATGGACATGCCAGAGCACGAAGGCATGGACATGAGTCACGCCGCTTCCGCGGGAGCCGAGGAATAATACGATGTTCGGAAAATTAACACTGGATGCAGTGCCGTACCATGAGCCGATTATCATGGTCACGGTTGCCGGTATCATCATAGGTGGTCTGGCTATCATTGCCGCCATCACCTACTTTGGTAAATGGCAATATCTCTGGTCTGAATGGCTGACGTCAATCGACCACAAAAAACTGGGTATCATGTACATCATCATGGCATTCGTCATGCTGCTGCGTGGCTTTGCTGATGCAGTCATGATGCGTACCCAACAGGTGATGGCTTCCGCCGGGGAAGCAGGCATACTACCACCGCACCACTACGACCAGATCTTCACCGCCCACGGCGTGATTATGATCTTCTTCGTGGCGATGCCTTTCGTGGTAGGTCTGATGAACGTTGCGGTTCCGCTGCAAATTGGTGCACGCGACGTTGCCTTCCCGTTCCTGAACAACCTGAGCTTCTGGTTCACTGCGATCGGTGTGATTCTGGTTAACCTGTCTCTGGGTGTGGGCGAGTTCGCGCAGACTGGCTGGCTGGCCTATCCGCCGCTTTCGGGTGCGGAGTACAGTCCTGGCGTCGGGGTCGATTACTGGATCTGGAGTCTCCAGCTATCCGGTATCGGGACCACGTTAACCGGTATCAACTTCTTCGTGACCATTCTGAAGATGCGTGCACCGGGCATGGACCTGTTCAAAATGCCGGTATTCACCTGGGCTGCTCTGTGTACTAACGTCCTGATCATCGCTGCGTTCCCGGTACTGACCGTAACGCTGGCACTGTTGACCCTCGACCGTTACCTCGACTTCCATTTCTTCACTAACGAAATGGGCGGTAACATGATGATGTACGTCAACCTGATTTGGGTCTGGGGTCACCCGGAAGTATACATCCTTGTCCTGCCGGTGTTTGGTGTCTTCGCTGAAGTCACTGCCACCTTCTCGAAAAAGCGTCTGTTTGGTTACACCTCTCTGGTGTGGGCGACCATCGCCATTACCGTACTGTCGTTCATCGTTTGGCTGCACCACTTCTTCACCATGGGTGCCGGTGCCAACGTTAACGCCTTCTTCGGTATCATGACGATGATCATCGCGATTCCGACCGGCGTGAAAATCTTCAACTGGCTGTTCACCATGTATCAGGGTCGTATCGAGTTCCACTCAGCAATGCTGTGGACCATCGGCTTCCTGGTAACCTTCTCCATTGGTGGTATGACAGGTGTTCTGCTGGCGGTACCGGGTGCGGACTTCGTTCTGCATAACAGCCTGTTCCTGATCGCGCACTTCCACAACGTTATCATCGGTGGTGTGGTGTTCGGTTGTATGGCTGGTGTGACTTACTGGTTCCCGAAAGCCTTCGGCTTTACCCTGAACGAAACCTGGGGCAAACGCGCCTTCTGGTTCTGGATCATCGGGTTCTTCGTAGCGTTTATGCCGCTGTATGCGCTGGGCTTCATGGGTATGACCCGTCGTGTTAGCCAGGACATCGACCCGCAGTTCCACTCACTGCTGGTGGTTGCGGCTTGCGGTGCTGCGCTGATTGCCTGTGGCATCCTGTGTCAGCTGATCATGTTCTACGTTTCTGTGCGTGACCGCGACCAGAACCGTGATCTGACCGGTGACCCGTGGGGTGGTCGTACGCTGGAGTGGGCAACCTCTTCACCGCCGCCGTTCTACAACTTTGCTGTAATCCCGCACGTTCACGAGCGCGATGCTTTCTGGGAAATGAAAGAGAAAGGCGAAGCGTATCAGCAGCCGGCTAAATATGAAGAAATTCATATGCCGAAAAACAGTGGTGCTGCCATTGTTATCGCTGCCTTCGGTACGATTTTCGGCTTCGCGGCTATCTGGCACATCTGGTGGCTGGTGGTTGTTTCCTTCCTGGGCATGATCATCTCCTGGATTGTGAAGAGCTTCGATGAAGACGTGGATTACTACGTACCGGTTGCGGAAATCGAGCAGATCGAGAAGAAGCACTTTGACGAAATCAGCAAAGCAGGTCTGAAATAATGTCAACTCAAACTGTGACGACACACCACCACGACGCCCATGCGGAGCATGGGCATCACGATGCAGGAGCCAATAAGATCTTTGGCTTCTGGATCTACCTGATGAGTGACTGCATTATCTTCGCAACGCTGTTTGCGACCTATGCAGTTATGGTCAACAACACTGCCGGTGGCCCGGCAGGTAAAGACATCTTCGAACTGCCGTTTGTACTGGTAGAAACCGCGCTGCTGCTGCTCAGCTCCATTACCTATGGTATGGCAGTGATCGCGATGAACAACCAGAACAAGGGCGCGGTCATCAGCTGGTTAGCGTTGACCTTCCTGTTCGGTGCCGGATTTATCGGGATGGAAATCTATGAATTCCATCACCTGATCATGGAAGGCTTCGGTCCAAACCGTAGCGGCTTCCTGTCCGGATTCTTTACGCTGGTTGGGACGCACGGTCTGCATGTGACCTCTGGTCTGATCTGGATGGCAGTGCTGATGTTCCAGATCTCCAAGCGTGGTCTGAGCGCCACTAACCGCACCCGTATCATGTGCCTGAGCCTGTTCTGGCACTTCCTGGATGTGGTGTGGATCTGCGTATTTACCATTGTTTACCTGATGGGGGCCATGTAATGAGTCATTCAGCAACCGAACATGGTGCATCACACGGTAGCGTGAAGTCCTACATGATCGGCTTCATCCTGTCGATCATCCTGACGGCGATCCCGTTCTGGATGGTGATGGATGGCGGCGCCTCTAAAGGCACCATTCTGGCTGTCGTTCTGGTGTGTGCGGTGGTTCAGGTGCTGGTGCACCTGGTCTACTTCCTTCACCTTGATAGCAAATCTGAGGGTGGCTGGAACATGGTGGCCATTGTCTTTGCGGCCGTCATTATTTTGATTGTCGTAGTAGGCTCACTGTGGATTATGTGGAACCTCAACTACAACATGATGGTCCACTAAGAGTCGCCCATGATGATTAAGCAATACCTGCAAGTAACAAAACCAGGAATTATTTTCGGCAATTTAATTTCTGTGATCGGTGGATTCCTGCTGGCTTCGAAAGGCAGCATTGATTACACCTTGTTCGTCATCTCACTGGTGGGTGTATCGCTGGTTGTCGCATCAGGTTGTGTTTTCAACAACGTGATTGACCGCGATATCGATATCAAGATGGAGAGAACGCGGAATCGAGTGCTGGTTAAAGGCCTTATCTCGGCGAAAGTGAGCCTGGTTTATGCAACCGCATTAGGTATTGCTGGCTTTGCGTTGCTTTATTTCGGTGCTAACCCGCTGGCCATGTGGCTGGCGGTGCTGGGCTTCGTAGTCTACGTCGGCATTTACAGCCTCTATATGAAGCGTAATTCGGTCTACGGTACGCTGATTGGTAGCCTCTCTGGCGCAATGCCGCCAGTGATTGGTTACTGCGCGGTGACTAACGAGTTTGATGCTGGCGCGCTGATTTTGCTGGCGATCTTTAGCCTGTGGCAGATGCCGCACTCCTATGCGATTGCCATCTTCCGCTTTAAAGATTACCAGGCAGCGAACATCCCGGTTCTGCCGGTGGTGAAAGGCATCTCCGTGGCGAAAAACCATATTACGCTGTATATCCTGGCGTTTATGATTGCCACGCTGATGCTGTCGCTGGGCGGCTACGCTGGCTACAAATATCTGGTCGTTGCTGCGGCAGTGAGTGTCTGGTGGCTCGGGATGGCGCTTTCAGGTTACAAAACCTCAAACGATAAAGTTTGGGCGCGTAAACTGTTTGTCTTCTCCATTGTTGCTGTCACTGCTTTGAGCGTAATGATGTCGGTGGATTTTATGACCCCAGCGTCAAAAGATCTGCTGACTTACGTCTGGTAATTTAGCTCCGCAAATCCATGAAAGGGCGCGATTTTCGCGCCCTTTCTTTTTGTTACCATCGCTTAAAAACAATTGTTTTACCCGCCCTGCCCTGCTCCCTAGAATAAGTGCAGCAAATTAACAGAGGTTGCAATGAAAGATAATAAAATGACTCCGGTAGAGCTGCGTGCTACATGGGGTTTGGGTACGGTTTTTTCCCTGCGTATGCTGGGAATGTTTATGGTGCTGCCGGTGCTCACCACCTATGGCATGGCGCTACAGGGTGCCAGTGAAACATTAATTGGCCTGGCGATAGGTATCTATGGCCTGGCACAGGCGATCTTCCAGATTCCCTTTGGTTTACTCTCGGACCGTATCGGTCGTAAACCGCTGATTGTCGGTGGCCTGCTGCTGTTTGTTTTAGGTAGCGTAATTGCGGCTACCACCACCTCTATCTGGGGTGTCATTCTTGGTCGTGCCTTACAAGGCTCCGGCGCTATCGCCGCGGCCGTGATGGCCTTATTGTCCGATTTAACCCGTGAGCAGAACCGAACCAAAGCAATGGCTTTTATCGGCATCAGCTTCGGGGTCACTTTCGCTATTGCGATGGTTCTCGGTCCAATTGTCACCCATGCACTCGGCCTGCATGCATTGTTCTGGATGATTGCGATTCTGGCAAGCTGTGGCATTGTGATTACGCTGCTGGTGGTGCCCAATGCCCCAAACCATGTGCTGAACCGTGAGTCCGGCATGGTGAAAGGCAGCATCCGCGCGGTACTGACCAATTCACGCCTGGTGAAACTGAATATTGGTATCCTGTGTCTGCACATCCTGCTGATGTCGAGCTTCGTGGCGCTGCCCGGCCAGTTTGAACAAGCTGGATTCCCGGCCTCCGAGCACTGGAAAGTGTATCTGGTGACCATGCTGGTTTCCTTTGTCAGCGTCATCCCGTTCATTATTTATGCCGAAGTCAAACGCCGCATGAAACGAGTGTTTGTCAGTTGTGTCGGATTGATTGTGGTGGCGGAAATCGTACTGTGGGGAGCAGGCAGCCACTTCTGGACGCTGGTGATTGGCGTGCAGCTGTTCTTCCTGGCCTTCAACCTGATGGAAGCGATTCTGCCGTCCTTAATCAGTAAAGAATCTCCGCCGGGTTATAAAGGCACGGCGATGGGCATCTACTCCACCAGCCAATTCCTCGGCGTCGCCATTGGCGGCAGCATGGGCGGTTGGGTATTTGGTCATTTTGATGCACAAACGGTGTTTCTGGTGGGTGCGGTGGTCGCGGCGATTTGGCTGTTTATCAGCATGTCGATGCAGGAACCCCCTTATGTCAGCAGCCTGCGTATTGTCCTGAGCGATGCGGTGCTGGCAGTTCCCAATCTGGAGAAACGTCTGAAAGCCCAGCCCGGTGTTGCGTCGGTGTTTATCGTGCCGGAAGAGAAAAGCGCCTACATCAAGATAGACAGTAAAGTGACGAGCCGCGTTGAACTGGAAGCGCTGCTCGCCAGCAGTTAAAACCAAGCCCGGCCATTGCGCCGGGCTTTTGTTTACAGCGACATATCAACAACAATACGGCCTTCAATTTTACCGGCATGCATGCGGGCAAAGATGTCGTTGATGTTGGTCAACGGCTCCACCGCTACATTGGCTTTCACTTTGTGACGACCAGCGAAGTCGAGCGCCTCCTGCAAATCCTTACGGGTGCCGACAATTGAACCGCGTACCGTAATACCGTCCAGCACCATGTCAAAAATCGACAGGTCAAATTTGCCCGGCGGCAGGCCATTCAGCACCATCGTACCGCCACGACGCATGGTTCCCAATGCTTGCTCAAAGGCTTTCGGTGAAACCGCTGTCACCAGCACACCGTGCGCGCCGCCGAAGCTTTCGTGGAAGAATTTCGCCGGATCGACATTTTTCGCGTTAGCCACCACGCTGGCACCCAGACGTTTAGCAAACTCCAGCTTCTCGTCATCAATATCAACAGCAGCCACGTTAAGTCCCATCGCTACCGCGTACTGAACAGCCATATGTCCCAGACCACCGATACCGGAAATCACCACCCAGTCACCCGGTTTGGTATCCGTCATCTTCAGCCCTTTGTACACCGTGACCCCGGCACACAAAATCGGCGCGATCTCATGGTACTCAATGTTATCCGGCAGAATACCGACGTAGTTAGCATCCGCCAGGCAATACTCTGCAAAGCTACCATTGACTGAATAACCGGCATTCTGCTGCGACAGACACAGCGTTTCCCAGCTATCGAGACAATATTCGCAATGACCACAGGCCGAGTAGAGCCAGGGCACACCCACGCGATCGCCAAGTTTAAGATGTTTCACACCTTCGCCCAGCGCTACAACCTGACCAACACCTTCATGGCCGGGAATAAAGGGGGGATTAGGTTTGATCGGCCAGTCACCTTCAGCAGCGTGCAAATCGGTATGGCAAACCCCGGTGGCGGCAATTTTTACCAGAATCTGGCCCGGGCCCACCGAAGGCACCGGTACTTCTTCAATCACCAAAGGTTCACCGAACGATTTCACAACTGCCGCTTTCATCGTGGTTTTGATCTTCATGTTCATCAATTCACTCTCCAAAAGGGTCTGTTAAGGGGTTAAAAGAGCCCCAGTGGTGCGATGTCGTAGCTAACCAGCAGGTTTTTCGTTTGTTGGTAGGCGTTAAGCGCCATTTTATGCGTTTCGCGCCCTACTCCGGATTGTTTATAGCCGCCAAAAGCAGCGTGTGCCGGGTAGATGTGGTAGCAGTTGGTCCAGACGCGACCGGCTTTAATACTACGCCCCATGCGATAAGCCAAATTCGTGTTTCGTGTCCAGACACCGGCCCCAAGGCCAAATTGTGTCTGGTTGGCAATCTCCAGCGCTTCGGCCTCATCTTTAAAGGTGGTGACACCGATAACTGGCCCAAAAATCTCTTCCTGGAAACAGCGCATCTGGTTATCGCCTTTAATCAGCGTCGGCTGAATATAGAAGCCATTATCGAACGCTGGCGCAATGCTGGCGCGCTCACCGCCGGTCAGGATTTGACCTCCCTCCTGCCGCGCAATGTCGATATAAGAGAGAATTTTATCAAACTGCTGACGCGAAGCCTGGGCACCGATCATAGTTTCGGTATCCAGCGGATCTCCACGGCGAATAGTGGCAATCTTCGCCATCACCCGCTCCATAAACGGGGCATAGATCGATTCATGGATCAGCGCGCGTGACGGGCAGGTACAAACTTCGCCCTGATTGAAGAAGCCCAACACCAGACCTTCCACCGCTTTTTCAATAAACTCCGGCTCACCGTCCATCACATCGGCAAAATAGATGTTGGGAGATTTACCGCCCAGTTCGACGGTACAGGGAATAATATTCTCCGCCGCGCACGCCATGATATGACGTCCCACCGGGGTCGAACCGGTAAAGGCGATTTTGGCAATACGTTTACTGGTCGCCAGCGCTTCACCCGCTTCGCGGCCAAAACCCTGTACCACGTTAAGCACCCCCGCCGGGAACAGATCGCCGATTAATTCCAGCAGCAGAGTGATACCCAGCGGCGTCTGCTCGGCGGGTTTCAGAACCACACAGTTACCCGCAGCCAGCGCCGGAGCCAGTTTCCAGGCCGCCATCAATAACGGGAAGTTCCACGGGATAATCTGCCCCACCACGCCCAACGGCTCGTGGAAGTGGTAGGCGACGGTGTTTTCATCGATCTCTGCCGTACTACCTTCCTGCGCGCGCAGGCAGCCCGCGAAGTAACGGAAGTGGTCAACCGCCAATGGCAGATCCGCATTCAGCGTTTCACGGATCGGCTTACCGTTGTCCCAGCTCTCGGCTACGGCCAACATTTCCAGATTGGCTTCGATACGATCCGCCACCTGTAACAGCAGATTGGCACGGTGTTGCACACTGGTTTTTCCCCAGGCGTCAGCAGCCTGATGAGCTGCATCCAGTGCTAAGTCGATATCACGCGCGTCCGATCGAGGGAACTGCGCAATGTCGCTGCCATCAACTGGCGAGGTGTTAGTAAAGTACTGGCCGCTGAGCGGCTCTGTGAATTTGCCCGCAATGTAGTTGCCGTAAGTCGCTTTGAAAGAAACCAAAGCGCCGGGCGTGCCGGGATGTGCATAACGCATCGCAAACTCCTTAATGTAGGGTCAGATGTTCTGGAGCTGGCAGCGGCAACCTGAGGGTCGCCAGGTTGAACAGCCCGCTGCCAGCATCACTATTGCAGCGCGCGTGCCAGTTTTTTTCAGCTTGCGATGGATTAAAAAATAGTGATACTCAACATAGAGTTACATAAAAAATAACCGTAATAACTTAATGGAATGGTACGGTAAAAATCACCATCTGTGTTGCATATCGCAACACCACAAAAACCAAATAGCTACAATGTCGCAACACTTTGCCAGGGCATGAGGTTAGCAATGCAGGGAAATTCATCCGCCGCGATCAACGCAACTCCGCTTCTTAGCGATTCCTGGTTTCGTAGCCAGCTATATGGACTTGATCGCACCGCTGATGACTTTCCCCGGGTACGTCAGGGTGAACTGGCGGATTTGCTCGCCAGCAACAGCGGATTGCAGCAGTTTGCCCAGCCGGTGATCAACCAACTGGCGCAGAAGATGGCGGAGAAGCAATCGGTGGTGATCCTCTCGGATGCCAGCGGCATGGTGCTACATACCTTTGGCGATATGCAGTCGATGGAGAAAGCGCAGCGCTACGCATTGGCACCCGGCAATTTATGGAGCGAGTGTGGCCGTGGCACCAACGCCATTGGCACCGCGCTGGCAATTGACGATGGCTGCGAGATAGACGGACAGCAACATTTTCTCACGCGTAATCAGGGGTTGTACTGCGCAGCCATGCCGCTCCAGATGCCCAATGGTCAGATTGCCGGGGTGCTGGATATCTCGGGTCCGGCGCATTTCCCGCATCCACAAACCTTCAGTTGGGTGAAAGCCGCAGCCAAACAAATTGAGTATCTGTGGGTTAAGCAGAGCCTGCACCCGCAGCAGTGGCTGATGAGCCTGCATGCGCAACCACAGGGTATCGATACCAGCGACGAGTTGCTGCTGGTGTTCTCCGATAATGTGCTGATGGCAGCGAATCGCCTCGCAATGCGCGAACTGGCTCTCAGCGCGGAGCAACTCGGTTCCCTGACGTTCCAGCAACTGTTCCCCCACCAGGAGCAGGCCGCCAACACCATCCCGGTACCGTTAAATTACTGCGCGCAAACCTTTTATTTCCGCCTGCGCGCACCCCACCGTACCCACTTCGCCACACCCGCCGCCAGCCATACGGAGCTGCCCTTCTCGTTACGACGTGATGGCGAGAAAATGGTACGTCTGCTGAACGCCGGCGTTTCATTGTGTATTCATGGTGAAACCGGCAGCGGAAAAGAGTTTGTCAGCCGTGCGTTGCATCAACAAAGCCGCTGGCGGGAAGGCAAATTTGTCGCCATCAATTGCGCCGCCATCCCGGAATCACTGATTGAATCTGAGTTATTTGGCTATCAGCCTGGTGCCTTTACCGGTGCGGGTAAAAACGGCTATATCGGTAAAATCCGTGAAGCCGACGGTGGCGTGTTGTTCCTGGATGAAATTGGCGATATGCCGCTGGCGTTGCAAACCCGCCTGCTGCGCGTGTTGCAGGAAAAAGAAGTGTCGCCGCTGGGTTCCAGCCGCAGTTGGCCAGTCAACTTTGCGGTAATTTGCGCCACGCATCGCGATCTGGCGCAACGCGTGGCTGAAGGCGAGTTCCGCGAGGATTTACTTTATCGCTTACAGGAATTTTCCATGACTATCCCCCCGCTGCGCGAGTGGCCAGATTTAGCGGGCTTTATTCAGCGTTTGTGGCTGGAGTTGGGAGGTGGCGATCGCGATATTCAGTTGTCGCCCTCGTTGCTGACCTCGTTGGCTCAGCTCCCGTGGCCAGGCAATGTGCGTCAGTTGCGCAGCCTGTTGCGCGTATTGCTGGCACTGGCGGATGAAGGGGAAGAAGTAAGCGAAGTGCATTTGCCCGCTGAATACCGTCGTGCCGCCGCTCCGGTGGTGGTCGAGAATTTGCAAAGTCATGATGAACGGCTGATTGCCGAAACGCTACAACGCTTTAATGGCAATATCAGTAAAACTGCGCAGGCATTGGGTATCGCGCGCAGCACGCTGTATCGCCGTGCCGCGCGCGATAAAGGCGATTAATCGCGGAAGTTTTTGAACTGGAATGGCTGACCGAGATTGCCGCCACGCACCAGCGCCATCGCGCCTTGCAAATCGTCACGCGATTTACCGGTGACGCGCAGTTCATCACCCTGAATCTGCGTCTGAACTTTCAGCTTGCTGTCTTTGATCAGCTTCACCAGTTTCTTCGCCACGTCGCTTTCGATGCCTTTTTTCAGTTTGGCTTCGACGCTCCAGCTTTTACCGCTGTGCTCGATCTCTTCCGGGACTTCAATTGCCGCCCCTTCAATTCCGCGCTTCAGCAGCTTTTCTCTTAAAATATCCACCAGCTGCTTGACCTGAAAATCAGACTCCGTGGTGATTTTGATGGTCTCATTCTTTTCGTTCAGCTCAATGCTGGCGCTGACGTTACGGAAATCAAAACGGGTAGACAGTTCACGGCTCGCATTTTCCACCGCATTACGGACTTCCTGTAGTTCGACTTCGGAAACGATATCGAAAGATGGCATCTTGTCTTCTCCTGACGCTAAAGTGACATGCATAATACGCGTCTTGTCGCGCTAATAAAACACGATACACCGAAAGCTATACTGATAGTGTGTAGTGAAAACGATAACCCGTCAGCGGGAGGCACAATGAAAATTACCGTGTTGGGTTGCGGCGCCCTGGGTCAGGTTTGGCTCGCCGCCCTCGCACGCCAGGGACATGATGTTCAGGGCTGGCTGCGCGTACCGCAGCCCTATTGTTCGGTCAATGTGATCGATCCTGAAGGCAACGTCAGCAACCACACTTTTATTGCCAACGATCCGCTGTTTCTGGCGGAGAGCCAATTGTTGTTGGTGACGCTAAAAGCCCCACAGGTTTCTCCCGCCGTGAAGAACCTGCAAAGCGTATTACCGGCACATGCGCCGATTCTGTTGTTGCACAATGGGATGGGCACCCTGGAAGAGCTGAAAGATGTCCAGCAGCCGCTGCTGCGCGGGATTACGACGCACGCGGCGATGCGTGATGGCACGGTGATCAAACATGTGGCGCAGGGCATCACCCATATTGGCCCGGCCAGTCGCGAGAGTGAAGCGATGAGTGATATCGCGGATATCCTGCATCAGGCTTTGCCCGATGTTGCCTGGCATAACAATATCGCCTCTGCCTGCTGGCGTAAGCTGGCGGTCAACTGTGTGATCAACCCGATGACCGTCGAACATGATTGCCAGAACGGTGCGCTGCGTGCCTGGCCTGAGCAAATCGCCAAACTGTGCGAGGAGATTGCCTGGGTGATGGAGCGCGAAGGCCAACACATTGCCGTCGATAATCTGCGTGACATCATCTATGACGTCATCGACACCACGGCAGCCAACGTCTCATCGATGTTGCAGGATGTTCGGGCGCAGCGCCAGACCGAAATTGATTACATCACCGGTTACCTGCTGCGCCGCGCACGCGCGCAGGGCATTGCATTGCCGGAGAACACCCGTTTGTATGATTTGATTAAACGCAAGGAGTCCCAATATGAGCACGAACGCATCGGTTCTGGTTTGCCTGGCACATGGCAGTGAAGAGACCGAAGCGGTCACCACCATCGATTTGTTGGTGCGTGGCGGTTTGCAGGTCACTACCGCCAGTGTCGAAAGCGATGGCAGCCGGGAGATCGTCTGCTCGCGTGGTGTGCGCCTGCTGGCTGATGCGCCGCTGGTTGAGGTGGCAGATAACGATTATGCCGCCATTGTGTTGCCCGGCGGTCTTAAAGGCGCACAAGCCTTCCGCGACAGTCCTTTGCTGGTGGAAACCGTGCGCCAGTTTCATCTTTCTGGTCGCATTGTCGCGGCGATTTGCGCCGCACCCGGTACGGTCCTGGTGCCGCACGATCTGTTCCCGGTCGGGAACATGACCGGTTTTCCCGGCCTGAAAGAAACCATCCCGGAAGCGAAATGGATGGAACGCCGTGTCGTGTGGGATCCCCGCGTCAATCTGCTGACCAGCCAGGGGCCGGGCACTTCGATGGATTTTGCGCTGAAACTGATTGATCTGCTGGTGAACAAAGAAAAAGCACGCGAAGTGGCATCGCAACTGGTGCTGGCGGCAGGAATCTATAACTACCAGGAATTCGAAGAACGCTGAAAAACGTAGCGGCGCGATTCATCGCGCGCCCTGCCTTTTAACATGCGCGATAAATCGCGCCGCTACGCAGGTGTATCGACCGTTACGGGCGATACACCTTCACATTGGTAAAGCCCTGCTCATGCAGGTACAGCGCCTGCAAACGGCTCATCACGCCGCGGTCGCAATACAACAGCCAGGTTTTGCTCTGGTCGAGATCGCCAAATTGGGTGCTGAGTTTGTAGAATGGCAGCGATTTAACCTCAACCCCTTCCAGCGCCAGTGGCGTGTCATCCTGCTCATCAATCGAGCGAATATCCAGTACCACATCATTGGTGGTGAACGACGCAACCGTCTCAACTTCCACCACTTCTTCTTCAGTTTTCTCGGCGATTTCACGGATATCAACGTTGCTGGCTTCCTGCACCACGCGATCCAGAATAGCAAAATCGAAATTCGTCTCTTCCGCTTCGATCTTCGCCTTCACCGCTTTCACCGTCGGGCTTTTTGAGATCACGCCGCAATATTCCGGCATGGTGCGGGCAAAATCTTCCGTGCCAATCTCACGCGCCAGCTTGATGATGTGCTCTTTGTCATGGGAAATCAGCGGACGCAGAATCAGCGTGTCGGAGGCGTTATCGATTAAACGCAGGTTGGTCAGCGTCTGGCTGGAAACCTGGCCCAGCGCTTCACCGGTCACCAACGCCTGTACGCCGTAACGCTCCGCGACCATCGACGCCGCGCGCACCATCATACGCTTCAGCACCACACCCATCTGGCCGTCATCCACTTTTTCGAGGATCTCACCCACCACCGGTTCAAAATTGATGGCGACAAAACGCACACGATGCGAACGACCAAAACGATTCCACAAATAATGCGCTACCTGGCGTACGCCGATTTCATGCGCGGCACCGCCAAGATTGAAGAAACAGTAATGCACGCGGCAGCCACGGCGCATCAACATATAACTGGAGACACCGGAGTCAAAACCGCCGGAAATCAGTGACAGCACATCTTCCTGGGTACCAATCGGGAAGCCGCCCAGTCCTTCATAACGTCCGGTGATCAGCAGCAGGCGATCGTTTTCAATCTCCAGGTTGACCGTCTCATCCGGATTATTCAGTTGCACGCGAGCGCTTTCGATATGCTGGTTCAGACCGCCGCCTACGTAGCGTTCCACGTCCTGCGAGCTAAACTCATGCTTGCCGCGACGCTTCACGCGCACGCAAAAGCTTTTACCTTCGAGACGTTCACGATACAGCGCCAGCGTCTGTTCGAAGATGTTATGCATATCGGTGTATTCATGATCTTCCACCGCCAGTACGTGATGGATACCCGGAATACGCGTCAGTTCGGCAATCACCGCTGCGCGCAACGTTTCCTTCTTCGCCCGGACCACAATGTGGTCCCAGTGACGCACAACCGCGATCTCATCATCCAGAGTGCGCAGAATGTTACGAATGTTTCCGGTCAGAATCTTGATAAAACGCAGTCGCACCGACTGACTCTTGATGGTGATTTCGGGGAAGAGCTTGATAATAAACTTCATGGCGACACAGCTTCGTTGGGCAAATAAGTGCTAAAAGCATCGGCACTTAGCTGGTAAAATCATATAATTGCGGGCTAAGCAGGAGCGTCCGCATCCGAGGCGCGAGAGTATATCACCTTTGTCTGGTGACTTCTTCTGCAACCGCAGTCACATTCATTATTTTGCTAATTAATCCTCGTCAGATACCATGACCGACTGCAAGATGATGTCCCAACCTGTGAGTCGACACTGATTATGCCGAAAAAAGCCGAAGCGCCCGCCAGTTTTGAAAGCGCTCTACAGCAACTGGAACAGATCGTCAGCCGCCTGGAAAGTGGTGAGCTGCCGCTGGAAGAGGCGCTAAAAGAATTTGAACGCGGTGTTCAGTTGGCACGTAGCGGCCAGCAAACCCTGCAACAGGCGGAACAGCGCGTGCAGATTTTGCTGAGCGATGATAAAGACGCCGCGCTCACCCCTTTTACGCCGGAAGATAATTGATGGATTTCGCCAAACTGCTAAGCGCCTATCACGAAAGGGTAAACCTCGCGCTGACGCGCTTGTTAGATCCACTTCCTTTTCAGAGTTCTCCTCTGGTGAATGCCATGCAATATGGGGCACTATTAGGCGGTAAGCGTCTGCGCCCTTTTCTGGTTTACGCTACGGGTGAAATGTTAAAGGCCGATCCGGCCAGCCTGGATGCGCCCGCTGCGGCGGTAGAATGTATCCATGCGTACTCTTTGATTCATGACGATCTGCCTGCGATGGACGACGATGCATTGCGTCGTGGGCAGCCAACCTGCCATATCAAATATGGTGAAGACACGGCGATTCTCGCAGGCGATGCCCTGCAAACGCTGGCGTTTTCTATTTTGGCCGACCAGCCGATGCCTGGCGTAAGTGCAGAAGCCCGTATTACCATGATCTCCGAACTGGCTCAGGCCAGTGGTGTCGCAGGTATGTGCGGCGGCCAGGCACTGGACCTCGCCGCCGAGGGTAAAAGCATCGACCTGGCGCAACTGGAACAGATTCACCGTCATAAAACCGGTGCATTGATCCGCGTTGCCGTACGACTCGGCGCGTTGGCGGCGGGTGAGCAAGGCCGTGCCGCCCTGCCCGTTCTGGATGTCTATGCCAATGCCATTGGTTTGGCGTTTCAGGTGCAGGATGACATCCTGGATGTGGTCGGCGACACCGCGATATTGGGCAAAACCCAGGGGGCCGATCAGGCACTGGGCAAAAGCACATATCCGGCGCTGATGGGGCTGGATAATGCCCGTCAAAAAGCCTGGGATCTCTATCAGGAGGCACTGGGCGCGTTGGATATTCTGGCCGCGCAATCCTTTAACACCACAGCATTACAAGCGTTGGCTAGCTTCATAATTGAACGCGATAAATAACTTTCATAATGAGTCTCTGATGAGTTTTGATATTGCAAAATACCCGACACTGGCGCTGGCAAGCACGGTACAGGAATTACATTTACTGCCAAAAGAGAAGCTTCCGGCACTCTGTGACGAGCTGCGTCAGTATCTGCTGGACAGCGTCAGCCGCTCCAGTGGTCACTTCGCTTCGGGTCTGGGCGTCGTCGAGCTAACAGTGGCGCTGCATTATGTTTACAACACCCCGTTTGACCATCTGGTGTGGGACGTTGGCCATCAGGCCTACCCGCATAAAATTCTGACCGGTCGCCGCGATCGCATCGGCACCATCCGTCAGAAAAATGGTCTGCACCCCTTCCCGTGGCGTGAAGAGAGCGAATACGACGTACTGAGCGTCGGTCACTCGTCAACCTCCATCAGCGCCGCCCTCGGTATGGCCGTCGCCGCCGAGCGTGAAGGTAAAGGGCGTCGTACTGCGGCCATCATTGGTGATGGTGCCATCACGGCGGGCATGGCATTTGAAGCCATGAACCACGCGGGCGATATCAAACCGGATATGCTGGTGATCCTCAACGACAACGAGATGTCGATCTCCGAGAACGTGGGTGCGCTGAACAATCGTCTGGCGCAGATCCTCTCCGGTAAGACCTATTCACGCCTGCGCGAAGGCGGCAAACGGGTGCTGGACAACCTGCCGCCGATCAAAGAGCTGGTCAAACGCACTGAAGAACATCTGAAAGGCATGGTGGTACCGGGTACGCTGTTTGAAGAACTCGGTTTTAACTACATCGGCCCGGTGGATGGTCACGATGTCCTCGCGTTGGTCAGTACGCTGAAGAACATGCGTAGCCTGAAAGGCCCGCAGTTCCTGCATATCATGACCAAAAAAGGCAAAGGCTATGCGCCGGCGGAAGAAGATCCCATCACCTGGCATGCCGTACCGAAATTCGATCCGGCCAGCGGTTCGCTGCCGAAAAGCGCAGGTGGTCTGCCGAGCTACTCCAAAGTATTTGGTAACTGGTTGAGCGAAATCGCGGCTGATGACGCACGCCTGATGGCCATCACTCCGGCGATGCGCGAAGGATCCGGCATGGTGAGTTTTTCCCGTGACTATCCGCAGCAATATTTCGACGTGGCGATCGCTGAACAGCACGCGGTAACCTTCGCGGCAGGGATGGCGATTGGCGGCTACAAACCGATTGTGGCGATCTACTCCACCTTCCTGCAACGCGCATACGATCAGGTGATCCACGATGTGGCGATCCAGAAGCTGCCGGTGTTGTTTGCTATCGATCGTGGCGGCATTGTCGGTGCCGACGGACAAACCCATCAGGGTGCGTTCGATCTGGCTTATCTGCGCTGTATCCCTGGCATGGTGATCATGACGCCAAGCGACGAGAACGAATGCCGCCTGATGTTGTACACCGGTTACCACTATCAGGATGGCCCCAGTGCAGTGCGTTACCCGCGCGGTACCGGTACCGGGGCAGCGCTGGAACCCCTGGCGAGCCTGCCGTTGGGTAAAGGCGTGGTAAAACGTCAGGGCGAGAAGCTGGCGATTCTCAACTTCGGCACCTTGCTGCCGGAAGCCACTGCGGCCGCCGAAGCGTTGAATGCCACCCTGGTGGATATGCGTTTTGTCAAACCGCTGGATGAGGCGTTGATTACGGAACTGGCGGGCAGCCACGACGCCCTGATCACCCTGGAAGAAGGGGCTATCATGGGCGGCGCGGGTAGCGGCGTGAACGAATTTGTGATGGCAAAACGCCTGCGTATTCCGGTGCTGAACCTCGGTCTGCCTGATGAGTTCATCCCGCAGGGTACCCAGGAAGAAGTGCGCCATGACTACCAACTGGATGCCGCCGGTATTCAGCAACAAATCACCTGCTGGCTGGCCCAGTAATCCCCCTGCTCGCTCGCCGCCCGGTGAGCGAGCCTGCTGCTATGCTTAAGGGATTTCCCTGATGCGAGAGCAGACGTCCCAATGAAAAAAATTCCTTTAGGTAAGACTGAATTACAGGTTTCCCGTCTCTGCCTGGGCTGTATGACCTATGGCGATCCACTGCGCGGCAATCACGCCTGGACGTTACCGGAAGAGAGCAGCCGCCCGTTAATCAAGCAAGCGCTGGAAGCAGGCATCAACTTTTTTGATACCGCCAACTCCTATTCCGACGGCAGCAGCGAAGAGATTGTCGGGCGCGCCCTGAAAGATTTTGCCCGCCGCGACGAAGTCGTGGTCGCCACCAAGGTCTATTTCCCATTAAGTAATCTGACCCAGGGGCTGTCGCGCAACAATATCCTGCAATCAATTGATGACAGCCTGACACGGCTGGGCATGGATCATGTTGACCTGCTCCAGATTCACCGCTGGGATTACGACACGCCGATTGAGGAGACGCTGGAGGCGCTGCACGACGTGGTGCAGGCCGGTAAAGCGCGTTATATCGGCGCATCCTCAATGCATGCGGCGCAATTTGAGCAGGCGCTTCAGCTCCAGACTCGTGAAGGATGGGCGCGCTTTGTCAGCATGCAGGATCAGTACAACCTGATTCAACGGGAAGAGGAGAACGCCATGCATCCGCTGTGTCTGCGCGAAGGCATCGCCGTCCTGCCCTGGAGTCCATTGGCTCGCGGTAAGCTGACGCGCCCGTGGGGTGAAACCACCGCCCGCTCCGTGTCAGATGAGGTTATGGCTAAACTTTACCGCGACACCGAAGAGAACGATGCAGCTATCGCGGAACGTATCGCCACCCTGGCAGCGGATAAAGGCGTCACGCGTGCGCAGATTGCGCTGGCCTGGTTGCTGCATAAGCCAGTGGTGACGGCACCCATTATCGGGGCATCACGCGCAGAGCAGTTTGCTGAGCTGGTCAAAGCGGTGGACGTGGAGTTGACTACAACCGATATTGCCGAGCTGGAGACGGTGTATCAACCGCACCCGGCGGTAGGGTTCGAATAAGACGTAACGGCGCGATAAATCGCGCCGTTAAGAAATCAAAGCATCACATGCCCTAACACATACAAAATCACCGCTGAAATCACCCCGGCGATAATATCGTCGACCATAATCCCCATGCCGCCATGCACGTTCTGATCGAACCAGCGAATCGGCCAGGGTTTCCACATATCAAAAATGCGGAAAATGACAAAGCCCGCCAGGACCCATTTCCAGCTCATCAGCGGAATCGCCATCAGGGTGATCCACATACCGATAAACTCGTCCCAGACAATGCTGCCGTGATCGTGGACACCCATGTCTTTGGCCGTGCGATGGCACAGATAGACGCCGACGCTGATACCGATCAGCACCACCAGCGAATAGATCTGCAATGGCAAAAAGGTCATCAACCACCAGAACGGGATCGCCGCCAGCGATCCCGCAGTACCCGGTACGATCGGACTTAATCCACTGCCAAAGCCGGTCGCCAGCAGATGCCACGGATTGGACATACGCAGGCGGCTCTTTGCCACATCTTTATTTAACGTCAAAGTGATCAAATCCTTTGTGATTGAAGCTCAGCGGCTTGCCATTTTCCAGCAACGTGAGTCCATCGGCTTCCGGTGCTATCTGACCAATGCAGGTATAAGGCACGCCGAGATGACCGAGCGCCACGTCCAGCGCACCACGGTTCACTTCCGGCACCGTGAAGCACAGCTCATAGTCTTCCCCTCCTGCCAGCGCCCAGCGTTGCACCTGGTCTGCGTCGAAATGGTCGCGCAGTGCTGCCGACAGCGGCAGTGCATCGACATTCAAGCGCGCGCCGACACGGCTGGCCTGCAAAATATGGCCGAGGTCGGAGAGCAATCCATCCGACACATCGATCGCTGACGTGGCCAGGCTTCGCAGCGCCTGCCCCTGCAAGACGCGCGGCATCGGGCGTAAATGACGTTTGATCAGCGTTTCGTGCACCGCCGGGTCCGACAGACGATAACGATGCTGCAACAACGCCAGACCGGCAGCACTGTCACCCAGCGTGCCGGTGACGAAAATCCAGTCACCCGGCTTCGCACCGGAGCGTTTTAGTGCACGCCCTACCGGAACTAAACCGTGGATGCCCAACGTCATGCTCAGTGGGCCGCGCGTAGTATCGCCGCCAATCAGCTGCATATCGTAGTAATCCAGCAGCTCAAACAGGCTGTCACTGAAGGCCGCCAGCCAGCTCTCGTTCACTTCCGGCAGCGTCAGCGCCAGCGTTAGCCATGCCGGATCGGCGCCCATAGCAGCCAGATCGCTCAGGTTGACGGCAACCGCTTTATAACCGAGATCGGCTGGATGGATATCACGCAGGAAATGCACGCCTTCTACCAGCGTATCGGTGCTGATAGCCAGCGTCTGTTTTTCTGGCACGTTAAGCAATGCGCAGTCGTCACCAATTCCTTTCTCGACATCGCGGCGGGAGCTGGTGACGCGGTTAAAATAACGTGCGATCAGTTCGAATTCACCACAGGGCATAGTCAGGTCTCAATGAAAAAAGGCCGGATGACCGGCCTTTTGCACTATTTTCTGTTGGGGCGAATTTGTGGAGCGGCTTTATCCAGCACGCCGTTGACAAATTTGTGGCTGTCTTCTGCGCCAAATACTTTAGCCAGCTCGATACCTTCGTTGATCGCCACTTTATAGGGCACATCATCACGTTTGCTCAGCTCATACAGCGAAATACGCAAGATGGCTTTTTCTACCTGGCCCAGCTCTTCCAGCTGACGCGACAGGTAAGGTTTCATCAGACCATCCAGGTATGCGCTGTTGGTCGCCACACCGGCCAGCAGTTCGCGGAAGTAACTGATATCGACGTCTTTGACGTCTTGTTCCGCCAGAAACTGGTATTCCACATCGGCAATGTCGTTGTTGGACAACTGCCAGGAGTAAAGCGCCTGGACAGCGCACTCACGGGCGCGACGACGAGCAGCAGGTTTCACAAAATTCCCCTTACAAAAATCAGGCTTTGATGGCTTTCAATACGTTAATCATTTCGAGGGCAGTCAGGGCCGCTTCGGCACCCTTGTTACCCGCTTTCGTGCCGGCGCGTTCAATCGCCTGCTCGATGTTTTCAGTGGTCAGCACGCCGAAAGTCACCGGGATATCGCTGGTCATTGCCACGTTGGCAATACCTGAGCTGGCTTCACCGGCCACATATTCGAAGTGCGCCGTGCCGCCACGGATCACGGTACCCAGCGCCACGATGGCATCATGTTTACCGGATTTTGCCAGCGCACGCGCCGCCAGCGGCAGTTCATAGGCACCTGGTACCCAGACGATGGTGATGTTTTCGTCTTTCACCTGACCAATACGCTTCAGCGCATCAACCGCACCGTCCAGCAGGCTGTCATTAATGAAGTTGTTAAAACGCGCAATTACGATGGCGATGTTAGCATCAGGCGTGGCAACAGGAGCTTCGATAACTTTCATACATATCCTTTGGGTGTTGTATTGTAGCCCCGCAGAAGGGGGCGGATTCTATCATACTCTTTGACGACGCGCTCAGGCTTTTCAGCGCGGGGTGAGCGTCAGACGCAAGTCTTCGCCCACCAGGCGCACGTCACTAAAATTCAGGGCTGGCGCATCGGCCAGATGTTCCAGACCCGGTAATTCACACAAGCCACGAGCGGCATTACCCAGCAGTTTCGGTGCCATGTAGACAATCAGCTCATCCACCAGTCCCGCCTGCAACAGCGCACCGGCAAGCGATGCACCCGCTTCGACCCACACGCTGTTAATTTGCCGCTGACCGAGCAACATCATCATCGCCACCAGGTCCAGTTGGCTCTCACGCTGCGGCACCACAATCTGCGACACCGTCTCCGGCCAGGCTTGTTGATCGGCTTCACTGCGCATCAGCCAGGTTTCGCCCGCCTGGTTGACCAAACGATGCTGCGGAGTCACGCGCTGCTGGCTGTCAATCACCACCCGCACTGGCTGACGCAGTTGCTGCTCGTCCAGTTGCTGGCGAACCTCATCATTCAGTTCACTCCAGCGCACCGTCAGCGCAGGGTTATCCGCCAGCGCCGTGGCACTGGTGGTAAGAATAGCCGAACTCTGGGCACGAAAACGTTGCACATCGCGCCTTGCGGCTGCCGAGGTGATCCACTGGCTTTCGCCACTCGCCATAGCGGTACGGCCATCGAGTGACGCGCCCAATTTAAGTTGGATCCACGGGAAACCGGTACGCATCCGTTTCAGAAAACCGCGATTGATCGCCTCAGCCTCGTTCATCATCAAACCGTGGCTCACCGCAATACCCGCCTGTTGCAGACGATACAGGCCACGACCGGCGACCTGCGGATTGGGGTCTTGCATCGCCGCGACCACCCGGCTGACGCCGGCGGCGATCAACGCATCGCAGCAGGGTGGCGTGCGACCATGATGGCTACAGGGTTCAAGCGTGACATAGGCGGTTGCGCCCCTGGCTTTCTCTCCCGCCATGCGCAGCGCATGCACTTCCGCATGCGGTTCGCCCGCGCGATGATGCCAGCCTTCGCCGACGATTTCGCCGTCCCGCACAATCACACAGCCAACATTCGGGTTTGGCGTGGTGGTAAAACATCCGCGACGCGCCAGTTCCAGCGCGCGCGCCATATAGCGTTCGTCGATCATGGATTAATCCTGCAAGCGGGCGATCTCTTCGCCAAAATCACGAATATCTTCAAAACTGCGATAAACCGACGCGAAGCGAATGTAGGCCACTTTGTCGAGTTTCTTTAGCTCGTCCATCACCAGATTGCCAATCAGCTTGCTGGGGATTTCGCGCTCGCCGGTGGCACGAAGTTGCGTTTTGATATGGTTGACGGCGCTCTCCACCGCATCGGCACTCACCGGACGCTTCTCCAGTGCCTTCATCATGCCGCTGCTGAGTTTATCTTCGTTAAAGGGTTCACGCACATCGTTGCTTTTCACCACGCGCGGCATCACCAGTTCAGCCACTTCAAAGGTGGTAAAACGCTCATGACACACCAGACACTGGCGACGGCGACGCACCGAAGAGCCTTCACTGACCAGGCGCGAATCTATCACTTTGGTGTCCACAGCGGAGCAGAATGGGCAATGCATGACGTTTCCTGTCGCGAGAATTTGGGCCACACAGTGTAGCGCGATCTCGGTTTCAACAAAATGTGTTGAGATGAAAAGGGCGGCAATGGTTAAAACAGCGTGATAAATCACACCGCGACGATACAGTTCACGGGTTGTCGCGGCGCGATTTATCGCGCAACATTAGCCCTCCCCCACAATGGAAAGGACATTGCATGACGATCAGGATGTTATGGGCGCCAGCAGCGCTTTCTTTGCTGGTACTTAGCGGTTGCAGCTCAACACCCGGCACCAAACAGGTTACTCAGTTACATCAGGAAGTGGGGCAGCTGAATCAGCAAATGCGCCAGTTAACGAATCAGGCCGCTGCACTGGAAATTCAGGGCCAGCTAAACAGCCAATCCAATCAGGGTGCCTGGCTGTTACCTCAGTCCAATACGCCGGTGGAACTGCAAACCCAACTGGGTAAATTACGCCTGTCGCTGAGCCAGGTCGAAGGTGAAGCGACTGGCAGTCACGCCAATCTGACGATCCGCTCGACCGATGGCAAACCGGTTCCGGCGCTGAGTGCGACTGTCGTCTGGGGAGAAATGGACCCGGCCAGCGGTAAACCGTTAAATGCCGGCAGTCTCAGCCAGACCATCACTGCGCCCGGCAGTCTGACGCCACGCAGCTCCGTGGTGGTACCACTGCGCCTGAGCGGCCTTTCACCGGATCAACTTGGCTATGTTCGTGTGCATGATGTGACCGGCGCAACCACGCCGTGATGCGCAGTTTCTGTAGCGGCACGATTTATCGCGCGGTTTACGGCAAAAAAAAGGGCTGCCATCTGGCAGCCCTTGATCTTTCTGGTCAGCAGTTACGGCATGATTGAAGGCTGATCGGCGCCCTCTTTCTCCACTTTCTGCACCAGCATATGTTCACGCTTCATGCCCAGCTTCAGCGCCAGCGCCGAAGAGACATAGATTGATGAGATGGTACCAATGGTCACACCAATCAGCATGGTCAGCGAGAAGCCTTTCAGCAGCGCACCACCAAAGATGAACAGAATCAGGATCATCGCCAGCGTTGTCAGCGAGGTGATCAGGGTACGGCTCAACGTCTGGGTCAACGACACGTTGGTGATATCGTATGAAGAACCGCGACGGATCTTGCGGAAGTTCTCACGAATACGGTCGGAAACCACGATCTTATCGTTAAGCGAGTAACCAATCACCGACATCAGGGATGCCACGATGGTCAGATCGATTTCGATGTGGGTCAACGCCAGGATGCCGCAGGTGATGATCACGTCATGGGCCAGCGCCAGTACGGTACCCAGTGCCAGACGCCACTCAAAGCGGAAACCGATGTAGATCAGAATCGCGATCAGCGCCGACAACAGCGCCATCGCCCCCGCCTGCGCCAGATCGCTGCCCACGCTCGGACCCACGAACTCGATACGCTTCACGGTGGCATTCTGCTGTGCGGTTTCGTTAATCACCGACACCACTTTGTTGCCCAGTTCCTGGCCTGCCGGACCTTGCACCGGAGCCATACGCACCATCACGTCACGGCTGCTGCCAAAGTTCTGTACCAACGGCTCATCAAAACCCGCTTTCACCAGCGCAACGCGCAGGGTATCCAGATCGGCCGGTTTTTCCAGGTTGATCTCAATCACCGTTCCGCCGGTGAAGTCGAGGCCCCAGTTGAAGCCACGCACACCAACGATGGCGACAGACGCCACAATCAGCAAGGCGGAGATGATAAAGGCAAGCGTGTCCCAGCGCATAAAGTCAATGACTTTACGCCCGTGGTTCAGCTGCTCAATATTGTATTCCTGTGCCACAACGCACTCCTTAGATAGACAGCTTGTTGATGCGTTTGCCGCCGTACACCAGGTTAACGATGGCACGGGTGCCGACGATAGCGGTAAACATGGAGGTCGCGATACCGATAGCGGTGGTAATCGCAAAACCTTTGATTGAACCGGTACCGACCGCATAAAGAATGATGACTTTAATCAGCGTCGTAACGTTAGCGTCGACGATACTGGAGAAGGCACCTTTGTAGCCTTCATGAATCGCCTGCTGCACGGAACGACCGTTGCGCAACTCTTCTTTAATACGTTCGTTAATCAGTACGTTCGCATCCACCGCCACCGCCAGCGTCAACACGATACCGGCAATACCCGGCATGGTGAGTGTCGCACCTGGCAGCAGTGACATGATGCCGACGATCAACACCAGGTTGCACAGCAGTGCGCTGGTCGCGATCAGACCAAATTTCTTATAGAACACCACCATAAAGATAATGGAAGCGATCAGACCCCACAGACAGGCTTCGAGACCCTGCGTGATGTTCTGCTGACCCATAGTTGGGCCGATGGTACGCTCTTCCACAATCTGAATTGGCGCAATCAACGCACCGGCACGCAGCAGCAGCGACAGCTGACGGGCTTCGTTCGGGTTGCTGATACCGGTGATACGGAAGCTGTTGCCGAGGCGCGACTGAATGTTCGCCACGTTAATCACTTCTTCCTGTTTCACCAGAATCGCACGGCCATTGGCATCTTTCTTGCCGCTGTCCTTGTACTCCACAAACAGGGTCGCCATCGGTTTACCGATATTGTCCTTGGTGAAGTTAGACATGATGTTACCGCCCGCGCCATCCAGTGAAATGTTCACCTGCGGCTGGTTGTACTCATCCATGCTGGACGTGGAATCGGTGATATGGTCACCGGTCAGAATCACGCGCTTGTACAGCACCACCGGCTGGCCTTCACGCGTCATTTTCACTTCAGAATCACCCGGCACACGACCACTGGCCGCCGCACTCGGATCAACCGTGGTGTTCACCAGACGGAATTCGAGGGTTGCCGTAGCACCCAGAATCTCTTTGGCGCGAGCAGTATCCTGAATACCTGGCAGTTCAACCACGATGCGGTCAGAACCCTGACGCTGTACCAGCGGTTCAGCGACGCCAAGCTGGTTAACACGGTTACGCAGGATATTGATGTTCTGCTGCACCGCATATTCGCGTGCTTCACTCAGGCGTGCATCGGTCATCACCGCGCGCAGGGTATCGCTGCCCTGGCTGGAGATCACCAGATCCTGATGACGCGGAGACAGATAGCTGATGGCCGCATCACGGCTGGTGCCGTCACGGAAACGGATTTCCACGCCATAGTTAGCGATTTTATTCACGTTAACGTAGGGAATGCCTTTGTCGCGCAGGTCGCTGCGCAGACCATCTGCATTCTGTTCCTGCAATTTGCTCAGCGCGGTATCCATGTCGACTTCCATCAGGAAGTGAACACCGCCACGCAGGTCAAGGCCGAGCTTCATCGGTTCTGCGGCCAGCATGCTCAACCAGCGCGGCGTAGCCGGTGCCAGGTTAAGTGCTACAACGTAGTTCTCGCCAAGGACATTCGTAATCGCTTCACGGGCGCGCAGCTGCACATCCGTGTTCGCAAAGCGCGCAAGAATCGCGCCATTTTCCAGAACGAGGGATTTGCTCTGGATATTATCTTTTTGTAAAACAGACTGGATCTGATCCAACGTTTGCTCACTGGCGGCGCCACCGCGCGCACCAGTGATTTGAACGGCCGGATCCTCACCATAAAGGTTGGGAAGCGCATAGAGCAGGCCGACGAGAATCACGACGACCAGCATGATGTACTTCCACAAAGGATAACGGTTTAACACGGCAGTTTCCTTCGGGAAGAAAAAATTACAGCGCCTTCATGGTGCCTTTCGGCAGAACGGCAGCCACGAAATCACGTTTAATCACTACTTCAGTGGTGTCGTTCAGGGCGATAGCGATGTAGCCGGTTTCAGCAACTTTAGTCACGCGACCTACCAGACCACCATTGGTCAGCACTTCATCTCCTTTGGAGATGGAATCCATCAACTTCTTGTGCTCTTTGGAACGCTTCTGCTGCGGACGCAGAATCATGAAGTAAAAGATCAGACCAAAGACCACCAGCATGATCACCAGAGAATAAGGACTTCCCTGCGACGGTGCGCCTGCTGCAGCCACAGCGTCAGAAATGAAAAAGCTCATTAAATTTCCCTCATTGATGAATTATCAGACGTTTAACGGCGGAACCGCTTTGCCCGTCCGTTGGTAGAACTCGCTAACAAAGTGCTCTAATTTACCCTCTTCGATGGCCTGGCGTAAACCCGCCATCAGACGCTGGTAATAGCGCAGATTGTGGATGGTATTGAGACGCGCGCCCAGTATTTCGTTACAGCGGTCGAGATGATGCAAGTAGGCACGACTGTAATTGCGACAGGTGTAACAATCACACTCTGCATCCAGTGGCGAGGTGTCATCTTTATGCTTCGCATTACGGATTTTCACCACACCATCGGTGACAAACAGGTGACCGTTACGCGCGTTGCGCGTCGGCATAACGCAGTCAAACATATCGATACCGCGACGGACGCCTTCCACCAGATCTTCCGGCTTGCCAACGCCCATCAAATAACGCGGTTTGTCGTGCGGAATTTGCGGACAGACGTGCTCCAGGATGCGGTGCATGTCCTCTTTCGGTTCACCCACCGCCAGGCCGCCCACAGCGTACCCATCAAAGCCAATCTCTACCAGACCTTTCACGGAGACATCACGTAAATCTTCGTAAACACTGCCCTGAATGATGCCAAACAGCGCATTTTTGTTACCGAGTGAATCAAAACGGTCACGGCTACGTTTCGCCCAGCGCAACGACATTTCCATTGAACGCTTCGCGTAGTCCCAGTCCGCCGGATAAGGCGTACATTCGTCGAAAATCATCACGATGTCGGAGCCAAGATCGAACTGAATTTCCATCGATTTTTCCGGATCGAGGAAAATCGGATCGCCATTGATCGGGTTACGGAAATGCACACCCGATTCGGTGATCTTACGGATATCACCGAGGCTAAACACCTGGAAACCTCCCGAATCGGTCAGGATTGGTCCTTTCCACTGCATGAAATCATGCAGATCGCCATGCAACTTCATGATCTCCTGGCCCGGACGCAGCCACAGATGGAAAGTGTTGCCGAGGATGATTTGTGCACCGGTATCCTGCACTTCTTCCGGCGTCATGCCTTTGACGGTGCCGTAGGTGCCCACAGGCATAAATGCCGGGGTTTCCACCACGCCGCGATCAAAAATCAGACGGCCACGGCGTGCGCGCCCGTCAGTTGTGTCTAACTCAAATTTCACATTGACCTCATCAGAGAAACAGTCTGACGTTTAAGACCCGACGCTCTCGTCAGGTGCATTCACATTACGGGTAATGAACATGGCATCCCCGTAGCTAAAGAAACGGTACTGCTCAGCCACCGCCGCCTGATAGGCCGCCATAGTGTGCTGATAACCGGCAAACGCCGACACCAGCATAATCAGGGTCGATTCCGGCAGGTGGAAATTGGTGATCAACGCATCGATAACCTGATACTGATAGCCGGGATAGATAAAAATCTGGGTATCATCGAAGAACGGTGCAATCAGCGCGTCTTTACTTGCCTGCGCGGCGCTCTCCAGCGAGCGTACCGAGGTCGTCCCTACCGCCACCACTTTATTGCCGCGTGCTTTACAGGCCAGCACCGCATCCACCACCTCTTGCGGCACTTCGGCGTACTCGGAGTGCATGGTGTGATCTTCAATACTCTCCACACGCACCGGCTGGAAGGTCCCGGCCCCTACGTGCAGCGTGACAAAGGCCATCTCGATGCCTTTCGCCTTTAACGCCTGCAACAGCGGATCGTCGAAGTGCAAACCGGCCGTCGGCGCAGCAACCGCGCCGGGGCGGGCGCTGTACACCGTCTGGTACAACTCACGGTCAGCTTCTTCATCCGGGCGGTCGATGTACGGCGGCAATGGCATATGGCCGACGCTGTTAAGAATATCCAGCACCGCACGGTCATCTTCGAACGCAATTTCAAACAACGTATCGTGACGCGCCACCATCGTCGCTTTGACACTTTCGTCATCGCCCAGCAGCAATTCTGCACCCGGCTTCGGTGCTTTTGACGCCCGAACATGCGCCAGCACACGTTTGTCGTCCAGCATGCGCTCCACCAGCATCTCGATTTTACCGCCGCTGGCTTTACGACCATAAACGCGCGCCGGGATAACGCGGGTATTATTGAATACCAGCAGGTCGCCCGGATTGAGCTTCTCCAGCACATCGGTAAACACGCCGTGACTCAGCGCACCGCTTGGGCCATCCAGCGACAACAGACGGCAACCGCTTCGCTGCGCCTGGGGGTAATGGGCGATCAAAGATTCCGGCAATTCAAAAGAAAAATCCGCTACACGCATGCTCAACTTCTTCAGGACTAAAAACAGGCGGCATAGTTTAGCGGAAAAGCGACCAATTCTGAACAACTGGCTGTGCCTCGTTGATTCTGCCTATAATGCGGCATGAACTTTCTCGCTCACCTCCATCTGGCCCAGTTGGCTGACAGCTCACTGCTTGGCAACTTAATGGCCGACTTTGTACGCGGTAATCCCCATCAGCAATGGTCAACTCCGATTGCCGACGGCATTATGCTGCATCGACGTCTCGATAGCCTGACCGATAGCCTGCCGGAAGTACGCGAAGCGCGGCAATGGTTCCGCGCCGAAACCCGCCGCGTGGCACCGATCACCCTGGATGTCATCTGGGACCATTTCCTTGCACGGCACTGGGATCAGTTCCATCCCATCCAGTCACTGGCCGCTTTTTCCGCCGCAGCAGAACGGGAAATTACGCCGCAGTTGTCAGGTACACCGGAAGGCTTTGTCGAGCTGAACGCGATAATGTGGCGCGAGCGCTGGCTGGAACATTACGCTGAACCCACTCGTCTGGCGCGTGTGCTGAATGGCATGGCGATGCGTCGTCCACGTCTCGCCGCGTTACGCGATTCGTATCAGGATTTCGTCGAAAATTATGCCGCACTGGAGCAACAATTCTTCCAGCTTTATCCGCGACTGATGGAACTGGCACGTACGCAGCAGCTGTAACATATTCTGAATCCTCTCCCCTCTTGCCAGCCGCAAACATCTGCGGCTTAATGAAGCCTTTCTTATCTTTCGTTACCTGGATCACACAGTCATTTCGCCTGTCACCCTTCCCTATCCCCTGAATGGGGCTTGAAACACGAAGGGTATAAATCATAAGAGGGAAAGATGTCATCAGCATCACTTACTGAACTTGACGCGCGTTACCACTTTGCTCGTGATGTCGCCACCGCCGCTGCCAGCCGCGCTTTCTCCTGGTATCAGCAACGTCAGCAACTGGTGGTCGAGCACAAGAAGGACCCACAGGATGTGGTCAGCGAAGCTGATCGTAATGTCGAACAACTGATTAAATACATGATCACCGAGCGTTTTCCGGATGATGCGGTGTTGGGTGAGGAGAGTGGCGGCGACACCCAGGGTGCCCGTTTTGTCTGGGTGGTTGATCCGATTGACGGCACCAGCAGCTTCATTAACGGTCTGCATAACTGGTGCGTATCGCTGGCTATCGTGTGTGAAGATGAGGCGGTAATTGGCGTGGTGTGCGATCCCAATCATCACGAGCTGTTCCACGCCTGCCGTGGCAAAGGTGCCTGGGTTAACGACAAACGGATTCAGGCCCACAGCGCCCAACAGCTTAATCAGGGCGTACTGGGCATCAGCAGTTCTAACAGCCAGCCCGCTGAACCGCTCACCAGCTTTATCTCCGCACTGCTGCATCAGGGTGGCATGTTCATACGCACCGGTTCGGGCGCATTGATGAGCGCCTGGGCAGCCGCCGGGCGTTTGATTGGCTATTACGAAGCGCATATGAATCCGTGGGATGGCCTGCCCGGCATCGTGCTGATGCGTGAAGCGGGTGGCGTCACCAATGATTATCTGCACAATGACGGGCTGAAGAACGGTAATCCGGTGCTGCTCGCCAATGCAACGCTTTATCCACAATTAAAAGCGATGCTGCCTGCCTCTTTCCCCTTGTAATAAAAGGATGCGCGGATGTCCGTTCGATGCTCTCTGTCAGTACGCCTGCTGCTGGCAAGTTTTCTGTGGTTGTTGCTCGGCAATAGCCAGGCGGCGGAACACTATCAACTGGAAAAGGTAGTCGAAATCAGCCGACACGGCGTGCGGCCACCGACCCCAGGTAACCGTAAAGAGATCGAAGCCGCCACACAACGCCCCTGGACGCAATGGACCACCCACGATGGTGAGCTGACTGGTCACGGCTACGCCGCGGTGGTTAACAAAGGTCGTTGGGAAGGTGAGCATTACCGTCAACTGGGCCTGCTCACCCGTGGATGCCCGACTGGTGCGGATATTTACGTGCGCGCCAGTCCGTTGCAACGCACGCGCGCCACCGCTGAAGCGTTGGTGGATGGTGCCTTTCCTGCCTGTGGCGTGGCAATTCATCATGTGGATAGCGATATCGATCCGCTGTTCCAGAGCGAAAAGGAGCCATTTGCCCAGCTTGACCCGACCAAAGAACGCGCCGCACTGGTCGCCAAAGCCGGTGATTTAGCCGCGCTGCAACAGCAACTCCAGCCCGCCATCCAACAACTCAGGCAGGCAGTATGCGCCCCCGGTAGCGACTGCACGGCATTCACCCGTCCGTGGCAATTAAAAGAAACCCAATCTGGCCATACCTGGGTACAAGGGCTGAGCGTGCTGGCCAGCATGGTCGAAACGCTGCGCCTCGGCTGGAGCGAAAACCTGCCGTTAAACCAACTGGCCTGGGGCAATATCACCTCTTCCGCTCAGATCAGCGCCTTGTTGCCGATTCTGACCGCCAGCTATGACCTCAGCAACGATATCCCTTACATGGCGCAACGCCGTGGCTCGATCTTGCTGGATGCGGTGATAAAAGGGCTGGAACAAGGCATCAACCGCGATGGCAATAGCTCACCGGATACCCGCTGGTTACTGCTGGTGGCGCACGATACCAATATCGCACGGGTGCGCACCCTGATGAACTTCAGTTGGCAGCTCCCGGGATACTCACGCGGCAATGTCCCGCCCGGCAGCAGCCTGGTGTTTGAACGCTGGCGCGACACACAAAGCGGGCAACGTTTCGTGCGTATCTATTTCCAGGCACAAAGCCTCGATGACCTGCGACATTTAACGCCGGTGGATGATCGTCATCCGTTACTGCGTCAGGAGTGGCATGAGAAAAACTGTAGAGTGACGGAAGTCGGTACCTTATGTCCTTATCAATCCACCCTGGATTCCTTCCGCCAGGCGCTGGATAAGCAGGCCATTATTCCCGTCAATTATCCGTAGCGGCGCGATTTATCGCACGGTGTTCACGGATTGGTGGTCAACTAACGGGCGCGCGATAAAGCGAGCCGCTGTGCCTGTGGCTTATCTGAACAAAATACAACCATTAAGATTTCGTTAGCTATTTGTTAGCCTCTTCTGAGGATTTTCTATATTTCCCGTCAGGCGTTCGTATTCCCTTAACCTCGGGTTAACCTGTCAACGTCAATCATCCCTTGATTCATTATTTTTTACCCTTGTTTTTCGGCGACAAGGAGTCGCCGATTTATTTTTTTTGCGCCATCTGCGTCAGGTAATTAAAAAATCAACGGGCGGTATTATGACCAAATCGGACAGCTTCCGTTATCGCGCGGATATTGACGGCCTGCGCGCTGTCGCCATTCTGTCAGTGGTGTTGTTCCATTCCGGTGTCAGCTTTCTGCCGGGTGGCTTTATCGGTGTTGATATTTTCTTTGTTATTTCCGGTTTTTTAATCGGTGGCATTATCAGTCGGGAAATCTCCGCTGGGCGCTTCTCCTTTTATCAATTCTATTTACGGCGTATTCGTCGTATCGCGCCTGCATTGTTTTTTATGATGGCCATATTGCTGCTGCTCGGCTATATCCTGCTGTCACCACTTGAATTCAGCCAGCTGGCAAAATACAGCGTGGCGGTGTTTATCTCCGTGCCCAATATGCTGCTGATGAAAAGCGGTGACTACTTCAGCAGCGATTCTGATTTAAACCCGCTGCTGATGACCTGGTCGCTCGGTATCGAAGAACAGTTCTACGTGGTGCTCCCCTTTATCCTGCTGCTGGCGGCACGTTTCAAACGCTCGATGGCTGGGGTGATTTTAGTCATCAGCATCGCCTCACTGGCCGCCTGCCTGTGGCTGACACCCACTGACAGCACCCATGCCTTCTACCTGCTCCCCACCCGCGCCTGGGAATTGGGGGCTGGCGTGCTGCTGGCGTTGTGGCAACCACAACCCATCAACGGACGCGCCGCCAACCTGTGCAATCTGCTGGGCTGGCTGTTGATCGTTGTCAGCGCCACGGTCCTGACGCGCGATGACGACTTCCCCGGCTGGCTGGCGATATTGCCGGTCGCGGCAGGCTGTCTGATGATTGGCGCGCGTGGTCGACTGAACCAGTTGCTGCTGGAAAACCGCGTGATGCGTTTTATCGGTACCGTCTCCTACTCCTGGTACCTGTGGCACTGGCCACTGCTCAGTCTGGCGCGGATCTTTAGCGATCATCCCTTAACCGCGTGGCAGGGTCTGATGATCAGCGCCCTTGCCTTACTGATTGCCTGGCTGTCATGGCGCTTTGTCGAACAACCTTTCCGTCATCCCCAACGAGGCACTCGCCTGGTGATCCCGGTTTACTGCGCCTCGTCGCTGGTGGCTGCCGGTGCCATGCTGGTGGTGTGGCAAACCGGTGGGATGAAATACCGTGTCAGCGAGTTGGTGGTCAACGGCGAATCCTGGAAGATTTCAGCGCAGCGCAATCCCTGCCTGCTGGATTATGGTGCCAATTTCCCGTCGTCCGATGCGCAGTGCCACCCGGTTACTGACCAACCCGGTATCGCGTTAATCGGCGACAGCCATGCTGCGGCGCTGCGCGCCACGGTGGCCGCGTATGCCCTGCGTCAGCACAAGCCCTTATTCCAGCTCACCAAAGCCTCCTGCCCGTTTCTGGTAGGCGTAACGCGTGTGGTGAGCCAGGTGCCGACACACGCACAACAATGCGTCGATTTTAATCGCGAGGTACTGAAGATGGTGCTGAGTGACAAGATTGATGAAGTGGTGATCAGCGCCTTCTGGGCATCCGGCATGAGTATCCTGCCCGGAGCAGGCTTCCGTGAACTGGCAAACCCTGAGAAGGACAATCTGGAAGCGCTGAAATTCGGCATGGATAACGTGATTGCTGAACTGCGCAAGGCGGGGAAAAAAATCACCATCATCGAAGACGCTCCATCGCTGGATATCGATCCGTTGCGTTACAGCAACAATCGCAATATCCCGATCCGCCGCGAGTTGAGTGACTGGCTGGGCCGCTGGGATACGCCGCCCTTACCCACCGCGCGCACCAAACTGTTCCAGTACCCGGAAGCCGCTGTGGATGAACTCTTGCAAAGTTATCAGGCGTCAGGGGTACGGGTGCTGTCTTTGCGTGACAAGCTTTGTAATGACCACGGTTGCATGTTCGCCAACGGTGGTCTGCCACTGTATTACGACAACAACCACCTTAGCCCTTATGGTGGCGAGATAGCGTTAGGCAAGAGCTGGTAATTATTCGCAAGTTATTGTAGCGGCGCAATTTATCGCGCAATGCCTTCAGGGGACAAAAAAACAACAGCGCGATAAATCGCGCCGCTACAAATGTTTGCGATCTTTACTTGTTACGCTTCACCAGTGGCCAGGCCAGCAGCAACAGCAAAATCCACGCAAATCCGACATACAACGACACGCGCGTATCCGGGAAGTAACCGATCAACGCGATAATGAAGGCCAGGAATAGCACCCCAACCCATGCCGTGGTGCTGCCACCCGGCAGAGCAAATTGCAGCTTCCCGGCTTCCTGCTTACCAATTTTGCGGCGGAAGGCAATCTGCGACAGCAAAATCATGATCCACACCCACACGGTGGCAAAGGTGGCGAGGGAGGCAATCACCAGGAACACTTTTTCCGGCATCAGGTAGTTAAGGTAAACCGCGACCAGCATCGCCACCATCATCACCAGTACCGTAACCCACGGAATACCGCGCTCAGACACCTTCATAAACATCTTCGGTGCATGTCCCTGCTGCGCCATTCCGTGCAGCATACGTCCCACACCGAACACGTCGCTGTTGATCGCCGACAAGGACGCCGTCAGCACCACAAAGTTGAGGATCGAGGCCGCTGCGGCAATACCGAGATGCTGGAAAGTCAGGACAAAGGGGCTGCCCGCTGTACCCACCTGGTTCCACGGATAGATCGACATAATCACAAACAGCGTACCGACATAGAACACCAGGATACGCCACGGCACGGAATTAATCGCACGCGGGATAGATTTGCTCGGGTCTTTGGCTTCACCGGCGGTGATGCCGATAATCTCGATGCCGCCGTAAGCAAACATCACCATCTGCAAGGAGAGCAGCATACCGACCACGCCGTGGGCAAAGAACCCGCCGTTGGTCCACAGGTTATGGATACCGGTTGGCTGACCGCCATTGCCGATGCCCCAGAAAATCATGCCGAAACCGGCAATGATCATGATGATGATGGTGGCGACTTTAAAGAAGGAGAACCAGAACTCCACCTCACCAAACACCTTCACGCTCATCAGGTTGATGGCACCAATAATCAACACCACGCTCAGCACCCAAATCCAGTGCGGCACCTCGGGGAACCATACCCCCATGTAGATACCAAACGCGGTGACATCGGCAATGGCGACGATCAGAATTTCAAAGCAGTAAGTCCAGCCGGTGATATACCCCGCCAGTGGGCCAAGATAATCCTGCGCATAACGCGAGAAGGAGCTGGCCTGGGGGTTGTTGACCGACATCTCCCCCAACGCACGCATGATGATATAGGCGACCGCCCCGCCAATGATGTACGCCAGCAGCACACTGGGACCGGCCATTTTGATGGCATCTGCCGAGCCATAAAACAACCCGGTGCCAATCGCCGAACCCAGTGCCATAAAACGAATGTGGCGCGTGCTCAGTCCGCGTTTGAGCTTATTGGTTTCTTGCATAACTACAGTACCTTGCAAATGAAAAAACCACGGGCAGGCCCGTGGTCGAAATTAACAGCAATGTCGCTTACTGGTGAACGGCGACTTGTTCGCGTCCTTTTACGCGATCCACCACCGCGGCAATCAGCAGCATCACCAGCGACGGCGGCAACCAGGAGAGTCCCTGATCGGCCAGAGGCAGGTGCTGACTGAACAACGGCAGCGCGTCTTTAAAGCTGGTGGTTTTGATGGCATCGACAATGCCGAACAACAGACTCACCAGCATCGCCGGGGCGATAATACGGCTGCTCTTGTTCCACCAGTTCAGGGTGAAGCTCAGCACCACCAGCACGATGCAGGGCGGATAAATCGCCGTCAGCACCGGAATGGAAATCTGAATCAGATGGCTCAGACCCAGGTTTGACACCACCATTGAGAACAGGCCGAGGATAAAGACCAGCGCTTTATACGACAACGGCAGGTATTGCGCAAAAAATTCTGCACAGGCGCAGGTCAGGCCGACCGCCGTCACCATACAGGCCACGAAGATCAGTGCCGCAAGGAAGAAGCTGCCCATGCCACCGAAGGTCTGCTGCACGTAAGCGTGCAGAATCGCCGCGCCGTTGGCGTTCTGATCAACAATCGCGCCACTGTCTGAACCCAGCTTGAACAGGCACAGATACACCAGCGTCAACCCCACACCGGCAATAATACCGGCCAGCATGGTGTAGCGGGTCAACAGGCCGGAATCTTCCACGCCGCGTGAACGCGCCGCGTTAACGATAACGATACCGAACACCAGCGCGCCCAAGGTATCCATCGTCAGATAGCCGTTAACAAAGCCGCTGGAGAACGCCGCACGCTGATAATCTGCCGTCGCCGGGGAAAGGCCACCCGCAGGCCACAGCAGCGCGGCAACACCCAGCACCGTCAGGGCAACAATTTTCAGCGGTGCGAGGAAGTGACCCACGGTATCCAGCAGTTTGCCCGGATAGAGGGAGATCACGATCACCAGCGAAAAGTAAATCAGGCTGTAGATAAACAGCGGCAGCGCGCCGTCACCGGTCAGCGGGGCGATACCCACTTCAAATGACACGGTCGCGGTACGCGGTGTGGCAAACAGCGGGCCAACAGCCAGATAACAGACGGTAGCCAGCAGCAAACCGGCGGCTTTGCCAATCGGTGAGCTGAGGGCATCGATACCGCCGCCAACGCGCGCCAGCGCGATAACGGTCATCACCGGCAGGCCCACGGCAGTGATCAGGAAACCAATGGCAGCAATCCAAACGTGTTCGCCAGACTGAATACCCACCATCGGTGGGAAAATGATGTTTCCTGCGCCAACAAACAGGGCAAACGTCATAAAGCCCAGCGCGAGGATATCCTTCGGGGTTAAACGATAAGTCATAAACTTCTGTACGGCCTGTAGCTGATGTTGCGGTGAAAGTTGAGTTTGTGTTGCCCCCTGACCGCGCCAAAACAACGACTTATCCATCAACGCCAGTGCGTTATGCTCGTCAGATAGTTAAAGCGCAGGTGATTTAGACTGCTTTTCTTCTGTTCACAGAGGGAAGAATCGACAACGGCGCGTAGTAAAACGTTTATAGCGGAGAAAGGCAATACGGGATCGGAAAACCAGAAGGATATAGCACTAAACAGATAAAAAGCAGTGAATCAATATAGATAAGCTCGAAATCACATCAGATGATTTGCTTAAACTTTCCACAACGCGGGAGATATCCGCGCATAACCGAGGTTTAAGATGCACAAAAGGCGCGATTTACGCGCCTGTTTGCACAAGTTTACAGCATCACCACACCTGATTTGCGATGTCGACCACCAGGCGGATTTTCTGCCACTGCTGATCTTCGCTCAGGCTATTGCCCTCTTCTGTTGAGGCGAAGCCGCACTGCGGGCTGAGGCAAATCTGATCCAGGCTGACGAATTGTGCCGCTTCCTGCAAACGTGCCTTCACCTGGGCCGGGTCTTCCAGCTCACCGGTTTTGGTGGTGATCAGGCCCAGTACCACCTGCTGATGACCCGGCTTGATAAAGCGCAGTGGCTCGAAACCACCAGAGCGCTCGTTGTCATATTCGAGGAAGAAGGCATCGATATTTACCCCGCCAAACAACACCTCAGCCACCGGCTCGTAGCCGCCTTCGGAGATCCAGGTGGAACGGAAATTACCACGACACACATGCAGGCCGACGGTCAGATCTGCCGGTTTACCTTCCAGCGCAGTATTCAGCACCTGAGCGTAGATACGCGCCAGTTCTTGCGGATCTTCGCCACGTTCGCGGATCTGTTGTTGCTGATCGGTGGAACACAGATAGGCCCAGACGGTATCGTCCAGTTGCAGATAACGGCAGCCAGCCGCGTAAAACGCCTGAATGGCATCTTTGTAAGTTTGCGCCAGATCGGCGAAATACGCTTGCAGATCAGGGTAAACGTTGGCGTCGATCATTTTACGGCCGCCACGGAAGTGCAGCACGCTTGGGCTGGGAATGGTCATCTTCGGCACTGCGTCACCGGCAATGCTTTGCAGGAAGCGGAAGTGCTCCAGCATCGGGTGGTTCGGGTTAAACGCCACTTTGCCGGTCACTTTCACGCCACGCGCTTTCGTCTGCACGCCATTAAATTGAATGCCCTGCTCCGCTTCGTAACGCTCGACGCCAATCAGATCATCAAAGAAGTCGAAGTGCCACCAGGCGCGGCGAAATTCACCATCGGTAACCACTTTCAGACCGTTGGCACGCTGCTGCTCCACCACATGACGGATAGCGTCATCTTCGACCTGACGCAGCGCGGCGGCATCAATTTCACCCTTAGCAAACTGCTCGCGAGCCTGTTTGATAGCGGCGGGACGCAGAAAACTGCCGACGGTATCGGCGCGGAACGGGGCGGTTACTCGTTGCATGATCACTCCTGGCTAAAGCCGTAAACGCATGGTTGCGTCAGGTAATAATTTCACCTGGTTATTTTTGGCCATCTGGATGGCTATATGGCTAAGGAGAGTGACATGTTGGACGGATTTGGGCAAACGAAGAAAATTCAGGTGACATGAAGAAAATTCATGTTGCGATGTTCGTTCTTCAATTTTCCTCAATGGCGGCACGCGCCTGCGCCATCTGACTCTCAGACAACGGCAGATATCCCGCCTCACTGACCCGACGCTGCCCCTGGGGTGACAGCACCTGATGCAGAAATGCCGACACCAACGGCGGCAACGGTTTCCCGGGCGCTTTATTGACGTAGATATAGAGCGGGCGCGACCACGGATAGCGGCCGCTACGGATAGAATCGGCATCCGGCATCACGCTTTCACCGCTATTGGTGACCACCGGCAGCGTCTTCACCCCACTGAGATGAAAGCCAAAGCTGGCGTAACCAATGCTGTTGGGCGTCGCTGCCACCGCCTGCACCACCGCCGCCGATCCGGGAAACTCCGCCACATCAGCACGGAAGTCGCCCTTGCACAGCACCTGCTGCTTGAAGAAGCCCCAGGTGCCGGACGCGGAGTTACGTCCGTAGCGTTGGATACTACGCGTGGCCCAATGTGGATCGGTCAGACCGACATCCCCCCAGCGCTGCGGCACCTGCTGCGCACCGCACAGACGCGTTACTGAAAACAGCGCATCAAGCTGCTGTGGCGCAATTTGCTTCAGCGGATTGTCCTGATTGACCACCACCACCAGCGCATCCATTGCCACCGGCACCGCCAGCGGAGGATAGCCATAGCGCGCGATAAACAGTTGGCGCTCATCCACCTGCATCGGACGGCTCATCGCGCCAAGCTGGGCAGCACCCGCCGCCAGCGCAGTGGGTGCCGTTGATGAACCCGCCGCCTGTACCTGCACATTCACCCCCGGTGACTGACGGCTGAAATCCTCGCCCCACAACGTCATCAGATAACCGAGGGTATCAGAACCGACACTGCTCAGATTGCCCGCCAGCATGGTTTGTTGCCCCTGCGCCAGCACAGAGAACGACAGCAAAATGAACAGCAGCAACGATTTCATGCAGGGATTCCACGTAGCGGCGCGATTTATCGCGCAGTCTTTTGAGCGATTTATCGCGCAGTTTTTTGGTGTTCCAATTGAACGGCGCGCGATAAACTGCGCCGCTACGGGGAAATCAGAACGCTTATTGCGCCACATTCTCCCGTATCTGGCTGGCGACGATCAACCGTGGCGGCAGGATAAAGCTGAAACACGTTGCCTGATGCGGCACGCTGGTGATTTCCAGCCGGGCGTTGTGGTGACCGAGGGCATGCTTAACAATCGCCAGCCCGAGGCCGCTGCCACCGGTAGCGCGCGAACGCGCTTTATCCACCCGGTAGAAACGTTCGGTCAAACGTGGCAGATGTTCCGGGCTGATCCCTGGCCCGTTATCGCACACCTTAAACTCGGCACCCTGTTTATTACGTAGCCAGCTGATATCAATGCGCGTCCCTTCCGGCGTATGGTTGACCGCGTTATACACCAGGTTGGAGATGGCGCTGCGCAACTGTTCATCATTACCCAGCACTTTGAGATGCGGATCGGTGTGAAAATGGATCTCATGACGTCCCTGGCTCAAAGTTTCCGCTTCGCGCTGGAGCAGCAACAGCATGGTTGGCACATCTACCGTCTCTTTCATATCGAGGGCGGGAGCAGCTTCAATGCGCGACAGCGTCAGCAGTTGCTTCACCAGGCTATCCATACGACGCGTTTGCTCCGTCATGGTTTGCAACGCTTTGCTGCGTGAACGTTCGTTCATCACCGAATCGTTCATCATCTCCAGATAGCCTTGCAACACCGTCAGCGGGGTACGCAACTCATGGCTGACGTTGGCGAAGAAGTTACGTCGCGCGCCCTCCAGTTGATGCATTTGCGTCACATCACGCGCCACCATCAGCCACTGCCCTTCGCTGTAGGGCATCACGCGAAACTCCATATGATGTTGATTATTCAGCACCAACGTCAGCGGCTTATTAAAGTCACGCTGGCGGATATAGCGGGAAAATTCAGGATAGCGCAGCAGGTTGAGGATGTTCTGACCATTGTCTTCCGGCCAGCGCAGGCCGAGATGCTGTTGCGCCAGGCCGTTACACCAGAAAATGATACCCTCTTCGGTGGTCAGCACCACCGCATCCGGCAGCGATTCCGCACCGCTGCGAAAGCGTTTGATCAGGTTGCCCAGCTCGCGACGACGACGACGGTTACGCAACTGCATTTGATACAGCCCGTAAAACAGCGGTTCCCAGCTGGCGCGTCCACCGGGCGGCGTCATGGATCGATCAACCCATAACCAATGGGAGAGTCGCATCAGGTTCCAGAAATGCCACAACAGCAAACCCAGCACCGCGATCAGCAGCAGCCAGGGGAGATAGCCAAATACCAGACCTAAAATCAGTGCCGGCAGACAGACCAGCACCAGTTCGGTCAATAATCTCTTCCAGGAGAGTCGTTCCAGCACGGTAAAGACTCCGTTTAGTAGCGAGCAGAGAAACGATACCCTGTTCCGCGTACGGTTTGTACCATGCGATCGTGGCCGGAGACCTCCAGCGCTTTACGTAAACGACGGATATGCACATCGACAGTACGATCTTCGACATACACATTGGTGCCCCAGACATGGTTCAGCAGTTGTTCGCGGCTGTAAACGCGTTCCGGGTGCGTCATAAAGAAGTGCAGCAATTTGTACTCAGTCGGTCCCATCTCCAGCGGCGTGGCTTCGGACATCACGCGATGTGATGACGGGTCGAGGCTCAGCCCCTGCATCTCAATCACCTCTTCCACCGCCATCGGCGAAATACGCCGCATCACCGCTTTGATACGCGCCATCAACTCTTTCGGAGAGAACGGTTTGGTGATGTAATCGTCAGCGCCCACTTCCAGACCGCGTACACGATCTTCTTCTTCGCCACGCGCCGTCAGCATCATCACCGGAATATCGCGCGTCATGGCTTCACGTTTCAGGTGCTTGATAAACTGGATACCGCTACCGCCTGGTAACATCCAGTCCAGCAAAATCAAATCCGGCCAGGGTTCGATGAGCTTCCCTACTGCGCTGTCATAATCTTCCGCCTCAATCGGCTGGTAATCGTTCTGTTCCAGCACGAAACATAACATTTCACGGATGGGAGCTTCGTCTTCCACAACCAAAATGCGCTTAGCCATTATTACTCCTGCTGATATGACGGCTGTCACTGGGATTTGCGGCGTCATTATGCGTCAGTTTTATGACACTTTTATGAAAAACCCAACCCTGGAAATTTAGTGGAAAAACAGAAATGTGACAGCCGTGAGGCGTTTTTTTTGCTTTCGTGGTGAAGTCGTTATAATTCCCCATCGCTTTTTCTGGCAGGGAGCATCCATGCGCATCATCCATACGGCAGACTGGCATCTGGGCCAGTTCTTTTACAGCAAAAGTCGCGCTGCTGAACATCAGGCATTTCTCGACTGGCTGCGCCAGCAGATTGACCAGCATCAGGTGGATGCGCTGATTATCGCCGGTGACCTTTTTGATACCGGCTCACCGCCAAGCTATGCGCGTGAAATGTTTAACCGCTTCGTGGTGGCGTTGCAGGCCAGCCGCTGCCAGTTGATCGTTCTGGCAGGGAACCACGATTCGGTGGCAACGCTCAATGAATCACGCGAACTGCTTGCCTGCCTCAACACGCAGGTGATCACCAGCGCTACGCCGCAGGGCGAGCAGCAGGTGCTGACCCTGAAGCAGCGCGACGGTACGCCAGGCGCGCTGCTGTGCGCCATCCCTTATCTGCGCCCGCGCGATATTTTGCGCAGCCAGGCCGGACAGTCCGGGCGGGAAAAACAGCTGTCGCTGCTGGAAGCCATCGAACAACATTATCAGCACTGCTTTGCCGCCGCAGAGGCGCAGCGCGCAGCACTCGGGGGCAAACTGCCGATTATCGCCACCGGCCATCTCACCACCGTCGGCGTAACCAAAAGCGACTCGGTGCGCGATATCTACATCGGCACCCTCGATGCCTTTCCGGCACAGGCATTCCCTGCGGCGGATTACATCGCCCTCGGCCATATTCACCGTGCTCAACGCATTGCTGACAGCGATCATATTCGCTATAGCGGTTCGCCCATTCCACTCAGCTTTGATGAGTTGGGCCGCGACAAGAGCGTGTTTCTGCTGGATTTCAGCACCGGCCTTGATGCCGTGACGCCGCTGACCATCCCGCTGTTCCAGCCAATGCAGATGCTGAAAGGATCGCTGGCGGATATCGAACGGCAACTGGCGCTGTTCAAAGAAAAAGAGGGCGACCTGGCGGTGTGGCTGGATATTGAAATCACCACTCAGGAGCACCTGAGCGACCTGCAACGCCGCGTGGAACAACTGACGGAAAACTTACCGGTGGAGGTGCTACTGGTCCGCCGCAGTCGCGAACAGCGCAGCCGCAGCCTGGCGCGACTGGATAACGAAACCCTGAGTGAATTGCAGGTTGAAGAGGTGTTTGCGCGTCGTCTGGCGTTGGAAGAAGATCTGGATGCCGACCAGGCAGCACACCTTACACAACTGTTTCGCACCACCCTTGCCGCGCTGGAGAACCCCTCTGCATGAAAATCCTGACGCTGCGTTTTAAAAACCTCAACGCCCTGCGCGGAGAATGGTTTATCGATTTTCGCCGTGAGCCGTTTGCCAGTAACGGTTTGTTTGCCATTACCGGGGCCACCGGCGCCGGTAAAACCACCCTGCTCGATGCCATCTGTCTGGCGCTGTATCACCAGACGCCACGCCTCGGCGTGCTGTCACAAACCCAGAACGAACTGATCACCCGGGATACCGCCGAATGCCTCGCCGAGGTGGAGTTTGAGATCAAGGGTGAAGCCTGGCGTGCCTTCTGGAGCCAGAACCGCGCCCGTGGTCAGGCCGACGGCAAATTGCAGGCTCCGCGCGTTGAGCTGGCGCGTTGTGCCGACAACCAAATTGTTGCCGACAAAGTGGGCGACAAATTAAAACTGATCGAAACCCTATCCGGTCTTGATTTCGCCCGCTTTACCCGCTCAATGATGCTGTCGCAGGGGCAATTTGCTGCCTTTTTGAATGCCAAACCGGGCGAGCGCGCCGAGCTGCTGGAGGAGCTGACCGGCACTGAGATCTACGGGCAAATCTCAATCCAGATTTTCGAGCGCTACAAAAGCGCGCGTGCCGATCTCGATACGCTGCGCGCCCGCGCCGGAGGAATGTCGTTGCTGGATGAGACGCGGCGGGCTGAGCTGGCAAGTCAGTTGGAACAACTCAATGCAGCCGAGGTCACGCTGAACCAGCAGCTCACCACTGCGCAGCAGCAACAACAGTGGCTGAGTCAGTCACAACAATTGGCTGGCGAACAGCAGCAGGCGCAACAGGCGTTGCAGGCGGCAGAAAACGCGTGGCACCAGGCCGAACCTGAACGTCAGAGGCTGGCGCGCGCCGAACCGGCGGAAAAATTACGCGATAAACTGCAACAGCGCACACAGCTGGAACAGGAAAATATCGCCCTCGCCCGGCAAATGCAGCAGGTGCAAGCGCAGCATCAACAGGCGATCCATGCCCAGCAGCAAGGCGAAGCACGTTTCCACACGGCCCAACAGGTGCGCGAGCAGGCACAGCACGCACAACAACAACTGGAAACGCTGCTGACCGAGCAGGTCATCCCACTTGATCAACACATCGCGACCCTGCAACAGCAGGTCAGCGACCAGCAGCGCCAGATAACGGCGCAACAGCAGTTGGTGCAGCAAAACAGCACCGCACTCAGCCAGCAACAACAGGAGAGTGAACGCTTACAACAACTGTGGGATGAGCAGCAACAATGGCGCACCCGCGAAGCCAGCGTCGCGGCCTGGGGCGAGCATCTGGCGCGCTGGCAATCCGACATTACCCGGCTGGATGAACGTGAGCTGGCCGTCACCCAGTTGAGCAATCAGCAACAGCAGCAACAACAGCAGCTTGACCAGCTCCAGCAAGCTTTCGCTGCCCGTCAGCAGGCGCTGCCGGCCGCGCCTCCTGCTATCGATCAGGTCCGTGATACGTTAGCGCAACATCAGGTGCAACGTGCATCACGTCAGCAACTGACCCTGTTGACGGCGCAGTGGCGTTCACTCCAGCCACAGCAACAACAACGTCAGGCAAAACTGGATACGCTCTCCCAGCAATATCAGGCGGAAGAACAGGTTTTACAGGCGCTGCGCGAGGAGTGGAAGCGTGAGAATCAGGCGATGCTTGATGTGCAGACCATATGTGACCAGGAACGCACAATCGCTCAACTGTCCGATGAACGTGCCCGCTTGCAGCCTAATCATCCTTGCCCGCTGTGTGGTTCCTGTCAGCATCCAGCCATTGAGCAATATCGCCAACTGGAACCTGGCGAGAATCAACAGCGTCTTGCGGCATTGCAAACTCGTGTTGCTCAGCTCAAAGAATCCGGCACCGCCAAAGGTGAGCAGCAACGCCTGTCATTGCTGCAACAGCAGGCGTTGCAGCAGGAACTCAAGGAAATCGGGCAGCAGCTCAGCACGCTGAGTGAACAGTGGCAACGGTTGACCGGTGAGCTGGCGCTCACCTTCACGCTGGAGCAGCAGGACGATGTGACCCGCTGGCAACGCGAGCAGGATCAGCAGGAAAATCAGCTACGGGAATGGCTGGAGCATCTGCAACAGCAGCAACTGGCACAGCAGCAAATTACCAGCGTGCAGCAGACGCTGAACGATCTCAACCAGCGTAGCGAAGCCGAGCGGGCTGCGTGGCAGCAACTCAGCCAACAACTGGCACAGCAACTGACCCAACATCAGCTCACCCTACCCGCGCGCGAGGCGCGTGAAGACTGGTTGAGCGCGTTGCAGCTACGCTGGCAGAAATGGCAGGAGAGTGAGCGGTTACTCACCACCCTGCAACCGCAGCTGGCGAAAGCCAACAGCGAGCACCACAACCTGCAACAGAATCTTGCGCGTGAACAGCAGCGTCTCGCGGCGTTGCAACAAACGTTCAGCACCTTGCAACAGCAATGCAGCGAACAGCAACATCGTCGGCAGCAACTGTTTGGCGACCGCCAGGTGCAGGCCGAACGTCAGGCGCACCAGGCGGCGCTACACAAATGCGAACAGGAAGTAGCGCAGCAATTACAGGCCTGGCAGCAGGCGCAAAGCGCCGCGCACAGCCTGGACGGCCAACGCGCGCAAATCGAACAGCAGCAACAGGCACAAACCGCTCGTCTGGAGGCAGCAACCCGAGATTTCCTCAGCGCTTTGCAGCGCAGTGATTTTGCCGACGAGGCCGCACTACGCGCAGCGCTGCTTGATGCTACCGACGTTGAGCAACTGCGTCAGCGTTTACAGGCGCTGGAACAGCAGCATCAACAGCACATCACCCTGAGCCAACAACTGACGCAGCGCGCCACTGCCCACCAGCAACAACGTCTGGCCGAACTGAGCGACGAACTGGCGGCAGAGATCGGCCCCCGGCTGGAAAACTTGCGCGTGGCGCTACGCGACAACGCACGTCAACAGGGAGAGGCACAGCAACAGTTGTCCAGCGACACGCAACTACGTGAGCAGCAGCAGGCGCTGTTGACGCAAATCAGCAGCCACGAAGCGGAACTGGTGCAATGGAGCCAACTTAACGAGTTAATCGGCTCCGCCAAAGGTGACAAATTCCGCCGTTTCGCCCAAGGGTTAACCCTTGATCACCTGGTATGGCTGGCGAACCGTCAGCTCGATCGCCTGCATGGTCGTTATCTGCTGCAACGTCGTGCCACGGATGAGCTGGAACTGGATGTGGTGGATACCTGGCAGGCCGATGCCACCCGCGACACCCGCACGCTGTCCGGTGGCGAGAGTTTTCTGGTCAGCCTGGCGCTGGCACTGGCGTTATCCGACCTCGTCAGCCACAAAACCCGCATCGAATCGCTGTTCCTTGATGAAGGCTTTGGCACGCTGGATGCCGAGACGCTCGACACCGCGCTGGACGCGCTCGATGCGTTGAATGCCAGCGGCAAAACCATTGGCGTTATCAGCCATGTGGAAGCGATGAAGGAGCGTATTCCGGTGCAGATCAGGGTACGTAAGATGAATGGTCTGGGATACAGCAAACTGGAATTGCCGTAACCGCACGGTGCGGCAAATTCTGGTTTTATCGACACCAGGATGAATGCCATAGCATTTGCAGAGTCGGTCTGTAGACTGGAAAACGGGTGCAATCCGAACTTTCGCGAAAACTATGGCACATGAATGAATTTAATTAACAAAATGGCGAGTCTGGCAGGCGGGATAGCGATGATGGTGTCGTTGAGCGCCTGTCAAAATTTTCAATCCGATCAGAAAGATGCACAAGCAAATTTGTGTCAGCCTGAAATTGCGCCGGGTAGTGTATCGTGCAAATGGGCTGATGAGATGCAGCAAAAACTGGTACGGGCCTTCCACGATGCCAGCCACTATGCGGGCCAGCGTTGTCTGGTGCAACTGGAGTGGGAAAAAAGTGGACGCTATGCCGTCACCCAGACACAGGGCGATGAGCCACTGTGTCTGCGGGCCTGGCAACTGATTGGTCAATCGCAGGGATTACCGCCGCCGCCCGATCGCGGGCAGCCAGCGTGGTTTGGTTTTGCGCCGCAACAGGTCAGCTTGCCAGTCCATCTTGCCGCCACTGGCGCGGACTGATGCCGAACCAACGACGGAAGGCGCGGGAAAAGGCGCTCACCTCGGAATAACCCAGCAGCAGCGCCATTTCGGAAATCGGCAGTTGTTTCTGTTGCAGGTAATGGGTTGCCATCTCGCAACGCACCTTGTCCACCAGCGCGCTGAAGCTGATGCCCTCCTCGCGCAGACGACGCTGCAACGACCAGCTCGACAGCCCCATTTTATCGGCAATCTCTTCCAGTACCGGTTCGCCCTGGATCAGCGACAGATTGACCTGCGAGCGCGCCTGCTCCACCACGCTCTGCTGGCTGGCGCTGCTGTTAAGGCGACGGATCGCATCCTGCATCACCATCAGCAACATCGGGTCCTGCTCCGGCATTGCACGCAGCAGATCGCGTTTCGGGATCACCAGCGAGTTGAAAGGTTGATCGAACCAGACCGGGGCATCAAAGACTTTGCAGTGCTCATGCCACTGCTCCGGGCGCGGATGTTCAAAATGCACCTCACGCGGTGCCCAGTTTTTCCCCGCCACATGACGAATCAGGTTGAGAAACATGCCGAGCGTCAACTCCGCATCCTGACGCCGCGACAAAATCGCCCCGTGACGCACCTGATAATCAAGCCGCCAGCAGTCGCCTTTATCCACCAACCGCGTCAGGGTATCGTGCTGATGCCACGGAAAAGCATTAACCACGTTATGCAGCGCCTGCTCCAGCGTCGGCGAGCACAGTCCGATGTAGCCAATCAGGCCTAATGACTGCGGTTTGAACTGCCTGCCGTAGTGCAAACCGAAGTTATCAAAACCAGAATGTCGCGCGGCCTCTTCCATCACGCGGCAATAGTTAACCAGACCAAGACTCAGGGTCGGACTGGCGAGCAGCTCGGAATCGATGCCGCTGATGCCAAAGATGCGATCCACATCGCCGCCTTTGCCGGTAATAAAGTCGCTCAGGCCGGTGGCCGCTGCCGCCAGCACACCACGGTTGCTGGCGCTGGCCTGAGCCGATATGGCGCTGAACGCCTCGGACTGTCTCATCAGTGAATTCATGCTGACCTCACAGGATACGCAGGAGTGAATCGAATTACCGTATCCAGCAATTTTCGTACCAGGCGGGCAACGCAGAAAAAACGATGATCAGACGAGATAGTGAACGTGGCGAGCACCGTGACGGCGCAGCCACGCTCACTGATGGTGCATCAGGCCCCGACCGGCAGCTGACTGTTTTCCAGATAGCGACGACACAGGCGTACCGAATGATCCGCCCAGCGTGGCCCAAGACTCAACGCCATCTCGGTTTCGGCATGGGATCCCATCCACGCGGTAAGCTGGATACGGCGCTGGATCAGCAGCGTCGGTACCAGCGCCATCTCTGCATCGCTGATATGCCCCACCCGCTCATAACCCCGGATCCAGTTCTCCACCCACTCTTCGGCACGCGGATGGTGTTCCACGAAACTGATCGCTGCCGCCAGATCGTGCAAATACCAACCCAGACCGCAATCGTCAAAGTCGATCACCCGGGTTTCCCCTTTGTGCAGCAGCAGATTCGTTAAACGCAGATCGGCATGGATCAACCCGTAACGATCCGCGCCTTTGCCAAACCCCTGCAACTCCTGACCAACACGGGCGATCGCTTGTTCCACCACCTGATGATCAGCCGGATTGAGGTTGGGGGCGTCCTGCCAGCGTCCCCAGTGGCTCTGCTCGCTCACCATAGTGTGATGATCCCAAATGATGCGCTGGAAGCCCTGCGGTTTCTGCCAGTTTTTGCTGTGCTGATGCAGGCGGGCAGTGATATGACCGAGCTGCTGGAAGGCTTTGGGATCGACATCGGTGGTCGGCATGTCGCCCTCGATCCAGTGGAACAGCACCGCATGGCGTATTTCGCCATCGGGCAGGTGCAGGGACAACACGGTTTCGCCATCGTTGGCCGGGATCGCTTCCGGCACCATGATGCCAGTTTCGCGCAGTGCATCCAGCCACAGCAGTTCGCTGAGAATATCAGCTTTGCTGTGGTAGTCAGGACGATGCAGGCGCAGGGCGTAACGTTTCCCTCCCGCCAGCAACAGGAAAGTGGCGTTTTCGGAACGGCACAGCAATTTCAGCTCGCCCTGAAGTGCGGCGGGATAGCAGGCCAGCGCCTGTTGCGCCAGCACGGTGATTTCAGCATTTGTCAGGGTGTCGGATTGTTTGGCACTCATTCATCAGGCTCCAGGGATGACAACAGTGTTATCAGCATGGGATGACGTCGTCCTGACTGCTTGACCGCAGATGACCCAAAGTTGACCGCAGCGAGCATCTGGCACTTTTCTTGCGTCAGAGTTGACCGTGGAGGACAAAACTCACTGCGCCTGCGTCAAGTTTTCCCGTGAGAGGCAGCGGCATTATCCCCTTCACTGTAGCGCAAACGATAAACCGGCGCGGTGAATCAACCGCACTCAACAATAACGACGGGGATAAGATTATGACGAGCAAGCTCAAACCCACCCTGGGAACCCTGCATCTTTGGGGTATCGCGGTTGGCCTGGTCATTTCCGGGGAGTATTTCGGCTGGAGTTACGGCTGGGGCGTAGCAGGGACGCTGGGATTTCTCATTACCACGGCGCTGATCGCCACCATGTACACCTGTTTTATTTTTAGCTTCACCGAACTGACCACCGCGATTCCACATGCCGGTGGTCCGTTTGCATACAGCCGCCGCGCCTTTGGCGAAACCGGTGGCCTGATCGCCGGTCTGGCAACGCTGATCGAGTTTGTGTTTGCCCCTCCGGCCATTGCGATGGCGATTGGTGCTTATCTCAACGTACAGTATCCAGAACTCAACCCAAAAACCGCAGCGGTCGGTGCCTATCTGGTGTTTATGACGCTGAATATCCTTGGCGTGAAGCTGGCGGCAATGTTTGAGCTGGTAGTGACGGTGCTGGCGGTGCTGGAACTGCTGGTGTTTATGGGCGTGGTATCTCCGGGCTTCAGCATTGCCAACTTCGCCGCCAACGGCTGGGCCGGTAGCGAGCATTTTGGTATGCCTGCGGTGTCGGGTATTTTTGCCGCGATTCCTTTTGCCATCTGGTTCTTCCTCGCCATTGAAGGCGCGGCGATGGCGGCAGAAGAAGCCAAAGATCCCAAGCGCACCATTCCGAAAGCCTATATCACCGGTATTCTGACGCTGGTGGTGCTGGCGATTGGCGTGATGCTGCTGGCGGGCGGTGCCGGTGACTGGCGCAAACTGTCCGACATTAACGACCCGCTGCCGCAGGCGATGAAGATGATCGTCGGTGAAAACTCCAACTGGATGCATATGTTGGTGTGGATTGGCCTGTTCGGTCTGGTCGCCAGCTTCCACGGCATCATCCTCGGCTATTCACGTCAGTTCTTTGCCCTAGCGCGTGCCGGTTATCTGCCACAGGGTCTGGCGAAACTGTCCCGCTTCCAGACGCCGCATCGCGCCATTATCGCCGGTGGCGTGATCGGTATCGCCGCGATTTACAGCGACGGCTGGATTAACCTGCAAGGCATGAGCCTGACCGCAGCCATGATCACCATGGCGGTATTTGGCGCGATTGTGATGTATCTGATGAGCATGCTGAGCCTGTTCAAACTGCGTCGTACTGCGCCGGATCTGGAACGCAGCTTCCGCGCCCCGGGTTACCCGATTGTGCCGGGCATCGCCCTGGTGCTGTCGCTGGTGTGTTTAGTGGCGATGCTGTGGTTTAACCCGGTCATTGGCGGCCTGTTTGTCGCGATTATGGTGGTGGGTTATATCTACTTCCTCGCGACCAAGGCGCAGCGCGACAACGCACCACAGGATTCGATGCTGGTCGGGGAATAAGGAAACGTAACGTAGCGGCGCGATTTATCGCGCGAGACACGAAAAAACCGCGCAATAAATTGCGCCGCTACGTCACAGCACTACATTTAGTCTTTTAAAGGCCACAGCCACGCCGCACCACGCACGCCACTGGAATCACCATGCACCGCCTTCAACACTGGCGTTTCGCACTCGCGACCAAACACCCACTGCTTCATCAACGTCGGCACGGTCTGATACAAACGATCGTTATTGCTCATCCCGCCGCCCAGCACGATCACATCGGGGTCCAATAGATTCACCACCTGCGCCAGCGATTTTGCCAGACGCATTTCATAACGGCGCATCGCCAGCTCCGCCACCGGATCCTGCTGCTCAATCAGCTTGATGATCTCCGCCCCTTTCAGCGCGTTGCCGCTCAAGCGCTGATAATCAATGGCAAATCCGGTACCGGACACAAACGTCTCGATGCAGCCCTGCAAGCCGCAATAGCACGGTACTTCCGCACGATAACGCAGCTCATCTTCGTCCATCCACGGCAGTGGATTGTGGCCCCATTCACCGGCATTGCCGTTACCGCCAATGCGTGACTCACCATTAATTGCCACCCCGGCGCCAGAACCGGTGCCAATAATCACCGCAAATACCAGCGGTTTTCCCGCACCGGCACCATCAACCGCTTCAGATACCGCCAGACAATTCGCGTCGTTGGCGATACGCACGTCACGATTCAGCGCCTGCGTCAAATCCTTATCCAACGGCTGACCATTGAGCCAGGTGGAGTTGGCATTTTTTACCCGCTGGGTATAGGGCGAAATGGTGCCCGGAATACCCAATCCCACCGTCCCCTGCTGCCCGGTCTTCTCTTCTGCCAGATGCACCAGATCAACAATCGCCTGTACCGTCGCACCATAGTCGTCACGCGGGGTATTCACGCGGTGACGAAACAATTCCTGCCCCTGATCTGAGAGTGCAATCACTTCAATTTTGGTGCCGCCTAAATCGATACCAATACGCACGTTTTATTCCTCATTATTCGTTAGGTTGAGAGACACAGTAGAGAGCCGTTGCGGTAAAGGCAATGAAACCCAGCCGATGTTTCGCTATGATGCGCGCTGACTGATAGATTTCCCCCGGTAAGGAATCCCGATGTTGTGGTTTAAAAATATGATGGTTTATCGTCTGAATCGTGACATTCCGCTGTCCGCAGACGATCTGGAAAAACAGCTCGATGCCTTCACCTTCTCGCCCTGCGGTAGCCAGGATATGGCAAAAACCGGTTGGGTTTCCCCTATGGGTAACCGTAGCGAGGCGCTGACGCACGTAGTTAATGGTCAGATTGTGATCTGTGCCCGTACCGAGCAAAAAATTCTGCCTTCGCCGGTGGTAAAGCAGGCGCTGGAAGCCAAAATCGACAAGCTGGAAGCGGAACAAAGTCGCAAGCTGAAGAAGACCGAAAAGGATTCGTTGAAAGATGAAGTGCTCCACAGCTTGCTGCCACGCGCCTTTAGCCGTTTCAGCCAGACCTTTATGTGGATCGACACCGTCAACAATCTGATTATCGTTGACTGCGCCAGCGCAAAAAAAGCCGAAGATACCCTGGCACTGCTGCGCAAAAGCCTCGGTTCGCTTCCGGTGGTGCCATTAACCCTGGAAAGCCCGATTGAACTGACCCTGACCGAGTGGGTGCGTTCAGGCGAGCTGCCTGCCGGTTTCGCGCTGATGGATGAAGCCGAGCTAAAAGCACTGCTGGAAGAAGGCGGCGTGATTCGCTGTAAAAAGCAGGATCTGGTGTCGGACGAAATCGCTACCCATATCGAAGCCGGTAAAGTGGTCACCAAACTGGCGCTCGACTGGCAGGAGCGGATTCAGTTTGTTATCGCTGATGATTCGTCAGTGAAACGCCTGAAATTCAGCGATACCCTGCGTGAGCAAAATGACGATATTGATCGTGATGATTTTGCTCAGCGTTTCGATGCTGATTTTATTCTGATGACCAGTGAACTGGCGGCATTGCTCAGTAATCTGGTGGAAGCTCTGGGCGGAGAAGCGCAGCGCTGACTTATTCGTAGCGGCGCGATTTATCGCGCTTGTTGTTCGCAACATTAGCGTCAATGGCGCGCGATAAATCGCGCCGCTACAGAATATTTAAAGTCGTGTCGTTTCCTCCTGATAAAGATCATCTCTTTTTATTGCAAAGATATTCTGCACATTCTTCATTTTTAATTTTTCGCCGACGATCAACACCTTCTCATACCGGATAATGGTTTCTTCAACAGGTGTCTGAGAAGACGGTTCTTCTTTTATCGTTTTGAACTGCGGATGATAATTCTCAAACTTCTCACTAAATTGCCACGCCCTTTTATGCGAGAACTTTCCGGCATTTTCCGCAACGATAATACGGAATGGGTTATACTCGCCCGGTTCACTTTCTTCCGGTAAATTATTGGTCTGCTCCGGATTTTTTTGTACCGAAAAACTCTCCTTACCAAGATTATCCCAGTTAGTAATAAAAACGTTATCCGGCGATTCCGACTCCGAGAGACTTTCAACCCCGGAATCCGCCTGTTCGGACTCAGACAACGTAGCACCGGGCTTATTTTTCAACTCCACCGGGCATGGCGTTGTTTTCTCGGGATAACAGGCCCACAAGTTATTCAGGCTGAGTTTCTCCTTGCCAGATTCTTTTTCATTCTTCAATGTTCCTGCACTGAAAGGTGTTACCGCATTACCGGTTAACTTCACTGATCCCGGCACGCCAACCAACCGCGGAAGCAAAGGAGAATCCTTCATAAACCAGTGTTTATTGGTCGGTTGTAACTCTTTCAGCCCCTCGTTCACGCTGTGCTTTTTGCATTGATTGGTAGACAGGCAGGCACAGTTATGACCAATAAACTTAACCGCTTTATTTATTTCCGTGGTTGCTCGTGCTGTAACAGGATTAAATAAGTGCCGGGTTATCCCGGGCGGCAATCGATAGACATTAGCAAAAGACATACAGCCTCCAGATAAATACATCATGCGATGTGAATATACTTTTTAATCTACATGACCATCGTTCGCAACCTTGCCAATAAAGAAAAAGTTATATTTTTCATGGTATTATTACAACATCAAGTAACTAAGAATATTTTTAATTTCTTGAAAGGAATGAAGAAAAATAAAACAAATAACCGTTTTAAATACAGATAAAATATTTTCTGAATTTTCGATTTAACGGTGTTAGCACCAGGCCTGTGCTACCGATAATAAAAAAGGCCGCAGCGAAACGCTGCGGCCTGGATAGGATACTTACAGATAGCGGCACAGATAAGACGTTGGCTCAGCCACCTGCAAATGGAATTCGCTGTGGCCCGGCACGTTGAACACGCTGCCTGCTTCATACCACTTCCACTCGCTTTCACCCGGCAGCAGCACTTTCAGCGCGCCGCTGACCACAGTCATCTCTTCCGGCTGGCCGGTGCCGAAGGTGTATTCGCCTTCCGCCATTACGCCCACGCTTGCGCGACCAATGGTGACGCTATCGAAACCAATGGACTTCACTTTTCCGTCAAAATACTCACTCACGTTGAGCATATCACTTCCTCACAGCACATTAAGATAACAGGCAGATTACAAGGGAACTCGCTGATCTGTCACGCGAAATGACAAAAGGGATCACAACTTGTGATCCCCATGCATTAAACGATCAATTCCGCAGCCAGCTTGGCGACCAGCACGTTGGACAACAGCACCGGAATGCCCAACATCTTTTGCAGAAAATCGCGATGCTTCTGGTGATAACCGATGCAATCGAGCACCACCACATCAGCTCCCTGCTCCTGAAGCGACAGCCCCGCCTCCACCAAATCCGCCTGTTGCGCCAGATAGGGGCTGGCTACCGCAAAACACGGCGGCGTACCCAGATTGCGCCACTTATTGGCCTGTTCCGCGATCTGCTCCTCTACCGGCACCACGATCCCGACTTTGTGCCCATGCACAATCGCGCCGACCAACGGCGGGATAATACGATCCGGCTCCAGCAGCAGCGCTTTATGGGTTTTCAGCGAACCAAATTCGCCAGTGCACAGCAGCAGGATCGTGTTGTAACCCTGCTCCTCGAGTGCATAGATCTTCTGCTGCAATCCCTGCTCAACCTGATACGCCGACAGACGCACCTGCTGCCCATCCAGCATACGCGACACCAGCACTTTCTCACCGGCAACCGGCGTATAGTGCTGCTCCACTTCCGCAAGGGTGAGGCCGTCAAGCAAACCGGCGTGCTCCACCTGCTCTGCTGGCAGATGGGCCTGCAACAGCGGCAGAATGTCGCTGCGTGGAGACTGACCGATGGTCAGGGTAATCAGGGATGTTTTCATACTTATGATTTCCGGGAACGCAGATGGCTGAGGCTACCATACAAAGATAGCAGCAGTGCGTACTCCTGCGCGTCATAGAACTGGCAGGTTTCGCGGCCAAACTCTTTCGCCACTTCCACGGCAAACTTCACCGTGCTGGCGATGTCCACTTCGTGGCTGGCTCCGGTGCCACAACCTGGCACCACCGATTCCGCGCAAATTGCCACACCCACCACCGGCACATCGGTCGCGGTTGAAGGTTGCAGGATACTGTTGAGGTGATAAACCCCGTTACCGTACGGCGTGATGTCCTGGGTGGTAATCGGGAAAGTTACCGCCGGGCGACCGCTGGTCATCTCCATAATACGCAACAGATCTTCCGACACGCGCAGGATGTAACCCTCTTTCACCGTCGGCGACAGCGCATAACCTTTGTGATTGAGGATACGGTTGCCTTTGGTGGTATCGATGGAGAGGATGGCATCCACACCCGCCACCACTTCGTTATCGTTCATGGTGACATCGTCGATCGGTGAATCCATAAAATCCACCGGCTCATGTGGACGGGTCGGCGCATCCGGGCAGATATGGGTGGTGATGATCACATCCCCGGCCAACACATCGCCTTTGGTCTGCATCTGCGCCAGCTTCAGCGCGCTGCTGACCGCTGCCACAGCACCGTCGGCGTCCGACACCATGCCGATGCGCGTCGGGCGCGCACCGATACCGCCCAGACGGCCAATGATGCCGAGCGTTGGGGCGCTGCCGCCCTTGCTTTTACCCTGTGCCCCCGGAATATCGATGCGCACAAAGTCGGTACGTCCTTTCGGGCCGCTGACGCGTTTGGTGCTGGCGCTGACGCCCGGATAGGCGGCGAACAGATCAACCACCTGCTGACCATCGACGAAAGCGCTATCGAGTAACTCAAAGACTTGCAGTGTCTGCTGTAAACTCATGTTGGATTCCCTGATTATTTCTTACTGCTACTGGCAAAAAGTGAATGGAAGAAACTGTAGAGCGCATCTCCGGCGATAAAACCTGCCGCCATCACCTCCATCGGTGACCGGCCACGCTCGCCCCAGACGCGCAGGATTAGAACGCGTAGCGCAATCCCTACCAGCACCGCCCATCCGGCAGCCGCGTTGTTAATCAGCAAGCCGGTCGCCAGCAGAACGCCAAGCTGACGCTTCGGTCCGCCAATCAACTGAATGATCGCGCCAGGAATGGCCCACATCAGCAGGCTGCCTGCGATACCCGGTTCTGCACCGGCCTGAATGGTTTTGGCATATACGCGCGCCACTGGCGGCAGCAGGTTTTCTGCGAAGAACAGGTTATGGGCGTACCACACCACCGGAATGGCGATCACAAAAGCGATCATCGCGGCAATCAGCTGGATGCGACGCCCCCATAGCTCCTGCTGCACATCCGCGCCGTTACCACGCAGGATAAAACCGGCTTTCAGGTCGTAGCCCATATCCGCAAACGCCGGGCCGGTAGCGGCGGTAAAGCCACACAGCAGACACAGCGCCAACGGCGGGAAGCCGAGTAAAATACCCAGGATTAAGGTAATCAGCGCCACAGCAAACGCCGGGAACCAGCCGGAGTGCATCGCGGCAATACCGACAATCAACTCATGCACAAAGGCAGCAAAGGCGGCATAGACGATAAACAACACCAGCATCGGCAGGCCCATCTGACTCCACAAACCGCCCGCCAGCGCCAGTAATGCCGAGATAACGATGTAACCAACGGTGCCGAAACCGAGCGAGCGCTTCACTTCGCTGTCGCTACGGCTGACATTGATCGCCTCGTTGCGACCACTGCGGATCACCTGCACCACCTGAATCAACGCCACCAGACCGGCACCCACCATTACGCCGTGGGGGATATATAGCGCGTTGATATCAATGCCCGCCACCGGCTGGGAATAAGCGCGCAACAGGAAGCCAACACCAAGCATCGTCAGCGCCCAAATATTACCGATAAACGCGGTGCCAAATGCCGACATCGGGATCTTCAGCATTGATCCGACAATCCCGCCGACAATCCCCACCACCAGCAGCCACGCCTGACGGCCACCTTTGTCACCGGCTTTGATCGCTTCGGCGGCCGCAACGCCCGGCGGCCAGGCGTTGCTGGCCGGGAATACGCGGGTATCAAACAGGCGATAGAGCAGATAAGCATCCAGCAGCATGGCCGCGCTGACGCCGACAAACAGCGGCAGCACCAACTGCGGTTCACCCAACGCCCAGGGCACAGCAATCGGCATCAGCAAACTGTTGGCAGCACCGAAAGTGGCGGAAGAGATGGCCGTTTGCGCCAGGTTCTGCACTTCGACCGAACGGTAGCGGCGAAACCATTGCAACGGAATACGCGCCAGTAGCATGGCAAAGAGCGCGCCGATAATTGAGGTATTGGGGGTGACCCCGATGGTCGTAATTAATTGTACGCCGATAATTGCGCCCGCAACGGACAGCAATACCAGCATTAAACCCACTCCGAGACTTTTTATTGGATTAGTGTGACGCATGTTATTCCCCGTAAATTCACCCTGGCGAAAACGTGATTACGCACCGCCCGACACGCGGGACGGCGGTATTGAGTTAAATAATCATTCCCTGACGGTTGAAATAAGCAGGCCCGAAGGCCTGTTATTTCCCTGGTGTGGCGCGAAATATTACGCCGTAAAATCAGGCACCATATTTTTCGGCCATGATGGCCGCGGTGGCGCGTAATTCATTGAGCAACGCTTCCGGATAACCCGGGGCTGCTTCCTGTGAAAGAAATGAGAGACAGAGTGCGACACTTTCGCCGCGATGTTTATTGGTGACGGCAACCGCCATCGAGCTGATGCCCGGTAAGGTTTCATTGCGTGCCAGCGCCCACCCCTGGCGACGAATAGTGGCCAGCTCGGTGCAAAGCGCATCAACATCCAGCGGAGAGTTAAGTGAGGCGGCATGCCACTCGTCGGCAAAGCGCGCCCGGACTTCTTCATCGCTGCTTTGTGCCAGCAACACGCGACCGGTGGACGTCCCCGCAGCCGGCATCCGCGTGCCCGGAGGGGTAATCAACTGGGTAAACAGGCGTCCGTGATACATACGCATCACAAGGATATCGTGCCCATCCAACACCGAGATATACCCCATGCATCCGGTGCTGGAGGCCAGGCGCGCCATCGCGCCCGAAGCACTATCCACCAACGGTGTGGAGAGATAATGCCCCGCAACCGACAGCAGTACGCGACCAATATGGAAGCAGCGGCTGTCTGGATCGCGTTCCAGTAACCCCTGACTTTCCATCGTCGCCAGTAGACGGGAAACGGTACTTTTTGGCAGTTCTAATGCCTCAACCACCTCGGTGAAGGTGAGGCCGGGATGCCCCTGCGTCACGCCAAAGCGCTGGAATAACTTAAGCACTGCGGCGGCATTTTCGAGTGTGGTCATAAAAGTAGTTTCACTATTTGGAACTGAGTTCCTGAGTCAATACCCCGAAATTAAAACGTCAGGTTTTTGTGGTCAAGCGCAAATTTTGTACCAGAAAAAATGGCAGGAAATTAAGGCAGCATAAAATGAGGAATAAAGTAAAAAATGAGTGATTTTATCAGGCAGAGAGAATTAAGCGCAGAAAAGACGATGACTTTCTGGCCGCTTTGCAGCGAATTCACGGGAAGAGAAAAATATGGTTAATAACGGCAAGTCATTACTGGCATCCTTGCCAGCCGATATTACTCTTTTTCCACATCTTCATAGCGATTTTTGGCATCCTGCGCTTCCGCTTCAGTTTTATGTTCGCTAATTAGCGAGTCCGGGCGTGGATGATCGGCGCGTAATTCGTACCAGGTGACGGTATTGCCCGCCGTGCCTTTTTCAACGGTGACGATGCGGGCCTGGCGCGGGTAAGGTGGTCTTGATGGCATATTGCCCTCCTGGGTAACTCAGTTATCCAAACGGACAGCAGTAATCCCCTGTCCGTTTTTAAGTATAGACAACGAGGATCACGATAATTTACGGAGCGGCGCGTTAAATCGCGCGAGGTTTAAAAGCGCGCGAGGTTTAAAAGCGCGCGATTTAATGCGCCGTTACGGGGAATTTGCAGACGTTAGCTGGCACGCGCCAGAGAGAGGGATTGCAGGATCGCTTCCACCACCAAATCCGGCGACTGCATGGCATTCACCTCATGGTGCGCGGCCTGATGGTAAAGATGCGCACGCTGACGCAGGATATCGCCCATCTCTTCGGCAATCGGACGGCCGGTTAAGGTCGGGCGTTGCGCCGCTTCTGGCTGACGCACCAGTCGGTCGGCCAGCACCGTTGAAGGCGCATTCAACCAGATAACCTGGCCATGCTCACGCATAAAGCGACGATTCACCTCGGCCAGCACCATACCACCACCGGTGGCAATGATTGTACCGGGCGCAGTGACCGCCTGAAGCGACTCGCTTTCGCGCGCGCGAAAGCTATCCCAGCCTTCAGCCGCCACGATTTCCGCCACGGTACGCTGAGTGGTGATTTGCAGGTGATGGTCGGTATCACGAAAGGCGTAACCGAGCGCCTGCGACAGCGCCTGGCCAATGGTGGTTTTACCGCAACCGCGTGCGCCGATCAGATAGATGGGTAATGACATCCTGGCTCATCCTCCGCCGTGTTTTGCCGCACGGGCATTGTCATCAGGTCAATATTGCGTCGCATGATACCTGGATTTCATTTCATCAGCCACCGGCGAAGCACGATTTACGCGTATCTTGCCCATACAATCTCATATCTATATAATTAATAAAGGAAAAATCATGCGAGTTTTGTGCATCCGCAAAAGTGTAAGTTCGGGCAACATTTGCTTACCAGCGCGTTGATTTACTTTCTGTCATCCCGCCCGCATATAGTGGGATAACTCGCAAACGGAGGTTTACCATGCAGAGCGAAGAACAACAGTTAATTGAAAGCCTGTTCAGCCGTCTGAAACAGGCTGAGAGTCAAAGTGGCCCGCGTGATGCGGGCGCAGAGCAGTTAATCAAACAACACTTGCTGTCACAGCCCGGTGCACCTTATTACATGGCGCAGGCGATCCTGATTCAGGAAGCCGCGATGAAAAAGCTCAATGCGCAAATCGGTGAGCTGGAGAATCGTCTGGCGCAGGCGCAGCAACAGCAGCAGGCACCGCAGCAGAGCAGCGGCGGTTTCCTCTCCAGCCTGTTTGGCGGCGGTTCACGTCCGGCGGCACAACCGCAGCAGCAGCAACCGGTGTGGAACAGCGCACCACCCCAGCAGCCGCAATATCAGCAGCCGCAGTATGCCAGTGCTCCAGCGGCGCGTGGCACCGGTTTTCTCGGCGGCGCATTGCAGACCGCAGTGGGTGTGGCCGGTGGTGTGGTGATGGCGGATATGTTGACCAGCCTGTTCCATCATTCGCAGCCGGAAGAGATTGTGAACATCATCAACGAGCCAGCGCTGCCACAAGTTGATGACAATCTTGATACCTTTAATGGTGTCAACGACAGCAACAACGCGTTCCTGAACGATAATACCAGCGGCTGGGATAACAGCTTCGCCGACAACAATGACTTCAGCGATTTCGGCGGCAGTGACGATTTTAACGACGACGACAGTTTTGTCTAACGCCGTTGACGTAACCATTTATCCAGTTCATTAGCAAACTGCTGGCGGTCGCGTGGGCTGAGAGCCGACGGGCCGCCGCTTTGAATCCCGCTGGCGCGCATGGTTTCCATAAAGTCGCGCATGGTTAAGCGCTGACGAATGGTATCCGGCGAATAACGTTCACCACGCGGATTCAGCGCCGCCGCCCCCTTCTCCAGCACCTCCGCTGCCAGCGGAATATCACCGGTGATCACCAACTCACCCGGCTCAACGCGTTTGACAATCTCGTTATCAGCCACATCAAAACCTGCCGCAACCTGCAAGGTTTTCAGCCACGGTGAAGGTGGCACGCGCAGCGGCTGGTTAGCCACAAAGGTCACCAGGGTTTGTGTGCGTTCTGCGGCGCGGTACAACACTTCTTTGATGACATTGGGGCAGGCATCAGCATCAACCCAAATCGACATAATGGATCCTTTCTTACAGTGAATGAGTGTGATCTTGCCGTTCTGCGCCAGAATGGCAAATTTAATTTGATCGCGCCGTCCAGCCACGTAAGCTAGCCGATACAGAAAATTGAACCATCTTAAGGATCACGCAATGCTGGAGAAGAAAATCGGGTTTATCGGTGCCGGTAATATGGCAAAAGCGATTATCAGCGGTCTGGTAAACAGCGGGCGGATCGCCCCGGCCAATATCCTGGTTTATGATCGCAAACCGGCAACCAATCAGGCTCTGGCGCAGCAGTATGGCGTGACGGCGGCAGAGAGTGCCGAAAGCCTGGCAGCGGAAGTCGATATCCTGTTTGGCGCGGTGAAACCCAATGTCATTCTCAAAGTGCTGAAGGATCTGACGAGTCAGCTAAAAAAAGAGGCGCTGGTGGTGTCGATTGCCGCCGGAGTGACGCTGGATTCGCTGGCTGCCGTGCTGGGCCACGATCGTAAAATCATCCGCGTGATGCCGAACACACCCTCGCTGGTCAATGAAGGGATGACATCGGTAACACCGAATGTGCTGGTTGAGCAGCATGAAACGGATGAAGTAGTGGCGATTTTCGAAAGCTTCGGTAAGGCCGCAGTGGTCAGCGAATATCTGATTCACGCGGTGGTCGGCGTCAGCGGTTCAGCCCCGGCCTACGTGTTTATGTTTATTGAGGCGATGGCCGATGCTGCGGTACTGGGCGGCATGCCCCGCGCCCAGGCCTATCAGTTTGCCGCGCAGGCCGTGAAGGGATCCGCGCAGATGGTGCTGGAGACCGGCAAACATCCCGGTGAACTGAAAGATATGGTGTGTTCTCCCGGCGGCACCACCATTGAAGCGGTGAAAGTGTTGGAGGAGAAAGGCTTCCGTGCTGCGGTGATCGAAGCGATGCAGCAATGTATGAAGAAATCCGATGCGCTAAGTAAGCAGTAATTTAGCCCCTTCTGTCGTAGCGGCACGATTTATCGCGCCGCTACGAAATGCGTATTTAACCTTGATGTTCTTCAAACAGCGCTATTCCCTGCGCCATTGTCATCGGTTGCTGCATCAGTTCTACCAGCGTTGCCGTCAAGGTATACATGCCCGCTGAACAAGCTGCCGCCAGCTTTCCCTGCTGTCCATAAAAGGCGATAAAACGCTTGTCCTGTAATGATCCCAGTAAACGGTATTCATCCCATTCTGTGGCATGTCCCAGATATTCGTAGCGCGTGCCGTAGTGTGCGGTCCAGAAAAAGGGCACACGGTCAAACAGCTGGCGTTGCCCCAACATGTTCAGAGCAGCAATTCGACCCTGTTGCTGCGCCACCCGATAGTGCTCGATACGCAGTGGCCCATTTGGCGTGGGATAACTGGCAATATCACCCGCTGCCCAGATATTTTTCGCCACCTGTAGCTGACTATCCGTGGTCAGGCTGCCATCTGCCTGCATTGCCAGATCATGGATAAATCCGGTAACTGGCTGAATACCGGTGGCAAACAGCACCAGACTTGCCGTGAGTTGCTTACCATTTTTCAGCGTGATGGCTTCAACGTGTTCAGTACCGATCAGCGCCTGAGGTTCCCCCTGCACCATCTTCACCCCATTTCCGGTGTGCAGTTCGCGAAAATATCGGCCAATTTCATCACCAAATTGTTTAGCAAACGGCAGTGGGTGACGCGCCAATACGGTGACATCAACATCCCGGTTTCGCAGCGCGCCCGCCAACTCCATACCAATAAAGCTATTGCCAACAATCACGATCTGATGGGTTTCATCAACATCCTCCAGCAGCGATGCAGCCTGGCTGAGCGAGTGCAACAGGTGAACACCAGGTAAATCCCGTCCAGGAATGTCCAGTGGCTGCGCGCTACCACCGCTGGCAATCAGGAGCTGATCAAAGGGTAAGGTCTGACCATTGGAGAACGTCAACTGTTGCGCCGCACTGTCCAGCTCCACCACGTTGGCCTGAATACGCTCAACATGCCCCAGCACATCGTCTTTCAGTAAACGCGGCACCTCTTCGATAGCCATTTTCCCCGCCGGGACAAACTTACTTAACGCGGTGCGATCGTAGGGTGCCTCAGCTTCGCGCTCAATCAGAACCAGATGCCCGGTGAAGCCTTCGTGTCGCAGCGTCCACAACGCTGCGCTGCCTGCCGCCCCCGATCCCAGCACGACGCAAACCGGTTTTTCTCGTTCAGTCGCAGGCAGCGTGGCTGAGGACATGGCTTTGGTGTTGACCCATACCTGCCCCTGTTCGATACGTACCGGATAGTTTTTCAAATCCGCCAGAGCCAGCGGTTCATGCATCCTGCCATCTTCAATGCCAAACACCGCCTTATGCCAGGGGCACACCAATTCATCTCCGCATACCGCCCCTTGTTCGAGTGGTGCGCCAGCATGGGGGCATTTGGCTTGCAAAGCATGGACACGATCACCTGCACGGATCAGCAAAATATCTTTATCACCGACGGTAAATTTGGTCGGTTTATGCTGCTTAAGCTTTTTCAATTCAACGACAGATTGATAACTCACCTTTGGCCTCCCTTACTGTAGATGCCATAAATCCATACAAACAGTAAGTTTGGCAAAGCCTGATAATTTAGGGGGGCTGATAATAAAGGGAGACGGGTAACAGTCTGTTAAGCCGGGTTTTTTAGCGGGTAATAAAAAATAGCGGCCCTCAGACCGCTATCAGGAGATTAACTTTTTTTCAGGCACGAACTCATAAAGGTTTTACGTGCATCGCCGCTGAGTTTTTTATCACCCGCTTCGGTGTTACAGGTTTTCATCTTCATTTGCTGCGGCGTCATGCTGCCCATTTTGCTGTCTTTTTTCAGACAGTCGCTCATAAAGCTTTTACGCGCATCACCTTTCAGGTTTTGCGATGACGCATGTTGATTACACATGGTCATTTTTTCCTGCTGCGCCGTTTTCTCTGCGGCACTCGCAGTACCCGCTAACAATAAGCCCGCAGCCATCATTGCCATAAAAAACGATTTCATTGCATCTTCTCCATAGAGTTATCGCCTGATAAGCCTGGCATGAGATAAGCAAAGCAGAAATAAATATAATGAAAAACGCCTGTGGCGATCACAGGCGTTGAGAAAATCATATGCGGGGATGGTTAAGCAGTTTTTCAACGTAATTACGTAGCAGCAGGGCATCGGGAGACGTTTCTGGCTCGGTTGCCGGTGTCATCGCGTTTTCAATACCCAATGTAATCCCTTTTAATTGTTCCGGCTCAAGTTTGCGTAACAAGGCCGTGACCACAATTTCCAGCGCCTCAACCTGGACCACTAATTCTTTAGACTCTTCTTCTTTTTCAGCCAGCTTAAGCAGGAGTTCCGCAATCAGATTTTTCATGCGACCAACTCAATTAGTTGAGGGAAATGCTGACGTTAGCATTGAGCAGAATAAAACAACAGGGATTTTTATGCGATCCTGTTAACTCAGTTAAAAAAGGCGGGAAAGAAAACTTGGTGCAGGATTTTATTATTAAGCGGCGAAACGTTTCTCTGATAAATAATGCTTTTGTGAAACGTTTCGCGCGCTATAGCAGCAATTAACCCGGGAGGTTAATGGCTTATGGCCCCATAAATCCGCGACCCGGACCGCCACCGTGGCCACCCCAACCGCCGCCACCGCCGCCCCAACCACCACCGCCACCTGGAGGCGGGAAAATACAACCGCTCAGCGCGGTCACCAATGCCACAACGGCTGCGATTTTAACAATACGGACCATAATTACCTCAGGATGGAGAAATCGCGCTGAGTGTATGAGTCGCCAGCGCGCCCGACAATACAGAATTCTCCGCAACCCGGCGCTATTCATCCCTGCTCACCATGCTTAACAATTTACTGGCACTACGCCAGGAGAAAACCGACAAAGGCGTAATAAAAGCGATAAAAATTCCTGCCCGACAGCAGGTAGCAGCGCTTTACAGTTGGCGCAATTTAACGCAATGTGAGCGCATTACAATTAATGAGATCCTAATATGACATCTGTCTCTGTTTCCCTGAATGAAATCCTGGCGCGGCGCGACTGGGAAAACCCGGTGATCACCAGCCTGAACCGACTGGATGCGCATCCCCCTTTTGCCAGTTGGCGTGACGAGCAGGCCGCCCGCGACAATCGGCCTTCGCCTTCCCGTCGTTGTCTGAACGGTCAATGGACGTTCAGTTATTTCAGCCAGCCAGAAGCGGTGCCACAAAGCTGGCTGTTGCAGGATCTCCCGGATGCCGGCACCCTTCCCGTCCCCGCAAACTGGCAATTACACGGTTATGACGCCCCCATTTACACCAACGTGCAATATCCTATTCCGGTCAATCCGCCGTTGGTTCCGGCGAATAACCCCACCGGATGTTACTCGCTCACATTTAATGTTGACGATAGCTGGCTACAGCAGGGCCAGACGCGCATTATCTTTGATGGCGTAAACTCCGCCTTCTTTGTGTGGTGCAACGGTCACTGGATAGGATATTCGCAGGACAGTCGCTTACCGGCCGAATTCGATCTCAGCGCCGCGTTGCAAGCAGGCAGTAACCGGTTGGCGGTAATGGTGCTGCGCTGGTGCGATGGCAGCTACCTGGAAGATCAGGATATGTGGCGTATGAGCGGCATTTTTCGTGACGTCACCCTGCTGCATAAACCCGAGACACAGTTGTCTGACGTGCAGATCGAAACGCAACTCAGCCCGGAATATATCCGTGCGGATTTGCGTGTCAGCGTAAAGATCCAGCATCTCAAGCCCTGCCGACTGCGTCTGAGCCTGTGGCAGGGGGAAACGCTGATCGGCGAACACCAACAAACGCCCGGCAGCGCCATCATTGACGAACGCGGCCACTACCCGGAACGCGCTTTGCTGGTTTTGCCCGTTAATCACCCCAGGTTATGGAGCGCCGAAACGCCGCATTTATACCGTGCGGTGGTTTCGCTGCTGGATGATCAAGGCAATCTGCTGGAAGCGGAAGCATACGATGTCGGTTTCCGTCGCGTGGCGATTGAAAATGGCCTGTTATGCCTGAATGGTCAGCCGTTGCTGATTCGCGGTGTTAACCGTCACGAACATCACCCGGAAAAGGGTCAGGTGGTGGATGAAGCCAGCATGCGTCGTGATATCGAGCTGATGAAGCGTCATAACTTCAATGCGGTGCGCTGCGCCCATTACCCTAATCACCCGCTGTGGTATCGCCTGTGCGATGAATATGGTTTGTACGTGGTCGATGAGGCCAATATCGAAACCCATGGCATGCAGCCGATGAATCGACTCTCTGACGATCCGCGCTGGTTTGCCGCTTACAGCGAACGCGTCACCCGCATGGTGCAGCGTGACCGTAATCACCCCTGCATCATTATCTGGTCGCTGGGCAATGAGTCCGGTCACGGCAGCACCCATGATGCGCTGTATCGCTGGGTAAAAAGCAGCGATCCAACACGCCCGGTGCAATATGAAGGCGGCGGAGCCAATACCGCCGCTACCGATATTGTTTGCCCGATGTATGCACGCGTCGATCAGGACCAGCCCTTCCCGGCTGTCCCCAAATGGTCACTGAAAAAGTGGATTGGACTGCCCGGCGAAACCCGCCCGCTGATCCTGTGTGAATATGCCCACGCGATGGGTAACAGCTTTGGCGGCTTTGCCAAATACTGGCAGGCCTTCCGCCAGTTTCCGCGTTTGCAGGGCGGCTTCGTCTGGGATTGGGTTGATCAAAGCCTGACGCGCTATGACGCGCAAGGCCAGCCGTGGCAGGCCTACGGCGGAGACTTTGGCGATACGCCGAATGATCGCCAGTTCTGTATGAATGGCCTGGTGTTTGCCGATCGCACCCCGCATCCGGCATTGTTCGAGGCCCAGCGTGCACAGCAGTTTTTCCAGTTCACGCCTGATGCGCAGAACCCGTACCGTTTTACCGTCAGCAGCGATTATCTGTTCCGCCACAGCGATAACGAAGTGCTGCGCTGGTCGATTGAGCAGGAGGGACAAGTCATTGCCCGTGGCGAACTGCCGCTCGATATCGCAGCACGCGCCAGCCAGACCTTTGATCTCCCACCGGCAGAAGGATTGCAGGGGAATTGCTGGCTCAATCTGGCGGTGCACCAGCCACGCGCCACTTCCTGGTCAGAGGCGGATGCACGCGTCGCCTGGCATCAATGGTCCTTGCCTGCCGCCCTGCCGCTGGAGACGCAGACGAATCCTGAACCGGCCCCGCAGATCGAGTCCAATCATGATCTCATCGCCGTCTACCTGCCGCAGCAGCGCTGGCATTTTTCCCGCCGCAGTGGGGAGATGGTGCAGTGGTTGGTGAATGATGAGGAAACCCTGCTGACGCCGCTCGAAGATTGTTTTATCCGTGCGCCAATCGATAACGATATCGGCACCAGCGAAGCGGCTAATGTGGATCCCAATGCCTGGGTCGAACGCTGGAAACGCGCCGGTTATGATCAACTGGAGCCACAGCTGGTGGCGATGGAGATCGATAGTCTGAAGCACAGCGTATTGATCGAAACGCGGCATCAGTGGCTTTTTGCCGGTCAGCTGATTTTTACCAGCCGCAAACGTTATCAGATTCGCGGCAATGGCGAACTCACCATCGACGTGGACGTCGAACAGACGGCAGGCTTGCCGCCACCAGCACGTATCGGCTTACGCACACAACTGGCCCACGCCCCGCAGCAGGTCAGTTGGCTGGGACTCGGCCCGCATGAAAACTATCCGGATCGTCAACTGGCAGCGCAGTTCTCCCGCTGGCAGCAGCCGTTGAGTGCGATGCGCACCGAATACGTTTTTCCCGGAGAGAATGGTCTGCGCGGCGGAACACGCCAGCTCGATACCGGTAGTTGGCAGGTAAGCGGTGACTTTGCCTTCTCGCTCAGTCAGCACAGCCTGGAGCAGTTGCGCGACACCTCACATCGCCACCTGTTGCAGCCAGAAGCGGGCTGCTGGCTGCATCTCGATGGTTTCCATATGGGGGTCGGCGGTGATGACTCCTGGAGTCCAAGCGTCAGCCCGGAGTTTTTGCTTTCTCAACAGCGCTGGCACTTCTCCCTGACGCTGCGTCAGTAGCCTTCTCCACCTCGTCACGCTGGCTCACCGGGTGCGCCAGCGTGGTTTTCGGGCGGCGATAGAAACGACGCAGCAACAAGACATTAATCAGCACCACCATCGCAGTGGCAAAGAACACCCAGCGATAGCCCGTTGCGGCGGAAACTGCGGCCCCCAGTAGCGGGCCAGCCACATTGCCCAAATACATAAACGACTGGTTATAACCAAAAATACGCCCGGTGATATTATCACTCGAATGGCGAACCAACAGCGTTTGCACCGCAGGCATCATCGCGCCATCGGCAAAGCCCAGCAGAAAACGCAGCACGCCAAGTTGCGTGGCACTGGTGACAAATGACATGGCGGTGAGCAGCACCAGCGAGGTAATCATGGTGGCGATCAGAATGCGCTGAGTGCCAATGCGGTCGCCGAGCTTGCCAAGTCGCGGTGCCGAGATGAGCGCCGAAATACCCGGCAGTGCGGCAATCACACCACTAAGGAACGCAATGTTCTCAGCAGAAGGGGCCAGTTCACGCACAAACAGAGTCAGAATCGGGTTCACCGACCCGTTGCACATCTGGATGACCATCGTGGTGATAAACAGGCACACCATCAAACGCGGATTTTCCAGGCTACGAAACACCTCGCGTCCACTCAGCTTGTCTTTTTTACCAATCGGGGTATAGCCGGTTTCTTTAATCAGGAAAAGTGTGACCAGAAAGCTGATCATCAGTAATACCGAGGTAACGATAAACACCATGCGCAGACCGAGCCAGTCAGCCAGCAGACCGCCAATCATCGGCCCAAGGATCACCCCGCCTATCTGACCGGTTGCGACACTGCTCAGCGCCCAACCGCTGCGCTCACGCGGCACCTGCGCTGCCACCAGCGCCATCGCATTGGGAATATAACCCGAGGTCAACCCCATCAGGGCGCGCAGCAGCAGCAGTTGCCAGGCATGGGTGACAAATGCCTGCAACAAAATCACCGCGCCCATGCCGAACGAAGCGCGCAGCAGCATCAGCTTACGCCCTTTACGATCGGCGAGGCTGCCCCATAGCGGTGCCACCGCCGCAGAAATCACGAAAGTGATACTGAAGGTCAACCCTGACCACAAGCTCAGCGCATTATCCCCGCGCACCCCAAGATGTTCGATATACAACGGCAGAAACGGGATGATCTGGCTAATCGCCAACCCGGTAAAAAAACAGCCGAACCAGACCGAGATCAGATTGATTTTCCAGGGTTCTACGGAGCGTAACATGAGAGAGCACATCAAAATTGAAATGAGGGTTCAGTTTAACAATCCATTGACAGGGCCGGACGGCAAAACATGGCATAGGGATAAAAACGCAGTTTTCCGCTAGTCAGCTTACCTCTGCGCACAGCAAATATTACGCAGAGGGCGATTTACAGCGGGTTAATGTGCAAAAACAAACCCGAAAAAAAATTGCTAAATCGTCCATAGCTCAAATCGTGAAAAAATATTTCTGACGGTTACTGACAATTTTTGACGCCGCAACTATGTTTAAAAAACCACCAGCCGCCGCTGGTGGGGCGCTGCCCGTTCTGGGCAGTATGCAGACTTAACCCGAAATCTCCCCGCGGTTGCCTGTCCCAGGCAGCGGGCATCGTTGTCTCTGCGGAGGTCAGCCATGAGAGTGCATCCCAACAGCGCCAGTCGGGCGATTACCGATTATTTTAACAGTCCAGCCTGGCATGCGCCGCATGAGGGCGATCTGCTGGCGGCCATTATGCGCGAACTGATGGATGCGGGTCAGCCCGCGACCAGCAAGGCGGTGATCGCGCGGGTGATCGCGAAGCTGGAGTTTGAGGGAGATGAGCAGCGCCTGCAAAGTTATCGCAACTTACTGGCCCAACTGCTGGAAGCGCGACCGCATGAATAAAACCCCATCGCGCCGCTACGGTTTCGTGCATTCAGACATAAAAAAATCCCGCCAGAGGCGGGAAAACAAGACGAGCATTGCATATTCGAGAGTGACGAGGAAATCTCCGTAATGCGCAGCTATCCTCGCCCGACGCTGTGACAGCGCGATGACAATGCGATGTCGGTTTGATGTTACCCGCAGTAGACCTTGTCAATCTTGCCGCTTTGGTCAGCGGTAAAATTCAGGCGGCGCAGATTGAAGTCCATCGTCACCGCAGAATTCCACGGAATGGCGCGCACTGGCACGTCAAAACGTTGCTTCTGCAAGGCCGATAAAGGCTGGCCGATGTAATTCTGATACTGCGATGCGCCACACATATCGTTTTCCGCGTCCTGGGCCGTGCTCGCAGCGGTGTCAGGTTTACTCGCTGACTGGCAGGCAGTCAGGGTCAGGAACCCCATCACCAGCAGCGCTTTTCCATAATGTTTCACGTTTTTCTCCTCCTGGATAATCAGACAACCGGTTGCCCGAGAGTAGCCAAGCGTGCCTGTGAAACATAAAAATTACCATCAGACGTATCGCAGAAAAACCGCATCCCGAGGCGATCGCGATCGCACTTTTTCGGATTAATCACACAATCTGCCCAATATTTCAGCAACCATTGAGTAAAATTACCTAAGATTTATCTGAGGTGATGATTATGGAACTCGCGATTTTTATTGGTTTTGCAATTTTGATGACCTGTGTGGCCGTTAAAGTGCGTTAAACATCTTGTTGATTCAGTAGCGCTCTGAACGCCGCCAGCGGCATCGGCCGCCCAAGAAAGTAGCCCTGCCCTTCTTCGCAAGACAACACTTTCAATTCGTTCAGTTGCGCTTCGGTTTCAATCCCTTCGGCTGTGATGGTCAGCGCAAACGCGCGCGCCAACCCGACAATCCCCGCGACCACCGATTGCGCCTGCGGCGACTCAGGAAACTCCTTCATCCACGAGCGATCAATCTTCAGGCCGTTAAACGGGAACGTTTTCAAATAACCCAGCGCCGCATAGCCGGTACCAAAATCATCCACCGTTAACCGTACCCCCAGAGCGCGCAGTCCCTGCATGATTTCCAGGGCGCGATCCGGGTGCTCAAAAGTGATGTTTTCGGTGATTTCCAGCTCCAGCCGGGTTGCCGGTAAACCGCTGGCCTCCAGCGCCCGAGCGACACGCTGCACCAGATCGCTGCCACGAAACTCCACCGGCGAGATATTAACGGAAACGTACCGTTGATCCCCCCAGTCGCGTGCATCAGTACAGGCGCGCATCAGCACCCAATCACTGATGGCATTGATCAAACCATTCTCTTCGGCGAGCGGAATAAAACGGTCAGGGGTGATCCATTTGTCCTCAGCCACCTGCCAGCGAATCAAGGCTTCAGCACCGGCCAACTGACCATTTTGCAACTGATAACGTGGTTGATAATGCAGGCTGAAGGCCTCACTGCCGAGCGCGACTTCAATCGCCTGTACCATTTCACGCTTCGATTGCAAATGACTCGCCATCTCATTGGAGTACCACACCCATTGATTACGCCCGGCAGCGCGTGCCTGCCCCAGCGCAATATCCGCCAGGCGTAGCAACGCCTCTGGATGGCTGGCATCCTGCGGCGCACAGACGATCCCCATGCTGGCCGTCAGGCTGAGCTGGTGTGAACCACTCAGCACCGGCTGGTGGATCGCACGTTGCAGCGCACGGCAACGATACTCAACCCCGGCGCGAGATGCCTCACGCATCACCAAAATAAACTCGTCGCCTCCCAGGCGCGCCGCCAGTTCATGCGCGCCCATCAGACTTTGCAACCGTTGGGAAATCTGGTTCAGGACCGCATCCCCTACCGTATGTCCCCAGGTGTCGTTGATGGGCTTGAACTGATCAAGATCGAGACTGATCACAATCAACGGATCATCATCCGTCGCCTGGTTGAGATGTGAGGTAAGAAACTCCTGCAACTGCATGCGATTTGCCAGACCAGTCAGCATGTCGTGACGTGACAGAAACTGAATACGCGCCTGTGCGTCCACTTCATAGGTGATATCCGACACGGTGCCACGGAAGCCGGACCGCAAGCCGTTGCGCCGAATGGTTTTTGCCATCAGTTGCCCAATGCGCCGTTCACCGGTTGCCGACATAAACTGACAACGCAACGGCACGCGGGGGACATCTTCCCCCTGGCGCATCAACCAGGTCACCAGTGAATGGCTGGGATGACTGAGCAGATGATCAAGATGACGGCCAAGCCAGCGTTTCACCTCATGCCCGGTGACCTCGGTAAACCGCGCGGAAAGGTAGCATAAACGCCCCTGGTCATCCGTTTCCCAGATCCAGTCGGATGCCGCTTCAGCCAGATCGCGAAAACGCTCCTCACTGTCGGCCAGTTCGCGCTGGCTGATGGTGAGCATTTCAAAACGGCGATCGGACAGGACCGCGTTATATAACGCATGACGCACCACCCGACGGGTCACCAGCGCAATGGTCAGCGCCATCAACACCAGCAGCGGCAGCAGTAACCAAATCAACCCCATGCCTGGGGACTTGGCCTGCCAGCGAATCACCACCGGTTCACCCCCAGCAGTCGTCTCCACCAACCGGGGCTCATCCTGCGCATCATCACTGCTGGTGGGGGCATGTGGATTGATGACATCCATCGCTTTGCCCATCGCCTGAAGTTTCGCCGGGGTAAAAATATTCACAAATACCAGCACCGATGGCGGGCCGGGGAGAGTGGGTAAATTGGGGACTTTACCTGGAGTAATCGGAGCAGAGACGACCAAAGCGGGCTGGCCAAATATCTGCACGTTACGGGCGATGGCTTCGTGCCCTAATTTGCGCGTTACCGTCAACAGCGTGGCGGTTTGTGCACCCAGCCAGCTTTCCAGCGGAGTGTCTACCATCTCACCATTGATGATCGCGTAACGCGTCTGACCCGCGCCATCAACCACAAACACCCCTTCGTAGTGGTACTCCTTGTACAGGTTCGCGCCAAGGTTCTCTTCATCAAACGCCCAGACCTTGTTGAGCTGAAGATGCAGGTTTTTATAGCCCTCCCCCCAGAAGGCGTAATCGCGCACATCGATCAACATCTCCTGCTGACGGGCATGCCACGCCTGGCGTAACAGCATCTCGTCATGTTCGATGGAAACATTATTTTGATGATGGGCGATCGCCATCACCATCACCATTGAGAGCACCAGCACACCAAACAGCAATGCGGTGAGCGTACGCAGGCTACGTCGTGTCACGCGTACCGTAAGTGCTTCCCTGTTGGCCCTGGCAAACCAGTGAGACTCAGAATTCATGCGCAATGCTCGCGAAAAAAACAGACTGCAAAAAAGAGGATGCAGGTCGCATTGGTGACGCAACTGTACCCTGTAATGATTTTTTCGATTATCGGCGCGGCGCGCGCCAGATTTAGCCCAATGGCAGAATATTTGAGCAGCAGAAATCTCCCCACCGCGCCCTCGACAGCGATCATCGCCATTGCTACTATGCGATTTCCTCTGCTCGCTGAGTCGCCTATGGACACCCAATCCGACAAAGTCACGTTGACGCTGTTTTACGTTGGCAGCTTTGTGGTTTATTACCTCGTTACCATGCTGATTACGCTGTTTCCTAACTACGGCGTGCTGCGTAATGACGGTTTGCTGGTGCCGGTACTTTGTCTGTTCGAATTTGCGGTGATCTATCCGCTGTACCGCTTCTATTGCCAGCGTCGTAATGACATCCCGCTCGGCTATCTCCGTCCCGGTCAGACCCTGTTGTTTATTGGCGCGTTATTCATTTTGATGGCGGCACAAACGCAGTTTATGCAACCGGAAGGATGGCTGGTGGCACAAACGCAGCAGGGGCGCAGCTCGATGCTGATCCTGTTGCTGACGGCGGTGTTGCTGGCTCCGGTATTTGAAGAGGTGTTGTTTCGCGGTTTTCTGTTGCAGGGGTTCCTGCTGTGGGCACCGAAAAGCCGCTTTGCCTGCATGTTGCTGACCTCGCTGCTGTTCGCCGCCATGCATACCCAATACGTGCATTGGGAAACCATTGTGGCGCTGACGCTGTTCTCACTGCTGCTGTGCTATGCACGCCTGCGCAGCAACAGCCTGGCACTGCCGGTGTTCCTGCACACGCTAAATAACCTAATCGCGATTCTGCCGGTCTGGTATTACGCCGGGTAGACGCGCGATAAATCGCGCCGCTACAGGGCGACTCCCATTCCGTAGCAGCGCGATTTGTCGCGCGGACTTTTCGGGTATCGCGCCGTTACTCTTTTTCTGCTTCGAAGTGGTTTTTGAACTGTTCGTAGATGGAAATCATATTCGAGGCGTCGCCGTGCAGCGGGCTAAGTTTTCCAGCGCGCACCAGTTCAATCACCAGTTGCAGGGCGGCTTGTTTCGGGCTGCTGGCCGGATGGGCAATTTCAATCGACATGTGTTACTCACTTCTCATTTTTCCAGGGCCGCACAGTTTAGCTCAGAATGCGCTGATGTTGTGCACCGGCCCAGGTATAATCCGGTCGTTAGGGCAAAAAAAAGCCGCTCAGGGTGATAACCCGCTCCCGTTTCGTTTGGCTATACTGGATCGTTAAAAGGGAACAAACAGCCACACTTTCCGTGCCAGAGAAAATGTGTATCAGGAGCCAAACCATGCTGATTGGTTTTGTATTGTTAGTGAGCGCGTGTGGACATGATGCCTGTGACGCGTTGCCAGTGTCGGAATATATTTATCCGACCAAAGTGGCCTGTGAGCAGATGGCGGCACGCATTCATAAAGTGCGCCCTAACGTGGTCCTGATTTGCGGCGAGGTACACCGTTAATTTGCTACCAGCAAGGCAATCAGGTGCAGATAAATTACGCCACTGGCGTTGCAAGTGCCGGGTTTAGCGTTCAAAATATAAGCAGATTTACACTATTACTGTTGTGACTCCCATGAAAACAACTCGCCCCCGCCGTCCTAACGGACGCTGGGTTTATTACATTTTGTATGATGGCATTCTCTGGCCGTGCCCGGTGCGCTGGGAGTGGGAGAGCGGCTATGGTGGCTGGCTGCCGTTTTATTACTCGCCGACCTTTGAATTTGTGGTGGGGGACCCGCGCAAAGCCTATCGTATCGCCCGCAGTAACATCCGTACGGCGCGCCCTGACAACGAATACGCCTGAGAATCTTAGCCCAGTTGCCAGGGTAGCCAACTGGCGGTCAGCAGGTAATGCACCAGCTCCAGGGCCAGAATCACCATCACCAGCACACCCAGCTTATGTCGGCTGATCCAATCCTTTAAGCCCATATCATCGCCGCCCAGCGAATCAATAGCAGCGCACCGCAAATACACAGCAACACCAAAACCATTTTCCAGTGTTTTTTCGCAGCCAGATATTTTGCCAAGTCTCCTCCCGATCAGCAGAAAGCAACGATGCGCCCGTAAGCGCATCATCGATTCTAGCTCTGGTCTGCGATTGAGGCGATCAATTATTCAGCGTGTAGTCGAGGGTGATCTCGGCATTCAATACCTGGGAAACCGGGCAACCGGCTTTCGCCTGCTGAATAATCTCATCAAATCTCGCGTTATCAATGCCTGGCAACGTCACGCTACTGGTCAGCGCGATTTTCGTGATGGCAAATCCCTCGCCTTTTTTGTCCAGCGACACATCCGCAGTGGTATCAATGCTTTCCGGCGGATGTCCCGCCTGACCCAGCATCAACGACAGCGCCATGGAAAAACAGGCGGCGTGCGCAGCACCAATCAACTCTTCCGGATTGGTCCCCTTTGCGCCTTCAAAGCGCGTATTGAAGCCATAAGGCTGATTGCTCAGTACGCCGCTCTCGGTGCTTACGGTGCCTTTCCCTTTGATGTCACCTTCCCAATGGGCAGATCCTTTCTTGTGAATGGTCATGTCATTCCTCCGGTTAGTCAGACAGGGAGTAAGTATAGCCAACCCCCTTCACTCTGACGGATCAACTCACCGCACGCGGACGCGCCGGGGCCAACCCCGCCTCGGACAACAACGCATTGGCCTGCACCAGCGAATCTCGCGTGATATCGGCGATAGTTTTCGCTCCGGTCAACGTCATCGCCACCTTCATCTCTTTCTCGATAAGATTCAGCAGGTTTTCCACCCCACGTTGACCGTGGGTGGCGAGGGCATAAAGGAAGGCACGTCCAAGCAGCACGCTGTCGGCACCCAGGGCGATCATGCGCACCACATCCAGACCGTTACGAATGCCACTGTCGGCCAGAATGGTAATATCGCCCTTCACCGCGTCGGCAATAGCCGGTAACGCACGCGCCGATGACAGCACACCATCCAACTGACGCCCACCGTGATTCGATACCACGATCCCGTCGGCCCCAAAGCGCACCGCATCGCGGGCATCTTCCGGATCGAGGATGCCCTTGATCACCATCGGACCATCCCAGAATTCGCGGATCCACTCCAGATCCTGCCATGAGATCGACGGATCAAAGTTGTTCGCCAGCCAGCCAATATAATCTTCCAGCCCGGTGGGTTTACCGAGATAAGTGGAGATATTACCGAGATCGTGCGGGCGACCATGCAGGCCCACATCCCATGCCCATTGCGGATGGGTCGCCGCCTGCCAGTAACGACGCAGCGCAGCATGCGGGCCGCTCATACCGGAATGCGCATCGCGGTAGCGCGCGCCCGGTGTCGGCATATCCACGGTGAACACCAGCGTTGAGCACCCCGCCGCTTTGGCGCGCTCCAGGGCGTTACGCATAAACCCGCGATCGCGCAGCACATACAACTGGAACCACATCGGGCGGTTAATCGTCGGTGCCACCTCTTCAATCGGGCACACCGACACCGTCGACAGGGTAAAGGGGATACCTTTCAGCGCCGCAGCACGCGCCGCCTGTACCTCGCCGCGCCGCGCGTACATGCCGCACAGACCAACCGGTGCCAGCGCCACCGGCATCGATAAGGTTTCATTAAACAATTTGGTCTCAAGGCTGAGATCGGACATGTTTTTCAGCACGCGCTGACGCAACGCCACATCAGCAAGATCCGCCACGTTGCGCTGCAACGTATGCTCCGCATAAGCTCCCCCGTCAATGTAATGAAACAGGAATGGCGGCAGAATACGTTGCGCCGCGGCGCGGTAGTCACTTGCAGCAGAAATGATCATCAGGGTTTTTCCTTGCGTTTATCCAGGTCATGGCCCGGCAGGCGGGTAATGCGCGCCTGTCGCGCTTCATCTTCATGCAGGGTTTTTAGCGTGGTATGCACAAACCCGAGGTGGTCCATTGCCGCCAGGCGTGCGGCTTCGGCATCGCCCGCCAGAATGGCGTTCAGCAGCGCCTGATGCTGTTCAGTCAGGCGGTCAAAAATCACCGGTTGGGTGTACATGCGCTGACGGCTTTGCATCACCGAGGATTGCAGCAGATCGAAGAAACCACGCATGGTCTGCAACAACACCACGTTGTGCGAGGCTTCGGCGATGGCGAGATGGAAGCGCACATCCGCCTGAGCCGCCAGGTCCGGGTCGTCGCTCTCTTTCAGTTTCAGCGTGGCGTCAAAGGCGTATTGCAGCTTCTCTTTATCCGCCTCGGTGGCGCGTAACGCCGCGTGCCAGGCGGTGCTGGCTTCGATGGCGTGGCGCGCTTCGAGGATGTCATAGCGATAATCCGGGTCGGCGGCCAGTAACTGACGAATCGGTTCGACGATACGTTGCTCTGACCACGGCTCCTGCGGCTGACGCAGCCAGGTGCCGCCGCCCCGCCGGCTGATTAACACGCCGCTGCTGATAAGTTGCTGAATCGCCTCGCGCAACGACGATCGTGAGACGCCGAATTCCGCCGCCAGCTGCCGCTCCGCCGGTAAACGCATACCGGGTTGCAACTGATGCTCATCAATCCAGGCGCGCAGCCGCGCCCGCAACGTATCCGCTAAGCGCGGCGTGTTTTCAGTCATGGAATCATCCAGGTTAGGACATACGCCTGAAGCGTGGTGATCACGCCGACCATACAGGTAAAAATCAGGCTATGTTTGACGGTAAAACGGAACAGATCCGACTCTTTGCCCACCAGGCCCACGGCCGCACAGGCAATGGCGATCGACTGCGGTGAAATCATCTTACCCGTTACGCCACCGGTGGTGTTGGCCGCCACCAGCAGCACATCCGATACGCCAATCTGCTGCGCGGTGGTGGCCTGGAGTGCCGCAAACAACGCGTTGGAGGAGGTATCCGAGCCAGTCAGGAACACGCCCAGCCAGCCGAGGAACGGTGAGAAAAAGGTGAATGCATCGCCGGTATGGGCCAGCGCCAGGGCTAAAGTGGCGGAAAGACCGGAATAGTTGGAGATGAAGGCAAAGGCCAGCACCATACCAATCGAGTAAATCGGCAGCGCCAGTTCTTTCAGGGTTTCGCCGAAGGTCTCAATCGCCGCTTTTGGCTTCATACGTAACCACAGTACCGACAGCACCGCCGCCACCAGAATCGCGGTGCCGGTCGCTGATACCACATCAAACTTGAACAGCGCCGGGTAAGGCGTGGCATTTGCCACCACCGGCGGCATGCGTGCCACCAGCTCATGCAGCAGCGGCACTGGCACGGTAAACACCCAGTCATACAGCGCCCCGCCTTTGGCGAACAACGCTTTGAACGGCGGAATGCTCCACAGCGTCACGGTTGCCGTGAGGAACAGGAACGGCATCCAGGCACGGATCACCTGAGCGGCGCTATAGCGCTGGCGCGACAGATCCTGATCCACTATGGAAGCGCCCATGTCGTTAAAACGGAAAATACGGACCGGCTTCCAGCGGCGCAGGAACAAGGTCAGGCAAATCAGGGAAGCCAGTGACGAAATGATGTCCGGCAATTCCGGGCCAAGGAAGTTAGAACTGAGGAACTGCGCAATGGCAAACGATCCCCCCGCCACCATCACCGCAGGCCAGGTTTCTTTCACTCCACGCCAGCCATCCATGATCGCCATGATCCAGAACAGCACGATGATGGTCAGGAATGGCAACTGACGTCCGGCCATCTGTCCGATATGAAAGCTGTCCAGCCCGGTCACCTGCCCGGCAACGATAATCGGAATCCCCATCGCGCCAAATGCCACCGGCGCGGTATTGACGATCAAGCACAGCCCGGCAGCATATAACGGATTGAAGCCTAGCCCCACCAACAAGGCTGCGGTGATCGCCACCGGTGCGCCAAAACCCGCCGCCCCTTCGAGGAAAGCGCCAAAAGAGAAGCCGACAATCAGCATCTGCAAACGCTGGTCAGGGGTGATCGACAGGATCGAGGCACGAATGATATCGAACTGGCCGGTTTTAACCGAGATTTTGTAGACAAAGACCGCAGCGACAATGATCCAGGCAATTGGCCACAAACCATAAAGAAACCCATACGCCACCGAGGCCAGCGCCTGTCCCACCGGCATGCCGTACAACAGCAGCGCCACCAGCAGCGCTATAACCACCGTTGCCGTGCCCGCCTGATAGCCCTTCAGCTTGAGCTTAATCAGTGCGAAGAAAAAGAACACAATCGGGATCACCGCCACCAGGCTGGAGAGCCAGATATTATTGAGAGGATCGTAATTTTGTTGCCAGACCTGCATAGCGTGATCTCCAGAGGTCATCAGAAGCCTGCGTGACGGTTGCGCCACGCGTTACTGCCCGTGTTTATCACTGAATTGGTCGGACCAAAAATCAGTTTCCCGGGCTTTCTGGCTCCAGATAGTTAACGCATTGTTAACCTAAAGCAACGGAACTGGCGTGATTTTTCGTGTTATGTGACCTCCTGGAAACATTTTTGCTACATTGGTAGGACCAATCAAAGACCAGGTTGACCAAAGGCCTGACGATAACTGCGGGGATGGAAGCGAAAATTAAGCGCGATCAGCCCCACGACCACCGCTCCCTGCATCAACCACACGGGGGTAAAACTGTCGGTGACGGCATGCAGTTGGCCGGCAATAAACGGCATGCAGCCCGCGATGATAAAGCCCCAGCCCTGCATAAAAGCCACCAACCGCGCGCCAGCCTGTGGCTGCGGCAGATGCTCCAGCGCCAGCACCATTGCCAATGGAAAGGCCGCGCCAAGACCAAAACCGGCAATCGCCGCCCATAACCACGGAACCAACAACGGGGCCAGCAGAAAACCAGCCATACCGATCAGCTGGCACGCCAGGCTAAATATCAGTTGTGGACGACGATCGCTGCGGCGCGCCAGCAACGGCATCAGCAACGCGCCCGTCACCTGTAACGCAATCATCACCGCGAGTAACGCGCCACCGGCCTGTGCCGACCAGCCCAGTTGTTGATACGCATCCGGCAACCAGGCGACACAGGTGGCATAGCCACCATTCACCAGGCCAAAACTCAGCGCCAAAGTCCAGGCGCGGGGCTTGCGCCACAAGGACGGCAACGGCAGCGGGTTGCTCTCGTGAGTGCCCGGCACCCGGAGCCAAAGCCAGATGAGGATCGCCAGCAACACCGGCAGCGCCCAATCACTTAACGCCAGCGACCAGCCAAGATGCGTACTCAACCACGGCGATAATGCCGCCCCCAGGCCACCGCCGCCCATCAACGCCCCGGCCCATAAGCCGGTCACCGCCGTGCTGCGTCGGGAAAAGTGCTGACGAATCAGCCCTGGCATCACCATCTGCACGATACCAATGCCCAGCCCACCGCATAATGCGCTCAACACCAGCCAGCGCCCCTCGACGATCGCGCCACGCGCCGCCAACGCCACCAACAATAACGTTAATCCTGCCAGCAGCAGGCGTCGCAATGGCAGGCGCTGCATCAGCGGTGCGCCCAGCAGCGCAACCGCGCCCATCATCATCATCGGGACGGCGGGCAATAACGACGCTGCCAGCGGAGAGAGGCCGATACTTTGACGTAACTGTCCCAGCAACGGGCTGACGGAGGTGAGTAACGGACGCATATTCAGCCCGGCCAGCACCAGGGCGGCGAGCGTCGGTCCGTTGGAATGTCGGGTCATACACAATCCTGCGGGGAAAAGGTTGTCAGGATGGCAGGGACGGTTACTATTTGGAAATGAAATAACACCATAGTGAACAGTGGAAAAATGAATCGTCAGCCGATGTTTACCCCGCAACAGTTATTAAGCTTTGTCGCGGTGTGTGAAACCGCCAGCTTTACCCGCGCCGCCGACCGGGTGCATTTGTCGCAATCTACCGTCAGCCAGCAGGTGCGACGTCTGGAGGAGATGGTGGGCAAAGCGCTGCTGCAACGCACCTCACATCAGGTGGCCGTCACCGAAGAGGGGGAAAAACTGCTGGGCTACGCGCGCCGCATCATTGCGTTGAACGGTGAGGCACACGATGTGCTGAGCGACAAATGGCGGGATGGTGTTTTGCGTCTCGGTGTGCCGGAAGATTTTGCCGCCCCCACGGCGGGTCTGCTGGCCGATTTTAGCCGCCAGCACCCGCAATTGCGGCTGGATGTGATGAGCGGAATGTATGTTGATTTGCACGCGGCATGGCAGCGAGAAGAGCTCGATATCATGCTGATTAAGCAGCCGGGCGGCGAACGCCCGCTGGCAGCCAGACCGGAACCGCTGCTGTGGCTCGATAGCGCCGATCACCCCTGCTTTGCACAAAACCCGCTGCCGCTGGTGGTTTTTCCGCAACTGGGCTTGTATCGCGAGGAGATGTGCCAGACGCTGGATAGTCTGGGTCGTAGCTGGCGCATCAGCTACAGCAGCACCAGCCTGGTGGCGTTAGCCAGCGCGGCGGCGGCGGGTCTGGGGCTGACATTACTCCCCGCCAGTTGCCGCCTGCCGCAACATCGTGTGCTGGGCGAGGCCGAGGGATTGCCGATAATCAGCCATTTCGAGCTGGCGCTGTTTTGCCGTCAGCCACAGGACGCTCTGCAACAGGCACTGGCCGCCGCGCTGGTGGATTTTTGTCAGTTGCGTTGGCAGTGATTTTTCCACTGCCAGCCAGTGGTAAATATCGCAGCGCAGCGGCGAGGCTTTTGCCAGATTAGGTTTTTCCCTTTTGACTGGAGCCTCTGATGCAACTCTCTTCCCCCAGCCGTCGTGATTTCCTTAGCCAGACAGTTCGCTGGACCGCCGCCGGTAGCCTGCTGGCGGCGGGTATGGGCCACGCCAGCCAGACCGTTGTCACCCACTCCGAACGTCCAGCCCTACCCCGCACCCGCCATTACCAATTGTTGAATGTACGTCTCGAAGAGGGTTTCGAACGTGAAGGTAACGAGGTGATTGCCACGCGTACCGCGTTATATGACATCACCATTAACGACGGGAAATTTATCGCCATCGATCCGGCCGGAAGCGCGCGTAACAGCGACTTAGCCAACTGGGATGCACAGGGTTTATTGCTGCTGCCACGCACCCGCGATATGCATATCCATCTCGACAAAACCTTTTACAGCGGCCCCTGGCAGGCACCCCGGCCACGTCAGGGCAAAACCATTATGGATATGATCGCCCGTGAGCAGGTGCTGATCCCACAACTGCTGCCCACCTCGCAGGCACGGGCAGAAGCACTGATTGGCCTGCTGCAAAGTAAGGGCAGCACCGCAGCGCGCAGCCACTGCAATATCGATCCCGTCAGCGGCCTGAAAAGCCTGGAACACCTCAAGCTGGCGCTGGCTAATCACCCGGATTTCGACTGCGAAATTGTCGCCTTTCCCCAGCACGGTTTGCTGCATTCAAAGGTGGATGGCTTGATGCGCGAAGCGATGGCGCTTGGCGTGCAATATGTCGGCGGCCTCGATCCCACTAACGTGGACGGCGCCATGCAGGCATCGCTGGATGCGATGTTCCAGATCGCCCTTGATTACCAGCGCGGCGTGGATATCCATTTGCATGAAACCTCCCCGGCAGGCGTGGCGGCGATTCAATATATGGTGGATACCATCGCGAAAAACCCGCAGCTCAAGGGGAAAGTGACCCTGAGTCACGGCTTTGCACTGGGCACGCTGGAAGGAAAAGCGTTGGATCAAATGATTGACGGGATGGCCGAGCAGCAGATGAGTGTGGCCTCCACCATCCCTATCGGCAAGCTGACTATGCCGCTGCCGCAATTGCAGGCGGCAGGAATTACGGTGATGACCGGCACCGATAGCGTGATCGATCACTGGTCGCCGTTTGGCAGCGGTAGCATGCTGGAGAAAGCCAATTTGTATGCGCAACTGTACCGTGGCTCCGATGAGTTTGGCCTGAGCCGGGCATTGCATATCGCCACCGGCGGTATTCTGCCGTTATCCAATCAGGGTGAACGTCAGTGGCCACAGCTCCAGGATGAGGCCAGCATGATGCTGGTGGCAGCCAGTTGCTCCGCCGAAGCGGTGGCGCGCATTGCGCCGGTTCATGCCACTTTCCGACGCGGTACCGCCGTGTACGCCGCCTGAAGCAAAAAAGCCTCCGGGAAGGAGGCTTTATGAACGTAAAGGCTGGGACAAGGTGCGTCCCCTGCCGTGCTGGATTATTACGATAACATCTGAATAGCCAGCGCATAGAGCCGCTGGTTTTCTTCGTCGCTGACAGGCTCTTCTTCCGCGTAACAGGCAATCATGGAGCTGACTTTGTCAGATGACAGCGTCTCTCCGTGAATGTGTAGGGTTAACACGGCGCGGCCGACGATTTTCAGAATGTCCTCGTTTTGTCCCTGGACGTAGTGACTCAATGAAGTGACCTCTGAAGTTGTTTTATATCGCCAAATGGCGCGCTAAATATAAAACAATCCAGAGAACGATTTTAATCGGAATTTCCTGTAACAGACGGGACACATAAACATAACAGCAGCAAATGGTCGCCATCGTGCCGCCAGCATGCCGCTATCGTCTGATTAACTCAGCTTTTTTTCAGTTGCGATGGTTTTATGATCATGAGAGTTTTCGGAAAATTCATTAGAACTTTGCGACAATAACCGTCGAAAAACAAACCAAATATTGCCAGATGCTTATTGATTCCCCGCAGTGATCATCCCGCTGATTGCCGCGTGATTTATCATTGATGAGACAGGCCCTTTCTGCCAGACTGGCCGCCGCAACTCCGCCCGATATCAGAGACTGTTCCGTGACTGCTTTTTCTACCCTGACGCAACTGCCCACCAGCCAACTCGACAACCTGCGCGAGATGGGGTTTGACGCCATGACGCCAATCCAGGCTGCCGCCCTGCCCGCCATTTTGCAGGGGCGCGATGTGCGTGCTCAGGCGAAAACCGGTAGCGGCAAAACCGCCGCCTTTGGTATCGGCCTGCTCCAGCGGATTGATAACAGCCAGTTTCATACTCAGGCGCTGGTGCTCTGCCCGACACGCGAACTGGCCGATCAGGTCAGCAATGTGCTACGTCAGCTGGCGCGTTTCACGCGTAACATTAAGATCCTGACGCTGTGTGGCGGCCAGCCGATGAGTGCTCAGCGTGATTCGCTGGTGCACGCCCCGCATATTGTGGTCGGCACGCCGGGACGCATTCTTGATCATCTGAAACGCGATAACCTCGATCTCATCCAGTTGCAAACCCTGGTGCTGGATGAGGCCGACCGTATGCTGGAGATGGGGTTCCGTGATGATATGGAAGCCATCATCGGCTTTACCCCCTCGTCACGCCAGACGCTGCTGTTCTCTGCCACCTGGCCCGATACCATTGCCAGCCTGAGCGAACGCTACCAGCGTGATGCACTGGCGGTGGCGACCGAAACCGAAGCCGAGTTGCCAGCAATTGAGCAACGCTTTATTGAAGTCAACGCCAGTGAACGCATCAATCTGTTGAGCGCCCTGCTCAGCCAGCAGCAGCCCACCTCCTGCGTGGTGTTCTGCAACACCAAACGTGAGTGTGATGATATTGCCGCCGCCCTGAACGATCGCCAAATCAGCGCCCTTGCGCTGCATGGCGATCTTGAGCAGCGTGACCGCGAGCGTGTACTGATCCGTTTTGCCAACGGCAGCATCCGGGTGCTGATTGCCACCGACGTGGCAGCACGCGGTCTGGACATTAAATCGCTGGCGCTGGTGGTGAATTTCCATCTGGCGTGGGACCCGGAAGTGCATCTGCACCGCATTGGTCGTACCGGCCGCGCCGGTGAGTCTGGTCTGGCGGTCAGTCTGGTCGCCGCCGATGAGATGGCGCGCGCCCATGCGCTGGAAGATTATCTGCAACAATCACTCAACTGGGTTGCCGCCAGCACGCTGAAAGGCAGTGCGGCGAAGGCGCTGCCAGCTACCATGATGACGTTATGCATTGATGGTGGTCGTAAAGCGAAAATTCGCCCTGGCGATATTCTCGGTGCGCTGACCGGTGAGGCCGGATTCAGTGCCGATCAGATCGGTAAGATCGATCTGACCCCAACCCATGCCTATGTGGCGATTGCCGCCTCCCAGGCCAAAGCCGCATTGATCAAGCTAAAAGAAGGCAAGATCAAAGGGAAAAGCGTACGTGCCATCCTGTTGAAATAAGTCGCTAAAACGTGAGGGCGCTCGCCCTCACGTCAAAATTCCACCCGCCGCTCTCTATTTTTTAACCATCCTGCCGATAACTCCATCACGGCGATGTTGCCATGCCCTTAACGCAGCCCTGAGCGAGGCCAGGATGGATAATTTCCAGAAAGAGATCGATGAACGCGCTAACCTCGCGTTATCAAACAAATTCGAACTGTTGTTGTTTCGCCTCGGTTCCGATCAGCGGAAAGGCAAATCCGAGCTGTACGGGATTAACGTATTCAAACTGCGTGAAATCGTGCCGATGCCGAACATCACCCGTGCTGCCGGAATGCAATCGCCGTTGTTGGGCATGGCCAGCATCCGTGACCAGTTTATCCCGGTGATTGATCTACCGGCGGTGACCGGTTGCACCCCGGAAACCGGCCTCAACCTGCTGCTGGTAACCGAATATGCCCGCAGCACCCAGGCATTTGCGGTGGAATCGGTAGAGAATATTGTGCGCCTCGACTGGAATCAGGTGCATACCGCGGAAGCGGGCATTGGTAGCCGCAATATCACCAGTATCGCCTGTCTCGACAGCGACGGAGAAAGCAACAATCTGGCGCTGGTACTGGACGTGGAACAGATCCTGTATGACATCATTCCGTCTGTTCGTGGTGTCGAGCCGGGTGAAGAAACCGTGAAAAACTTCAACCTGAAACCGGGTCAGGTCGCGATTGTGGCAGAAGACTCCAAAGTGGCGCGCCAGCTACTGGAGCAAGGCCTGAAAAGTATGGGCATTCCGGCACTGATGCATAACACCGGTCTTGAGGCATGGCAGAAAATCACCCAGATGCAACAGGAAGCGCAGGCGGCAGGTGAGTCGATCCACGACAAAATCGCGCTGGTGCTGACCGACCTCGAAATGCCCGAAATGGACGGCTTCACCCTGACGCGTAACATTAAACGCGATGATGTACTGCGTCATATCCCGGTGGTGATCCACTCTTCACTCTCCGGCAGTGCCAACGAAGACCATGTGCGTAAAGTGGGTGCCGATGGCTACGTGGCGAAATTTGAAATCAATGAACTGTCGAATGTGATTTATCGGGTACTGGAAGCAGCGCGTTAATGCTTACCCTTGCCGTAGCGGCGCGATTTATCCCGTCAAAACCCGCGCGATAAATCGCGCCGCTTGTATCTTGAAGTTGTAACTGGTTAGCTACCCGTTACACGAAACGGAGGCAGCTTGTCGCGCCGCTTAAGCCTCGATCTTGTGCCGTAGCTTAAAGCCCTCCGTTTCTCCTTTCACGCCAGCATCTACTCTGAACGGTAACCAGAAGCTCTGACTTCGTATGTACAAGGCAAGATGGCG
>NZ_ASZC01000023.1 GCF_000468095.1 Pantoea sp. AS-PWVM4
CTTAAGCGGCGCGACAAGCTGCCTCCGTTTCGTGTAACGGGTAGCTAACCAGTTACAACTTCAAGATACAAGCGGCGCGATTTATCGCGCGGGTTTTTCCTGCACAGCGCACGAAATTGCGCGATAAATCGCGCCGCTACGCCCATTAAATATCCTGCACTGACCAGATCGCCGGGTTGCCAATTCGGGCGCGCAAGGCATCAAGAAACAGGGTGACGCGGGCCGGGGGATGACGTAACGCGCGTAGCGCGTAGATCCCGGTTGCCGCCTGCGGCTGTGCCGACCACTCAGGAAAAATCTGCTGCAAAACCCCGGCCTTGATATCCTCCCCCACCACCCAGTCGGGGAGATAAGCGATCCCTAGTCCCTCCACCGCCGCCAGCCGCATCCCTTCAAAATCATCACAGCCAAAAACCGGTGCGGTGTTGGATGCCCGTGTCGGATGCCCCAGCACCGCAGACCAACACAACAGATCGGAGCCATGCAATTTGTCGATCAGCCGATGCGTGTTCAGATCGGCCAGTGAGGCAGGCATGCCCTGCTGCGCCAGATACGCCGGACTGGCGCACAGCACGCGGGTCTGGACAGCAATGCGGCTGCCAATCAGGGTACTGTCCGCCATATCCCCGATGCGGATCACCAGATCCAGACGTTCCGCTACCGGGTCGGCCAGACGTTCGGTCAGATCCAGCTCCAGCCGTAAATCCGGGTGCTGACGGGCCAGTTCCCCCATCACCGGCAGCACGTAGCGCTTGCCAAAGGTCGGGTAGCAGGCCACGCGCAAAATCCCGGTGACTTCCCCTTTCATCGACGCCAGCTCCTGCTGCGCATCCACCAGCGAATCCAGAATCTGTCTGGCACGGATCAACAAGGCTTCACCGGCATCCGTCAGGGTGAGATGGCGGGTGGAGCGCAGAAACAACGGCGTATCAAGATGCGCTTCCAGTGCATCAATCTGACGACCAATCGACGAGGGGGTGCGGCCACGCCGCCGACCAGCAGCGGAAAAACTACTCTCGCGTGCGACGTCAACGAAGACGCCAAGGAACTCGGCAAATTTCTCTGATTGCATCTGTGCATTTCTTGCATAGCTGTTGTGGGGAAAGGCCATCTTATCAGCGAAGCTCGCCGGGCTTAACCTTCTTCTCAACGCAAATCAACAACATCATCCATCTGAGGAAGAAGACCATGCAAAACCCAACTTATGATTCACTTTACCTGTTCATCAATGGCAAGTGGCTGAACGCCGACGACCGCGATACCGCCGCCGTGGTAAACCCGGCGACTGGCAACGTACTTGGCCGCCTGCCGCTGGCGACCGAAGCTGACCTGGCGCTGGCGCTGGATGTTGCGCGTGACAGCTTTGACGTCTGGCGTCACACCGTCCCCGCTGAACGGGCGCGCATTATGAAGCGTGCAGCGGAACTGATGCGTGAACGCGCTGAGCATATCGCCACGCAGATGACCCTCGAAGAGGGCAAGCCGCTGACCGAGAGCCGTGATGAAGTGCTGCGCGCCGCCGAATACTTCGAATGGTTCGCCGAAGAAGCCCGCCGTATTCATGGCCGCGTGGTGCCCGCCAATCGTCCCGGCGTGCAGCAACTGGTGAAACGTCAGGCCATTGGCCCGGTCGCCGCCTTCACCCCGTGGAACTTCCCGGCTATCACCCCGGCACGCAAGTTGTCTGCCGCGCTGGCTGCGGGATGCAGCGTGATTCTGAAACCCGGTGAGGAAAGCCCGGCAACGGCACTGGCGCTGGCGCGCTGTCTCGACGAGGCCGGCCTGCCAAAAGGGGTGCTGCAAATTGTCTTTGGCGTACCGGATAAAGTCTCTTCTCAGCTCATCGCCTCACCGATCATTCGTAAGGTGGCCTTCACCGGTTCGGTTCCGGTCGGTCGTCTGCTGTCAGAACGTGCTGCCGCCGGGGTAAAACCCATCACGCTGGAGCTGGGGGGACACGGTCCGGTGTTGGTGTTTGCCGATGCCGATATCGATGCCGCCGCAACCGGGGGCGCCGCTAACCGCTTCCGTGGCACCGGCCAAATCTGTATCTCTTCCACCCGCTTTCTGATCCAGCGTCCGGTATATGAACGCTTTGTCGCGGCCTTTGTCGCCGCAACCGAGAAGCTGGTAATTGGTGACGGTATGGCGGCAGGAACGCAGGTTGGCCCGCTGGCGAATCAACGTCAGCTGGAGAAGATGGAATTGCTGGTGGCGGATGCCGTCGCCCAGGGGGCAAAAGTACTGATCGGCGGCAAACGTATTGCGGGTCCCGGTTATTTCTTCCAACCCACCGTGCTGGCGGATGTGCCGATGAGCGCCCGCATCATGCATGAAGAACCGTTTGGCCCGATTGCCGTGATGCGCCCCTTCGACGCGCTGGAAGACGGCCTGGCAGAAGCCAATCGCCTGCCCTACGCACTGTCTGCCTATGCCTTTACCCGTGATGCCCGTACCGCCATTGATGTCGGCGATGGCCTCGAAGCCGGGATGATCGGCATCAATCAGTACCGCATCATTGCGACCGAGTTGCCGTTCGGCGGAATGAAGGAGAGCGGCCACGGCTCTGAAGGCGGTACCGAAGGCATTGAACATTACCTGACCAATAAATTTATCAGCCAGATTTAAGGAGATGACCATGAAACCGATTGATTTCACCAGCCCGCGCGCTGCCGCTCGTCCGTTTACCCCGAAACTGGCGGACTTTGTTGAACAGCCGCTGTATTCAGACGTCTGGAAAGATGCGGATCTGGCCCCGCGCGACCGCAGCCTGATCACCATCGCCTGTCTGATTGCACTGAACCACGCCAATGAGCTGCCCGCGCATTTACGCCGTGGTATCGAAAATGGCCTGACCCAAACCGAGTTAAGTGCCGTGATTACCCATATGGCGTTTTATGCCGGTTTCCCGGCCGCCATTACCGCGTCAGCCTATGCCAACGCCACCTTTGCCGATGACCAGAGCAATTGATAATTAAGGAAAAGACCATGAAAGCCATTACATTTGATCAGTTTGGACCGGCCGAGGTGTTAACCCTGACCGAGGTTGCAGAACCGGTTCTGCGCCCACAGGATTTACTGGTGCGCACCCGCGCCGCCGGGGTTAACCGGGCCGATCTCACCCATCGTCGTGGCGGCTATGGCCGCCCTGACTTCGGGGATTCCACCCTGATGGGGCTGGAAATCGCCGGTGATGTGATTGCCGTCGGTGCCGAAGTTTCCGGTTACAAGGTCGGTGACCGCGTAATGGGTATCGTTGGCGGTGGGGCTTACGCCGAAGTGGCGCGCATTGATTACCGCATGGCGATGCCGATCCCTGACAGCCTGAACTACGTCCAGGCGGCAGCCATCACCGAAGTGTTTGTCACCGCCAATGAAGCGCTGGTGAATCTCGGTAAATTGCAGGCAGGCGAGACGGTGTTAATCCATGCAGGGGCGGGTGGCGTAGGCGGTGCGGCGGTACAACTGGCGCATGCCATCGGGGCAACGGTGATCACCACCGCCCAGGCCAGCGCTCATCAGTTGGTACGTCGTATGGGGGCAGATTATGTTATCGATTATGTGCATGAGGATTTCGCCACGGTGGTCGACAGCCTGACGGAGAAACGCGGCGTCGATTTGATCCTCGACTTTATCGGTGCGCCCTACTTCGAACGTAACGTTAATGCGCTCAACTTCGGCGGTCGCCTGGTGCAGATCGGTATTATGGGCGGCATCGAAAATGCCAAAATTCCACTGGATCGGCTGCTGTATCGCCACCTGCAAATTTTCGGCACGGTGATGAAATCGCGCAGTCAGGAGGTAAAACACGCGATGTCACAACGCTTCCGTGAACGCTGGTTATCCGAATTTGGCAAGGAGGGACTGGCACCGATTATCGACAGTGTCTATCCCCTTGCTGAAGCAGCGGCGGCCCATCAGCGCATGGAAGAGGGCCTTAACGTCGGGAAAATCGTGTTGACGGCATAGAAGGTTAATTATCCATTGATGCGCGACTGCACCCCTGGCAGGCGCATCAGTCTTTGCCAGCCCGCTTCGACCGCATCCGGGACATCAACATGACCGAAGAACCCTTTGCCGCGCGGGCCATAGCCGTTTTCATCATCACGCAGACGCTGCACTTCCCCCATCAGCAACGACAGAAAACGTTCCATTGACCATAATCCCTGCGGTGGCGCGCCGATAATACGCAGCATACCGGCATCCATCATCACCTGCGGGGTAAACACCGGCCAGCTGATAAACTCAGGCGCATCGTCACGATCGCGCCACTGCCAGCGGAAGGTTTCCCAGGTACGACGCTGCATCAGCGGATCCTGCACCAGAATCACCCGCTGCGGCTGCCACGCCAGTTTGTCCAATAACTGCTGGCTGAAGGCCGCATTTTCGCCACAGTTGCGCGATTTCTCTTCCAGCAACAGTTGGTCGTCCGGCAACGCGGCAAACAGACGCGCCATATCGCCCAGCATCTCTGCTTCGCTTTTACCCTGAGTCGCGATTTGCCGGTACAACGGATGCGCCGCCATCATTTGCGCCAGCAGTGGCGTGGAGTGACCGATACCCCCGCTGATGAGCAAAGGGAGCTGATATTTTTTGGCCAGTGCGACCACACCTTCAATATTCGGCAGCACCGCATGTCCGGCCAGGATGGCTAAATCGGCCTCCAGCGTCCCCTCCTGCGGAATATGATCCAGCGCCAGCCATGCCGCCAGCGTATTGATATCCTGAATATGTTCACCATTAAGCTTCATGCTGTTCTCCTTAGGTTTTCATCCTGGCTTAAGACCTCGCCGAAGGGAAAAAATTTGCTACACTCGCAGCTTCATCTTCAGGAGAGATCAATGACTTCGCGCTCCGTAACCCTCGATGACGTTGCCCAACTGGCGGGGGTTTCTTACCAGACTGTCTCCCGCGTGCTTAACCGCGCCGCACAGGTTTCTCCCCGCACCCGCGCCAAAGTGGAAGCGGCGATGCAGCAACTCAACTATGTGCCGAACCGGGTGGCGCAGCAACTGGCAGGTAAAGCTACGCGCACGCTGGGGCTGGCAACCAGCGATCTGGCGCTGATGGCGCCGGCGCAGATTGCCTCCGCCATCCAGCAACGCGCGACGGCGCTCGGTTACCATCTGGTGATTGCAATGACCGCAGGCAATGCGCAGGACACGGTTAATGAGCTGCTGGCCCAGCGGGTCGATGCGCTGCTGATCAACCTGCCGCTGGATGCGGCTGAAGCGGAGCAAATCCAGCAGCAGTGTGGCACAAAACCCGCGCTGTTTCTTGATGTGGAACGCCATGCCGGGGTAGCGCAATGTCAGTTCCTGAGCGAGTCCGGTGCGCGCCAGGCGGTGGATCATCTGGTGGCGCTCGGCCATCGCCAGATTGGCGTATTGAATGGCCCGACGAGTTCCGCCTCGGCACGCAGCCGCTTTCTGGCCTGGCAACAGGCGCTGGCATCGCATCAACTGGAAGCCTGTTGCGTGCTGGAGGGGGACTGGAGCGCGGCATCGGGTTATCAGGCCTTACTCAGTTTGTTGCCTCACACGCTGCCGCAGGCGCTGTTGGTGGCGAACGACCAGATGGCGCTGGGCGCGATGCGCGCGCTGCACCAACATGGCGTACGGATTCCCGGCGAAATATCGTTGATTGGCTATGATGACACCGCAGAGAGCGCCTGGTACCAGCCGCCCCTCACCACGGTGCGTCAGGATTTACAGCAGTTGGGCGCGGAAAGTGTGGATCACCTGCTGGCACGGCTCAATGACGTCAGCGCTGAAATGCCATCGCTGGAAACCCAATTGGTGATCCGGGAAACCACCGCTGCACCGCAGCAAAACGGGTTGGATGCGGCAGAGGTGGCGCAGCAGTTGCAGGCGCTGGCCCGGCGGCTAATGCGCAACTAACCCTCACCCCGGCCCTCTCCCGCAAGACGGGAGAGGGAGATGTGCAATATGTTAGTGAGTGCAGTATCGGCAAAAAATTCAGGGGCCAAATGGCCCCTGAATCTTATTGCGGTTTGGGTTCGCCCATCGCTTTGAGCTTTTTCGACAGCTCGCGACGCTCTTTAGAGAGGTCGGCATTTTTGATGATGTATTCGTCAACGCGATCTTCATAATCCACGCGCATGCTGGCGATAATTTCCTGAATCGCCTCAACGCTCATGCCCGGTTTGATGTATTCGCTCAGGTTGTCCAGCAGCAACACACGTTTCTGGTTATCACGGATTTTCTTTTCGTTATCCGTAATTTCGCGCTGTAGTTTGTTTTTACGACGAAACATACGCACAAACTCCAGAACGTCCTGAAATGATTGCTTGGCATTTTCCATGTTGGCACCTTTCTTAGGGCCTGCTTGAGCAGGCGAGATAGTCATAACCTTTAGCTTAGCGGCTTGCCAGCCCTGTAAGCAATTCTCACATCTAAAATCGGACTGGCACTTATCTTAGCGCAAAGAAAGGGCGATTCACATTAAGTCATTGCCCCGGAAAACTATTTACGTAACGCCAGCCTCACCAGGTCGGTCATACGCTCCAGTTGGCGCGCCTGTTCCAGACTCAGCCAGACGTAGCCATAGATCGAGGTGGTTTCCAGTTGCTTGCTGCCAGTGGCAATCAACTGCTCCAGCTCCTGCATGATGCTGCCCAGCTCGTGGCTGTTGGCCGTCACCTGCTCCGTCTCCCCTTTCACCATTAACGCCGCCAGCGCGTTCAGGGTGTTTTCCGTCATTTGCTGCGTGCGGCGCAGGGTCGGTGCGTTGAGCAGCAAATAGTGGCTTTCGCGTGACGCCCACCACGCATCAATTTGCATCTGCATGGTGTTAACCATATTACGGTTAATGGTCTGAATGGCTTCAAACACCGATTTGGGAATGCGTGTCTCTTTACTGGCGGGTTCCAACAAGGCACGCATCTTGATCACATTGGTGAGTAGCTTCTGGAACGGTTTGTTCAGGCGCGGCTTATCCACCAGGTTAGCTGAGAAGCCGGTATGATGAATTTTCGCCATGCTGATAAAGGCGTCCGACAACTGGATGCGCCAGTGGGTATAAGCGCGCTGCGCCCAGATAGCAGTAAACAGCAGCGCCATCAGCGATCCGAGAATCACATCGCCACCACGCCATAACGCGACGGTGAAATCCCCTGCCGGTGCGCCCACCACGACGCTGAGGGTGATACCAATTAACAGCGCCATATACGGATGTTTGCCGAGGGTGAGATAACCACAAATCACCATCACCGCAAAACACCACACCAGCATCACGGGCAAGGATATCAACTCCAGCTTCAGCGCGATCAATCCGGAGATCGCCCCGGCAAAGGTGCCAATGATGCGCTGTACTACGCGCGGAAAGACATTACCCCAGGTCGAGATTGGCCCCATCACCACCACCAGCGTAATCAGTGGCCAGGTGCCTTCCGGAATGTCAGTCAGACGGACAAACAAAAAGCTCAGGACAAAAGCGATAGCGATACGCACGCCGTGTACGGCGCGATAGTGGCGGTAGAACCAGAACTCAATCGACGAAATGGGCTTGTCAGCGCGTAACATGATTATCCGGGTGCGGGAAAATTTTGCGCGCTATGTTAACCTGGCGAAACCAGATCCCTTAACACCTGACACGCGTTTTTCCTGACTTTTTGACCACTGCTTACAAAAATCAACATCAACGCAACATCAAATTTCCCCAATAGAAACATAGATGTAACGCCAGCCCCTTTTTTAGCGGGGCCGAACCGGGATGTACATGTTCAGTAGCCAGTTACCACTTTGCGATCCATCCGAAAGATAGTGTTCATAACAGGGACGATTATCCACCTGCCAGTCACTGCGCGCCTGCAATTGTGCAAAAAATTCATTCCAGGCAGCGAAGAAATCGTTGTTCAGCACTTCCGTGCAGGTGTGGAAATAATGGCCGCCGGCCAGAGTGCCATGCTGAATATCGCCACCCGCTGCCAGCGCATAATCGGCCGGGACGGTCAGCACCGTTTCTACCCTGAGTTCTTCCGGGGGCAGCTCCTGCGGATTGCCATAATAAATGGCCATCCACTCGCCTGACAGGCCGTGACGCGCGGCCCAGACTTTAAGCTGAGCAAAGCCCTGTGGCACCGTCTCCTGCCACGGACCTTGCAGATGATAACCGACCCAGTGTTGCGCCGGACGTTCAACGACAGATGTTTTCATGATTGACCTCGATATCAGCGACACTCTACGGCACTGATACCGAAGTTAGTTCATGCTTACAGTTTTTGCTTCAGGTAATCTTCAATGCGCGTCACGATACCCGCTTTATTGACCGCGTTGAGCGCGTAAAGCGGATAGCTCGCCAGCTGTTTATCTTTGTCCATCACCTGAATCTCGCCGATCTGTTCATTGGCCTTTAACGGCGCTTCCAGATCCTTACGATCGATAACGTATTTGGCTTTAACGTTTTGCACTTCGCCGCGCGGCAGTGACAGGTAGATATCCTGGGTGGTACCTACATCAACCTGATGCGGATTGCCGTACCAGACGTTTTCCGTGCCGATTTTCTTCCCGGCATGGAACAACTGGACGGTGTCGAAGTTATTTTGTCCCCAGACCAGCAGCTTACGCGCCTGTTCTTCACGCCCTTTGGAGCTTTTGCCGCCCATGATCACCGCAATCAGCCGATGCTGACCAACGATGTTTGACGCGATGATGTTAAAACCGGCGGTTTCGGTGTGGCCGGTTTTCAGGCCATCGACGTGCAGGCTGTTATCCCACAGTAATCCGTTGCGGTTGTTCTGCGTAATACCGTTCCAGGTGAGGGTTTTCTCGCTGTACATGGCATAGAAATCGGGTTCGCCACTGATGATGGCGCGTGACAGTACCGCCAGGTCGCGCGCGGTGGTGTGCTGACCGGGTGCATCCAGACCGTGGACGGTTTCAAAATGGGTATGGGTCAGGCCGAGCTTTTGCACGTAGCTGTTCATCATGGTGACGAAGTTTTGTTGGCTGCCCGCGACGTAGTCGGCCAGCGCCACACAGGCATCGTTACCGGAATCGATGATCACGCCACGGCTCAGATCACGTACCGTGACCTTATCGCCGGGTTTGAGAAACATCAGCGAGGAACCTTTAAATACCGGGTTGCCGGCCGCCCAGGCATCTTTACCCACCGTCACCACATCGTCACGGCTGATTTTGTGTTGGTCGATGGCACGATCCACCACATAGCCAGTCATTAGCTTGGTGAGGCTGGCCGGATTACGCTCCTCATCGGGATTCCCGGCGGTGAGAATCTGTCCGGTTGTGGCGTCCATCAGTACCCAGGAAGCCGCATCAATCGCCGGAGGCGTCAGGGGGAACGGCATGCTGTCGTCAGCCTGCGCCAGCGATGCCCAAACAATCATTCCAGAAACAGTAACCAGCAGACGCCTTTTCAACACTTCTTCCTCAAAAAATGAATTTACCGCCGCACGTTTTACGGCAAATGGCTTTAAGAGGTTTGAATAAATTGAAAAAAAGTATGAACTGAGGACAAATTCTGCGCGCTGGCACGCAGACCCCGGGAGGAAGGTTGTACTGTGTCAGCCGGGCGACTATCCTGTGCGTTGATTTTTCCATTGCCAGGATAACGCCGTGCCCGCCTCCGACTTCACCTTTTTGTTTCACGATTACGAGACTTTCGGCAAAAGCCCGTCACTCGACCGACCGGCGCAGTTTGCCGGGCTGCGTACTGATAAAGATTTCAATGCCACAGGTGAACCGCAGGTGTTTTATTGCCAGCCAGCGGATGATTATTTGCCGCAACCGGAGGCGGTGATGATCACCGGCATTACGCCGCAAACCGCGCAGGCGCGTGGCGTCACGGAAGCGGCCTTTGCCGAACGTATCCACAGCCTGTTTAGCGAGCCACAGACCTGCGTGGTGGGTTACAACAACGTGCGTTTTGATGACGAAGTCACCCGCAACATTTTCTATCGTAATTTCTTCGATCCTTATGGCTGGAGCTGGCAGAACGGCAATTCTCGCTGGGATCTGCTTGATGTGATGCGTGCCTGCTATGCATTGCGCCCGGAAGGCATTGTCTGGCCGGAAAATGATGACGGCTTCCCCAGCTTTAAGCTGGAACATCTGACCAAAGCCAATGGCGTGGCACACGAGCAGGCGCATGATGCGATGTCTGACGTTTACGCCACATTAGCGATGGCGAAGCTGGTCAAAGAGAAACAACCGAAATTGTTTGAGTTCCTGTTTACTCATCGTAATAAACAGAAACTGATGACGCTGATCGATATTCCGCAAATGAAGCCGCTGGTGCACGTTTCGGGAATGTTTGGTGCGGCACGCGGCAATACCAGTTGGGTCGTGCCGCTGGCGTGGCATCCGGATAACCGTAACGCGCTGATTGTGGCCGATTTGGCGGGGGACATGAGCCCGCTGTTGACGTTGTCGCCAGATGAATTACGTGAGCGGCTGTATACCCGCCACACCGAGCTGGGCGACCTCGCGGCGGTGCCCATCAAACTGGTGCATATCAACAAATGCCCGGTGCTGGCCCCGGCGAATACCCTGCGCCCGGAAGATGCGGAACGCCTGAATATCGATCGTCAGCACTGCCTCGCCAACCTCGCCCTGCTGCGCCAGCATGCGGAAGTGCGCGAAAAAGTGGTGACGTTGTTTGCCGAAGCCGAGCCTTTTACCCCCTCGGATGATGTGGATGCACAGCTCTACAACGGATTCTTCAGCGATGCCGATCGTGCAGCGATGAATATCGTGCGCCAGACACCGCCGCAGAATTTACCCGCGCTGGACTTAACCTTTGATGACAAGCGTATCGCGAAGTTGTTGTTTCGCTATCGGGCGCGCAATTTCCCCGGCACGCTGGATGACGCCGAGCAGCAACGCTGGTTACAGCATCGTCGCGAAGCGCTGAATGCTGAACGCGTGCAGGCGTTTCTGCTGGAGCTGGAGTCGTTGGCGAGTTTGCATGAAGGGAATGCGGAGAAGCTGGGTTTGTTGAAAGCGCTGTATTTGTACGCGCAGGAGCTGGTTTCTTAATCAAGAGCGGGCGGATGCCCGCTCTCACCTCAGTTAGATCAACGCCCACACCAGCCAGGTCAGTGCAAAACCGCTCAGCCCCATCAATGTGGTCAGGACTGTCCAGGTCTTCAGGCCATCGGCGACTGACAGCCCCAGATAACGGGTCACTACCCAGAATCCGGCATCATTCACATGTGACAAGCCGAGGCCACCAAAACAGGCTGCCAGCGTCACCAGCACACGCTGCATATCGGTGACATCACCGACCGCCTGACTCAGCAGACCGCTGGTGGTGAGAATTGCCACGGTGGCAGAACCCTGCGACGCACGCAGCGCCAGCGACAGAATGAATGCGGCCGGAACCAATGGCAGGTGGAGTGTCTCCAGCGTTACCGCCAGCGCTTTGCCCACGCCTGACTCGACCAGCACTTTACCAAAAGCGCCACCCGCGCCGGCGACCAGAATGACACTGGCGGAACTGGGGATCGCGCGGCCGGTCAAATCTTCCAGTTTGTCCTTGCTCCAGCCACGACGCACGCCGAGCAACCATGCTGCCAACGCCAGGGCAATCAACAGCGCAATCGGTGGAGTGCCGATGACAGTCATAATTGACCGTAAAACACTGCCCTCAGCCAGCATGGAGTGTGACAGGGTACCCAGTACAATTAATACAATCGGCACCACGATCAAACCAGCAATGGTCAACGCGCCCGGAGGGGTTTCCTGGGTGCTGGTCGTCCCTTCTGGTTTTGCCAGTTGCAATTGTTCCAGTACATCAACGGACAGATGGTACTGACGGCGATTCATCATTTTCGCCACGTAGTAACCAACAATGCCGACCGGGATGGAGATCAGAATGCCGAGCATCATCAGCCAGCCCATATCGGTATGCAGTATGCCCGCCGCTGCCGCCGCCCCTGGATGGGTTGGCAATGCCACATGCACCGTCAACATCACACCGGCCATCGGCAGACCAAACTTCACGGGCGAGACGCGTGCCACTTTGGTGAAACCGTAAATAAGCGGGATAACGATGATAAAGCCCACTTCGAAAAATACCGGAATACCGAGGATAAATGCCGCCATTGTCAACGCAGCGACGGTACGTTTCATACCCAGCGTTTTACTGAAACGCTGGGCCAGCGACTCCGCGCCGCCAGAGGCTTCAATCACTGCGCCGAGCATCGCCCCCAGCACGATAATAATGGTGATATGTCCCAGCAGGCTGCCCATGCCGCTATAAATGGTCTCCATGATTTTTTCCGCCGGGATTCCGGTAGCAATCGCCACCAGCAGGCTGACAATCAACAGAGCGACAAACGGATGAACTCTGGCTTTAATCACCAGCAGCAGCAGGATCACAATGCTGGCGACAGCGATGGTTAACAACAACGCGGTTGACATGATAGTCCTCTGATTTAATTAGTATATTCGGGTACAGATTTCTCTGGTTCAGGCAAAACAAAGGTTACAAAAGCCCCACGGGGCAACGTGTGTCCTGTGTGGGGCGGTAAAACTCAGGGTTATTGTGCGTAAGGTGCGAACCAGCCCAGACCCGCTTCCGTGGTGGTGCGAGGAAAATATTCACAGCCAACCCAACCGTCGTAACCCACCTCATCCAGCAGGTTGAACAGCCACGGATAGTTGATTTCACCTTCATCCGGCTCATGGCGATGCGGTGCAGAAGCAATCTGGATATGACGATAGCGACCCGCATAGGTCTTAATCAGGTGACTGAGATTGCCATCCACCAACTGCGCGTGGAACAGATCCAATTGGGTGAAAACATTCGATCTGTCGATGCGCTCCATCATCGCCAGCGTCTGGTACTGACTGGCGTAGAGGTAATGCGGTTTGGTTACCGGATTCAGCGCTTCCAACAGCAGGCGAATCCCATGCGGGGCAAAACGTTCAGCTGCGTAGTGCATGTTGCTGACAAACGTTGCTTCATACGCCGTACGGTCAGCCCCTGGCGCGACGGTCGCCGCCATCACATGTACCTGCGGGCAGTTGAGCGCCAGTGCATACTCCAGCGCACGATCGATATCCGCGTGCGCCTCCGCTTCGCGGCCCGGAATGGCTGAAACACCCCACTCCCCTGCGGCAACATTGCCTGCGGCGGTATTGAACAGCACCAGTTCCAGTTGATATTTCTCCAGTTCGGCTTTCAGCACCTCTGCCGGGTAGTCATAAGGAAACAGGAATTCAACGGCGCGAAACCCCGCGTTGGCTGCCGCAGCGAAACGTTCCAGAAACGGCACTTCATTGAATTGTGTAGATAAATTAGCAGCAAACTTTGGCATCAGTAATTCCTCAACTCTGCCACTTCGTCATCACTCAGATAACGAATGGCACGATCGCCCAGCGTGAACATCAGGCGTGCCGTTTCTTCCAACTCTTCGGTGTTATCCGCCGCTTCGCGTAACGTTTTCCCGACCACCACCGGCCCGTGGTTTGCCAGTAAAAAAGCGCGATAACGTGACGCCAGTTGTGCCAGGTCTTCCGCCAGGCGCTGATCGCCTGGCTTGTAATACGGCACCACCGGCACATCCCCCACGCGCATCACCACATAAGGCGTAAATGGACGGATGCAGTTTTCTGTGTCCAGCCCCTGCAAGCAGGAGAGCGCCGTCAGGTAATGACTGTGCAGATGAACCACCGCTTTGCATTGTGGGTTGTTCAGATAGAGTGCGCGGTGAAAAGCGATCTCTTTTGACGGCTTATCACCGGAAATCCATTCACCCTGCATCGTCACTTTCGACAGACGGTCGGCCTGTAACTCGCCAAGGCAGGAACCGGTTGGCGTCGCCAACAGGTTGCCATCTTCCAGTAACAGCGACAGGTTTCCTGCCGAGCCGGTCGCGTAACCACGCTGAAAAAACGAGGCGCCGAGTTGCACCATCTCCAGGCGGGCTTGTTGTTCGGTCATGCAGAGAACTCCGTTTGTGCGCGGGCGAAAAATTGCTCATCGCCAAAGTTGCCTGATTTCAGGGCCAGCGACAGCGGTTGATGAATATCACGCACCCAGGGTACGCCGGGTGAAATCGTCGGACCAATGTGGAAGGCGGTCACACCGAGGGTTTGTGCCACCACTCCCGAGGTCTCACCACCGGCCACAATAAACCGCTGCCAGCCGCGTGCCTTCAACTCACGGGTAACAGCGGCAAACAGCTGCTCAACCGCTTCACTGCTGCGTGCGGCACCGTACTGCTGCTGAATCGCCTGCAACTGCTGTGCGTCGGCAGTGGCGTAAAGCAGCGGAGCCAGAGCCTGCTGGCTGTTCGCCGCCACCCAGTCGCACAATTCATCGGCATAGCTGGCCGCATCTTCGAGACAGCGCTCAACCTGCACCTCGAATGAGGGCGCGATTTGGCGATAGGCGTTGACCTGGCGGTTGGTCATTTGTGAGCAGGAACCTGAGATGACAATCGCACGCTGGCCCTGTGGCCGCCCGGCCCACTCCGCTTCGGCCGCATTCTGTTGCGCCGTTGACCAGGCGCGAGCAATACCGATTGCCAGCCCGGAACCGCCGGTCACCAGGCGCATCTCTTTTAAGGCCTCACCCTGGGTCAGCAGATGTTGCTCATGCAGCGCATCCAGCACCACATAGTTGATACCCTGGGTTTTCAATGTTGCCAGTTGGTCACGCACCGCATCTGCGCCTTTATCCAGTTGGCTGGCATTGATCACGGCAGCCTTACCCTGCGCCTGACGCGTCATCAGACGTACCAGGTTGCTATCCGTCATCGGTGTCACCGGATGATGGCGCATGCCGGATTCCGACAGCAGTTGATCAGCGACGAACAGGTAACCCTGATAGACGGTACGGCCATTGACGGGTAAAGAAGGTGAAATCACCGTCTGGCTTTCACCTAATTCAGCCAGCAGTGCATCCGTCACCGGACCGATATTGCCCTGTGCGGTGCTGTCAAAGGTGGAGCAATATTTAAAGTAGAAACGATCGCAGCCCTGCTGCTGCAACCAGCGCAGCGCCGCCAGCGACTGATCAATCGCCAGCTGGGGTGGGCACGAGCGTGACTTCAGGCTGATAACTATCGCCCGTGCACTCAGGCTATCCACACTCTCCGGCACGCCGTTGTACTGAATTGTCGGCAGGCCGTTTTGCACCAGAAAACTGGCGATATCAGTCGCGCCGGTAAAGTCGTCAGCAATGACACCTAAACGCATGGTTACTTCCCCTTCGGCTGGGGCAGCGTGATGCCACTGAAGATTTTGATCACCGCACTGTCGTCTTCACGCCCGTAACCCGCGTTGCTGGCTTCGGTAAACATGTTGAGTGCAGTCGAGGCCAGTGGTAGCGGGAAATGCAGGGATTTGGCGGTGTCGGCCACCAGGTTGAGGTCTTTGACGAAGATATCGACCGCGGATTTCGGTGAATAGTCGCCATCCACCACATGACGCATGCGGTTTTCAAACATCCAGGAGTTTCCTGCCGCATTGGTCACAACGTCATACATGGTTTCCAGCGGGATGCCTGCTCGCGCAGCCAGTGCCATCGCTTCTGCGCCAACGGCGATATGCACGCCTGCCAGTAACTGATGAACGATTTTCACTGTCGAGCCAAGACCGATTTCGCTACCCACGCGGTAGACTTTCGCGGCAACCGCGTCCAGTACCGGTTGCAGGCGAGCAAAGGCTTCCTCGCTACCGGACGCCATCACCGTCATGTCGCCGGTTGCTGCTTTCGCTGCGCCGCCGGATACCGGCGCATCCAACATCACCAGTTGATGCTGCGCCAGTTGTTGTTCAATGGACTGCGCGTCCTGGGCTGAGATGGTGGAGGACACCATGACCAGGGTACCGGGTTTGAGTTGTGCCGCCAGACTGTTGTCGCCGAACAGAATCGCTTTAACCTGCGCGGCATTGACCACCAGCAGTAACACCGCATCCAGTTCCTGAGCGAACGCAGCAGCGGAGGTCTGTGCGTCACGCGCGCCGGCCTGACGCAGGGTTTCCAGCGCCTGGGGATTGAGATCAACCCCCCAGGTGTTTAAACCGGCACGAATACAGGACTGCGCCGCGCCCATACCCATCGAACCCAAACCTACTACACAGATATTATTGACGGTTGCTGACACAGCGAACCTCCATTGTTAATTTAAGTGATTATTTGTTCATTGCTGTTAATTCTGCCGCAGACACTGGCGGATAAATGTGCGGAGAATCACAAAAATTAACTTCGACGCATCTCTCATAACAACATTTCACACAGCCACGACGTGGCTTATCCGCAGACTTTTGGCGATTTTTGCTTACATTCCACAGGGATAATATCTACTGCATGTAAAGAGGCGATGCTCTACAATGTGAAAAAATGATAATTTCATGGAGGCGATTGTGATTCCGGTTGAACGTCATCAACAGATTTTAGCGCTGGTTGCCGAGCGTGGCGTGGTCAGTATCGCCGAGCTAACCGAGCGGCTGGGGGTATCCCATATGACCATCCGCCGTGATGTGCAGAAGCTGGAGGAACAAGGCGCGGTGCTCTCGGTATCAGGCGGCGTGCGGTCGGCAGACAGACTGGCGGCAGAACCGTCTCATCTGGCAAAAACCAGCATGTACAGCAACGAGAAGATGGCGATTGGCCAGTTGGCGGCGCGTCATATTCCGCGTAACAGTTGCATATACCTTGATGCCGGCACCACCACGCTGGCCCTCGCGCGGGAACTGCTCGACCGGGAGGATTTACTGGTGGTCACCAATGATTTTGTCATCGCGCGTCTGTTGATGGAAAGCAGCAACTGTAAGCTGATCCATACCGGGGGAACCGTTTGTCGGGAAAACCGTTCCAGCATTGGTGCCGCTGCGGCGCGCAGTTTGCGCCAACTGGCGATTGATATCGCGTTCATATCCGCCTCGTGCTGGGGACCGCGCGGATTATTTACCCCTGATGAAGAGAAAGTGCCGGTAAAACAGGCAGCGAGCGATGTCAGTAGCAAGCGGATATTGTTAAGCGACAGTTCCAAGTACAACAAGATTGCCACGCATCTGGCATTGCCGCTGGAACGGATTGATACGCTGATTACGGATAACGAATTGAGTAAAGCGGCGCGCGAGACGTTAAGTTTGGGGAGTTGGGAATTACAGATTGCCGGTTAACGGATGAACGCGATGTCGATGACAAAGGCGCGGTGACCCGCGCCTTTACGGAAGGTGCGCATTAGCGCGCACCTTGCCGACTTACACTTCTTCGCTGTACTGCGGCACCGGGTTACGGAAGGTGCGCGTAACCACTGCGAGGTAAATAATCCCCACTGCAGCCCAGACCAGACCCAATACCATTGAAGTCTCTTCCAGGTTAATCCACAGCGCGCCAACAGTCATCGCACCCAACACCGGCAGCACCAGATAGTGAATGTGATCTTTCAGCGTTTTGTTGCGCTTCTCACGCACCCAGAACTGGGCAATCACCGACAGGTTCACAAAGGTAAACGCCACCAGCGCACCGAAGTTGATCAGCGCGGTTGCAGTAACCAGGTCAAAGTTGATCGCCAGCAGCGCAATGGCACCGACCAGCAGCACGTTCAATGACGGGGTACGCCATTTCGGATGGATATAACCGAAGAAACGCTCCGGGAATACACCATCACGGCCCATCACATACATCAGACGGGAAACACCGGCGTGCGCCGCCATGCCAGATGCCAGCACCGTGACCACCGAGAAGATCAGGATACCAACCTGCAAGGCTTTACCCGCCACAAACAGCATGATTTCCGGCTGTGATGAGTCCGGATTCTGGAAGCGTGAGATATCCGGGAAGTAGAGTTGCAGGAAGTAAGACACCGCAATAAAGATCACGCCACCAATCAACGCGGTGAGGAAAATCGCGCGCGGAATGGTACGTTCAGCGTCTTTGGTCTCTTCCGACAGCGAACTGATGCCGTCAAAGCCGAGGAACGAGAAACACAAAATGGTCGCACCGGTGATCATCGGTACCACATGGGCATCCTGTGACCAGAACGGTTTGCTGCTGGTCAACGTACCTGCGCCAACACCGTGGACAACACCGTAAATCACCATGCCGGTAATCACGATCATCACCAACACCTGCAACACCACAATCACGCTGTTGAAGTTGGCTACGGTTTTGATGCCGCGCAGGTTGGAGAGCGTCATAAAGCCCACCAGCAGCACGACAAAAATCCACGACGGGATCCCCGGCACCAGCGTTTCAAAATAGCTTTTCGCCAGCAGGATGTTGATCATCGGCATGAACAGATAGTCCAGCAGAGATGACCAGCCCACCATAAAGCCGACGTGTGGGCTAATGGCCTTCTGTGCATAGGTATAAGCGGAGCCCGCAGATGGGAAGCGGCGTACCAGCTTACCGTAGCTAATAGCAGTGAACAGAATGGCGATCAGCGCGAACGCATACGCAGTGGCGACGTGGCCGTCGGTCAGACCCGATACGATGCCGAAAGTATCAAACAGGGTCATTGGCTGCATATAGGCCAGGCCCATCATGACCACCGGGATCAGAGTCAGGGATTTTTTCAGATGTGCACGCTGTGGTGCGCTAGAGGTATTAAGCGACATCGTTCAGCCCCCCTACAGCAACAACCTGACTGGGTTGTACCACAGGGAAACTGCGCAAATTGCGACAGGAGGTGGGTTGATAAGCAAGAGTGCTCATCACAGCGCCGTAGTCATCACGAAAGCGAGAACCAGCCAGCGCTGGTGCAGTTGAAAACATCCCCATCTTTTTTCCTCAAAATCTCACGCACAACGCGTGTTTGTAGTGTCTATCTATCCGGATGCGTGTCCGGCCTCGGTTGAAGTAGAGTGAAATCACTATGCAAAAAATAACCGACGCGATAAGCGTCGGTTATGTTGGTATTTTGCAGGGCGCATATTTTGCCTTAATTACTGGCATCAATACAAGATGTTGCGCTAAATCTCCCTGCTTCAGGCGTTCTTCAGCATCCAGTCAATCTCGGTGGCGGTGATAAGTCGCTCAAACTGCATCAGTTCATACTGTTTGCAGCTGTGCCACACCGCGCTGAAACGCTCGCCCAGCAGCTTCTGTAGCGGATAGCTGTTCTCAAATTCGTACAGCGCATCGCTCTGACGAATCGGTAGCGCCAGTCCTTCCGCTTCATGGCCGTTGCCTTTCACCGGATGCGGCAACGGCAATTGATTGTCCAGTCCGTGTACAATACCGGCAAGAATGGTTGACACCACCAGGTAAGGATTCGCATCGGCCCCCGCCACACGGTATTCCACGCGATGATTATCGACATCGCCACAGGGAATGCGCAGCGCCACGGTACGGTTGTTGTGCCCCCATGAGGCCTGAAGGGGAACAAAAGCATCCGGCAGAAAACGACGATAGGCGTTCACGTTGGGAGCCAGCAGTGCCATTGATGCCGGCATTAAATCGATCATGCCTGCCAGCGCACGTTTCAGCAGCGGCGAATCGCTACCGTCATCAAGGGAAAAGGCGTTGTGGTCGGCGGCATCCAGCATACTGATATGCACATGCATGCCGCTACCGGCGTACTCTTCATAGGGTTTCGCCATGAAAGTCGCCGTCATGCCGTGATTTTCTGCGACCTGACGAACCAGACGCTTGAGTTGAATTGCGTGATCGCAGGCTTTCAATACATCGCGCGTATGGTGCAGATTGATCTCGAACTGTCCCGGTGAGGCCTCCGCCAGGGCACCATCGGCCGGTATCCCCTGCTGCTTCGCCAGGGAATCAATATCCCGTAACACATCGGCAAAGTGATCAAGGTTATCCACCGAATAGACCTGGCTTTGCATGTTGCGCTCATCGCTACCGGGTGCACACGGCGGTTGGATATAGCCTTCCGCATCGCGTTTTTTATCGACCAGATAGAACTCCAGCTCTACCGCTACCACCGGAAATAATCCCCGATTGCGCAGTTGTTGCCACAATTGATTGAGGACATTACGGGGTTCAACGTCAAAGGGAGTGCCATCTTGGTTGCACATGGTCAGCATCAGTTGCGCGACACGTTGCGGGTCGGCGGCGGAAGGCATTAAAGAACCGGGAACAGGAAAGCAGATATTGTCAGGTTCGCCGAGTGCCTGTCCCAGTCCAGCTTCTTCGACGGTATTACCCAAAATATCCATAGCGAAAACCGAAGCCGGGAAGTAACACCCTTTTTCCAGTTTTGCCAGCGCTGAGACGGGAATGCGCTTACCGCGAAATACCCCATTCAGATCGTTCAGAAGAATATCGACATATTGCGTTTCAGGATGGCGTTCCAGCCAGGTTTTCACCTCCAGCTGGAACGCGCTGGTTCGCTTCTCTTCACTATGTCGCGTGAAGTCTTCTACTTCTACGAGGTTCGTCATGATCCCACCCGCCCTTTACCGTTTGTCAGGTTTGCGCAATGCTCAAAATAACAGCCACAAATCTAAGATAGCTCCTGGAGAAAAAGTGTGCAAATGTAACAAATCTGTTTGAAGATTAGCCAGACGGTTGCTAGATTGACATTATATTGCACACTTTTACGTCAGGTGCGCTTTATCGGCGAAAATATTGAACAGCGACGCGGAGACGTAATGGGCATTATTTTTGACAAACCCTTGATTGGCGTAGTGATGTGTCAGAACAACATCGGTAGCCATCCTGGGCAGACCGTCCATAACAAGTATCTTGATGCCATCGTGCTCGCCGGTGGCCTGCCCCTCCCTTTGCCGCATCAACTGATGCAAGCCCCTCATCTATTAGAAAACAGTATGACGTTGCTGGATGGCATTTTGCTGACAGGCAGCCCGAGCAACATCGAACCCTGGCATTATGGCGAGGAAGGTGTGGAGCCTCATGCCGATCCGGCCCGCGACCGTCTCGCATTCGGCCTGATTACCCATGCGGTGGGAAAAAAGATGCCGATATTGGGTATTTGTCGGGGATTGCAGGAGATGGTGGTGGCAAATGGAGGGTCGTTGCATCGCTATCTTCACCTCACTCATCAATTCCAGGAGCATCGTGAGGATGACACGCTGCCGCTGGAACAACAGTATGCCCCTGTGCATGAGGTAAAACCGGAAGCCGATGGTCTGCTCAGCCACATACTTGGTAGCGATGCCGCTTTTAGAGTGAATTCGCTCCATCAACAGGGGGTCCGTGAACCCGGCCCCCAACTGCGCATCGAGGCGCGCGCGGCCGATGGCCTGCCAGAAGCGGTCAGTTTACGTCAGCACCCGTTTGCTCTGGCGGTACAGTGGCATCCGGAGTGGCATTCAACCGACGATCCGGTTTCGCGCCAGTTGTTCGAGGCATTTATTCACGCCGCTGTTCGTTATCACAAGGAAAAACGACCATGAACGACGCCACTCTGGCGCCCGGACGACGTTTATCGCAAATCCGGCAGGAGTTGGGATTGTCTCAGCGTCGCGTCGCTGAGTTGTCAGGTTTGACCCATAGCGCCATCAGCACCATCGAGCAGGATAAAGTCAGCCCGGCGGTGAGTACCCTACAAAAACTGCTGAAGGTGTACGGGCTATCGCTATCAGAATTTTTTTCCGAGCCGAAGCAGGACTACACACCACGCGTGATTGTTCGCCCCGATGATCGGGTGGAGATTGGCAGCCTGGGGGTGTCGTTACAGCTGATTGATAATGGGGCATCGCAGCGAGCGCTGGCGATGCTGTTGGAGCATTACGCGCCAGGTTCCAGTACCGGTGAAAAACTCCGCCATCCCGGCGAAGAGACTGGCACCGTACTGGAGGGCGAAATTACGCTGGTAGTGAATGGTCAGAGCTATCACCTGTACGCCGGAGAAAGCTACGTCATCGATACCGGTTTACCGCATAGCTTTACCAATATGTCCGATCAGCCGTGCCGAATTGTGAGCGCCCATTCGCCGGCAAATTTCTGAGGCCACGCGCAGAAGGAGGTTGTGATGCAACATGTGGAGAGTTATTACGCCGCAACAGCGAATGCGCATGAACCCTGGCCAGAATTGCAGGAGAGCATTCGATGTGACGTCTGCATTATCGGTGGCGGCTTTACCGGCCTGTCATCGGCGCTGTATCTCACTGAAGCGGGTTACGATGTGGTGCTGTTGGAGGCGGCGAAAATCGGCTTTGGTGCCAGTGGACGTAATGGCGGCCAGGTGGTCAATTCTTACAGCCGCGACGTTGATGTGATTGAACAACGTTATGGCAAAGACACCGCTAAGATGCTTGGCAGCATGATGTTCGAAGGTGCGGACATTATTCGCGACCGTATCGATCGCTATGCCATCGCCTGTGACTATCGCCCCGGTGGAATTTTTGCCGCGTTAAATAATCGCCAGATGGGCCATCTGCGCAACCAGAAAGCCAGTTGGGCGCGCTATGGCAACCATGAGCTGGAATTGCTGGATGAGCGTGGTATCCGCCGTGAAGTGGCAACCGACCGTTACGTTGGGGGATTGCTGGACAAACGCGGCGGGCATCTGCACCCATTGAATCTGGCGCTGGGCGAAGCCGAGGCCATCCGGCGGCATGGCGGGCGTATCTATGAACAATCTGCCGCGTTGAAAGTGGAGTATGGCACACCGCATCGGGTAAAAACGGCACGCGGCGATGTTAGCGCCACCTTTGTCATTTTCGCTGGCAACGCCTATCTCCCGACGCAACTGGAACCACGTCTGGGCCGTAAAAGCATGCCTTGCGGCTCACAAATCGTTACCACCGAACCGCTGAGTCGCGATTTGGCGCTCAGTCTGCTGCCGAATAATCATTGCGTAGAAGACTGTAATTATCTGCTCGACTATTTCCGCCTCACCGCAGACAACCGCCTGTTATACGGCGGCGGTGTGGTGTATGGCGCACGCGAGCCGGAGGATATTGATGCATTGATTCGCCCCAAGCTGCTGCGCACCTTCCCGCAGTTGCGCGATGTGAAGCTCAGCTATCGCTGGAGCGGAAATTTCCTGCTGACGCTGTCACGGATGCCGCAGTTTGGCCAACTGGAGAAGAATGTTTACTTTATGCAGGGTGACAGTGGGCATGGCGTGACCTGTACCCACTTATCCGGCAAGCTGATCGCGGAAGTCCTGCGCGGCCAGGCGGAACGGTTTGATGCCTTTGCCCGATTGCCACATCTGCCCTTCCCTGGCGGAAGGCGCTTTAAAGTGCCGCTCACGGCAATGGGTGCGGTGTGGTATGCGCTGCGGGATCGATTGGGGGTGTAAAAAGACGCAGGACTGCTTGTTTTTGATCAATGCCAGACTGCCTTACGATTAAATAACGTCAACCTTACCAAAACTTGCCATATCCCTGATCTGGTGACAAGATCGGGTTCGTTTTTGATAATGGGTGACAAAATGTTCAAACGCTTCACCAGATATGCCTCGATTGGCGTCGTGAACACCATGATTCATTGGGTGATTTTTGGCGCAATGTACAATCTTGGTTTTAAGCAGTCGGTATCTAACTTCATTGCATTTTGCGCTGCTGTCACCTTTTCATTTTTTGCCAATGCGCGTTGGACCTTCAACGCCCAGGCGACAACTTCACGTTATCTCTTCTACACCGTTTTTATGGGGGCGATGGCGCTTGCCGTAGGATGGGCAGCCGACCATGCCCATATCAATCCCTTCTTCACCTTGATTCTGTTCTCAGTTGTCAGCCTTGTTTGTGGGTTCGCTTATTCAAAATTATTTGTCTTCAGGGAGAGTAAATGAAGATCTCATTGATAGTACCTGTTCTTAACGAAGAGGAGGCACTGCCGGTCTTTTATAATGCTGTTCGCGATTACAATGGATTTGGCGATGACGACGTTGAAATTGTCTTTATAAACGATGGCAGCAGTGATGGCACCGAGCAGATCCTGCAAGATATTGAACTCAGGGATCCGCTGGTTAAACATGTCTGCTTTACCCGCAACTTTGGTAAAGAACCCGCTCTGTTTGCCGGACTTGAAGCCGCCACGGGAGATGTAGTCATCCCGATTGATGTTGATTTGCAGGACCCTATCAACATCATCCCACAACTTATCGAGAAATGGCGTAACGGTGCGGATGTGGTACTTGCTAAACGTATCGACAGATCATCGGACAGTCATCTGAAGCGCAAAAGTGCTGAATGGTTCTACCATTTGCACAATAAAATAAGCAAACCGCAGATTGAAGAAAATGTCGGTGATTTCCGCCTGATGTCGCGTGAGATTGTCGAGAACATCAAACTAATGCCGGAAAGAAACCTGTTTATGAAAGGGGTTCTTAGCTGGGTGGGCGGTAACACCGAAGTCATTGAATATACCCGAGCTGAACGAGTTGCTGGCTCAACCAAGTTCAACGGTTGGAAACTCTGGAACCTGGCACTGGAAGGTATCACCTCCTTTTCCACCTTTCCTCTACGTATGTGGACCTATATTGGCCTGTTTGTTGCCGGGTTATCCTTTATTTATGGCACCTATATGGTGATGAACACCCTTATTTTCGGTAACCCGGTACGTGGTTATCCTTCTATATTGGTTTCAATCCTTTTCCTCGGTGGCATTCAGCTTATCGGGATTGGTGTGCTTGGAGAGTATATTGGAAGAATTTATATTGAGACTAAAAAAAGACCACGCTATATAGTAAAAAAACAATGTAGATAACGACCTGGTTTAGGGTAGTCCACATGCAGTTCATTCATAAGCGCCATCATGCATGGGGTATATAGGGACACCCCTCTACACGCCACACTACAATTAAAAAATTCATGGAACAGAGAGAATGCAGCTATCAAAAATTAGTTTAAACGATCCAAAGGTACATATACTCATCCTTGCTTTTTTTTCTGCCTTCACCTCATATCTTGTTGTATATGGCTTTGAGCTTACACATTTTACTTTATCGATTGATGAGGAGCCATTTGATAATTTCTTCCAGACATTGTCAGCGGGCAGGTGGGGGCATGCGCTACTGCGTCATTACATTTTGCCTGAGCCTTACCTCCCTTTCTTCACGCTGCTTTTGAGTCTTATCTTTCTTTCGTGCTCAGCTGCATTGGCTTCAATTTATCTCAAATTAAACAAAATACATGCTGTAGCGTTTACTGTCATGCTGGCAGCTCTGCCACAAATGGCTTATCAATTTGAGTTTAGCAATCAGTCCGATACTATCAGCTTGTCGATACTTCTCTCTACGGCCTCTCTTTTTATGTTGGAGAAGGTGAGTGCATGGCGTCTGTTAATTTTTGTCATTCTGACCATTGTATCTTTATCTGTTTATCAATCAGTCTTTCTTTATTCCGCATCATTGCTTTGTATTTCATTAACATTGAAGTCAATTAATGAGAAATTAACTTACACTGATGCTGCTAAAAAAATAGTGCTATTTGGTGTAATGGCTGGCATTGCACTTATTATAAACTCCATCCTGTCTAAGATGGTTGCCGGTCATTACGGAGTTCAAATCTCGGGTTATCTCTCAGCCATGATTGGCTGGGGAAAGCATGGGACGTATGACGTAATAAAATCCGTGGCTCATTTTATCAGAGACTATATTCGATTCCGTGCAGCTTACGGTATGAATAGCTTTGCTTTTTGCTTAATCTGGATTGTAACGATCTGCGTTGCAGTTGTCAGAAAAAAGAGTAATGTCTCCTTAACCATAATTCTGAGCGTAGCAACATTCCTCTCCATGTTCCTTCTGAATATAGCCATTGGTTCAGGTATGCCTCCACGGGCCATGACGCAGGCGTCTGTTGTTTTTGCTGGCCTTTTTATCTGTGCGATATCTATTACTCAGCTTAAAACATCCTCAGTTTTGATTGCTCTGGTGTTCCTTGGTGTTGGCGCATCATCTTCCACACGATTATTTTACAGTGATTATATGGCACGAGAGGCAGACAGAAACCTTTCGGAGCAAATCATTAACACTATATACAATAAATATCCTCAATTTGATGCCACTAAAACTCCCATTTTCTTTTACGGGAGTTACAGCCCCTTAAATTCATGGAGAGTTCCAGGCGCAGACGTTTTTGGCGCATCCTTTTATGAGTGGGATGGCGGCAACAATCAGAGGATGTATAAATATCTTTATACCAGCAACATGCTGAATGTAAAAATACCTGATGCTGACCAGGTGGAAAGATCCAGAGTTAATGGAAAATCGATGCCATCATGGCCAGATAGAAACGCAGTCAGAATGATGGATGGTGTTGTCATTGTGAAACTTTCTGACCAGTTAAGCGATTACAACAGATAAATGCAATAGCCCACCCGTCAGGTGGGCTATTGTTATACTGCTAAAATGCAGCCTTAAAAATTACGTTATTCCAACGGCATCTTTATCGGGTCATCATAACTGTACTCAAACCCCAGTTCATTACATATTTTTCCACCATCAATAACCTTGCCTGCATCACGCAAGCTTTCCGCGATAAATTGAGGGGGTGTTAAACCTAATTGTTTGGTCACGCCAGGATAGAAAGTGTCACGCGTCGGATGTTTCGGCGCACACAGGTTATATATATGCCCACCTTTCGGCGTCTGCAACAACAGCACAATTGCATCCACCACATCATCCAGATGCACCAGATTCACCACATGTGCGCCATCGCGTAAATCCGTTTTCCCGGCAAGGAAACGTCCGGGATGACGATTGGGTCCCACCAGCCCGGCGAGACGAACAATATCCACTGAGGTTCCCGGCAAATCGTGCAACCAGTTCTCCAGCGCCACCAGCGTTTTACCCGCCACGGTTTCAGGTTGCAACGGACTGTGCTCCTTCATCACTCCCGGACCAGGACCATACACTGAAGTGGAACTGGTGAAGATAATCCGCGGGACCTTAAAGGCTAATGCGGTATCCACCACATTTTGTACCGCCTGCATATAATCTTCACCGCCCTGCACCGTACGACTGGCGGGTAAGGTCACCACCAGCGCATCCACCGAGATCAGCGCTTCCAGATCTTCTGCCTCACACTCCAGCTCAGGTGTCAGCACCAGTTGAAACGCCTCAATGCCACAACGACGAGCCGCATCTACCCCATCTGGCGAGGTTTTGCTGCCCGTCACCTGCCAGCCGCGTGTCGCCAGCGCCATCGCCAGCGGCATGCCCAGCCATCCCAGCCCCACAATCGCGACCTTTTTCATATCGACTCCCGGCTTCGCTGCTCAAAGACACTTCATCTTAGTGCTGTCGTGGGTGTCAAACCAGCGCTAACTGTTGCGGGAGATTCCAGAAATTGACGTTAAAAAAGGCTTGCCACACGGCGCTATCTTCGCTAGGTTAATCAGCACGCAAATGAATACCCATTCAGCAACGGAATTTTTTATGACACGCGTTCAGTTCAACCACCATCATCACCATCATCCTGACTAGTCTTTCAGGCGATGTGTGCTGGAAGACGTTTAGGATCTTCCAGTGGTGTGAGCGCAAAGAGAGCCCCCGGAAGATCATCTTCCGGGGGTTTTTTTATGGGCTGACGCAACCCAACTGAGTTCAGACAGGAATGAATAAGAGGACAGGAACCATGTTAGATAACACCCGTTTACGCATAGCTATGCAGAAATCTGGCCGTTTAAGTGATGAATCACGCGAACTGCTGGCACGCTGTGGCATTAAAATTAACCTTCAGCAGCAGCGTCTGATTGCGTTTGCGGAAAACATGCCAATCGACATCCTGCGCGTGCGCGATGACGATATTCCCGGACTGGTGATGGATGGCGTGGTGGATCTTGGCATCGTGGGCGAAAACGTGCTGGAAGAGGAGCTGTTAACGCGCCGCGCCCAGGGTGAGGATCCGCGTTACTTTACTCTGCGTCGTCTCGATTTTGGCGGTTGCCGCCTGTCGCTGGCAATGCCGGTTGACGCGGAGTACACCGGTCCGCAATGCCTTGATAAATCCCGCATTGCCACCTCTTACCCTCACCTGCTGAAAAAGTATCTCGATAAACAAGGCGTTGCTTTTAAATCCTGTCTGCTGAATGGTTCAGTTGAAGTGGCACCCCGTGCCGGTCTGGCCGACGCGATTTGCGACCTGGTGTCCACCGGCGCCACGCTGGAGGCCAATGGCCTGCGCGAAGTTGAAGTCATTTATCGCTCCAAAGCGGTATTGATCCAACGTGACGGTGAGCTGTCCGGGGCCAAACAAGAGCTGGTCGACAAACTGATGACGCGTATTCAGGGTGTCATCAAAGCGCGTGAGTCCAAATACATCATGCTGCACGCGCCGAGCGAGCGTCTGGAAGAAGTGATTGCCCTGCTGCCGGGTGCGGAGCGTCCTACCGTCCTGCCGCTGGCCGGTGAAGTCAGCCGTGTGGCGATGCACATGGTGAGCAGCGAAACGCTGTTCTGGGAAACCATGGAAAAACTGAAAGCCCTTGGTGCCAGCTCAATTCTGGTGCTGCCAATTGAAAAAATGCTGGAGTGACCGAATGAGCGCCCTGATGACCCCGATTGACTGGCAGCAATGCAGCACCGAGCAGCAACAGGCGTTACTGATGCGTCCGGCGATTTCCGCCTCCGACAGCATCAGCCAGGTGGTGCGTGATGTTCTGGCACAGGTAAAAGAGAATGGTGACAATGCGCTGCGTGAATTCAGCGCGCGTTTTGATAAAGCACAGGTGGATAACCTGCGTGTGACGGCCGAGCAGATGCAAGCCGCCAGTGACCGCCTGAGCGACAGATTGAAGCAGGCAATGGCTGTGGCCGTGGGCAATATCGAAACTTTCCACAACGCACAGATTCTGGCGACAGTGGATGTGGAGACACAACCCGGCGTGCGCTGCCAACAGATTACGCGCCCGGTGCAATCGGTTGGCCTGTACATTCCAGGCGGTTCTGCGCCGCTGTTTTCCACCGTATTGATGCTGGCAACCCCGGCACGCATCGCCGGTTGTGGCCGTGTGGTGCTGTGCTCACCACCGCCGATTGCCGACGAGATCCTCTATGCCGCTCAGCTGTGTGGCGTGCAGGAAGTGTTTCAGGTTGGTGGTGCGCAGGCGATTGCCGCCCTCGCTTTCGGCACCGACACCGTGCCAAAAGTGGACAAGATCTTTGGTCCGGGCAACGCGTATGTCACCGAGGCCAAGCGTCAGGTGAGCCAGCGTCTGGATGGTGCAGCGATAGATATGCCTGCCGGTCCGTCTGAAGTGTTGGTGATTGCCGATGCTGGCGCAACACCGGCCTTTGTGGCTTCTGATTTGTTGTCCCAGGCCGAACATGGCCCGGATTCGCAGGTGATTCTGCTGACGCCATCACTGGAACTGGCAAACGGCGTCGCCGCCGCAGTTGACGAGCAACTGGCGCAGTTGCCGCGTGCCGCCACCGCGCGTCAGGCGTTAGCCAGCAGCCGCCTGATTGTGGCGCAAGATCTGGCGCAGTGCGTCGCCATCTCGAACCAATACGGCCCTGAGCACCTGATTATTCAGACGCGTACTCCGCGTGACCTGGTCGATAGCATCACCAGCGCCGGTTCGGTGTTCCTGGGTGACTGGTCGCCTGAATCAGCCGGTGATTATGCCTCCGGCACTAACCATGTACTGCCGACCTATGGCTACACCGCCACCTGCTCGAGCCTCGGTCTGGCGGATTTTCAGAAGCGTATGACCGTGCAGGAACTGACGCCACAGGGTTTCCTTAACCTCGCGGCCACCATCGAAACCCTGGCCGCCGCTGAGCAGCTGGAAGCCCACAAAAACGCCGTTACCCTGCGTGTTGCGGCCCTGAAGGAGCAAGCATGAGCCTGAATGTTGAAGATTTGGCCCGCGCCAATGTGCGCGCGCTGACGCCGTATCAATCAGCCCGTCGCCTGGGGGGGAACGGTGATGTGTGGCTGAACGCCAACGAATTCCCGCTGCCGGTGCCGTTTGAGTTGTCGCAGCAGACGCTGAACCGTTACCCGGAATGCCAGCCGAAGTTAGTGATCGAGCGTTATGCCGGTTATGCCGGCGTCAGCCCGGAGCAGGTACTGGTGAGCCGTGGCGCGGATGAAGGCATTGAACTGGTGATGCGTGCTTTCTGTGAACCGGGCAAAGACGCGATTCTGTTCTGCCCGCCGACGTATGGCATGTACAGCGTCAGCGCTGAAACCATCGGTATCGAATACCGCACCGTGGCAGCGCTGGACGACTGGCAATTGAATCTGCCGGCCATTGCTGACCAGCTCGACGGGGTGAAAGTGGTGTATATGTGCAGTCCGAACAACCCGACCGGCAACCTGATCAACCCGGACGATATCCGCGCCCTGCTGGATATGACCGCCGGAAAAGCGCTGGTGGTGGCGGATGAAGCCTATATCGAATTTTGCCCGCAAGCGACGCTGGCTGGCTGGTTGAAAGATTATCCGCATCTGGTGATTCTGCGTACCCTGTCGAAAGCCTTTGCGCTGGCTGGCCTGCGCTGCGGCTTTACGCTGGCGAACAAGCCAGTGATCGACCTGCTGCTGAAAGTGATTGCACCTTACCCGCTCGCCACCCCGGTAGCGGATGTGGCGGCTCAGGCGCTGAGCGATCAGGGGCTGGCGCTGATGCGCGAACACGCGCTGCAACTGAATGCCAACCGTAGCTGGCTGCTGGAACAGCTGCCGCAGATCGCTTGTGTGGAAGCGGTATTCCCAAGCGAGACAAACTATATTCTGGCGCGTTTCACCGATTCTCCGAAAGTGTTTAAAACCCTGTGGGATGAAGGCATTATCCTGCGTGACCAGAATAAAAACCCCGGCCTGGCGGGATGCCTGCGCATCTCAATCGGCACCCGTGAAGAGTGCGAGCGCTTAATCGCCGCGCTGCAAGCCTTACCTGTGGAGCAAGCATGAGTCAGAAGACCCTTTTTATCGACCGCGACGGCACCATCATCTCTGAACCCCCGGTGGATTTTCAGGTGGATCGCATGGACAAGCTGGCCTTCGAGCCAAACGTGATCCCTGCCCTGCTGGCGCTGCAAAGCGCCGGTTACCAGCTGGTGATGATCACCAATCAGGATGGTTTGGGTACCGACAGCTTCCCGCAGGCCGATTTTGATGGGCCGCACAACCTGATGATGCAGATCCTGACGTCGCAGGGTATCCGTTTCAGTGACATCCTGATCTGCCCGCATAAGCCGGAAGACAACTGCGATTGCCGTAAGCCAAAAACCAAAATGGTTGAAGCCTGGCTGGCAGAAGGCGCGCTGGATGTGGCGAACAGCTATGTGATCGGCGATCGTCACACCGATATCCAGCTGGCGCAAAATATGGGTATTCAGGGCCTGCGTTACGGTGCAGAAGGTGAAGACTGGAACGCGATCCAGCAACGTCTGACCAAGCGCGATCGCTATGCGCTGGTTAACCGCAACACCAAAGAGACGCAGATTAAAGTTGAAGTGTGGCTCGACCGTGAAGGCGGCAGCAAGATCAACACCGGCGTCGGCTTCTTTGACCACATGCTGGACCAGATTGCGGTACACGGTGGCTTACGCATGAATATTGATGTGAAAGGCGACCTGTATATCGACGACCACCACACGGTAGAAGATACCGGCCTGGCGCTGGGCGAAGCCCTGCTGAAAGCGCTGGGGGATAAACGTGGTATTGGCCGTTTCGGCTTCGTGTTGCCGATGGACGAATGTCTGGCGCGTTGTGCGTTGGATATCTCCGGTCGCCCGCACCTAGAATACAAAGCGGAGTTCAGCTATCAGCGCGTGGGCGACCTCAGCACTGAGATGGTCGAGCATTTCTTCAGCTCCCTCTCCTACGCCATGATGAGCACCCTGCACCTGAAAACCAAAGGCCGCAACGATCACCATCGCGTGGAAAGCCTGTTTAAAGCCTTTGGCCGCACTCTGCGCCAGGCGATCCGCGTGGACGGTAACACCCTGCCGAGCTCGAAAGGAGTGCTGTGATGAACGTGGTGATTCTCGACACCGGCTGCGCCAACCTGTCGTCGGTAAAGTGGGCGGTTGAGCGCCTCGGATATACCCCGGAAGTGAGCCGTGATCCTGATGTGGTGCTGCGCGCAGATAAACTGTTTCTGCCGGGTGTCGGCACGGCTCAGGCGGCCATGAACCAGTTACAGGAACGCGATCTGATCGAGCTGGTAAAAGCCTGTACGCAGCCAGTACTGGGGATTTGCCTCGGTATGCAGCTGCTGGGACGCGGCAGTGATGAGAATGGCGGCGTCACCACGCTCGGCATCCTTGATGAGCCGGTAACGCTGATGGATACCAAAGGTTTACCTCTGCCGCATATGGGCTGGAATCAGATCACCTCGCAGGCCGGAAACCACCTGTTTCGCGGTATCGACGACGGTAGCTATTTCTACTTCGTGCACAGCTACGCCATGCCGGTCAACGCCAATACCATTGCTCAGTGCGAGTACGGCTTGCCGTTCACTGCCGGCTTGCAAAAAGATAACTTCTTCGGCGTGCAGTTCCACCCGGAGCGTTCCGGTAAAGCGGGTGCGCAGCTGCTGAAAAATTTCCTGGAGATGTAATGATTATTCCCGCTTTAGATTTAATCGACGGCAAAGTGGTGCGTCTGCATCAGGGCGATTATGGCCAGCAGCGTGACTACGGTAGCGATCCGCTGCCACGCTTGCAGGACTACGAACGCCAGGGGGCACAGGTGCTGCATCTGGTGGATTTGACCGGTGCCAAAGATCCGGCCAAACGTCAGATCCCGTTACTGCAAACTCTGCTGCTCGGCGTCAGCGTTCCGGTGCAAGTCGGTGGCGGTATCCGCAATCGTGAAGATGTCGCGGCGTTGCTGGCGGCAGGTGCCAGTCGCGTGGTGGTGGGTTCCACTGCCGTGAAACAACCGGAAGAGGTGAAAAGCTGGTTCCGGGAGTTTGGCGCAGATGCCATCGTGCTGGCGCTGGATGTGCGTATCGACGCCGACAATCGCAAAGATGTGGCGATCAGCGGCTGGCAGGAAGCAGCAGGCGTAACGCTGGAAGAGGTCATTGGCTGGTATCAGCCGGTTGGTCTGAAGCATGTGCTGTGCACCGATATCTCGCGTGATGGCACGCTGAGCGGTTCCAATGTCGCCCTGTATCAGGAAGTGTCTGATGCGTTCCCGGATATCGCGTTTCAGTCATCCGGCGGCATTGGTTCGCTGGACGATATCGCCGCCCTGCGCGGCAGCGGTGCGCAGGGCGTGATTGTCGGTCGCGCACTGCTGGAAGATAAATTTACGGTTTCGGAGGCCATTGCATGCTGGCAAAACGGATAATTCCCTGTCTCGATGTTCGCGACGGACAGGTGGTGAAAGGGGTTCAGTTCCGCAATCACGAAATCATTGGCGATATCGTTCCGCTGGCGCAGCGTTATGCACAGGAAGGGGCCGATGAACTGGTGTTCTACGATATCACCGCCTCGTCTGATGGCCGTGTGGTGGATAAGAGCTGGGTATCGCGGGTAGCGGAAGTGATTGATATTCCATTCTGTGTGGCAGGTGGCATCAAGAGCGAAGCGGATGCCGCGCGCATTCTGGAGTTCGGTGCCGATAAGATTTCTATCAACTCGCCCGCGCTGGCTGACCCGTCACTGATTACCCGCCTGGCCGATCGCTTTGGCGTGCAATGTATTGTGGTGGGTATCGATACCTGGTTTGACGAAGCAACTGGTAAATATCACGTTAACCAGTATACCGGTGATGAGTCCCGCACCCGCGTTACCCAATGGGAGACGCTGGATTGGGTGCAGGAAGTGCAGAAGCTGGGTGCCGGCGAGATCGTGCTCAACATGATGAACCAGGACGGCGTGCGCAATGGTTACGACCTGGTACAACTGAAGAAAGTACGTGATGTGTGCAAGGTGCCGTTGATTGCTTCCGGTGGTGCGGGCACCATGGCACACTTTCTCGAAGCGTTTGAGCAAGCCAATGTTGATGGCGCGCTGGCAGCTTCGGTGTTTCACAAACAGATTATTAATATCGGTGAGCTGAAAAGCTTCCTGATTGACAACGGTGTGGAGATTCGCGCGTGTTAACTGCAGAACAACTGACCCGTCTGGATTGGGTCAAAACCGCGGGCATGATGCCCGTTATCGTCCAGCACAGCGTCTCTGGCGAAGTGCTGATGCACGGGTATATGAACGAGGAAGCGTTGCAGAAAACCCTCGCGGAGGGCAACGTCACCTTCTTCTCGCGCACCAAAAATCGTCTGTGGACCAAAGGCGAAACCTCGGGTCATTTCCTGCAAGTGGTCAGCATTACACCAGATTGCGACAACGATACGCTGCTGGTGCTGGCAAACCCGATAGGCCCTACCTGTCATCTCGGTACTTCCAGCTGTTTCTCTCCGGCAGCACCGGACTGGACTTTCCTGTATCAACTGGAGCAACTGCTGGCAGAGCGCAAACATGCTGACCCGGCCAGCTCCTATACCGCGAAGCTGTACGCCAGCGGTACCAAGCGCATTGCACAGAAGGTAGGTGAAGAAGGCGTAGAAACCGCGCTGGCTGCAACGGTCAATGATCGTCACGAGCTGACCAATGAAGCGTCCGATTTAATCTACCATCTGTTGGTGTTGTTGCAGGATCAGGAGCTTGATCTGAGCACCATTATCAACAATCTGCGTGCGCGTCATAAGTAAGCGATTGTGCACGATACTGCTCAAAATCGACGAGTCTGGATAATTTTGAGCAGTATACTTCTCATAAATAACAAAGTTGGCTAAAATTGAGCAATATACTGCTCAACCAAGGCGCAGCATGTTAACCCTTCAATTGCATGTCGATGGACGCTGGCAAGATGCCGCACTACTGGACGTGAAAGAGTCACGTAAAGGACGTCAAAGCGCAGCGTTGCTCGCATACGAGTTCGACTATGCCAGTCAATATCTTGATCGTGATGACCATGCCAGTTGCAGTATCAACTATTCCGTGATGCTTATTGGCAGCCATTTTTCCCAACCCTGGTTTAGCTTTCTCGACGATATCATGCCTGCTGGTGCCAGCCGACGCTATTGGGTTGCACTGCTTGGCTTACAAACCAAATCGCCTGCTGAGCAGGATTATGCTTTATTGCAAGCGGGTACTATCGCGCCTGTCGGCAATCTGCGGGTTAAAGAGTCCTTACCACGCCTGCCTGCGGAAAGTCAGCTGAAGACCAGGCGCTTTCCTGCGGAATGGGCCGTTGAACGTGATACCGATTTTCTGGAATACGCCCAACAAATGGGTGCAGCCAGCGGCGGGGCTACGGGAGCCGGTGGCGAGGCACCAAAACTGCTATTGAGACGTAATAATAACTGTGAGGTGTGGATTGATACCTGGCAGGATGATATGCAGAACCAGGATGCACATTATCTGGTGAAATATCCACGCGGCGCGCGCAGTGCGATAGATTGCGACATTTTGCGTGCTGAGTACCATTTCTATCATGAATTACATGCTCTCGGCATCGATACGATAAGTACCGATAATATGTTGTTATGTGAAGGTGAACGCTATCCATCATTGTGGCTGCCTCGTTTTGATGTAGATTTTGTCGGCGAGAGCAAAGTGCTATATGGTTTGGAATCCGTCTATTCCATTATGAAAAAGCCACCAGGTAGTTACCTTAACCACTTCGATGTCATCAATGCACTGGTTGAAAAGCTAAGTCTGACGGATACCGGGCGTAAGCAGCTGGTTATTGAATGGGTGAAACGCGATATGCTTAATATCGCCTTCGGCAATTCTGATAATCATGGCCGTAATAGTGCCGTACTGAAAAAACCAGAGGGTATGTGGCTGGCGCCAATTTACGACTTTGCCCCAATGAAAGCCGATCCGGAAGGTATCATTCGCACTACGCAATGGGGGGCTCCCTATGAAGAAGGTGGGCTGTTCCAGTGGCATTTGATAGCAACACGACTGGACGAATTTGTCCCCCAATCTGAACTGCTCAATGCGTTGAAAAAATTGGCAGAGAGTCTACTCGGCTTAAAATCTCGTCTGGCAGCACGCGGTGTTCCCTCTTCTATTCTGGAAATGCCTGGGATGGGTTTTAACTTTCTCGATCAACGTATCGCGGGATGGAAACTATGACAAAGAAGCTCTCGCCATTTGAACGTGAAGCGATGCTTCTTGAGCTGTTGCAACAATTTATGAAAGAACAGTTAACTCAGGGAGAATTGCTGATGCAACTACGCAAAAAAGTTCTGGGCTTCTCGCAGGAGCGCTACGCCACACTGGCAGGTATCAGCAGACGCACACTTTCTGACATTGAACTCGATAAAGAGAGCATCACACTCACCACGTTGAACCGTGCATTAAAGCCATTAGGGTTGAAGACAGGCGTTTTACCACGCCAGCCACATATGATGCAGACACTGTTAACGCAACTCGCGCAATCCGGAGACCACCATGACCACCCATGAAAAACTGCTTACCCTGCTTGATCAACATCAGGCGCGTTATCGTCTGATGTCGCATGAAGCAACAGGTAAGTGTGAAGCGGTGGCCGCTATTCGTGGCACCGAAGTTGGTCAGGGGGCAAAAGCGCTGGTGTGTCATGTCAAGGGCAACGGTATCAAGCAACATGTGCTGGCGGTGCTACCTGCCGATCAGCAGGCAGATTTAAGCAAAGTCGCGGAAGCCGTGGGGGGGCGTCGCGCTTCACTCGCCAGCCCGGCAGAAGTTGATGTGCTCACCGGTTGTGTGTTTGGCGCTATTCCGCCCTTCAGTTTTCATGCCGACTTAATGCTGGTGGTAGACCCCTTACTGTTTGAACGCTACGACGAAATTGCCTTTAATGCCGGGGTGTTGGAGAAGTCAGTGGTGTTGAATACCGAGGATTACAAAGCGATACACAATGGTAACGTGATGAAAATAATCCAGTAATTGCTATAACTTTCTCTGGACGGTACTCTGCGTGATTCCACATCACGATAAAAGAAGACCGCTTTATGGCAAGTTCACGTTTTACCGCCCGTCTGCGTCAGACGCTGACAATGGCTGTGCTGGCAAGCTGCGCGTTCGGCGCACAGGCAAAAATTGACCAGGTTCGTTTCGCCGTTGATCCCACCTACCCTCCTTTTGAATCCAAAACGCCGCAGGGTAAATTGGTCGGTTTTGACATCGATCTTGGCAATGCGCTTTGCGAACAGATGAAAACCAAATGCGTGTGGGTAGAAAGTCAGTTTGACGGCATGATCCCGGCCCTGAAAGCACGCAAATTTGATGCAATTCTTTCTGATATGGGCGTGACTGAAGAACGTCTGAAACAGATCGATTTCACCGTGCCGCTTTACGACACCAAAACTCAGCTGATCGCACGTAAAGGTTCCGGCCTGTTACCCACTGCTGAATCGCTGAAAGGCAAAACTGTCGGTGTTGAGCAAGGCACGGTACAGGAACGCTATGCGCGTGCGAAATGGCAACCTTATGGTGTTAACGTTGTCCCTTATGGCGACCAGGCTCAGGTAGAGAGCGATCTGGTTTCTGGCCGTCTTGATGCGGTGTTTACCGATGCTGCGCAAGCCGCTATCGGCTTCCTGAAGCAGCCACAAGGCAAAGATTTTGAACTGGCAGGACCGACGGTCCAAGACCCGATTATCGGTCCGGGAACGGCGATTGGTCTGCGCAAAGGTGATACCGAGCTGAAAACTGCACTGGATGATGCCTTTGCTGAAATCAAAAAGAACGGCACCTTCGACAAGATCCAGAAAAAATACTTCGCGACAGATATCTCCATTCAGCAGTAAATCTGGGGCGGCATTAGCCGCCCTTCTTTTCAGTCGCACTATAATAATTGCCATTCGAAACACCAATGTCTGCGTGTAGCTCGCGCGCGGCAGCAAACAGGACATCATTAACGCCATGCAACAACAACATCACCCTCTTTTAAGCGCTTCGCTGGGTACGCAGCGTGAAATCTATAGTTTTCACTTCAGCGGCGGCGACACACACAAACGTGTCTATATTCAGGCTGCTTTACATGGTGATGAATTGCCAGGCATGGCGGTGGCCTGGTATCTGAAACAAAAATTGCTGGAGCTGGAGTCCACCGGGCAGCTAAAAGCTTCATTTACGTTGGTGCCGGTAGCCAATCCGCTGGCTTTGGGGCAGCACTGGCATGGTACTCATCTGGGGCGGTTTCATACCCTCTCCGGGCAGGACTTTAACCGTCGCTTTCCGGCATTGGGTGAGACATTAGTTGCGGAGCTGGCCGGTTCACTGACACAAAGTGAGTACGAAAACAAGCGGCTGATTCGGGATGCTATTGACCGCCACTACCGTGACACCATCGCCAAAACCGAGCTGGACGCACAACGTTTCACACTGATGCGGATGGCCAGTCAGGCCGATTTAATGATTGACCTGCATTGCGACTGGGATGCGGTCCCTCATCTTTACACCACCCCTCATGCGTGGCCGGATATAGAGCCACTGGCTCGCTGGTTGGGCAGTGAAGTTCAGTTGCTGGCGCAAGTGTCCGGTGGAGAACCCTTTGATGAAGCCTGTTGCGAACCGTGGCTGACACTGGCGAAACGTTATGGTGACGAGTATCCAATGCCGCGTGGATTACTGCCCGTGACGCTCGAACTACGAGGTGTGGCTGATGTTTCACCTGAGCAGGCAGAGAAAGATGCAGATGCGATTATTAATGCGTTGATTGAAGGTGGCTATATTGCGGGTGAGGTAGGTGAGTCCCCTGCCCTGATTAATCCTGCGACAGAGCTGGCGGGCTGTGAGTATATCTTTGCACCCCATTCGGGCTTGATACTTAATCGTCGTAAGATTGGGGAGAGGATTGCAGCCGGTGAGGTTGTAGCGGAGATAATTGATCCCATTACCGATCAGGTGACACCACTGCTGGCTGAATATGGCGGCATCTTGTACGCACGCAATCTGATGAAATTTGCGACCGCAGGGATGTTGATGGTGCGGCTGGCCGGGGAAAATGCCGGACGTGAGGGCGATTTATTGGTGGGGTAAAAAAAGGCTTCCCGTAGGAAGCCTTATTATTATCAGTCCAGCCACTCGGTGTGGAACACACCGTCTTTATCGGTACGCTTATAAGTATGCGCACCGAAGTAGTCACGCTGAGCCTGAATCAGGTTAGCCGGCAGCACTTCTGAACGGTAGCTGTCGTAGTATGCAATAGCCGCTGAGAAGGTCGGAGTTGGGATACCGTTCTGTACAGCGTAAGCAACGACATCACGCAGCGCCTGCTGATATTCATCAGCGATATTTTTGAAGTATGGAGCCAGCAGCAGGTTAGCGATGTTCGCGTTTTCTGCGTAAGCATCAGTGATTTTCTGCAAGAACTGAGCACGGATGATACAGCCCGCACGGAAGATCTTCGCAATCTCACCATAATGCAGATCCCAGTTGTACTGCTCAGAAGCAGCACGCAGCTGAGAGAAGCCCTGCGCGTAAGAGACGATTTTACCCAGGTACAGTGCGCGACGGACTTTCTCAACGAATTCCGCTTTATCACCGGTGAAGGCTTTCGCCTGCGGGCCGCTCAGTACTTTAGACGCGGCAACACGCTGCGTTTTCAGAGAAGAGAGGTAACGCGCAAACACGGACTCAGTGATCAGTGACAGCGGTTCGCCCAGGTCGAGCGAGCTTTGGCTGGTCCACTTACCAGTACCTTTGTTCGCGGCTTCGTCCAGAATCACATCAACCAGGTATTTACCGTCTTCATCTTTCTTGGTGAAGATATCTTTGGTGATGTCGATCAGGTAGCTGCTCAGTTCACCATTGTTCCAGTCGGTGAAAGTTTTTGCTAACTCTTCGTTGGTCAAGCCCAGTGCGCCTTTCAGCAGTGCATAGGCTTCTGCAATCAGCTGCATATCACCGTATTCAATGCCGTTGTGCACCATTTTAACGTAATGACCAGCGCCATCCGGACCAATGTAAGTCACGCAAGCTTCACCATCTTCGGCACGCGCAGCAATTTTATCCAGGATTGGTGCAACCAGTTCGTACGCTTCTTTCTGGCCGCCAGGCATGATTGATGGGCCTTTCAATGCGCCCTCTTCACCACCTGAAACACCGGTGCCGATGAAGTTAAAGCCCTGATCAGACAGTTCTTTATTACGACGGATGGTGTCTTTATAGAAGGTGTTACCGCCATCGATAAGAATGTCCCCCTTGTCCAGGTGAGGAGTCAGAGAAGCGATGGTCTTATCTGTCGCTTCACCAGCCTGTACCATCAGCAGGATGCGGCGAGGTTTTTCCAGTGATTCAACGAACTCTTCGATGGTGTAATAAGGCGCGAGTTTCTTGCCCGGGTTCTCAGCGACGACTTCATCAGTCTTTTCACGAGAACGGTTGAAGATAGATACAGTGTAGCCGCGGCTCTCAATATTGAGGGCCAGATTACGCCCCATCACTGCCATACCTACAACGCCGATTTGTTGCTTGGACATCATCTACTCCTGTCTGAAGTTACCATCACAAAGCCAGGTTTGTGAGCAAAGTGGCAAATATGTTAACTCATCTGATACCCGATGAGGTAGTGAATGGTGCGATAACATAACGCCATAAAATGCATGGCTAATTATGTATTGGTTAGCAAATCACCTGTCTTAATATTCGATTTGAAGTACAGCGGAAGAATATCTTCAGGTTTGCCATCCATTTTTACCGTACCGTGCTCAAGCCACAAAATGCGTGTGCACGTTTTGCGCAATAAATCATTGCTGTGGCTAGCCAGGATCAAAATCTTTGTAGCATTAATGATCTTGGTTAATCGAGCTTCAGCTTTTTCTTTGAAGCCTTCGTCTCCGACCGATAACCATTCATCCATTAATAGAATCTCAGGTGAAAATATTGTACTGACACTGAAACCTAATCGCATTTGCATCCCCGAAGAATATGTGCGAACAGGCATGTCAATAAAATCACCGAGATCGGTAAAATCAATAATCTCTTCAATTTTGGCATCAATCTCTTTTTTCTTCAGACCGAGTAATGCACCTCGGATATAGATATTCTCTCTACCCGTAAATTCTGCATTAATACCCAGGGAAATTGAGATCAGAGAACCGATATCACCTTCAATAATTGCCGAACCGCTTGTTGGGTGGTAAACCTTGCTGAACATCCGCAATAGTGTGGTTTTACCTGCACCGTTGTGTCCGATTAATCCAACTTTTTCACCATCGTTGATTTCAAAGTTAAGATTATTAAGTGCAGAGATTACAACCTTGCCATCATGCTGACCCACTTTGCCACCGGTGGCAAAGTTGATAAAGTTCTTTTTAATCGATCTTGCTTGGGCATTGAATATAGGAAAATCAATACCAACATTTTCAAATTTGATTAGTGCCATTTTTCCTACACCCAATAAGGAACTCGGTATTTATACTTGCTAGTCATGAAAATCGAGAATGCCAGGCCCACTACCGCCATAACAGCTGCAATGATATAGCTACTCGTCATTGGCACAGTTCCCAACAGGGGGCTGCGGACAAGATCAATCAGGTGATAAAGCGGATTAAGATTCAGCAACATCAATGCTGCGCTATGCGATAGTAATTTCGGCATCCAGATTACTGGTGTGAGATAAAAAATCACCTGCATGATGCTCAATACGATTTGTGTCATATCGCGAAAACGAGCACAAATCATCGACAGGACCATCAAAAGCCATGTCAGGTTAAGCATAAGTAACAGGAAACCGGGGATGGCAAGTAACACTGTCCAGCTGATCCCTTTTTGCACAGCCAACAGCACCAAAGGAAAAATAACAATATTATGTAAGAAAATAATGAAATTTTTCCAAATAACTCGCATGACATGAACATGCAATGGCACTGGCAACTGTTTAATAATCCCTTCGGAAGAGATCAGTGCATCACAGCCTTCCGATACTGAGCTGAGAATAAAGCTCCAGGTGATCAGTCCCAACGTAAGATAAGGCAGAAACTCTTTAACATTGGTCTTGAAAAGATTACCGAACACCAAGCCCATGGTGGTAATCATAACGGCCATACTGATGGTGATCCAAAAAGGCCCCATCTTCGACCGCTTGTATCTCATGCGGATATCTTGCCCGCCCATCACTTTGACTATATGAAAGTTTTTGATGGCGGATGTGAAATCATCCCACCCTACCGACTTAACTTTATTTGACATTACAAAATTCCAAACTGATATGCGAGACGGTTCAATCCTACGAGGAATTTATCACCGCACAGGCGCGCCAGTATCAGCGTCATAAATTCTTCTCTTTGTGACTCATCAAGTTGATCTCTGAGCTTGATAATATCATTCATGCTGCAAACGCACCTGAACATGAGATCAAGTTTTATGATCGGTAAACCACATTTATGCAGTGCAAGGCAGTTGATATGAATCTGGGAACCAAGCGTAAATTCATCAAGGTAGAGAGAAATCAGCCTTTGCTTAAAATGATCATTTAACAAAGGTTTCTCGTTATGGTAGCTCTCGAAGAAGTTAACTACATCCAGATAGTCGACTTGATTCTTTTCAACCTGCGACTCACGATTTTTGCTTTTTGAGGCTTTCGCCGCTTCACTTCTGACAATCGTGGCTTCTTCAGGTTTTCCATGTTCAAGCAGGTACTGATAATAATAAGACGAAATGATCTCATCATTGGCCAGTAGTTGCGTAATGGATTTGTTCGCCCAGGAACGCTCACCTTCGCGGCGATAATAGTAATAACTTTTATAGAACTCCTCATCCGTACTGAGTTTTCTTTCCATAAAAGAGACGTTAAACAATGATTTGAAATGTTGCTCTGAACTTACCAGTGATTTGAGTAATTTACTCAGACCAAACTCACCTCTTTTGATCACTAACGGACGGACATTCGAGGATTTGTAGTCATACCAAAAATCTTTGAATCTTTTGTTTCGGGTAATTTTTCCAGCAATCGAAATACAAAATGATCCCAAGTGATGCGAGTGTTGACTGTTTTCAGTGGCACCGAGAACTTCGATATTAGTCTCAAATAAGTTACGTACAAATTCTGGAAGTGTATTTTTAGAGAAAAATACGCTGTCGTTGATGATCAACAGTCTTTCACACTTCTCCTGAAAGTTAGACTCAAAAAAGTATTTCATGCCAGCTTTATAGCTACCGAAATCGCGTCCGTAATTATCACGCTCAATATAAACATCAATTAAGTCCCGTGGATAATTATCTTCTTCCAGTCTTAATGTATTTACACCGATGATAAAAATATTGTTACGTCTGGCTTCTTTGAGTAACTCAAGCGTATCGCTCCTGAGAGCATGCTTTTCATACAAAGCCAGGAGCATTACCTTGCCTCCGATAAACTCCTTTTTTACTTTAACATCTGTATATTTTTTTGTTTTGATATCATCGCGTATAGACAAAACGCCATAGTACATATAAATAACGATTTTCAGAAAAAACCTGATCGTCATCAAAACAATTCTTTTCATATTTACACCATCGATGGTTAGACCAACTTCCTAAATAAATTCATCACAAAAAAAGCACATGTTTCCAGAAAGCTTTGTCGATAAAAACTTCCCTGAAAAAAACTTCTTATGCGTTTTAAAAAGTCATCATTTAAATTAAGGTAATGAGTATAACTTATCTTATTATCACCGGGCATCCTCTCCTTAATTAAATCAAGAGCGAGACAATTAATTGCACTCCATGCTTTAAATTCCCCAGCGAAGAGTCGGCGAAAACGTGTTACTTTTGATAAGAAACCGATATTACTCCCTACCAAATTCTGATCATGTTGGCGGTAGAGGATCCTGGGGTTTTTATCATAGATCACCACACCATTCAGTGCGCTACAAATGATATAAAGAATCCAGTCATGGGATACGATAGTTAAATCAGGAGGGAAGTCTTCAAAAACTTCTTTAAGAGCACGATTGAAAACCATCGTGTTGCCACCAGCATAACTTTGCAGAAGTGCGTTCTGAAATTTAAAAGTTTTTTCGAAGCATGGTGACATACCTATCACATCACCCTCTGAATTTATCAGAGTAGTACGTGAACCATAGAGTTGCGGTTCATTTTGTGTTTGTGGATGAGAAGATAATTTTCCTATAGCAACTTCAAGTTTATCATCACACCAAATATCATCCTGATCACAAAAAGCATAATAATCTGAAATGATATTGGAATTTCTAAGTAAGTATAGAAAATTAGCGGCAAATCCTTGAGCCGGTCCTTTCAATAATATAACTTTATTATCAGTACATTGCTGAGAAAAGGCTTCAACTATATCACATGTACGGTCTGTTGAACCATCATCTGAAACAATTAACGTCCAGTTTTTATAGGTCTGAGAAGCAATAGATTGCAATTGGCTCTCTAAAAATTTCTCGCCATTATAAGTACCCATTAAGATACTTATATTTCCTTTATCGCTCATCGTCATTAGCTATACACAGAAAAGGATGAGAAAATTCTCACCCTTAATTTATCGGATTAATCAAATTTTACAGCTTCAGAGAAAGGCGTCCCCATCGCGTCTTTGGCAGACAGAGAGGGTGGATTGTCTGAATTGTTGGGCCAGTTGATATTTAATTCACTGTCATTCCACAGCAAAGAATGCTCGTGCTGCGGATTGTAATAATCCGTGCATTTATAAACAAATTCAGCACTGTCTGAAGTGACATAGAAACCGTGAGCAAAACCTTCTGGCACCCACAGCTGGCGTTTATTTTCGGCCGAGAGATAAACGCCAACCCATTTGCCAAACGTTGGTGATGATTTGCGCATATCAACTGCCACATCAAAAACCTCACCGGCTACGACGCGTACCAGTTTTCCCTGCGTATTGACGGTCTGATAATGCAAACCGCGCAGAATACCCTTTGAAGATTTAGAATGGTTATCCTGAACGAACGTGCGTGGACAGACTAACTCTTCAAATTTCTTCTGTTGCCAGGTTTCCATAAAAAAACCGCGCTCATCACCAAAGACCGCTGGCTCGATGATCTTTACATCTGGGATTTCAGTCTCAATAATTTTCATTAGAGCTTCCCTTCATATAAAGCCATCAGATATTTTCCATAATCATTTTTCATCATGGGCTGAGCTAATTCTTTTAATTTCTCAGCACCAATGAAACCCATACGATAGGCAATCTCTTCCGGGCAAGCGACCTTCAATCCCTGACGAGTTTCAATGGTCTGGATGAAGTTATTGGCTTCAATCAAGCTTTGATGCGTCCCGGTATCCAGCCAGGCATGCCCGCGTCCCATGATTGAAACCTGAAGTTCACCTTTTTCAAGATAGAGATTGTTGATATCCGTAATCTCCAGTTCACCACGCGGTGATGGTTTGAGATTTTTGGCCATTTCAACAACACTATTGTCATAGAAATACAGACCGGTTACAGCATAATTGCTTTTTGGCTCTTTAGGCTTCTCAACTAATGAGATTGCTTTGCCACTTTTATCAAACTCAACAACACCGTAACGCTCTGGATCATGGACATGGTAAGCAAATACGGTCGCGCCTTTCTCTTTATTCGAAGCTTCTTCAAGCTGCTTATAAAGGTCATGTCCATAAAAAATATTGTCGCCCAGAATCAATGCGCAATTATCTTCACCCACAAAATCCTCGCCAAGGATAAAGGCTTGAGCAAGGCCATCCGGACTTTCCTGAACTTTGTATTGCAGGTTCAGACCCCATTGGGAACCATCGCCAAGAAGACTTTCGAAACGAGGAGTATCTTGCGGAGTACTGATAATTAAAATATCGCGAATGCCCGCTAGCATCAGAGTACTTAGCGGATAATAGATCATCGGCTTATCATAAATTGGCAGCAGCTGTTTACTTACAGCCATTGTCACAGGATAAAGGCGTGTTCCTGATCCACCAGCAAGAATTATTCCTTTTTTACTTTTCACAACGTTTACCCTTCATTTGTTATCTGACTTCACTCGTCTCAATTGTAGAGCTCATCAAGCATACGTTTAACACCAAGTTTCCAATCCGGCAGATTAAGCTTAAAGGCGGAGGTGAACTTTTCAGTGTTGAGTCTTGAGTTTAATGGTCGTTTAGCGGGGGTCGGGAAGGCTGAGGTTTCAACCTTGTTCACGACTTCAACTTTTAACGGCAGACCCTTTTGCTTCACATAGTCAATCACTGTTTCAGCATAGGCGTGCCAGGTTGTGATACCCGAAGCAATAAGGTTATAAATTCCCGACTTTTCAGGATCTGTTAACGTGAGTCGAATGGCATGAGCTGTGCAATCCGCAATTAACTCAGCACCCGTTGGGGCACCATATTGATCATCAATAACAGATAATGCTTCTCTCTCCTGAGCGAGCCGAATCATGGTTTTCGCGAAGTTGTTGCCTTTCGCTGCATATACCCAGCTGGTGCGGAAGATAAGATATTTGGCAGCAGCAGCAATAATCGCCTCTTCACCTTCGCGCTTGGTCAATCCATATGCATTCAAAGGTGCGGTGCTATCCGTTTCCTTCCAGGGGGTCGTGCCACCACCATCAAAGACATAATCGGTTGAGTAGTGAACCACTAAGGCATCAATTTTATTAGCCGCTTCTGCCATTGCTTTCACGCTGGTCGCATTAACCAGACGCGCTTTTTCAACTTCACTCTCTGCTTTATCTACAGCGGTATAGGCTGTCGCATTGACGATCACATCAGGCTTAATTTTCAGAATACTTTCTGCAATACCTGTTGGATTCTCAAAATCGCCGCAATAATCAACAGAATGACGGTCAAGTACCATGACATTACCCAGGGGCGATAACGCACGTTGCAGTTCCCAGCCAACCTGGCCATTTCTACCAAATAGCAAAATATTCATTATTTGCGATTCTCATAGTTTTCTTTTAACCAGTTCTGGTAAGAACCGCTTTTGACATGCTCTACCCAGGTTTGATTGTTCAGATACCACTCAACCGTTTTTCTCAAACCACTCTCAAAAGTTTCCTGAGGCGACCATCCCAGCTCTTTCTTGATCTTATCGGCATCGATCGCATAACGACGATCATGGCCCGGGCGATCCTGAACATAGACAATCTGTTCCGCATAGGCCGTATCTTTTGGACGCAACTCATCAAGCAGCTCACACACCTTCAATACCACATCGAGATTTTTCTTTTCGTTATGTCCACCGATGTTGTAGGTAGTGCCTGTCGCCGCTTTGGTCACTACGGTATAGAGCGCGCGGGCGTGGTCTTCAACATACAGCCAGTCGCGAATCTGGTCACCCTTGCCATAAATCGGCAACGGTTTGCCTTCCAGCGCATTGCTGATAATCAGGGGAATCAATTTTTCCGGGAAATGATAAGGACCATAGTTGTTTGAGCAGTTGGTGACGACTACCGGCAAACCATAAGTACGGCCCCAGGCACGCACTAAATGATCGCTGGCGGCTTTGGTCGATGAGTATGGGCTGCTTGGTGCATAAGGGGTGGTTTCGGTGAAGAGCGGCAGTTCACCCGCCATTTCATCCGGGTGCGGCAGGTCGCCATAAACTTCGTCAGTCGAAATATGATGGAAGCGGAAGGCGGCTTTCTTTTCGGCAGGTAAAGCAGACCAGTATTGACGGCTGGCTTCCAGTAACGCATATGTCCCGACGACATTGGTCTGGACGAATTCCGCCGGTCCGGTAATTGAGCGGTCGACATGACTCTCGGCCGCCAGATGCATCACCGCATCCGGTGCAAATTCGTTAAATACCGCCTGTAGCGCAACGCCATCACATATATCAACTTTTCTAAAGTTATAGCGCTCGCTCTGGCTGACTGCATCAAGAGATTCGAGATTGCCGGCATAGGTTAATTTATCAACGTTAATCACTTCATCATTCGTATTGTCGATAATGTGGCGAACCACAGCTGAACCGATAAACCCTGCACCACCTGTAATTAAGATTTTCATAATGTCTCGTTTATCCCGACTTACTCAGTAAGACTAACACCAATTGAAATGGAAAATACCTGTGCAACAGGCACGCTACCGCCCCTGGGTTTACAGCTCCCACGTAGCTGAGACAGAGTCAAAATGTCGAGACGGCGCTTCAAACTTATTCAAAGCTATCTTTCTGAATAATCGCTCATTTATCAATGAAATTAATAAAGGAGGATTATCATTAAACCGTTATGAATTCTACCACCCACGCAGATCAATGACGAATGAATTGCAATTTTCAACGGGTAGTTAGTGTAAATATTGACCGTCGCACAGGGAGCAAGATGGTTACTGAGTCACAAAACCAACTCAATCAGATTTTGATGAAAGAGGGATGAAGACACGGCGGGGAAAATGGGAAATGGGCGGGCTAAACAGCCCGCCAACAGATGAAAATTACTTAAACCCATTCGGGTTCTTTGACTGCCAGTTCCAGGTATCGCGCATCATCTCATCGATACCCCGAGTCACGCGCCAGTCCAGCTCGCTATTCGCCAGCGAAGCATCCGCCCAGAATGCAGGCAGATCGCCGTCGCGACGCGGCTTAAACTCAAACGGAATCTGCTTACCGGAAGCCTTTTCAAACGCGTTGATCATCTCCAGCACCGAGAAACCTTTTCCGCCGCCGAGATTGTAGGCTTTATAGCCGGTCACTTTTGGCAGATGGTCGAGCGCTTTCAGATGGCCTTCGGCCAAATCCACAACATGGATGTAATCACGCAGGCAGGTGCCGTCAGGCGTATCGTAGTCATCGCCAAACACGCCCAGTTTGTCGAGACGACCGATGGCGACCTGAGCAATGTACGGTAACAAATTATTCGGAATGCCGGTTGGATCTTCACCAATCTCACCCGATTCGTGCGCACCTACCGGGTTGAAATAACGCAGCGCAATCGCATTGAAGCGGTTATCCGCTTTGGCGAAGTCGCGCATCACCAGTTCAATCATCAGCTTTGATGTGCCATAGGGGCTGGTGGTGCCGCCAATCGGGGTGGTTTCCACATAAGGAACCGGTGCATCAGCGCCATAGACCGTCGCTGAAGAGCTGAAGATAAAGTTCCATACACCCGCGCTGCGCATCTCTTCCAGCAACACGACGGTGCCTGCCACGTTATTCTCATAGTATTCCAGCGGCATGCGGGTCGACTCCCCCACCGCCTTTAACGCAGCAAAGTGGATGACAGCCGTAATTTCATTGGCGGCGAACAGATCGCGCAAGCACGCACGATCGCGAATATCACCTTCAACAAACACCGCCTTTTTGCCCGCCAGCTTTTCTACGCGGTTAATCGCTTCGCGCGAGGCATTGCAAAGGTTATCAAGGACTACAACGTCGTCACCGCGCTGCAACAGCGCCAGCACCGTGTGAGAGCCAATGTACCCCGCCCCACCCGTTACCAAAATAGCCATGCGTACTCCTTTAAGCCGCGCAACCGCGCGGCACATGATGAAAAGGGTTATTTCGCCAGGATTTTCTGAATAGCAGCGCGGAAGTCACGGCCCTGGCTGTTGTTACGCAGGCCGTAAGAGACGAATGCCTGCATGTAGCCTAGTTTACGGCCACAGTCGAAGCTGGTGCCAGTGAGCAGCGTCGCATCTACCGGTTTTTTCTTGCCGAGGGCGGCAATGGCGTCAGTCAGCTGGATACGTCCCCAGGCACCCGGTTCGGTGCGCTCCAGTTCAGTCCAGATATCGGCAGAGAGGACATAGCGACCTACCGCTGCGAGGTCAGAATCCAGTGTGTTAGCCTCTTCCGGCTTCTCAACAAAATTGGTGATAGTGCTGACGTCACCTGGGTTATCCAGCGGCTGTTCAGTGGTGATCACGGAGTATTCAGAAAGATCGGCACCCGGCATATGTTTTGCCAGTACCTGGCTGCGACCGGTTTCCTCAAAGCGTGCCACCATTGCGGCAAGGTTATAACGCAGGTGATCGGCGGTGGAGTCGTCCAGCAGAACATCCGGCAATACCACTACAAACGGGTTGTCGCCAATCATCGGGCGAGCACACAGAACCGAGTGGCCTAACCCCAGTGGGTTTGCCTGACGCACGTTCATGATGGTTACGCCCGGAGGACAAATCGATTGCACTTCGCTCAGCAGCTGACGTTTAACACGCGCTTCAAGTAACGCTTCCAGCTCATAAGTGGTGTCAAAGTGGTTTTCCACTGCATTTTTGGAAGCATGAGTGACCAGCACAATCTCCTTGATGCCTGCAGCCACGCACTCATCAACGATATATTGGATCATCGGTTTGTCGACGACAGGCAGCATCTCTTTCGGAATGGCTTTCGTCGCAGGGAGCATATGCATACCGAGACCCGCAACCGGGATTACAGCTTTAAGCTTGGTCATATTTATTCCATTTCATGAAGTGAATACGTGGGGTCGATTATGCAGGATCGGCCGGAACAGCAAGTATAATCTTTATCTGAAAAACCGGCACTAACTCTCTGTCACAGCATAAAAAATCGCTTTTTTCGGCACCCACCGATGCGCCAGTTGGCAGGAAAATTAAATCGCTAAACCACTGTAAAACAGCAGAAGGGATCAGAGAAAGTCAGATTTAATAAGACCAGTCATTTTCAGACAGATCGTGAGGTCGCGGCGCGAAAAATCGCGCCGCCAGATTACAGCCAGCCCGCAAACCATTCCGGCATCACGAACAGGTTGAAATGGTTAACCAGCAACATCAGGCCGACAAATACCACCGAGACAGAGACCCACTGACGGGCATAAGGCATAAAGCGGATGCCAATCACCGGCTTGATGAAGAACGGATGGGCAAAAGCCGAGATCAACACCTGAGAAATCGATAACGTCAGCGCCACATAGATGACGTTCGGCCAGATCAAGGTGGTCGCCAGCACGGCCACCACCACCAGGCTGGCAACGATATTCCAGTAGAACTCGACGTTGGTCCGTCCATTGGCCTGAGAAATTGCGCCGGTCAGGCCGCCCATCGGACGTAGCATGCCAAACAGCAACATCAGCGGGATCAGATGGTAAACCTGCTCATGGGAAGAGCCGTACAACACCCGGACAATCACCGGTGACAGAATGCCAATCGCCAGGTACATCACACTGCTGAACAGCATGATGACGAAGGTGCCTTTCAGGAACAGTTTTTTCAACTGCTCAGGATCGTGCTGCTTCTCGGCAAAGCGCGGCAACGCCAGACGGTTGATTACCGGTGAAACCAGCTTCAGCGGTTGCAGAATCAGCTCTTTAGCCAGCGAGTAAATCCCCAGCATATCGGCCCCCATCACCTTACCCACAATCAGCGCATCTGCCTGAGTACGCAGTTGGTTGATGGTTTGCGATCCCAGTTGATAGATACCGTAGCGCACCGCCGCAATGAAGGTTGCCCGGTCGAATTCCCAGGTTGGCCGCCAGGATTTTTCACCGAAGTAAATCATGCAGAGAATACGCGTGAAGGCGGCGATGAACAGACCGAGGATCGCCGCGGCCACCGTCAGCGTGGTGAAATACAACATCGCCACGGTACACAGGAAGGCAAACAACTTGGTGACCATCTCAATCTTCGCCAGCGTCACCATGCGTTTGGTTTTGACAAAATGCGCCTGATATTGCGACAGATGCCCCAACACGAGGAAGTTCAGGCTGGTGAGCATAATCAGCCCGGTCAACTCCGGCAGATGGTAGAACCAGGAAACCGGCCAGGCAATCATCAACATAATCAAACCGGTACATAAACTGAGCGAGACGTTAACCCAGTAGATGGTGCTCTGCTCACGGCGTGTAATGTCCTGACGGTGCACGAGGTAACTGCTCATGCCCATGTCCTGCAACACCGAGGCAACCGCCAGAATGGCGTTAATGATCGCCAGTAATCCCAGCTCATGCGCCTCCAGCTTACGCGCCAGGACGCTGAGTTGTAACACCTGCAACACCGCAGCAAAACCGGTGCTGCCGAGTAACCAAATAGCTTGCGACTTTAATCCGCTCACACTATGCGCTCCAGAATCTTGGCCAGCTCGCCATAGGCGATATGTTGATTAAACTCGGTTTCCACTTTATGGCGCGCAGCGGCAATTACCGGTGCAACGTCCACATCCCCGCGCGACAGGCGTAATAACGTTTGCGCCAGCTCATCGGGATTGTTCTCAGAAACCAGCCAGCCGCTTACGTTGTTCTGTATCAGCTCTGGGATACCACTATGGAAGGTGGAGACAACCGGCAAACCTACCGCCATCGCCTCCATCAGCGCCACCGGAATTCCCTCCATATCGCCATCCGCCGCCGTTTTAGACGGCAGCAAAAAGATGTCTGCTTCGTTCAGCGCCTGGCGAATCTCGTCCTGTGGTTTAAAGCCCGGCATGCTGACGCAATCTTCCAGGCCTGCGCGCGCAATATGCTCACGCATCATGCCGTCCTGCTCACCGTTACCGATAATGGTGAACTGGAACTGACCGCCCTGATCACGCAGGATTTCACTGGCTTTCACCGCCACATCCAGCCCTTTTTTCTCGGTCAGACGTGCCACGGAGACAATGCGCAACGGCGAATGAAAAGCGGCACGCGGGCGGAAATTAAACTTTTCTGGCTCAATGCCCATGCGCGTAACATGAATTTTCTCCGCCGGGCAGCCCATCTCAATTAGCTTGTTCTCCCACAGATGGCTGATAGGTAGCATCAGTTCGCTCTGGCGGAACAGATTGACGTAATCCAGCTTGTGTTCCTCGAGGATATGACGACGTGAGATGTCGGCACCGTGGAACACCGTAGCCTGCTTGCCTTTCAGTACGCCAAGTTCACGCAATTTATTCGCCAGCGCCCCGGCATAGCCGAAATGCACCAGGAAGACATCGGCGACAAAGGGTTCTTTGGTATTGGCGACAATCGCCGGCAGCAGCAGTTTGCTGGACTGTGCGCCATAGCGGCGCACATTGAGGGATTTGATCAGCGAGGGCTTGGCAATTTTCGGCAGCATCAATCCGATACGCTGCGTAAGCTTATCGAGATTCGATACTTTCTCCTCCGGCAACAGATAATGTGTTTTCGCCGCCAGATTGTAATCATCGAACGCGGCATGACGGTTAATCATGTCGCCCGGAAACACGGAGATCACCTCCACGTCATAACCGGCATCAATAAAATGCGTCACCTGATTGAGGACAAACGTCTCAGAGGCAACCGGGAAACGCATGGTGAAAAAGGTCAGCTTCATCACTTCACCCTAAGACGTTAAGAATTTCTTCAGTGATTCGGTTACCAATCTCACGTTCCTGTGCCACTGCTGCGTCAACTTTCTGTTTCACGTTGTCGTAATCCGCCAGTACGGTATGTACCTTATCGATGAGTGAGCCATCCATCAGGCTTTTCACATCGGTCGCCATTTGCGGCAGGCCAAGCTGGTTCATCACACCCAGCGACTTGTGCTCATAATTGATGGCGACGGCAGGGGTACCGAAATTCATCGAGATAATGGCGGAATGCAGGCGAGTGCCGATCGTCAGATGGCAATGACTTAATAATATGCCGAGTTCGAGGTCGTTAAATTCGTCCATAATCACATGATAATGCTCAGGATGATCGACGCGATCGCGCAACTGTAGCGCCACCATGCGGTCATCTTTGGCATAACTGTCGATGCCGGTACAGGTCGAGAAAGCCACCACCTGATAACCCTCGGCGATCATCGCGTTAATCACCCGACCAAACGCGGCTTCATACTCTTTCTGCGTCACGCCAAGACGTTTGTCGAACGGTGCCAACTCACGCACGGTGATGGCTATCGTTTTGCGCGCGCTGATAATCTCTTTCCAGTGCAACAGGTTATGACTGGGGTTCGCCACTGCGCGGGCCTTAACCAGAAAGGCGGTGTCGACGCCCTTTTTCACCCTGCTAGTGGTCACGCCATCTTGCTTCAGGCGATCGAGGCTCACCTCTTCACGCAGCACAAGGCTATCGACACGGTCAAATACGAAGTTCGCCAACGCATTCACACGCGGATTTTCAAACGGCCCGACCGAATGGCCGATCATATGTAGCGGTTTTTTTGCCATCAGCGCACACAGCGCATGATCGAACTGCGTCACCCCATACAGATCGACAAAGAAAGAACCACCAACCTGAATAACGGCGTCATAAGAGGCAAGACTTTTGGTGAATTCAGCCAGATGCGGCGGCACGGAGAACGATTTATACAGCCCACCTTTGCCGAGGTGCGCCATCATAATCTCCGGCATCAGTCGGTTTGCGACTTTACGCTTGACGCTGCCCACCAATCCTTTTGCTGATTGGCTGTTGTGCAGAAACAGGGAATCCTGCTGAATCTCATGCTGCAACAAATATCCGGAGCTGGTTGGATAACGACTGATAACGTCAATATCCAGATCACTACGCGCAGACTGAAGCGAATCGATCAGTCCACGTAAAATCGCGCCATCCCCACGATTTCCACAGGTATGGTTACCCACCAATAAAATCTTCATAAAAACTCCAGATAAATTTTTGTAATTCTACAAACCGCCATTTCCTGAACTGGCAAAGTGAACTCTGTAAAAAAGACTGCAATAGAGGCGAAACGCCCGGAAAAGACCTGCTGCTGGCATGTCGGCCGCATCCCGGTGCGGCCGGTTTAATCATCATGACTTGATAGCGAAATACGGCAGTGCGCACGGCTCCCCATTAATCACCACGGAGACATACCCCTTTGGCTCGCGCGTATCGACCTGCTCGGGTTTGAGCGGGCGTGACGCCATCAATAAATCGCCCTGTTCATTGCCGCCAATTCCGGCTTTACCGTTATGCAGACTGAAACGCTGCGGAGCTGGTTTGCTGCCGCTGGACGGTTTGCCCTGCGTCATGCTGGCATCCACCCTGGCGCAACGACCGGCGAGGAAGCGATCCTTGCCGGTGCTTTTGATCAGCACGGCGGTGGTCGGCGTCCAGCCCGCCAGTTTGACGAACACTTTGGTGTCGGTGTCGGTGCGTGGTTCAAAGCGCACCTCTACCACGGGTGAACTGCCTTCAGCCGACCAACTGGCTTCAGCCTTATTGGTCTTGCGTTGCAGATGGATCACCGCCCTGCCGCCGGTCCCTTTACCGTCGATTGGGTTCATCAGCGGCTGATTGTCGGTGCCATTGCTAAACTGCGACTGACCAAAGACTTCAATTTCCCAACTGTCGCCCACCGTCGGCGAGTAGAAGTTGCCCAGCTCAAACCAGGTTTCCTGATTGGTGTTGTTGGTCAGTCGAAAGCGTGAGGTGATGTAGTTGTATTTCAGGCTGCCGTCGATGGCGACGCCGTAAGACTCAACCCGCGTGGAACCCATCTCCCAGATATTCAGCCAGCGTTCGCCTTCGAGCGAGTTGTCGATCCAGCTTCCGGCCTGCAAATTGGTCTGACGCATATTCAGCCGCGAGTTATGGGCGATCAGCGGGTTCTTACAATCCTCAAGACTCAACGCATCAATGATCCATTGCCCGTTGGAAATATCACCCGGATGTTCGGTGTGCTCGATCCAGCCGTTGTGAATAATCGACTGGCTGCAACGCGGCAGATTCAACACCATGCCACCTTTACAGTGCTGAGCATTAAAGTTGGAAAGCTCAATGGCAGTGCTGTGATCCCAGTTACCGGCTTTCTGCCCGGACCAGCTGGCTTTGATCACATCGCCGGTACAGGCGTTGGCATACCACTGGTCAATTTTGCAATCCAGTGTATCGAGCAGACTCAGCGAGACGCCACCCACCTGGTTAAAGCGCAGACAGGCACCACGGAAGAACTGCCCCCCCGGACAGGTGTTGCGGAAAAGTCCCTGCTTGTTCGGGCGTTTGTCAGTGTTGCCGTTAAAAATCAGGTTAGAGATTTCGGTCCAGCGCGCATTCACCTGGAACAGGAAATCGGAATGTCCGTCAGATACCAGCGTGGTGGCCGGGAAGTAGCCAAAGTTGACCATCGCACCGGAGATGCGGAAGAAACGCTGCTGCTGGTCGCCGAAATCACAGCCAGAAACAAAGAACGTGCCCGCCGGGAACTGCACGCATATCGGTTGATTCGCATCCTGCGACCATTGATACATCGCTTTGATGGCGGGCGCAGTATCGGTTTTGCCGTCGGCTATCGCGCCGAAATCAAACAGCGTCAGGCGATTAAAATCGTCCACCACACGACGCCAGGTAAAACCCTCACCGGCAAATATCACGCCGCTATCGTCTTTACCCGCGCCAAACGCACCAACAAACTCACCGCCACCCACTTCCAGCCCTTCATGCCAGCTTTTCAGCTTGATTTTGGCACCGGCAAACAGTGGGCGGGTTTTGCGCAGCTCCTCCACCGACGGGATTTCGCCAATCAGCTGATAACCGTTCGGCTGCGCCAGACGCTGGCTGAAATTGCTTTGGTTCGGGCGGCTAACGTCATCAATGGAGAACAACGTATTGCCATTGCTGTCCTCCACCGCCATTGAATGCGCAGGATCGGCAATCAATGCGGCATTATCGTGAATAAATTGCGCAAATTTGCCCTTATTCAACGCAATCGGCTGACTAATTTGGGACACTTTTCCGCTGGCGTCGCGCAGATAAACCGGGATTTGATTCCCCGCTTTACTGGCATCGCTGCCCGCTTTACCAATCCACAATTTGCCCTCGAAGTTCTGCCAGAACTGCGGCGGCATGGTGTAAACATTTTCCGGGGTGAGAATCGGTACATCCCCCTGCGGTACGCTGGAGGGATCCACCGTTTTCAGCGCCGGCTGGCCACTTTTTGCTGCGTAGCTGGAAAACGCACTCACCGAGAGTGCGGCAACAATGGAGGAGGCTGCGGTTTGCAAGACTTCTCTTCTTTTCATGCGTCAAATTCCGTGGTCAATGGGCGGTGAAAGTATCCCCGAGGCACGACAATCGTTACGGCTTGCTAAACAAGCGCCAGCCAGCTTTGTTTGATCTGTTTACCGTCAAACTTCAGCGCAGTGTCTTTGGTTTTTTCGCTCATGGCGTAGAACAGGGCATCGTTGCTGGCGAGCTGATCCATGCGTGCCAGGAAGGTGGCTTTATCGTCCATCGGCACCAGGAAACCATCTTCGCCCTGATTGATGATCTCCTGCGGTCCGGTCGGGCAGTCATACGCCACCACCGGTAACGACCAGGATTTGGCTTCCAGCAGCACCAGCGGCAGCCCTTCATAGCGCGAGGTCATCAACGCCATGTCACTGTCACGGTAGTAATCGTTGATGTTGCTGACTCGGCCGACAAAATTGACGCTATCGTTAAGACCCAGCTGTGTCGCCTGCTCCTGTAACGACTGGCGCAGTTCACCGTCGCCAGCAATCACCAGCTTCCACTCCGGGTGGGTTTTGCTGAAATCGGCCCAGATATCCAGCAGCAAATCGAAGCCTTTCTGGTGTTCAAGACGGCCAATGGCCAGCGCCTGCCGACTGCGTGCATTACGCTGGAATGATTTGTACACCACCGGATTCGGGATCTGCTGGCTGGGAATGTTCCAGCGGCTGAACACCTGATGATCTTTGTCGGTCAACACAATCACCTGGTCATAGAAGCGCAACAGCAGCCATTTCAGCAGTTTGATCGGTTTACTGAATGAGTTGATGGCGATGTGTTCACAGGCATAGGCCTTGAAGCGTTTTTTCTTCATCGACATCAGATTCCAGAAGGCAAACATCACGCTGAGACGCCCCATGCTGATCAGGAAAACGCTGTCGAATCCCTCCTGCTGGATACGCGCCACCGCACTTTTAATCGGGTTTTTATGCCCGGCGAAACTGACGATCTCTTTCGCATGGGTGAATGGATAGAACGGCTTACCACTGCCCTCCAGCGAATACACGGTGACATCATGCTGCTCGCCGAGACACTCGGACATAAAGTTGCAGATGTTTTCCGTCCCCGCGTACGAATAGGCATCCTTAATCACCAGAACAATCTTTTTCATGAAACGCTTTCCACCTCAAACGTAAATGATGCCAGCTATTAACGATGCTTCAGGGTGAAAAGCACACCATTCACCATATACCAGCCGTAATAGTAATAAATTTTTAAGGGATTGTTTTTATAGATAATTCTTAATAATTCCAGATGCCATTTCGCTGCTTTGTTTTTATTACGAGACAGCGAATCGCCCAGTTCGTAATAGTTCACCAGCGTTTTCTGGATCACCCTGGCTTGCCTGTAGCGGAGAAACAGTTCGTAGAGGAACAGGAAATCTTCATGGCCTTTACGCTGGAAGAAGATGCCCTGCGGGGGACGGCGGAAACAGACGGATGAGAAGCAGACGCGATACTGCTTCTTCACGAAGTTTTCCTGTTGCAGATAGGGTTTGCTGTAGTTGATGTCGTGATCAGCGCTTTGGGTTTTGTAGTGATAATGGGTAATGACGAAATCGTCACCTGCCGCCAGCGCGGCGGCCTGCTCCGCCAGTTTTTCCGGGTGCCACTCATCATCACTGTCGAGAAACGCAATGATCTCTTCCTGCGCGGCGCGCAACCCGACATTACGGGTTTCTGCGGCCCCGAGGTTCATCTCATTGTCCAACACAGTGATGCGCGCATCCTGGCAGTGCTCACGCACCAGCGCCAGTGAGTCATCGGTCGACTTATCGTTGATGAGGTAGATGTGCCAGTCGCTATAGCTTTGATTCATTACCGACTGCACGGCACGCAAAATGGTCTGACGTGCGTTATACATCGGCATGACAATGCCAATGGTGCCAACATGATTTTTCATCTGAATACCCGTGAGAGGAGATGACAGGAACCAAAAAATGCTCCAGAGATCGGAGCCAATAAATACGCAATCAAGAAACGGCTCTGCTGCCGAAAAACCGGGCTTTCACCTTATCCATCAGGCGGCTGAGAAAGTAGGCCTGGTTGTCCTTGTTGGTCAGGAAGAAGTAGCGTGCAAAACTGAGGCTCGCCTGCAATGAATTGCCATCCATTTTGTAGCGCAGTGGCAACTTGAACGCTTTGTAGGTGTGGATATCACGCGCAGTCAGGTAGGGTTTCATGGTGTCGAGCCAGAAGAAGGAGTATTTCACCGACTCCCCTTTATGTTTCGAACCGAATTTGGTCACCAGATGGTAGGTCGCCAGCGGCTTATCGATCATCACAAAGGCATAGCCCATGCGATCGGCGCGGATGCAAAAGTCGTAATCCTGATGGCGGATATAACGGGCATCAAACTTGATCTTTTCAGCATCACCACGTCTCAGCACGATGGTACTGGTCTGAATAAAGCCATAGCAACCAAACAGATATTCAGCCACCGTCTCTTTTTTGCCCGGCGGCTGCATCGGCATGACTTTCAGGAAGCTGCCATCCTGATGGATGTTTACCTGGCTAAAGATGACATAGCGGGATTTGCCCTGCGCCTCAAGGCTGGCGATGGTGCGGCTGACTTCCAATAGCTTGTCCGGATGCCACTCGTCATCCGCATCAAGGAAGCTGATAAAATCACCCGTGGCAAGTTCAATGCCCTTATTACGCGCACCCGCACCGTTCAGTTTGACGTCCGACAGTTCCAGCCGGATATCCAGGTCCTGATAACGATCGCTATGTACCACCTGCGCCAGTTCAGTCGCATCGGCCGATTTGTCATCCACGATGATGACCTCAAAATTGCGATAGCTTTGCGCATTGACGCAATCCAGCGTGGTCACAATCGACTTCGACGCGTTATAGGCGGGAATTACAATTGAGAAACGGATGTCCTGCATTGCCAGCACCTCTTAAACAGCTGTTCCAGGGTTAACGGTAACCTCTGCGGGCTGAAGAGAGGAATTGGCTTTATTCCTAAAAATCATAGCGTTAGTTCCATTCTTCATTTGCAGATACGTACCATTACGGAATTACTTAAGCGTGTGCTGTGTGTAACGTCATGCCAGACGGCATGAAAAAAATGAACGGCATCAATTCATCGCGCATTTAAAAACCAGGGCGCGCGATAAATCGCGCCGCTACATAAAAATGGGGCGGATAAACCGCCCCGGAACTTTGCGTTTTAATTAGCTTTTCGTTTCTTTGCCGTATTCGTAGTTGTAGTAGTCGTAGCCATAACCGTAGGCATTCGACGCTTTACGTACCACGGCGTTGAGGATAACGCCTTTAATTTCGATACCGTTCTGTGCGAAACGACGGTAGCTGACATCCAGTTCCTTGGTGGTGTTGGTCTCGAAGCGCGCCACCATCAGTGAGGTTCCCGCCAGCTTACCGATAATGGAGGCATCGGTGACGGCCAGAATCGGCGGTGTATCGATCAACACCAGGTCATAGTTCTTACCGGCCCACTCCAGCAGCTCACTCATGCGGCGGTGCATCAGTAACTCTGACGGGTTCGGTGGCACCTGACCACGCGGCAGGAAATCAAACCCATAAACACCTTTCTGAATCATGGCTGGCGAGAATTCAGTCTTACCCGACAGCACATTAGACAGACCAACCTTATTCTCCGCACCAAGCAGTTCGTGGGTATAACCACGACGCATATCACCATCGATGAACAACACGCGCTGACCGGCTTTTGACACCAGCGTCGCCAGGTTGGCGCAGATAAAGGTTTTACCAATACCCGGGCTGGCACCGGTGATCATCAGGATGTTGTTCTTCGCTTCCATCATGGCGAAATGCAGGCTGGTACGCAGGCTACGAATCGCTTCGATGGAGAGGTCAGTCGGGTTACCCAGCGCCAGCAACGTATTGTGCGGGTCGCTTTTCTCCTTGTGACCACGACGCGCCAGCGCTTCGGTATCCTTCTTACGCTGCCAGTCCGACAAGGGAACACTGGCGTAGACATTCATGCCCAGCTCTTCCAGCTGTTCCGGGTTCTCGATACCGTGGTGGAACAGCGCTTTCAGCAGCACCAGACCGACTGACAACATCAGACCAACAATCAGGCTGGCGGCGATAATCAGCAGTTTCTTCGGTGCCACAGGTGACGCGGCCGTCTCTGCCTGGTCGATAATACGCACATCGCCAACGGTACTGGCTTTACTGATACCCAGCTCTTGCTGACGGTTCAGTAACTGCATGTAGATTTCCTGCCCTGCCTGCACATCACGGGTCAGACGCAGAATCTCCTGCTGGGTTTGCGGCATCTGGGCAATTTTCTTGTTCAGATTGGCCTGCTCATTTTCCAGCGTTTTGCGTTTTTCCAGCAGCGCGCGGTACGTCGGGTGATCTTTGGTATACAGCTGTGACACTTCCGCTTCACGGAAGGTCAGCTCGTTAAGCTGGCTCTGGACGCTGACAGACGAGTCCAACGCTGATTTCGCTTCCAGCGACATATCCACCGATTCGTTTTCACGGCGGTAAGCGTTCAACTTGTCTTCTGCCACATTCAGACTTTCACGTACTTCGGGCAGCTGATTTTTCAGGAAGTCGAGGCTCTTCGCCGCCTGCTCCGATTTGCGATCAACGTTCTGCAACAGATAGTTGTTCACAATCTGGTTCAGGACACGACTGGCCTGATCCTGGTCTTCGTCCTGGTATTCCAGACCCAGTACGCCGGTATCTTTCCCTTTATCAGCCACGGTCAGGTTAGCCAGCACCGCTTTGATCGCCTGCAGATCGCTCAGCTTGGTGACATCAAAGCTGGTGCCGGTATCAGCCTCAATACCGCTTACCAACATGGTCACTTCGCCGTGCTGCTCCAGCTGGCCCACGCGGCCTTTGAACAACTCATCGCCGTCGCTGGTGACGGTGTAGGTCTGCGGACCAGTCACTTCCAGCTGTACGGTGCGTTTCTCAATTGAGCGCGGGATTTCCAGACGGGTAATGGCGATTTGCGCGGGTTTGTTGCCCATCAGGCGCGACAAACCTTTACCAATAATCGGGAAATAGTTTTGTTGCACCACGGTATCCAGACCGAGGTCATTTACCGTCTTACCCAACACCATGCGAGATTCAAGAATCTGAATTTCGGTATCTGAAGCCGGGGTTGAAGGAATAATGTCCTGTAAGTCATTCAATACCGAGTTGGTATTTTTTTGCTCGACCTGCACCATGGCATCGGCGCTGTAGATCGGTGTCGCGAACAGTGTGTAAAGGGTGCCCGCTAGCATGAAGAAGGCGGTAACAGCGACAATGATCCAGCGATGGTCAATGAGCTGTCCCACAAGATGCGCCAGATCCCATCCATTCGAATCCTCTTTCGGCGCTGTCATAACCTTGTTTTTTATATTCATGGATAATCCCAACTATCGGCTTAGTACGTTGACCCATTTCTGGGTAGCGTTTTCCAGTAACCCGTAAACCTCTTCAAAGGCCTCACGGCTTTTTTTGTACGGGTCCGCTATTTCCTGTTGGTTGAGCCAGTGCCCAAGCAGCATGGTTTTCCCGCGCGCGGCTGGATCGATGCGATTTACCTGTTCAACATGACGCTTTTCCATCACCAGGATCAGGTCATAGTCACGACACATATCTGCCGTTAACTGTTGAGCATGATGTCCCGCCAGCGAGAGGCCATGTCTGGCGGCCACATCACTGGCGGTCTGGTCTGCCGGGGAGCCACGCAAGGCACCCAACCCGGCAGACGCTACCCGGGTTTCAGGTAAAGCGCGTTTGAACAGACGCTCCCCGGTAGGGGAGCGGCAAATGTTGCCGACACAGACGACTAACACGGACGTAATCATGGTTAAACCTTAGTCTGACCAGTTGCGGAAACGCAGTGCTGCGGAGCTTGCATCATCAATACCCACAATGGTCGGTAACAGCGCGGAAATCACACGGTTCCAGCGGGTGAGCGGAGTGGAGGTGACATAAACAATGTCATACGGCTCCAGTTGGAATTCGGTGCCCATCACCATCGACGCCGCATCTTTGGTATTCAACTGATAGATGTTGGCAATCTTGGTGCGGTTGCTGCCACGAATAGGACGAATAACAAATACGCCGGTGGCATCGGCTGTGGTCTGATCCATACCCTGCGCATTGCCCAGTGCTTCGGCTAGCGTCATACCGCTGCGGTCCATCTTCAGCGTGGTCTGCTGCTTCACTTCGCCCATCACGAAAATCTTCAGATCATCGTTACGTGGCACGTAGAGAATATCGCCCGGATACAGCAGATGGTTCTGGCTCAGGTCACCGTTTTGCATCAACGCCTGCAACGAAATACGCTGCTCGCGGCCATTGTGCGTCAGCACCACATTGCGCCAGTCGGCATCGGCGGTCAGGCCACCGGCGGCGTTGACGGCATCCAGCACGGTAAGGGGTACGTTGGTGATCGCCTGCTGGCCGGAGGTGGTCACTGAACCACTGATGTAGGTTTTTTGTGAGCGGAAAGCCGCGACATTCACATCCACCTGTGGGCTTTCGATGTACTGCGCCAGACGACGTGCGATTTCCGCACGGATTTCGGTCACCGTTCGACCTGCGACGCGCACTTTACCGATATACGGATAGAAGATGGTACCGTCTGCCTGCACCCAGTTACCGGTGTCGCTGGCACTACGATACTGACCTGCCGGGGTGGTTAATTCCGGGTGATCCCAGACCGTTACGTTAAGCACGTCGCCAATGCCAACACGATATTCGTAGTTCTGAATTTCGTTCTGCAACATTGGGTTGGCTTGCGCAACCAGCGGTTTCGGGCGCATCTGCTCAACCAGACGCGGCGTTAAAGGAAAGACGTTAACGTATTTGTCGATGTCAAAATTGCTATCCTGTTGTTCAATGACATCTTTTCCGCTAGTGGAAAGGCGCTGACCTGGTTCGATCGTGCACCCGGATAGAATAGTGGCGGATACCAGTAACGGTATCATTTTAATTTTCATTGTAATCATCTGGATCTTCGCTATCAGTTAATGATTGATAGAGGCGAAAACGCCGCTGTGTAAGCGTCTTACAAAACAAAGACTGACGGGTTAAACACCGAAACTGTGGGTCATTATCATTTGCTCCCTATGCTTTCTGTTGTCACCCTGCCCTCGCGTCTATCAATAGGCGCCATCGCGCTTGAGCACTACGCCAACGGTCTTAAACAGAATCGCGATGTCATTCCATAGCGACCAGTTTTTGACGTACCACGAATCGAAATAGACACGCGTTTCATAGTCAACGTCGTTACGACCGCTGACCTGCCACAATCCCGTCATGCCTGGTTTCGCCATCAGGTAATAATCGACATCACCGGCATAACGGCAGAGTTCATCTTCGATAACCGGACGCGGTCCCACGAGGCTCATATCGCCACGGACCACGTTCCACAGCTGCGGCAGCTCATCCAGGCTGGTTTTACGAATAAAGTGACCAACCTTTGTGATGCGCGGGTCATTTTTCAGCTTGAAGTCCTTGTCCCACTCGGCTCGGGCCACCGGATCGGTACGGAGCACCTCTTCCAGCACCTCTTTGGAGTTGATCACCATGGAGCGGAACTTCAGGCATTTGAATTTTCGGCCATTCATACCGACACGTTCATGACCATAAATTGGATTGCCACCGTCACGTCCGACAAGGAACCCTAACACCAGCAGGGCTGGGGACAGCGCGATGATAATGCTGAGTGCACCGACAATATCGAACGCGCGCTTCAGGCAGCGTGAGGTGCGTTTTGCCAGGTTGTTATTAACGCGCAAAATCATCACTTCATGGCTGAAGATATACGCCATATCGGTGCCGTAGAGCGGTACACCACGCAGGGTCGGGATCACTGACACCGAACGGCAGTTGTGCATCGCCAACGTCTTCAACCAATTATCGCGGTACTGACTCTGCTCAAATTCAACGGCGACAATAAACTGCGTTTCATTGTTGGTAAGTTGCCAAAGTTCGTGTTCGCTGCGTAGCACCGGCACACCTTCGATGCTGGCTTGCGGGCAACTGCCATCAACATCGAAAAAGGCAATTACATCAAATCCCATCACCTCTTCGCTTTGCAGCGCCTGCCAGGCTTCCACGGCATTTTTGCTGCTGCCAATGATGATGGTCTGCTTTTTCCACAGTCCAAACCGGTTCAGCACACGTTTTGCAATGGCGCGCCCCAGCGGGATTAACATTAATGCCAGCAGCCAGGTCAGTACCCAGACGAAACGCGACATTTGCCATTGCGACAGTGCGGTAATGGACAAATCGATAACTGAGAAAATAAGAATGGTACGAAAGATCTCTTTCAACTCGAACCAAAAAGGTTTGCGATAGGTGAAATGACGCAGCCGCACCCAGAACCAGCCAACACAAATAATCGACAAACAGATGTGCGTGGCGATTTTTAAATTGAGGTCTTTTTCAGAAATATCTGCCAGTGGGGAATTCGTGAGCGAATTAATGAGTGCCAGAGCAATAAACAACGCCGCGTTGAAACAAATTAAATCCGAGCACGCCAGTAAAATTTTAGTGAGAAGACTTTTATAGGTAAATTCGTTATCGCGCATAATTAACTCTTTATTTTATTTCCCTAATCCTTAACGCCTCTGGCCTGTGTAATAAACGAGCGATATTGAAACTGTCATAGAACAGGCAATCTGCGGGGAAAATCTCTGGCGTTCATGTCAATTCCCTTACCGAGAAAGAAAATTGTGATAAATACCAACAGATTAGTCTGAATTCCTTCAACACTCTTGCAGACCAGATTCCCAGTTTAAAAAGTACTTCGGACACGCTACCGCCCTTGGCTGTCGCTGCCAATACCGCTTTACTTGCCCTAATTTCCCGTCCGTGGTTACCGGTTTGCCATGACAATAACTGGCCTTAACCGGGACACGATCACAATTCTCAACATTAAGAAGCTAAACAAGACGCTATTAACTACATAAGCGCAGACATTTACTAACACGTTGCTATACTAGTTATTACTGGCTTGTTTACAAGTAGACCCCGTGTTCCCTGCTCTCTTTTAGGAAAAAGACTACCAGTCATTAGTATTGATGCCATCCCTTTCAGGCCATTCCCACGTAAAAATCAGAAAAGTTCGATATTCAACTTCTGAGCAATTCGCATTAAAAACGAACGCAGTCACGCCCCGAAAACAATTAACCACAACAAATTCAGGTATGCGGTGTTTATCCATACATTCAACTTATCTGTCAAAAAAACCCTCTCGGATTATTCCTTATTACGCTGCTGCACTACGGAAATCGGCAAGGTCGGGGTATTTGTTCCCCTCACAGGATTAACTATGATAAGACTAAGCTCATTCTCAGACATTCAGGTGATGAAAGCATGTTGGAGTGGATCGCTGATCCCTCGCTCTGGGCAGGATTAGTCACGCTAATCGTTCTTGAGCTGGTTCTGGGCATTGATAACCTGGTTTTCATTGCCATTCTGGTGGAAAAACTACCCCCTGTGGTGCGCGATCGCGCTCGCGTGATTGGTCTGCTGCTGGCGTTGCTATTGCGCCTGGTGCTGCTGGCTTCGCTTTCCTGGCTGGTCACGCTGACCCAGCCGCTGTTTACCCTGTGGCAACACAGCTACAGCGCCCGCGATTTGCTGCTGTTTGCCGGAGGGGTATTTCTCCTTTATAAAGCCACCACCGAACTGAATGACCGTCTTGAAGGCAGCGACGAGGACAACGGTCAAACCAAAAATGGCGCTAAATTCTGGCCGGTAGTCGCGCAAATTGTGGTGCTGGATGCCATTTTCTCGTTGGATGCGGTGATTACCGCCGTGGGGATGGTCAATGAATTGCCGGTAATGATGACGGCGGTGACCATTGCTATCTTGCTGATGTTAATGGCCAGCAAACCCTTAACGCGCTTCGTCAATAGCCACCCCACCATCGTGATTCTCTGCCTCAGTTTTCTGCTGATGATTGGCTTCAGCCTTGTCGCTGAAGGACTCGGTTTTATCATCCCGAAAGGTTACCTGTACGCCGCTATCGGTTTCTCGATTCTGATTGAAATGTTTAACCAGCTGGCGATGTTCAACCGTCGTCGTTTTCTCTCCGCAGGCCGTCCCTTGCGCCAGCGTACCGCCGAAGCCGTATTACGTATTTTGCGCGGAGAAGCACAGCGAGCAGAGCTGGACGCCGATACCGCCTCATTGCTAAGTGATGAAGAAGGCGCGCTGTTTAACCGACAGGAGCGACGGATGATCGCACGCGTGCTGGGGTTGGGACAGCGTCAAATCAGCAGCATCATGACCTCACGTCACGATATCGAGCATATTGATCTGAGTGAAGATCCAGCGGAAATCATGGCCAAGCTCGACCGTAATCAACACACGCGCATTTTGATTACCGAAAAGGGCAATGAACCGCTCGGTGTCGTCCATGTGATTGATTTAATGCATCAGTCGCTGCACGCAAAATCACTGGATTTACGTTCACTCATCCGCCAACCGTTGGTTTTTCCCGAGCGCGTCACACTGCTACAGGCACTGGAGCAATTTCGTCAGGCACGCACGCATTTTGCCTTTGTAGTCGATGAGTTTGGCTCGGTGGAAGGTGTGGTTACCTTGAGTGATGTGATGGAAACCATTGCCGGCAATCTCCCCAATGAAGGGGAAGAGATTGATCCCCGCTACGACATCCAACCCGGCCCGCAAGGCGGGTGGATTGCCAACGGACATATGCCGCTGGAGGATCTGGCGACCTATGTCCGGCTGCCGCTGGATGAAAAGCGCAATTATCACACACTGGCCGGTTTGCTGATGGATAGCCTCCAGCATGTGCCGCAGGAAGGTGAGGAGTTGCAGGTGGGGGATTATCTATTGCGGACATTGCGGGTGGAAAATCATCGCGTCCAGAAGGTAGAGATTGTGCCGCTGGACAGAATAGGCGATCCACTTTCGTAACAGCGCGATAAATCGCGCCGTTACGTTGGTCAATCAGGGTTTCTTCTGTGATGATTGCTGACGATCCAGCCACTGTTCCAGTCGGTTCTTCGCTTCGCTTTGCAATTGCTGGCGCAATACCTGATCTACCGGCAGCGAGTACTGCAAATTATCCCACGGCCCGTACATCCGCAGGGGGATGGTCTGCTCATTCATGACCGCAGCCAGCTTCTCGTCCCCTTTCCAGCCACGCAACATCATATTGATGGTCACATCCAACTGACGGGTAAGCAGATTGATATTCCCCTGGCTCTGTACCGCCAGATGATTGCTGCCGCCCTGTAAATCAGGCAGCGTGACAACACCTTTATTCAGGCTGATGCGGCCACTCAGTTGCTGGATGCTCTGATCTTCACCTTCATCATTGCTGAGGCGATTGCTGACGCGCGCCACGGCACGGCTCACCATCTGTTGCAGATTAAGCTGCGCGAGTTGCAGGTTGGTCGCCGTCAGCTCTGCACTACCCTGCCACTTCTGTTTAGCATCATCAATGCTCAGACCACTGCCGCTCAAATCCCCTTGCAGAGATACCGTCCCCTGAAGCACTTCCGGCAAGGCAAACGCCTTCAGCAATGGCGCAATCGCCACCTGCTGCAATTCGGGTTGCAGTGTCACCGTGGTGATTGGATGACGAATATCGACAGTGCCCGGAATAGAAAATTGCCCGTCACCCAACTTGCCCTGTAATTGACTCAGCGTCATCAACCCTTCCTGGTTGCTCGCCGTCAGTTGCAACTGACTGAGCGTCAGGCCACGCCATACCGCCTGATCTGCCGTCAGGTTGAGCGCCAGATCCATCATATTCAGCGGAGAATCGCTATTGTCACGTTCGCGTGGTTCCGCAATCACTGGCGTGCGTATCACAGTGGCATGCTGCGCGGCACTGCTATCAGTTGCCGGCGCACTGACCATCAGGTTATCGAGGTTAAGCGCCGTCGCATGCAATTTAAGATCAAGCCGCTGCGGCAGCATCAGGCTCCCTTCAGCACTGCCATCAAGAGAACTGTCGTTGGCGCTCAGCTGCAATTTATTTAAGGCAAACTGCTGCCGGTCACTGTTCCACTCACCCTCACCGCTTAACGTCCCTTTAATCCCCTGCGTCGGAAGATTCGCGCCATCAAGGGTGTAATCCAGCGCATCAATGCGCCCACTGAGACGATGGGGGTACTGAGCCGCATCGAACTGCCCTTTCAGACTGACAGTGAAATTACGCTGATTACGTGAAACACGGGTGCTGAGATCGATGCTGGCTTGTTTGCTGGCATCCTGATTCAGGCTGAGATTGAAATCGCGGAAGTTATATTCGTCGCCACCCTGCTGCTGCCAGATAAGCAGGCTATCAGCAAGTCGTAGCTTACCAATATCGAAAGACCAGCCATTGCTGCTGGTAGTCGGCTCGGTATCACGCGGCCCCACAGGTGAGCCAGTGGGTTTTTGCGCATCGCTGTCGGGTGTGACACGAATGATGGCATTCTTCAGCATCACCTGACTGACGCTGAGTTGATGAGAAAGTAATGGCCAGAGATTCACGTCAAGACGCATATTCTCGGCGGTAACCAGCGGCTGGCTGGCACCCGGCGCTGTCAGGCTCATACGCCCCGCGAGAATACTGAGCTGCGGCCATACATGCCAACGTAAATCGCCGTTAACCTGAAGCCGATAACCACTTCGTTGTTCCACCTGATGTACCATATAGGTACGAAAGTCGTTGGGGTTTACCAGCAACACCAGAGCGGTCATTCCCGCGACGACCACCACTAACAGGATGGCCAGCGTGGTTATCAATCTTCTCATTACTTCCTCAAAGTTTGACGATCAATCTTTGTCGATACGGCTGGCATCAGCACCCTGCTGACCGCGATATTTCGCATCTTCACGACGATTGTAAGGACGCGCTGCCGGACCAGAGAGCGGCTCAAAGCTTAATGCCCCAATCAACATGCCGGGACGCAACGCCAGCGGCAGCTTACCCGAGTTGTAAAACTCCAGCACAATCCGTCCCTGCCAGCCGGGATCAATACGGTGCGCCGTAACATGCACCATCAATCCCAGACGCGCCAGTGATGAACGACCATCCAGCCAGCCGACGAGATCATCGGGTATCGTCACCGACTCCAGCGTCACCGCCAGCGCCAGTTCCCCCGGATGCAGAAAGAAGGCTTCCCCTTCCGGCAGCACGATTTCATCGCTCATCACGCGGTCCAGCGCAGCACTCACCTCATGCTTCGGACCACTTAAATCGATAAAAGGTGCAGTGTGACCGCTAAACGTGCGGAACTGATTGCCCAGGCGCACATCTACGGTGGCCCCATTAATACGTTCAACCGGTGGACGCGGTGTGATCGCCAGCTTACCGCTGTCCAGCCAGGTTTCTATATCGCGATCGCATAATCTCATCGCTGTAACTCCATGATTTAAGTGTAGCGAAAGGCTGCCATTTGGTGACAACCTGAGCCGCACACGTCCATCCGGACGCGGTTTATTCGAAGAACTGGTTAATTTTTGCCTTGAGGATATCAATAGCAATACGGTTTTTCCCGCCGCGCGGCACAATAATGTCGGCGTACTGCTTGGAAGGCTCGATAAATTGCAGGAACATCGGGCGCACGGTTTTCTGGTACTGGCTCATCACCGAATCCATCGAACGACCACGTTCATTAACATCGCGTTTCATACGACGCATCAGACAGATATCCAGCGGGGTGTCGACAAAGATGGAGAAATTCATCTCCTGACGCAAGCGTGCATCAGTCAGCAACAGAATCCCTTCCAGAATGATCACTTTTTTCGGCTTCAGATGGATAGATTCAGAGGTACGGGTGTGCTCGACATAACTGTAAACCGGCAGATCAATGTTCTGGCCTGCCTTCAGCGCCTGCAAATGTTGCAGTAACAAGTCATGATCCATCGCGCTGGGATGGTCATAATTGGTTTTTACCCTCTCTTCCATTGTGAGATGACTTTGATCTTTGTAGTAGGCATCTTCCGGGATCACCCCGATATGCTCGTCACCGACCTGGTCACGGATTTCACGGTAGAGCGTGCTGGCAATAAGACTTTTTCCGGATGCGGATGCACCTGCAATGCCAACGATCACGCACTGATGAGACTTGTCAGTCATACTTTTTTAAGACCTGATAACTGGAGCCTGTTGAAGCATATGCTTCGACGGGCCGATAATGAGAGGGTTTGGTTGGCGGCAATTATAGGGATTTCACCGGTTTGATGCCAGAGAAATGCAGCCGACACCTTTTCAGATTATCCCCTTTTGCAGCGGGGCGCATAATCGATACACTGTTCTTCATGCCGACGCGGTATGCAGCGTTGCGCCTGTTCGATTGTAAGCCCGCAAGGAGAAGTATGAGCTGGAAAACCCTGACGTATTTCGGTGACAGTATGTTGCTGATCCCCACCGCGGTGATCATCGCACTGGTGTTGCCGTGGAAAAGCGACAACCATCGTACCGTCTGGTACTGGTTGCTGGCATTTGGCCTCGCGGGTTTGCTGGTCAGCATCTCGAAAATCATGTTTCTCGGCTTTGGCATCGGCAGCGCCAGATTTAACTTCACCGGATTCAGTGGCCACAGTGCCATGTCAGCGACGCTCTGGCCGGTGATGATGTGGCTGGTGTCCGGTCGCTGGTCTGGTTTCTGGCGGCTGTGCACCATTGGTGTCGGCTACCTGATTCCGATGATGGTCGGATTCTCGCGTTTGGTGATCCATGCGCATTCGCTCAGTGAAGTGCTTGCCGGCCTGATGCTGGGCTTTACCCTCAGCAGTGCGTTTCTGCTCAGCCAGCGCGACACCGCACTTAAAGGTTTTAGTCTGCCGCAGATGGGTATCGCATTTCTGGTACCACTGTTACTGATGAGCCACGGGCGGGTTGCGACCACCCAGCAATTCCTTGAACGCTTCTCCGCTGACCTCGCCGGGCTGGAAAAACCTTATACTCGTGCGGATCTTTTTCGTCAGTGATCAGTCAGCCCTTTGTTAATAAAGGGCGATTCAATGCGTTGAATAAGGTAGAAAAGTGAATTCGCGGCAGACATCTTTTCCAGATGTGCTAGCATGCCAGTTAGAGAATGACTGGCGCATTTTTCGTCGTGTTGCGAATGCGCGCTGCTGGATTCGTGCATGACCCTCGAAATTTTAACCTCGCAGGATGGCTCAAAGAAACATTGGCTCAACGCCCTCTACCTGGGGGTAGTTGCGTTTGTGCTGACGTTATTCTGTCTGGAACTGATCATTGTCAGCGGGCGTATTTCTCCGTTGTGGTTCTCCACCGCATTAATGACCATTGTGGTGTTCCGCGCCCCGGTGCACCGCGTGCCGCTGTTATTATTAGGCTGCATGGTGGGTACTGCGTTAGCCAACCTCCTGGTGATTGGCCCGGCGGTCAGCAACCTCAAATTTGCCCTGCTTAACATGTTACAGGCGCTGATGGGCGGCATCATGCTGCGTGTGCTGCTCGATCGGCGCGCGCCCCTCGACTCACTGCTGGACTGGGGCCGTTATGTGGTCACTGCCGGTATTATCGCGCCTTTTGTCGGCGGCTTGCTGGCACTGTGGTTGTTAAGCGTCAGTGGCACCGCCTCGCTGCCGTTTTTCTCCACCTGGGTGATTTCTGAAGTCATTGGTATGCTGGCGCTGGGTCCGGTGTTGCTGCTGTGGCCGTTAGGAAAGCAGGAAAACCCGGTTGCGCGCCATCGCAGTATAGAAACAGTCCTCACCCTGGCCTTTACCCTGCTTGCCAGCTACCTCAGCCTGCGTTATCTGCCGTGGCCCTTCACCTTTATTGTGGTGATCCTGTTTTGGTGTGCGATACGCTTACCCAAGTTCGAAGCCTTTTTACTGTTCCTGCTCAACTCCAGCTTTATCTCGCTGCTGCTGGCATTCAACCTGGTCAATCTCGGTCACGATGACCGTATGCTGGGTCAGGCTGGAACCTGGCTGCCCTTCCTGTTGGTGCTCATCCCCAGCCACGTTATGGCGCTGGTGATGGATGCATTCCAGCGTGAAAAAAATCATATCGCTGAGAGCGAAACCCGCTTCCGTAACGCTATGGAGTATTCCGCGATCGGCATGGCGCTGGTTTCCCCGCAGGGTAATTGGTTGCAGGTCAACCAATCGCTGTGCCGAACCCTGGGCTTTCCGGCGGAAGAGTTGCGTAAGCTCACTTTTCAGCAAATCACCCACCCTGACGATCTGAATAACGATTTACAGCAACTCAGGCGGCTGCTGGAGGGTGAAATCATGACTTACACCCTGGAAAAGCGTTATTTCCGCAAAGATGGCGAAACGGTATGGGCGCGCCTGACCGTGTCAGTGGTGCGGGATGCCCAACAGCAACCGCTATATTTCATTTCACAAATCGTTGATATCTCTGAGCTTAAGCAGAGTGAGCAAGTGAATCGACGCCTGATGGAACGCATTACCCTCGCCAATGAAGCGGGCGGCATTGGCGTGTGGGAATGGAACCTGGTGACCGGTGAGCTGATGTGGGACAAACGCATGTATGAGTTGTTTGCGCTGGCACCGCATGAAGTCCCTACCTATGACCTGTGGTTACAACGGGTGCACCCGACAGAACAAGAATATGTCGCGCTGACGGTGCAGCAGGCGATTGAACGCCGCAGTGCGTTTCATATGGAATACCGCATCGGATTATCGGAGGGGATTCGTTATGTGCGTACCGAAGCCAACCGTATCCTCAGCCAGGATGGGCAGATCGAACGTATGCTCGGTATCAGCCAGGATATTACCCACCTGCGCGCACTGAACGATGCCTTATTCCAGGAAAAAGAACGCATGGCGATTACCCTGGATTCGATCGGTGAAGCGGTGATCAGCACCAACGATGAAATGCAGGTCACCTTTATGAATCCGGTGGCAGAAAAGATGACCGGCTGGACACAGGATGCCGCAGCAGGGATGGCAATCTCCGAGTTGCTCAACATCACGCATGGCCCTGCCGGAGCGCGGATCCACAATCTGCTGTTGTGCCAGCTTCCGGCAGAAAAAACCACGCCAGACCTGGAAGAAGAGCTGGTGTTGCACACCGCTGACGGGGGCGTATTCGAAGTCCATTACAGCATCACCCCACTGAAAACGCTGACTGGCGAGAGTATTGGGGCAGTGATGGTCATTCAGGACGTCAGCGAATCACGCAAGATGATGAAGCGTCTGAGTTATAGCGCCTCTCACGATATGCTGACGCGTTTACCCAATCGCCTCAACTTTGAAAGACAGTTGAAACGTTTGCTGAGTGATGCGGCGGTTAACCAGCATCAGCATGTGCTGGTATTTATCGACCTCGACAAATTTAAAGCGGTGAATGATACCGCGGGCCATGCTGCCGGAGATGCGTTGTTGCGCGAGCTTAGTGAGCTGATGCAACACCATATCCGTAGCAGTGATTTCCTCGCCCGCCTCGGCGGTGACGAATTTGGCTTGCTGTTGCCGGACTGCGAGGTCGATGACGTGCGCGAGGTGGTGCAACGGTTGGTGACGGCGATCAATCAGTATCGTTTTATGTGGCTGGACAGTATCTATCAGGTCGGTGCCAGCGCCGGTATGACGCAGATTGACGAGCATAATTGCATCAGCAATCTGGTGATGTCCCAGGCCGACGTTGCCTGCTACAGCGCCAAACACGCCGGACGCGGGCAATATCATGTTTATCAGGAAATACAGATGTAATCTGCCTTGCCTGCCCGCGCGAGCTGCGCTAAAGTCGCCCCCTTTTTTCCGGCATGGGGGACAATAATGTTTATCGGATTCGATTATGGCACCGCCAACTGTTCCATCGCAGTCAGCGATGCGGGCACACCACGGCTGCTGACGCTGGAAAATGGCCAGCGCCTGCTTCCCTCCATGATTTGCGCACCCACCCGCGAAGCTATCAGCGAATGGCTTTACCGTCACCATCAGGTGCCGACTCCCGATAGCGAAGGTCAGGCGTTGCTGCAACGCGCGTTGCGTTTTAACCGTGAAGAAGACATCGATGTGACCGCCAGCAGCGTCCAGTTTGGGCTTACTGCGTTGCAAAACTATATGGTTGACCCGGAAGAGGTGTGGTTTGTTAAATCGCCCAAATCCTTTCTCGGGGCCAACGGCCTGAAACCGCAGCAGATCGCGCTGTTTGAAGATTTGGTCTGCGCCATGATGCTGCATATCCGCCAGCAGGGTGAAAGCCAGCTCGACCAGCCAATTGATCAGGCGGTGATTGGTCGTCCGATTAACTTCCAGGGTCTGGGCGGAGATGAAGCGAATGAGCAGGCGCAGGGGATTCTACTGCGTGCGGCTAAACGCGCCGGTTTCCGCGATGTGGAATTTCAGTTTGAACCGGTGGCCGCAGGTTTGGATTTTGAAGCCACACTGACCAAAGAGACACGGGTGTTGGTGGTCGATATCGGCGGCGGTACTACCGACTGCTCGATGCTGTTGATGGGACCGGAATGGCGCAATAAAGCCGATCGTCGCGCCAGCTTGCTGGGGCACAGCGGTTGCCGCGTGGGCGGAAACGATCTGGATATTATGCTGGCGTTCAAAACCCTGATGCCGCTGCTCGGTCTTGGCGGTAACACGCAGAAAGGCATCGCCCTCCCCGCCCTGCCGTGGTGGAACGCGGTGGCGATCAACGATGTTCCGGCACAAAGCGAGTTTTACTCTGCCGCCTGCGGCAAGCTACTGCGCGACCTGGTACGTGATGCCCAGGATCCTGATCAGGTCACATACCTGCTGAAGGTATGGCAACAGAAACTGAGCTATCGGCTGGTGCGTGCGGCGGAAGAGAGCAAGATCGCGCTTTCCGATCAACCGGTTACCTCCGCTTCGCTGACATTTATTGCTGCGCAGTTGCAGACGGAAACCAGCGCGGCACAGCTGAAAGAGGCGATCAATCAACCGCTGGAACGCATTCTGGAACAGGTGCATCTGGCACTGGCGACCTGTGAGACCAAGCCGGAGGTGATCTATCTGACCGGCGGCAGCGCCCGTTCACCGGTGCTGCGTGCAGCGTTACAGCAGGCATTACCGGATACGCCCATTGCCAGTGGCGATGATTTTGGCTCAGTTACCGCAGGTCTGGCCCGTTGGGCCGAGATTATGTTCGGTTAACCAAACATAATTTTCGTCGCGGCGCGATTTATCGCGCAGAATTGGAGGCGTCCCACCGGACGCCTCTTTGGTAAGTGATTAATCAGAAATTGATATTCGCCGCGATACCGCCGATAAACGCATCTTTCACTTCGCTCACTGCCCCCGGCGCTACAACATATTGCAGGTTTGGACGCAGTTGCAGCCATTTGGTCAACTGAGCGTTGTAATAGATTTCATAGTTATATTCAGAACCATCCTGAATCGGCAGATAGGTCGGGCTGTTGTAGTCCGTTTCACCATTCGCCGCATTTTGCTGACGTAATGCAGTGGTATAGGAGCTGTTTACGTGGATACGTGCTGCACCAATACCAATTTCGTCGGCAGGACGCGCATCAAACGGTCCTTTCCAGGTAAAGCTGATGGATTGATAGTTGTCGGTTTTTGAGGTTTTGTGATCGTTCATCACCGCCTGAACCGTGACGCCCAGACCACGGCTGGCATCGCCGCCCTGCGCCGTCAGCTGTTGTTGCAACAGGACATAACCACCATAGGCATGCGCCTGATCCTGGTAAGCGCCATTACGCCAGCTGCCATACACATCGCCATCAACTGACGAATAGTAGTAACCGATACGGTAGTTACCCGGCAGTTTGTCCGGGCCAAAGGTCGGTTTCCAACCCAATTCCACCGGCACCATGTTGCCGAGTGAATTGTTCATATCAAGGCGGAAGCCATTGCCGGTATCGTAGTTTTTCGGGTTGTCGTTATAGAAGCCCACCTGGAAGAACACTTCCGGCGTAATGTTAACTTTGATACGACCGCCCCATTGTGAAACCGGCCAGTTGTACCAACGGTCGCCACGCCAGTTACCGGCCTGGCCACTGCCGAACGCCAGGTTCTGGAATTTGCTGTCGAAGTTATCGAAGTCTTCACCCACGGTGACACGACCCGCTTTGATATCGACCACGTCATTAAATAGTCCCTGGCGTAACCAGAATTGGGTTAAACGCCAGGTCTGACCGCGACCGTACACTTCCTGAACGGAAGAGAGCGTGCCAGTACGCGGATCGCCCACCTGATCAGAGATGTTCTGGCCATTACGATCGGTAATGGTCATCTGGAATTCGGCATCCTGCCAGTTCAGCAGTTTTTCCAGATCGAGATTGACACCAAACGCCCACTGATCGCTGTAGCGCATCGAGGTGTTTTTGTCATAACCGCCACCAAGGTTAGAGGCGCTTTCCATGGTGTAGTTAACGTCAAATTTGACGCCATCGTTCTCAAGCTGCGTTCGGTAACCGCCCCAGTCACCAAACATATAGGGAGAATCGTAGCTGAATGCATCTGCTGCCACGGCAGATGCGCTCAGCAGAGCGAACATAATCGTTCCCGCGGCCAGACGGCTCGGGATGCGTTGCACTGCTTCTTTTCTGTTCATAATGATTATTCTTTTGTGAGTTACTGGAAAGATCGAGCAGAGAATAGTGCTGAGGGTGGGGTGATTTTTGCAAATATGTGCTCAGAGTTCCCTGATGTGACAGTTAATTAATGCAATTGTGACAGCGATCTATGAATGAATATCTTTTGACAAAAATGGCATTTTTTGACTGGAAAAAATTACGCTCCGGTTAATTTCAGTAACCCATTGTTGCGGCGCGATAAATCGCACCGCGACGAAAGGATAATTAACCGGCACTGGCGCGCGACAGTTCTTCAATCTCTTGTTTACCTAACCTGAGTTGCGTTGCCTGCACCAAATCATCAATCTGCGCTAACGAGGTCGCGCTGACAATCGGCGCGGTGATGCTCGGGCGGGCAATCTGCCATGCCAGGGCGACCTGAGTGGGTGACGCATCATGGGAATCGGCCACGGTGTCCAGCGCATCAAGAATGCGCAAGCCGCGCGGATTAAGATATTTTGCGACCACGCCCTGTCCACGCGCACTTTTGCTGGCATCTGCTGCGGTACGATATTTGCCGCTGAGGAAGCCACTGGCCAGTGAATAGTAGTTAATCACGCCCAGCCCATGTTCCACTGCAACTTGCTCCAGACCGCTTTCATAGCCCTGGCGATCATACAGGTTGTACTCCGGTTGTAACGTTTCATAACGTGCCAGCCCCTGCTGCTCGCTGATGTCCAGCGCTTCCTGCAACCGTTCGGCGCTGTAGTTGGAGGCACCTATCGCCCGTACCTTCCCTTCTTTGATCAATGAATCGAACGCGGCCAGCGTGTCAGCCAGCGGCGTATCCTGATCATCGCGGTGCGCCTGATACAGGTCGATATAATCAGTTTGCAGACGACGCAGTGAGTCTTCCACCGCCTGGCGAATATATTGCGGTTTCAGGCCGGTTTTATCCGGTGACATCTCCATACCCACTTTGGTTGCCAGCACGATACTGTCGCGTTTGCCGGTTTTTTTCAGCCATTTACCAATAATGGTTTCCGATTCACCGCCCTGATTGCCAGGCGCCCAGCGCGAATAAACATCGGCGGTGTCAATAAACCACAATCCCTTCTCCACCAATGCATCCAGCAAGGAAAAGGACGTTTTCTCATCCACGGTCCAGCCAAACACATTCCCACCAAAAGTAAGAACCGGCACTGCTATACCCGTGTCGCCAAGCTGGCGAGTTGATTGTTGACTCATTTTATTTCTCCTTAATTGAAACGAGACGGCTCAGCTCTCCAGCTTAGCAAAGGGCAAAACCGGCTTATGAAAAAATCCTGATAAAATTCGTACAGAATATGAATACTTAGCGTGCACAGGACGATATTCTTATTTCCTTCAATTTTCGCCCATGCCTGGCGACTACAATTCTTTCGTTTGCGCTCCGGCAGGTTGGGCGGCGCATTTTGGGAAAACGAATTCGCTGGAGAGCACATAACTTCATGAACACCCGACGTCCATTGTTGAAAAAAAGCCTGATTACTCTGGCGATCGTCGCTGTACTGGCGGGCGGTTATTACTGGTGGCAACATCCGGCTGAACCCAATAAACAGCCACAGGCCGAAGGACAACGCCATCATGGACGCGGCGCGGGTGGTGCGAATGGCGCTAATCGTCGACCACTGGCCCCGGTTCAGGCCGCCACCGCCACCTTACAAAGCGTGCCACAGTATCTGACTGGCCTCGGCACCGTCACCGCTGCCAACACCGTCACGGTGCGCAGCCGGGTCGATGGTCAGTTAATGGCGCTGCATTTCACAGAAGGGCAACAGGTTAACGCTGGCGCGTTGCTGGCCGAGATCGACCCGCGCCCTTATCAGGTGGCGCTCACCCAGGCACAAGGACAACTGGCTAAAGATCAGGCCACGCTTGCCAACGCCAAACGCGATTTGGCCCGTTATGAAAAGCTGGCAAAAACCGCGCTGGTTTCACAGCAGGAACTGGATACCCAACGCTCGCTGGTGAGTGAAACCCTCGGCACCATCAAAGCCGATGAAGGCAACGTCGCCAGCGCGCAACTGAACCTGACCTACAGTCGGATTACCGCCCCCATCTCCGGGCGCGTCGGCCTGAAGCTGGTCGATGTTGGCAACTACATTACCTCTGGCGACACCACCGGTCTGGTGGTGATCACGCAAACGCATCCGATTGATGTGGTATTCAGCGTGGCCGAGAACAATATCAGTCAAATCCTCAAGGCACAGAAAAGCGGCCAGCCGCTGGTGGTGGATGCCTGGGATCGTAGCAACACCAGCCTGCTTGCCACAGGTTCGCTGCTGAGTATTGATAATCAGATTGATGTCACCACCGGTACCATCAAATTAAAAGCGCGTTTCAGCAATGAAGACGACGCGTTATTTCCCAACCAGTTCGTCAATGCACGCCTGAAAGTCGATACCTTGCAGGATGCGGTGGTTATCCCTGCCGCTGCGTTGCAAATGAGCAACGACGGCCATTTTGTCTGGGTGGTGAATAGCGAGAACAAGGTGAGCAAAAAACGCGTTACCGCCGGTTTGCAGGATAGCCAGAAAGTGGTGATCAGCGCCGGGCTGGAAGCGGGTGAACGTGTGGTAACCGACGGTCTGGATCGCCTGACTGAAGGCGCAACCGTTGAGATTGTCGCACCGCAGAGTACCGCCACCCACAGCACACGCGCTGCGCAGCCAGCACGCGGAGAACGTCAATAATGCAGGTTATGCCTCCCGACACCAGCGGTGGACCGTCACGCCTGTTTATTCTGCGCCCGGTGGCAACCACCCTGCTGATGATCGCCATTTTGCTGGCCGGTATCCTCGGTTATCGCTTCCTGCCGGTTTCCGCGCTGCCGGAGGTGGATTACCCGACCATTCAGGTCGTTACCCTTTACCCCGGCGCCAGCCCGGATGTGGTGACCTCGTCAATCACCGCACCGCTGGAGCGCCAGTTTGGTCAGATGTCGGGGCTGAAGCAGATGGCTTCGCAAAGTTCCGGTGGCGCATCGGTGATAACGCTGCAATTCCAGCTCACGCTGTCGCTCGATGTTGCCGAGCAGGAAGTGCAGGCGGCAATCAATTCCGCAACCAATCTTTTGCCGAGCGATCTGCCCAATCCACCGGTCTACAGTAAAGTTAACCCGGCCGATCCGCCGATCATGACCCTTGCCGTCACGACCACCAGCATGCCGCTCACCCAGGTGCAGGATATGGTGGAAACCCGTGTGGCGCAGAAGATTTCTCAGGTCAGCGGTGTCGGCCTGGTGACGCTCTCCGGCGGGCAGCGTCCCGCCGTGCGCGTGCAGATGAACGCGCAGGCGCTGGCAGCATTGGGGCTGACCAGCGAAACCGTGCGTACCGCCATCAGCAACGCTAACGTCAATTCGGCGAAAGGAAGCCTCGACGGCCCCACTCGTTCAATCACCCTGTCAGCCAACGATCAGATGACCTCTGCCGAGGATTATCGCCAGTTGATCATCAGCTACAACAACGGTGCACCGGTGCGTTTGGGCGATGTTGCCACCATCGAACAGGGCGCGGAAAATAGCTGGCTCGGTGCCTGGGCGAACCGTCAGGCCGCCATCGTGCTCAACGTACAACGCCAGCCAGGCGCTAACATTATCGCCACGGCAGATAACATTCGGGCGCTGCTGCCATCCCTGACCGCTGCGCTGCCGAAGTCGGTTGAAGTGAAAATGCTCACCGATCGCACCACCAATATCCGTGCCTCAGTGGCCGATACCCAGCACGAGCTGATGCTGGCAATTGGCCTGGTGGTGATGATCATCTATCTGTTTTTACGCAATGTCCCGGCCACCATTATTCCGGCGGTAGCCGTTCCCCTGTCACTGGTCGGCACCTTCGCCGCGATGTATTTTCTCGGTTTCTCGATCAACAACCTGACGTTAATGGCGCTGACCATCGCCACGGGCTTTGTGGTCGATGACGCCATCGTAGTGATTGAGAACATCTCCCGCTATCTGGAGAAAGGGGAAAAACCGCTTACCGCGGCGCTGAAAGGTGCCGGTGAAATCGGCTTCACCATTATCTCCCTCACCTTCTCCCTGATTGCGGTGCTGATCCCGCTGCTGTTTATGGGAGATGTGATTGGCCGTTTGTTCCGTGAATTTGCCGTCACCCTGGCTGTGGCGATCCTCATCTCCGCCGTGGTATCGCTGACGCTGACGCCGATGATGTGCGCACGCATGCTCAGTGCCGAATCCTTACGCAAACAGAACCGTTTTTCACGCGCCAGTGAAGCGATGTTTGATCGAGTAGTCGCCGGTTATGGCCGCTGGCTGACGCGGGTGCTGAAACATCCGTGGCTGACGTTGTCAGTCGCGCTGGGCACCCTGCTACTTACCGTTTTGCTATGGATCGTTATCCCCAAAGGATTCTTTCCGCAACAGGATAACGGCATCATTCAGGGCACCTTGCAGGCGCCACAGTCGGTCTCCTATGCCAACATGGCGCAACGCACCCGCGATGTCGCCTCGATCATCATGAAAGATCCGGCGGTGCAGAGTCTGACTTCATTTGTCGGGGTGGACGGCACCAATGCCGCCCTGAACAGCGCACGGCTGCAAATCAACCTCAAACCGTTAGCCGAGCGCGATGATCGTATCCCGGCAGTGCAGAAACGGTTGCAGGATGCGATCGCCAGCGTGCCGGGCGTGTCGTTGTGGCTGCAACCGGTCCAGGATCTCACCATCGATACTCAGGCCAGCCGCACCCCGTATCAGTTCACGCTGCAATCCGGCTCGCTTGATTCGCTGAGTACCTGGGTGCCGGCGCTGCAAAACCTGCTCAACACCCTGCCCGAACTGCGCGATGTCAGCAACGACTGGCAGGATCAAGGGTTAGAAGCCTTTATCCGTGTCGACCGCGACAGCGCCAGCCGTCTGGGTATCACTATGGCGGATGTCGATAACGCACTGTACAACGCCTTCGGTCAGCGTCTGATCTCAACCATTTACACCCAGGCCAATCAATATCGCGTGGTGTTAGGACAGAACAATGAGGCCACACCCGGCCTCGCCAGTCTGGACGGCATTCGTCTGACCAGCACCGATGGCGGCAGCGTGCCGCTGAGCGCGATTGCCAGAGTGGAAGAACGGCATGCGGCGTTGAGTATCAACCATCTCGACCAGTTTCCCTCAGCCACGTTCTCCTTTAACGTGGCCGACGGCTATTCACTTGGCGACGCCGTCAAAGCGGTCAGCGCAGCTGAAGATCAGGTCGGCATGCCTGCCGAGATGATGACCCAGTTCCAGGGCAGCACGCTGGCATTTGAAGCGGCGCTCACCAGTACGGTGTGGCTGATCATCGCGGCGGTGGTGGCGATGTATATCGTGCTGGGGGTGCTGTACGAAAGCTTTATCCATCCGGTGACCATCCTCTCAACGCTGCCTACCGCCGGGGTGGGGGCGCTGCTGGCGCTGATGATCAGCGGCAACGAACTGGATATTGTTTCGATCATCGGCATCATCTTGTTGATCGGTATCGTGAAGAAAAACGCCATCATGATGATCGACTTTGCGCTGGCGGCGGAACGGGAACAGGGTATGCCGCCGCGAGAGGCGATTTATCAGGCCTGTCTGCTGCGTTTCCGTCCGATCCTGATGACCACATTGGCCGCTCTGCTGGGTGCGCTGCCATTGATGCTGAGTACCGGCGCGGGGGCGGAGTTACGTCGGCCGCTGGGGATTGCTATGGCTGGCGGCCTGATCCTCAGCCAGATCCTGACGCTGTTCACCACTCCGGTCATCTACCTGTTGTTTGACCGCCTGGCACAGATCACGCGTCGCCGCTTCCGTCGCCCGGAGACGCAGCCGTGAAGTTCTTTGCCCTGTTCATCCACCGCCCCGTCGCCACCACGCTACTGACGCTGGCGATTGCGCTGGCGGGGATTCTCGGCTTCCGCCTGCTGCCGGTCGCGCCGCTACCGCAGGTTGATTTTCCGGTGATCGTGATTTCCGCATCGCTGCCGGGTGCCGCGCCGGAAACCATGGCCTCTTCGGTTGCGACGCCGCTGGAACGTTCGCTCGGGCGGATCGCTGGCGTCAGCGAGATGACCTCCACCAGCTCGCTGGGCAGCACGCGTATTATCCTGGTGTTTGATTTTGACCGCGACATCAACGGTGCCGCGCGCGATGTGCAGGCGGCAATCAACGCCGCGCAGAGCCTGTTGCCCACCGGGATGCCAAGCCGTCCGACTTACCGTAAGGCCAACCCTTCCGACGCGCCGATTATGATTCTGACGCTGACCTCGGAGATTTATAATCCCGGTCAGCTGTATGATTACGCCTCAACGCAACTGGCGCAGAAACTGTCGCAGATTGAAGGCGTTGGCGATGTTACGGTGGGCGGAAGCTCGCTGCCAGCGGTGCGTGTCGAGTTGAATCCGCAGGCGTTGTTCAATCAGGGCGTGTCACTGGATGCGGTGCGCACAGCCATTGCTAACGCCAACCAGCGCCGCCCACAAGGCGCGATTGATGACCATCAGCAACGCTGGCAATTGCGAACCAACGATGAACTGCAAACCGCCAGCGATTATCAGCCGCTGGTGGTGCACTACAACAACGGCGCGGCAGTACGGCTGCGTGATGTGGCGAACGTGCAGGATTCGGTGCAGGATGTGCGTAACGCCGGGATGACCAATGGCAAACCGGCGGTGCTGCTGGTGATCCGCAAATCCCCGGAAGCGAACGTCATCGACACCGTGGACCGTATTCGTGCCGAACTGCCGGAGCTGCATGATGTCATTCCGGCATCCATCGACCTGCAAGTGGCGCAGGATCGTTCGCCCACCATCCGCGCCTCCTTGCAGGAGGTGGAGCAGTCGCTGATCATCGCCGTCGCCCTGGTGATTCTGGTGGTGTTTTTCTTCCTGCGTGACGGACGCGCCACGTTAATCCCCGCCGCCGCAGTGCCGGTGTCGTTGATTGGTACCTTTGCCGCCATGTATCTGTGCGGCTTCAGTCTGAATAACCTGTCGTTGATGGCGCTTACCATCGCCACCGGTTTTGTGGTGGATGATGCCATCGTGGTGCTGGAGAATATCGCGCGCCATGTCGAAGCCGGGATGAAACCCTTACCGGCGGCGTTGCAGGGGGTACGTGAAGTCGGTTTTACCGTGCTGTCGATGAGCCTGTCCCTGATTGCGGTATTTCTGCCGCTGCTGATGCTCGGCGGTATCATTGGCCGCTTCTTCTCTGAATTCGCGATAACCCTCTCGGTGGCGATCCTGATCTCGCTGTTTATCTCCATCACCCTGACGCCAATGATGTGCGCATACCTGCTGAAACCACATGCTCCCCGCGCACAGCCGCGTCTGCGCGGTGCCGGACGCGTGCTGATGGCGGTACAGCATGGCTATGGTCGCTCACTCGGTTGGGTGCTGGATCATGCGCGCTGGGTCTTGCTGGTGCTGCTGGCCACCGTCGGGCTGACCATCTGGCTGTTTATCTCGATTCCCAAAACCTTTATGCCAGAGCAGGATACCGGACGACTGACCGGCTTTATCTCTGCCGACCAGAGCATCTCCTTTCAGGCGATGCGGGGGAAATTGCAGGACTTTATGAACATCATCAAGGCCGACCCGGCGGTGGATAATGTCACCGGTTTCACCGGTGGCTCGCGCACCAACAGCGGCTCGATGTTTATCTCCCTTAAGCCGCTTTCCGAACGGAGTGAAACCGCCCAGCAGGTGATTGCCCGCCTGCGTACCAAATTGGCAAAGGAGCCGGGCGCTAATCTGTATCTCAATGCGGTGCAGGACATCCGTATTGGTGGACGCGAGTCAAACGCCAGTTACCAGTACAGCCTGCTGTCCGATAACCTGGCGGATTTGCGCACTTGGGAGCCGCAGATCCGTAAAGCGTTTGCCGCCCTGCCGGAGCTGGCCGACGTCAACTCTGATCAACAGGATAACGGCAGCGAGATGGCGCTGACTTACGATCGCGAGAGCATGGCGCGGCTGGGGATTGATGTTTCCGCCGCTAACGCCTTACTGAATAACGCCTTTGGTCAGCGGCAGATTTCGACCATCTATCAACCACTGAACCAGTACAAAGTGGTGATGGAAGTGGAACCACGTTACACCCAGGATATCAGCGCACTGGAGCAAATGTTTGTCATCAACAGCGACGGAAAAGCTATCCCGCTGAGTTGGTTTGCCCGCTGGCAACCGGCCAATGCGCCGTTGTCCGTTAACCATCAGGGCTTATCTGCCGCTTCGACTATCTCTTTTAACCTGCCGGAAGGCGTATCCTTGTCGCAGGCGTCCGATGCGATTGACCGCACCATGACGGCACTGGGTGTCCCCAGCAGCGTGCGTGGCAGCTTTGCCGGTACGGCGCAGGTGTTCCAGCAGTCGCAATCCAGCCAGCTGTACCTGATTCTGGCGGCAATTGCGGCGGTGTATATCGTGTTGGGGATTTTGTATGAGAGCTATGTCCATCCGCTGACTATTCTCTCTACCCTGCCCTCCGCCGGAGTCGGTGCGCTGCTGGCGCTGGAGCTGTTTAACACCCCGTTCAGCCTGATTGCGCTGATCGGCATTTTGCTGCTGATTGGCATCGTGAAAAAGAACGCGATTATGATGGTCGACTTTGCGCTGGAGGCGGAACGAAACGGCAACCTGACGGCGCGTGAGGCAATATTTCAGGCGTGCCAGCTGCGTTTTCGCCCGATTCTGATGACCACACTGGCCGCGCTGTTTGGCGCACTGCCGTTGGTACTGACCAGCGGCGATGGCGCAGAACTGCGGCAACCGCTCGGCATCACCATCGCTGGAGGCCTGGTCATGAGCCAGCTGCTGACGCTCTACACCACACCGGTGGTGTATCTGATGATGGATAAGCTGCGACGCAGGAAGCGCCCGGCGCTGATCAATATTCAGGAGAATTAACGGGATGAAGAGACCATGACCACTCAGAACGCGACGGTGCGCTGGCAATTGTGGATTGTCGCTTTTGGCTTTTTTATGCAGTCGCTGGATACCACCATCGTCAACACCGCCATTCCGTCGATGGCGCGCGACCTCAGCGTCAGTCCACTGCATATGCATTCGGTGATTGTCTCCTATGTGCTGACGGTGGCCGTCACCCTACCGCTAAGTGGCTGGCTGGCTGACCGTTTTGGTGTGCGGAATATCTTCTTCACCGCCATCGTATTATTCAGCATTGGTTCAGTGTTCTGCGCCTTCTCCGGCACGCTGGATCAACTGGTGCTGGCGCGTGTTATTCAAGGGGTCGGCGGCGCGATGATGGTGCCTGTCGGGCGCTTAACGGTGATGAAAATCGTCCCACGCGAGCAATATATGTCGGCGATGACCTTTGTTACCCTACCCGGCCAGGTCGGTCCGCTGCTCGGTCCGGCGCTGGGCGGTATTCTGGTACAGTACGCCAGTTGGCACTGGATCTTCCTGATCAACATCCCGGTCGGCATCATTGGTGCCATTGCCACCCTCGCGATTATGCCCAACTACACCATGCAAACCCGACGCTTCGACTTTCTCGGCTTCGGTTTACTGGCCGTAGGCATGGCGACCCTGACGCTGGCGCTTGATGGACAGCGAAGCACCGATGGCTCTGCGCTGCTGCTCGGTCTGCTGATCCTGGTTGGCGTCTTTTCCCTGCTGTTTTATTTGATGCACGGTCGTAACAACGACGATGCCCTGTTTAGCCTGAAATTATTTGATAACCGCATCTACTCCATCGGTTTGCTCGGCAGTTTTACCGGTCGCATCGGCAGCGGCATGCTGCCGTTTATGACGCCGATTTTCTTGCAGGTGGGCCTCGGCTTCAGCCCGTTCCACGCGGGGCTGATGATGATCCCAATGGTGCTGGGTAATATGGGGATCAAACGCGTGGTGGTGAGGATCGTGAATCTGTTCGGTTACCGCAATGCGTTGGTGGGTGGCACCTGCGCGCTCGCGCTGGTGGTGCTGCTGTTCCCGGCGGTCGCGTTGCTGGGCTGGACCTGGCTGCTGCCGGTGGTGTTACTGCTTCAGGGGATGGTCAACGCCATTCGCTTCTCATCCATGAACACCCTGACGCTGAAAGAGCTGCCAGATGAACTGGCGTCCAGCGGCAACAGTTTGCTGTCGATGATCATGCAGCTCTCCACCAGCATTGGTGTCACCATCGCTGGCCTGCTGCTGGGTGCTTTCGGTCATGGCGCCATCGCCAACAGCGCAGCAGCCCACCAAACCTTTATCTACGCTTACCTCAGCATGGCGCTGGTGATTATTCTGCCTGCGCTGGTGTTCTGGCGTGTGCCGAAAGATGTGAGCAAAAACGTCGATCTGCGACGCAAAAGGAGTGAAGGATGAAGCGCGCGCTGAAACTCGGCATTGGTCCCAAGCTGTTTATGGCGATTTTTTCCACCTGCATGCTGGTGATTATCATCATGCACTGGGGGGTGCGGCTCAGCTTTGAACACGGCTTTGTCGATTACATTCGTAAAGGGAATGAACAACGTCTGACGCTGCTGAGCGATGCGCTTGCTGACCAATATGAACAGCACGGTAACTGGGATTTCCTGCGCAACAATGACCGGCTGATTTTTTCTATCCTGCGTTCGCTGGAGCAGAACCCCGGCAGCGGTAACCTGCTGCCGCCACACGGCTGGCGCACCCAGTTCTGGATTATCGATCAGCAATACAAGGTACTTTCTGGCCCGCGATCCCCGGTCCCCCCTGAAGGGACAAGACGCAATATCACCACCAGCAATGGCAAAGTGGTTGGCTGGGTGATCGGCTCACCTGCTGAACGCCTCACCCGCAGCACTGACATCAATTTTGACCAACAACAGCGCCGCACCAGTTGGATCATCGTAGGCTTTACGGCACTGATGGCAGCGCTGGCGACCTGGCTGATGGCGCGCGGCTTGTTGGCCCCGGTAAAAAGGCTGGTGGATGGCACCCACCATCTGGCCGCAGGCGATTTCGCCACGCGGGTAGAAGTGGGCAGCAGCGACGAACTCGGCCAGTTGGCGCGCGACTTTAACCAGCTTGCCAGCTCGCTGGAAAAAAACGAGAGCAACCGCCGCGCCTTTATGGCGGATATCTCCCATGAACTGCGCACGCCGCTGGCGATCCTGCGTGGCGAGCTGGAGGCCATGCAGGATGGTGTGCGCAAACTGACGCCGGAAGCCATCTCTTCGCTACAAAGCGAAGTGGTGGTGTTGACCAAGCTGGTGGATGATTTACATCAGTTATCACTCTCTGATGCCGGTGCCCTTGCCTATCGCAAGCAGGCGGTGGATTTGGTCCATCTGCTGGAGGTGGCGGCGGGTAGCTTCGGCGAACGCTATCGCAGCCGCCAGCTGACCTTGCAGCTGACATTGCCAGCAGAAGCGCCGAGTTTCGGCGATCCCGATCGGCTGATGCAGCTGTTCACCAACCTGCTGGAAAACAGCCTGCGCTATACCGATGCCGGTGGTCAGGTGCGCCTGACCATGAAAAACCTCGGCGACAGTTGGCAGCTCTGCTTTGCCGACAGCGCGCCTGGTGTGGACCCGGCCCATCAGGCCCGGTTGTTTGAGCGTTTCTTCCGCACGGAGAGTTCACGCAACCGTGCCAGCGGCGGCTCGGGTCTCGGTCTGGCGATCTGCAAAAATATTGCGGAAGCGCATGGTGGCAGCATTAGTGCAGATCTCTCTGATTTAGGTGGTCTGCAAATCACGCTAAACTTGCCTTATGTTCCCCATTAAGCACAGCCTATGAGCACGGAAAAGCACGACCCTTTAATCCTTGTTGTTGAAGACGAGCCGAAACTGGCGCAGCTGATGATTGATTATCTGCAAGCGTCCAACTATCGAACCCACCATATTGGCAACGGCAGCGAAGTGTTGAGTTATGTGCAGCAGACGCCGCCGGATTTGATGCTGCTGGATTTAATGTTGCCAGGCCGCGATGGCTTAACCTTGTGTCGCGAAATTCGTCGTTTCTCCGAATTACCGATCATCATGGTAACGGCGCGCACCGAAGAAATTGATCGCCTGCTTGGCCTGGAAATCGGAGCCGACGACTATATCTGCAAACCCTTCAGTCCGCGTGAAGTGGTAGCGCGGGTGAAAACCATTTTGCGCCGCGTCAAACGGACGCCGGAAGAGGCGCAGCAGGCGTCACATCTGGTGATCGATGAGGGGCGTTTCCAGGCCACCTGGCGTGAACAGCAACTGGAGCTGACCCCAGCCGAGTTTCGGCTGTTGAAAACGCTGGCGCTGGAACCCGGTAAAGTGTTTTCGCGTGAACAGTTGCTCAACCATCTGTACGACGATTATCGCGTGGTGACCGATCGCACCATCGACAGCCACATCAAAAATCTGCGCCGTAAGCTGGAAAGTCTCGACGCGGAGCAACCGTTTATCCGCGCGGTATACGGCATGGGCTATCGCTGGGAGGCCGATGTCTGCCGCATCCTGTAGCAATCAGCGCCTTACCTTGATCCAGGTCAATTTACTTCGTGAGTGGCCCTGCCTAAAATTCCCCACCTTTTGCAGGGCCGTCTGATACGGCCACTGCACCTGCCATCGTCGATGGCATGCTGACCTGACATCAGTGAGATCCCATGTTTAAACCTGAACTGCTTTCTCCAGCGGGAACGCTGAAGAATATGCGCTATGCCTTTGCCTATGGCGCTGACGCGGTGTATGCCGGGCAACCGCGCTACAGCCTGCGCGTGCGCAATAACGAATTCACCCATGAAAACCTCGCCAAAGGCATCGATGAAGCCCACCGACTTGGCAAAAAATTCTATGTGGTGGTGAACATCGCACCGCATAACGCCAAACTGAAGACCTTTATCCGCGATCTGACTCCGGTGGTGGCAATGCAGCCGGACGCGTTGATCATGTCCGATCCCGGCCTGATTATGCTGGTACGCGAAGCCTTCCCGGCGATGGCGATCCATCTCTCGGTACAGGCTAACGCCGTCAACTGGGCGACGGTGAAATTCTGGCAGCAGATGGGGTTAACCCGCGTGATTCTTTCGCGCGAATTGTCACTGGAGGAGATCGGTGAAATTCGTCAGCAGGTGCCGGCAATGGAGATCGAGATCTTCGTACACGGCGCGCTATGCATGGCCTATTCTGGCCGTTGTTTACTGTCCGGTTATCTGAATAAACGCGATCCCAACCAGGGGACCTGTACCAACGCCTGCCGCTGGGAATATAAGGTGGCGGAAGGCCAGCAGGACGAGGTCGGCAATATTGTCGGTTTCCACCAACCGGTTGAGGTTCAAGCAGCCACACCGACGTTGGGACTGGGTACGCCAACGGATCGCGTTTTTCTGCTGGAAGAGAAAATGAAACCGGGCGAAACCATGAGCGCATTCGAGGATGAGCACGGCACCTATATCATGAATTCGAAAGATCTACGCGCCGTGGCACATGTTGAACGTTTGAGCCAGATGGGCGTGCATTCGCTGAAGATCGAAGGCCGTACCAAATCGTTTTATTACTGCGCCCGTACCGCCCAGGTGTATCGCCGGGCCATCGATGATGCCGCCGCAGGTAAACCCTTCGATCCTTCGCTGCTGGAAACCCTGGAGGGTCTGGCACATCGTGGCTACACCGAAGGTTTCCTGCGTCGTCATACCCATGACAGCTACCAAAACTACCAACAAGGCTATTCGGTGTCGGAACGCCAGCAGTTTGTCGGTGAATTTACCGGTGAACGCCGTGGCGAGTGGGCGCAGGTGGCCGTGAAGAATAAATTCTTGCTGGGTGATGAGCTGGAAATCATGACCCCCAATGGCAATCTGAATTGTCGGCTGGAAGCGATGCAGAATGACAAGGGAAGCGCCGTTGATGTGGCACCGGGGGATGGTCATCGTGTCTGGCTGCCGGTACCCGAGCACGTCGATCTCGCTTTCGCATTGTTACTGCGTAACTTTTCCGCTGGCGATAGCACGCGCGATCCACACGCCAGCAACCACACTTAATGAAAAGAAATGGGTGAAATTAGAACAGGATCACAGACCGCCGTTTCGCCCTGGCGTAAACTCGCTTTCGCTGCTAACGAGTAACAATAATCAGCAGGTAGTACCAGGAACCACCTCATTCACCCGCCCGGCTCCCCCGTGCGGGTTTTCTTTTTTTCATCCCCGCACCGATAAAGTTCCTGTCCCGGCTATGCTATAACCACTTTTATCTGTAATGCCTCAGGGAATGGACGATGCAAAACCAACCACTTACCTTATTGATTTTGAATGGCAAAGGTGCCGGAAATGAAGAACTCCGCACCGCGGTAAATAAATTGCGTGATGAAGGCTTTAATCTGGCCGTGCGTGTCACCTGGGAAAAAGGCGATGGCGACCGCTACGTGCAGGAAGCCGTCCGTTTGCAGGCGGAAACGGTGGTAGCTGGCGGCGGCGATGGCACCATCAACGAAATTGCCACCGCACTGGCAGCGCTACCCGCAGACCACCGTCCTGCGCTGGGCATGCTGCCGTTGGGTACCGCGAATGATTTTGCCACCAGCGTCGGTATTCCGCTGGAGATGGAACCGGCACTGCGTCTCGCGGTGCTCGGCAAGGCTACCGCCATCGACCTGGCGCGCGTCAATGGCGATCGCTACTTTATCAATATGGCGACCGGCGGTTTTGGCACTCGCATTACTACCGAAACACCGGAAAAACTCAAATCCGCGTTAGGTGGTGTCTCCTATTTTATTCATGGCCTGATGCGTGTTGATGCCCTCAAACCGGACCGCTGTGAAATCGCAGCACCTGGTTTTAACTGGCAGGGGGATGCGCTGGTCATTGGTATTGGCAACGGACGTCAGGCAGGTGGCGGCCAAAAATTGTGTCCTGACGCGCTGATTAATGATGGCCAGCTCAATCTGAGCATCGTCACCGCCCAGGAACTGCTGCCGACCCTGTTGCATTCGCTGACGCGCGATGATGAAAACCCCAACATTGTCTCAGCGAAGTTGCAGTCACTGAATATCCGCTCTCCCCACGAGATGACATTTAACCTGGACGGCGAACCCCTGAGCGGTAGCGAATTCCAGATCGAGGTGCTGCCCGGCGCATTGAGCTGCCGTCTGCCGCCGCAGTGTCCGCTACTGGCGTAATTTGTCTCTTCCGCGTAGCGGCGCGATTTATCGCGCGAGGTTTTCTGCCAGCATGCACAGAACCGCGCGATAAATCGCGCCGCGACGTTCCGATCCCTCCTTTCCCGAGCTGTGACCCTCTTCACAACTCTGTTAAGTCGACTTGTATGGTAGTATTTGCAAGCGTATTTTTTCATCATTGATTTCCCGTTAAAGCCCCTCGACCGCGAATGACGGCCAGGGCAAAGGAGCTGATGATGAAAAGTGTGGTGATTGAACAACCGGGTGAACTGGTACTGGCAGAGCGTCCCTTACCGCAACCTGCTGCCGGTGAAGTTCGCGTGAAAGTCCAGTTTGCCAGCATCTGTGGTTCGGATGTGCATATCTGGCACGGCCACAACCCTTTTGCTAAATATCCTCGCGTTATCGGGCATGAATTCTTTGGGCTGATCGACGCCGTCGGCGAGGGCGTCGATGCACAGCGTGTTGGCGAACGCGTGGCAGTCGATCCGGTTGTCAGTTGCGGTCACTGCTATCCCTGCTCGATTGGTCGCCCCAACGTTTGCAAGGAACTTCAGGTGATCGGCGTGCATCGCGACGGTGGTTTCAGTGAATTCGCGGTCGCCCCAGCCAAAAACGCCTTCCGTCTGCCTGATGCGATTCCCGATAAGCTCGCCAGCATGGTTGAACCCTTCACCATCGCCGCCAACATCACCGCGTTCCTGAAACCACAATCACAGGATGTGGCGCTGATTTACGGCGCAGGCCCAATGGGACTAACCGCCATTCAGGTACTAAAAGGCGTCTATGGCGTTGAACAGGTACTGGTGGTGGATCGTCTGCCAGAACGCCTCGCATTGGCGCAACAAAACGGTGCCGACCAGGTATTCAACAACAGCGAGATCCCGCTGGCGGCGCAACTGGAAGGGCTACAGCCGACACTGATCATCGATGCCGCCTGTCACCCCAGCATTCTGGCGGAAGCGGCCGCCCTCGCCTCTCCGGCCGCACGCATCGGCTTGCTGGGCTTCTCCGGCGAACCGTGCAGCATTACGCAACAAAGCCTGACCAGTAAAGAACTGTCGCTGTTCACTTCACGTCTGAACAGCAACCGTTTCCCGCAAGTGATTGAGTGGATGGAAAAAGGCCAGATCCAGCCAGAGAAGCTGGTGACGCACTACTTCCCGCTGGCGGACATTGAACGTGCCATGACGCTGTTTGAAAAAGACCCACGCACCTGCTGCAAAGTGATTCTACACATGGGTTGAGTTAACCTTCACACCAGGTGTCCTCTTGCCGGTGCGTACCCGCCGGCAATAATACAATAAAGCAAGATGTCGGAGTTTCTATGTTAAAGAACCTGCGCTGGACCCTCGTACTGCTGTTATTTCTGGTTTATATGATCAATTACCTCGATCGTATTGCCCTGTCCCTGACCGTACCGCTGGTAGAAAAAGATCTGATGATCAACGCTGAACAGTTCGGCATGATTTTCGGCAGCTTCTTCTTCGGCTATGCGCTGTTTAACTTTATTGGTGGCCTTGCGACCGATAAATTCGGCCCGACCATTGTGCTGGGCACCGCTGTGGGTATGTGGTCGCTGTTCTGCGGTATGACCGCACTGGCGACCGGCTTCTGGTCAATGATGATTCTGCGCGTGCTGTTTGGTATGGCAGAAGGCCCAATCTGCGCCTCGGCTAACAAAGCCATTAATGGTTGGTTCCCGAAAAAACAAGCGGCTACCGCGATGGGCCTGCTCAGTGCCGGTTCACCGCTGGGTGGTGCCGTCGCCGGCCCAATTGTTGGCTATCTGGCGCTGTCATTCGGTTGGCGTCCCGCTTTCGTGGCAATCTGCCTGATTGGTCTGGTATGGATGGCGTTCTGGTTCTTCTTTGCCGCTGATAATCCGGCGAAAAGCAAGCGCGTCTCCGCGGAAGAACGTGCGCTGGTGGAAAAACTGAAAGCGGAGCAGCCCGGTGAAGAAACCGATCTGTCCGGTGCTGTACATGGTATGGGTTACTACCTGCGCCAGCCGATCATCCTGGTCACCGCTTTCGCCTTCTTCTGCTACAACTACATCCTGTTCTTCTTCCTGAGCTGGTTCCCGGCCTATCTGGTGCAGGCGCATGGCCTGGATATCAAAGCCATGAGCATCACCACCATGATCCCGTGGATTGTCGGTTTCGTCGGCCTGGCATTGGGCGGCTGGATCTCCGATAAAATCTTCAACATTACCGGTAAGTTACTGTTGTCACGTAAAATTGTGCTGGTGGTCTCACTGCTGGCCGCCGCAATTTGTGTCGCGCTGGCCGGTACGATAAAAGAGGTGAATTCGGCGGTGATCATGATGTCGATCTCCATCTTTTTCCTCTACATCACCGGCGCGATTTACTGGGCGATTATTCAGGACGTGGTGCACAAAAGCCGTGTCGGCAGTATCAGCGGCTTTATTCACCTGGTGGGTAGCCTGTCAGGCATTATCGGTCCCATCGTCACCGGTTTTATTGTCCAGCACACCGGCAAGTTCGATAGCGCCTTTATCCTGGCGGGTGTGGTTGCGGGACTGGGCGCGCTGCTGGTGCTGTTTGTTATCCGCAGCCCAAAAACCAGTAACAAACCGGTCTCAGCCTAAAAAATTGACCATTGCGGGGCGGCTTTACGCCCCGCCTGCTAAAAGGAATGATTATGTTAGAGATTGGCAGCCTTCCCGCCGATGTTCAGCGTCCAGGCTATGATCGCAGCCGCCTGAAAACCCGCATGGTCCACATCGGGTTTGGTGCCTTTCATCGTGCCCACCAGGCACTGGCAACGGACAAGCTGGCGGAACAGGGCAGCGACTGGGGTTATTGTGAGGTGAACCTCAACAGCGGCGCGTTGATTCAGGCTTTGCGCCAGCAGGATTTGCTCTACACCCTGACTGAAATGGCTGATGACAGCCTGCATACCCGGGTGATAGGCGTGGTGACTGGTGCGCTGCACGGTAAAGGGGACGGTATCGATGCGGTTATTGAGGCAATGTGTCAGCCGGATGTGGCGATTGTTTCGATGACCGTCACCGAAAAAGGGTACTGCCACCTACCCGCCAGCGGCAATCTCAACCCTGATCATCCCGATATCGTGCACGATTTGGCGCATCCGCAGGAGCCACATTCGTTACCCGGCCTGATTCTGGCAGCGATAATCCGTCGACGCGCAGGCAATCTGCCGCCCTTTAGCGTGATGTCCTGCGACAACATGCCAGAGAATGGTCATGTGACGCGCAACGTGATTGTGCAACTGGCGGAGCGACACAGCTCAGAACTGGCCGACTGGATCAAAAACCATATCACCTTCCCTTCCACCATGGTGGACCGCATCGTCCCGGCGATGACCGATGCCGCTTTTGCCAACCTCACTGCGCGTCTCGGGTGCGAAGACCCGGTGGCAGTGGAAGCGGAACCCTTTTTTCAGTGGGTGATCGAGGATAACTTTGTGAGCGGGCGTCCGGCGTGGGAAAACGCCGGAGCAGAACTGGTCAGCGATGTGCTGCCGTTCGAAGAGATGAAGCTGCGAATGCTGAATGGCAGCCACTCGTTCCTCGCGTATCTCGGCTATCTGGCGGGTTATGAACATATCAGCGATTGTATGGCCGATGCGCACTATCGCCATGCCGCCCGTGCCCTGATGATGCAGGATCAGGCTCCGACACTGCGTACTACCGGGGTGGATCTGGCCGCGTATGCCGATTCGCTGATCGCCCGATACGAGAATCGCGCCATTAAACATCGCACCTGGCAAATCGCCACCGACGGCACGCAAAAGCTGCCACAGCGAATGCTGGACAGTGTGCGCTGGCATCTGCGCAATGGCTCTGACTGTGACTTTTTGCTGTTGGGTGTGGCAGGCTGGATGCGTTATGTCAGCGGCGTTGATGAGCACGGTCAAGCCATTGAGATTCGCGACTCGCTGAAAGAGGAACTGGCGCGCATTGTAGCGACCAGCGAAGAAGGCGCGCCGCGTGTCCGGGCGTTGCTGGGGCTGAAAGCGGTGTTCGGTGACGATTTGCTGCAACACCCAGGCTTCGTGAGCCGGGTGACAGAACTTTATCAGCAGTTGTGTGCCGAAGGGGCGCGTGCCACGGTGCATGCCCTCAGTCAGGAGTAACGCCGCAACAAACTGGTAGCGCAGATGCAGCGTGCTGATTAGACTGAATCTTTCCCATAAAGGCTGGTCAATACCAGCCATAAATACGGATATTGCTGCATGTCAATTGCCTATACCATCACCACCAGCGAACCGGTGAATCAGCAGATCTATCGCTATTTGCGCCGGGACATTGTCACCTGCGCCATTCACCCTGGCTCGCTGCTGTCGGAAAAAGAGGTTTCTGCGCGCTTTAACGTCTCTCGTCAGCCGGTGCGCGAAGCTTTTATCAAGCTGGCTGAAGCCGGCCTGGTGCAGGTATTGCCGCAGCGTGGCACCTTTGTGCGAAAAATCTCTGCCCAGCGCGTTGCTGATGGTCGTTTTATTCGTGAAGCGGTGGAAATTGCCGTGGTCCGCCGGGCCGCGCAGGAAATTACGCCTGTCGCCCTGATGGCGCTGGAGCATAACCTGCAACTGCAACGTTTAGCGGCCGAACGCCACGACAGCCAGGCGTTTCTCGCCCTCGACGATGAGTTTCATCGCCTGATTGCGGAAAGTATCAACTGTCTGCTGGCCTGGGAAACGGTGGAAAATATCAAAGCGACCATGGACCGGGTGCGTTTTCTGACACTAAGCGAAGTCTCACCGCCGGAGAACTTGATCCAGCAGCATGAAGAGATTTATGCGGCGCTGAAAGCGCACGACGTTGAGGCTGCGGAGTCGGCAATGCGCCGCCATTTGCAGGAGATGATTATGACAATAACGCCGATTGCAGAACGTAATAGCGAGTGGTTTGAAGCGCCTTAAGCAGTGTGACATGCCGTAGCGGCGCGATTTATCGCGCTGTTTTTTTGCGGCATCATGCGCAGAATTGCGCCGCTACGGTTTAATTATGCGATCGTCACATCTTTGGACAAATACACATCCTGCACCGCGTTAATCAGCTCCACGCCCTCTTTCAGCGACTTCTTAAACGCTTTGCGTCCCAAAATCAGTCCCATACCGCCGGCGCGTTTGTTAATCACCGCCGTGCGCACTGATTCGGCCACATCGGTTGCCCCCGCAGCCGCACCGCCAGAGTTAATTAACCCGGCGCGCCCCATATAACAGTTCGCCAACTGGTAGCGTACCAGGTCGATAGGGTTTTCGGTGGTCAACTTGCTGTAAACGCGATCATCGGTATGGCCGAAATTCACCGCGGTATAACCCCCGTTATTCTCTGCCATTTTTTGCTTCACGATATCCGCGCCAATGGTCGCGGCCAGATGGTTAGCCTGACCGGTTAAATCGGCGCTGGCATGGTAATCCACGCCATCTTTCTTGAAGCCGTTATTGCGCAGGTAGGCCCACAGCACCGTCACCATACCCAGCTCATGCGCACGTTCAAACGCGGCGGAGATCTCTTCAATCTGGCGACGTGATTGCTCAGAACCGAAGTAGATGGTGGCCCCGACCGCAATGGCTCCCATATTGAACGCCTGCTCGACGCTGGCGTACAGCGTCTGATCATATTGCGTCGGATAGCTCAGCGTCTCGTTGTGGTTCAGCTTCACCATAAACGGGATCTTGTGCGCATAACGCCGCGCCACCGAGGCCAGCACACCGTAAGTGGAAGCGACGCAGTTGCAACCCGCTTCAATCGCCAGCTCAACAATATTTTTCGGGTCGAAGTAGTGAGGATTGGCGGCAAATGAAGCGCCGGCGGAGTGCTCAACCCCCTGATCAACCGGCAAAATCGACAGGTAACCCGTCCCCGCCAGGCGACCGGTGTTGTACAGCGTTTGCATGTTGCGTAATACCACAGGAGAACGATTGTTATCGGTCATTACGCGATCAACATAATCCGCGCCCGGTAAATAAAGGCTTTCCGCTGGAATGGTCATGCAGCGATGTTGAAGAAGGCTATCCGCTTCTTGGCCCAATAACTGAACGATGTCCGTCATACTCACTCCTGATTAATGGCTGGATTGGAACCGGCACCTGCCGATTCGCCCCCAACAGCCTGGACCGGGATCCGCCAGGCTGGCAAATTGCTGACTCCATTTTTCAGACAGATACGCAGGCAAAAAATGGCAATTCGGCGTTACGCACTACCACCAACGATGAAAATGGTGCACCGGTCCAATGCCTTTTCCGACTTCCAGAGAATCGGCATGCAGTAACGCTTGTTGCAACCAGGCTTTAGCCTCGGAGAGCGTCGCAGCCCAGTCATCATGGCGTGGACGTAGCGCCGCCAACGCAGCTGACAGCGAACAACCGGTGCCGTGGGTGTGGCGAGTATTGACGCGTGGCGCGGTAAAACGCTGACGTCCGTTGCGGGTGATAAGCCAATCCGGGCTCTCCGCATCACTCAGATGTCCGCCCTTCATCAGTACCGCTTCACACCCGAGATCCAGCAATGCATCCCCCTGCATCAGCATCGTCTTCTCATCCTGCGCCACACTGCGGCCAAGCAGCGCCGCGGCTTCTGGCAAATTCGGCGTAATCAACGATACCTGTGGTAACAACAACTCACGCAGGCTGGCGATGGCATCCGGTGATAACAACGCATCGCCACTTTTGGCAATCATTACGGTGTCCAGCACCACGAACGGCAGGCTGGCACGCTTCAGCTTGTCAGCAACAATTTCCACCACCGCCGTTTCCGCCAGCATGCCAATTTTTGCCGTATCGATACGCACATCATCGAGCACCGAATCCAGCTGCGCTCCGACAAAATCTGGTTCGATACGATAGACCGACTGCACACCACGGGTATTCTGGGCCACCAGCGCGGTAATGACGCTGGTGCCATAGGCACCCAGCGCGGAGAAGGCTTTGAGATCGGCCTGAATTCCAGCACCACCGCTGGGGTCAGTACCGGCAATAGTCAATGCATTAATACGTTTCATGGCGTCACCTCCAGCGTCCACAGCGCATCCAAAAAGGCAGCAACAAAGCTGCCCGGCCCCTGGATCTGGCGTGCCGCCCGTTCACCGGCCAGTGACATGACCCGACAAGCTGCCGCCACATGTTGCAGACGTTCACCCGGCAGGCTGGCAAAAGCCGCCACCACTGCCGACAACGCACAACCTGTCCCCACTACGCGTGTCATCAGTGGGCTGCCGCCCGGGATGGCAAAGGTATGCTGACCATCGGTGACGTAATCCACTTCGCCGGTTACCGCCACGATGCTGCGGTAATCGTGCGCCAACTGTTGAGCAGCGCTGAGTGCGGCGTCAGCCTGATGCAAACTGTCCACGCCACGCCCGCCCGCCGCCTGGTTCGCCAGGGCAAGGATTTCCGAGGCGTTGCCACGGATGGCTGCCGGTTGCAGGGTCAATAGCTGCTGACAAAATTCGGTGCGAAAGGTTAACGCGCCCACCGCGACCGGGTCGAGCGTCCAGGGCGTGCCGGCACGGTTTGCCGCCTCTACCGCAGCCTGCATGGCGACGCTGCGATCGCGCGTCAGCGTGCCCACGTTGATGAGCAGAGCATCGGCATAACCGCTGAACTGTGCGGCCTCATCAGCGTCGATCACCATGGCAGGTGAGGCGCGCAGTGCCAAAAGGACATTAGCGGTAAAGGTCTGTACCACATCATTGGTCATGCAATGTACCAGCGAAGCATGTTGATGCAGTAACTGAAGCGAGTGCGCGAGTTGCGCGGAGGAAAGAAGGTCAGGTTGTTTCATAAAGCTCCCAACCGGCGATCAAGAAGGCGAATGCGGTCAGGCATCTGACTTCCCTACGCTGGCATTATCCAGATCAGGTGGTACGGGTATTTCTCAGCCTTCACAAGGAAGGGCACCCCGAGTCATTTATATGACTGGCAGATTAGGGCAAGTGACTTGCTGACGCAAGCCCGCCCTGCTCAATATACCGCTGGGCTTTTTCCCCCATACGTTGCGTAGCGGCGCGATTTATCGCGTAAAACTTCAAGTTCGTGTGATAAATCGCAGCACTACGATTGAAAACAAATACACATTGCGCATGTGGTCGTTGCTTGTAAAATGACCACCGAGATTATTCCCACAACAAGACGAAGGATTTATGACAAAAGGAATTGTGCTTTGTCAGGGAGACAGGACGTCATGCGGCGGCAAAATCACCGCAGGTTCTGCTCATGGCTTTAATTTACAAAAACCGCAGGCGCAAGAAGGCGATCCTGTTACCTGTGGGAAAGAAGAACCCCTGTCTCGCGAGAGACTGGTTTAGCGGCTTCGGCTCCAGCCGCATTAATGCCAAAATTTCAGTCAGAACCAGAACAACATGCACAAACAACCAGGCCGAAAACAGGGGTTGATGCGGGTTTTACCGTTATCCCTTATGGAGGGACTACAGAAGTCTGGCAACGTCTGCTATTCACTGAAAACCCGCCAACAGGAGCCACACAACTGTTCGCCACACTGAACGGTGCAAATGAAAAGTATAAAGCCGGTTCAATTATGCTTCTGGTTGATCCTGATAAGCAGGACGATGAACAGATCGCCTACTTGCTTCAAGCCAAGGCGCGGGTTGATGCAGCTCTGGAACCTCTGACACAGGAGGAAGCCAATTTCCTGCATCAGCACTACGCTACTATTGCCAACTTCACGAATATTGCCGAAAAAGGTATTGGTCTTGCAGCCGAACCGGTTGGTAAATACTTTGAAAACATCGAAAAGCTCCTGAAAGAGATTCAGGAAACTTACAAAAACACCTACATGACGCGCGGGGCATTAATTGGTGAGCACTTCTATGTGAAGCGAGCGCAGTTATTTACGGAGCTTGAACGGATCCTTAAAATTGGCTTTCTCAATAAAGCAATGAAACTTGGTGAATACACCAAAATAAAAAATGCTCTCGGTTTGTCTACCAGCTCGATCACGCATAAATGGAATGAAACCGGGATCAAAGACATTGAAGGCTACGCAACCCACATTGAGCGTGCTGCTAAATACGTGAAAGCCATGCGCTATACTGGCTATATCGGAATCGCCTTTAGTGCAATTCACTCAATTAATGAAATCAATGAGGCTTGCTCAATTGGCCGGGAAGATGAATGTTCTAAGAAAAAATACACCGAGATTGGTCGCTTCTCTGGAGGACTGTTAGGTAGCTATGCTGGCGGTGCATTAGGCATGGGATTATGTACACTTATCTTAGGTGGCGCAACGATAAAAATTGGTGGGGCTGGTGCATTAATGTGTGGCGTAATATTGGGTACAAGCGGAGGTTATTTGTTCGGCCAAGGAGGTTCTGATTTAGGTGCGACTTTAGGTGACTCAATATATGAAACTGTAGGTAAATAACGTGCATACTCTTTTTATGATATTAACACCAGCAGGGATGCTGACCATCCTCATTTCTTTCATATATTCAACATTAAAAAACAAACAACACAAAATATTATGCAACGAATTCTATAAGGAATTCGGCTATTACCCAAGTGACATCGCAGCGTATGAAAGAGGTGGCATGTTATTTACATTCCAGAAAGACATTCATTTCATTATCGCACTATCATTCAAAGAAAGCAGTTTCTTTGTGCGAAATATAAACAAGGATCTGTATAAGTTCATTCGTGAACAGCCGAAAAATAAAACATCCTGGATAAAAATAAAATTTTTCCTCTTGCTATCTGGAGTAATTATTTTAACAGTAGACTATGTTATATTTTCTCTGCTCATTAAGAGTTCTCATTGAACGATAGCCAGCAGATTACTTGCTGGCAGCCCTCCATTCATAATGGGGATGATAAACCGGTGAGTCCGCAGCAAGAAAAAACCCCGCAGAACGGGGTTAGTCAGTTATTTTCTTCCTGAAAATCACTTTCGCTGATATTGATTCAAGTACTGCTTAACTTTCTCAGTACCATTACCTACGTTAGCAACAGCGGTACGCAATTGTGTCGCACTCACTTCCAGGGTGTTCGTCCAATACTCAACCTCCCAGGTTTCAGTAAGACTAATAAAGCGTTTGTCTTCCGGTTGTTTTCTCTTTAAATCATCAGCCATTTTGCAGCTCCTGAGGTTAATCCTGAAAACATGACTATCGCTTCTTAAGAAGAGTAACTCGTTAGCTTAACCGAAGGATGTTAGCCGTCCGGTGATTGCCATACAGCCCCACTTAAGGCCAGGAGCCAGCACAGCGCTGGCTTCCGGAAAAAATCCTAGACAATATGGCTGACGATATCAAGGTATAGCAACTACACCAAAGAACAACAGAACAAAACTTTTTTGCTGCATCTAAAGGCTGAATGTTGTTCCCGGTTTTCTGCTAATCAACAGGATCAAGTACTGACAAACAATTGACTCACAAAAACAACAAAACAGTAACATTATGATTTTAGTGAATTAAATGCTTATTTTTGCGTCCTGCGTCATAAATCGTACTCATCGTCATTGATAATTCGCGTCACGAAAAATAGCATCTGCGCACTGGTTACATGAAGTAACAGTAAATGGAAAGCATCATCACACAAGGAATTATCACGGAGGATTTACCATGCACAGGACAGTTCGCACGTCGCTATCCACAGCCATCGCCACAGCACTTCTCATTACATCATTTATCCCTGCCCCTGCTTTAGCAGCCGGTTTCATTGATGACTCATCCCTGACCGGTGGCCTCTACTACTGGCAGCGGCAGCGCGATCGCAAAGAGATGGATCCGCAACAGGGTAAATACGGCCAGTATGATGCCAACCTGCATCATGCAACAGGCAATGCCAGCCTCGATTTCTCCTCAGGCTATCTGGCGGACGTCATCGGCCTTGACCTTGCTGCGTATGGCGCGCTGGAGCTGACTCATGGTGGTCCGGCTGCACCCAACGAAATCGGGTTCAGTGATGCCAGTAGCCGCTGGGATGAAAAATGGACCGGTGATAAAAGCGGTGCCAGTCTGTACAAAGCTGCGCTAAAAACCCGATGGCAGGATTACTGGCTGCGTGCCGGATACCTACAACCCACCGGCCAAACGTTACTGGCACCGCACTGGAGTTTCCTGCCAGGAACTTACCGTGGTGTCGAAGCGGGAACCACCTATGACTTTGGTGATACGGGAGCCCTTTCCTTCTCATGGATGTGGACCGATCAATACAAAGCGCCCTGGTACCAGCATATGTACAACTTCCGCAAAGCAGACGGCACTACGGATGTACCGTGGCTGCAATCTTTCGGCGCGAAGTACGATTTTAAAAATAGCCTGGTCGTGGAAGGGGCTTACGGCCAGGCCGCAAACTACATGGATCAATACTTCGCCAAAGCGTCGTATCAACTGCCGTTGGCCGGTTCGCCGTTGCGTACCAGTTATCAATTTTATGGTGCACAGGATCGCGAGGGAGGCGGCGCCAGCAACGTCAACAATGTCTATGACGGTTTAGCCTGGCTCCAGGCGATGACTCTCGGCTACACCCTTGGCGCATTTGATTTCCGCCTGGAAGGCACCTGGGTAAAAGCAGAAGGTAATCAGGGCTTCTTTTTACAACGCATGACGCCCTCGTACGCCAGTTCCAATGGTCGCATGGACGTCTGGTGGGACTCGCGTTCAGACTGGAACGCGAATGGTGAGAAAGCCGTGTTTGCTGGCGTGATGGCCGATCTCGCACACTGGCAATTGCCGGGTTGGCAGGTTGGTGGCTCCTATGCCTATGGCTGGGATGCGAAGCCTTCCACCAATCCCATATACAACCAACAGCAGCGCCTGACAGAATCCGCCTGGAGCCTTGATCTGGTGTACACCTTGCAGGAAACACGCGCTAAAGGGACGCAGTTCAAATTGCATTACACCCAATATGACAACCATAGCAACCTGCCGAGCTACAGCGGTGGCTACGGCAACATCTTCCAGGATGAAAAAGACATCAAATTTATGGTCATTGCTCCCTTTACTATTTTCTGACGCTAAGCGGGCTGGACCCCGCTATTGTCATCCATGCACAAGGATAACCGCATGAAAAAGTTACAGTTAAGCTTTCTGGCACTCAGCATGATGGGCATCACCGCCTGTAGTGCCGTACCGCAAAATCAGCAACAGGTCGTCGATCAAATCAGTCAGTTTGGTGTGCAGTACCAGGTCACGGATAACCAGGCTGCCAGCCACGGCGTGGATTGCGCCCAGCTTGGTGCTGACTGGGCATCCTGCAACCGGGCAACCATCAGATTGACCAACCACGGTCCGGCCATCACCAGCAAAAACTGGGCGATTTATATGAGCAACGTGCATGAAACCCTGCGCGTTGATAATGACCAGTTTAAAATGACGCATATCGTCGGTGATTTAACCCGACTGGAGCCTACGGATAAGTTCACCGGATTTGCTGCCGGGGCCACGGTGGAGATCCCCATCGTCAACGAATACTGGCAACTGTTTATTACCGATGTAATGCCGCGCTGGTACGTCACTGCCGCAGGGGCATCGCCCAAAATTATCACCAGCACCGACACGGAAAATTTAACCGATTTTGTCATGCCGTTTGGCGAACAGTGGAAACGTACCGCAGATGACAAAAACGTGCTGATGCAACCGGTCAGCCGCTTTGAGAAAAATGCCGATATCAAGCTGCTGCCTGCTGTTTCGCTGCGTGGACAGATCACCCCCACGCCGCGATCGGTGAAAATTCATACGGCAGATGTCGATCTGAGTCAGGGCGTCGCACTCCAGTTGAATACCCTGACGGCTGACCAGGCGGCGGCCGTGCAGCAACGCTTTGCCCTGCTGAATATCAAGACGAACCCAACCGGTTATGGCATCGCAACGCAAATCGATGCCGCACGCTTCAAGGGAGAAGAGGCCGTGTCCGGGGCGTATCATTTAACCATCACCCCACGCGGCACTGACATCGTCGGCTATGACTCTGCGGGCGTTTTCTATGGACTGATGTCGCTGCTGTCACTGGTACCGGCAGAGGGTAAACCGCTGATCGCCACCCTCGAGGCCCAGGATGCCCCCCGCTTCGCTTACCGTGGTGCATTCCTGGATGTGGCGCGTAACTTCCACAGCAAACAGGCGGTACTCAGCATGCTCGACCAGATGGCGGCATGGAAGATGAATAAATTCCATTTCCATCTGAGCGACGATGAAGGTTGGCGCATTGAAATCCCCGGACTGCCGGAACTGACTGAGGTTGGCAGCAAACGCTGTCACGACATGGATGAGCAACGCTGTCTGGTGCCACAACTGGGTTCTGGTCCGTTTAGCGATAACAACGGCAGCGGCTACTTCAGCCGCGCCGATTATATCGACATCGTGAAATACGCTCAGGCACGCAACATTGAAGTGATCCCGGAAATTGATATGCCCGCGCATGCCCGTGCTGCGGTTATAGCGATGGAAGCGCGTTATAACACCCTGATGAAGGCCGGTAAAACCCGTGAAGCGAGCGAGTTCCGCCTGGTCGATCCCACCGATACGTCTAACACCACGTCAGTACAGCTGCACGATCGCACCAGCTATCTCAATCCCTGCCTCGACTCGTCGCAACGTTTTGTTGATAAGGTGATTGGAGAGATCCAGCGAATGCATCGTGAAGCCGGTCAGCCGCTGAACACCTGGCATTTTGGCGGTGATGAGGCGAAAAACATTCGCCTTGGTGCCGGTTACACCGACATCTCTAACCCGGAAGCTGGCAAGGGGGTCCTGGACCAAAGTAAAGAGGATAAACCCTGGGCGAAATCTCAGGTCTGCCAGGCATTGGTGAAATCCGGCAAGGTACAGGATCTGGAACACCTCCCCAGCCACTTCGCGTTGGAGGTCAGCCAGCTGGTCAAAGCGCACGGCATTCCAGTGATGCAGGCGTGGCAGGATGGTCTGAAAGATGCAGCTAATGCGCAGGCCTTCGCCACGTCCCGCACCCGCGTTAATTTCTGGGATACGCTTTATTGGGGCGGGTTTGACAGCGCCAACGACTGGACGCAGAAAAACTACGATGTGATCATCTCTAACCCGGATTACGTCTATATGGATTTCCCGTATGAGGTCAATCCTCTGGAACGCGGTTATTACTGGGGCACCCGTTTTAGTGATGAACGCAAGATGTTCAGCTTCGCACCTGATAACCTGCCGCAAAATGCTGAAACCTCGGTTGATCGTGATGGCAATGCGTTTGCCACTACCTCGGAGAAACCCTGGGGTGGCGCATATGGTCTTTCTGCCCAGTTGTGGAGCGAAACCGTACGTACCGATCAGCAGATGGAATATATGATCTTCCCGCGTTTGTTATCCGTGGCCGAACGTAGCTGGCATCGCGCCAGCTGGGAACTGGATTATCAGCAAGGTCGCAACTTCAAAGGGGGAGAAACCCAGCATGTAAACCAGAAGCAGCTCAAGCGCGACTGGCAACGTTTTGCCAATCTGCTGGGGCAACGCGAACTGGGTAAAATGGATAAAGCCGGTATCCACTACCGTCTGCCGGTGCCTGGCGCACGCATTGTCGAGGGTAAGCTGGAAATGAATGTCGCCCTACCTGGTTTGCCGCTGCAATATAGCCTCGATAACGGCAACAGCTGGCTGGATTATAACCCGCAAGACCGTCCTGAGATTGGCGTAAACGACAAGGTGATGGTGCGCAGCCAAAGCCCGGATGGTACACGGATAAGCCGCGCAGAAGCACTGTAAATCGCGAAATTGCGCTGGATCAATTCAGGCTGGTAATCAACCACACCGGTCTGACTGATCCAGCGCAAATTTTCCTGCCAACGCTAAATCAATCAAAATAGAGGCGCCGCATTAAATAACCAATAAGAGTTACGTGAATGAAATTAAATAAATAACAAAGATCAAAATAATTAAAATAAAACCATCATCCCCAGCGGGGTATTTTTATCTGCAAATAAGAAATAATATCAAAATGAGACCGACATCACTGCAACTTGATTAATATCAAGCCGCCACCAGGAAAAAAACGGCCTAATTTCATTCCGGACTAAAAGCTCATAATTCCGGTAAACACAATGAAATTAAAATTATTCAGTTTTATTCCGCACGCACACAAATGGCGCAACATCACAATTTCACGTAAAGGCGCAGTTTCACCAGGCGGCCGCCACTATCACTCCACGCATGTTCAGGCTCATTGCAAAAGGTGTGGCGAACGCATTCATCGCGTTTATTATCGTGATATCAGCGATGCCGAAGCGCGTCGTTGGTTAGGATAATCGTCTTAATATCAGCGGATTGTATGTTGCAGCCCTTGGCTGGCATGTTACCCTGCAAGCATTGACCTCTTGCCAATATTGCAGCTATGCCTGATTTGCTTACAACATTGAGTCATCAGATCTACCTCTCGGCCCCATTATTTATCCTTATTTTTCTTGGCTACTGTCTGACCCGTATTGGCAAATGGCCGGCCAGCATCAGCGAAGGGATGAATCGGTTTGTTTTCAACGTTGCCCTGCCCTGCATGCTGTTTGATGTAATGAGTGACTTTTACAAAAGCCCACCCGTGGATTTCCGTCTGCTGCTGGCATTTTTTGGTAGCTGTTTGCTGGTGTTTATTGTCGGGCGCATCATCGCAGCAAAAGTGTTTCAGTTGGAAAGCATCGCCGGGTCGGTGTTTGCACTGGGCGGTATTTTTTCCAATAACGTGATGCTGGGTATTCCGATTGCCACCGTGCTACTCGGGGAGCAGGCGTTGCCCTCGGTGGCGCTAGTGCTGGTATTCAACAGCCTGATCCTCTGGACATTACTCACGGTTTCGGTGGAGTGGTCAAAACACGGCAGCTTCTCACTTCAGGGTCTTGGCCGAACGGTGATCAGCGTGCTGAAGAATCCGTTAATTATCGGCATCCTGAGCGGCACGGCATGGAGTTTCCTGCAACGACCGCTGCCTCTGATTGCCGCCCAACCAATTGACATGCTCGGCACCATCGCAGCACCGCTGTCGCTGGTGACGCTTGGCATGAGTCTGGCCCATTACCGGGTACGTGATGGCCTGAAGGAGAGTTACAGCATCTGCCTGTTGAAACTGATTGTGCAGCCGATGTGTATCTGGGCGATCGCATGGCTGACCGATCTCCCGGCGTTGGAAAGTAAAGTGGTGGTTTTACTCGGTTCGATGGCGGTCGGGGTCAATGTTTATCTGATGTCGCAGAAGTTTCAGGTACTGACCGGTCCCGCAGCAGCCAGTATGTTGTTTTCAACGCTATTTGCCGCAGTGACGACCCCAGTGTGGATGATGCTGATGACGCTGGCCGGTTATTAAGTTGCCACCTCGCGTAATGCTGCGTAACAGCGCGATATATCGGGGAAATTTTCACAAAAAAAAGCCCCGCAACACAGGTTGCAGGGCGGTTGCGTGGCTATCGCAAGAAAACTTATTCAGCCGGTTTGGTACGGATCAGATAGTCAAAGGCGCTCAGTGACGCTTTCGCCCCTTCACCGCTGGCAATGATGATCTGTTTGTACGGCACCGTGGTGCAGTCGCCCGCAGCGAATACGCCTTTCAGGCTGGTTTCGCATTTGGCATCAATAATAATTTCACCCATGCGGTTGCGCTCCACCGCACCTTCCAGCCAGGTGGTATTTGGCAGCAGGCCGATCTGGACAAAAATACCGCTGAGTGCAATTTCATGGCTGGTCTGGGCGTTGCGGTCAATATAAGACAGACCGGTCACTTTGCTGCCGTCACCTTTCACTTCAGTGGTTTGCGCGTTCAGGATCACATCCACGTTTTTCAGGCTGCGCAGTTTATCCTGCAACACCTTGTCGGCACGCATTTCACTGGCGAATTCCAGCAGCGTCACATGTTCAACGATACCTGCGAGGTCAATCGCCGCTTCAACGCCAGAGTTACCTCCGCCGATGACTGCCGTACGTTTGCCTTTGAACAGTGGGCCGTCACAGTGCGGGCAATAGGTCACGCCTTTGGTGCGATACTCTTCTTCACCCGGCACGCCCATATTACGCCAGCGAGCCCCGGTCGCCAGGATAATGCTGCGAGATTTCAGCACTGCGCCAGATGCCGTTTCAATCGCATGCAGGCCACCCTCTTTGGCGGCAGGGATCAGTTTGATCGCGCTCTGGGTGTCAATAACATCCACATCGTAATCATCAACGTGTGCGCGCAGTGAACCGGCCAGCTTCGCGCCTTCGGTTTTCGGCACTGAAATGTAGTTCTCGATGTCGACGGTATCCAGTACCTGACCACCAAAACGCTCGCCCATCAGGCCAGTGCGGATACCTTTACGTGCGGAGTAAATGGCTGCCGCTGCACCCGCCGGGCCGCTGCCTACGATCAGCACTTCATAGGCATCACGTTTGTTCAGCTCTTCCGCCGCGCGTTTTTCAGCGTTGGTATCCACTTTGCCGACGATCTCTGCCAGGCTCATGCGGCCCTGGCCGAACTCTTTACCGTTCAGGAACACCGCCGGTACGCCCATCACGTTACGGTCGGTGATTTCATTCTGGAACATGCCACCGTCAATCGCGGTGTGGCTGACGTTCGGGTTCAGGATCGCCATCAGGTTCAGCGCCTGCACCACATCCGGGCAGTTGTGGCAAGACAGGGAATAATAGGTTTCGAAATGGAACTCGCCTTCCAACGCAGCGGCCTGATCCAGCAGGCTTTGTGCTTCTTTAGAAGGATGTCCACCGGTTTGCAGCAGTGCCAGCACCAGTGAAGTAAATTCGTGGCCCATCGGCGAACCAGCAAAACGCGGGCCGCTGTGGCTGCCAGGGTTAGTAATCAGGAACGAAGGTTTACGTACCGGGCGATCGTTCTCTTCGCGGAAGCTGACTTTGTCAGACAGGCTCGCGATATCTGCCAGCAGGGTCCGAATCTCTGAGGATTTGGCGCCATCATCCAGTGTGGCAATTAACTCAACCGGTTTCGTTAATTTCTCAAGGTAAGCCTTGAGTTGGGTTTTTAAATTGGTGTCGAGCATAATAAGTTCCTGTTGCTGGTCGAAAAATCGGGTGCCGTAGCACCCGATTGGAGAAAAATCGAAGAGCTGGGAGGTTGCTTAGATTTTGCCAACCAGGTCCAGTGATGGAGCCAGAGTTGCGTCACCTTCCTGCCATTTAGCCGGGCAAACTTCACCTGGGTGAGAAGCAACATACTGAGCCGCTTTCACTTTACGCAGCAGGTCAGATGCGTCACGGCCAATGCCTTCTGCGGTGATTTCGATAGCCTGGATGATGCCTTCCGGGTCAACGATGAAAGTACCACGATCTGCCAGACCTTCTGCTTCACGCATGATTTCGAAGTTACGGGTCAGCGCACCAGTCGGGTCACCGATCATCGCGTATTTGATTTTCGCGATGGTTTCAGAAGAACCGTGCCAGGCTTTGTGGGTAAAGTGGGTGTCGGTAGAAACAGAGTAGATATCTACGCCCAGTTTCTGGAATTCTTCGTGATGATCAGCCACGTCGCCCAGTTCGGTCGGGCAAACGAAGGTAAAGTCAGCTGGGTAGAAGAAGAAAACACTCCATTTACCCTCAACGTCTTTCTCGGTTACGTCGATAAATTCGCCGTTTTTGAATGCTGCGTTTTTGAACGGTTTAATTTTGGTGTTAATGATAGACATCGGGTGACCTCCGTTAAAAGATGTGATGCAGGTTACATAATTTTCGGGCCAACATCTAATATGCAGCCGTTATCAATTGGATAAACAAAAGCTATCAAACGCGGTAAGGCCCGAGGGGTGCGGCCTGCCGCGGCATTCTACACAGAAATCACCCTGATTTAACGTGGTTTATCTTTTTGCCGCATCGCTGCTACTTTTGAGTTAACCGCCTGCTGGAGTTTATCTGTGCAAATCCGATTTTTTCAGGAAGCTGATCGCCCTTTTCTGCGCACGTTGTTCCTCGCCGCACGCCGTTGCAACTGGACCTGGCTTAAGGGGGATGACTGGCAGTTGGAAGATTTTGACCGGGTGATCCTCGGTGAGACGGTGCTGGTGGCCGAGTTGAACGGACATCGCGCCGGGTTTGCCGGGGTGCTGGATAATGATAATTTCCTGCACAGCCTGTATGTTGACCCGGCTTTTCAGGGCCAGGGCGTTGGCAGTGCATTGCTGAAAGCCGTGCAGGCACGTTTTACCGGCACCGGCGCGTTAAAATGTTTGCTGCTGAATGTGCCGGCGCAACGCTTTTATCTGCAACATGGCTGGCAAAAGGTGGCGCAAGGTGAAAGCGATCAGGGGAAATATCTGTTGATGCACTATCCGCTGGCGACACGCACCAGCGGAACCTGAACCCTTAAACCGCGCGGAAGGCGATATCACCAGGGATTACTTCCCCCTGCCAGTAAAGCTGCGCGGCGACACGGCCCGCCAGTTGGCGATACAACGCGGTAAACTCGCTATCGGGACGGCGGATCACCGTCGGCTCGCCATCATCCAGATCCTCACGCAGATTAATATGCAAAGGCAACTGGGCCAGCAGACGGGTGTTGTAATCCTGCGCCAACTTTTGTGCCCCGCCAGTGCCAAAGATCGGCTCATGATGACCGCATTCGCTACAGATATGAATGCTCATGTTCTCCACCACGCCAAGTACCGGCACGTTGACCTTCTCGAACATCACAATCCCTTTGCGTGCATCAATTAACGCAATGTCCTGGGGCGTAGTGACCACCAGCGCACCCGTGACTGGCACATTCTGCGCCAGCGTCAGCTGGATATCGCCAGTGCCGGGCGGCATATCCAGCACCAGATAATCCAGATCCGGCCACAGGGTTTCATTCAGCAACTGCATCAGTGCCTTGCTGGCCATAGGGCCACGCCACACCATCGCGTTGTCATCCGTCACCAGATAACCAATCGAGTTAGTCGCCAGCCCGTGCGCCATTATCGGTGCCATATGGGTGCCATCTGGCGAGGTCGGTCGTTGGTTTTCGGTGCCGAGCATATTCGGGATCGACGGACCGTAAATATCCGCATCAAGGATGCCGACGCGCGCGCCTTCCGCCGCCAATGCCAGTGCCATATTCACCGCGGTACTCGATTTACCGACGCCGCCCTTGCCTGAACTCACGGCGATGATATTTTTCACTCCGGTGGCTCCGGGATGATTTTTCACCCGCTTCAGCGTGGCGATATCGTGCCGTAGCCGCCAGTCAATGGCATCGCTCTGCGTCAGTCGCAGCAGCTCGCCACTGGTCTGTGCTTTCAACTCTTCAAACGCACTGGCCCAGGCGAAAGGCATCACCAGTTCAAGATGCAGTTTGCCATCCAGTAACGCCACATGGCGCAACGCTTTCAGGGTGGTCAGATTGTGTTGCAGTGTCGGGTGTTCAAAGCCACTCAGCACGCCCATCACCACGGCACGTAGGGCCTCGGGTGAATATTGTTCCCGGGATAGTGAAGTCATCCCCGCTCCTTACTCTTTATTCTGACGCTGAATTTCAGCGATGTGTTTTCAATAATATCAGATAGGCGCTAAATGTGACCGTGGTTGTCCCCAGAGAGTGCTTCGGTTAACATCTTAAGCCCGATTTTTCATTTACAGAAAGCTACGCAAACTATGACTCAAGTCGCTAAAAAAATTCTGGTAACGTGCGCTCTGCCATACGCGAACGGTTCAATCCATCTCGGCCACATGCTCGAGCATATCCAGGCAGACATTTGGGTGCGTTACCAGCGAATGCGTGGCAATCAGGTTTACTTCATCTGCGCTGATGATGCGCACGGCACACCGATCATGCTGAAAGCCCAGCAGCTCGGTATCGCGCCTGAGCAGATGATTGCTGAGATGAAGCAGGAACACGAGACAGATTTCGCCGGCTTCGACATCAGCTATGACAACTATCACTCGACGCACGGCGATGAGAACCGCCAGCTGTCGGAGCTGATTTATCGCCGTCTGAAAGAGAACGGTTTTATTAAAAATCGCACCATCTCTCAACTGTTCGACCCGGAAAAAGGCATGTTCCTGCCTGACCGTTTCGTCAAAGGTACCTGCCCGAAATGTAAATCGCCGGATCAGTATGGTGACAACTGTGAAGTCTGTGGCGCGACCTACAGCCCGACGGAATTGATCGAGCCAAAATCCGTCGTCTCTGGTGCGACACCGGTGATGCGTGATTCCGAACACTTCTTCTTCGACCTGCCGTCTTTCAGTGAAATGCTTCAGGCATGGACCCGTTCTGGCGCGTTGCAGGAGCAAGTGGCGAACAAGATGCAGGAGTGGTTCGAGTCTGGCCTGCAACAGTGGGACATCTCGCGTGATGCCCCGTATTTCGGCTTCGAAATCCCTGATGCTCCGGGCAAATATTTCTACGTATGGCTTGATGCACCTATCGGCTATATGGGTTCCTTTAAGAACCTGTGCGACAAACGCGGCAATATCGATTTTGACGAATTCTGGAAACAAGATTCCACTACCGAGCTGTATCACTTTATCGGCAAAGATATCGTTTATTTCCACAGCCTGTTCTGGCCAGCGATGCTGGAAGGCAGCCAATACCGTAAGCCGACTAACCTGTTTGTACACGGCTATGTGACGGTAAACGGCGCGAAGATGTCGAAATCACGCGGCACCTTCATCAAGGCCAGCACCTGGTTGCAGCACCTGGATGCCGACAGCCTGCGTTACTACTACGCGGCGAAGCTCTCTTCACGCATTGATGATATCGATCTGAATCTGGAAGACTTCGTCCAGCGCGTCAACGCAGACATCGTCAACAAAGTGGTGAACCTGGCGTCACGTAACGCGGGCTTCCTGACCAAACGCTTTGGCGGCAAACTGTCGGCTGAGCTGGCGGATCCAGCGTTGTATCAGACCTTTATCGATGCTTCAGAGAAGATCGGCGAAGCCTGGGCCAGCCGTGAATATAACCGCGCAATCCGTGAAATCATGGCGCTGGCGGATCTCGCCAACCGTTATGTGGATGAGCAGGCACCGTGGGTGGTGGCGAAACAGGAAGGCCGTGACGCTGACCTGCAAGCCATCTGTTCAATGGGTATCAACCTGTTCCGCGTACTAATGACCTGGCTGAAGCCGGTACTGCCGTCGCTCAGCGCGCGTGCAGAAGCCTTCCTGCAAAGCGAATTGAGCTGGGATGCCATTCAGCAACCGCTGTTGGATCACAACGTGGCACCGTTCAAAGCGCTGTATGGCCGCATTGAGATGGCTAAAGTGGACGCCCTGGTTGAAGCATCAAAAGAAGATGCTGCCGCGGCCAACAAACCGGCTGTTACCGGACCTTTAGCTGACGCGCCGATTGGCGATGCCATCACCATTGATGATTTCGCTAAAGTCGATATGCGCGTGGCGCTGATCGAGAAGGCTGAGCTGGTGGAGGGTTCGGATAAATTGCTGCGTCTGGAGCTGGATCTCGGCGGCGAAAAACGTCAGATCTTCTCGGGTATCCGTGCTGCCTATCCGGATCCGTCCGTGTTGGTCGGCAAGATGACCATCATCGTTGCCAACCTGGCACCGCGTAAGATGCGTTTTGGTATCTCGGAAGGCATGGTGCTGTCAGCCGGACCGGGTGGAAAAGACCTGTTTGTGTTGTCGGTGGATAGCGGCGCGCAGCCTGGGATGCCGGTAAAATAATACGCCGCTGTTACCCTCACCCCGGCCCTCTCC
>NZ_ASZC01000024.1 GCF_000468095.1 Pantoea sp. AS-PWVM4
CCAGAGGCTAATCGCGAAGGGCAAAGCCAGCAAGGCTGCGCTTGGAGCGGTGATGCGCAAGCTGGTTCATCAGTGCTTCGGGGTGCTGAAAACGCGGATGAAGTGGGATGAAAATTACGCAGCTACCGCTTGACGTTCAAGACGGTAGCTACTGGCAAAAAAAATCCCACGGCCTGTGAAGGCAGTGGGAAAAAGCAAGCGCACCCGGTTTAAGTACGCTCAAATCTTCAGGTCAGTTACGAATTCAATTGGAACAGTGACATCTTCGACATCTGGGTAAAGACCGTGTAGGAGGCTTGCAACGCCGTCTGCTGCATGGTGTAGCTGGAGATAGCCGAGGTGTAATCCACATCCACCAGGTCACTCATTTGTGACGCCATAATGGTATCGCGGTCATCACCCTGCGCATCCAGCGTGTCCAGCTCAGACATTTTTGAGCCCACCGCAGAACGCACGCTCAGCACGTTGTTCAGTGAGTTGCTCAAACCACGGTTGGTCTTATCCATCGCATCCTGGAACGTTTGTTTTGTGGCATCGTCAGCGTTGTCCTGTGGCACTTTCAACGCGGCAATCGCACTGTCGAGCATATTGAACAGGTTAGTTTCACTGGCGCTACCGTCCGGTTCTGCTTTGGCGTTGCTGGTAATCGACATAAACACCGAAGTACCGGTATCGCCAACCGACATGGTGCGGCTGTCATCCACTTTTTGCGTAATCGGATCGCTGCCGCCGACATAGGTCACGCCAGTGCCATCATCAGTGAATGGCTCGGTATCGGTTTGATAACCGGCGAAAATATAGTTACCGTTACCGTCTTTACTGTTAGCCAGACCCAGCAATTGCGAGCGGATACCTTCCAGTGACGTGGCGATCGAAGCACGGTCATCATCACTCAACGTACCGGTTGAACCCTGAACAATCAGGGTCTGCGCATCCTGAATGCTGCTGGTGACGCTGGAAAGCGTATTTTCTTCCATTGACAGACTCTGGTTGGCAAAGCTACGCGCGGTGGCGTACTGAGCGCTTTTGGCCTGAGTCTGCGACAACACCACAGCGCGCGAAGCCGCAATCGGGTCATCAGAGGGGTTAGTCACGCGGCGACCGCTGGAGAGCTGTTCACCGACTTTGAGCCAGGAAGCTTGCGAATCCGTGATACCGCGCACCTGCTGGTTAAAAATCATATTGGTACTAAGACGCATGGTTTTTTATCCTCTCTGCTTAGCCGAGGCTATCGATCAACGCGTTGAAAATGGTGCTGGCGGTTTGCAGCACCTGCGCGTTAGCCGTGTAATATTGCTGATATTTAGTCAGGTTGGCGTACTCTTCATCGAGGTTGACGCCCGAAATTGACTGCTGACGGTCACTTAACTGACTCACCACACTTTCCTGAGTGGTACTGGTGGTTTCCAGCGTGCTGGTTTTGTTACCCACCGTACTGACGATGCTGGCATACGCCTCGGCCAGGGTGGCGTTACCGTTCACCAGTTTGCTGTCCTGCAAATCCAGCAGTTTTTGCGCATTGGTATTATCGCTGGCACCATCCACCGCACCTGCCGCCGCAATCTGCGACTCATCGGTGATCGCCACTGACATATCACCAATCACGTTCTGCACCGGTTTTACCAGGAAGCTGTCTTTCGCCGCCGGCGTACCACTTACGGTTAACTGAAGACCATCAAAGCTCAGCGTGGTGTTACCATCGGCATCGGTTCCCTGCGTCGCCGTCACGCTAACGTTGTCCGACTGACGAGTCACCGACCAGTTGGTGCCGTCGTAGCTGACGGTGTAGTTTGAGGCTTTCAGCGCGCTGGTGTCGGTCCATTCCGCTGTCAGTGAGGCACTGGAGGTATTCTTGGTATTACTCAGGACTTCCGGGCTGCCGATGTTAAAGAAATCAGTACCCTGATCACCGTTGCTGTCATATCCTTCTTTATGGATGGTATTGAAGCTGGTGGCAAAGGCTGCGGCAAGCTGGCCGAGCTGGTTCTGAGCGGTATCCAGATCCTGGGTACGGAACGCCAGCAGACCACCCAACGAACCGGTTGTCAGGGTTTTCTCAGCAATTTCTACGTTACCCGCCTGCTTATCAACATAACCGACGGTGATACGTGAAGGGTCGCTGCTGGAAGGCATCGCCACCAGCGAAGTGGTTTTGCTGCCATTGACCAGCGTGGTGCTGCCCATTGAAACGATATAGCTGCCATCCTGCTGCGACACCGTGACACCGACGATATCATTCAGGCTGCTCACCAGTTGGTCGCGCTGATCCAGCAGGTCATTCGGCGCAGTGCCATCACCGGTAGTCAGTTTGGCAATCTGGGTGTTGAGGTTGGCAATCTGGCTGGTGTAGGTATTGATCTGGTCAACGCTGGAGGTGATATCGGTGTTGACGCTGGTCTGCATATTGGTCAGATATTGTGCTGTCGTCTGGAACTGGTTGACCAATCCCTGAGCATTACTCAGCATTGACTGACGCGCTGACGGATCGTCGGCGTTACTGACCACGTTTTGTACGTTAGTGAAGAAGTCCTGAATCGACGTTGACAGGCTGGTAGTCGAGGTCGATAACAGATCGTCAATATTTGAGATCTGAGAATATTGGGTATTTTGCGCATTATAGGTCGCACTGGCACTGCGTAACTGCGCAGTGATGAATTCATCATATTCACGCTGCACAGTCGTCACATTCACACCGTTACCGTAATAGCTGCCGCCAGACAGGGTGCTGTTCGCCTGCCCCAGGATCGTCGTCTGGCGTGTATAACCCGCCACGGTATAGTTACTGATGTTGTTACTGGTGGTACTTAATGCGGCCTGTGCGGCGCTCAGCCCGCTCATCGCTGAGTTGATTATACTGGACATCTCGGTTCCTTAATTTCCCGTTCACCGGGCTGGCTGTCATCAGTGCGGTTACCGGGGCGATGAAACGCCCGGGTTGTATGAAGGTTATCGGCGTGCTTAAGTGAAACTTGAGGCAAAAAATCAGAACAAATCGGTCAAATCGTGGCTGTACGCTTTCACAACTTTTTCGCCCATGTTTTTGAATTGTTGGATCATTCCCACCAATTTCTGAGCATATCTCGGGTCAGTCGCATAACCGGCAGCCTGCAACGCTTGTGCCCCCTGCTCCGCCGTCTGCGCGTTGGCGACCGCGGCATAACGTGGGTTGTTTGACAGCAGTTTGACGTAGTCCGTCAGCGCCTCCAGATAGGAGCCGTAAACACGGAAGGTGGCGCGTACTTTTTTCGCTTCGCCGTGTTCATATTCGGTGGTCATGATATCGGTGGTTTCACCTTTCCAGTCACCGCTGGCCTTGATACCGAACACGTTGTAGCTCGGTTTACCGTCACGCGTCAGAATCTGACGCTGCCCCCAGCCGGACTCCAGCGCCGCCTGCGCCAGAATCAGATGGTGTGGAATACCGCTCTCGTCACTCGCCACTTTGGCAGGCTGCGCCAGTTGAGCAATAAAGTCGCTGCTGTCGCCGGATAAACTGCCGGGTGATACCGGCAGTCGCGGCATCGCTTTACGTACCATTTGTTCCAGCTGCATCGGCGCCATGCTGCTGTAAATGAAGCTGTTATCCAGCTTCATCGGTACGGTACCCGCACGCTCATCCGGTTCCTGTGCGGGTTGCATCTGTTTGACGATGGTTTCCGCCAGGCCAAGTCCGCGTTTGCCCATCTCCTGCGCAATCTGCTGGTCGTACATTGAGGTAAAAAGCCGCGTCTGGTCGTTGCTCAACAGGCCATCTTTTGGCAACGCCTCACGCATACTTTTCAGCATCATCTGCACGAACATGCCTTCAACCTGCTTCGCCACCTGTAAGGCTTTACCTTTCGGGTCCTGACTGGCTTCGCGTTTCAGGTCATTGAGCGAGCGGCTGTCATAAGCCGCATTCATCAGCGATTGCGTATCACTCATCAGATAATTTCCAGTTTGGCGCGCAGACAGCCCGCACTCTGCATTGATTGCAGAATTGACATCAGGTCAATCGGTGTTGCACCCAGCGCATTCAGCGCGCGCACCACATTATTGAGGTTAGCGCTGGCGTTGACGTGTTGCAGCGCACCACCACTCTGGCGCATATCGATCTGCGTCTGATTGGTCGTCACGGTTTGACCACCCGCGAACGGCGTATTCGGCTGATTGACGTTCTGCTGCTGATTGACGGTGACCGACAGGTTGCCCTGCGCGACCGCACAGGTACTCAGCGTCACTTCGCGGTTCATTACCACCGAACCGGTACGTGAGTTGATGATCACTTTGGCGTCTTCCAGCGGTACGGAAACATCCAGATTCTGGATATCCGACAGCAGGCGCACCTGCGAACTGTTATTCGGCGACACACGAATTTGCACGGTACGCGCATCCAGCGGCTGGGCATAACCATAGCCACCGCGATTGATGGCATCCGCAATACGCTGCGCCATAGTGAAATCTTCGTTGTTCAGTTGCAGGTTGATGGTGCTCTGGCTACCAAAGTTGCTTTGCAGCTCACGTTCCACCGTGGCCCCACCGGTAATGCGACCACCGTTCAACTGGTTTACCTGGACGCTGCTGCCACCCGCAGCGGCTCCGGCACCACCGACCAGGATGTTACCCTGCGCCAGCGCATAGACCTGGTTATCCACGCCTTTCATCGGCGTCATCAGCAGCGTACCGCCACGCAGGCTTTTGGCGTTACCCAGTGACGACACCACCACATCAATGGTTTGTCCCTGACGCGCAAAAGCCGGCAGTGAGGCGGTGACCATCACCGCCGCCACGTTTTTCAGCTGCATGTTGGTGCCGGTAGGTACGGTGATCCCCAGCTGCGACAGCATGTTGCTGACGGTTTGTGTGGTAAACGGCGTTTGCGTGGTCTGGTCACCGGTGCCGTCCAGCCCCACCACCAGGCCATAACCGATCAACTGGTTGTCGCGCACGCCCTGTACCGTGGTCAGATCGCGGATGCGGTCAGCATGAGCGATAAGGCTGAATCCGAGCAGGAAGCTCAGGCTCAAACGCAGCAGAGTGTTCATTTTCATCGTAACCTCTTACATCGGCGAAACGTTCAGGAAGAAACGCTGGAACCAACCCATCGTCTGCGCCTCATTGATATAACCATTGCCGACATACTCAATACGTGCGTCGGCCACTGCGGTTGACAGCACCGCGTTACTGGCGCTGATGGTGCGGGGGTTAACCACACCGGAGAAACGAATAAATTCGGTTCCTTGATTAATCTCGATCTGTTTTTCACCCACTACGCGCAGGTTGCCGTTGGACAGCACCTGATTCACGGTGACGGTGATAGTGCCGGTAAAGGTATTATTTGCCGTCGCACCGCCTTTGCCGGTGAAGTCGTTTTTGCCTTCGCCATCAAGACCGACCTTCTCCCCACTCGCGCCGACCAGACCATTCAACGCGGTAGGTACGGTAGTCAGCCCAAAACTTCCACTGCCATCACGACTGGCATTGGCAGACGAACTTTTGCTGGCGCTGACGTTTTCCTGCAAGGTAATGGTCAGGGTGTCGCCGATATTGCGTGGTCGACGATCCTCAAACAGCGGCTGATAGCCGTAGTTCAGCGGCGCAACGCCCTGAAAAATGGAACCATTCACCACCGGTGGCGCAGAAGGCGTTGGCTCAGCCGTTGTCGAGCCTTGTACCAGTGGCGTGCGTGGAACCAGCGCACAACCGTTTAATGTCAGTAGTGATAACGCTACTAACCAATGACCAGGCTTGAGAATCACTTGCTTCGCCACGGAGTTCTGACCTTTTTCATGTTCTTAATCAGGCCAGCCAGGCTGGCCCAACGACACCAGATTTATAACTGGGTTAACTTCGCTAACATCTGATCGGACGTGCTGACCGCTTTACTGTTGATCTCATAAGCGCGCTGCGTCTGGATCATGGAAACGAGTTCTTCCGCCACGTTGACGTTCGAGGTTTCCACATAACCCTGATACAACAAACCGGCACCGTTCTGGCCAGGCGTGCTCTGGGTCGCCGCACCCGATGCCTGGGTTTCCTGATAGAGGTTTTCACCCAGGCTATCGAGACCGGCGTCGTTCATAAAAGTACTGAGGGTTAACTGGCCCACCTGGGTCGGGTTGGTCTGGCCCTGCTGCGTCACACTCACGATGCCATCACGCGAAACGGTGATGCTGGTGGCGTTGGCAGGAATGGTGATACCTGGCTGCACGGTATAACCTGAGTTGGTCACCAGCTGACCATTCTGATCCACCTGGAATGAACCATCGCGGGTATAGGCGGACGTGCCATCCGGCATCTGCACTTCAAAGTAACCCTGACCGTTAATCGCCAGGTCTTTTGAGTTACTGGTTTGCGACAGGTTGCCCTGAGTATGCAGACGTTCAGTGGTCACCGGACGCACACCGGTACCAATCTGCATACCAGACGGTAACGTGGTTTGCTCGGATGACTGCGTGCCCGGCTGGCGCACGGTCTGGTACATCAGGTCTTCAAAAACCGCACGCGAACGCTTAAAACCGTTGGTGCTGACGTTCGCCAGGTTGTTGGCGATGACGTCCATATTGGTTTGTTGGGCATCAAGGCCGGTTTTCGCAATCCATAAGGAACGAATCATTGTTTTGTCCTCAGCCTTAGCTGCTCATGTTGAGCAACTGATTGGCTTTTTGTTCGTTTTCATCGACGTTCGAGATCACTTTCATCTGCATCTCAAAACGTCGGGCGTTGGCGATCATATCGACCATGGTTTCTACGGGCTTAACGTTACTGCCCTCCAGCACCCCCGGCGACACCTGCACGTTGGCGTCCTGCGCCAGCGTCGCACCGCGTGTAGCCTGGGTTTGTGCGGTAGGACGGAACATCCCGTCGTCACTGCGTTGCAGTTCCTGGCCGGTCGCCGTGACCAGCTTCAGACGACCAATCTGCACCGTGGCATTGGGCGCATCACCCGGGTTACGAGAGGTGATGGAGCCATCCGTTGCAATAGTCAGTTCAGCGCCTTGCGGCACGGCAATCGGCCCGCCATCGCCCATCACGGGATTGCCCTGGATTGTCAGGATGCCGGTGGAGCTGATTTGAATGTTACCGTTGCGGGTGTAAGCCTCGCTGCCGTCGGCGGTACGCACCGCCAGCCAGCCGTCCTGCCCCACCGCCACGTCGAGTGCGCGGCCAGTGTTGTCCATCGCCCCTGCACTCATATCGGCACCCGGCGTAGAGGCCGTCACCAGGGTACGCGTCGGCAGCGACCAGCCATTGACCGGCACCGCGCGGTACGCTTCCAGCTGAGCACGGAAACCCGGCGTGGAGGCGTTGGCGAGGTTGCTGGCCGTGACGGACTGCTGCTCCAGCGTCTGGCTGGCGGCTCCCATCGCGGTATATATCGCGTGATCCATAATGCAATCCCGTTAGTGAATTAGCGTAAGTTGACCAGGGTGTTGAGGATCTGGTCCTGGGTTTTGATAGTCTGCGCGTTCGCCTGATAGTTGCGCTGCGCGACGATCATGTTGACCAGTTCCTGACTCAAATCCACGTTGGAGGCTTCCAGCGCGCCTGCGGTCAGTGAACCGAAGGTGCCGGTGCCTGCGGTACCGATCGCCGCCTGACCAGAAGAACTGGTGGCGCTCCACACGTTGTCACCTTCAGACTGCAACCCTTCCGGGTTAGAGAAGCTCGCCAGCACGATCTGACCCAACAGCTGCGTTTGCTGGTTGGAGTAGGTACCGGTGATGGTGCCGTCATCGTTGATGGTGTAGGTGGTCAGATCGCCCGGTGCATAGCCATCCTGAGTCGGGTTACCGAAGGTGGTGGTGCCGGTGTTCTGTTGCAGACTGCCCTGCATGCTCAGGGTAATGGACTGACCTGCGGCTGCACCGTTGGTCCCGTCAATACTCAGGGCTACGGTGGTGGCACCGGTCACGCCGCCCACACTGGTCAGGTTACCGCTGCTGTCAAACGTCAGGTCGAAATCACCCGCAGAAGTCCCGGTGGTGGAGTCGATAGCATGGACGGTCCAGGCGTTATCACCGGTTTTGACGTAGTACATGTCGAGGGTGTGATCGTTACCCTGAGAGTCGTACACCGTCATGGTGCTTTTGGCGTTGTAGCTGTCAACGTCCGATGCATCAAAGGTGGTGACCGTCGGGATATCACTGGTGGAGTTAAGGTTCGCCACCTGCGTTGCCGTGGAGGTCGCTTTTGCTGACATCTGGGTGGTCGGAATGCTCAGCGCCACCGGGTTAGCACCGGTCTGAATGGTCGCCGGGGAGCCGCTGGCCGGATAGCCGGTTACGTACAGGCCCTGCGTGTTGACCAGGTTACGGTTTTCGTCCAGCGTGAACTGACCGTTACGCGAGTAGTACACCGCGCCGCTGCTGTCAGTCATACGGAAGAAACCGTTGCCGCTCAGCGCCACGTCCAGACCACGGCTGGTGGTGGTGGTGGTGCCATCGTTAAAGTTCTGGATCACCGCTGCAACTTTAGTCCCCAGACCAACGTCTGAACCGGCGAACAGGTCAGCGAAGGCGATGGTGCTGGATTTAAAACCCGCTGTCGCGGAGTTGGCGATGTTGTTACCAATGACGTCGAGGTTGCTTGAAGCAGCGCCCAGGCCGCTCACCGCTTGGGAAAAAGACATGTTAATTTCTCCGGGTTACAGGTTAATTAGAGAATCTGACGTACTTCATCAAGGGTCGCGGTGCCCATGGTGCCGAGGTCCAGTGTCGAGGTGTCATCCGTTGTACTGACGCCACTGACGTAGGCGTAATTCAACGGCTGAGCCACCAGTTGGGTGCTGCCATTGCTGGCGGCAATCGAAACGGTATATTTGCCATCCGGGGCAGTTGAGCCGTCGGTCAGGGTGCCATCCCACGAGAAGGTATGAACGCCTGACGACAATGCGCCGAGATCAATGGTGCGCACGGTTGCACCGGTTGAATCTTTGATGGTGGCGGTGGTGGCGGTTGACGCGGTGGTCAGCTCCACACCAAATGGCGTGGTGGTGCCACTGCCTACCAGAATCTGGCTGCCATCCACCATCACGCCATGACCAATCAGCGTGGTACTTTGCAGATTCTGGCTGGTGCTGATCTGCCCGGAGATCGAACCCAGCGTGGTATTGAGTTTTTCAATGCCGCTCAGGGTGTTGATCTGTGCCAACTGCGTGGTGAGCTGGCTGTTATCCATCGGGTTAGTCGGATCCTGGTTCTGCAACTGCGTCACCAGCATGGTCAGAAACTGGTTTTGTAAGTCTTCTGCGCTGTTACCGGTGCTGCTACTGCTGGAGGAGCTGAGGACCGTGGGGTCCAGGTTTTCGTTAACGCCTACCGCGATACCCATTGTGTTTCTCCGTTACTGACCCATGGTCAGCGTTTTCATCATCATTGATTTCACGGTGTTCAGGACCTCAACGTTGGCCTGGTAACTGCGTGAGGCCGACATGGTGTTCACCGTCTCTGCCACCACATCCACATTGGGCATCTTGACGTAACCTTTCTGGTCAGCCATCGGATTGCCCGGGTCATACACCAGTTTCGCCGGGGAAGGATCGTCCACCACCCCCGCTACCTTGACGCCACCGGTCGCCATACCCGGCGCGGCATCGGTCTGAAACACGACTTGCTTCGCCACGTAGGGCTGACCATCCGGCCCGGTGACGCTGTCGGCGTTAGCCAGGTTACTGGCGCTGACGTTGAGGCGCTGCGACTGCGCCGTCATAGCCGACCCGGCGATATCAAAGATATTTAGCAATGCCATTGTTATTGCCCCTGCAGAACGCTCATCATGCCTTTGATTTGGCTACTGATAAGGGTGAGATCGGTTTGATATTTCAGGCTGTTGTCGGCGAACTGCGTACGTTCCCGGTCCATATCCACGGTGTTGCCATCCGCGGCAGGCTGATCGGGAATGCGGTACAGCAGATCCATCGACGGCTGAGCGTCGCTCTGCGCTTCAATGTGGCGGGCAGACGTCACTTTGAGCGCCAGACTGCTGCCCTCCGAGCGACCGTTTTCCATCACCTTGCTGAGCTGGCTGGCAAAGTCGATATCCCGAGCCTGGTAACCCGGGGTATCGGCGTTGGCAATGTTGGATGCCAGGATCTCCTGACGCTCCGCTCGCAAGTTAAGGGCTTCTGTACCAAATCGCAGCGCGGCATCGAGTTTGTCGAGCATGCTTCCTCCGCGAATGAGAATTTCGAGCTGACAGCTTAATTGGGGAAAAGCAAGGGCTATCGTCTGAATAGCGCCAAAAACATTGGCTATTTTTGACATTGATTTTTTTGCGCGAGGAGTAGACTCAGTGCCATCTTCAGTCAGGAGGCGTGTTATGCGCAGATTTACAACCTTACTGGCCCCAATTTTGCTGGCCCTGGCGCTGCCCGGTCAGGCGGCCGATCTCCAGGCCCAGCTGACGCAGTACTTTAAAGCGCGCGATCCGCAACACGCGGCAGGGATGAATGTGGTGATTCGTACGCCACAAGCGCAGTGGCCAGACTGCGCTGCGCCACAAATTGTGTTGCCCGGCAACAGTCGCCAGTGGGGCAACATGAGCATCGCCACCAATTGCGGGCAGAATCGCCGTTATTTACAGGTTCAGGTGCAGGTCACCGGTGTTTATCTGGTGGCAAATCATCAGTTAATGCGTGGCAGCAACGTCACGGCCAGCGATTTTCGTTTACAATCCGGGCGGCTGGATACGCTGCCCGCGCGAACCCTGTTCTCCACCGATAACGTGGCCGATGCCATCGCCATGCGCGATATCACCCCCGGGCAGCCGGTAACCGCCACTATGGTGCGTCTGCCCTGGCGGGTAAAAGCAGGACAAAATGTGATTGTGGTGGCCAGCGGTAACGGGTTTGATGCCAGTAGCGAAGGCAAGGCATTAAATAATGCGACCACCGCGCAGATGGTCAGAGTACGGATGGGTAATGGTCAGGTCGTCAGCGGCCGGGTCGGCGAGGATGGGAATATTCTTATATCGCTATAAAGCGCTAAAGAACCCTGTTTTTCTGCCGATAGTGAAAGCAACAAAGAAATTACCCTATGCTGACTCAGTTGGCTTATCCCCAACTGACCTTACAGGAGCAAGACCATGAGCATCGACAGAACCCAGCCTATTCAGCCGCCGAGCACTGTTCAGACCCGTGAAAATACGGACAACGGCAGCAAAGTGCGCCAGAGCAGCACCGCAGCCACGACCAGCACCAGCGAAAGTGGTGCGCAGGTGAAACTGAGCGCTGCCCAGGCGCAGCTGACACAACCCGGCAGCAGCGACATCAATACTGCGCGCGTTGAGCAACTGAAAACCGCCATTCGCAATGGCGAACTGAAAATGGATACCGGCAAGATCGCCGACGCGTTGATTGCTGATACTAAGGCGTATTTAGAGGGTAATTAATCCCGATGAACAATCTGTTGACCACATTAGATAAGATGCAGGAAGTGCTCTCTTCACTCCGCGAAGTGATGAATGAAGAACAGCAGCAACTTGCTTCCGGCCTGATTAACGGCAACCTGTTGCAGCGCATCACCGAAGATAAAAGCGCGCTGCTCTCGACGCTGAATTATCTTGACGAGATGCGCCGGACTACCGAGCAAAGCACCGGTACGCAGGCGCCTTATCGTGGCAACAGCGATATGTCACGCCGCTGGACGTCTATCCAGAAACATACGCGTCAACTGCGTGACGCCAATACGCATAATGGTTTGCTGCTACAGCAGCAGATCCGTTTTACCGATGATGCGTTAGCGGTGTTGAAGCCCCATCAAACGCAGGCATTTTATGGTCCGGACGGATTAGGTAAAGGTCAGTCAACACTGAGCCGCAAAGGGTAACCGTCCGCGTTCCAGATGTAAAAAAACCGCCATCGCTGATAACGAGGCGGTTTTTTTGTGCGTTAAATCGCGCCCGGATTTTTGTAGCGGCGCGATTTATCACGCAAGGTCAAAGCGCTTTTATGCCTGCGTACGGCGGGCAAAATCGCGCGGGCGGAATCCCATCAGACCGAGCACCACAAAATACGCCCCGCCACCGACAGCACACACCGCCGCCAGTCGCAGTAAACGCCACCACATATGTCCCACTTCCCATGACGGCATGACATACAACAGGCCCAGCAGCGCCGCCGCCATCGCCACCACGGCGATCAACAAACGGATCAAAAAGCTAAACCAGCCCGGTTGTGGCTGAAAAATCTGTTGTTTTCGCAGCTGCCAGTAAAGCAGTGCCGCATTGAGGCAGGCCGCCAGACCGATGGACAGCGACAACCCGGCATGCTTCAGTGGCCCGATAAACGCCAGGTTCATCAGCTGCGTCATGATCAGGGTGATAATGGCAATTTTCACCGGCGTTTTGATGTCCTGACGAGAATAGAAACCCGGAGCCAACACTTTCACCACAATTAACCCCATCAGCCCGACCGAGTAGGCAATCAAGGCACGTTGCGTCATCGCCGCATCGAAGGCGGTAAATTTCCCGTACTGGAACAGGGCTACAGTCAGCGGACCGGAAAGAATGCCCAGCGCCACCGCACTCGGCAGTGCCAGCAGGAAACACAGGCGTAACCCCCAGTCCATCAACCGTGAATACTCATCATGGTTATTGCTGGCAAAACTTTTCGCCAGCGAAGGCAGCAGGATAGTCCCCAGCGCCACGCCCAACACGCCAGAAGGAAACTCCATCAGGCGGTCGGCATAGTACATCCATGAGACGGAACCCGAGACGAGGAACGATGCAAAGATGGTGTTGATAATAAGAGAAATCTGGCTGACGGAGACGCCAAGAATCGCCGGCCCCATCTGACGCATCACGCGCCAGACACCCGCATCACGCAGGTTGACACGCGGCAGTACCAGCATGCCAATTTTCTTCAGATGCGGCAGTTGATAGAACAACTGCAACACGCCCCCCACCACCACGGCCCAGGCCAGCGCCATCACTGGCGGATGGAAATGCGGTGCGGCAAACAGCGCAAAACCAATCATGCTGATATTCAACAACGTCGGGGCAAAGGCAGGAACCGAAAATCGATTCCAGGTATTCAGAATGGCCCCAGCCAGCGACGCCATTGAAATCAAAAAGATATACGGAAAAGTCACCCGCAGCAGCGAACTGGTGAGCGCAAACTTATCGGCGGTATCCGCAAAGCCCGGCGCAGTCACCACAATCACCCAGGGCGCGGCAATCATGCCCAACACCGTCACCAGCGCCAGCACCAGAGTTAATAACCCGGAAACATAGGCCACAAATACCCGTGTCGCTTCTTCGCCCTGCTTGCTTTTGTATTCGGCAAGAATCGGCACAAATGCCTGAGAGAAGGCCCCTTCAGCGAAAATGCGTCGCAGCAGGTTAGGCAGTTTAAAGGCGACAAAGAAGGCGTCGGTGGCCATTCCGGCACCAAACACTCGCGCCACGATGGCATCGCGGGCAAAGCCCAGCACGCGGGAAAACAGGGTCATCGAACTGACCGCTGCCAGCGATTTCAACAAATTCATAATTAGCGGCGCATCCTGAAAAGAGTCGGATAAATGAGCAACTTAGCGCGGGCATTCGAAAATGCCCGGCGATAGTCTACTGCCACGGCGGGAAATGACCAGCATTGAGTGTTACAAGGGATTATTCCTGTTCGGCATCACGCCACAGCTTTTCCACCAGACGCTGCGCCGCCAGCGCTTGTTCGCCACTGGTTACAGGCATCGTCTGATTTTGTACGCACTGAATAAAATGGTGAGCGGCCCCGGTAAAACCACGCTGTGTCAGATGACTCTGCCATGCGGGTGGTGCGTCAAGGCGTAACCCTGTCAGGTTTTCCTGTTGCCAGTCACGCATCTCTGCCACCTGAATGTAATCACCCTCGCAAATGGCACTCACCACTTCACGTTGCGTTCCGGCACGACGGTGCATGCTGGTGGTGATTTGCAGCGCACCGGCGGAAAAATGGTGTTCCGCATACAGCATCGCTCCCTGCTCGTTGGTTTCAATATGACCGTGGAGGTGCGAGAGTTTACCACCGGCCAGCCATAACGCGGTGTCAACCACATGCAGATAGTCGTCTAACAACGTAAAACGCAAATCTTGCGGCCCGACACTGTCGGCACGGTGCTTTTCGATACGTAGCGATGCGGCACGCGCCATTTCAGCCTGTAATTGTTGATAACGCGGCGCAAAACGACGGTTGAATGCCACCATCAGTTTGCGTTTGCGTTTCTCCGCCAGCGCCACCAGCGCTTCAGCCTGCTGTAGCGTTTCCGCCAGGGGTTTATCGACGCAGACATCTTTATCTGCCAGCAGCAACGCTTTGACCACCTCGTAATGTGAAGCGGTGCTGCTATGCACAAACACCGCGTCGCTGGCGGCCGCCAGCGCATCGAGCTGACCAAAGCAGGGAATGCGGTAGCTATCGCAAATCGGCTGCGCTTTGGCCTGATTGGGCGAGAACGCACCGGCCAGTTGCCAGCCTTGCGCTTGCGACAACACCGGCAGCCAGGCTTTCTGTGCAATGCCACCTAATCCGACCATCCCAATACGCAATGTCATTTTAATGTTCCTGTTGCAGCAACTGTTCCAGTTGCGCCTGCAACCGGGCTACCGTTTCTTCCAGTTGGGCGACCCGCTCCTCCAGATCTGCATTATCTTCAGCGGTGGTTGTGGCCGGAACATCTACCACCTCACCGCCGAAAAGATGCATATAACGACTTTCACGCTTACCCGGTTCTCGCGCCAGACGCACCACCATAGGGCCATCATCACGGGAAATTAAGCCGTTCAGCGTCTGCTCAACCTCGTTCATATCGCTGAATTCATGCAGGCGACCACTGCGGGTACGCAGCTCGCCGGGTGTCTGCGCACCACGTAAAAACAGCAACGTCAACACCGCCACTTCCGCACTACTCAGTTGCAGATTACCAAACGCGGAGTTGCAAAAACGTTGTTCATATTTACTGACGCGCTGACCAAAGCCGCTGTTAGACGTGACCAGGTGCTTTTTGACCAGTTCATCCAACTGGGATTGCACCTCGCTCTCGCTCAGGTTCATCACCGGTTCACGGTTAGATTTTTGATTGCAGGCGGTGACCACCCCATTGAGCGACAGCGGATATTGATCGGGTGTGGTGACCTGTTTTTCCAGCAGACAACCAATCACACGCAATGCCTGCGCTGATAATGCCATTTTCATCGAATTGTTCCCTTTTCTTATCCGCGGCGGTCCGGGGTCCACTCGCGCCAGGTTAAGGCTGTCAGAACATGATCCTGCCAGCGGCCATCAATTAACAGGTAATCTTTGGCATAACCCTCTTTTTCAAAGCCCAGACGTGCCAGCAGATCGCCGCTGCGCTGATTATGCGGCATGTAGTTCGCCATAATACGGTGCATGTGCTGCTGCCGCTGCATATATCGAATGGCGCTTTGCAGGGCTTCAAACATCAGTCCCTGCCCCTGCCATTTCTCTCCTAATGAATAGCCAAGGTAGCAAGCGTGAAAGGAGCCTCGTAGCACGTTGCTGAAGTTGGCAACGCCGCGCACTTCACGCTCTTCCTGATCCATTAAGACAAAATAAAATGCCGAGCCTTGTTTGTGCATGTCGGCAATCAATCCCAAACGCGCCTGCCAGCCAGACGGATAGCAATGACTTTCATCACGTACCGGTTCCCAGGGCTTGAGAAAAACACGGTTATCCGCGTAGTAATCTGCCAACCGCCAGGCATCACGCTCATGAACTAAACGGACCACCAAACGATCGGTAGTGAGGCGCACGCGCGGCCCAGCAGAACGATAGCCAAACATCTTGACTCCTGAAATCCAAGACTTAAGAAGGAAGTACGCCTTCGGCGTTATATCTCACTATAACCGTCACCCTGCTTGCGGTAAAACCCCGTTTCCCGCCCTTCGCTATTCATCCCAATTCAGGATTAATTTCTTTACCGGCTCGATGAAAAAATATCATCCTGATAATCCTGTTTTTCCTGCCTGCACAGGCGGAAAATAGACCAACTGGTCTCTTTTCTCCTCTCTTCCTTGCTCAGGATTTAGCATGTCTCGGGTTGCGCGGGCACGACGCCTTGGTAAAACATTTTTATTAGTAGATAACATGCTGGTGGTGTTGGGTTTTTTTGTGGTATTTCCTCTCATCTCCATTCACTTTGTCGAACAACTCGGCTGGGCCGCGCTGATGGTCGGGATTGCGCTGGGTCTGCGTCAGTTTGTGCAGCAGGGTTTCGGTATTTTTGGCGGTGCGATTGCTGACCGCTTCGGCGCTCGTCCCCTTATCGTTTCGGGGATGCTGATGCGCGCTGCGGGCTTTGCCTGTATGGCGCTGGCGCACGAACCCTGGGTGCTGTGGCTGGCCTGCCTGTTATCGGGCCTTGGCGGCACGCTGTTCGATCCTCCCCGCAGCGCGATGGTGGTGAAGCTGGTACGCGCCCGCGAACGTGGTCGCTTCTTCTCCCTGTTGATGATGCAGGACAGCGCGGGCGCGGTACTGGGTGCGCTGATCGGCAGTTGGTTACTGGCCTGGGACTTCCGTCTGGTTTGTTGGGTAGGTGCGGCGGTTTTTGTCAGCGCGGCATTATTTAACGCTATTTGGTTGCCCGCCTGGCGTATCTCCACCGAACGTATCGCGATGCGTGAAGGTATGCACCGCGTCTGGCAGGACAAACGTTTTCGCCTGTATGTACTGACGCTGACCGGTTACTACATTCTTGCCGTGCAGGTGATGCTTATGCTACCGGTGATGGTTAACCAGGTTGCGGGGGCACCCGCGGCGGTGAAATGGATGTACGCCATTGAAGCGCTACTTTCGCTGAGCCTGCTCTATCCGTTGGCACGCTGGAGTGAAAAACGCTTCCGGCTGGAGACGCGGCTGATGGCCGGATTATTCCTGATGACCATCAGCCTGTTGCCGGTGGGTCTGACCACGACGCTGCCGTCGCTGTTTTTCCTGATCGCCGTGTTTTATCTCGGCTCGATCATTGCTGAACCGGCGCGAGAGACCCTCAGCGCCTCGCTTGCCAGCCCACGCGCGCGTGGTAGCTATATGGGGTTCAGCCGTCTTGGCCTGGCGATTGGTGGTCTGATTGGTTATTCCGGCGGTGGCTGGATGTTTGATGTCGGGCAGCAACTCTCGCTGCCGGAATTGCCGTGGATGCTGCTCAGCGCGGTGGGCAGCATGACGCTGTTGGCGCTGTGGTGGCAGTTTCAACCGCGCTCGGTGGCCCCGGCGTTGTACAGCAGCTGATTTGCCCGCGCCCATAATCTCTCCCATACTTCCCGCACGTCTGTAAAAAGGGTGACGCCAGTCACCCCCGGGAACCGAGGAGAAACAGGATGAAACTCTACATCTACGATCACTGCCCTTTTTGCGTCAAAGCGCGCATGATTTTTGGCCTGAAAAATCTGCCCATTGAACTGGTCGTGATGCTCAATGACGACGAAAACACCCCCAAAAAGCTCATTGGTCAAAAGATGGCACCCATTCTGCAAAAAGCCGATGGCAGCGCGATGCCGGAGAGTATGGATATTGTCCGTCTGGTGGATAAGCAGGATGGCGAAACCTTGTTAAATGGCAAAATCAATCCCGCCATCACCGACTGGTTGCGCCATGTGAATGGTTACGTGAATAAACTTCTGCTGCCGCGTATTGCTGACGCTGCTTTTGCTGAGTTCGCGACCCCTGAAGCCCGTCATTATTTCCGGGAGAAAAAGCAGGCCAGCATCGGCGATTTTGGCGAGCTGCGCAAACATTCACCCGGATTAATCAAAAACATCAACGATGATTTGCGTCAGCTGGATAAATTGATCGTCAAACCCAATGCGGTAAACGGTGAGCTATCAATAGATGATATCAATTTGTTTCCGTTGTTACGTTCACTGACCCTGGTTGCCGGTATCGAATGGCCAAGCCGGGTAGCGGCTTATCGCGACAATATGGCGAAACAAACCCAGGTGAATTTGCTGTCATCTATTGCTGCCTGACCGTTTTGATGAGGAGCGCCCGCGCGTTTCTCATCGCTCTCCTGGTGACACCCGCCCCTGATTCAGGCAGGCTATGGCACGTTTGCCGTATTGTTCAGGATGAGGAAAGTATGAAGAAGGCATTTCCCGGGCTGATGGCCCTGCTTTTTGCCGTGCTGCTGGCCGGCTGTAACCAATTAACCCAATACACAATCAGCGAGCAGGAAGTTAATCAGGCACTGCAAAAACACAACAACTTCGAGAAGGATGTGGGTGTTTCCGGACTGGTGAATGCGCATATTGTGTTGACTGATTTGAGCAGCCAGATTGGCCGTGAAGAACCCGGTAAGATCACCTTATCCGGTAAAGCTAACATTAATGTCAGCTCCCTGTTTGGCCCACAGCAAGCTGAAATGCAGCTAAAAATGAAAGCACAGCCGGTCTTCAATGCGCAACAGGGGGCAATCTACCTGAAGGATCTGGAGATCGTTGATGCCCAGGTGCAACCGGAAAAAATGGCGTCGATCATGAAAACGCTGACGCCTTATCTCAATGAATCGCTGAAACGTTACTTCGATGAAAAACCCGCGTATGTGTTGAGCGAAGATCGTAGCAAAGGCGAAGCGCTGGCGAAGAAATTCGCCAAAGGCCTGGAAGTGAAACCCGGTCAGTTGGTGATCCCGTTCACTGACTAATTCCCTTGCAATGATACGTAGCGGCGCGATTCTTCGCACTGTACGGGGTAAAACCCGCGCGATAAATCGCGCCGCTACGCAACATGAATAAAATCCCGTGCAAACGGTTGCCCACATCCTTATGATTACTCCCCGGCCTAAACGTGCCTTTCGTTTTCTACCTAGCCGGAGCCTTTTGAATGACAGCCCAACCCCAGCAAATCACGATTCGCCGCCCTGACGACTGGCATATCCATCTGCGCGATGGCGCAATGCTTCAGGCAGTTTTGCCTTACACCAGTGCGGTGAATGGTCGTGCGATTGTCATGCCAAACCTGGTTCCACCGGTCACCAGCGTTGCTGCTGCCATCGCGTATCGCGATCGCATTCTCGCTGCACTGCCAGCAGAGCATAACTTTACGCCGCTGATGACCTGCTACCTCACCGATTCTCTGGATCCCGATGAGATTGAACAAGGCTTTCGTGCCGGGGTGTTTACGGCCGCAAAACTCTATCCGGCCCATGCCACCACTAACTCCAGCCACGGCGTGACCAATATCGCGTCTATCGCTCGCGTGCTGGAACGGATGCAGCAAATCGGCATGCCGATGCTGGTGCACGGTGAAGTAACCGATTCGCACATCGATATTTTTGACCGCGAAGCCCGTTTTATCGAAACCGTGCTGGAGCCGCTGCGTCAGCAATTCCCTGGCCTGAAAGTCGTGATGGAACACATCACTACCAAAGAAGCGGCTGAATATCTTGCTGCCGGTAATGAACTACTGGGCGCGACTATCACTCCCCAGCATCTGATGTTTAACCGTAACCATATGCTGGTTGGCGGTGTGCGTCCCCACCTGTATTGCCTGCCGATCCTGAAGCGTAATATTCATCAGGAGGCACTGCGCAAACTGGTCGCCAGCGGAAACCGTCGTGTGTTCCTCGGCACCGATACTGCGCCGCATTTGCGTCATCTGAAAGAAGCCAGTTGCGGGTGTGCCGGGGTCTTCAACGCGCCGACATCTTTACCGGCCTACGCTACCGTATTTGAAGAACTGGGTGCGTTGCAGCACTTTGAAGCCTTCTGTTCCGAAAACGGGCCAAACTTCTACGGCTTGCCATTGAATGAAGGGACACTGACGCTGGTGCGGGAGCCGTGGACGGTTGAGCAGAGCGTGGCGGTCGCTGACGATACTCTGGTGCCCTTCCTCGCCGGTGAGACACTTAACTGGCGTGTGACTGACTGATATTTTTCGTGCTTGCCTTCGGGATAATTATACTGTACAAATAAACAGTATATTATTTCGGAGGCGTTTATGCGTGTTGAAATTACCGTAGCAAAAACTCAGCCCCTTCCTGCGGGCGCACTGGATGCGTTAAGCGCAGAGCTTACCCGCCGCATCTCCCGTGATTTCCCAGACGATGAACATCATGTCAAAGTTCGCTATGCCAGCGGCAATCAACTGAGCGTTTTTGGTGGTTGCAAAGAAAATCGCGAACGTATCAGCGATATTTTACAGGAAACCTGGGAAAGCGCTGACGACTGGTTTATTACCGATTAACCGCCACTGCGCAGTTTTTGCCGGGTTTCGCCACCCGGCTTTTTTGTTTTATTTCCGCCTCGCCAGACAAAGTCTCTGCATCTAAAATCATCATTACTCCCCACCCATTCTTGCGCACGTCATGCTGACAGGAGACGTTTTACATGACTCACGATAAACCGGAAGAGGCAATGACGTTTGGCGAGCTGCTGGCATTAATCAGCGAACAGCAACGCCGCTTGACCGTGCTGGAAAGTGCCTTCGCCAATCTGACCTTCTGTCTGGACGATCGCGCCAGCCAGTTGCTGGTCCATAATCTGACGCTCGAAGCGCAAAATCAGAACCACGACGAGCAGTTACAGCACCAATTTGCTCGTCTGGCTGAAGAGATTCAAAAATGCGCGGGAACCGTTCAGGGCCAGGAAAAGGGCTAACTTCACAGTTTTCATCGGCTCAAGAGTTTTCCTAAAGCCAGGCGACTTTGCTGCCGATAATCTCTTTAGCGTCGGTAATTTGTTGCGCGGAAAAATACCCACACCGGTAGGTGTATTATTATTTTTAAAAAGACGCATCTCAAAAGCATTTATTTTGTGTTTTTTTTCACCACCACATTTTTTAACTATTGTACCGTTCGTTTCATGTTATAATTATCTCGCTTGTGCAAGAACAGCCGCATTGAACCTCAAGAAGCACTTCGTTTAACGAGTAAAAAGGAGGTTATAATGGACAGAAATAAAGACGTCATCCAGACTCATCCATTAGTGGGATGGGACATTAGCACCGTTGACAGCTATGACGCCATGATGATTCGCCTGCACTCGCTATCATCGCAGGATCAGAAAGAAGAAGAAGCTGATGTTGGCCCTACCTACTGGCTGACCACCGACGTGGCCCGACAGTTTATCTCGATACTTGAAGCTGGCATTGCGAAAATTGAGTCTACCGAGCAATACCTACGCGATAATCAAAAGCATTAATTTCTCCCATCGCGTGTAAGGGGCACCCTCAAGGGTGCCTTTTTCATGTGCGCGCTCTTTTGATATGCTGCTGAAAAAGTTCGCCGTTTTTCAGGAGTAATGTCACATGGTTTATGATCTGATTGTGGTTGGCAGTGGATCAGTAGGTGCAGCCGCCGGGTACTATGCCACTCAGGCGGGTCTCTCGGTATTGATGATTGATAGTGCCCACCCGCCCCATACTCAGGGTACCCATCACGGTGAAACCCGCTTAATCCGCCACGCCTACGGTGAGGGCGAACGCTATGTTCCGTTGGTGTTGCGTGCGCAAACCTTGTGGGATGAACTGGAACAACGCGGTGGTGAACGCATTATGCACCGTAGTGGCATCCTCAACCTCGCCCCTGTCACTTCCACCTTTATTCAAAACGTCATCGACAGCGCGCGCGTCTGGCAACTTGACGTACAGATTTTGCAGGCAGATGAAGTCCGCAAACGCTGGCCACAATTTTCCGTACCCGATGGTTACATTGGGGTGTTCGAACCCAATTCCGGTTTTCTCAAGTGCGAAGAGGCGGTGCGCAGTTGGGTAAAACTGGCGGAACAGGCGGGCTGCGCGCAGCTATTTAACTGCCCGGTGACAGAAATTGGTCGGGATGGTGATCTGCAACAGGTCACCACCAGTGAAGGCATGTTTCGCGCCCGTAAACTGCTGGTCAGTGCCGGAACCTGGGTGAGCCACTTGGTGAACAATTTGCCGGTCGCCCCGGTGCGAAAAGTGTTTGCCTGGCATCAGGCGGATGGGCGCTACAGTGAAAACAACCAATTCCCTGGTTTTACCGTGGAGATGAGCGACGGCAGTCACTTCTATGGCTTCCCGGCAGACAATAATGCGCTCAAAGTAGGCCGACATGATGGTGGTCAGGTTATGCAGACACCTGCGGATCGCAAGCCGTTCGGCAGTGTCGCCGCCGATGGTAGCGAAGCCTTCAGCTTTTTACGCCAGTTTCTGCCTGGCGTGGGGGTTTGTTTACATGGTGAAGCCTGTAGCTATGACAACACGCCTGACGAGGATTTTATCATTGATACGTTACCGGGCGAGCCAAACCGCTTAATTATCACCGGGCTAAGCGGCCATGGCTTTAAATTCGCCAGCGTACTGGGTGAATTGGCCAGTGAGTTTGCTCAGGACAAGCCTTTTTCGTTCGATATTACCCCCTTCTCACTGACGCGTTTTGCCTGACATCTCATGGCCGCTGCACTACGCCAGCGGCCTGCCTGACACTTCCTGACATAAACCCACAAATATTTAATTACTGGATTAAATGACAGCGCAAAAGGTGTAGTAATTAATTTCAACGCTTTATTCCACCGACTTTCCCGCGTAGTTATTCAATATTTCTGAGCGCTTCGGGCAAATATCACCATAAATACCGAAAGGTTATTTCATAGTTTATAGAAAAGTAAGGGTGATTGATTTTGTATTTCAATATATGGATTCTAATTACCAGTTATTTCCGTACGGGATTTACCGATGATGTGGCGCAATTCCCCACAGCAATTTGGTTTGATATCTATCTTATTACACTGGCTAATGGCGCTCGCCATTTATGGCATGTTTGCGCTCGGATTGTGGATGGTCGGGCTGGGTTACTACGACAGCTGGTATCACAGCGCACCAGAAATTCACAAAAGTATTGGCATCCTGTTATTGATGGCCCTGTTGCTACGTCTGCTGTGGCGTTTCCTGTCCCCTCCTCCGGCACCACTGCACAGCTACTCCCCTGTGGTCCGGTTTGCGGCGATTGCCGCTCACTGGCTGCTGTACAGCCTGCTGCTGGCCATTCTGGTCAGTGGCTATTTGATCTCCACCGCTGACGGTAAACCTGTTTCGTTGTTTGGCTGGTTCGATATCCCCGCGTTGGTTGCCGGGGCAGCAGAACAAGCCGATGTGGCTGGCGATATTCATCTCTGGCTCGCCTGGACGGTGGTGGTGCTTTCGGTACTACACGGGCTTGCCGCGCTGAAACACCACTTTATTGACCGTGATATCACGCTGCAAAGGATGCTGGGTTGCCGCATCCCGTTAACCTCTGAAAAGGAAAAGTGACATGCTTAAAAAGACCCTGCTGATGCTTTCAGGTGCTGGTTTACTGGCCGCCAGTCTGACGGCCAATGCCGCAGATTACAAATTTGATAAACAGGGACAACACGCCTTTGTCCAGTTCCGTATTCAGCATCTCGGCTACAGCTGGCTCTACGGTAGTTTTAAGGATTTCGATGGCGGTTTTACCTTTGATGAAGCGAACCCAGGTGCCGACAAAGTCAATGTCACCATCAATACCGGTAGTCTCGATACCAACCATGCCGAACGTGATAAACACCTGCGCAGTGCTGATTTCCTGAATACGGACAAATTCCCGCAGGCGACCTTTGTCTCCACTGCCGTTAAGAAAGAGGGCAAGGAGTATAAAATCACCGGCAATTTGACCCTCAACGGCGTAACCAAACCGATTACGCTGAATGCGCATTTGATTGGCGAAGGTAAAGATCCCTGGGGAGGCTATCGTGCAGGCTTTGAGGCCAGTGGCGATGTGGTGTTGAAAGAGTTCAACATCAACAAAGATCTGGGACCAGCATCGCAAAAAGCGGAATTGATTATTTCAGTCGAAGGGGTTCGACAGTAAAAAAATGAGGCAGCCTGCATCGTGGCAGGCTGCTGGTTACTTACTTCTTCTCTGGCAACGGAATTGCCATCGTCATGTTGAGCAAACCACGCGATTTATTGAAGACTTTGTTGCCATTTTCACGACCAGCGCGACGTGTGCGCTGCTCTTCCGGCGACAGTTTTGACTCTTCCATGCACAGCGGGCTACAGCAATTGTGAAACTTCTCGGCACAGCTTGGGCACTGAATAAACAGCAAATGACAACCGTCATTGACGCAGTTGGTGTGGGTGTCACAAGGTACGCCACACTGATGACAATTCGACAGCACATCATCGGAAATGCGTTCCCCCATACGTTCATCAAAGACAAAGTTTTTGCCTTTAAAACGTACCGGTAACCCCTGCTCACGCGCCCGGCGGGTGTATTCAATGATGCCGCCTTCGATGTGATAAACATCATCAAAACCGTTATGTTTCATCCAGGCACTGGCTTTCTCGCAACGAATGCCGCCGGTGCAATACATAACAATCTTTTTATCTTTCTGGTCTTTCAGCATGTCGACCGCCATCGGCAGCTGATCGCGGAAAGTATCCGCAGGGACTTCCAGCGCATTATCAAAATGCCCCACTTCGAATTCGTAGTGGTTACGCATATCGACAAACACCGCATTGGGATCATCCAGCATCGCATTGACATCGGCGGCTTTCAGATAGTTACCGACATCGCTGGCATCAAAGCTGTTGTCTTCAATACCGTCTGCGACGATGCGATCGCGTACTTTCAGGCGCAAAACCCAGAATGATTTCCCATCATCATCCAGCGCGATATTCATACGCAGATTATTCAGTGCCGGATCGAAGCCGTAGAGAAAAGCTTTCATGCTTTCATACTGGCTGGCGGGCACACTGATTTGCGCGTTGATGCCTTCATGGGCGACATACACGCGGCCAAATACCTTGAGCTTGGTTAACCCAATGTACAACGCATCGCGGAATGCTTTGGGATCGGCAATCTGGAAATATTTATAAAAAGAGACTGTGGTACGCGGCTCGGTTTCAGCCAGCATGCGTGCCTTCAGCTCTTTATTGGAAACAAGGTTGTGTAACACTGGCATGGTGTTCGTTCCTGTTAGCAATAGGAAAAAATGAGCGCGCACATGATACCTGAAATCACCACAATGCATAGCCTTTGCCGCGAATATCGGCGAGGGTGAGCTGTGCCGCATTTTTGTCCGGTAATTATATTTTAATGCGATAAGGTGAATTCAGACATTAGCAGTGCAGCTATGCTTGATTTCAGTCAGAGAGAAAAAATGGCACAATAGACACAAATAACAGGAACCGGTACCTCTGGTACAAGACGCAGGATACTGACATTTCAATGACTCAACTTCCACAATTTTCCCGTGAACTCCTTCATCCACGCTACTGGTTTACCTGGTTGGGTATTGGGACTCTCTATTTACTGGTGCTATTGCCTTACCCGGTTTTATCCGTCATCGGCTGTGGTCTGGGCCGTATTGCCATGCGTTTTCTGAAGCGTCGCGTCAAAATTGCCCAACGTAATCTGGAGTTATGTTTTCCTGATATGCCAATCAGCGAACGCAATGCGATGGTAAAACACAATTTTGAATCGGTCGGCATGGGGTTGATTGAAACCGGTATGGCCTGGTTCTGGCCGGACTGGCGTATCCGCAAATGGGTAGCCTGTACCGGTCTGGAGCATATTGACTCTTCACTGGCTGCCGGACGCGGTATTTTACTTATCGGGATGCATTTTCTTACCCTGGAGTTGGGCGCCCGTGTTTTTGGCATGAACAATCCCGGCATCGGTGTTTATCGGCCAAACGACAACAAACTGATCGACTGGCTGCAAACCTGGGGACGTATGCGTTCCAATAAAAGCATGCTCGATCGTAAAGACCTTAAGGGCATGATCCGCGCAATGAAAAACAACGACATTATCTGGTATGCACCTGACCATGATTATGGCCCGCGTAGCAGTGTGTTCGCGCCGTTTTTTGCCGTTGAAGATGCCGCTACCACGACCGGGACGCATATGCTGATCCGTCTGGCAAATCCCAGTGTTGTCCCCTTTCTGGCCCGCCGCCTGCCACATGGCCGTGGCTACGAACTAAAAATCATGCCGGATATCCGTGACAAATTTTCACTTGAAAGCGAACTCGACACCGCCATTTGCATGAATAAAGTGGTTGAGGAGAGCGTATTGCTGGCCCCGGAGCAATACATGTGGCTGCATCGTCGTTTCAAAACCCAGCCAGAAGGTCAGCCCTCGCGTTATTAATGTGATGTGGGACACAGGGTGTGTCCCTCTGCATCAAAACTGAAATTTGCCTTAATTCATGACATTATCCGTCAGTTTTTAGTTAAAACTGTACCAGACTTAATTGAAGCTGGCGTATTTTCTCAGACCATATATTTATAGAGCTTTCTCAGAATAAAATCAGACAATGGTGATCATTACTTAAGCCAGTGCTGGTTACGATGCAACATCTTTTTCGCATGTCGTTGATTTACGCCTGAAAGATTAAATAAAATTTATTGATCACAACATGGTTGTATGGACCTGTTTTTTTCCAATTCCAGGCATATTCCTATTTAATATTACTAAATTCTTTGAAATCGCTAATCAATGCAGGAAAATTAACTTAATTTACAAGGAATTATCCTGGTAGCCGCAACGCTTATTCCGTTTCTAAAAAAGATACACCCTCTTTATACCTTTCTGGAATTTGTTAGTGAATTCGATTCCAGTTAGTTTCGTTAATGACAGTTAGTTCAATAACTGTTCAAAAAAATAATAAAGATTACACACAGCAAATATACAGCAGGAACTCATAATATGAATAAAGGCATCTATTATTATGTGACGGTCAGTACCGATCAGGACAATTACCATTTACTGCATCGGAAAGAGTGTAAGCGTCTGCCCGAAAAGGAGGATATGGTCTTTATTGGTACGCTCTATAATTTAAATCAGGCCTTATCGATTGCGCGCATTAATTTTAAAAAGGTGAAACCCTGTATTAAATGTTGCATTCGTTATTCTGCGCCAGTTATCCGCGAATCTGTGCGGCCTGTACTGCATTTTCCACAAAAAATGCACTGACACATTCGGGCGGATGTGGCTCCTCATCCGCCTGAATGTTATTCCCTCCTGCGCCTGGTGATTTTTCGTCTATTCTTCTCTGGAAGCCCTATTCAACAGGCAAGGAGATTGCGATGAGCATGTATAGCACCTTAGTCGAAGCCATCGAGGCGGCGCGTGAAGAGTTTCTCGCTAGTCAACCTGAGTTGGATGAGGACGATGCCGTCGTCAACCAATTCGCCCTGCAAAAATATGTCATGCAGGATGGCGACATCATGTGGCAGGCCGAGTTTTTTGCTGATGAGGATGGACAAGGTGAATGTCTGCCTATTCGCAGCGGCGAAGCAGCTCAGGCCATTTTTGATGATGACTATGACGAAATTGAGCTTCGTCAGGAGTGGCAATCTGAAAATACGCTACATGAATGGGATGAGGGAGAGTTTCAGCTCGAACCGCCGATGGATACTGAAGAAGGTGAAGCCGCAGCAGCCGAATGGGACGACGATAACAGTGATTCTGACCGCTGGGCGTAAAGCTTATTCGTAAGGTCCGTGATGGGCATCCACCGGTAATAGCAGCGTGTCCATCACCAATGACAACGGTAAATCGAGGATGGTAAGCATCCGCCATGCGCCGTCACGCACATCCCACTGCACTCCTGGGTAATATTGATTACCGTGCCCCTGCCCCGGCACGGTACGACTGATAATGCTGCCACATCCGCTCAGTAACAGAATGGCTGCACTTACAACGATGAATTTCATGAAACGATTCACAACAAATTCTCACAATGGCCTGGCGCTATTTTAGCCGTCAGTGTGGGTGAATAACCACACCCGACAGCGTAAAGATTGCGTTAGTCGGAACAGTCTTGCTGTCGTCGCGCCGCGACGTAACAGATAAAAAAAGCCGCTATCGTGTTGCGATAGCGGCTTTTTAACTGGGTCACTGACCCGATATCATGACTGCTGAGGCAGTGCCTGCGGGTTTAGCTTCAGCTTTTGATAGCTCTCAACCCACTCATGATATTTCTCTCCATTCTCCCACAGGCGCGTATGCACGCGCGCCAGCACCACCGGATCGCTAATCAGCTGTAAACGCTGCTCGCGGTTCAGTTTTTCCGGCGAATCGCTCAATGCCTGATCCACACGCCGATCGCGCGAATGATCCAGTATCTTGCTGTGCAGGTGACGTGAAGTCGCCATTGCCGTCGCCAGAGCGTTAAATGCCGGGTTGAACAGCGCATGCATAAAGCCATTCTTCAGCGCACGTTCGCGGTTCAGTTGCAGATAGTTGTCCGTGTCGACCAACTCTTGCGGCGGATCGTACTCTTCCGGGATCAGGAACAGCTTCGCGCGCTTACTCTTCAGACCAATGGTGGCACGGCTCGACATGACAGAGACGAACGGTGACAGAATCAGTGAGAAGACAATCGGCGACAGCCACCACAGGAAGTTCAGATCCAGCACGCCCATGCCGACAGCCCAGACAATCCCGAGCAGCATCTGCGAACCGTGGCGGCGGAAGGCTTCACTCCAGGGCGTCGCATCATCGTCACGCTGCGGTGAATTCCACACCACTTCCCAGCCGAGGAATGCGCTGACCACAAACACGGTATGGAACAGCATACGCACCGGTGCCAGCAGGACCGAAAACAGCATTTCCAGCAGCAACGAGAAGAACAAGCGCACTGCCCCACCGTAAGGTTTTGCGCCTTTGAACCAAATCAGCACCACGCTGAGCAGTTTCGGCAGGAACAGTAACACCAGGGTGGTTGAGAATAGCGCAATCGCCAGGTCGGGACGCCACTGCGGCCACACCGGGAACAACTGACGTGGTTGCAGGAAGTAGGTGGGTTCCATCAGCGTATGAACCACCTGTAGGGCGGTGGAGAGCGCGAGGAACATAAACCACAACGGCGCTGACAGGTATGACATCACGCCCGTCAGGAACACCGCACGGTGTACCGGGTGCATCCCTTTTACCAGGAACAGGCGGAAGTTCATCAGGTTACCGTGACACCAGCGACGGTCACGCTTCAGCTCATCCAGCAGGTTAGGCGGCAACTCCTCGTAGGAACCCGGCAGGTCGTATGCAATCCACACGCCCCATCCGGCACGACGCATCAATGCAGCTTCGACAAAGTCATGCGACAGAATCGAACCGGCAAAGGAGCCTTCGCCCGGCAGCGGTGCCAGCGCACAGTGCTCGATAAACGGCTTCACACGAATGATGGCGTTATGACCCCAATAGTGGGATTCGCCCAACTGCCAGAAGTGCAACCCGGCAGTAAACAGTGGACCGTATACGCGGGTAGCAAATTGCTGACAACGTGCGTACAGCGTATCCATGCCTGACGCTTTCGGTGACGACTGGATAATACCGGCATTCGGGTTGGCTTCCATCATGCGTACCAGACCGGTGAGACACTCACCGCTCATCACGCTGTCGGCGTCCAGTACCACCATGTAGCTGTAGTTGCTACCCCAGCGACGGCAGAAGTCATCAATGTTGCCACTTTTACGTTTCACACGACGACGACGGCGACGATAGAAAATCTTGCCCGCACCACCGACATCGCGCACCAGCTCCATCCAGGCTTTCTGCTCGGCAATCGCGATATCCGCATCGTAGCTGTCACTCAGAATGTAGACGTCAAAGTGTTCTGCGTTCCCGGTGCGTTTGACCGATTCCCAGGTCGCACGTAAGCCCGCGAATACACGTTCCACATCTTCGTTACAAATCGGCATGATCAGTGCAGTACGATGCTCCGGGTTGAGGGCTTCATCCCCCACCGTGGAGTACGAGATGCTGTACTTATCACGACCAATCAGCAGTTGCAGGAAGCCCATCAGCGCGGTCCAGAAACCGGCAGACACCCAACAGAACAGAATGGCGAACAGGAACAGAATGCCGGTTTGCAGAATATACGGCAGGATCAACTCCACCGACTGCAACCAGTTCTGGTTAAACAGTTCCATCGGATCGAGCAGCGTCCAGCCCTGATACGGCAGAATGGTTTTCATGTACCAGGTAGCAACCACGGTCTGAAACAGCGTCAGAATCAGCAGAACATAGCGGCGCATCGAACCAACGTGACGCCACTTATCTTCCGCTTTTTGTTCTTCCGCCGTTTTGTAACGTGGCGTCGATTTATGCCCGCGTAACGAATCCCAGGCACGAGCCAACGGGTTGGTACGCCAGGCTTCCGGGAACATCAGCGAACGCGTAACCTTTGGCATCGCCTTCAGGATAGTACGGCCGAGATAATCTTTACCCAGTTGCTGGCCCTCAGCCAGTGAATCTGGCCAGGCCAACTGCACACGGGACGACACCGATTTTAGCGGCGCATCATCCGGGCGCTCGCTGGCGGCATCATCGTGTCCTAGCGACGCATGAATAGCGTGGAACGCCTGCGCATTCTGTAACGAAACGCTCAGACGCGCGCGACCTGCCGCATCGATCGGCAGGGCTTCCACGTAAGATTGAGGTGTAAAAGTCGAGTTATTCATTGGCAGGTAGCTGATAGCTCCAGGTTTCCGTCAATGTCTTGTCGCCACTAACCAGCGCCGCACGCATCTCGGTCGGCTGCTTGTTATCTTTCACGCGCAAACGCAGCACCAGGCGCCAGCCTTTAGTGACCGGGTTGTAGCGTACGCTCTGCTCCACCACTTCAGCGTTATTACCCACACTGACCTGCGGTGCAACCTGCGTATTTTCCGGCAGTTTGCTCATCGCTCTGCCAACAAAATCGACGGTGAAGGCGATGCTGCCATCCGGCTGACGTACGAGGTTTGATTGCTTCACATCTCCGGCGGAACGCAGGGTATCTTTCACCCAGGCAACGTCATCGGAGTGCAGCAGGTTTTCGTCACGGGTAAAGTGCAGACGATACTGGAAACTCATCTCTTTGCCCGGCTCAGCCAATTTTTCCGGCGTCCAGAACGCCACAATGTTGTCGTTGGTTTCATCAGCCGTCGGGATTTCCACCAGCTCAACCCGGCCTTTGCCCCAATCGCCTAACGGTTCAACCCAGCCACTCGGGCGCAGATCATAACGATCGTCGAGATCCTGATAATGGCTGAAATCACGCCCACGTTGCAGCAAGCCAAAGCCTTTCGGGCTTTCGATGGTAAAGGTGCTGACCGCCAGATGTTTCGGGTTATTCAGCGGACGCCAAATCCACTCCCCGTTACCGGCATGGATAGACAGACCGTTGGAGTCGTGCAGCTCCTGACGGAAGTTGCTGACCGGCGACGGCTGGTTAGCCCCGAACAGGAACATACTGGTTAACGGCGCGACACCCAGTTTACCAACGTTGTCACGCAGATAGACTTTCGCCTGCACATCGACAGTAGATTCTTTACCCGGACGTACGATAAAGCGATAGGCACCCGTGGCACGCGGTGAATCCAGCAACGCATAGATCACCAGTTGCTTGTCCTGCGGTTTTGGCCGCTCGATCCAGAACTCTTTAAAGCGTGGGAACTCTTCGCCTGAAGGTAACGCCGTATCGATGGCCAGACCGCGCGCTGACAGACCATAAACCTGGCCTGCACCAATAACGCGGAAGTAGCTGGCTCCGAGGAAGCTGGTGATTTCGTCGTCTTTACCCTTTTCATTAAGCGGATAAAGTACTTTGAATCCGGCAAAACCCAGGTTTTTCACCGAGTCTGCGTCATGCTTGACGTTGCCGAAGTTGAAATAGTCCGGATTGTACTTGATTTCACGCACCGTACTGGCGGTGACTTCGTTAATTTTCACCGGCGTATCGAAGTACATACCCTGGTGATAGAACTCAAGTCTAAATGGCGTGCGCAGTTTGCCCCAGTAGGCTTTATCGTGGTTAAACTGGATCTGCTGGTAGTCAGCAAATTTCATTTCACGAAACTGAGAGGGTAAATTGCTCTTCGGCGCTTCGAAGCTTTTGCCCGCCATCGCCTGAGCCTGTTTTGCTACATCATCGAGGTTGAACGCCCAGCTATTATTTGCGTACAACGCCAGCAGAACTGCCGCGCCTAACCAGCGCATCTTCTTCAGTCCGGCCATATTTTTTTCTAAAGTCAGCACATCCCCCCCTTTCGCGTGTGCTTAGATCAAACCCGCATATCTTAAAGGATTATTCTTTTTTCCGACAGCGTATGTAACCGATTGTTCCCCTTATTTGTAAGTGGAAAATGCGCTTTTAGGATAATTAGACGATACAGAATCAGCCTATAGTATACCTCGTTTACAGCCGGTAGAATTTTCGTCCGGCATAATCCGGTTTCAGGGCGAAACCGGCCAGGACACAAAACTATTGGATGCTTATGACTGCAGCAAAATCCGAACGCGAATATTTTCTCGATTCGATTCGAGCTTATTTAATGCTATTGGGCGTACCCTTTCACGTCTCCCTGATTTACTCGACACAAAAATGGGCAGTAAATAGCCAGGATGCCTCGATGTGGCTGACGGTGTTTAATGACTTCATTCACGCTTTTCGCATGCAGGTGTTTTTCGTCATTTCCGGCTATTTTTCCTACATGCTATATCTGCGCTATAAGCCACAACGTTGGTTGAAGGTGCGTCTGGAGCGCGTGGGTATCCCGCTGCTAACCGCCGTGCCGCTGATCACCCTGCCGCAGTTTTTTCTGCTAAAAAATCTGACAGACAAAGTCGGAGATTGGGACAGTTTCTCCCTGTATCAAAAGTACAATGCGGTGGTGTGGGATCTGATTTCTCACCTGTGGTTTTTGGTGGTGCTGGTCATTCTCACCAGCCTCGGCATGATCACCTTCCGCTGGCTGCGCTCCCAGCATCGACAGATTGATTACACCCGTGTGGGCTGGGGCAAACTGACGCTGGCATTACTGGCGTGGTCGCTGGCGTGGTGCGTCTTCCGCCGCGCAATCTTTTATTTCCAGCCCGCATGGTTAATGGATGGCCTGTTCAGCACCGCCGTGATGCAAAGCCTGTTCTTCCTGCCCTTCTTTATGTTGGGAGCATTGAGCTGGAAACATCCGCCACTGAAGGCGTTGTTTGTGCGTTTTAATCCGGTGATGTGTTTTGGTGCCATTGCGGTGTTTGTCGCCTACAGCCTCAATCAACGCTTCAGCAGCGGCGATGGCTGGCTGTATGAAATCGACAACGTGATTTCAACCCTGATGGGCTTGTGCATGCTGAACGTCTGTTTCTGCTTCGGACATAAACTGCTGAACAGCCATTCGCCCCGCATCATGTATCTGGTGAATGCCTCGCTGTTTATTTATCTGGTGCACCATCCGCTCACCCTGCTGTACGGCATTTTTATCACCCCGCTGATCAGCAATAACACGCTGGGCTTTTTCCTCGGTCTGCTGATGGTGTTTGGCGTGTCATTTACCCTGTATGAAATCCATCTGCGTATTCCACTGCTGCGCTTTCTGTTCTCCGGCAAACCACAGCGTGCATAACCCACGGGCCAGCTAAGCTGGCCCGCTGCTTTCACAACAACCATTCAATCGGCAAATGCCACACCAGGCGCACCATCAGCCGCTGAAACCAGGTACATTGCGGCTCGTGAATATGCACCACCTCACCGGCCTCACCCGGATATTCCACCCAATTCACCCGGCCCCATCCATCAAGCCGTAACATCCAGGCACGGTCCCGCATCCCCTGAATAAAGCGTTGATGGGTACGCTGCGCCAGGGTGTCGCTCTCAATCACCAGTCCCATTTCGGTGTTAAGCACCGCTGAACGAGGATCGAAATTAAACGATCCAATAAACACTTTACGATTATCCACGGTAAAGGTTTTGGCATGCAGGCTGGAACCGGAGTTCCCGGTTAGCCCGCGATCGTGGGGCGCGTCGCTGGCATTGGCCTGTGGTTTCAGTTCGTATAACGCGATGCCGTGACGGAGCAACTTTTTGCGCCATCGCGCATAACCCGCGTGCACCACGCTGACGTCATTAGCGGCCAGTGAATTAGTCAGAACCGCGATTTTGACCCCACGCCGTTTCAACGCCAGCAGCTGTGCCACACCAGCCCGCGTCGGGACAAAGTAGGCCGAGATAATGTCGAACTGCTGCTGTGGCGTACCAATCACCTCCAGCATTCGCTGTGGCAGCAAAGAGGAACGCTTCGCTTTGCCCAGCCCTTTGCGCGGGTCATCGCTTAACAAGCGCGTCGCAGCCCAGGTCATACTCAGCGTCCCCTCTGCCATCTGACCAACAAATGGGGAGTGATCCAGCCGCGCCAGATAACGCTGTACCGCCTCACTATCTTGCCAGGCTTCCGGCAGTCGCACGGCCTGGTGTTCGCCGCGCACCTCCACCACGCTGCGTAATGGCAACACGGCTTTGCTGCGCCAGTAGCGCTCAAAATCCTGCGCCACTTCCGGTACCACCGGGCCGATGACCATCACGTCGAGATCGGTGAACAACGGCTCATCACCGGTGCCAAAATATTCATCGCCAATATTTCGTCCCCCCACCAGGGTGACGGCACCGTCCACCGTCAGGCTTTTATTATGCATACGGCGATTGAGGCGGGCGAAATCGGTCAGATAGCCCAGCATACGCAAGGTGCGAAACGAGAAAGGATTAAACAATCGCACCGCGATATTGGGATGGCGATCCAGTTCGGCGAGGGTTTCATCGAGGCCGGGCGTGTTGTTGTCATCCAACAGCAGCCGCACCTTAACGCCGCGCTCCGCTGCATCGAGCAGCGCGCTGAACAGCAGGCGGCCTGACATGTCGTTTTGCCAGATATAGTACTGCACATCGATGGTGTTTCGGGCCATGCCCATCAACAGATAACGAGCAGCAAACGCATCCAGCCCATCATTGAGAGGATGGACGCCACTCATCCCCGGATGGCGCGCGCAGCGTGCATCCACAATTTCGTTAAGCCAGTTTCGCTGATGTTCCTCAGAATGGCGTGGTACGGCTTCGCTCATACAGGTTCCCTGCAACACATAATCTTCTTATTGTTGGTGGCAGCGCAGCGCATCGCAATCAGAGGCTTCCGGTTGCAGCGGCTGGCCTGCGCTTAATTTAGTCTAGACTTAGCGGGACGATCTGCATTCGGCGTTCCCCGTGAGGAGAGGAAAAATGGCGCAACACCCCCTTGATCCCCCATCCCCGCGCTATCAGCCCCGGCTGTTTCGCAGTTTTTTTCAGGGTAGTTTTCCCTGTTCGACTTCCCGTCGTGCCGGAGGCCGGCGACTGGATATGGTGATCAGTAGCGGTCATGACATGCTGCTGGAGAAGGATTATGCCGCGCTGGCGCAGGAAGGGTTGCGCACCGCGCGCGATGGCGCACGCTGGTATCTGATTGAGTCCACGCCCGGCGAATATGACTGGCACTCTTTTCTGCCAATGGTGCACGCGGCGGCGCGCCATGATCTGCAAATCATCTGGGAACTGGCGCATTTTGGTTATCCCGACCATCTCGACATCTGGAGTGCCGCCTTTGTCCAGCATTTTGAACGCTTCGCCCGCGCGATGGCGCAGTTGATGCGTGATGAAGGGGTACAGCAACCGTTTTTTACGCCGATCAATCAAATCTCCTTCTGGTCGTGGGCTGGCGCCGATGTCGCCTGGCTCGATCCCTATTCCAGTCAGCGCGGCAAAGAGCTGAAGCGTCAGCTGGTACGCGCATCGCTGGCAGCGATGCATGCCATTCGCGAGATCTATCCGCAGGCGCGTTTTGTGCTGACCGATCCACTGGTACAGGTTGCCACCGACCCCGCGAATCCCGACAGCAAACCCTATGCAGACGCGCAACATCAGGCGCAATTTGAAGCCTGGGATTGGCTGGCCGGACGCGACGCCCCGGAACTGGGCGGCAGCGAAGATTTCCTCGATATCCTTGGACTGAATTACTACCCGGATAATCACTGGTTTTTCCCCGGTGAACCGTTACCGGTAGATCACCCTGCACGATTGCCCTTACATCGTCTGCTGTGGCAATGCTGGCAGCGTTATCAGCGCCCGATGCTGCTGGCCGAGACCGGTGCCGAAGGCGATGCCCGTGCGTCCTGGTTCCATCAGGTGAGTGAAGAGGCAATGTTGGCGCTGGATGAAGGGGTGGCGCTGGAAGGGATTTCGCTTTATCCGGTAGTGGAGTATCCGGCGTGGGCCGATGACCGGCGTTCGCCCGGTGCGTTATTTGGTTTGGGTGATCCCAACGGCAATCGCACGTTGCATGAGGGTTTAGCGCTGGAGTTGCGCAGTCAGCAAATTAAGTGGCAAAAACGTCAGCAAAGTTAAGATTGTTGCGAGTTGGGATGTTTAGGACCGCAGGTTTGTACATCAAGGGATTGATCGGCAGGATGGCGCACATCGGTGAGCCAGGTCATGGTAAACAGGAACACCACACCAATCAGACAGGCAGAAAGCAGGCCTATTATGGCGATCAGTTTGTCATCTCGGGATTCCATCGACATCTCCTTACAGGCTTCCGATACCCGTTGCAGCAAGCCTTAGCTCATCCATAACGTCATCATCAGGACAAAGATTATAAGGGTAACCGAGGTCACTGCAAGTACCACAATGGCAAACTGCGCATCGTCCAGCGGCTGCCGCAGGGGTTCGTCATGATCGTCAGGTGGCGCAGGTGAACTCATGTTAACTCAGCAAAAAATAAAGGGATCGACCGACTGGATTACCGTTCCGAGTGTAATAGAAAGCCAGCAAAATGAAAACGGGGCGCAATCGCGCCCCGCTGATGGGATTAGAAATCGTAGGTGAGTGAGACTTTGACGGTACGTGGCTCCCCTTGCGTCAGGTAAGTGCCACTGTCATCGACGTTCGCCCAATATTTCTCGTTGGTGACATTATCCACTCCAACACGCCATACCATGTCGTTTTGGTTGACCTTCATCCGGTAGCGCAGCCCCAGATCCAACGTGGTGTAATCGTCCATTTTCATGGTATTGGCGAGGTCAGCATACTGTGAACCGGTATAGTTCAGCAGAGCGGTTGCCGTCAGGCCATCAACTGGTTTGATATCATATTCAGCGCCCAGTGCCGCAGTGAAACGGGGTACGCCAATCGCGTTTTTACCATTTTCGTTGCTGTCACCGGTTTTGGTCATATCCGGATCGATCCAGGTTGCACTGCCGTTCAGACGCAGCCCCAGGAGCGGTTCACCAAATACGTTCAGTTCCACACCACGGTTGCGCTGTTCGCCATTCAGTTTGTAGACGCCGTCGTTCAGCACACCGACCGGTTGCTTGATTTCGAACAGCGCCAGCGTGCCACCAATACGCCCGTAGTCAGCTTTCACTCCAACTTCGTTCTGTTTGGCATGCACGATACCCGTCACGCTGCCGTAGTTAGAGGCAGTGAACGGCGCAGCCGTACCCGGCGTGAGTGATTCAGTATGGTTGGCATACAGCGAGATATTGCTGGTCGCTTTGTACAGTAAGCCATATGCCGGTAACCAGCGGCTGCTGTCAAAGCGTGTTCCGGTATCTTCCACACCATCATAACCGTAGTTACGCACCACCACTTTCTGATGGCGTGCCCCTAAAGTCAGCAACAGCGAATCATCAAAGAAGCCCAGCGTATCACTCAGCAGATACCCCTGCGAACGTGAACGATAGGTTGTCAGCGGATCGCTGAATTTAGCGCCCCCCGTAAAGACAGCATCCGGTTCTGCCACATCGTGCGGATTATAGATGTTGATATCCGCATCGTTACCCGAAGACATGCGATAGGTATTTTTCGCATTCGAGGTCATTGCCGAGTAACCGAAGTTCACTTTATGCGTCACAAAACCGGTGGTGAAATCACCGCGGATACCCACGCTGCCGCTCATGGTGTCCTGAATACGGTTAGTATCGAAACGACCGATAGTGGCGTTGCCAGCGGTATCCAACACTTTCGGCGTGCCGTAGTTACCAATTTCGTGCGTATGCTGCGCACCCAGCGCACTATAGACAGTCCATTGATCATTGAGATCGTATTCAGCTTTTGCCAGGCCGAATTCAGATTCGATATCACTGAATATCCAGTTCTGGCTGTAGTTGGTGCTATTAGAAGGTACGTCTGGAATAAAGTCGATACCGCCAATATTGATACCGTTGCGGGCATCATGGAAGGTTTTCTTCTGATAGCCCACATCCAGCGAGGTACGCAGACGATCGCCACGGTAATCAAGACCCAATGAAGCAGCGGTGGTGCGTTTCTTTTCACCGTCAACACCGGTTTCACCTTCACGGTGAACAGCATTCAGGCGCACGCCGAACTGGTTATTATCACCAAAACGACGGCCAATATCTGCGGTAGTGCCTAATTGCGAATCTGAGGTGTAATCCACACCCACGCGCGTCAGTGGTGTGTCTTCAGCATGTTTTGGTTCCAGGTTGATCATGCCACCGACACCCGTCTCGGCAGATCCGTTCAGCAGCGCGTTAGCCCCTTTGAAAATTTCCACCCGGTCAATCAGTGAGGCATCCATCACCTGACGCGGCACGATGCCTGCCAGACCACCGTAAGTCATGGCATCACCATCCAGGCGAAAACCACGAATACGATAGCTTTCAGCAAAGTTGCCGTAGCCCTTCACGTTCTGCACGGTGGCATCGTTACGAATCACATCGGCAATGGTTTTTGCCTGCTGATCCTGAATCGCTTTGGAAGTAAAACCGATCACGTTGAACGGCACATCCATGGCATTTTGTTCGCCCAGCATGCCGAGACGGCCACCGTGCGCCACCTGACCATCCAGGTAAGCGGGAACCAGATCGTTACCGCCAGGTTTGAAATCAGTCTGCGGTGTCGCTGTCACCGTCAGTGTCTGCTGTTCTTTTTTTGCCGCATCTGCGGTGGTGTTGGTGGTAGCAGCCATCACTGGCAAACAACCGGCACTGACCATTACAGCCAGCAGTGTCGGTTTCAGTCCGGGATTGAAAGGCGTAGTGCGCATGGATATCCCCTGATACAAACTTAATTGATAATCATTTTTATTGCGGTTTGCGATTATGCTGAGGACTGCGCCGAATGCAAGAAAAATCCAGGCATTTTCTTAACGAATTCCTGACGGGGCATGACAGAAAATTGATGTTGAGACGTAGCGGCGCGATTTATCGCGCGCCTTTGACTTTAATGCTACAGACAAATAACGCGCGATAAATCGCACCGCTACGGGAATGGTGGCGTTACATCCCTTGCCAACGGCGGAACACCAGGGACGTATTAATGCCGCCAAAAGCAAAGTTATTTGACTGGATATAATCCGTTTCGAGCTGACGTACTTCGCCCATGATGTAATCCAGCTTTCCGCATTCCGCGGCGGGCTGTGTCAGGTTCAGCGTCGGCACAAACCAGCCTTCACGCATCATCTCAATACTCATCCAGGCTTCCAGTGCCCCACATGCCCCCAGCGTATGGCCGAAGTAGCTTTTCAGGGAGGAGATCGGCGTATTTTCGCCAAACACCGCAGCGGTGGCCTGACTTTCGGCAATATCACCACGATCGGTAGCGGTGCCGTGGGCATTAATGTAGCCAATTTGCTCCGGGGTCACTCCCGCCATTTGCAAGGCACGCTCGATGCAAATTTGCATGGTTTCCCGCTGCGGCTGTGTGATATGCGCCGCATCGCAGTTGGTATAAAACCCGACCAGTTCGGCATAGATCGTCGCCCCACGCGCCTGCGCATGCTCCAGCGACTCAAGAATCAGGGTGCCGGCCCCTTCACCAATCACCAGCCCATCGCGCTGCTGATCGAACGGGGCTGGCGTCAGTCCAGGCGCCGCGTTTTGCTGGCTGGTGGCAAATAAGGTGTCAAACACCGCCGCTTCCGAAGGGCAGAGTTCTTCGGCTCCCCCGGCGACCATCACCGTCTGATAGCCGTGACGAATCGCTTCCCAGGCATAGCCGATGGCCTGGCTGCCCGAGGTACAGGCGCTGGATGTCGGGATGACACGACCACGCAAGCCAAAAAATAACCCGGCGTTCACCGCCGTGGTGTGCGGCATCATCTGCACGTAAGTGGTACCGGTGATATTGTTGGTGTGTTTTTCGGTCAGCATGGTGGCGAACTCACTCACCGGCCCGGTGCTGCCGGTCGAGGAGCCGTAGGCGATACCGGTTTCCCCGCTGGTCAGTACCGGATGATCAATCAACCCCGCCTGCTCCAGCGCCAGTTCCGTGGCGCGGGTCGCCAGCAGCGACACCCGCCCCATGGCACGAATGCGTTTGCGGGTATAGTGATCCGGGAGCGTAAAATCGTCCACCGGCGCGCCCAGTTGCGTATGCAGACCATCGTAGATCTGCCATTCCGGCATGTTACGCACCGCGTTTTTACCCTGTTTCAGACGTTCAGCCACCGCAGACCAACTTTCACCAAACGCCGTGACACCGCCCATTCCGGTGACTACCACACGTTGCATCACAGCATACCCCCATTGATTGAAATCACCTGACGCGTAACATAACCCGCGATATCCGACATCAGATAGCTGGCCAGGCCTGCCACCTCCTCGGCTCCCCCCATACGTTTCATCGGGATCAGCTTCAGTGCTTCGTCGATGACCTGCGGTTCCAAATCGGTCATACCGGTATCAATCAATCCCGGCGCGATACAGTTGACGGTAATTTTACGTTTAGCCAGTTCAATGGCCAGCGCCTTGCTGGCACCGATAATGCCAGCTTTGGCAGCGCTGTAGTTCACCTGCCCGCGATTGCCCATGATGCCCGAGACTGACGATAAGGTGACAATCCGCCCCCCCTGGCGCAGGCCGATCATCGGCATCACACAAGGCTGAATCACGTTATAAAAACTATCGAGATTGGTGTGGATCACGCTGTCCCATTCTTCATCGCTCAATGCCGGGAAAGCCGCATCACGGGTAATACCGGCATTGCTCACCACGCCATACCAGGCACCAAAGCGGGCGATATCCTGCTCCAGCGCTGCGCGCGTTGCCTCCCGCTGCCCGACATCAAATTGTATGGTGCGACCGCTACCGCCCGCCGCGATAATCTGCTCCAGCGTTTGCGTTGCGCCAGCGGCGTCACGGTGATAATGCACCGTCACATGGAAACCATCCTGCGCCAGCCGCAGGGCAATGGCACGCCCGATTCCTTTACTTGCGCCGGTTACTAAAACGCTACGTGTCATGGCTGATGTCCTTGTAATAATCGTTGTAATTCATCGTCATCGGGTTGATAAGTGTTAAGGCGGCCAGTCGCCAGACACTCAGACTGATGACTAATTTTTCCTTCAAAACTGCCAAGCCGGTCATCACGCATCAGCAAATGCATCTCCACCTGCAAATGCGCTCCGGCTGGAAAAGTAGCTGCTATCGGGCGATACCCCCGCCCGCCGAGCAGCATGCCGGGGCGGATCTGAGTTTCCCCCTGCTGCCGGGCATGAAAACCCGACCAGACGCCCACGGTCTGCGCCATGATCTCCACACCGAACCAGGCGGGCAGCTCCCCTTGCGGCGTCAGAAACGGTGCCAGTACGCCCTGCCCGTCAATGGTCACTGCACAGATGACATGGTCAGCACTGACTGCGATAACACGATCCAGCAGCAACATCGGCGCACGGTGCGGTAAATATTCACTTACCGGCAGAAAATCAACCATCGACGCGTCCTGTAATCAGGCAGGTATTGTTCCCGCCAAAAGCAAATGAATTAGACGCGATAACCGGACGCCCCAGCGGCACTGGTGCGGTAATCAGGCCACAATCCGCTAAAGTGGTGTCGCGTTCCGCGCGAGAAAAATCCTGTGGAGGCAGCGGTAAATGTTGATCCAGCAGCAGCAACGACAACGCGGCTTCGGTGGCACCTGCTGCGCCTAACGTATGTCCCGTGAGGTGTTTGGTGGAGCTACAGGGTACGCGATCACCAAACAGCCGCTGCACCACGGCGGCTTCCACCTGATCGTTCAACGGCGTCGCGGTGCCGTGCAAATTGATATAACCAACCTGCTCTGGTGCTAAACCTGCCTGCTGCAACGCCATCGTCATTGCCCGTTCTGCTCCCACACCTTCCGGGTGCGGTGCCGACATATGCCAGGCATCCGACGACTCGCCAACGCCCAGCAGCGCCAGGGGCTGAGGCTCGCGCGTTAATAACAACAACGCCGCCGCTTCACCAATCGAGATCCCGTCACGATCGCGGCTGAAAGGCGCACAATGGTGCTCCGAAAGTGATTCCAGACTGGCAAAGCCGTTGATCGGCATCCGGCTGAGCGAATCCGCCCCGCCCACCAACGCCACATCCGCCAGGCCTGCCGCAATCAGGCGCTCGCCGCTAATGATGGCGCGCGCGCTGGAAGAACAGGCCGTGGAGAGGGTATAAGCCGGGCCATCCAGTTGCAGATAATGCGCCAGGAAGCGTGACGGATCGCCCAACTCCTGCATCCGGTAGTCATAGCCGCTTAAGCCGGCACTAACCTGACGATCCCCCTCATCAACCCCCGAGGTGCTGGTGCCAAGGATCACCGCCACACGATCGCGACCGTACTGCGCTACCGCCGCCTCCACCGCCGGGCGAATCTGCGCCAGCGCAGCCAGCAGCAGTTGGTTGTTACGGGTGTTATGCGCGGCCAGTTCGGTGGGGATGGTAGGAAGCTCGCCCAGAACTTCGCCCACCCAACAGCGTTTCCCCGCCAGCAACCAGCTCTCGCGCGGCTGCATCCCCGGAGCTTCGCCCTGTTGCAATTGGGCAGCGATCTGCTCGAGGCTGTTGCCAAGTGCATTAACCATGCCGTAAGCCGAGATGTAAATCATGATGCGTCCAGGTGTTGAATCTGAATTTGATAACCAAAAGCGCGCTGATCAATGCTGATCGGCTCACGTTGCGTGCCATGTTGCATATAACGGATCAACGTCACCACCGTACCGGATGGGTCACGCAGCTCGCGACGATCGCCAATATCCTGCAACTGCCAGCCTTGAGGTAATTGTGGCTGCCAGGCGCTGATCGGCCAGTGGCTCAGCATAATATCTGCCAACACCTGGCTGGCGGGCGGCATCTCCGGCAGCGCCATCATCTGTTGGGTATGAATGCCGGTCGCATCATACGTGACGCGGAACAGACGAATGCCGAGCGACGATAACCCGGCAAGGCTGATATGTTGCTCATCCGCCGCCAACAGCACCAGCAACGATTGCGTTTTCCCTTTAACGTGACCGGTTAACAGCTGCTGCTGTTCGAAAGCCGGTGTAATCCCCGGAGCCGGTAGCGTGACGCGAACCCCCGGTTTGAGCCACGCCGTTGGCCGATGAGTGGGCTCTGTCTGACGGGCACAGCCACCCAGCAGCAGTGCGATCAGCAGAAAAATCAGGCCCTTGTTCATGATTGCTTCCTTTTCCGGGGGGCCAGCGCCAGTGGCGCCAGTAAGAATGCGCAGAAGATGCCACTGCACAGCACCACGCCAAAGCTACTGATGGCGCTGGTACTGCTGAACACCAACATGCCCAGCGTCAGCAACGTCGTCATCATTGCCAGCGTCACTGCCAGCATTGAAGTCAGCGGTGTGCCGCGCGGGTTACTGAAGAACAGCGTGTAATTGATGCCGATACCCAGCACCAGAATCAGAGCCAGCAAGGCAAAAAGATTGAGACTGGCCCCAATCCAGCCAAGCGTCGCCAGTGCCGCCGCCAGCGAAAGCCAGGAGGGCAACGCGCTACGCAAGCCAGCTTTCAACCCCAGCCGTATCACATAACTCAGGGTGATCAATAGCAACGCTAATGCCAACAGCCCGCTCAATAATGTGCGCCAGAAACCAAACAGCTGGTCATAGCTGGCTTTGCGATCAACCCAGCTGACACCAGGTTGTTGCGCCGCCAGTTGTGCCAGTGCCGCACTGTCACGCACACCATTCACCGGCACCAGCACGCTGCTGCGTCCATCCGGCAGCGACAGCCACAATAAACGCCAGCCTTCACTCAACGGACTTGCCAGCCAGTTTTCCGGCGTCACCGGCATGGCGTGCAGATCGGCTTCTGCCAGCGTCACGCCCGCTTGCTTCAGCCGTGCCGTAATGGTGGGGGCTGCTTGTGCCAGCAAGGTCAAATCCTGCTGCTGTCGTGCCAGCGAGTTAAGTGGCAGGATACGATACCCTTCCAGCCATCGGTGCTGCCGGGCCTGCTGTAACGCTGGAGCCAGCTCGCTCACCCGTTGCAGCGTTTGCTGCTGGTTATCCCCCCATACCACAAACCAGGTTTGATCGGCCTGCTGCCCGGTAAGCTGCGCCAGTTGCCGGTCCTGGGCCAGTAGCTGCTGCGGTGCACTTTGCAGATGGGCAATATCATCATCCACCCGCAGTTGCAGGATACCGAGCAGTGCGTAAATGGCGACCAGTGCCGGTAATCCCCACATCAGCACCCGCTGGCGTCGCCAGGCAGCGAGCCAGCGGGCCAGCCACACCATGCCGGGGATCGGGCGCACCGGCAGCCCCCGCACCAGCCAGGGGTAGAAGCAGATCACCGTCAGGCAGGAAGCACTCAGGCCACTGGCGGCGAATACCGCCAACTGGCGCAGACCGGGAAAGGGAGCCAGCAGCATCAGCAGCCAGGCGATGGCGGTGGTGGCCAGCGCCAGCAGCAGGGTGGCACGCACCTTCTGCAAACTTTGCCAGGGCGATGCCTCGTTGCCGTGCACCATGCGCTCGGTCAGGTAGTACAGGGTGTAATCCGCTGAAATGCCAACAATACTCAGGCTCATCACCAGCGTGGTGAGATGCAACTCGCCAAAACAGAGCAAGGTCGCTACCGTCCCCGCCATCGCGCCAATCGCCACCGACAGCGCGCACAACGCGAGCGGTCGCAGCGATCGGAACACCAGCCAGATCAGCAGCAACAATCCCGCCAGCGTCGCACTCCCCAACGTCTCGACATCATGCTGCGCGCGCTGGCTGGCATCATCGCTAAATAACACCGTGCCCCGCGTCAACAGCCGGGCATCCGGCCAGCGCGTTTTCAGTTGCTGCTCCAGTTGGTTGAGCGCCGTCACCAGTTGATGACTTTGCCGGATACTGAAGGCATTGCTGTCCAGCTCGCCGTGCAAAAAATACCAGCGTCGCTGCTGTGGGTCATTCACCGTCAACCAGCCATTGTGCAGCACCATTTTGCTGGCATTTTGCTGTAAGGCCAGCTGCGCCCCACGCACCAGCAGCAGCGGATCGTGCTGTAACTCCTGGCTGCTCACGCCGGCGAAAGCGGAAAACAGTTGCGCCAGAATCCAGTCTGCCTGGTCTGCCCCGCCGCTTTGCAGCCGCGCACGCGTGGCGTCGTCAATCAGACCATTGCGATTCTGCCAGGCGAAGGCACCCCAGCGCTGCATTTGCTGATCGTCCATTGCGCCACTGACTTGCTTCAGTTCCGGTAAAGCCTTGAGCTGCGCCTGCCACCAGGCCGCCACGGCATCACCGTCATCGGCGTTACTGCTCACCAGCCAGACCAGCTGACGATCCAGACGTTGCATAAAAGCCTGCTGAATCTCGGCAGGAGCCTGGCCGAGATTCTGCTGCGGCAACAGCGCCAGCACGCTGCTGTTTAGCTGGCTACGCGGTAACAGGCAGGCCAATGCGATAGCCAGCGCCAGGCAGACCGTCAACCACACCAGCGCCAGATTTTTTTCACGGTGTCGGAGCAAAACGCGCGCGCTCCTCATCGGTCAGATGGCCGGGTTCGGTCCGGGTATCGCTCAGGGTGATATCGGTTTTATCTCCCTGCTTATCGTCCAGTTGGATGCGGTTAAGATACGCGCCCCCCTGCAACTCGATACGGTTGAAAATTTTATTCAGTGGTGCCGCTTTCGGCGTCAGTCCCAGTTGCCAGTTTTCATTGCCCTTATCCTGAAAATCGAGGGTGAAATTCTCTTTCAACACTTTTTCATCAGCCTGGAACAGGGCGCGTAGCAGATGATTAAACTGGAACATTTGTGGGTTGCTTTCAGCCGTGATCACCTGCGGTGGTTGACCGCTCATGCTTTGCACCATGCGTTTATCATCCAGAATCAGCGTCATCGGGAAAGGCGTATTCTGTTGCCACCACAGCCCTTGCTGTTGGGCAATCAGCAACTGACCGCGTGAAACCAACGGCTGCGCCATTCCGGCGATGGTGCGTACCTGCACGAAGTTGGCACGAATAACCGGCTGACTGGCAAAACGTTGTTGCAGTTGATCAAGGGTCACCGCATGCGCGGCGACGTTCCACAACAACAGCAACGTCAGCAAAAATCGTTTCACGGTTGTACCCCCAGACGTTCAAACAATATGGCGGGCGAGACAAAACACATTTCCTGCGTGGCCTGATCCACCGCCACCTGAATGGTGTGGGCTTTGGTGGTCAGTTGTCCGGCGGCATTGTGGATGTGGTAATCAATCCGCAAACGGTTTTCATATTCCACGATGGTCGCGCTGACCCAAATGCGCTCTTCGCAACGCAGTGGCTGACGGTATTTCACCCGCGTATCTACCACCGGCCAGACGTAGCCACTGGCGGCCATCTCGTGGTAGCTGTAATTCACGCTGCGCAACAACGCCTCGCGTGCCGCTTCAAAAAAGCGGAAATAATGGCCGTGCCATACCACTCCCATTGGGTCGCAGTCGTTAAACGAAACCACAATTTCCACCTCGGCACGGTGGTTCGGCTCACTCATCGCGACTCTCCTCTCCCGGTAAGCTCCAGAAATCATAAAAATTGAACCAGTCCAGCGGAGCCAGAAAGGCGTGATGCTCCAGACGTTGCGCATAGCGATCCACCGCCTGCTGCAATGCCTGCTGACGAGTGGCACGGGGCAGCGATAAAGGGGAGGCAAAGTTTTCGCAATACACCCGTAATTTACCGTGCTGCTGCAAGGCAAACATCAGCAAAACCGGACAACGTAGCGCGGCTGCCAGTAAAAACGGTCCCTGTGGGAACGGTGCTGGCTGGCCGAGAAATTCACTCCAGATCACGCGTCGCTCACCGCCTCGCTGGCGATTGACCGCTGTGCGATCGCCAACAATCGCCACCCACTCCCCGGCGTCCAGTTTTTGTTGCAGCAGGATCGCTGTATCCGGCCCCATATCGGTGACCGGCATCAGATTAACCCCTGCCTGCGGCGCGATACTTTCCAGCACTTCGCGAAAGCGTTGCGCGTTATCGGTAAACACCAATGCGTTGATCACCAGGCCGCTGACCTGCTTCGCCATGGCGCGGCACGCTTCGATATCGCCCAGATGTGAAGCCAGGATCAGATGCCCTTTGCCATCGGCGGCACGAATGACCGCTTCCGCCCCTGGTGCGAAATCAATATCACGTCCCCACTGCACATCACCGCGCCAGCTCGCCACCTTATCCAGCATGCTGTAACCGAAGCGCAGAAAATGGCGGTAGCTATTGAGGGGTGCGGGCAACCTGAGATGTTGTTGTTGCGCACAGCGCTGAATCTTTGCCAGCCACTGCTGTGACGCCGCGCGCGCATGACGTCCGCTGAGCCAGTACACCGCAACCACCGGCCACAGCAGCAGTACAAAAGGTCCCCGCCCGGCATGTTGATACAACCACAACATAAACCGCAGACCCCATTGACCCCGACGTTCCGGGGTTGCCGACCAATGGCGGTTACTGCCCCGCTGGCGGAGCAACTGTGGGATGCGCGGCAGCATGCCGAAGAATAAACGGGTGTGCATCCACGAGATGCGCAGATTGTCGTGCAACGCATCAAAATGCGACACACCGGTTACCGGATAGGTCACGCGCGTGGACAGAAAGCGGCTCGGCGTACCCTGCCAGTAAAGGCGCACCATGATTTCGGTATCAAAATCCATCCGCTGCCCAATCGGCTGGCGATCGCATAACGCCAGCGATGGCACCAGCGGATAGACGCGGAAGCCACACATGCTGTCTTTTAACGAAAACGAGAGCGTCTCGATCCAGACCCAAAAATGGGTGATGTAGCGGCCATATAAACGTGACTTAGGAATCGAGGCGTCATACAGCGGCTGACCGGAAATCAGGCTGTGCGGATAGCGCCGTGCCTCCTCCAGCATACGGGGCGTGTCTTCCACCTGATGTTGACCGTCTGCATCCAGCTGTAATGCATGGCTGTATCCTCTGGCTGCGGCAACGCGCATTCCGGCGATCACTGCGGCACCCTTACCTTGATTGGCTGACAACCGATGGACATGCAGATCGGGCGCGATGAGGTCATCAATCAGCTGGCGGGTTTGAGCATTGCTGCCATCATCCACGATGATAATTGGCAAATTAAACGGTGCCAGGCGTTGCAACACCGACGCCAGCATCGCGCCGTGGTTATAGCAGGGGATCAGCACACAGGGAGAAAAGGGTTCACTCAGCACAGGCGAATCTTCCCACTGCTGGCGATCGGTTGGGCGCGGTCAGACAGTAACCGATATTGAAAACTGAGCAGGGATTTCTCTGCCTGCCAGTTGAGCTGGAGTTCCAGTTCAGCGTCCGGTGGCACCGGCTGCTGAAACTTGATGTTCTCAATCGACGAGAAGGCTTTGCCTGGCACCAGACGCGTCAGCCCGTAATAGAGCACCCAATCGAGTTGCGCCACACCAGGTAAAATAGGGAGCGTCGGAAAATGGCCCTGAAACCATAGCAGGTCGCCAGGTACACGCAATCGCAGCGTCAGCGCCGTCTCCTGTTGCTGCACATCAAGTTCAATCGGCAACATGAAAAAGCTCCTCAATTTGCGGCCAGGCGCGCTTACTTTGCGCGGTAACCGGGATGGTCGTCACCACACGCCAGTAGCGAGGCATCGCCACCGGCTCCAGCCAGGGTTGCAGCGCCTGTCTCCAACGCTGTTTGCAGTGTGACAGCGCAGCGGGTTCAGGAAGCTGTGCGATTGCCAGCACCACGCCAATCGCCTGGCGACCATGACGCTGGATCGCCAGCGCTGCCGCATCGTTCACACCCGGCAAATCCAACAGACGTCGTTCGATTTCGCTCAGTGAGACGCGCTTATCTTCGATTTTTACCACCCGATCCTGGCGGCCAGCCAGTTGAAATCGCCCCTCCGACTGCGGCAGGATACGGTCGTCCAGCGCACAACCTGCGGGTGTTTCCAGCAACGGGGAGAAAACACGCCAGTGCGCATTTTCCTGACGACAAAGTTCTACCGCCGGGAAACATTGCCACGGCGTCTGCCCGGCACTGAGATAACGCCAGGCAATCACGCCGGTTTCAGTGCTGCCATAAATTTCATCGACGCTACAACCCAGCCATTGTTGCGTGCGCTGTGCATCGGGCCAGGGTAACGCCCCGCCGGCGGAAACGATTAACGCACAGCGCGGCAGATGCAGTGACGCGTCCAGTCGACGTAAAAATGCCGGGCTGCTGATAAACGCATAACGGCGTGTAGGGGTCTGATCAGCGAGCTGTTCACTGTAAAACAACTGCTGCGCGGCAAAGGGTAAACCCAATGCCATTGGCAACACGATGCGGAAACTCAGGCCATAGAGATGCTGATGGCTGACGGAGGCAATGACATGGCTGTGTTGCAGGCGCTCTCCCCACAACGTGGCCAGCCATTGCGCTTCAAGGTCCAGCGCGCGAACGGATTTCACCACCGGACGTGGCGTTCCTGTTGAGCCAGAAGTAAACAACACCAGGGTTGCGTCAGCGGCAATCGCAGTCAGCTCCCCTTCCGCCTGCGCGCCATCCCAAAGCAGATGCGGCAACGAAATGGTCAGCGGCATATCGCTGATCACCCCATCAATATTGGCCGCCATCTCTTCCAGTTGTGCTGCCCGGCAATGACCCGGGATCACCGGGGTTTTCCCCAGATGCCATAACGCCAGCAGGGCGACGGTGAAGTGATAACTGTTGTCGAAGCACAACGCCCAATGTTGTCCCGGCTGCGTCTTGATACGTGCAGATAACGCAATCACCTGTTGGCGCAGCGTGGATAAACGATATTCCTGCTGACCCTGCCAGGCCACCAGGCGATCCTCTGCGTTGAGCCAGTTGGCGATGGGCTGTACGTTCATGCCTGTTTCCTCATCCGCTGACGCAGCAGCCATTCGCCGCCCATCAGCATTCCCATCAGCAGATAACTGATGCATCCATTCCAGAGTGTCCATAGCGCGAGATCCGCCCGCAGGCAGGTCATTAACGCCACGCTGCCGTTAAAAACAAAAAACAGGCACCACACCTGAGTCACACGTCGGGTGTAGCGCACAGCACGAGGCGGTAGCTGTGGTTCACGCAACCGGGCGATGCGTTCCACCAGCGGCATGCCTCGCCATAATGACGTGCCAAACAGCAGCAACATCAGGGCATTGACCACCACCGGATACCACAGCAACAGATGTTGCTGACGCAGCACCAGGCTGGCAAGACACAGCAGGCTTCCCACCAGCGCCAGCAGCAACCCACCTCGCGCCAGGGCACCGTGAGAGTTACGTAAGCTCCAGCCGCGCAGCACAAACAGCACAGCAAGCACCAACAACAAGGCGCGCCAGTGCGGATACGTCAGCGCCAGCCAGACCAGCAACGGCCATGCGAGCAGGGCGATGCCATTCAGCAGACGCAGTGCCGCACGCATTTTGTTCTCAGGCTTCACGCATCAATTGGTCAACGGCATCCACCACATCCTGCACAGTACGCACCGAGCGGAAAATTTCCGGTTTGATCTTACGGCCAGTACGTTTTTGCAGGTGCACCACCATATCGACGGCATCAATGCTGTCGAGTTCGAGGTCCTCATACAGACGCGCATCCGGACGAATGTCGTCAGCATCAATTTCAAACAATGAGGTCAGCAGCGCCGCAACTTCCTGGTAAATCTCGTCTTTATTCATCATATTTACCGCTCTCAGGCTTGCTGTTGTTCAATAAACGCAGCCAGCGTGGCCACGGAAAAAAAGTGCGCGCGCAACGTTTCACTTTCAGCGGAGAGCTGAACGCTAAAACGATTCTTTACCGCCAGTCCCAGCTCCAGCGCATCGATGGAGTCCAGCCCCAATCCCTCGCCGAACAGGGGAGCATCGGTGTCAATATCATCAACGCTGATATCTTCCAGATTCAGCGTGTCGATAATCATTTGTTTTATTTCGTTGTTCAGTGATTGCATAACTTACTTTATCTCGTCAGGGACCAGTGCCTGTTGCAGGTGACGCGTCAGGCGACGCGCTGCCAGCGGCTGCGCATCTTCATTGGCTTCGCTAAAGCTCTGGCTATCAATACGCGATTGTACGCGTACAGTAAAAAGGGGTTTAACCGGCGGAATCTGATACCAGCGACTTTGTTTATCCAGCATACGCTGGGTGCAGCTGATATGAACCACGCGCAGATCGCATCCGGCGCGGACCGCTATATTCGCCGCGCCGCGTTGCAGTTTCAGAGGTTCGCCATAACGGGTGCGGGTACCTTCAGGAAAAATCAGAATGGTATCGCCGCGCGCCAGGCGTTGCTGACTATCCGGCAACAGCGTTTCTGCTTCGCTGTTGATCAGGTAATCGGCAGCACGAATAACGCCGCGTAAAAAGAAGCTGTGCTGCAACTCGGCTTTGACCAGGCAATCCATCTCCGGTAACACCGAGGCAATCATCACGTAGTCGATGAGTGAGGGGTGATTAGCCACAATCAGGCAGCCGCGATCCTGTTGCAGTAACTCCGCCCCTTCAATGCGGTAGTCATATACCCCAACCCATCGGCAGAAGCGTAAAAAACAGCGGAAACTGCACGCGATGCTGCGACGGGCAAGCTGCCGGCGTCGCGTCGCGTCGCGCTGCACCAGCAGTAGCACATTGAACCAGATCAGGGACAGCAGTAAGCCTCCCACACTGAACAAGGTAAAACTTACGGCGGTCATCACCAGCCGCCAGTAATAATTGAAGCCTGAACGTTGCAGTGACAATGTGTTATCAGCCATGTTCACGCTCCCACTGCCAGCGATGGCGTTCACCCTGAATACTAAACGCTACCTGCTGGCTTAACAGACCATGCAGGCACAGCAGGCTCTGTGGCAGAGTATCGGCCTGGTCAGTGTGCCCGGGTTGGGCCTGACAGCGCCACATGGTGCCCGTCCCCAGCAACAACGCGACCGCATAAGGTGCATTGAATGGCATCTGCGCCAGCCAGGGACGATAGTAGTCCGGGACCTGCCCGTCAAAATCCACCAGCAAAACCTGCTGATAACCCGCCTGATGTAAGGCGGCCACTTCAATCAGCCCTTGCTGGAAACTGTCCATGCCTGCCGCAACGGACGTCGCAACCAATGGCTGACGCGCGGCAATGGTCAAACTGCCAACCGCCGAGTTGTGAACCGACATGGCGAAATCGGTAGGCGATAGCGCTTGCTGATGTGCCAGCGCCGTGAGGATGCGCAGATTACGCTCCAGCTCTCCATGACGGCTGGTAAAGACCACCGCATCGACCTGCTGACGGGACAACAACGCCAATCCACACTCCACCGCCGCACGGCTGCCATTGCTCAGGCGACGGGCAGTCATCATCGGCAGAAATTGTGATTTTGCGAGAGGTTGCGTGGCATCAATCAATGGGGGCTGTTGCGCCCACTGGTGCCAGTCGCTGACCAGGTCAAGCCCGGGCGCCATAGCGTGCCAGTCAATAAGCGTGTAAGCGAGTTTCATACCTGCATTCTTTCATGAGCTATAGGGACGGTGAAATTGTCACTGTGTGGCATCCCTTCCTTGCCTGACTCCCGTCATCCGGCAAATCTCTGCCAACATCAGTTGGGCCAACGGCCCAGCTGATCATATGTCGGCAGTATACTGATTAACTTTATCTACGTATGGTCGAGGCGACTATTTTGCAGCCTGTGCCGCAAGGCGCAGTTGGATATCCTGGTCAAGGTTGTGAACCCAGCGGTTGTAATTACGGTGAATCTGACCACCACTGGCCAACAGGTTCTGGCTGCCTACATATTGAATGCTGTAGCTCTGAGGGGTGTAAGTCACGCGAATGTCAGCTGAGTGACCGCGCTGTGCCAGGCGGCCATTGATCACGCCAGGTCCGGCAGGTGTCATTACCCACTGGCGGCTGATGCCCGCCTCAATAATGGCGCTTTTCATTTGGCTGTCGCTGTAATGCTGGCTCAGCGACTGGTTGATATTATCGATTGGCTGGGTGCGTGATACGCATCCGGTTAACAGCACTGCCGCAATAACCAAAGCGCTACCCAATGTTTTCTTCATCATTTCCTTTTTTCCCTTGTCATGGCAACCCACTAAAGCGGCCGCGCGTGTAAAAAAACCTACACTCTTCCGTAAAGACAGCGTGAAATGGCGCGGATAATACCATTTATTGTAAAGACAAGTAAAAAAAAGCATGAATGACTCAAAGACCTGAAGCAAGCCTTTAAAAGTCAGATAAATCGCTGATAGTGCAGACATACCTGCCAGAAAATGCAGTTATCGGGCAATGATTAACCTTTCCATCCTCCTCCCAATGCCCGATAGAGTTCGATTTGCGCCAATAAGAGGGTGTTTTTCACACTGACGACGCTGAGTTGGGTGTTGAACAGGGTACGCTGGGCGTCCAGTTCATCAAGGTAGGAGGCGTAACCATTTTGATAGCGGTTACGGGCGATGCGCAGCGCTTCGCTGACGTAGTTTTGCTGTTTCTCCAGTTCCGTCAACTGTTCCTGATTGCGACGAATCGCATCCAGTGCGGTATCCACTTCGGCAAAGGCATTTCTCACCACTTTTTCATAGCCATACAGCGCCTGATTGCGTGTCGCCATCGCCACATCAACTTGTGCCGTCAGGGCTTCGCGGTTGAGAATCGGTGCCAGCACGCTGCCGCCAATGCTCCACAGACGGAATGGATTCGCCAGCAATTCATGCAGATGATAACTTTCCAGGCCACCGCTGGCCGTGAGATTGAGGGTGGGCAGCAATTGCGCTTGCGCCGAAGCGAGCGAGGCATCGGAAGCCAATAACTGACGCTGCGCCTGAACGATATCCGGACGACGCTTGAGCAGTTGCGACGGTAACAGGTTCGGCAGCGTCTGCGGCATCACCTGGTTGAAATGATCGGCGCGGGCAATCTCTCGCGGGTTCATCCCTACCAGCACGCTGAGGGCATTTTCCTGCTGGGTAATTTGGTGCTGCAACTGCGGCACCTGCGCTTTGGCCGTTTGATACTCTGACGACGCCTGCATCCACTCCAGCCGTGACGAGTAGCCGGTTTCAAACTGACGCTGCGCCAGCCTGAGTGAATTGGCGCGTGAGGTCAGCGTATCCTCGGTGACGCGCAACTGTTCATCCAGGGCACACAGGCTGAGATAACCCGATGCCACCGAACTGGCAACGGTTAATTCCGCCGCTGACGCCGCCGCGCGTTGGGCTTCCAGTGAAGCCTCAGCCGCGCTGATGCTATTGCTGCGGCTGCCCCACAAATCCACCTCGTAATTGGCCTGTAATGATGCCTGAAACACAGCATTCTCATAAGGCAAACCGGTAGCCGCAGAGATGGCGCGCTGATGCGTGGCGCCTGCCCCTGCCGTCAGACTCGGGTAGTCATCGCCCTGTGCGGCGCGCAGTTGCGCACGATATTGATCGACACGGGCTCGGGCGGTGAGAATATCGCTGTTGTGCTGCAACGCCTGACTGACCAGGCGGTTGAGGTTTTCATCACCAAAGGCACGCCACCACTGCGCTTCCGGCGCAGCGCCCGGCCCCACCTGCTGACGCCAGCTTTCCGGAATCGGCAAGGAGGTCGGCGCTTTATCCACTTCGGTGGCACAACCGCTCAGCCATAAGGCGGCGAGCGTTGTCAGCAGCAACCGACTCATAGTTTGTCCTCGCGCGGCTCTGCCGCCGTGTCGATATCCACCTCAACCGACATCCCGGGACGCAGTTGCTGTAAATCACCATGTACCTTGATTCGCACCGGAATGCGCTGCGCAATTTTGACGAAATTGCCGGTGGCGTTATCCGGCGAAATCGCGCTGAACTCGGAGCCTGCCGCAGGAGAGATGAACTCCACCGTGCCGTCGTAACGCTTGCCATCCAGCGCATCCACACGAATGGTCACCGGCAACCCTGGCCGGATACGTGCCAGCTGCGTCTCTTTCAGGTTGGCGATCACCCATTTATTGTCCGGCACCACTGACGTCAGGCGCGTGCCTGCCGTGACATAGGTGCCTTTGCGCACCGACAACTGGCCGAGTTGGCCGTTATCCGGGGCAATGATGCGGGTATTGGCGAGATCGATCTCCGCCAGCTCCAGCGCCGCCTGCGCATTGGCGACATCCCCCTCGAGCGAAGCGCGATTCACAATCACCGTTTGCAGATTCTGCTGCGCAACCGCCAATTGCGCCTCGGCCTGACGCACCTGGGCCTGCGCCTGGGCATCCGCTGCGCGTGCCGCATCGCGCTCCCGCACCGATAAGGAGCCGTCGGCGGTAAGATTTTCCACACGTTTCAGGTCAAAACCACTTTTCAACGCCTGCGCTTTGGCATTGTCCAGTGACGCCTGGTTACTGACGATGGTGGCTTGCGCGCTTTTTCGCTGCTGCTGATTGTTATTCAGTGCCGCTTGTTTCATCGCCAGTTGCGCCTGTGCCTGATGCACCCGCTGGCGATAGATACGATCATCAATGGTCATCAGCAACTGCCCTTTTTCCACCGGCTGCAAATCCACCACGTTGACTGACGTCAGATAACCGCTGACTTGCGGGCTGATAAACGTCACCTGCCCCCGGACGTAGGCGTTCTCCGTTGACTGGATGGTGCTGGTGAATGGCCACAACTGCCAGGCATACAGGATCACCAACACCCCGACCAGCACGATGCCGCTGCCTGCGGCAATTGAGAGGATACGTCGACGGTTGATGCGCTCACGCTCTGCGGCCTGAAGATCGTCCTGTTGACTCATGATGTCTCCGTTCGGTTAGCTGGCCTGTTGGCGCTGTTCCGCCAGATTGCGTCGTGCCTGACGCCAGTTGAGATAACGCAGGCGCGTCAGACGCCATAACACCCACATCAGGGTCATCAGCGCCAGGCCCGCTGTCAGGTAATAGGTATCGTTGTAAGCCAGGATATTGGCCTGCAAAGTAGAAACGGTTTGCAGCTGACTGCCGCTTTGCGCACTGAGTAGCGAGCCATCCGGGAGCTGACTGCTGAATAGCGCGCTGTACTGGCTTAAACGCTCAGTCACGTTGGGATTGAGCTGCGACAGTTGATCACCGAGCAGGCTGGAGTGATATTTTTCGCGCCACGTCTGGAAAGTGCCGAGGATCGCCGCACCAATCAGCCCCCCCAGGTTCTGGCTCATACCGAACAACACCACAAAGCTCACCAGGTTTTTCGGCTGCGTCACCACGCTGCCGATGCCAAACAGCATGGCAGGCGTCATAAAGAAAACGCTGCTGAAGCCCAATAAAAATTGGCTGAAATACATGTTATCGCCGCGCGTCAGCGGGCTGGATTGCGCGTCCATCAGTGAAGCGATGATCATCACCACCAGCGAGAAGACAATTGGCCAGCTGAGATGGCTGGGCCGGATAGTCAGCGCACTCAGCGCCATGCCAGCCATCACGCCACAGATAATTGCCAGTGCCATGCCGCGCATCTGGTCATTAAGCAAACCCAGTTGCTGCAAGAAACCCACCGCACCCGTGTTTTGCTCTGCCAGTACAATGCGCATCATAATCATCACAATTCCCAGCCGGATCATCATGCCGTTACTGAGCCAGCGGGTGTTAATCAGCGGATTTTGCCGGTTATGCTCCAGCACCACGGCGGTGACAATCAACACCAACGCAATGGCCAGCGCGATGCCCAGCCACGGCGTGGTAAACCACCATTCAATGCGTCCCAGCGACAGCACCGCGCAGATCAGCGCCATGCCAGGCGCCAGCAAAATAAAGGTGAGAAAATCGAGTTTTTCGAAAGCTTTAATACGATCACCCGGCGGCAGTTTCACTACCAGCACGCACCCCAGCGCGATCATTGCCAGACCCAGTTCAAACAGATATAACCCACGCCATTCATCCAGCTGCAACAGCTCAGTGGAGAACAGCCGCGCCAGCGGGATTGCCAGCTGCGAGGCAGTCAGACCGATGACCAGCGCTTTCAGGCGGTGCTTCGCGGGCCACGCCTGGATTTGGTAGTAGATACCCAATGAACTGAGCGCCGCGCCAACCATGCCATGAGCGGTACGTACGATTATCGCCGAGCTGAGATCGTTAGCCAGCAGATGGAAGAACGCCACCAGCACGTACAGCACCAGAAAGGCCTCGGTAAACAGTCGCAGACCAAACTGTTGACGAAACTTCACTAGCAACAAATTGATGGAGATATTGCCCATCACATAAACCGCCGGTAGCCAGGCGATTTCGTTGGAGTACGCGCCGAAGGTGCCTTGCAGATTGGTGAGATTCGCCGTGACCAGCGCATTGCTGAGTGCGCCGGTGAGAGAGATCAGCATACCTATCAGACCGAAGGCAATGCGTTTCGCCGGTGAATGGAGAGGCGTAGAGGGTGACCCCGGTAGCATCGGCTTTTCATGCGGTAGCCATTCACGCTGGGCATAGGGGTTACGCTTTGCCATAGCTACAAGGTTCCCAGCCGCGCCAGAAGTTGTTGCAATACCTGTTCTGTTATTGCCAACGCCTGGGGATCAATATCCGCCAGCAACTGAGCGCGTAGCGCATCTGCCTGCGCTTTCACTTCTGCATAAGCGACACCGCCCTGCTCCGTCAGCACCAGCAGGCGCTTACGCCGGTCCTCTGGCGGCTGAACTCGCGCCAGCAATTGTTGCTTCACCAGCCGATCCACTAACGGCACTACGCTGGCTTCTTCCAGACCAAGCAGCAGCGCCAGCGCTTTTTGTGTTGGCGGTTCACTGGCGGTCGCCACGGTGGCAATCGCCATCCAGCTACTCATGCTCATGCCACTCTCTTTCAGACGGCGATCAACAGCCAGTCGCCACGCATGAGCGGTGAGATGTAACAGACGGGAGAAGGGTTGGGGATATTGGCTCAAAGAGTAGCAACCTAATGGTTAGATATCTAACTAAATTTTCCGCTATTATACGCAGACCCAGTTGCGAATGAAAAGTGCCCTAAATTAGTGTCCATACGCGCCGATAATTGTAGTGCAAATCTGTCACCAGCAAGGAATCTGTACAGCTTCCTTGTATAAGTTCCATCACAAAAAAGTCGCTATATCTGGCTGTAAGTTAATTAATAGCACAAAATGATCAGGTTTTTACTTGTACAGACTTAATCTCATTGTATAAGTTTATTCCCCATAGACCTTTTAACGGTCTCGTAACGAATGATGCATATTGCGTCGCCTCTGCAAGTGTTAGTGGATTTCCACCTGCAGAGGTGTTTTTTTGTCAGTTTGGTGAATTGGGGTCTTTCACGCCTGTCCGCGCGAAAGTTTTATCATCAGCAGGTTTACATCTTAGGGCTGTACACATGCAAAACACCGTAACCAGCAACGACCAGGATATAACCGAATTTTTAAAACCTGCGGCTTATAACGCAGAGGTCTTTGCTCAAATCATTGGCGAAATCCTGCAAACAGGTATGCCGGTGACCAATAAAGCCATTATCTCCGTACTGATCACCCGACTGGAGCAGGAAAGTGATGTGGCACAACTGAATATTTATCGTCAGTTGTTGGAGAAAGTGGTGAATAAAACACCTGACGATTTAGCCATTTAAGCGCGTAACCGCGCGATTCATCGCGCGGGTTTTGCGAGACTGCGCGACAAATCGCGCCGCTTCGCGTTGATAGTCTGGTATCCCGCCACATTGACCGGTAACATCCCTTCCCTTATCTGTTTCGCATCTGGTTACTGCCTTACCCTCGCGGTAAGCGCAACATAATAAAAGAGCCTGCAAAATTTATGAGCCAACCAACTGAAGACCTCACGGTGAGCCGCGTCTTACGCTCGCCTGTTTTACTCACCCGGGAATGTCTGGCTGGCGTGATTACCGCACTGGCCCTGATCCCTGAAGTGATCTCCTTTTCGGTGATCGCCGGAGTGGACCCCAAAGTCAGCCTTGTTGCATCCGTGGTGCTGTGCCTGACCCTTTCCCTGCTGGGCGGCCGTCCGGCGATGGTGACAGCGGCGGCGGGTTCGGTGGCGCTGGTGATTGGCCCGATGGTGCATGCGCACGGCGTGGAATATATTCTGCCAGCGGTGATATTGGGTGGCGTGATCCAGATTCTGTTTGGTCTCGCCGGGATGGCACGCATGATGCGTTATATCCCGCGTTCGGTGATGATTGGTTTCGTCAACGCGCTGGGGATTTTGATCTTTTTTGCCCAGGTACCGCATGTCTGGGGGCAGTCCGGCCTGGTGTGGGTGTTATTTGCGGTGACGCTGGCGATTGTGCTGCTGCTGCCTAAAGTGCTGAAAAGCATCCCTTCGCCGTTGATAGCGATTGTGGTAGTGACCGCAATTGCGCTGCTGATGGGCTATCGGGTACCAAACGTGGGTGATGAAGGCCCGATGAGCGCCGGATTACCAGGCTTTACTCAATTGCTGGTGCCACTGAATGTGCAAACGCTGCAAATTGTCTGGCCCACCGCGTTGAGTATCGCCTTTGTCGGCCTGATGGAATCGCTGCTGACGGCGAAACTGGTGGATGACATCACCGATACCCCATCCAGTAAACGCCGTGAATCATGGGGTCTTGGCATTGCTAATATTCTTGCCGGATTTTATGGTGGCATCGCCGGGTGCGCCATGATTGGTCAAACCATTGTTAACGTAGAGCTGGGTAAAGCGCGCACCCGAGTCTCGACGGTAGCCGCTGGCGTGGTGCTGTTACTGTTGGTGACCGGCCTGAGTAAGTTAATGGCGCAGATTCCAATGGTGGTGCTGGCGGGCATTATGATGGTCGTCGCGGTGAAAACCCTCAACTGGCATAGCCTGCAACCCGCCACGCTGAAACGTATGCCGTGGTCGGAAACGCTGGTGATGCTGCTGACCGTCGCCGTTACCGTGTGGACCGGCAATCTGGCGATCGGGGTGTTAATGGGGGTGATCCTCGCCATGATGCTGTTCGCGCGCCGCATTGCCCATGTGATCCAGGCCGAACGTCAACTCAGTGAAGACGGAGAACAGGTTCATTATACCGTGCGTGGTCCATTGTTCTTTGCCAGCAGCAATGACCTGTTTGAACATTTTGATTATGCCCACGATCCGGCATTGGTGACGATTGATTTGACTCATGCACAGATTTGGGATGCTTCCAGCGTTGCGGCGTTGGACGCGATTGAGTACCGCTATCAACGTCATGGTGCGAAAGTGACCTTTATTGGGCTGGATAATCGCAGCAGCGATTTTCATCGGCGTCTGACAGGTACGCTGGGATAAGAAGCAAAAAAGCCAGGCGTGTCACCACGCCTGGCCGTTTCTCCTTTCTTTAATGATTACAGGATGTTGACGTGAATCCTGTCTTCAATCAGTACTTCCGCCATACCGCTGCTCTGGTACTCCGTATAAACCTTACCATCGACGGTCACGGTGCCGTTGCTGTGCCAGTTCTCAATGCCACCGGTCAACTGCACCAGACCATTCTCACCGCTGACAATCAGCGCATCACCATCAGCGCCTTCCCAGCTATCCAGCGTCTGGTTATTCACCTTCAGCGTGTTGTTGCCGTCAGTCATATCGATGCTGTGCGTATCCTTCAGGGACTCCGTCAGGGCCGCCAGATCAACGTTCTGGTGTTCACCATCCAGCAACAGCGGGATACCGCCATCGTCATGGTTTTGCTCATCAGCCGGCAAGCTGTAGCTGCGAGAACTCGGAGCGGCATCCTCAGCCGGGGCTGAATGGGTGTTGTAAACCACGTACACCTGGCCGTTGTACTGCGGGTTAGTCGCTTCACCTTCAGTGTTGGTGGCGCCCGTTCCCAACTGCGAAGGAGCACCTACCAACATATCCGGTGCGCCATCGTTATTCATATCAACGACTTCAACCGACCAACCAAACCTCTGATTATCAACACTTCCGTAGTGAACCTCGCCCCAACCTTTATTCAGGATGACCTGTATATCAATCTCACCCGTCGCATCCGTACCCAACGAAGCCAGGTATTGCAGATAGTCCGCTTGATGACCGCCGTAGACGATATAGACGGCACCCACACATTTACCATCCTTCATTGCCAACGGATCGCTGATGATAAGATCCTGAGTACCATCGCGATTCATGTCATAACCGCCAATGACATTCAGACCAAAGCCTTCTCCTTTATCACCTCGGCCAGCCTGGACTTTACTGACAATGGCATAACCTACATCGGTGTTAAACTTCGGATTATCAGTATTGACACCGATCGTCATGTCATCAGTGATTTTGTCACTATGGAGTATCCATACCTTACCGTTAGCCCCACCTTGGGAATCACCAGCAGAAGCAATGGCAATATCCGTGTGCTCACCACTACCGAAATGACCGAGCATGGCAATGTTATGACTAATCGGCTTGTACTCATCGCTACCAAAGTCTCCGAGTACATCATTCGCGATGAGGTTCAAATACCCCGCACCAATGTTATCAATAACAATTAAATCTTCGTCAGCCACATCACCGATGCTGAAGTCATTCGGCAAACCGGTATCTGGAATCTTATAGAAATACCAGGAACCCCGGTAAGATGCACCGGTATGAGCAGATGCCGCATCCATAAAGGCAACATAGTTAGAACCATTGCCAAAAACATCCCCCATGTACACGATATCCGTGCCAAAGTTATAGCTTTGGGTTGAACCGACTGTGCCATTTGTATTTTCATGGCCGATTTTACCAATCACCATACCAGCTGGAAGCGTCTCGCTCGGAACCCAGGCAGCATTGTCCGTCGTGTCATTCGGATCTCGGATCAGGTGCATGTTTGTCCAGTTGCCATCCGGGTTGGTGCCATTCGGATTAAAGGTGACAGTAGTGATGTTACCTGTCTGCTCACGAGCCCCATGAATGTCACCGATCAGGAACGTTAGCGTTCCGTCCTCATTCTCCATGGAATTGACATTGAAACCGAACCAGCTGTCAAGGCCATTGGCAAGGGTCATCATGAACCCATACTGACTCTTTCCATTCTCTGCGTTAGAAATCAGACTGAGATCGAAATTATTATCAGTAAGTAACGATTCCTTCACAAAGTAGACAGTGTCCTTTTCGTGCATGTAAATCGCCACCCAGCCGCCGTCCAGCGCTTTCATGCCATAACCCTGATAGCTGTTCACATCAGGTTGGCCATCCCCCTTAGCATCACCATTATTCGAAATAATCGTTCCCATGCCTGGGTTCGCGGCGAATAACTTCTCGATACTGGTGCTGCCATCTAACAGGGAAGAAAATTCTTTTTTGACGGCGTAAATGATCCCCTGGTTGGTTGGCTGACCAGCTGCGTTTGTGCCGCCATTTGGTGCGCTGATGTAAATATATTCACCGCTAACCACCATGGCATAGCCGAACATATCCCCTTCACCGCCCCCTGCGTCGGAGTAGAGCACCGCAGGAATCGTCCAGCCGCCGTCCTCAGTACCATTCAGATAGCCCGGTTGTGATTCGTTGTTAGCGGCATCAACCACCACTGCCGAGATATTATGCGCGCCAGATCCGAGTGCTTCGTCGTCCGGTACGGTATATTCCCAGCTACCATCCGCATTAACCGGAATACCTGTGGCAATCACAAGGCCATTGCGATCGTAAATGGTGATGGTCATATTGGCGAAATCGGTATCTTCTGTACCTAACTCAACCTGACCTTTAAAGGTTGGTGTCGATTCAGCCGCTTCCGCATCAGTCTCAATCGTGGTTTTATTGGTGTTAAGGGTATCCACCGTAAAGTCAGGCACCGGCGTCGAAGTTGACGCGTTACCCGCTTGATCCACGACCTGAACTGTCATTTCGTTGTACAGCCCATCGGTTAACACCGTCGGCAGTTGGATACGCCAGCTGCCATCCGCCTCAGTGACGACAGAAGCAATCGCATTACCATCTTTGTCGTAAATGTAGACCGTGCAACCTGCTTCAGCCTTGCCGCTCAATGTTGGCGTGTTGTCGTTAGTCAGACCACCCGCTCCAACATCCGTATCGGTTTGGTCATTGGTCACTTTGACATCAGTGGCCGGTTCTGGGTTGGTGTTATCCTGGTCATAGTTCACCGGATCGGTAGTGGTCCCCTCATTGCCTGCCGCATCGGTGATGGTAGCAGTGATGGAGTGATCCTTTTCAGCCAGTTCCTTCCCTGCCGGTACCGTAAACTCCCAGGTGCCGTCGTCGTTCGCCACAACTGAACCCAGCACGGTTTCACCGTCTTTAATGATGACAATGGTGCCCTTCTCAGGAGGCGTGAGCTGACCTTTAAAGGTCGGCGTACTGTCTTTAGTCGGGTGCTCGGCGTCAATCACATTGCCATCATTGTCTTCGATGGTCAGCGTGGTGGTGCTGGTTGGTGCTACAGTGTCCTGAGTGTAGTCCAGCGCAGCAGACGGTTGCCCTTCGTTGCCCGCCTTGTCGGTGACAGTGGCGGTAATGGAGTGACCATCGTCTTGCAGTTCCTCACCTTCCGGCACCGTGAACTCCCAGCTACCGTCTGCATTTATCGTTGCCGTTCCCAGTACTTTGTCACCGTCTTTGATGACCACGTAATCGTCTGCCTGGGCACCCGTCACCTGACCTTTGAAAGTCGGTGTGCTGTCTTTGGTCGGGTTCTCAGCGTTGATCACCTTACCATCGTTGTCTTCGGCCGCAATGGTGGTGGTTCCGGTTGGCGGTACGGTGTCCTGAGT
>NZ_ASZC01000025.1 GCF_000468095.1 Pantoea sp. AS-PWVM4
CAGAGGCTAATCGCGAAGGGCAAAGCCAGCAAGGCTGCGCTTGGAGCGGTGATGCGCAAGCTGGTTCATCAGTGCTTCGGGGTGCTGAAAACGCGGATGAAGTGGGATGAAAATTACGCAGCTACCGCTTGACGTTCAAGACGGTAGCTACGCGTTGCTGTAGCGTTCGGTTTCCGGCAGCCAGCGCTCAATCAACGCCACGGCCTGCTCAGGATAATGCTGGTGGAAATGGCGTGCCACGCGCTGAACTTCCGGGATCATGCCCTGATCACGCAGCAAATCGGCGACTTTGAACTCGGCGTTACCGGTCTGGCGCGTGCCAAGCAGTTCACCGGGACCACGAATCTCCAGATCATGCTGGGCGATAACAAAGCCGTCGTTGCTGTCACGCAACACCTGCAAACGCTTTTGCGCCGTTTTACTTAGCGGTGCTTTGTACAGCAACACACAATGCGAGGCGACCGCACCACGCCCGACACGTCCACGTAACTGATGCAGCTGTGCAAGGCCGAGGCGTTCTGGGTTTTCGATGATCATCAGACTGGCGTTCGGCACATCCACTCCAACCTCAATAACCGTCGTGGCGACCAGTAATTGGATTTCATTGGCTTTAAATGCCTGCATCACCGCCTGCTTTTCAGCCGGTTTCATACGGCCATGCACCAGCCCGACCTGGAGATCCGGCAACGCGACTTTTAGCTCTTGCCAGGTCGCTTCGGCCGCCTGTGCCTCCAGCAGCTCAGACTCTTCAATCAGCGTACAGACCCAATACGCCTGACGACCTTCCTGGCAGGCGCTTTGCACTCGCGTGATGATATCGTTACGGCGGCTGTCGGGGATCGCGACGGTGGTGACCGGGGTTCGGCCTGGCGGTAACTCATCAATGGTAGAAGTATCGAGATCCGCGTAGGCGGTCATCGCCAGGGTGCGTGGAATCGGTGTCGCGGTCATGATTAGCTGATGCGGATGAAAACCCTGTTCTTCGCCCTTTTCCCAGAGTGCCAGACGCTGGTGGACGCCAAAACGGTGCTGTTCATCGATAATCACCAACGCCATGCCGTTAAATTGTACCTGCTCCTGAAACAGCGCATGGGTACCGACCACCATCGCTACCTGCCCGCTGGCAATCGCCTCCTGCTGCGCCTGACGAGCCTTACCTTTTTGCTTACCCGCCAGCCAGCCCACCTCAATACCGAGAGGCGCAAACCATTGGCGGAAATTATTAGCGTGCTGTTCGGCGAGCAATTCGGTGGGGGCCATCAGCGCCACCTGCTTGCCGTGGGCAATCACATTTAACGCAGCCATTGCCGCGACCAACGTTTTACCCGATCCCACATCGCCTTGCACCAGACGCATCATCGGGAAGTCGTGTGCCAGATCGCGCTCAATTTCCGCGACCACCCGTTGCTGCGCGCCGGTAGGGGAGAACGGCAGGGCGGCCAGCAATTTATCGACCAACTGATGATTGGCCGGCATCGGCAGCGCGTGATGGCGCTGTGCACCAGCGCGCACTGCCAACATGCTGAGGTTATGTGCCAGCAGTTCTTCCATAATTAACCGGCGCTGTGCCGGATGACGGCCCGTTTCCAGCTCGCTCAGACGCAAATCAGGTGGTGGACGATGCAGAGTACGCAATGCGTCTGGCAGGCTAATCAATCCACCGCTCAGTTCCGGCGGCAACAGCTCGGCAATGGCGCAGGTTTCCAGCAGCGTCAGCGCCTGATCGGTCAGGTTGCGCAGCGTTGCCTGGCGGATACCTTCGGTGGTGGGATACACCGGCGTCAGGGTTTCCTGCAACTCAACGCTGCTGTGTTCGCCCTGAATGCGATATTCGGGATGGATAATCTCTGCACCGCGCTGACCGCGTTTGATCTCGCCGTAAGCAGTGACGCGACGGCCTGACGCCAGGCTGTTTTTCATCCCGGCATTGAAGTTGAAGAAGCGCATGGTCAGCACGCCAGTGCCATCGCTGATTTGGCACACCAGCATACGGCGGCGGCCAAAGGTGATTTCACTGCTCAGCACTTCACCTTCCACCGTGGCCCAGATGCCCGGCAGCAGGTCATTAATACGATAGAGTTGGGTGCGATCTTCGTAGCGCAGCGGCAGGTGCAGCAGCAGATCCTGGATGGTAAACAGGCCAATTTTGGCCAGTTTCGCCGCCTGGCTGGCGCCGACGCCGGTCAGGGTACTGAGCGGGATGGCATCCAGCAGACGGCCTTTCATTTTTTGCCCGTCGCTTGCATTGTTGCCCACCATTCGGCATCGGCTTCCACTTCACCGAGGTCGTTGATGTGCGGATAGGGCAATCCTTTTTGCTTCGCCACGCGTGCCAGAACCGGGTAACCCCCTTCGAACAGCAGGCGCTGCTGCTCCTCTTCATCCAGCAAACTGTAGGTACGCTGGTACATACCGGCATTTTGTCGCTGGCGTTGTGCTTCATACAGAATCAGCGCGGAAGCGACTGAGACATTAAGTGACTGCACCATGCCAACCATTGGGATAATGATGTCCTGATCCGCGAGGGCCAGCGCTTCTGCGGTGATACCGGTTTTTTCCTGACCCATCAGAATACAGGTGGGACGTGTGTAATCGATCTCGCGAAAATCCACGGCCTTGGCCGACAGGTTCGTCGCCAGCACCTGCATACCCTGCGTCTTCAGATGGGATACGGCTTCAGCGATATTGCGATGCGTTTTGACCTTCACCCAACTGTTGCTACCAGCGGAGGCCGATACCATGGTGCGCATGCGCACGCTGGGCCAGACCGCATGGACCTCATGGATACCGACAGCATCGGCCGTGCGAATTACCGCCGAGACATTGTGCGGCTTATGCACCTGTTCCATACAGACGGTGAGATCGTGCTGGCGCAGGGCCAGCATCTCGCGGATACGAGCAAAACGTTGATCGTTCATGCACTAATTACGATTTCGGTGAACTTTAATCACATCGGGCATTACGCGAATTTTACGCATAATGTTAGCCAGATGGACGCGATCGTGCGCGGTCAGACGGATAAAGGCGCTATAAACACGGCCGTCTCGTTCTTCGGTATTGAGACTTTGAATGTTTGAACCGGCGGTATTGATGGCCGCCGTCAGGTTTGCCAGCGCGCCCTGATGGTTGAACATGTCGACTTTAATTTCGGCGACAAATTCCTGATCGGTCACTTTATCCCATTCTACCGGCATGAACTTTTCTGGTTCTTTCTGGTAGCCGCGAATATTGCGGCAGGACTCGTGGTGCACCACCAGGCCTTTACCAGGGCTGACGTGTGCAACGATCGGATCGCCCGGAATCGGACGGCAGCATTTGGCGAAGGTAATCAGGACGCCATCAGCACCTTTAATCGGCAACTTATTACGTTTGTTGCTGACGAGTGGTGCTGAGTTCTCTGATTGCAGCAGATTTTTCGCCACCACTACGCTCATCGCGTTGCCCAGACCAATTTCCGCCAGCAGATCATCCATACTGGTCAACTTCATGCGTTCCAGCTCGCGCTGGATATTTTCTGCCGGAATTTCAGCCAGTTTACGGCTACCACCCAGCGCATGGCTGAGCAGGCGACGGCCGAGGTTAACAGAATCTTCGCGTTTGAGGTTTTTCAGCAACTGGCGAATCTTGGCGCGCGCTTTGGAACTGACGACAAAGTTAAGCCAGGCGGCGTTGGGTCGGGCACCCGGCGCGGTAATAATTTCGATGGTTTGCCCGCTGGTGAGTGGCTGCGACAGCGGATAAGGCTGGCGATCAACGCGTGCGCCGACACAGGCATGGCCGATATCGGTATGGACCGCATAGGCAAAGTCGACAGGTGTTGCGCCAGCGGGCAGTTCGACAATGCGGCCTTCAGGCGTGAACACATAAATCTCGTCCGGGAAGAGATCCGATTTCACGCTTTCAATAAATTCAAAGGAGCTTCCCGCGCTTTGTTGCAACTCCAGCAGGCTTTGCAGCCAGCGCTGGGCACGTACTTGCGCGGTGGTGCCGCTTTCACCGGCCTGTTTATAGGCCCAGTGTGCCGCAACCCCCATTTCCGCCATCTGATCCATATCTTCGGTACGGATTTGCACCTCAACCGGCACGCCGTGCGGGCCAATCATCGAGGTATGCAAAGATTGATAGCCGTTGGCCTTGGGGATAGCGATGTAATCTTTGACGCGTCCAGGACGCGGTTTGTACAGACTGTGCATCTGTCCGAGTACGCGATAGCAGGTATCTAAATCTTTCACGATGACGCGAAAGGCGTAAATATCCATGATCGAGTGAAATCGTTGCTCTTTCAGATGCATTTTGCGGTAGATCGAATAGAGATGCTTCTCACGGCCACTGACGCGACAGGGAATCCCAGCCTCTTGCAGGCGGCCGTCAATCTCAGAAAGAATCTTCTGGATCATCTCTTTACGGTTACCGCGCGCCGCTTTAACCACCTCTTTGATGACCCGATAGCGGTTTGGGTACAACGCTTCAAAGCCCAGCTCCTCCAGCTCGGTTTTCAGGTGATGAATACCGAGACGGTGGGCCAGCGGGCTATAAATTTCGAGGGTTTCTCGTGCGATACGACGGCGTTTATCCGGTCGCAGCGAGCCAAGCGTGCGCATGTTATGGGTGCGGTCAGCCAGTTTGATCAGAATGACGCGGATGTCCTGCACCATCGCCATGATCATTTTGCGGAAGTTTTCAGCCTGGGCTTCTTTCTTATCCCGGAACTTCAACTTATCGAGTTTTGACACCCCTTCAACCAGTTCGGCAACGCTTTTGCCAAACAGTTGTTCCATGTCCTGGTAAGTTGCGGGGGTATCTTCGATAACATCATGCAGCAACGCGGCCATCAGCGTTTCGTGGTCGAGTTTCATCTCGGCCAGAATGCAGGCAACGGCAACAGGATGGGTGATATAAGGCTCACCGCTGGAGCGTGTTTGTCCCTCGTGGGCATCACGCGCGACAAGATAAGCTTGCTTGAGGCGCTTGATTTGCTCCTCAGGCAAGTATTTTTCAATCAGTTGATTGAGGCTTTCAAACAGATACAAGGTTGACCTGCAGGCTGCTGTTAACGACGACCTTCAGCGATAGCGGTAACGGCTTGTAATTCAGCGGCTTCCTGCTCTTGCTGTTCCTGACGATCACGCACATCCAGAATCTGGTTGGTGATCAGACCTTCTTCGATTTCGCGCAGCGCGATAACGGTGGCTTTATCGTTTTCTTCCGGAACCAGCGGATCTTTGCCGCCTACCTGCATCTGACGTGCACGACGTGCAGCGACCAACACCAGGTCAAAACGGTTACCAATTTTTTCTACTGCGTCCTGAACGGTTACGCGTGCCATAGGTGTGCTACTCCACAGATGAAGAAATGACTGGGCATAATACTGAAAGTGAATTCAGACTGCCAATAGTTTGCTGATTAAAGCATCATGTCGCGATTTCTGGCGACTCATGCGCAGACGTTCTGCGCGAATAATGGTTTTCAGATCGGACAACGCCAGATCAAAATCATCATTCACAATTAAATAATCGTATTCGGCATAGTGGCTCATTTCCGCCACGGCCTGAGCCATACGGCGGGCAATCACCTCTTCGCTATCCTGACCACGGCCGCGCAGACGGCGATCCAACTCTTCCGTTGAGGGTGGCAAAACAAAAATGCTGCGTGCGGCAGGCATTTTCTGGCGAATTTGCTGCGCGCCTTGCCAGTCGATATCCAGAAAAACATCAACGCCCGTTGCCAATACGCGTTCAATGGCCGCACGGGAGGTGCCGTAATAGTTGCCAAAGACTTCCGCATGCTCAAGGAAGGCATCCTCGGCAATCATGGCTTCGAATTCCGGTTTCGACACAAAAAAGTAATGTTCACCATGACTCTCACCGGGACGCACGCCACGGGTGGTATGGGAAACAGACACTTGCGTATCGTATAACGGTTGTGTCTTCAACAGCGCCTGAATCAGACTGGATTTACCTGCGCCGCTGGGGGCAGAAACAATATAGAGCGTGCCTTGAGCCATGATTTTCTTGAATTGAGTAAAGAGCGGAGTCGATTTCCTGCACAGTATACACGGCTTACGCCCGCCACGCAGCGTTTGCCGCCGCGTCAGGCGCATTTCTTTTTTTGTGAGGCTGCTCCAGCCGTATTGTTCAGCGCTGCAACTCGTGAAAAAACGCGGGAACATAACATCCAGAATCCTTTTTCGCTGCTGGCCGCCAGATGCAGGGTGTTCTCCAATAGACAAAAAGGAGAACGAAGATGAAAGGATACATGGTTTTGTTGTTATGGCTTTTCAGCGCGGGCGTATTGGCCGAGAGGGTTTGTCCCAACTGGTCCCCGGTACGGGCCGGGCAGGAGATTACGCAGTTACAAACCCAACTCCGACACTGGGATGATGCCTATTACCGGCAGGGACAGAACCTGGTAAGCGATGCTGATTACGACAGCCTGCAACAACGTCTGCAACACTGGCAGCAGTGCTTCACGCCCGACCAGGCGACTTACGCGTCACAACCCACAACAGACGGCACTGCGCAGCACCCGGTGGCACATACCGGCGTGCGCAAATTGCGTGACCAGCGGGCTGTCATGGAGTGGATGCAGGGTAAGTCAGATTTGTGGGTACAGCCGAAGGTTGACGGTGTGGCCGTCACACTGATTTATCGTCAGGGGCGGTTGGCCTCTCTGGTCAGTCGTGGTGACGGCCTGCGCGGTGAAGAGTGGCGGGATAAGGCAGCCATGATCCCGGCTATCCCGCAGCAGATCAGCACCAATCAGAATGAGGTGGTGCTGCAAGGGGAATTATTTTTGCAGATGACCGATCATCAGCAGGCGCATGATGGTGGCAGAAATGCCCGGGCACAGGTGGCGGGCGCGATGATGCGCCGTGATGCCACTCCGCTGTTGGCGCAATTGGGGGTGTTTATTTGGGCGTGGCCGGATGGTCCGACGTCCATGTCAGAACGGCTGGCACAATTGTCGCGCTGGGGATTTGACCTCACCGAACGCTGGAGCGAACGGGTCAATGATGAGGATGAAGTAGCAAGCTGGCGCGATCGCTGGTTTCAGGGAAAATTACCCTTTGCCACCGATGGTGTTGTTATTCACCAATCGCCCGTTCGCATGGGGCGTGACTGGCAGCCCGGGCAGGGCAACTGGTCAGCTGCGTGGAAATATCAACCAGCGGAGATCAGCAGCGAAGTGCATTCGGTGGAGTTCAATGTCGGACGAACCGGAAAAATCGCGGTGGTTTTGAATCTTATCCCGGTGCAGCTGGATGATAAAACCGTGCGCCGGGTCAATATTGGCTCGCTACGACGTTGGCGTGAGCTGGATGTGATTGCAGGCGATCAGGTGACATTGGTTCTCGCCGGGTTGGGCATTCCGCGTGTTGAACGGGTTATCTGGCGTGTTGGACTGCGCGAATACCCCGATGCACCACAAAGCAGCGATTTCAACGAACTCAGTTGTCTGACATTCAGTGCACCGTGTCGGGCGCAATTCCTGTCACGCCTGAGCTGGCTCAGCGAAAAATCAGTGCTGGATATTAACGGTATACAACGCAGCACCTGGCAACGCTTGCTGGATAGCGGCACCATCACCCATCTGTTTTCCTGGCTGGAACTGACACCCGAACAAATCGCTCAGGTGGCTGGGATATCACCGGCGCGGGCGCAACAGATCTGGCGGCGGTTTAATCAGACCCGCCAGCAACCGTTACGCCGTTGGGTGATGGCGCTGGGCTTGCCGATACCGCGTGCCGCATTACAAGCCTTACCTGACACTCAGTGGCAACAATTGCAGATGCGCACGACGGAGGGCTGGCAACAGCTACCGGGTATTGGCAGCACGCTGGCGCAACGGATTGTGACCATGCTGCACGATCATCAGGTGCAGCAACTCATCACGTTTTTACAGCAACAGGCGATCCCCCGGCGGAGCATCAGTGATCGGGATGGGGATAGTTGAAAATCGGCAAGCCGAGGCGGAACCGTAGCGCCAGCAGGCGAGCGAAAAAGCCGAACAATAGGGTAACGATTACCACTACCTCATTGGCCAGCGATGTTTTCAACAGCAGGATATAGAGCCAGCCTGAGGCGAAGGCGACAGCGGCATACAATTCTTTCTGAAATACCAGCGGGATGCGATTGCAGAACATATCGCGCAGTACGCCGCCAAATACACCGGTGATGACTGCGCTAATCGCGGCGATAACAGCGGTATGGCCCCCATCCAGTGCCACCTGGGCACCTATTATGGAGAAAACCACCAGGCCCAACGCATCCAGCACCAGGAAGACTTTGCGCAGATGATTCATCAGCGGTGCTACCACCGTGGTGATTACCGCCGCCGCCGCAACAATCATGATGTATTCGGGATGCTTAACCCAACCCAGCGGATAATGGCCGAGTAGAATGTCACGTACCGATCCGCCACCAATCGCGGTAACGGAAGCAATAATAATGACGCCAAACAGGTCCATTTTGCGTCTGCCTGCCGCCAGCGCACCAGTCATGGCCTCGGCGGTGATACCAATGATGTAGAGAACGGTTAACAGCATAGAGCACTCCAGATAATTGGCGGCAAGGCTAAAGACTTCCCAGAGTGTAGACCACTGAGATTTTCTAAAAAAGTGACATCGGATTAGTTGTTTTGATATTAGAGGCTTCATAAGGCCTGTTTTACGGGGGTATGAGGATAGATGTTTCTTATTCGCATTATAAAAAATGATGTGAATGGTGTGTTCAGTATGCGCCAATCCGGCTTAACGCGTGTGGACAGGAGGGGGAAGTTGCTGGCGTGGAAAAGAAAAAAGCGTGCTGGCAAGCAGCACGCGAACGCATCCTCTCAGATGCCCAGAGCCCACCATACAGACTTGTTTTTATTATCCGTTTCTTGCTCGCATACCGGCAAAGCTTTTCAGGCTAAAACGGTATTCAGGTTGGAACCATGAACGGCCGTAGTAGCAGTAGACCAGCATGCGAATTGAGACCATCGCCAGGTAACCCCAGATAGCACAGAGTACTGAAGGGGTCAGCCACACGGTGAACAAGGTCACACTCAGTCCCACCAGCACTGACAAGATTTCTGTAAATGCAATTCGAGTGAATTGTTTTTCTCGCTGCAATATGGCGCGATAATGTTGCCCTTGCGGAACAATAATGAAAATCACCGAAATCATTTCCAGCATAATTGCCAGTTCGGGCTGATTCATTATTCGGCTAAAAAGATCGCTACCAATAAACATGACGGCGAAAATTAATAGCCCAAGCAACATGTTTCCCCAATAAAGAACGGAGAGATCGCTGACGCTTAAATTTTGGTTGCGAATAGCGGAGTTGCCAAATCCGCGATCGGCTAATGTGTCTATAACTAATAAACATGCAATGGCAACGGCAAGTAAATTTAACTCGTTTGCCTGTAATATTTGCGCCAGAAGTGAAAGCTGTAATACACCGATGCCAATGATTTTTATTGATGACAATATTGACCACTTGGTAGCGCCGGTCAGATTTCTTACACGTATCGTCATACTCTGCTCGTTATGGTACATGTACCAGTGCAATTTGAGGGTCGCCCGGGCGACAAGGCCAGAGCACAGATTTCATCAGTGCAGCCAATCCTGGCGAAGCCCTGAAATACCTTTCAGTGATTGCCATGTAATGATGCATTCGATCAAATGATGTTCTGAATTTAAAAAGACGCCCCTGGTGTGCAATTGTTTTTGTGTCATAGCACTATCTCCTCCTGTCAGAAGAAAATCAGCCAGATCACGATAAAATCCATTTTGATAATTATATTCCCCAGCCAAAATCCTTCTGGCAATCTCAACGAATTCTCTTTCTGACAATAAAGGATAGGTTGAGCGGTCCATGTTATTTACCCTGCCATTGTTATTATTAAGTACTGCTGTGTGTAAGGGAGTTATACCGTGTTTTATTTGAATTAACACCATGAGAAAACTCCTATAAATGACACTCAGTAATAAATGGTTTTGGTTTTTTCATCTGAAAATATAATGAGAAGGGTAAGGGGTTTATTAGTCTTTTACGTTATTGTCAGAGAGGGTAAATAACGTTTTTCAGCCCGGATAAAAAAAACGTCAGAAAATCAGTGGACCTGAAGTGAGAGATGGCTTCCTTACCAGGAATTTTCCTGGTACGGAAGCGTTAGCCAAACTGGTGGTTACAATGAAAAACAGCCACAAAATGTGCAAAACAGTTAAAGGCTTTGGTGAAGAAAAATTGTTTGTCAGTGCCGATTACTGCCAGAGAATAGCTGAGTAAGAAAGTTTGTATAATTCATTGATTCTAATGGGTTAAAAGGTGGAGAAGGTTATCCAGATCACGTTTTACCCATGCAACGTCTTGGGCAAATTTCTCATCAGACATCAGTGGTTGACGGTAAACGACCATCACCACCTCGGCACCTTGTTCGTTCGCAATTACCCGCATCGGCATGTAGATCTCCTTACCGATGCCGGTATCGATCCAGTGATCCATTACGCCAAATGGATTATGCGGCGTGAAACGAATCTTTACCGTGCCTTCAGGTCCTTTGGCTTTCCAGATATTCCCTTCCTGCGTAAGCGTGCTGATACTTAACCCGCTTGCCCATTTTGCGAAACACTCGGGTTTCCAGATGGTTTCATATAAATCTAACCAGTTACGTGGAATGGTCAGAGTCACTGTCTGAGATGGCAGCATGGGACCTCCTGTTGGGCGGATAAAGAGGCATTAAAGCACGCGGTCACCGGGCTGGAAACGGCCCGGTGCCGGAAGTGTGGCGCAGAAGAGGTTTCCAGAAAAAGCCTCGTGGTCAGATGAACTTGCCCCGTCCCTCTATGTTGAGCACTTCAGCCAAACCGTCGGCATGGCGCAACACAAAGCGGTCGGACTGTGCCACAACCGCACAACTGTGGTTGGGGAAGATACGCAGTAGCGCCCCCACAGCGGGAGCCTGATGGCTAAATTGCAGGAAGCCGTGCTCCTCGGATAATTTCACCACCTCAAATTGATTCCCTTGCTCATCCACGGCAATGCCGAAGCCGCTGGCATTGGTGCCGTGGGGGCCTTTATCGGAGCTGAGCATTTTGGAGCCCGCATCGATAATGGCGTAATGCGTATTCACCGCCACCACGCGCGTGACCACACTTAACGCCAGCGCGTCTGGCGTGCATAAGCCTAAACGCCAGGCCGTCAGATCGAGTAACGCGTAATTACCGGGACGAATTTCATTGCTGCCTTCCGCAACCGGGGCCGCCAGTGCCGTCGGGGTTGAGCCGACAGAGATTGGGCAAGGCGTAAATCCCGCAGCCATCAGGCGTTGTTGAACACCACGCATCAGTGCGATTTCCTGACGGGCAACCTCGCAGATGGCGGCGGGATGACCGGCACCATAAGCCTGGCCGGCATGAGAAACCAGCCCGGCAAAAGGAAGTCCGGCGGCATTGATAGCTTCAGCCAGCGTCAGCGCAGCATCACTTTCAGGATCGACCCCCACCCGATGCAGCCCAACATCCACCTTGATGGCAACCGCCAGCTCCGCTGTCGGCTGTTGCTGATGCGCGGTCGCTAACGCAGACACGCCATTCAGGGAGTCAGCAATGCAGGTAATACGGGCATGGTTTTCTGCTGCGACCTGAAGTAATTCGGTCAACGTATCGGCCAGCACCACCGGATAAGCCAGTAACAGGTCACGCTCGCCCCCTAAAATAAAGGCGACACCTTCGCTCGGTTTTGACACCGTAACACCACGCGCGCCAAGCGCTCGTTGTTGCCGGGCTATCCAGACGCTTTTATGGGTTTTGATATGAGGACGCAGAGCAACGCCAGCCGCATCGGCTTTTTGTTGCATCTGCTGAAGATTGCGTTGCAGGCGAGCTGCATCAATCTCCAGAAAAGGGGTAAGTCGGTCAGCAATAAGAGGCCGGAGCCAGCCAGCCTCAATATCTTGTTCCATCATGATTATCCGCAGGTTGAGCCAATGAGCGAACCATCATTCACCAACCTGCGGCAGAATACCAGCCATCCGCTTAACTGTGGGGCGTAGCATCCCCGTTATGGAATCCACCACCTAAATCTTCAATCAACACCACCGCCAGATTGATCTGCTGGGCTTTAAGCGCCACCAGTTTCTGGTCGGATTCGATTAACTGATTCTGGATGGTCAATACGTCCAGATATGGACGCAGGCCCGCTGCGTATTCGCGGTTCAGGTCATCCCAGGCGCTGTGAATCAGCTGGTTGGCACTTTCCTGCTGGGCCAGTTGGTCCTGAATGGACTGCAACTGGGTGATGGTATCGCTGACATTACCCAGCGAGCTAATCAGCAGTTTGTTGTATTGCGCCACCGCCAGATCCCAGTTGGCATCGCTTTCAGCTAAATCGGCGCGGCGTTTACCGGCATCAAAAATTGGCAGCGACAGGCTTGGCCCAACATTAAAGAAGCGGCTCGGCGCACCAAACAAAGCGTCACCCAGCAGCGAGCGTGTACCGGCTTCCGCCACCAGGTTGATATTGGGATAGAACTCGGTTTTGGTCGCGGCGATGTCTTTCGCTGCCGCTTCTACTCGCCAACGTGCGGCGACTACATCCGGGCGGCGACCCAGCAGATCGGCTGGAATATTGCCTGGCAGCAGTGCAGCGGTGGGTACGTTCAGTTTCGCTGGCTTCAGGTTATGCCAGTAATCCGGGCCTTTGCCGACCAGCGTCGAAAGTTGAATACCGGCGTCGGTGACGTCCTGTTTTGCTTCCGTAAGCGAGGCTTCAGCGGTTTTTTGCTGCGATAACGCCTGCTTGTATTGATAGTCAGACGTGAGTCCGGCGGAAACATATTGCTGCTGAATTTTGGCGATGCCATTGGCACGATCGGCGGCCTGTTTTGCCAGATCGGCATTGGTCCACGCCAGATTAAGGTTGTTCCATGCACGCGTGACGTTAGCGGCCAGGGTTAACTGGCTGGCCTGGCGATCCAGTTCGCTGGCGCGCGCCTGGCCGAGTGCGGCTTCGGCTGCATCTTTCTTCCCACCCCATAAATCAAAGGTGTAGCTCAGACCTACGTTGGCGGTACGCAGCGTACTGTAGGTTTTGCCCTGTAGCAGCGGGTCGTCCACTTTTGCTACCCGTGAACGGGTAATCCCGGCGTTGAGATCGACATCCGGGTAGCGTTCAGCGTTGGCGGCGATAACCTGTGCATTGGCTTTGTCGGCTTGGGCGTTTACTACTTGCAGGTCCGGGCTGGAGGCCATGGCATCGTTAATCAGATGATTAAGCTGAGCATCGTCAAAACTTTGCCACCATTGCGTTTTCGGCCAGTTAGCGGTGCTGAAGTGGGCATTTTTCAGCGTGTCCTGTGCCTGCAATGTATTGGCATCAAGCATATGGTTGCTGGTATGTAAGCCGTGAGGATTGGCGCAACCGGCCAGCAGCGCGCTGGCAACCGCAATTGCGAGCATCGCTCGCCGGGGTGAAGTCAAAAGCAGAGTCATAAGTTTGGTCAGGAAAAGGAAATGGCGACCATTACAAAAGGCTGTGCAAATTTTGACAAACCTGTTTTTCGTTAAGAATGGTTGTGAAATGTTTTTTGGCGGGTCAGGCAGCAGGCCGGAGCCTGCTGCATCAGGTCAGACGTAGAGCGACGCTTCACCTGGCGGGCGGGTTTTAAAGCGGCGATGCAGCCAGAGATATTGCTCAGGTGCACGCAGGATTTCACGCTCGATCACTTTGTTCATGTAAGCGGCCGCAGCGGATTCATCATCATGTGGGTAGTTTTCCAACTCCGGCTGGATGATCAACTGATAGCCGTTTTTCTGCGGATTACGAATCAGCACGATAGTCAGCATCGCCGGGCGAGCCAGACGTGATAACACAAAAGTCCCGTTGGTCGTTGCCGCTTTCTCAACGGCAAACAGCGGCGCAAAGACACTGCCTTTCGGGCCGTAGTCCTGGTCTGGAGCGAACCAAACGGCCTCGCCCTGTTTCAGCGCCTGCACCATGCCACGCAGGTCACGCCGGTCAATCATGGCTTTGTTGGAACGCATACGGCCTTTGGTTTGCGCCCACTCCATCGCCTGATTGTTATGTTTGCGATACATCGCCATCATGGGCTGGCACAGCCCGGTGATGCGGCCGCCCAATTCCAGCGACATAAAATGCACGCCAATTACCATCACGCCTCGTTTATGGTCTTGGGCGGTTTTCAGGTTGGCCATACCACTCACCTGAAACAACTGGCGCACCCGACGATCCGACCAGAACCAGGCAATGCCCGTTTCCGCCAGCGCCATGCCCAGGGAGGCAAAGTTGCCCGCGATCATCTGCTCCTTCTCTTCGTCACTGATGTGAGGAAAGCAGAGTTCAATATTACGACGCGTAATGCGCTCGCGGCGTTTCAGGAAGCGGCGTGACAGTTTGCCAGCAGCGGCCCCGAGACGGATAAGGATGGGGTAAGGAAGTTGTACCAGTAGCCATAACACGCCCAACCCAAACCAGGTAAACCAGTAGCGAGGGTGGAGGAGTTGAGAGCAGAACTGCCCGGTTTTTTTCATAACACCTTCATGTGATCAGTGAATGTATCGCACATAGAAGCAGGTCCAGGTGTTCAGGGCGCGGTACAGCAGTCTTAATTTCGACCAGCAGATTAGCAAATAGTGCCGTTAAAGAAACCTAATCTCCGCAATCTTTAAGATTGAATGGATTCATTGAACGGGGAATTATCAAGAAGAATTATCTTGATAACGGACAGATATATCTTGATTTACAATAGATTATAAGCGAATTGGGGGGCTCTTGACACTGTAGAACTGGTAAAGGGATGTCCCAAAAAGACATGGCTGGGTACGAATCTTTACGCATTATTTACGTTGCGCGTTGAAAAAAAATCGACTAGCGAACAGGAACTATACTGATTTGTTGTACTGCCCCCCGGCAGAAACAGGGGGCAGTACAGATGTTACTCAATGTTCTGGATCTGAGTAATGTATTGATTTCAAGTTGTTGTTTTTTATGTTTTTTATTTTGAGAAATTTATTTTGGTACAATATTTGGTACAAAAAAAGCTACTCATTTATTGAGTGGCTTTTTTGATAGAACAAATTGTCTAGGCACTTAAAGAGACAATCTTTCTTCTAACTGTATCAGGCAGATAGCCGATTTTTACTGGCTGATCACTAAGGCCTAGCTTCTGGTATACTTGTCCACCAATACCGGGTATGACTTCCCCATCTTCACTTTTGATACGATCGATAGCGAAGAATGTAAAATCAAACTTATCTGCGATCTCATCCGGGAACTCGCTCCGGAGATTCATCTCAGATTTTTCATGCATTACTGGAGAAACAATAAATATTTTTTCAGGGTCTATTTTGTCAATTAAAGACAAAATATTCGTTCTTACTACACAACTTCCTGAAATAACTGATTTTACAACGATAAGAACGTTAGAGCTTTCATATCCAGGCTCGATATAACTGTGTATTACAGGAGCAACGCTGCCTTTTTTAAGCGCGTAATGATTGTTCCAGAGCACAGCATTTTTATAGTGAATGTTCGTTTCACTTAAAGCCTGGCTTACGCCATTTGCCAAAAAATCAGCATCTTCAGCTGTAGACACAATCAAGCATTGCTTACTTCTATTTGGCATTTTTTTAGCAACGAGGGCTCCAAGTTCCTCACCTAACGCAAGCATCGCAGAGCGATACTCTTTAACTCCAGTATTAGGATCGATAAGCTCATCCAAAGCATCACGAGCTTCATGGGATACTGTTGGTGCCAGCGTCCTGCTATTGCTCAAAACGTTTGGGCTTAACTTGTTGATATCAATAGTCATATGGCGCCCTCATTGAAATCTTGTTCATTGTCCTGCTCTTCATCAAGCTCATCACTTATCAAAGATAACAGGCATTCGACCATCTCATCGGCTGTTGTTATCTCATCGACCCCCTCGGGCTTGACCGGGTGTTTTCCCAGATCGATTTCGATACCGACGGCCAAACTTACAATAAAGTGACCGGATTCTACACGAACAGAGAACCCTGGAAAAGCGAAGCAAGCATCATTTAGCCACTCTGGAATCGCGCGAGGCGGTATGTTCGTTAAGATCCAATCGGGCTTTCCTATCGCTTTTGCTGAACCGATCAAGTCGCCAATAGTTTGTAAACCTTTTTTTGGACTGTTAGCCCAAGCACTTACTACTAAACTATAGACATAGTCAAGATGCGAAGGGTTCGTTTTTCCTGATAAAGTTTTAAGGGCTTGTTGTAGCGGCAAATAATTTCTAATTAAATCAATCCTGTTTTCTTCATACGGGACATATTCTGAAATAAAAAAATCCCTATAGTCTTCATGGATTTTGGCATCATTTTCCAGTTTCTTGGCTTCGTTACTTACGACCAAAATCTGCTGATTATTGGGATACCCAAAATGCTCGTCGTCTATTCGTTTCTGCATGCAAAAACGCTCATGCATCGCATCAGTCCAAGCTGCGGCAGTGCCGTCAGAGTTTTTCGCTTGGAAATTGTGCTTAAAACCCCCTAACTCATTAATAATGCAAAGATCGTCTACAAAGGCTGTTTCCTGAATAGCGATTTTGACTTGATCTAAATCTTGATCATGATACTCAGCCGCATTAACGCAAATTTTTATAGCAGCTAGAGCAGCTTCATATTCACTGCCCTTAAAATTATTATTGCCTCCTGTCTGTATGCGTCTAAGTGTTGCGCCTTTATCTTGGCCAAACGTTTGGCATACATAGTTGTAAACGCTCATTTATTTTCCTTCAGTGGATTTAACACACCTAATTATTAGCAAGCTAATAATAGGTCTGTTATTTGCTGATAAATAGCTCTCTTTTTAATCGGCTTTTCTAAAAATATCTATAGGGCATAAAAGTTATTTTACATGTTTAATTTGTGCTTGCGCGCGCTCGTACCCCCGCCACGCCTGCCCACTTCATTGAGTGGTTTTCATGCACCTGCATGAAAGGGCTTATGCCGCGCCACGGCTGGGCTGATGTGCCTTTATTAAGTGCCTGAGACTCATGCGTTTTCATGCAGCATAGACATGCAGTCGTGAGGAGGGCCGCCAGCCAGGAAAAAGGGGCGTAAAAAAACCGGCGCAGTGGCCGGTTCAGACTAAAGCAGGCGGACATCAGGTCGGTGACTGTTGCCGGTTGGACAGTTTACTGGCAGAACCATACCGGCCCAGCGTCTGCGGCTGTCGCGCCGCACTCAGCGTTTCCGTTTTGGATTCAGATTCTGCTGGCTTCTGCGGCTTCATGATGATTTTCTCGACGCTCTCCAGCGCGGTGAACGTGCAGGAGCAGTCAAGGTTAGTGCACTGATACCAGATGCGCTTGACGGACGCTGACTCATAGGCGCTGGTGCGCGTGTGTGCGGTGGTGCCGCACTCCGGGCATTTGAGGGCCATTACACACCCTCCTGCGGCAGATGACTCAGGCGCTGCGTAAAGCGCAGGTGCTGTGCGGGGGTGTAGCTGCCCTGACCGTCGCGCAGCATGGCCGTCTCCGGCGTCAGGCCGGTTTCGTTCAGCGCGTCCTGGTAAGTCTCTGCCACTGCCGGGCGTGCCCGTTGTGCCTCACGGAGTACAGCGCTGCGCAGCAGCCGGGCGGCCACCTCCGGCCCGCCGGGACCGTTCAGGAACGGAGCCAGCGCTGAGATCAGCGCCGGTCCATGTTCAGCCATAAAGGCGCTCAGCGCGTCTTCCGTACAGGCTTCCAGCACCAGCCTCTGCGCATACACGCCCTCGCGGGCGGCGCAGTGAATCTGCCAGTCCAGCACCGCGATGCGCTCACGCAGCAGCGGCACCCGTTCACCGTAACCGGATGTGTTCTCACCGGCGGCCAGCAGCGCGCTCAGCGCCTGCTCCGCATCAGTGCGGGACGTCAGGTGCGTCTGCCACTGGCTCCGGGCGGCGCGGAACTGGTCCAGCGCCTGTGCAGGTGTGGTGGCAATGGTCACTGTGCATTCTCCTTCTTCGCCGCTTCACGGAGGCTCAGCAATTTAAGACGCGCTGCCGGTGACGGACCGTTACGGAAGTCGGAGTGTGCGGCCTCATCGGCAAAGATACCCGCCAGCTTAAACACCACGTCATCTTCCGGCAGCGCATCACAGGCCAGCGCTGGCTGAGTAATGTGTCTGCTGATGAAGTCCTTCAGCACGGTTTCCGGGTCGTTGACGGAATGAACAACCCCGGAACCGCTACCGGCGCTGCGTCCGAGCGTGATTTTCAGCAGGCTCAGCGTCTGTATCAGCTGCCTGCCATGCGCCCGCATGAAGTCCTGCCAGATATGCAAGGCACGGTGCTCTGTCAGACGGTCATGGGCGTTAATGTATGCGTGTGCCCGGTCTGCGGTTTTCCACGGCAGAAACTCGTTTTCGCTTTCATGCGCGGCCAGCAGGGCGTCGAACTCCTCCAGCGACTCACGGTCGAGCGCCACCTCAGCGCGCAGCTTTTTCATTTCCGGCGTCATCGCGCCGCCGTTCTCGCGGAACAGCCTGCGCCATTCTTCGTTCTGGGCGTTTGCGCTGGCTTCAGTCTCGCTGCGGCGCTGGCGGATGATTCCGGTCTGTGCGGCTGCTGACTCCTGTTTACGGCGCGCCTCAAGCCAGGCGACTTTCGTGAGGTTTACCTTTTCCAGCGCGGCCTGCGTGGCGGCAGGCAGTGCGGCTGCTGTGGCAGCGGTGTTTTTCTCGTTCATGATAATTCCTGTCGGGTTATTTTCGGTCAGTCAATTGTGCCGTGGCTGGCACAGGTCATCTATTTGCGGGCCGTGTGTGGTGTCTGGTACAACGCCGGGCGGCATTACCGCTGCGCCTGAAAACCGGCCAGCCAGAAAAAAGGGTTTAAATGGCGCTGACCTCACTGGCATTCTTTTTCCGGTGTAACACGGGTAACAGGTGTTACATCACTGAACTGAAAGGGGTTTTATGAAATCTGCGGTGTAACACAGTGGGTAACAGGGTGTAACAGCAGGAAGCGGCCATTGTTACACCCGTTACACCTCACCTTTTTGTCAGGTGTAACAGGCTCACCCCTTACTGAATGCCGCTGTTACACCCGTTACACCTGTTACCCTTTAAAAATAAGACTCACGCAAAGCCTTTAACGTCAGCCCGGCACCTCGCTGTTAAAGACGTAGAGCCTGCGCACGTTCATCTCTGGCGGGCGGATACTGGTCTGTAACTTGCCGTCGGAAGAGGCCAGCAGATACCCCCGGTCTGCGCAGAGGCGCGCCACCTTGCGCGGATCGAAGCCCCGGCAGATTTCTTTCCACCCGGACGGCATGACATAGAACGTCGTGACTGCCTCCGTGCCCTGTGCCGTGCTGCCTTTCTCCACCCTGCGCCAGCCCACCATGTTGCCGGGCCGGTTGCGCTCGTCGTGCCAGTCGGCAAAGCGGCTGTACTGGTTAGCGGTGAAGAAGCTGCGCACCTGCTCCAGCGCGGCAATGTCTTCCTGGTTGGCGGTATGCCCCCGGTCTTTCAGCCAGGCACTGAGGCATACGCGGGTTGCCCGCAGCGCTTCACCCTCCTGCCAGCCGGTAATGCCGAGCCGGGTTGCCAGCTCTCCGGCCATTGCCACCAGGGCAAAACGGTTAACCGCACGGCCCACCTGATTGCCTGCATCCTGTGGAGTGAGGGCGGCGGTGTACTCCTTCAGCAGCGTTTTCGCCTGCGCCGTCAGCCCGTTCAGGTCGGCGGTCAGCGCCTTCAGCCACTCGCGGAACGGCGCACCGTAGTAGCTGGCCGTTGCCCATTCCAGATGCTCGGCCAGCGCCTTGCCGCTCTCAAAGCCGTGCAGCTCCTCAAACACCCCGAATTTCCCGGAGTCGCTGGGTATCTGGATCATTCTCACCTCCATTCCGGCAAAGGTGCGCTCACCAGCTTTCGCGGCGTGCTCAGTCAGTGACAGCTCGCCGGTAGAGAAGAACAGCAGCCGCCACTGCTTGCGGGTGCGCAGCTCGCCGTCCGTACCGGCACGGCCCTTACCCTGGCCGTTTGCCAGCATGTAGGCGATGTTGCCTGCCTCACGCCCGTCCACCTCGCGGATTTCGTCAAGCATCATGGCCGCGTCGTTGCGGCGGCTGGCGCAGCCCTCCAGCGCGTTGCCGGTCGCACGCCATGTCTGCCAGTAGTCCGGCCCGCCGCATACGGAGGTCGCCGCCTTCATGGTGGTGGTCTTGCCGTCAGTGGATTCCCCCTTGAGGTGATAGCCGCCGCCGTCCATGCCGACCAGCCTCAGCAGCGGGGCGGCAAAGGCGAGGCTGACCGCAAACGCCACGCGGGAGTTGCCGGTGCAGAAGCGGGAAACGTGCTCGCGCCACTCCTCCACCGAGCCGGACACGCGGAAGTCCCGCCCCTGCACGGAGGTGGTCTGGAGAATGACGCCGTCTGCACCGTCGCCGCTCACTTCGTCCTGAAGGACGTAAACCTGACCATGCCAGCCGGTGCGGCTCACGCAGGTCACGCGGCGCTCCGGCTTGCACAGCGAGATGTACTCCATCAGGCGCGCACGGGCCTCGCCGGTGGTGCTGATGTAGGACAGGCCGTTGACCAGTAGCACCCGGCGCAGCTCCTCGCCGCTGCCGCTCAGCATCTCCATCGGCATGGCCCAGCGGCGGCGCTCGCCCCACGTATCCTCCCACTCCAGCAGGCGGCCAAAGTTGCCGCCGTCGGCGTCGCAGGTAATGGCCGTGACGCGCAGCGGGTTGCAGATTTTGACGTTCTGGATTTCCGTTTCGCCGTTGCGCTGCACCTGCTTCTCATACCAGAGATACTCCTGCGTCAGCCGGAACCCGTGCGGCAGCTGCGTGCGGCCCTCACCGCACAGCACCAGACCGTTACGGAAGGCTTCACGGGCGCGGGTCACACCGTGCTCCCGGTGAAAGTCGTTCCAGTCGGCTTTGATTTCGCCCGGCGGCAGGCTCACCCAGCCACTGACGGCTTTTGCTGCCTTCTCCGCAAACGCTCTGCCGGGGTTCTCACCCGCATCCTGAAAGTCGTTGTCACCGGCGATGACGATTTTCACCTCCGGCCAGCGTGCCCGCAGCGCCTGCGCCACGTTCGGCAGGTTGCCCGCCGATATCGCGGCCACAACGCACCCGGCGGTAAGCTGACTCACCGTGAGCGCGGTGGCGTAGCCCTCCGTGATGACCACCTGCACCGGCGACTCAGACGGCAGCGGGCTGAGCGCCACAAACGCGCCCTTCATGGTGCTTCCCGGCAGCAGGCTTTTCTCACCTGTGGGGGCAACAAGCTGCGCGCCGGTCACTGCACCGTCTGCTGTGGTCAGCGGCAGCAACAGGGAACCTGCCGGAAAGGCTGTGCCGCTGATGCGCTGCGCACTGCCGGTGAGGCATCCCGGATAACCGGCAAAGCCTTTACCGGTCAGATAAACACTTTCGCCCGTGTGGCTGGCTTTCACCAGCGCCTCCACCGTGGCGGCCATGTCGCGTTTCGGGGCTTTCTCTCTGGCTGGCTTAAGCGGCATGTCCTGCACATCACGAACATCGAGCACCTGTGCCACCTCCTGCGCGGCCTGTTTCACACCTTTGCCTGTCACCAGCTTCACCAGGTCAAGGCCGTCACCGTTGCCGCAGTGGCTGCAAATCCACGTCCCCCGCCCCTCAATGTCATCCATGCGAAAACGGTCTTTACCTTCGCACTTCGGGCAGGGGCCGTGCCTGCCGCCGTCCGGCACGCTGAAGCCGAGCAACTGAAAAACGACCGGCCAGCGACCGCGCGCAGCGGCAGTGATGTCTGATACTGACTGTGCTGTCATAACCTCTCCTTAATGCCGGTACAGCGACGCGCCGGTGCCGCAGAACTTTTCGAAAGCCGCCGGAAGCGTGCGGTAAAGTTCGGTCATGACTTCGCATCCGCGCGGCGTCAGCACCGGCGGCGCAGTGAGGAGCGTTGGCTCCACCATGTCAGTGAAAAGGGCCAGCGCCGCAGCCGCGCCCCTCGCTTCGCCGTACTCGTTCACCATTGCGCTCTCAACGTGCAGCGCGATGGCCATTTCGATCCGCTCCACCGTCATGCGATGCGGGCCACGCATTTCGCTGCCGGTGGCGGCAAGATGCTTTGCCCGCCATGCTGAGGCGATGGCGCGGCGGTAAAGCGCCGTGGTCAGCTCCGGCGGGAACACGGATACCTGTGGCTTTTTCATGCGTGGGCCTCCCCGATGAGTGCGCAGCAGCGCGTGACGTCGGTCAGGTCGGCGCGCAGGTATTCCATCAGCGCGGCCACGCCGGGTACGCTGTGCGCGGTTAATGAACCTGAACAGGGATGTTCGGAAAACAGGAGCTGGAGCAGGTCGCAGGCTTCCTTTGCGCGGGTCAGCTTTTCAAATGCGTCCTCCGGCAGGCCGTAAGCAAAGGCGTTAAAAGCACCGTTTTCAGGCAAGGGGATGCCCTGAGCACCGTTGTGCCCGATTGACATTGTCATGGTTTACTCCGTTAAAGCTGGCTGTGTGTCAGAGGTAGTTTGAGTAGTGGCTGGCGTCGGGTTCGGCGGGCTGCCGTGCTGGCCGCTCCCGCCAGCGCTCGTATTTCACCGTGGGATGCAGGTTAAACGGGCTGAACCCGCTGCTGCCTCCGGTCGGGGCGCTGCAACGGCGCGGTGCTTCGGCAAACCGGGTATAGTTTTCCTCAAACCATGCCAGCGGGGAGGAGGTCACCTGACCGTCGCTGTCGTAGCGATAGAGCACCTCGTGACTGAACTCAGGATTAACGGATGCGACTGACGCAGGCGCATCGGTAAAGCGCAGTACCGTCACCGTCCAGCCCTGCGAATGCTGCCAGCGTTCGCCGCGTTGCGGATATTCACGCATGACGACCTCCGTGGCAGGGCAGGCGGCCCGCAAATAACAGGATGTAATCAGCAGCCAGACGGCGGCGTGCGCTCTGTTCGTCACCGGCGGTAACGCGCAGCATGACAGGGCGACAGGACAACTGAGAACGGTTGATTGCCGCAAATATCCGGGTAGACTTTGATGCAGCCATTTAGGTACTCCCAAGTTCATTTATGGTCAGGCTTTGTGAGGTATTGCGAGTACCTTGCAGAGCCGCTTGTTTTAAAGTGGTTTGTTGTATAAGGTACGTACCTTATGGTGCTTATTAAAGTGAAAGGTACGTACAATGTCAAGAGCAAAAGATCGCACTCCTAAAACTGGTGGCAAATCACCCACCTTCCAGATCCGCATTAATCCTGAACTAAGAGAGCAACTCGATCTCGAAGCAACCAAAGACCAAACTACACTCGGTAACTGGTTTAAAGAACTTGCAAGGCAAGAACTTAAGCGTCGTGGTATTGAACCTAAAGGATGATGTTTTGCGGTGACTCGTCGCCGCATATTTATCAATGCGCACGCTGTTGGCCTATCCATTCTTTTACCTCCTCTGCACGCCAGGCAGTAATACGAGCGGAAATTTTTACTGGCTTTGGAAACGATCCAGATGCGACCCGCCGCCATAGCGTTGCTGACGAAAATGGCAGGCAATGCATTAACTGTTTTTGTCTGACAAACCCGGTTTCAGGGATGATTCCGTAGGGTGTTTGATTCAAAGCAGGATCTCCTATCTCATTGATTAAAATGGTGTGGAATGAGACTAACGGAGACGTACTGATGTATTCCACTGAAAATGGAATTCCACTAAGAAACTTAAAATTCCATAATAAAAATGAAATTCCATCAACTCAAGACTTCTGGGGAGGGTAAAAAGAGGAAACTAATCCTGTGATTTTTAAGTGTTTTATTTTAAAAGGAATTGTCTCGCCTGTTATTGACCCATATATCCCCATATATCCCCATATATACCTTTGGGTTCAATAAAAATGGTTAATATTGGCAACAGAATGGTCACTAAAGGTAACGTGATGGCATTGTTTGGCACTTCTACGCACATTTCAACAGTAGTCAGTTGTGCCTGGCATCATCGTGCCGGGCACTAACTCAACATTATTCGTCATAGAGCGAGGTTAGCGCCGTTCGCAACTTGTCGTAGAAAGAAGATTTACCCATCCCCTTTTTGCTTATGCCATTTGATTCCGCATAGTCGTTTAATAGCTTGTGCAGAGGTTCAATGCTGGGAGCACCGGCTTTGTTAATCCATTTCGTTGACCCGCTAGCCGACTTCTCCATAGCAAGGTTGATCGCGAGTAGTCCTATAATTTTATGTAGAGATGCATTTTCCTCATTTTTCTTATGCTCGCCGCGCTTATCCTGCGCTTTCTCTTTCGCGATCAAAACAGCTTTTTCACCGCCACAATAAGTAACGACTGCTTCTCCGTATTTTTTGTACATCTGGCACAAAGACAGGACGCATTTTTCCGCTAAGATGTTTGGTGTTACATCTTTCTCGATAAGATTAATACTGGAGGCAAATAGAATGTTTGCTTCTATAGGGCAATTAGTTGCAATAGGTTTTGGATAAAACAACTCAAGTTCTTTTTTCTTTCCATTTGCCTTCAGGAAAGCATATAGATTTCTGTTAACCCGGATAAGGTAGTCAGAGTACGCGCTGACTATGCTAACCTTATCTTCTGGTAAATCATCAGTTTTTGTATGCGGATCAACATTAGCCAAAGCCCTTGCCAGCTCTTTTATTTCAATCTGGGGGTAATGAGTGAGCCTGTCAATGGCGCTACCCTTTGAGAAACTAAAATGCATTATACTGACGCCTCTATATTAGCCAGAAAATCAGCCATTTTATTTAATGCTAATTTCCTTTCATTAAAGTAATTATGTCGGTTGTAGATACCTTCAACGCCTTTGATGCGATGGTTAAGACAACGTTCTGCCACTACTGGGTCGATACCTAAAAATGCCAGATGTGTTCTGGCGGTTCGCCTAAAGTCGTGGATAGTAAAGCCTTCAACTCCTTTCATATGCGGTTTAAGTTTTGCCAGCGCAACTGGAAGGGTGCTTTCTGCAATATGAGGTATCATCCTGTTCTGCATCTTTCTCGCAGGGAGAACCCATTCACTTCCTAAAGAGAGTTGCTTTAACTCATGCAGCCAAATCAAAGATAATTCAGGAAGAGGAATATCCAAGTTATCGCCATTTTTAGTATTTTTTAAATACCAGACGCCTTCTTCAAGATTGAAATCTTCCCATTTAGCAGAGCACAGTTCCATTTTTCTACAGCAAAGGAGTAAAAGTAACTTAAAAGTTATCTCATTCTGTCGACTAAATCCTTTAGCTATTTTCATTGCGCGAAAAAGTAACGTAATCTCTTCTTCTGAAAGAAAACGATCTCTGGATTTTTCCTGACCTCCTGCATCATTGTTGTCAAAGGCTCCCGCTGGGTTAACACTCAAATAGTGACGTTTTATGCCATAGTTAAATATTCGCTTTATCCAACGTAAAACATCATTAGCGATAGTTGGCGCGCCTCGTTGAACAATACTCTGCAACATCATATCAATATCCCCAGGCTTTACGTCTTCTACTTTTATGTGGCCTATGTGAGGATTAATATCTTTTTCAATGCGCCTACGAAGAATATCGGGGTGTTTCCAGCGTCCAACAATTTGTTTCTCGTAGTACTCAAACGCAAGGTCAGAAACACGGCGAGCGTTCTTCTCTTTCTGGATTTTGGCAAGCGTAGAGGCTTTACGCTCCTGCTTCTCTCCGGCAACGTCATAACCTAAAGCTACTCTTGCCGATAGCTCTCTGGCCCGTTCGCGCGCTTTTGCTAAGGACAAATCGCCATATGAACCGATCCACATTGCACGCGCCTTGCCGCCATAGCTGTAGCGAAAGCGCCATTTTGGTATTGAGAACTCTTTTCGGTAGCACAGATACAATCCGTTTCCGTCAGAGCGTCCTTCAAAGCGTTCCTGAGACTTGAGCCAGGATTTTATCTGTATATCTGATAGCTTTCCCATACTGCCTGCTTGTACCAAACCTATCACGGTCAAAGGGGTAATTGGTACATTATATGGTACAGTAAAAGTGAGAGATTTTGCGAGAAGTGATGATTCTCTATGAGACAATAAAACCCGTAACTAACGGGTTTTATTGTTATTATGACATCACATGAAAGTGGGTGAGATATTACTCAATATTCTGGATCTGCTCGCGCATCTGCTCAATCAACACTTTCAGCTCAATTGCTGACGCGGTGATGTCGGCGTTAATCGATTTCGATGCCAGGGTGTTCGACTCACGGTTGAACTCCTGCATCATAAAATCGAGGCGACGACCGACCGCTTCTTTCTTCTTCAGAATGTTGAAGGTTTCTTTTACATGCGCGTCCAGGCGGTCCAGTTCTTCAGCGACATCAATACGCTGCGCCATCATCACCAGTTCCTGCTCCAGACGATTGTTTTCTAACTGGACTTCGGCTTCTTCCAGTTTGGTCACCAGACGTTCGCGCTGCCACTTCAATACTTCAGGCATCTGCTCACGAACTTTGCTGACCTCCTGAGTTACGCCAGCAAGGCGCTGTTCAATCAGGGTTTTCAGGGCTGCACCTTCGGTTTCACGCGCGGTGATAAAGTCATCGAGTGCACCATCCAGCGCGGCCAGCAGTTCGGCATTAATGGCGTCGAGATCCTGCTCTTTTGCTGACATCACACCCGGCCAGCGCAGAATATCCAGTGGATTGATCGCACCTTCATCGCTCTGCATTTTCACCCAGTTGGCCGCCTGGACCAGCTGCTTTGCCAGCGATTCGTTGAGAATCAGTTCGCCCTGCGCGCCCGGATCGGCATCAAAACGCAGGTTGCACTCAATTTTGCCGCGTGTCAGTCGGTTGCGAATACGCTCGCGAATGACGGGTTCCAGGCTGCGGAACTGCTCTGGCAGGCGGATGTAGGTTTCCAGGTAGCGCTGGTTAACGGAGCGGAGTTCCCAGGCGGCGCTGCCCCAGTGGCCTTTGGCTTCGCGACGTGCGTAAGCGGTCATACTGCGGATCATAAGCGATACTCGTGTGAAGAAAATTTAGTGAATTATAGCGAGCTACGCTATGGCATGACAGGTAAAAGCCTGAAATATGGGCAGCTAAGCACTGGCCTTTTCAAACCAGACACCTATGATAGCGACGGGCATTCAGTTCAGGGAAATCTGTATGGCAACAAAATTTATCGCATCTTTCGCATTGGCATTGCTGCTGGCAGGCTGTCAGACGCATCCCACCACCATCACCCAGTCTGCGCCAACCAGCACGCCGACGCCGGTGTGTGCCGGTGGGGATATGATGATGCAAACCACGTTGTGGTTTGGCATGAGTAAACCGCAGGGCGGCACGGTGACTGAGCAGGAGTGGCAGCATTTTGTCGATAGCGATGTTACGCCGCGCTTCAAAGATGGCTTGTCGGTATATGACGCCAAAGGGCAGTGGCTGGGGGAGAATGGCAAACTGGCGCGTGAAAACAGCAAAGCGCTGATGCTAATTCATTCGCCAGATCGTGCCAGCTCAGACAACATCAACGCATTGCGTGATATCTACAAGAAACGCTTCAGCCAGGAATCGGTAATGCGGGTTGATGGTCTGGTGTGCGTGGGTTTTTAAAATAGTTTCCGTAGCGGCGCGATTTATCGCGCGGGTTTTTCTGGCAGCGCGCGATAAATCGCGCCGCTACGAATTCGTATCAGATAAACAATCCGGCAAACGCTGCGGAAAGCAAACTGACCAGCGTTGATCCGTACACCAGTTTCCAGCCGAAGCGCGATACCACGTTACCCTGCGCTTCGTTCAGCCCTTTAATCGCTCCGGCGACGATGCCGATCGAGGCGAAGTTGGCGAACGACACCAGGAATACCGACAAAATCCCCAGACCGCGCGGCGTCATTTCGGCAGCCACTTTTTTCAGCTCGATCATTGCCACAAATTCATTGGCAACCAGTTTTGTCGCCATGATGCTGGCCGCCTGTAACGCATCCGCAGAGGGAATGCCGACCAACCAGGCGAACGGATAAAATACGTAGCCCAGTAATTGCTGGAAACTGTAGCCGAACACGGCAGCAAACAGCGCGTTCACGGCGGCAATCAGCGCGATAAAACCAATCAGCATCGCCAGAATAATCATCGCTACTTTGAACCCGGCGAGAATGTATTCCCCCAGCATTTCAAAAAAGCTCTGATCCTCATGCAGCTTATCGAGCGCGATATGTTCTTCATCCTGTGCGCGCGTCGGGTTGATGATCGACAGGATAATAAAGGTGCTGAACATATTGAGCAGCAGCGCAGCGACCACGTATTTCGCTTCAATCATCGTCATATAAGCGCCAACGATGGAGAGAGATACCGTGGACATCGCCGTTGCCGCCATGGTGTAGAGGCGCGGCGCGGAGATATCACCCAGAATACCTTTGTAGGCGATGAAGTTTTCCGATTGCCCAAGGATCAGGGTGCTGACCGCGTTAAACGACTCCAGTTTGCCCATGCCGTTAACTTTTGACAGCAGGGTGCCGACCAGACGAATCAACAACGGCAGAATTCGCCAATGCTGCAAAATACCGATCAGTGCAGAGATAAAAACAATCGGGCAGAGCACACCGAGGAAAATAAACGCCAGGCCCTGTTTACTCATGCCGCCGAAGACAAAATCGCTGCCCTGAGCTGCGAAGGTCAGCAGCGTTTCGAAGAAACCACCCACAGAACTCACCACCGCCAGGCCGCTGGCGGAGTGCAGGAAAAACCAGCCGAGAGCGGCTTCTACCAGCAGCAATTGCAGAATAAAACGTGGACGAATCTGTTTACGGTCGTGGCTGACCAGAAGCGCAAGGGCAAAGATCACCACCAGCGCCAGCAGGAAATGGAGTATCGCTGTCATCATTTATCTTTTTAAGTGGGAAAACGCGCATTTAGCCACAGAGCGAGCGGAATTTCATCTGCGATTGTGCCGCCTCAGGACAGGACAGGCGCAGAGGAAGTCCGTATAATGCGCAGCCAAACCTAAGCAAGCCGGAGAGAAACCATGCGTCCAGCAGGCCGACACGCCAATCAAGTGCGTCCCGTCACCCTCACTCGTCACTACACCAAACATGCCGAAGGCTCGGTCCTTGTTGAGTTCGGTGAAACCAAAGTGCTGTGCACTGCCACCGTTGACGAAGGCGTACCGCGTTTCCTCAAAGGCCAGGGGCAAGGCTGGGTCACCGCCGAGTACGGCATGTTGCCGCGTTCTACGCACAGCCGTATGGCGCGTGAAGCGGCTAAAGGCAAACAGGGTGGCCGCACGCTGGAGATTCAGCGCCTGATCGCTCGCTCCCTGCGCGCCGCAGTCGATTTGCAGGCGCTGGGTGAATACACCATCACGCTGGATTGTGACGTGATTCAGGCTGATGGTGGCACGCGCACCGCGTCCATCACCGGGGCCTGTGTAGCACTAGCTGATGCTCTCAACAAGCTGGTGGCGGATGGCAAACTGAAATCCAGTCCGTTGAAAGGCATGGTCGCCGCCATTTCTGTCGGTATCGTTGAAGGCGAAGCGCGTTGCGATCTTGAATATGTGGAAGATTCTGCCGCAGAAACCGATATGAACGTGGTGATGCTGGAAGATGGCCGCATGATTGAAGTGCAGGGCACGGCAGAAGGTGAACCGTTCAGCCATGACGAGTTGCTGCAACTGTTGGCGCTGGCGCGCGGCGGGATTGAGCAATTAATTGTGGCGCAGAAAGCGGCGTTAGCAGATTGATGTAACAGGCGACCAGAGAGTCGCCTTTTCTTTATTTGAGGAGTGAGAAATGAAAGCCTGGCAGCGTCAGTTTATTGAGTTCGCCCTGAACAAAGGGGTATTGAAGTTTGGTGAGTTTACCCTGAAATCCGGGCGTAAAAGCCCTTATTTCTTCAATGCTGGTCTGTTTAATACCGGGCGTGATCTGGCGTTGTTAGGTCGTTTTTACGCGCAGGCCCTGGTGGATGGCGGTGTTGATTTTGACCTGCTGTTTGGTCCGGCTTACAAAGGCATTCCGATCGCCACCACCACTGCGGTAGCACTGGCCGATCATCATGACCGTGACGTGCCTTACTGCTTCAACCGTAAAGAAGCCAAAGATCACGGCGAAGGTGGCCTGCTGGTTGGCAGCCCGCTCCAGGGCAAAGTGATGCTGGTGGATGATGTGATCACCGCAGGTACCGCGATTCGCGAATCAATGGACATCATCAACGCCCATAACGCCACACTGGCGGGCGTGCTGATTTCTCTCGATCGTCAGGAACGTGGTCGCAGCGACATCTCGGCGATTCAGGAAGTGGAGCGCGATTACCGCTGCAAAGTCACGGCAATCATTACTCTGGCGGAGTTGATTGATTATCTGGAAGAGAAGCCGGAGATGGCAGACCATCTGGCGAAAGTGCGCGCGTATCGTAAAGAGTACGGGATTTAATCATCAGTTGCGGCGCGATTTATCGCGCCGCGACAGTTAAACCAGCTGTGCCGCCAACAATGGCCAGCGGGTATCGAAATCCGCGGTGGGACGATAGCGGAATTCAGAACGGACATAGCGCGACAGCAACCCTTCGCAGAACGCCAATAGCTGGCTGGCGAGCAGGGTTTCATCGGTCTGGAAGCCTTCACCATCACGCATCTTCTTCTCTTTCATCACCTGGCGTAGCTGCACTTCAATGCGCTCAAACAGCTGATTGATGCGTCCTTGCAGGCGGTCCTGCTCAAACATCAATGCGTGGCCGGTCAGAATACGCGTCAGTCCCGGATTACGCTCACCAAATCCCAGAAGCAATTGCACGATAAGACGCAGGCGCGCCACCGTCTCTTTTTCATCTTTCAGGATTAGATTGATGCGCGTAATCAGGCTGTCTTCGATAAACTCGATCAGGCTGTCAAACATGCGTGTTTTGCTGGGAAAGTGACGATAGAGTGCCGCTTCAGAAACACCTACACTGGCCGCCAGTTTCGCGGTGGTGATGCGTTGGCTGCCATCGCTCGACTCCAGCATTTGCGCCAGTGCCTGCAAAATTTCTTCGCGACGGTTGCGCTTCGCGACCTTTTTTTCTGCCATGACCTTCAAGACCCCTGAAATTCACCATAAACAGGCAACACTCACGCGTCTGCCCTGTGTTCAATGCGCACAGAGCAGAAAAGAAGCAAGGGCAGAGGCGTAAGCGAAAAGCGCGTGTTACTGACGGCCAGAGTGACCGAAGCCGCCCGCGCCACGCACGCTGGCGTCAAAATCTTCCACCAGATTAAACTCGGCTTGCACCACAGGTACAAAGACCAGCTGTGCCAGACGGTCACCTGGGTTCAGCGTGAAGCTATCCTGCCCACGATTCCAGACAGAAACCATCAGCTGACCCTGATAATCGGAGTCGATCAAACCCACCAGGTTACCCAGCACGATGCCGTGCTTATGGCCAAGACCGGAGCGAGGCAGAATGACGGCCGCGAGGCCGGGATCGCCAATATGAATCGCCAGGCCAGTCGGCACCAGCACGGTGCTGCCTGGGGTGATTTCCAGTGCCTCATCCAGACAGGCGCGTAAATCCAGTCCGGCTGAACCCGAGGTTGCATAAGTCGGCAGCGGGAACTCAGTTCCTACGCGCGCATCAAGAATTTTAACGTCGATTTTTTTCATCATAACGGCTGACAATCTCGTCTAATAATTGTTGGCCAAGGAGCGTCTTATCACTGAGCGGTAAGACTTTTTCTCCTTCCTGCCAAAAAAGGTGAAGAGCATTGGTGTCGCTATTGAACCCCTGGCCCGCTTTTGCCACATCATTGGCGCAAATCAGGTCGAGATTTTTACGTACCCGTTTTTGCCGCGCGTATTCTTCCACATTCCGGGTTTCGGCGGCAAACCCGACGACATAGGGACGGCCCTCTTTGAGTGCCGCCACCCCCGCCACGATGTCGGGATTCTTCACCAGTTGCAGTGTGACATTATCATCGCCACCCTGTTTTTTGATTTTCTCTGCGGCAATATTTGCCGCCCGGTAGTCTGCCACGGCTGCGCTGGCAATGAAAATATGTTGTTGGCTGATTTGCGCCATCACTGCCGCTTCCATCTCCTGAGCACTAGTGACATCCACGCGCTGCACCCATGCGGGTGTGGGCAACGTGACCGGACCGGCAACCAACGTCACTTTCGCCCCGCGTCTGGCGGCGGCGGCGGCAATGGCAAACCCCATTTTACCCGAGCTGTGATTGGTGATGTAACGTACCGGGTCGAGAGCCTCACGGGTCGGACCGGCGGTGATCATAATGTTGAGATGTTGCAGATCGTTGACGGGTGCGGCCCATTCCAGCGCATAAGCTACAATCGCCAGCGGATCGAGCATCCGTCCCGGTCCGATATCCCCACAGGCCTGGCTGCCGCTGTCTGGTCCCCAAATCAACACACCACGCGCATGCAGGCGTTGCAGATTCTCCTGCGTAATGGCAGCGCGATACATTTGCTGATTCATGGCAGGCACGATGGCAATCGGGGCTGCGGTTGCCAGACAGGTTGTGGTCACCAGATCGTTCGCCATGCCAGCGGTGACGCGGGCAATCAGGTCTGCGGTAGCCGGTGCCAGCAAAATCAGGTCTGCCCATTTCGCCAGCTCAATGTGGCCCATTGCGGCTTCGGCTGCCGGGTCAAGCAGATCGTCAAATACCGGATACCCCGACACGGCCTGGAGGCTGAGGGGCGTAATAAACGCTTTGGCCGCTTCGGTCATCATCACACGCACATCGGCACCGCGATCGCGTAATCGTCTTACCAGTTCCGGTGCTTTATAGGCTGCAATGCCGCCACTTACGCCCAGCAGAACTTTTTTTCCGGCTAATCCCGTCATTTTCAATCGCCTCGGTTCAACGCAGATTGCCGCGCCAGGCGCGGCAGATAACGCAACTTTACCACAAAAACCACTCGCGCCATTTTCACGGGTTGCGACCTTTGCGAGGCGGCTCTGAAAACCCCATCAACTGGCTGGATTTCACCACGTTGCTGGTTCAGGATGGCCGCAACGCAGGGAAGAGGGCGTAATCATGGAACTGGCACCAAGAGAGAAACTGGCGTCGAAGGGCGCTGAAGCGCTGAATGATGAGGAGCTGCTGGCGATTTTTTTACGTACCGGTTCCTGCGGTGTCAGCGTTATGGCGCTGGCGCGACAGATGCTGAATAAATTTGGCTCACTGTATGATGTCTTGAGCGCCAACCAGGAGCAGTTGGCGGATACTAAAGGTGTTGGGGTAGCCAAGATTACTCAGCTTCAGGCGGTGGCTGAGACAGCAAGGCGCTTCTTTGCCAGCCAGTTGGCGCGTGAAAACGTGATGGAAAACCCGCAGGTGACACGCCACTACCTGCAAAGCGTGTTGGCGCATCAGGAACGGGAAATTTTTATGGCGCTGTTTCTCGACAATCAACACCGCGTTTTACAGGCGCAAAAAATGTTTTCCGGCTCGATAAACAGCGTGGAAGTCCATCCGCGCGAAATTGTGCGTGAAGCGCTAAAACTCAATGCGGCGGCAGTGATTCTGGCACACAATCACCCTTCAGGCATTGCCGAACCCAGCCGCGCTGACCGGGAAATTACCCAAAGAATCAGCAAGGCGTGTACGCTGCTGAATATCCGACTGCTTGATCATCTGGTGATCGGTCATGGCGAGTTTACGTCCTTTGCCGAGCGTGGCTGGCTGTAATTCTGGTGACGAAACCGGCGGGAACGGTGTGTTTTTGCGCGATCCATAGGGATCTTTATTTGTTCGGGACTTGAGCACCAGCGCTGACCGGCGTATACTACGCCACCTTTGAGAATCTCGGGTTTGGCGTTTGGGCCAGCTTAGCGGGTTCACATGGAACTCGCCTGGGCGGGCTAAGGCCTGACGAGGCGGCCAAAACCTAGTTTTTAAAGCTCGAGCTGATTTGATTTTTGGAGAATAGACATGTCACGAGTCTGCCAGGTAACTGGAAAGCGTCCGGTGACCGGTAACAACCGTTCCCACGCATTGAACGCGACGAAACGCCGTTTCCTGCCGAACCTGCACTCACACCGTTTCTGGGTTGAGAGCGAGAAGCGCTTCGTTACTCTGCGTGTATCTGCTAAAGGTATGCGTGTTATTGATAAGAAGGGCATCGATACGGTTCTGGCCGAAATCCGCGCCCGTGGTGAGAAGTACTAAGGAACTGAATCATGGCTAAAGGTATTCGTGAGAAGATCAAGCTGGTTTCCTCTGCTGGTACAGGTCACTTCTATACCACCACGAAGAACAAACGTACTAAACCTGAGAAACTGGAACTGAAAAAGTTCGATCCGGTTGTACGTCAGCATGTGATCTACAAAGAAGCTAAAATTAAGTAATTTTAGTGTTCTGCGAAAAACCCGGCTTCGGCCGGGTTTTTTGTTTCTGCGGTTCGTTGAGGAGATGAGATGCCTGAATTACCCGAGGTAGAAACCAGCCGACGCGGCATAGAACCCCATTTAGTGGGCGAAACCATTCTGCACGCCGTCGTGCGCAATTCCCGCTTGCGCTGGCCTGTTTCCAGCGAAATCCACGCGCTAAGCGACCAGCCGGTTCTGAGTGTACAGCGTCGTGCGAAATATCTGCTGCTGGAGTTGCCGCATGGCTGGATTATCATTCATCTCGGCATGTCCGGTAGCCTGCGCATGCTTCCCGGCGAACTGCCACCGGCCAAGCATGACCATGTTGATTTGGTGATGAGGAATGGCAAAGTGTTGCGTTATACCGATCCGCGTCGCTTTGGTGCCTGGCTGTGGGCTCATGACCTGGCGGGCAGTAGCGTGCTGGCGCATCTCGGTCCGGAACCACTCAGCGAAGAATTTGATGGCGATTATCTGTTTGAAAAATCTCGCGGTAAACGCACGGTGATCAAACAATGGCTGATGGATAACAAAGTGGTTGTGGGCGTGGGAAACATTTACGCCAGCGAATCGCTGTTTACTGCCGGGATCATCCCTGATCGTCCGGCGATGAGCCTGAGCCAGACTGAAGCGACGCTATTGGCCAATACCATCAAGGCAGTATTGTTACGCTCGATTGAGCAGGGCGGCACGACGTTGCGTGATTTTCTGCAAACCGACGGCAAGCCAGGCTATTTTGCCCAGGAATTACAGGTTTATGGTCGGGCCGGTGAGCCGTGCCGTGCCTGCGGCACGCCAATCGTCAGTGGCAAGCATGGGCAACGCAGCACCTTCTGGTGTCCACGCTGCCAGCATTAAGGCTGCGCTAACTTACTCAGCAGTGCCTGATGTACCACGGCAGGTAGAAATGCCTGCACGTCGCCCTGGTGACGTGCCACTTCTTTCACCAGCGAAGATGAAACAAACGAGAAACCTTCGGATGGCATCAGAAACACGCTTTCGAGGTCAGGCAGCAGATGGCGATTCATATGTGCCAGCTGTAGCTCATATTCGAAGTCGGAGACAGCACGCAGGCCACGCACCAACACATTCGCCTGTTGAGCCTTGGCGAAATTCGCCATCAAATCGCTGAAGCCGATCACCTCAACATTTCCCAGATGCGCCGTGACCTGGCGTGCCAGATCAACACGTTCATCCAGGCTGAACAGCGGCTTTTTACTCGGACTGGCGGCAATTGCCAGCACGATGTGGTCGAACATCCGGGCAGCGCGTGTGACGATATCCAGATGACCGAGAGTAATGGGATCGAAGGTGCCGGGATAAATCGCTTTGGTGCTCATACGCGGCCTTGTGTTGAGGTGTGATGCAGCGCCCACAGCGCCGAATATTTATTGAAGGTGTACTGCGCGTTAACCACAGCCAGAATCCAGCCTTGTTTACCATCAAGGAAACCCGCACGCAGCAGCAAGGTTTTCAGAAATGCCCCAAGCGTGTGACTGAAGATGGAGAAAATTCCGCAGCGTTTGCCGCGCTGAAAGCGCTCCTGCGCCCAGGCTTCAGCGTAGTTCAACTGTTTGCGCTGGAACACCACCAAATCGCGGCAGGTCAGATGCTGTAAATCCCCCTCCAGCCTGACGACCGGGGCACCTTGTGTTTCCAGCGACTCATGCACCAGATTATCGTTGTAGTTCAGGTGGCGCGGATACAGGCGCATCACGCGATCGGGATACCAGCCGCTGTGCCGCATAAAGCGGCCAAGAAACAGGTTGCTGCGGTTCAGGCTGTAGACGGTAGCGGCAGGAGGCTGCGCCAACACCTGCTCGATGGCGTGGCGTAGCGGCGGGGTAACGCGCTCATCGGCATCGATCATCAAAATCATATCGCCACTGGCCCTGGCTTGTGCGCGCTGACGCTGTTTGCCAAATCCTGCCCAGGCTTCCGCCTGGTAAACCTGCGCGCCATGCTGACGAGCAACCTCAGCGGTTGCATCATGGCTACCGGAATCCAGCACCACGATCTCATCCGCCCAACTGACGGAAGCCAATGCCTCCGGCAGCAGTTCCGCTTCATTTTTGGCGATCATCACCACGGAGAGACGTTGGCGTTGCGACATTAGTGTGCTCGCGGTGGCAAATGGGGTTCGAGTAAATGTAGCAGACGCTGTAATGCGCCCTGATTTTGATGCAGTACGTCAACGGCGTGGCGACCATAGTAGCGACGATAGTCATCATCCTGTAGCAGATTGGCGACTTCTTTCTCCAGTGACACCACATCGGTCACGGTAATCAGCCCTTCCGCCTGTTGCAGCCTGGCGCAGATATCTTTGAAGTTCCAGATATGCGGGCCCATCAGTACCGGAATCGCATGGGCGGCGGGTTCGAGCGGGTTATGACCGCCACGTTCCACCAGGCTGCCGCCGACAAAGGCCAGATCGGCAATCCCGTACAACAACATCAGTTCACCCATGGTATCGCCAATCACCACCTGCGTGGCGCTGGAAGGGATCTCGCCGCTGCTGCGTAGCGTAAAACTGAAACCACGCTTCTGCGTCAGTTCACAGGCATCTTTAAAACGTTCCGGATGGCGCGGTACCAGAATCAACAGCAGGTCGGGAAATTGCGCCAACAGACGGCGATGTGCATCCAGCACAATCGCTTCTTCGCCATCGTGGGTGCTGGTGGCAATCCACACCGGGCGACGCGGTGCCCACTGGCGACGTAGCGTGACGGCTTTAGCTGCCAGCTCCGGCGTAACTGAGATATCAAACTTCAGGCTACCGGTGACCGCCAGATGCGAACGTTTTAGCCCGAGGCTGAGAAAACGGTCGCCATCTTCCTGATTCTGCGCCGCAATCAAAGTGATGCGTTGCAGCAGGTCGCGCATAAAGCCGCCCAGCTTTTTGTAGCCTTTCGCGGAACGTTCCGAGAGACGCGCATTGGCAATCACTAACGGGATCTGACGCTGATGCAGAATACGGATAATGTTGGGCCACAGCTCGGTTTCCATGATGATCACCAGTCTGGGATTGACCGTATCAAGGAAACGATTGATGGCGCCCGGCAGATCGTAAGGCAGATAAACGTGATGCACATCTTTGCCAAACGCCGATTGTGCACGTTCTGAACCGGTGGGTGTCATGGTGGTCACGGTAATCGGCAGTGTCGGGTAGCGATGGCGCAACGCGCGCACCAGCGGCACCGCAGCGAGGGTTTCTCCCACCGAAACTGAATGCAGCACAATGCCGTTCGGCTCGACTTTTCCACTGCAATAGCCATAGCGCTCCGCCCAGCGTTTGCGATACGCCGGGGCTTTTCGACCGCGCAGCCACAGGCGCAGCCAGATAAGAGGCTGGATCAGATAGAGCAGGGCTGTGTATAGAATCGTCATAGTTATCGTTACGACAGGTTCGCGTCAAAAAGCATAAGAAATCAAGATGACGGCATGTTATCAGAAACCTGACGCCTGCTCATACCCCTTCGTCAAACAGGCTTAAGCACTTGCTGGTAAAGCGAGGTCAGCGCTTGTGCCAGTCGTTGTGGACCATAAGGTTCAATTCTGCGGCGTGCGGCCTCACCCAGTGCGGAGTTCTGCGAAAGTGATGGAATTGCCAGCACGGCTTCATTCAACGCTTTGATATCCAAAGCATCACATACGAATCCTTCCTGACCAGCCTGAATGAATTCAGCGCCGCCGCAACCGGTACTGGTGATCACCGCCAACCCGCAGGCCATGGCTTCCAGCACCACATTCGGAAAAGGATCATAGAGTGTCGGCAGCAGCAAGGCATCGGCAGCATGATAGAAAGGCTGCACGTCCTGCTGTACACCAACAAATCTCAGGCGATCCAGACAATTCAGTTGGTTAGCCAGCTGCTGATAACGCGACATCTGCTTGTCCTGGCCGACGACAACCAGGAAGCGATCGCTGCGCGCAACGGCTTCAATTGCCGCTTTTAAGCCTTTGCGTTCAAAACCGGAGCCGACATAAATCATCACCGTCGCGTTCTGCGGCAGCCGGAGCTGCTGGCGTGATATGTCGCGCTGTGCTGCGGTAGCCGGTTGAAAACGTTGGCTATCAATAGCGTTGTGAATGACATGGATCTTGCTGGCATCTAACGAGAAACAACGCAAAATATCCTGCTTTACCATCTCTGAATTACAGATTACCGCTTTCAGCGACGGTGCATTGAACATTTCGCGTTCGGCCTGTAATACGTAGCGATGATAAGGGCTAAGCGAGGCGCTCAGGCGCTGCCATGATGAGACAATACGCGCGCGTTGCTCCAGCCAGACACGATGCACGCCATCGCCTGCGCGAAAGATATCGCAACCCGCAATACGCTCGTGGCTCTGCACGATATCAAACTTTTCCCGTTCCCAGCAGGCGCGGGCGGCCACGGCAAAGCCACGCTCACGCGAGACACGGCCAAATTTGGTCGGATTGCAAATGTGCAAATGCCAGGCCGGGTTTGGCGTGCCTTGCCAGCTGCGAGTAATGATATTGAGGTCCAGTTGCTCACTGTCCAGTGCTTCCAGCGCGCGCGAAATAAAGCGCTCGGCCCCGCCGTCCGGACGATACTTCTGCCGGACAATTGCCAGGCGTAGCTTAGTCATGCAAAAAACTCCTTGCCGCGGCGACCACATCGGCAACCGGGATGATCGCTAAGTAGCGCTGGTGCGTTTTGGTGTCGATGGAGTCCGGGTCGGGCAGGGGGCCGTAATCACCGGCCCAGATAATGCGATTGTTATCGCCCCAGGGACGCCAGAACTGTAGCTTGGTGGGGCCGAACAACGCCAGGCAGGGCGTATCAAGCGCGGCAGCCATATGCATCGGCGCGGAATCGACACCAATAAACAATCGGGCTTTGGCGATCAGTGCCGCCAGTTGTGGCAAAGAGAATTGACCGGCGAGTGATACGACATTGTCGCTCTGACACAGGGACCGGATACGTTCAATCATCGCCAACTCTTTTTTATCCGGGGCGGAGGTCAGCACCACGGTATGACCGTCTGCGGCCAGAGCGTCGATTAACTGCGCGACTTTTTCATCATCCCAGCATTTGAATTCCCAGCGTGAAGTGGGTTGCACTACCACATAAGGTGCATTGACTTGTTGCCGGGCTAATATTTCCTGCACTTTTTGCTGGTCGGCGGTGCTGAAATGCATAGACGCTTTGGCCCCTGCCGCGGTGATGCCGAGAGGAGACAGTGCCGACATATTTTGTTCAACGGTGTGGAGATTACCGTGATCATCGGTACTCACCAGCAGGTTATGGCACCAGCGCCAGATGGCGCTATCGCGCTTGTGAAAGGCGAAACCAATACGAACCGGTGAACCAGAAAGTTTGGTGAGAATGGCGCTACGCCACTGATCCGCCAGATTAATCACCAGATCGTAATGGCACGCGCGTACAGCAGAAATCAACGCAACTTCATGGCGGAATTTCTGCCAGCCGCCTTCCTTTTTCCAGTTGCGATCGATGATGTGCAGTTGCCGAATGGCCGGATGAGCTTCCAGCATTGGGCGCGTTTCTTTATACAACAGGACGTCAATATTGGCTTGTGGGTAACGTTGGCGAAGTGCATTGATCACCGGCGTGGTCAGCAGCATATCGCCATGATGGCGCAGCTTTATCAGCAGAATATTTTGGGGTGAAAAGTGGTCTGGAATCGGGCTTGCCATACTAAATGATCTCAAAATTCAGTGAGCTGATTGTAGGGCAAACCCACCAGGGGTGAAAGCCAGGCGCGGCGCTTATTTCTTACGCCAGCGATAAAGACGACTTAGCCACAACAGCAACTGATACCATTGCCGGATGCCACGCGCATTACGCAGCATACGCCTATGCGTTTGGGTCGCGAAGAGGTCATGAATGATCGCCTGGCGCGCACCCGCATCGGGTTCACGGCGAATACTATGGCAGACGCTCAACGCTTCGTGCGTAATCTGATAATGAAACGCCGGGTAGATTGTCACTTTATGCTGGTAGCGGGCATTGATCTCCTCCAGCATTTGGGCAATTTTCAGGTAATGGCGTTGATATGCCACATTCTTTTCACCCGTGCGCTTGCGATTGCTGACAGAACTATCGTGCATGTAATAACGATAAAGCACGCGATCGGTGTAGCGTACACGTCGAGCGTTGAGCATGAATTCCGTCGTCCAGGGAATATCCTGATGATGTAACCCGGGTTCAAAGTGCAACGGTAGTTGTTCAATTAATTCGCGACGATAAATACCCAGCCAAACGACATGCATATAGCGATGGGTTTTCAGCGCCCGATTTAACCATTCCGGGCCACTCAGTACCCCGGTTGACCTTAAGCGGTCATGGGGTATCAACGGCTTGATAAGTTGGCTGGCTTGAAAGAACCATTCGGCATTGCACTGGGCGGCATCGAGGTTATCACTTTCAGCCATTTCGACTAAGGTCTGATACATCGTCGGATTCACGGTGTCATCGGCGTCTGGAAACGTCACATATTTGCCGCGTGCTACGGCCAGACCCGCGTTTCGCGCGCGTGATACACCACCGTTCGGTTGATGGATTACCCTCACCTGTGCGTGCTGCTGTGCATAAACATCAGCACGCTCCCCGGAGCCATCGGTAGAACCATCATTGACAATGATGATCTCCAGATTGGTCAGCGTCTGCGTCAGCAGTGATTGCATAAAAGAGTCCAGCATCACCCCGGCGTTGTACATTGGGGTGATGATGGAGAGGAGAGGGAAGGGCATACTTTCTTTCATCGCTCGTGTTTAATCATGGTGCCTGGAATGCTCGGTTTTGACCTGTTGCGTCATCATAAAATATCCCCACACCAGAAGAATGAAGTAGGGAGATTCACGGTTATAAAATTGCGAGTCGCCCATACTAAAATAGATAACCGGGATAGCTAATAATAAAGCTTCATAGCGCGGAGATTTACCAAATAACGGCACCAGCAATAAACCAAGAAAAAAGCCCAGCATGATCATCCCGCCAACGATGCCTTGCAATGAAAAGCTCTCAACGAGATCGTTGTGGGTATGGTATTGAATATTGAGATAGGCGATTTCATTTTTCGGCTGATGTTTATCCAGCCATTCTTTCGTTTCCAGACTGCGCGTGTCGGCACTTTGCCCCCACGGATGCTGCGTGAAGGCCCATAATCCTGCCTGCCACATGCCAAATCGTCCACCAATTGAGGTGCTCGGATCCCCTGCGGAATATTGCTGAACCTCGGTTTTAACCGTCTCTACGCGGTCAAAAAGTTGGTCTGAGTATTTGCTGAGGCTAAAAATACTGGTAAGCAGGATGGCTGAAAAAATGCCCAGCCAAATCAATCTTGAACGTCCGGGGGTGGTCACAATGTGATGCAACATACTGGCAATGCAGAACAGGCTGAACAATAAAATAGCGGAACGCGTTTGGGTAACGCCGAGCAAAATAAAGGAGACGACCAGGGTGATAAAATATGGCGCGGCGTAATGTCGTGGAAAAACACGGCGGAGAGACCACAAGGTCACCAGCGAAAGCACTGTGAACATATAAGCCCCAGAGGTTGCCGCGTCTGAATTAATTTTAGGGCGTTCTCCGGTATGGATAACTTGTTCAATCCCAATACAGGCAACAACGAAAATCGTGAGACACAAAATCAACGTCCCAACCTGGACCAGACGGGCAGGCAACCGCCATTCAGGAGACAGACGATAGACGCAGTAAATGACAAACGCCCCCAGAATCATTCTTTTTCCACTGATTTTATAGTGTTCAGCAATCAGTGGTAACTGGTGGTTAATTGTTGTGATTGCCCAAACCCACTTACTCAGGCCTAAAAGAAGGACCAGGGTAGGTATCCAGTAAAAATAGAGTTTTTTCTCGCGCCACACCAGCCAGGCGAAGCTAAAAAACGAGATGTAGGTAAGCATGTAATAGGCGTTGCGGGAAATCTCTCCGGAGACAAAGAAAAATGCCATCGAGATTATTGTGAGAGAATAAAATATTATCCCTCTTCCCTGTTCAGTTTTCATGAGTTTAGAAATTTCAGCAATGCGCATCATCATTCTTATTTAAAAAATTTATGTTTAATATAATTAAGCATCCAGAAGAGACTGGCAGCGTACTCTTTTTTATGGAATTTTATCCGGGCAAAACGTTTCATCTCTTTATGATGGCGAGGTTTATCAAGATGCAGTGATGACCAGGGAGATAAACGATAATAATCTAAATAAAGATGTGAAAGATTACCGCCGCTCCATGCATGCCAGGGTTTGCATTTTCCAGTGTAATGGATCATGACAGTATCATTAGGGGTGCTAAAATTATGCCAGACCTTGTTCGCAATGATGTCGTAAATGAAATTGTATTTATCCGGCAATATCAGAGTGTCATTTTCCAGAAGGATGTTTAATGCATCCTGGTCGGGGAATCCAAAATTTGCACCCTGAGCAACTAATAAATCTATTATTTTCTGGGTGGTGTCATTCGCCAGCCAACGCGGGATATTGATCAACATAAAGCCAGAGTTAAAGTAATTGCCTTGTTTAAGGCCCAGCTTCGGACATTGATTCTGGCGTGCACGTACGGTGTCATTACTGGCACACAGGATGACATGGCTGATATCCAGCGTGAATAGCGGAGAATAATCTCCCACCACTAATGTATCGGCATCAAGGTAGAAAACACGATCGCTATAACGAGCGACAGTTTCTGGAATCAGGAACCGATAATAAATACTCTTTGGATAGCGTCCGACTGCGGGCAGCTTTTCCAGCCAACTATCATTGAAAAGATGGAGTGTTATGGCGAGCGGCTGGTTACCGGCCAATTGCTTCAGGCGATCAATATCATCATCAGCTAATGTATCGGTAAATATATGAATATGAAAAGCCGTAGTGGGATGGTGCTTTAGCAATGAAAAGAGGGTAATACCCATTCCTCTGGCATAATTATGATTAATGCCAAAAGCAACATGTATAACCGATTCGTCGTTGTGAGGCAGCGTGTTAAGCAGTGTTTCGCTTTGCTGGACGGCCTCAGTATGAAGGTGTGTTGCCATTATGCTGTACTACCCCTGACTATTTTCAATAAATTTGCTAATTTTCATAATCTTATCTTCATTCAGACCAAACAGAACTTCGGCGGGCTGTTCAAATTTAAATCGAGTGGCGAAGACAAAAGTTGAGGCTTCAATGTTGTCGGGTCCAATAAACAAGACGCGATATACCGGACGCTGCTCTCTGATTTCACAGGGGCCATAGAACATAATTACCGGAACTTGCTGAGCATCGGCAATATAGGCATTTCCCGAATCAGATGCGATGTAAAAGTCCATCTGTGAGATAGCCCAGGGCACATCCTCTAAATTCAGCTGACCAATCAGGCTGATAATGTTTTTTTTGTCAGCAGTCAGCGTTAATAATTCATCCAGCCAGGGTTGTTCCGCCGGAGGTCCAAAAACATAAAACGTACAAGGCAGGGAGGACAATGACTCAATGATCTGAGCCCAGATGGCAGCAGGGATAGTCTTGGCTTTATTTCCGGCAGAGATACTGATGCCAATCTTTATACCTTGTACGGGAGTACTAAGCGGCAGGGGAATCGTGGTCGGAACATACAAAGGCGAGGTGGCATGTTTGGGAAAATCGGTATAACGATAATCCCGATTAATGAGTTTCAGGTAGCTATCCAGCGTCAGACTCTGCCTGGTATGCTCAACGATGCCCGTCGCACTACGATAAAACACTTTATGGTAGGACTTACGAACATAGGTCAGTAAAAATTGCTTATTTGGCGCATTGCATAATGACGCGAAGAACAGATTAACACTATTCGGCTGTGTCAGATAAACATTGTCGTAGCGATTCATCAGGGTAAACGCCAGACAAAGTTTGCTCCATAAGCTGCGCTTTGCGTCTTCAATCAGATAGTAATGGGCGATGGTGTCATCATGACGTACCAAAGGCTCTACAGCACGGCTGATTAAAACGTCAGATTGGCCTAATGCACGCAACATCGGTGTAATATTAATAAAATCGCCGATCTTCGCTGTTTGGATGACTAAACTTTTTCCGGTGGGTTTTTTAAAAAGTTTCATCATGTACTGCAATGGCAGCAGCATCAGATAGATCAGAACATAATTCATTTTGCGTCTTCCGCTATTACAGTCTGAAGATGTGCCATTACTTCATCGGCTACCAAATCACCCAATGCTCTGGTTGGAGAAACAAGCGCCATCTGATTCTTCCCATATCCACCAATCAGCCCCGGATCCGTTGGGCCATACAGGGTGATGTTAGGGCGATCCAATGCTGCCGTAAGATGGCTCAACCCGGTATCAACGGAAACCACAGCGCATGCTCCTGCCAACTGGCGAGCCACCTGCTCCAGTGTCAGACGTGGCAACACCTCAACATGGTCAAAACCTTCCGCCAGACGCAACGCGCGCTGATGCTCATGTTCGGCACCCCAGGGTAATTTCACGCGCAGACCGGTTGGTTGCACCAATTTAATAAGCTCGCGCCAGTGTGCTTCCGGCCAATGTTTATTGTCGCGCGTCGTCGCGTGTAAAAACACCAGATACTGATGCGCATCTTGCGGCAGTGAACTCAGGAAATGTCCGGCGATCGCATAGTCACCCTGCGTGGTTGGTTTTTCATAACCGAGGCTTTTCGCGAACAGTTCACGAGTACGTTCTACCGCGTGCTGCTGTTTATTGATTTCATGGCGTTTGTCATACCACCAACTGGCGAAGGGTTCGCGAGCGCTGCGGCTGTCCTGTCCGTGCTTCACGCCTTTTGCCAGGCGAGTGACCAACGCTGCGCTTTTGATCAACCCTTGCGCATCAATCACCACATCGTACTGACGTGACTGCAACTCACGTTTAAATAACACGCGTTCTTCACGTTGCTGGCTGCCAAACCAATGCTTACGCCAGCGGCGAATGGCGACCGGCATGACTTTATCCACGGCAGGATGCCATGCTGGAATTTGGGCAAAGTTTTCTTCCACCGCCCAATCAAAACGAATGCCGGGAATGGCCTGCATCGCATCGGTTAATGCAGGCAGGGTGTGCAGTACGTCGCCCATTGAGGACGTTTTCACAATCAGGACGTGCATGTTTACTCCTGCGCCGCAGTTAGCAAAGCGCTTAATTCCTGGTGCACGCGCATCGGGTGAATATCTATCAGACTCTGGTGATAACCTTCTGCGGCATCCCCTTTCCGGACTTTGTGATAGCCGGTGATCAGGCGAATGACTCGCGCCTGATGTGACAATGGCGGCGTGAAGTCAGGGCTGCTTGGCCCGTACAACGCGACCAGCGGGCGATTGAGCGCAGCGGCAATATGCATCAATCCGGAATCATTGCTCACCACCGCAGCACAGTGCGCCAGCAGAATGACCGCCTGCTCCAATTGGGTATCACCCGCAAGGTTTTTACAGTGATGGCGCGCGGCTTCCGGCAGGGTCTGCACAATGGTATCGCCGGTTTCGCGATCTTTAGCCGAACCGAACAGCACCACCTGATAGCCTTCGCTGATGAGTTGTTCCGCCAACGCAGCATAATGATAATGTGGCCAGCGTTTTGCCGGACCAAACTCAGCGCCGGGGCAAAAGCCAATGACAGGACGATCGGCAGAAAGTCCAAACTGGGCGGCCGTCATGCGTTTCTCATCGTCTTCAACTCTGAGCTGCGGCCACAACAATGGCTGCGGCAGCTGCTGCGCAGATGGCACAGGTTTGTCGTAGCCCAACGCCACATAACGCTGAACCATTAACGGAAACGCTGCTTTATCCAGCACCCGCACATCATTCAATACGCCGTAACGCAGCTCACCACGCCAGCCAGTACGGCGTTTGATTCCGGCAAAAAACGGTACCAGCGCCGATTTGAAGGAGTTCGGCAGCACATAAGCGCGATCGTAGCCACTCGCCTGTAAGGTTTTGCCCAGCTGACGACGTTCGCCCAGCGCCAGGGCACCATGACCGAGTGGCATCGCCAGCGCCTGAGTGACTTCCGGCATACGTGACAGCAGCGGTCGGCACCAGGCGGGTGCCATAACATCAATAACAGCCTCAGGATGCTCAGCCTTGAGCGTGCGATAGAGACTTTGCGACATCATCATATCGCCGACCCAGGAGGGGCCAATAACCAGAATTTTCATCGCTGCTGCCGGATCCCTTATGCGTTACGGTTCAGCCACACCATATATTCCGCAACCCCCTGGGCCACGGTTTTGAACGGCTTGTCATAACCCGCCGCACGGAGCCTGGTCAGATCTGCCTGGGTGTAGGCCTGATAGCGGCCTTTCAGCTTGTCCGGGAACGGGATGTATTCGATCTCGCCCTGCTGATGGAATTTCAGCACCGCATCCGCCACTTCCTGGAAGGACTCCGCACGGCCGGTACCGCAGTTGTAAATGCCGGAGATACCATTTTCCCAGCACCACAGGTTCACCGCAGCCACGTCATCAACATGGATAAAATCGCGACGGAAAGTATCGCTGCCTTCAAACAGCTTTGGATTTTCGCCGTTGCTGATTTGCGTGTTGAGGTGGAATGCTACGCTTGCCATGCTGCCTTTATGGCCTTCACGCGGGCCGTACACATTGAAGTAACGGAAGCCGCACACCGGCGAATCCGCTTCCGGCAGAATCTGGCGCACGTAGTGGTCAAACAACATTTTCGAGTAGCCATAAACGTTGAGCGGCTGCTCGTATTGACGTTCTTCGATAAAGTTGTCGTTACGACCGCCGTATGTGGCGGCAGAAGAGGCGTACAGGAAGGGGATTTCACGTTCCAGGCAGAAGTGCAGCAGATCTTTGGAATACTGATAGTTGTTGTCCATCATGTATTTGCCGTCCCACTCGGTGGTGGCTGAGCAGGCACCTTCGTGGAACACCGCTTCAATCGGCCCCAGATCTTCACCGGACATGATGTAGGTGAGGAATTCCTCTTTATCCATGTAATCAGAGATGTCCAGATCCGCCAGGTTCACGAATTTGGTGCCATCTTTCAGATTATCCACCACCAGAATGTCAGTATGACCGCGATCGTTCAACGCCTTGACGATGTTGCTGCCAATCATGCCAGCGCCACCCGTTACGATAATCATGTGCTTTGCCTTTAAACAGTTGGGGTGAAACAGGAGGTTTCACGCACTAATACCTAACATCATAACATTTCAGCCCGCAGCAGGCAGCCAGATGACTCCGGAAGGCCGTCATATTTCACGTTCGCAGCGTGAACTATGCTGCAAAATGGAGATTTCATCGGCTGAAATGTCGTTGATACGCTTTTCTATCAGTAATATGTGCCAAAATTTTGCTATATGAGGAGCAGAATCATGTCCAGTCGATTTTATTCGCAAATCCGTCAACAACTTGAGACAACGCGTCAGGATGGATTGTTCAAACAGGAACGCACGATTACCTCGCCACAACAGGCAGAAATCAATGTTGGCAACGGTCAGCCGGTCATCAATTTTTGCGCCAATAATTATCTGGGGCTGGCGAATCATCCGGCGTTAATTCAGGCCGCCAAAGAGGGAATGGATACACACGGTTTCGGCATGGCTTCAGTGCGCTTTATCTGTGGAACTCAGGACATCCATCAGCAATTGGAACGTAAGCTGGCTGAGTTCCTCGGCATGGAAGACGCTATCCTCTTTTCCTCCTGCTTTGACGCAAATGGCGGCTTGTTTGAAACCTTGCTGGATGCGGAAGATGCCATTATTTCCGATGCGCTTAATCATGCCTCGATCATTGATGGTGTTCGCCTGTGCAAAGCGCAGCGCTACCGCTATGCCAACAACGATATGAACGAACTGCGCGCCCGGCTGGAGGATGCACGCGACAACGGTGCGCGTCATATCCTGATTGCCACCGATGGGGTGTTCTCCATGGATGGCGTGATTGCCAACTTGCAAGGCATTTGCGATCTGGCGGATGAGTTTGATGCGCTGGTAATGGTGGATGATTCACATGCGGTTGGCTTTGTCGGGGCCAGCGGTCGCGGCACTCATGAATATTGTCAGGTAATGGATCGCATCGATATTTTGACCGGGACGCTGGGTAAAGCGCTTGGTGGGGCGTCCGGGGGGTATGTTGCCGCGAAAAAAGAGGTCGTTGAATGGCTGCGTCAGCGTTCACGCCCTTATCTGTTCTCCAACTCACTGGCCCCGGCCATTGTCGCTGCGTCGTTGCGGGTTCTGGAAATCCTCAGTGAAGGTGATGGATTGCGCCAGCGTCTGTGGGAAAACGCGCGCTATTTCCGCGAGAAAATGAGCGCCGCCGGGTTTACCCTGGCCGGTGCCGACCACGCCATCATTCCGGTGATGCTTGGGGAGGCAAAAGTCGCGCAGGAGTTTGCCCGTTTGCTGCAACAAGAAGGGATCTACGTGACGGGTTTCTTCTATCCGGTGGTGCCAAGAGGCCAGGCGCGTATCCGTACCCAAATTTCAGCGGGTCATACCCAGGCGCAACTGGAACATGCGGTAGCGGCCTTTACCCGTATTGGTCAGCAGTTGGGCGTTATCGTCTGAGGAGCCGACAATGAAAGCACTCGCGAAATTAAAAGCAGAAGAAGGCATCTGGATGATCACCGATGCGCCGATCCCGGAACCCGGTCATAACGATCTGCTGATAAAAATCCGGAAAACCGCCATCTGCGGTACTGATATTCACATCTACAACTGGGACGACTGGTCGCGTAAAACCATTCCGGTACCGATGATCACCGGCCATGAATATGTCGGGGAAGTGGTGGCTATCGGCCAGGAAGTGAAAGGCTTCACGATCGGCGATCGCGTGTCGGGAGAAGGGCATATCACCTGCGGCCACTGTCGTAATTGTCGGGCCGGGCGTACCCACCTGTGCCGCAACGCCATCGGCGTTGGGGTGAATCGCCAGGGGTGCTTCGCCGAGTATCTGGTAATTCCCGCCTTTAACGCCTTCAAAATCCCCGACAATATCTCCGATGAACTGGCGGCGATTTTTGACCCATTCGGTAATGCCGTACATACCGCCTTGTCGTTTGATTTAGTGGGCGAGGATGTGTTGATTGCCGGTGCCGGGCCAATTGGCATCATGGCTGCTGCGGTGTGCAAACATGTCGGTGCACGCAATGTGGTGATCACGGACATCAACGAATATCGCCTCGATCTGGCACGCAAAATGGGTGTCACACGCGCTGTCAACGTTGCTCAGGAGAATCTGCGTGACGTGATGGCATCCCTCGGTATGACTGAAGGCTTTGATGTTGGGCTGGAGATGTCCGGCGCGCCTCCGGCGTTTCGTAGCATGCTGGAAGTGATGAATCACGGTGGACGTATTGCGCTGCTTGGCATTCCGCCGGGTGAGATGGCGATCGACTGGAACCTGGTGATCTTCAAGGGGCTGTTTATTAAAGGCATTTACGGACGAGAGATGTTCGAAACCTGGTATAAAATGGCGGCGTTGATTCAATCCGGCCTCGATCTGACGCCAGTTATCACCCACCGTTTCCCTGTTGATGACTTCCAATCAGGGTTTGACGAAATGCGTTCCGGTCACTCAGGCAAAGTGGTGCTGAGCTGGGATTAGGTGATTACCCGGCGTTCAGGCCGGGTTTTATTAAAAAAGCTGCTTAAGCGAATCGATAAGTGGGCTTTCAACAATACTTTCTTCCAATATATCAACAGCCCGACTCTGCGGCACCGGAGCCAATGGTTTGCTGACCTTACAGATGCCTGGCGCCCGGAAGTGCGGCTGTGGCTCAGATTGTGGTTTGGTCGGTGGCATTGTGGTGCCCGGATGCAGTGGCTCATTCAACAACTGGCTGGGTCTTACCAGGGTGATATCGGCAGGTAAGGTTGGCAGCATTTGTTGCAGGACCCGCACCGTATTGGGATGAGGGTGCCCGATCGCAATGGCATAGCCATCACGCTGCGCCAGTTTTACTGCGCGGGTGAATTGCTGGCGAATAGCGGCATCATTCTGGCTGTCATCAAGAAATACCCGACGTTTCAGCACCTTCACATGGGTGCCCTGCGCTGCGGGAATCGACTGGCTATTGCCGATGGTCATGCTATCCAGAAAGTAAAAGTTATAGTGATTCAGTACCTGCATCACTTTCTGCATTCCCGGCAGACTTGAGGTCATCTTGCTGCCCATATGGTTGTTCAGGCCTACCGCGTAGGGCACTTTACCAACGGCATCACGAATAATGCGTTCAATTTCCGCACTGGACATCTCCGGGGTGAGCGTATCCTTCTCCAATGGCTGCTTGCTGAGAGGGGCCATTGGCAGATGGATAAGGACTTCATGCCCGCTTTGATGAGCTTTTGTCGCCATCTCGCGTGCATAGGTTGCATTGGGTAGTACGGCAACAGAAACTGCGGCAGGCATCTGCAACACTTTGTTCTCTTCGACTGGTCGATAGCCAAAGTCGTCAATGACGATGGAGAGTTTGCCTGCATGGGCGGAAAGTGACAAAAACAGGCCGCACAAGGCGGCAGAGAGTTTATGAGGTTGAAACAAAGCTTATCTTCCTAACCACGGCAGTGGGTTTACGGCCTGTCCCTGACGCCGGATTTCAAAATAGAGTGAGGGCGTACCGCGGCCGCCACTGGTACCTACCAGGGCAATAGGCTGTCCTGCCTTCACCTGGGCACCGACACTCACCAGCGCACTTTGATTGTAGCCGTAAAGGCTCATATCGCCTTTACCGTGTTCCAGCACCACAACCAGACCGTAGCCTTGCAGCCAGTCGGCCATTAATACGCGCCCATCGGCGATGGCTTTCACTTCGGTTCCTTCTGGCGCATCAATCACCAGACCTTTCCAGCGTAATTCACCCTGCATGGTTTCACCGAAACGGTGCTCCACACGTCCACGCACCGGCCAGACAGCCTGGCCGCCGGGACGGCCAAGCCCACCGGTACGCGCCATCAGCTCACGCTCGCTCTGCGTAGGTTGGTAGCTGGAACCTTTGGCTTTCGCCTGTGCCTGACGCTGACGGACTTTCTCCGCCTCGCGAGCCTCACGCTCGGCGCGTTCGCGTGCTTCACGTTCCGCTTTGGCAATTTTGTCTTGCAGACGACTTTCGTTCTGGCGCATTTGCACCAGGTCAGCCTGGTCTTTTTGCAGCGAACTTTCCAGGGCCGTCAGGGTTTTCTTACGTGCCGCACTGGCGGATTCCAGTTTGCCCTGCTGCGTCTGCTGCTGTGCGAGGAGATTTTTTTGCTGCTGCTGTTTGTCCTGCAATGCCTGACGCTGTTCCGCCAACTGTTGCTGCGTCTGCTTCAGGTCATCAATATTCTTTTGGCGTGCCGCATTAAGGTAGCCGAAATACGCGAGGATACGTTCACTGCGTTGTGCTTCTTCACCGCCCAGCAATAACTGTAGGCCGTTGTGTTGTCCCTGGCGGAAGGCGGCATCAAGTTGTTGTGCCAGCAATTTTTCCTGCTGCGCTTGCTGTTTTTCCAGCCGGGCGATGGAGGTGTTGAGTTGGGTAATGTCGTTGTCGAGCGCGCTCAGGCTGTTGCGGGTTTCGCGTAACTGGCGACTGGCCTGCGCAATCACTTTTTCCTGGCTTTCCAGCTGATTCAGCAGTTTGCTGCGCTGCTGTTTTTGTGCCTGAACACTTTTCTCTTTTTCGGCGATATTCTGCTGAATGGATTTCAACTGGGATTTGCTGTCATCGTCACTGTGCGCAAGGGACGGCAATAACAGAGCGCCCGCACAGAGCAGGCTGAGGGAGAGTGCGGACCAGCGTGATGACAACGGATGCGCTGGGCCGTTGTGACAGGTCCTTGTTGGTAAAACAATCGCTTTTCCCTTCATAGTCGCTAATTATTCCACGATGAACAGCCGCTTACCAGTTTACCGGGCCGGGTTTTGCTTTTCCAAACATGTCGGCCATCAGCTTACAAGCATAAACTTTGTCTCAATTTTGCGATTAGAACACTTTTTTTGGAAAATGACGCACAAATCGTAACTCTGACCCCTTAGCGACTGTACATGCGAGGTGGCGCAGGTATACTCAGAACCCTTGTTTTAGCTTATTAGCCCGGTCTGGAGTCGTTACCCCTCATGCAAGAAATTATGCAGTTTGCAAGCAATCACCCCATCCTCAGTCTGGCATGGGTTGTGTTACTCGTTCTGGTGATTGTAACCACCGTTAAAGGTATGTTCTCTAAAGTAAAAACTATCAGCCGTGGCGAAGCGACGCGTCTGATTAACAAAGAGGACGCGGTGGTGGTAGATGTTCGTTCGCGCGACGACTACCGCAAAGGACACATTTCTGGGGCGCTGAATGTAGCGGCGGCAGACATCAAAAAAGGCAGCTTTGGCGAGCTGGAAAAGCATAAGTCTCAGCCCATAATTGTGGTATGTGCCACGGGCCAGAGCGCTGGCGAACCGGCAGCACAGCTGAGCGCAGCTGGCTTCACGCAGGTATCTGTCCTTAAAGACGGCGTGAGCGGCTGGAGCGGTGAAAACCTGCCGCTGGTTCGCGGTAAATAATTCGCAGAGGTAACTGCATGGCTAATGTTGAGATTTACACCAAAGCGACCTGCCCCTATTGCCACCGGGCAAAGGCGTTGCTGAATCAGAAAGGTGTGACGTTTCAGGAGCTTCCTATCGATGGGGATGCGGTGAAACGTGAAGAGATGATTCAACGCAGCGGCAGAACGACGGTGCCACAGATCTTTATTGATGCGCAGCACATTGGTGGCTGCGATGATCTCTTTGCGCTGGATGGGCGCCAGGGACTTGATCCCTTATTACAGGCATAACTTACGGCCACACAATTCTAACTCACAGGATTTTGTAACATGTCAGAACATAGCACCAACGAAATGCAGTTCCAGATTCAACGTGTTTACACTAAAGACGTCTCTTTCGAAGCGCCAAACGCGCCTCAGGTGTTCCAGAAAGAGTGGGAACCGGAAGTGAAGCTGGATCTGGACACCGCGTCCTCTCAGCTGGCTGATGAAGTCTATGAAGTGGTGCTGCGTGTGACCGTGACCGCCAGCGTCGGCGAAGAAACTGCATTCCTGTGCGAAGTTCAGCAGGCGGGTATCTTCACCATCAGCGGTATCGAGGGCACTCAGATGGCGCATTGCCTTGGTGCATACTGCCCGAACATTCTGTTCCCGTATGCGCGTGAATGCATCACCAGCCTGGTTTCTCGCGGTACTTTCCCGCAACTCAACCTGGCGCCAGTCAACTTTGATGCGCTGTTCATGAATTATCTGCAACAGCAGCAGAGTGAAGGCGACGCACCACATCAGGATGCCTGATGACTACACGCAACGCTTCAATTAGCGTCCTCGGTGCCGGCTCGTACGGCACCGCACTCGCCATCACGCTGGCGCGCAATGGCCACCCGGTTTTGCTCTGGGGCCATAACCCTTCAAGTGTCGCGCAACTTCAGTCCGACCGTTGCAACACCGCTTTTCTGCCCGATGTACCTTTCCCCGACAATCTCGTTCCTGAAGCGGACTTAGCCCAAGTGGTTAACGCCAGCCGCGATCTGCTGGTGGTAGTGCCGAGCCATGTCTTCGGTGACGTGCTGATGCAACTCAAGCCACATTTACACGCAGACTCACGTATTGTCTGGGCGACGAAGGGGCTGGAGAAAGAAACCGGGCGTCTGTTGCAAGATGTGGCGCGTGAAATCCTGGGGGATGATATCCCGTTGGCGGTGATCTCTGGACCGACCTTCGCCAAAGAACTGGCGGCAGGTTTACCCACAGCCATCGCACTGGCCGCGACGGATGCGCAGTTTGCTGACGATTTACAGCAAAAGTTGCACTGCGGGAAAAGCTTCCGGGTGTACAACAACCCCGATTTTATCGGTGTGCAACTGGGCGGTGCGGTCAAAAACGTCATTGCTATCGGCGCAGGCATCTCTGATGGTATCGGCTTTGGCGCGAATGCCCGCACGGCGTTGATTACCCGTGGCCTGGCGGAGATGAGCCGACTTGGCGCTGCTCTCGGGGCCGATCCGACCACATTTATGGGGATGGCGGGGCTTGGCGACCTGGTATTGACTTGTACCGATAATCAGTCACGCAACCGTCGTTTCGGCATGATGCTGGGACAGGGCGAGAACGTGGATGAGGCGCAACGCATTATCGGACAAGTTGTAGAAGGTTACAGAAATACCAAAGAAGTCAGAGCATTAGCTGCGCGTGTTGGTGTGGAGATGCCAATAACCGAGCAGATTTATCAGGTATTATATTGCGAAAAATCAGCGCGAGAGGCAGCATTGAGTTTACTTGGCCGTGCACGGAAGGACGAAAACAGCCAAAGCTGAAGCAGCATGCCCAGCCTTATCACCTGGAGCGCCCCATCAGGCGCTTTTTTTATCGGGAGTACACAGCAATGTCGTCTGAAGAGTTAGAACTGGTCTGGAACAACATCAAAGCGGAAGCCAGAGCGCTGGCTGATTGTGAACCCATGCTGGCCAGTTTTTTCCATGCGACGTTGCTCAAGCACGAAAACCTCGGTAGCGCGCTCAGCTACATGCTGGCGAACAAACTGGCTAACCCGATTATGCCTGCTATCGCGATTCGCGAAGTGGTGGAGGAAGCCTATCGCGAAGACCCGTCGATGATCGTGTCGGCTGCATACGACATCCAGGCGGTGCGCCAGCGTGACCCGGCGGTCGACAAATATTCCACACCGCTGCTGTACCTGAAAGGCTTCCACGCCCTTCAGGCTTATCGCATTGGCCATTGGTTGTGGAAGGAAGGTCGACGTGCGCTGGCCGTCTATCTGCAAAATGAAATCTCGGTTTCTTTTGCTGTCGATATTCACCCGGCAGCGCGCATTGGTCATGGCATCATGCTCGACCACGCCACTGGCATCGTTATCGGTGAAACCGCAGTGGTGGAGAACGATGTCTCTATCCTGCAAAACGTCACGCTGGGTGGTACCGGCAAAACCAGCGGCGATCGCCATCCGAAGATTCGTGAAGGGGTGATGATTGGTGCGGGTTCTAAAATTCTTGGCAATATTGAAGTGGGACGCGGGGCCAAAATTGGTGCCGGTTCTGTGGTGCTCCAGTCGGTGCCGCCGCATACCACCGCAGCAGGCGTTCCGGCACGTATTGTCGGTAAGCCTGCCAGCGATAAACCTTCGATGGATATGGACCAACACTTCAATGGCTCGCCGGGTTTTGAATACGGCGACGGCATCTAGCTCTTGATCAGTGCGCCAGCATAATCCAGCTGGCGCCACGCTTCGTATACCACCACTGACACCGCGTTCGACAGATTCATGCTGCGACTTTCCGGCATCATCGGGATGCGAATCTTTTGCTCCGGTGGCAGCGCGTTAAGAATGTCGGCGGGTAAGCCACGGCTTTCCGGTCCAAACACCAGATAATCCCCCGCCTGATAGCGTACGGCGCTGTGCGCCGGGGTGCCTTTGGTCGTGAGCGCAAATAACCGCTGTGGAGCTTCAGCCGCAACGAATGCTGCGTAATCGGTATGATGTTTGATGGCGGTGAATTCGTGGTAATCCAGCCCGGCACGACGCAGACGCTTATCATCCCAGCCAAAACCCAGTGGGTGAATCAGGTGCAGTTGAAAGCCTGTATTGGCGCAGAGACGGATGATATTGCCGGTGTTAGGCGGGATTTCAGGTTCAAATAAAACGATGTTTAGCATAAGGCCCCCGGGAACGAGGGCCGAAGCATAACAAATTATTGCCGGGCGGAGTACAACGGTAACCAGAGCGTCAGACGCAGACCACCGAGTGGGCTGTCATCGGCTTTCACCCAACCACGATGTTGTTGCACCGCGGTTTCGACGATTGCCAGACCGAGGCCGGTGCCACCAGATTCACGATCGCGTGCCTCATCAGTGCGGTAGAACGGGCGGAAAATTTGCTCACGATCTTCCGGGCTGACGCCTGGGCCATCATCATCTACATGGACGGTAATGCCCTCGATATCCACCGAGAAACTGACGCTGATGTGGGTGTGCGAATAACGCAGCGCATTGCGTACAATGTTTTCCAACGCACTTTCCAGCGCATGGGGGTTGCCATACAGAGGCCAGGGTCCCGGCGGATAGGGCACATCCATACGTTTACCCATCTGCTCCGCTTCGAATTTGGCATCTTCCAGCACATCATTCCATAGCTGATTGGCTTTCATCGCTTCGCTGACTAACGCGTTTTTATGCTGGGTGCGCGACAGCACCAGCAGGTCGTTAATCATCCCATCCAGACGCTGGGCTTCGGTTTCAATACGCTCCAGTTCTTTGCCTTCTCCGTGACGTCGGCGCAGAAGCGCGGTGGCTAATTGCAAACGCGTGAGCGGCGTACGTAACTCATGGCTGATGTCCGACAGCAGGCGTTGTTGGGCCGTCATCATGCGCTCAAGTGCGCTCACCATCTGGTTGAAGCTTGAACCTGCGGCAAGAAACTCCTGTGGTCCCGATTCCAGTTCCGGGTGTTGCCGCAAGTTTCCGCTCGCCACTTCATCCGCGGCATGCTTAAGCTTGCGCGCCGGGCGCGCCAGACTCCATGCCAGCCACAACAGTAGCGGGGAGCTGATCAGCATAGTGACGATGAGCAGCAGCAACGGACGATCAAACAACAGATTGACGAAATCGAGTTGTGAACTGGTGGCGGGACGGATGAGATACAGCTGGTAGTTATCTTCGCCATCACGCACGGCAAAGGGACCGACCATCTCAACCCGTCCATACTTTTTCTTCTGCGGATGATCTGCATTGTCGGACTGACCAATAAAGTTGCGGATAACCTGCATTTCGTTGTGCTGGGCACCAATTACGCGCCCTTCACTGGTCACCAGCAGCAGCCGTTGGCCTGGCGGTGCCCATTTCTCAATTGCGCGGAATAACCGACGCCACCACATCAAATCATTCGGTGGGTCCTGCGACAGTTCTGCTTCAACATGCTGTTCAATCATGATGCCTTGCCGCTGCTCACTTTCCAGCAGCGAGGTCATCTGACGCGAGTCGAGTTTAGGTACCATTAATACCAGCATCAACACCAGCGCCAGGGTAAGCCAGAAGATGGCGAAGATGCGGGTGGTCAAACTTCCAATCATGATGCCGAAACCATCAGGTAGCCACGTCCGCGCAGGGTTTTAAACCACGGATGACCATCACGACGTTCCGGTAATTTACGACGTAGGTTAGAAATATGCATATCGATGGCACGATCAAACGGTGTCAGGCGCTTACCCAGCACTTCCTGGCTGAGATGTTCGCGTGAAACCACCTGGCCAAGATGCTGTGCCAGCAGATAAAGCAGGGTGAACTCAGTACCGGTGAGATCCAGCGTTTCATTATCGAAACTGGCCTCCTGGCGACCCGGATTCAGGCGCAAGCAATCCACTTCCAGCGTTGGCGAGCTGTTGTCATGCTGCTGTTGCTGCTCACTCCAGTTGGAACGACGCAGAATGGCACGGATACGCGCGACTAATTCACGATCGTTAAAAGGTTTTGGCAGATAGTCATCCGCGCCCAATTCAAGGCCAAGGACGCGATCCAGTTCACTCCCGCGGGCGGTCAACATAATCACCGGAGTCTGGTGTTGCTGACGTAGTTCTTTCAGCGTATCGATGCCGTTCTTTTTCGGCATCATGACATCAAGCAGCAACAGGTCTACGGTGTTATCAAGAAGGTTGAGTGCCTGCTCGCCATCGCTGGCAACCATTACCTCAAAACCTTCCATCTCAAGCAGTTCTTTAAGCAGCGAAGTCAATTCGCGGTCATCATCAACCAACAGGATCTTATTCATTTTTTATTGCCCTCCGCAGGCAAAATACCGTGTTCCTATGTCGCCAATCCAACGCTTTACGTAGTTTTACACCCCCTGACGGATGTTTGCAGCTATCGCCGTACACTAGCCCTCGTTGAATCGCAAAACGGAACGAACTGGGGGTAACGATGCGCAACTTAACCGCCGTCGTCATTGCCTCAGCGATGGTTCTCAGTTACGTCAGCGCAGGAGCTGCGGAGACGACGATTGACGAGATGCATCAAAATGGCGGATTGACGACAGGCAGTATGACGCAAAATCCGCAAAGCCACATGTTTGATGGCATTGAATTGACTGAACAGCAACGGCAACAAATGCGAGACCTGATGCAACAAGCGCGACTGGAGCGTCCCGCTGTCAGCTTTCAGGATATAGAAACCATGCATGACCTTGTCATTGCAGACAAATTTAACGAATCGGCCATCCGCTTGCAGGCAGAAAAAATTGCCCAAGCCCAGGTAGAGCAAAACATTGTGATGGCTCGGGTTCGTAACCAGATGTACCACCTGCTAACGCCTGCCCAGCAAGCGACAGTGCAGAAGAATTATGAGCGGCGTCTTAATGAAATGCGCCGGCTCGCAGAATTGCAGCCATCATCACCGCTGCAAGCAGTGAGTAGTACCAGCAGTAACCAGTAACATAGTATCCCTGTTTTCCTTGCCATAGAC
>NZ_ASZC01000026.1 GCF_000468095.1 Pantoea sp. AS-PWVM4
CCCCGCTGGTAATGCAGTATTCGGTGGTGCGGTAGTTCAGTCGGTTAGAATACCGGCCTGTCACGCCGGGGGTCGCGGGTTCGAGTCCCGTCCGCACCGCCACTCTCTTGATTAGCCCTGACTGAAAAGTCAGGGCTTTTTCATTTCTGTATTTCTTTAGCGTATTATTGACTGAAACGCAAAATTCCTCTGCTTATAAGCGGATTTTTCAGCAATAAAGAAGCTGTCAAAATGCTCCCATCGAAAACATTTCATTCAACGATGAGGAAATCATGACAATCCCTGCTTTTGGTTTAGGTACTTTCCGTCTGCAAGACGATGTTGTTATTCATTCGGTTAAAACCGCACTTGAGCTTGGCTATCGAACAATCGATACCGCACAAATCTATGAAAATGAGGCTGCTGTAGGTCAGGCGATTGCCGAAAGTGGCGTTGCACGAGACGCGTTATTCGTGACCACCAAGATCTGGGTGGAAAATCTCTCTGCTGATAAATTGATCCCCAGCCTCAAAGAGAGCCTGGTGAAACTGCGCACCGACTATGTAGATCTTACCCTGATCCACTGGCCGTCGCCGGGAGCCAGCGTTTCGGTAAAAGAGAGCATGCAGGCACTGCTGGCCGCCAAAGAAGCGGGCCTGACTCGTCAAATCGGTATCTCCAACTTCCCGATTGCATTGATGAAAGAAGCAATTGAAGCGGTCGGTGCGGAAAATATTGCTACCAACCAGATTGAGCTTCATCCCTATTTGCAGAACGAGCAGGTGGTGAAGTTTGCCCGGGAACAGGGGATCCACATCACCTCTTACATGACGCTGGCCTATGGTGAAGCGCTGAAAGATGGAGTCATTCAGGCTATTGCACAGAAGCACCAGGCAACCCCAGCGCAGGTAGTGCTGGCATGGGCAATGCAGTTGGGTTATGCCGTCATTCCGTCATCAACCAAACGCGACAACCTTGCTGGAAATCTGCAAGCTCAGGATTTACAGCTGGATTCTGATGATATGGATAAGATCCACGCCCTGGATCGTGGGCATCGTCTGGTTAGTCCGGATGGTTTGGCTCCGGCCTGGGATTAAGCAAAAAAATCAGTCCTGGCTTCGCCAGGGCTGGTTCTGCACCCAATCGCTGAGAAAATCAATAAATGCACGTACTCGCTGACTGACACCAAGATCACTGTAATAAACTGCGTTAAACGGCATTTCTACCGGCAAACGCTGATCCGCCAGCAACTCTACAAAGGTCCCATCGGCAATTTCTTGATCAACCATATAGTCAGAAAGGCAGGCAATACCATTGTCGTTCAGGCAAAGTTGTTTGATCGTTTCCCCGCTGTTCGAAGACATTCCCGGATTAATATCATAAAGTTCGCCATTTTCCTGCGCCACAGGCCAGCGATTCAACCGTAAAGGCTCAACGAAACCGAGACATTCATGGTGCGCTAAATCAGCCACCGAGCGTGGAGTGCCATACTTCGCCAGGTACGCAGGTGTGGCGACCAGTTTGCGATAGCTGATAAATAATAAACGAGCGCGCAGGGTGGAGTCGGTCAGGGTTCCGGCGCGAATAGCCACATCAACTTTACGCTCGATAAGATTGATAAAGCTCTCCGAGGAAATCAGCGAGAGAGTGACATCGGGATAGCGTGCGCGAAACGGTTTAACCATCGGCAACAACAAATGGAGGATCACCGGCGTTGCGGCATCAATGCGAAGCACGCCACGCGGAGCTTGCTGTCTGTCTATCAACTCGCTCTCCGCTGTTGACATCTCCTGCATCAATTTTTGTATGCGACGAAAGTAGTGTTCACCTTCATGCGTGAGGGCGAGCTGGCGAGTGGTACGTGTCAATAACGCCACACCCAACTTAGTCTCCAGCTTTTTCACCGTCCGGCTGACCGCCGAGTTGGCCATATGTAATTGTTCAGCAGCACGGCTAAAGCTCCCGCTTTCCACTACCGCAATAAACACTTTCAGCTCGTCTGATGATGCCTTCATTATCTCTCCACAAGCAAAAGTCTATTGTTACTTTGCACCTTTTTGTTATTAAACCATAAGCGGATACTGACGCCCATCAAAACCAATTGGGAGTCAATCATGCCACTTGCACTCTGGGCGCTGACCATCAGTGCCTTTGCTATCGGAACCACTGAATTTGTCATCGTCGGGCTGATCCCGACCATCGCGCAACAACTGGCGATTACCCTGCCTTCAGCCGGGATGCTGGTATCTATCTACGCCCTTGGGGTGGCCATCGGTGCTCCGGTGCTGACGGCGTTGACCGGGAAATTACCGCGTAAACATTTGCTGATGGGGTTAATGGCGCTTTTCACCCTTGGCAATCTGGTAGCCTGGCAGGCACCGAACTACGAAACATTGGTGATTGCGCGACTGCTCACCGGTCTGGCACATGGTGTGTTTTTCTCGGTAGGGTCAACCATTGCGACCAGTTTGGTGAGTAAAGAGAAAGCGGCCAGTGCTATCGCGATTATGTTTGGCGGTTTGACAGTTGCCCTGGTAACGGGGGTGCCACTGGGAACGCTGATCGGGCAGCATTTTGGCTGGCGTGAGAGCTTCCTGGCGGTATCGATGTTGGGGGTTATTGCCCTGGTCGCCAGTATGCTGCTGGTTCCACGCCACATCGCTCAGCCGCCCGTTACTTCGTTGCGACAACAGGCCCGTGTGTTAACCAATCCACGTTTGTTGTTGATCTATGCCATCACGGCCCTCGGGTACGGTGGGGTGTTCACTGCTTTTACTTTTCTGGCACCGATGATGCAGTCACTGGCGGGTTTCTCACCTTCGGCTGTGAGCGTTATCTTACTGGGCTATGGCATCGCGGTGGCAATTGGCAATATCTGGGGCGGTAAGTTGGCGGATCGTCATGGCGCGGTACCGGCTTTGACCCTCATTTTCGCCGCACTGACGGTACTGTTGGGCGTCTTTCAGGTGACGGCGAGTATGCACTATCTGGCATTAGTGACCGTAGTGGTGATGGGTATCTTTGCTTTCGCCAACGTGCCGGGGTTGCAGGTTTATGTAGTGCAGAAGGCAGAACATTACGCCCCTGGTGCGGTGGATGTCGCCTCGGGTTTAAATATTGCCGCTTTTAATATTGGCATTGCGCTGGGTTCTTCTGTGGGTGGCCATATCGTGCAGCAATATGGGTTAGCACAAACTCCCTGGGTCGGTGCAGTCATCGTCTTTATCGCTTTGTTACTGGTGCGTCTGAGCGGTGCGCTGGACAGGCCGCGCGCGGTGATGGCCGTCGAATAATTCGCTTTTCAGCCCACGCTCAGGTGGGCTGATGCACTTAAATGCCGTTAAGGCCATTCCGACAATCAAGAACACCAATTGAAACCCCGCGCTAAAATCCCTATAACAGTCAGGTGAAGTATGTTTGTAACTAGCCAGGCGGGAAAGTGCGGAAAAAAACCTATGCAATGCGTTATGTAGCAGGACAGCCTGCTGAGCGGATCTTTCCGCCAGGGGCGATGCTACATGTTGGGCAAGCGTTACCGCCCGGCGCACCACTCACAGCCGACCCGACATTACGGGTATTGGTGTGGAACATCTTTAAACAGCAACGTGCAGACTGGATGTCAGTGCTGCAAGGCTTTGGCAAAGATGCTCATCTGGTGTTGCTACAGGAAGCGCAAACCACCCCTGAATTGGTGAAGTTCGCCACCAGTAACTATCTGGCTGCTGACCAGGTACCTGCTTTTGTGCTGCCACAGCATCCCTCTGGGGTGATGACGTTGGCGTCGGCTCATCCGGTGTACTGCTGCCCATTGCGTGAGCGTGAGCCGTTATTACGGCTGGCAAAATCCGCGCTGGTGACCGCTTATCCGTTGCCCAATGGAGAAATGTTGATGGTGGTGAACATCCATGCCGTCAATTTCAGCCTGGGTATCGATGTCTACAGCAAACAGCTGGGGCCGATTGGGGAGCAAATCCAGTACCATCGAGGGCCGGTGATTATGGCCGGGGATTTTAATGCCTGGAGTCGTCAGAGGATGAAGGCGTTGTTTCGCTTCGCTCAGGACATGGCTTTACATGAAGTGACGTTTACCGATGACCATCGGCGCAAAGCTTTTGGTCGACCGCTGGATTTTGTCTTCTACCGTGATATGAAGGTCAGTGAAGCCTCGGTATTGGTGACGCGTGCTTCTGACCATAACCCGTTGCTGGTTGAATTTAACTCCACCAGAACCACTTCGCGCTAAACTGCCACATACAGCAGATTTTTCTCACCCGCATAAAAAGAAAAAGGCTGACATTTGTCAGCCTTTTCGCGCCATTAGGTGTCTGGCGTTGCGCTATTATGAACAAACAGCGTGAGGTTATCACCCGGCTGAATGCTCTTCGCATCACTTAATACACTGTTCCAGCGCATAACGTCCTGAATGTTCACTCCATGACGTCGCGCGATACTGGCAAGAGAATCACCCTTACGAACACGATAGGTGATGCTGTTGCCGTTATCGGCCAGCTGCGAACCTTTATCGCCGATGGTCAGTTTCTGACCGATGCGAACTGAGGCACCGCGCAGGTTATTCTGCTGTTTCAGTGTATTAATGCTCACGCCGAGCTTGCTGGCAATGCCAGACAAGGTGTCGCCTTTGCGAACCGTGTAGCTGCTTCCCACATCACTGGCTTTTGCCAGTTGAGAAGGCTGCACGGCGGCAATATCACCGGATGCCAGTGAATTGCGCAGCTGAGCAACGTTGGACTTAGGCACCATAATGTAGTGCGGTCCATTCGGCGCTGTGCTGCCGTGTTTATAGCCAGCATTGAAGCTTTTCAGCTTACTCAACGACATGCCAGCCATATCTGCGGCTTGCGTCAGCTCAATTTGTTGACCCACTTCAACACGAGCCAGTGCTCGGCTCTCGTTCGGGGTCGGCAATTTGATGCCGTAGCGCTTGTTGTTCTTGAGAATATCGCTCAAGGCCAACATTTTAGGAACATAAACCGCGGTTTCGCGGGGCAGCGACAAATTCCAGAAATCGGTCGGCTTACCGCGCGCCTTATTCTGTTTTATCGCTTTCAACACACGTCCTTCACCACTGTTATAAGCGGCAACGGTCAGTAACCAGTCACCGTCAAACATGGTGTTGAGACGCTGCATCATATCCAGCGCAACCTTGGTAGACGCCACCACATCCCGGCGACCGTCATACCATTGGTTCTGTTTCAAACCATAGTTTTTGCCCGTTGTTGCAACAATCTGCCAAATGCCTGCGGCATTCGCAGAAGATGTTGCATGTGGGTCAAAAGCGCTCTCCACTATGGGTAGCAGTACCAGTTCCATCGGCATCTTACGTTTCTGTATCTGCTCGACTATCCAGTACATGTACGGCTCTGCCCGTAATGTTACATCGTGGAGATAGCTCTTATTTTTTAAGTACTTTGTTTTTTGTTCGCGGATCCGGGAGTTATCCGGAATCCCCATCTTCAACTCGTCACTAATGTGATTCCAGAGATCAGTGTCTTCTGCGAGGCTTGTTCCATCATCTTGCCAGCGCGGCGACAACAAGCGATCTCCGTACTTTCCATTTTCACCTTGACCAGCTGAAGACAGGCTCTGAGCATGCTGTTGCGGGATAGTGGCGTCATTCCTTGATGCCTGACAACCTCCCACCAGCAAGACAGAGGCGATTAATATCGCTTTTGCCTTCATGTGTGTGTCAATAGTCGCTTAAAAGACGAGCAATCATACTTGACGGTCTGACACAACACAACCACAAATATCAAAAACGATCTTTCTTCTCGCGTAGATCTGCAAAAGTTTGCCATAGTGGCGCAGTTGTAAAATTACCGCCCAAAGCCTTTTGTAAATCAGCATCTTGCGTGCGAAGAAATAAATTTATTTCACGCTCTAAAGCCAAATTTGTTGGCAAAGTAATGCGATTTTCTGCTCGTAAGTCCTTAATTTGCTGGAACCTTGCTAAAATTTTCGGGTCATGGGGCAGAATAGCCGCAGCAAACTTCATATTGGATAAAGTGTACTCATGTGCACAGCAAATCAGAGTGTCGGCAGGTAGCTGGTTAAGTTTTTGAAATGACTCAAACATTTGTTGTGCGGTGCCTTCAAATAATCGGCCGCAACCACCGGAAAACATCGTGTCACCACAGAAAAGATAAGGCGAGCTGTAATATGAGATATGTCCTAAAGTGTGGCCGGGGGTAGCGATGACACGGAAATTTATCCCCAACAGGGTAAATTCATCCCCATCGCCAACAATGCGCGTTGCACCTTTATCCGCAGTTTCTTGTGGACCGAAAATCTCCAGTTCAGGAAACTGCTGCAACAGTTCAGCGACACCACCGACATGATCGTGATGATGATGTGTCAGTAAAATTGCCACCGGCTGCCAGCGATGAACACGGATTTTATCCAGCACGGGCTGTGCTTCGCCGGGATCGACAATCAGGCAATGATTGTGTTCATCGGTCAGTGTCCAGATGTAGTTATCCTGCAACGCGGGAATACTGGTAAGATTCATAAACACCTCTCAGGCCGTAGAAAAAGGAAGATGGTAAAGCATGAAGCCGGCTAAAACACGCCAAATCCTGACTGCGCCACGCTCCTGGCGCGACATGCCCTGGGGCGATTATTTTCGCGACGCCTTAACGCAGCAACTGCAACCTTACCTCGGGAAGCTGTATGGCTTTCATATGCTTAAAATTGGCAATCTGAGCGCAGAAATCAACACCAGCCACTGCCCCATTTCGCATCAGGTGAATGTGGGGGAGCAGGGTGATGAGTTGCAGGTGATTGCCCGCGCGACCCAACTGCCGTTCGAATCCAAATCGATTGATGCCTGCCTGTTAGCTCACACCTTATCCTGGAGCCAGGATCCGCATCGCGTGCTGCGTGAGGTTGATCGGGTGCTGATTGACGATGGCTGGATGATTATCAGCGGCTTTAATCCGTTTAGCCTGCTGGGTATCAGCAAAGGCATTCCGGGTCTGCATAGCCGAGCCCCGTGGAGCGGTCGGATGTTTAGCCAGATGCGTCTGCTGGACTGGTTGCATCTGCTGAACTATGAAGTGGTTTATCGTACTCGCTTCCAGGTGGTGCCGTGGCACCGGCAGGGCGGTAAAGTGATCAGCGCGCATCTGCCGGCATTAGGCTGTCTGAATGTGGTGGTGGCGCGTAAACGAACCTTCCCGTTAACGCCCACCAAAGTGAAAAAAAGCCTGAGTAAAACGCAATTGCGGCAGACGGTTAACGCGACGCGCCAGTTCCGCAACATGAAGGATCAGGATTCCGGCTGATAACCGACATCATTCTGGGTCGGCTGGCTGGCAGCGCTACGCGCCAGCTCGTCACAGCGTTCGTTTTCCGGGTGACCGGCATGGCCCTTCACCCATTCCCACGAGATCTGATGCGAGCTCAGCGCCAGATCGAGCCGTTGCCACAGATCAACATTCTTCACCGGTTTTTTCTCAGCGGTTTTCCAGCCGCGTTTCTTCCAGTTATGAATCCAGCTGGTAATCCCCTGGCGTACATATTGGCTGTCGGTGCTGATCACCACTTCACACGGCTGCGTCAGCGCTTCCAGCGCGACAATCGCCGCCATCAGTTCCATACGATTATTGGTGGTGAGGCGGTAACCGGCACTGAAGGTTTTCTCATGCTGGCGATAACGCAGAATGGCACCATAGCCACCGGGGCCGGGATTACCGAGACAGGAGCCATCGGTGAATATTTCTACCTGTTTACGCATCTCTGGTAGACTTCCTTGACTTATAAAACACCAAGTCTGACATAAACGAGTCCTATGAGCACTGCAAATAACCGCCAGATCGTCCTCGATACCGAAACCACCGGCATGAACATGATCGGTGTGCACTATGAAGGACATCGCATCATTGAAATCGGTGCGGTTGAGGTGATCAACCGCCGCCTGACCGGTAATAACTTTCACATTTACCTCAAGCCAGATCGTCTGGTGGACCCGGAAGCCTTTGGCGTTCATGGTATTGCCGATGAATTTCTGGCGGATAAGCCGAGCTTTAGCGACATTGCCGCGGAGTTTCTTGAGTATATCCGCGGTGCGGAGTTGGTGATCCATAACGCATCGTTCGATATCGGCTTTATGGATTACGAGTTTGCCATGTTGCAGCGCGACATCGGCAAAACCGAGACGTTCTGCCAAATTACTGACAGCCTGGCGATGGCGCGCAAGATGTTCCCCGGCAAGCGTAACAGCCTTGATGCGCTCTGTAGCCGTCTGGAAATTGATAACAGCAAACGAACGCTGCACGGCGCATTACTCGATGCCGAAATTCTCGCCGAGGTGTTCCTGACCATGACGGGTGGCCAGACATCGTTGGCTTTTTCCCACGAGAGCGAGCAGAGCAGCCAGGTGGATGGCGAAAATATTCAGCGCATTGTTCGCCCGGCGTCGGGTCTGCGCGTCGTCAGCGCCAGCGATGAAGAGTGCCTGGCACATGAAAGCCGTTTAGACCTGGTGATGAAGAAGGGCGGTAGCTGCCTGTGGCGTGCCTGAAATGGCTGATTTTGCGTGGAAAAGCAACGTTAAGCTGAAAAAAACAGCAAACGAAACAAACCCACAGAAAAAGCGTTGACGGCAGATCGCCGTGCCATTAATATGCGCCTCGTTCCCGACGGGGAACACAGCGCGGTGCGGTAGTTCAGTCGGTTAGAATACCGGCCTGTCACGCCGGGGGTCGCGGGTTCGAGTCCCGTCCGCACCGCCAATCTATTTAAAGAAGCCGATTCAGTAATGAATCGGCTTTTTGCTTTTTCGGATTCGACAATCAAACGGCGCGATAATCGCGCCGTTCGGTTTAATCCTTCTGCACCGCCACCTTGCCACGATACGTGGCCGCCGGTACTTCACGTTCAGCACGCGCCAGCCAGCGATAGCAGCCCATGCCGAGCGCTACTCCGATAAACCAGCTAAAGTTGGCAACCTCATGCAGTGACGGAATAAAGCTGATAATCAGGCAAATTCCCACCGAAGGCAGCAGCGCGGCAATGGCTTTCGGGTTAAAGCCACCCTGATACCAGTAGCGGCCTTTCGGCGTATCATCAAACAGATCATCGACATACACTTTGCTGCGTTTGATCAGATAGAAATCGGCGATCAGAATGCCAAACAGCGGTCCGATAAAGGAACCCAGAACATCCAGCGTGTAGTGAATCAATTCAGGTGACTGGAACAGGTTCCACGGGGTCAGCAAGACAGAGCCGACGGCAGCGATCATGCCACCGGTACGGAAGCTGATTTTCTGCGGTGAGCAGTTGGAAAAGTCGAAGGCGGGTGACACGAAGTTTGCCACGATATTGATACCAATAGTCGCGGTGATCATCGTTAACAGACCAAGCGCCACCGCCAAATCGTTACCCACCATACTGACGGTTTCGATAGGGTCGGTAATCATGCGTCCGAACAGTGAATTGGAGCCAGAGACAATCACCACCGTCACAATCGAGAACAGCAGGAAGTTGAACGGCAGACCCCAGCGGTTGCCACGGCGAATCTCACCCATATTTTTGCCGTAGCGAGAAAAGTCACCAAAGTTAAGCAGCGGGCCGGAGAAGTAGGACACCACCAGCGCCGTCGCGGTGATCATCTGCCAGGTTTGTTCGCCGGCACTTAACTGCTTGCTGGCCAGGGTAAAAGAGATACCGTCAAAACCGGTCTTGTATACAATCCATCCTGCCAGCGCCACCATGACCACGTACACCGCGGGACCCGCCACATCGATGAAACGTTTGATAGCGTTCATTCCGTGCCAGAATACCAGCGCCTGCAAGAACCACATCAGGCCGAAGCAGCACCAGCCCAGTTGCGATAAGCCCAGCCAGCTGCTATGCGTCATGCTGGACAGTGACGGGAAGAACTTCAGCAGCACCAGCATCAGCGCGTTAGCTGCAAGGTAAGTCTGAATTCCATACCAGGCAAAGGCGATCAGGCCACGGATTATCGCCGGGATATTGGCACCGAACACACCAAACGCCTGACGCGAAATCACCGCATAAGGCACGCCCGCCATCTGGCTTGGCTTCGCCACCAGGTTGGCGCACAGCTGCACAATACAAATCCCCACCAGCAGACACAGCAGCACCTGCCAGCTTGCCAGCCCGAGCGTGAAGAAACTGGCTGCCACCACATAGCCGCCCATGCTGTGCACGTCCGACATCCAGAAAGAGAAAATGTTGTACCACGACCAGTTCTGGTCCCGTGTGGGTGCCAGATCCTCATTGCAAAGCCGTGGGCTATAGTGGGCGTTGGCTTCAGAGGCCACCGCAGAGGTCACTTCAGAATGATTTGGCATGAAACCTGCTCCTCTCTTTAATAATGAATAATAATCACAGCGTGAAACGGTATTGCAGGATCCAGGCCAGAATTGATTTCTTGTATACAAAAATTGTTTTTCGCGTATACGATGTGCTGTGCACAGACATTTACCGGAGCGGGAAATGAAGAGTGAAACAGGCCAGCGAACGGCCGCAGATCTGAATGATAGAGACGAACCCATCTACCAGGCGCTGTTAAGCGCGATTGTTGAACACCAGTTGCCCCCCGGCAGCAAATTGCCCGAAGAGGCGCTGTCTGAAGTGTTTGGCGTCAGCCGTACCGGTATCCGCAAGGTGCTGCAACGCCTCGCTGCGGTGCAAATGATTACCTTATCGCCCAGGCGTGGTGCACAGGTGGCGACACCTGGCGTGGAGGAGGCACGGGATATCTTCGCCACACGTAGTTTGCTGGAATGCGCCAACCTGTCGGCGGTACTGGCCCATGTACAGCCACCGCATCTGGCGGCGCTGGCGGATTTGATCGCCGCAGAACAGCAGGCGCATGAACAACACGATGGTGCAGCGGCGATTCGGTTGTCGGCCGCGTTTCATATTCAGCTTCAGGCGATTTCAGGTAACCAGGTACTGACCGAAATGGTGACGCACCTGACGCAGCGCTCCTCGCTGGTCATTGCGGCGTACGGTGCCCCCTGGCAGCGCGGTTGCCGTTGTGATCATCACGATCGGCTGGTGGATCTGCTGCGGCAGAAAGATCTGGCCGGTCTGACGGCTGCGCTTCACCATCACTTCGAACATATTGTTGCCAGCCTGCACTTTGAGCGCAGCGGTGAAACCCTCCCCGATTTTGCCCGGCTGTTCGCCGGTAAAGGAGTCACCTGATGAGCCTGATTCAGGTTATTAACCCCAACACCAGCCTGGCGATGACGGAAACCATCGGCCAGGCCGCGCGAGCTGTGGCGGCACCGGGCACCGAAATTATCGCAGTGTGCCCGAGCCAGGGAGTGCCATCCATTGAGGGCCACTTTGATGAGGCAATCGCCGCCCTTGGGGTGCTGGAGCAGGTGAAGCTGGGCAAAGCGCAGGGTGTCAGTGGTCATGTGATCGCCTGTTTTGGCGATCCCGGTTTACTGGCTGCGCGCGAGTTGGCGACCGGCCCGGTGGTGGGTATCGCCGAAGCCGCGATGCATACCGCAACGCTGCTGGCGACGCGTTTTTCCATCGTGACCACGCTGCCACGGACCCTGGTCATTGCGCGCCATCTGTTGCAGCAATATGGTTTTACCCATCATTGTGCCGCCCTGCATGCCATCGATTTGCCGGTGCTGGCACTGGAAGATGGTAGCGGTGTGGCGCAGGAAAAGGTGCGTCAGCGTTGTCTCCAGGCGAAACGGGAAGATGGTAGCGGGGCGATTGTGTTGGGATGTGGCGGCATGGCGACGCTGGCCCAGGATCTGACCCGCGAACTCGGTTTACCGGTGATCGACGGTGTCGGTGCGGCGGTCAAAATGGTGGAGTCGCTGGTGGCGCTGGGCTTTGGCACCAGCAAACATGGCGATCTCGATTACCCGCTAGAAAAACCGCTCACGGGTGCCTTCCAGCACCTAAACTAAGCACTGGTTGAGGTTTACACAGGAACTTACAGAATGAGTGATGTATCTGAAAAGAAAGAGTACAGCTTCAACAAAAACTATCCGCGTGACCTGATTGGTTACGCTGGTCAGCCACCGCATGCCCAGTGGCCGGGGAAAGCTCGCGTGGCGGTGCAATTTGTCCTCAATTACGAAGAGGGTGCCGAAAATAACGTGTTGCACGGCGACGCCGGTTCTGAGCAGTTTCTGTCCGACATCATCGGCGCTGCCAGCTATGCCGATCGTCACATGTCGATGGACTCGCTCTACGAGTACGGCTCCCGCGCGGGTTTCTGGCGCATTCACCACGAATTTCAAAAGCGCGGTTTGCCACTGACCATTTTTGGCGTGGCGATGGCGCTGGCACGCCATCCGGAAATCGTTGCTGCGATCAAAGCCGCCGACTATGACGTGGTCAGCCACGGCTGGCGCTGGATCCACTATCAGGGGATGGATGCGAAGACTGAGCGCCAGCATATGCAGCAGGCGGTCGATGTGCTGAAAGATCTGTTTGGCAAAGCACCGACGGGTTGGTACACCGGGCGCGACAGCCCGAACACACGCCGCCTGGTGGTGGAGCAGGGCGGCTTTAGCTACGACAGCGATTACTACGGCGATGACTTGCCGTTTTGGACGCAGGTGACCTGCCAGGATGGCACGGTAAAACCGCATCTGATCATTCCTTATACGCTGGAATGTAACGATATGCGCTTTGCCTCACCGCAGGGTTTCAACACCGCCGAGCAGTTCTACACCTACCTGCGCGATACCTTTGATGTGTTGTACGAAGAAGGGGAAACTGCACCGAAGATGATGTCGATCGGCATGCATTGCCGTCTGTTGGGCCGTCCTGGCAAATTCCGTGCGTTGCAGCGTTTCCTGGACCATATCCAACAACACGACCAGGTATGGGTGTGTACGCGCCAGCAGATTGCCGACCACTGGATGGAGACTCATCCAGCTTAACCCCCCGTAGCGGCGCGATTTATCGCGCGGATTTTTCCCGCATTGCGCACGGGAATACGCGATAAATCGCGCCGTTACGGTTGTGGATGCCTTTAAACCATCAAACTCACCTGCGCGGCAACAATACGCCAGCCGCACGGCAGTCGGACCCAGGTTTGCTGCTGACGGCCAATCTTCTCCGTCCCGGCACGGGTGAACTCGGTGCTGCACACCGCATAATCATCACCAAAGGTGGTGATCACCGTATGACGCAAGTCGCGATCCAATCCGGCAGAGGGACGAGCCGCACGAAACGCCCGGATCTCCTCAATACCATACAGATTCTCACCGGCGCCGAGACGCACGGTGCGGTTGTCGTGCCAGAAAAGTTCATCCAGCACTGCTACGTCATTGCTGACCAGCGCCTGCTCGTAGCGGTAAAACGCGGCGGTGACTTCGGCGACAATCGCCGGACGATCGATATTCTCTGGGGTCATGGTTATGCGTCCATCAGGGTAGTTTGCGGCAGCGTCAGCCCTTGTTGTTGCAGCGCCCAGGCGGCGCGCAATGCCAGGTGTTCTTTAAACGGTGCTGCGATCAACTGCAAACCAATCGGCAAGCCGCTGGCGGTAGGTAGCGGCACGGTACAGACCGGCAGGCCGAGGAAGGAGATCGGCTGGGTCAGCATCCCCATGCTGGCACGGGTGGGCAGATCCTGCCCATTAATACGAATGGTTTCCTGACCGATGGTGGTCGCGCTGCATGGCGTCGCCGGGGCGATCAGCACGTCAAAATGTTCAAACAGCGGCAGTACCTGCTGCTGGAAATGGCGACGGAAGCGCTGTGCCTGCACATACCAGGCGGAGGGCAGTATCGCACCCGCTAACAGGCGTTCACGCGAGTTCGGTTCGAAACGTTCCGGCATCTCACGCAGTTTCGGCAGATAGTGATTCCCCCCTTCGGCAGCGGTCAGGATAAAAGCGGCTGAGCGTGCAATCTCGGCATTCGCCATTGTCACTTCATCGCTGGCCGCCAGCGCTTTGGCAGCAATAGCCAGCGCGGCTCGCGCGTCATCATCACACCAGGTGGAGAAGAAACCGCCCAGCACACCACAACGCAGCCCTTCAAGTCCTTGAGTCAGGGTTGGGCTGGCTGCCGTCACCGGTTGGGCTGCCTGAAACGCATCGCTGGCATCCGCACCCTGTAAGGTGTCGTACACCAGGCTGAGGTCTTCTACTGAGCGGGCAAACGGACCGATATGGTCAAGGCTGGCAACAAACGGATGGCTGCCGCTACGCGACAAGCGACCAAAAGTCGGTTTCAGACCATAAATGCCGCACAGCGAGGCCGGTACGCGAATCGAACCGTTGGTATCGCTCCCGAGGGAGAAATGCACCAATCCGGCAGCGACCGCAGCGGCGGAACCGCCCGAGGAGCCGCCCGCCACCCGGCTGAGATCGCGCGGGTTGTGCGTGGGTCCGTAATGGGTGTTTTCGGTGGTGAAGCCGTATGCGTAAGCATCCATATTCAACATGCCGGAGAGCAGCGCGCCCGACTGGCGCAGTTTGCTCACCGCCCAGGCATCGTCGCGTGCCGCCGGACGTTCGCTGAACAGGCTGGCACCGGCCAGGGTACTGTGCCCGGCGACATCAAACAGGTTCTTCACCGCATAGGGAATTCCCGCCAGCGGGGGGAGCGTTTCGCCGCGCTGGCGCTGCGTATCCAGCTGATCCGCTTCTTTCAACATGCGCTGACCGGTGACTTCGGTCCAGGCATTCAACGCCGGGTTATGTTGTTCAATCGCGGTCAACGTCTGCTCGGCAATGGCGCGTGCGCTAATCTCACCGTTGCTCAGTGCCTGTTGCAGCGCGCTTATCGAGAGGGTGGAAAGTTTCATAGCTTATACACTCCCGCCACTTCCATGCGATCGTCGAGTGGAAAGGCCATCAAGGGTTCAGCCATCGCGGCAATACGGTTGAATTGGGTTAAAAGCTCGGCGCGGCGCGCCTCATCCAGCTCCAGCGCCAGAATCTGTTCCATCTGGGCGATATAGGCGGCCCAGTCCGGTTGTGTCGTCATCTTTTCTCCTTAGAAACCTGCGGCGCTGCCATTGCTGCGAGGGTCAAATGCGCCTTCAAACATGCCGTTGTTATGACGGATGATGGCACCTGCGTGACCCACCACCTCACTAAAATCGGGCAACAGCTCCACTTCATGACCCAGCTCGCGTAATTGCTGCACCGTTTCCGGCGCGAAACGCGCTTCCAGCTTGAGGGAGTCAGAGGATTGTCCCCAGGTGCGGCCCAGCAGCCAGCGTGGTGCGCTCACCGCCTGTTGCAACGGCAGCCCCTGAATCACATGACGGGTAAAGATCGCCGCCTGGGTCTGTGGCTGACCATCGCCACCCATTGAACCGTAAACCATAGTGCGGCCATCTTTCAGCCGTGCCGCCGCCGGGTTAAGGGTATGGAAGGGCTGTTTGCCCGGTGCCAGCGCCAACAGGTGGCCCGGCTGTAAACTGAAAGCCGCACCGCGGTTTTGCCAGGTGATGCCGGTACCCGGCAGCACCACGCCACTACCGAATTCGTGGTAAATGCTCTGGATAAAGGAGACTGCCAGCCCGCTGCTGTCCATCACCCCCATCCACACGGTATCACCGGGGCCTTTGCCGGTGCCCCAGGGGGCGGCGGTCGCATCATCAATCTGCGCGGCGAGGCCAGCCAGATGATCAGCATCCAGCAGGCTCTGCACATCAATGTCGATATGACGCGGATCGGTAATATGTTGGTCACGCAGGCCAAAGGCTTTCTTGGTGGCTTCAACGATGCGGTGCACGGTCTGCGCGTCATCCGCTTCCGCCATGTTGAGGCGATCGGTGATGCCGAGAATCGCCAGCGATACCAGTCCCTGGGTCGGCGGGGTCATGTTCCAGATGTCGCCTTCGCTGTGGGCCAGATGCAACGGCGTGCAGCGGCGTGCCTGCTGGCGTTGCAAATCTTCCAGCGTGATCGGCATACCCAGCGCGGACATCTCACGCGCCAGATGGTGCGCCAGTTCGCCGCGATAAAAACTGTCTAACCCCTGTTCGCACAACAAACTCAGCGTATTCGCCAGCGCCGGTTGGGTAAAGCGGCTGCCTGCGGCAGGTACTTCGCCATCGGGTAAAAAGTTGGCGGCAAAACCGGGCTGATCCTGTAATTCATCACGTTTCGCTGCTGTCGCTGCTGCCTGTGAAGCGGTGACGGGAATACCGTCGGCCGCGTAGCGGATGGCATCGCGCAGCAGACGTGCCAGCGGCAGTGCCGGGCTGCCCAACTCAGCAGAGAAGGCCAGCGCCTCCTGCCAGCCGCTGACGGTACCGGCCACGGTCAGGGCCGCTTTGGGGCCACGGTGTGGAATTTTTGTTGCGCCGTGGTAGAAATCAAAGTGCGCCAGTGAACCGGCAGCACCGCTGGCGTCAATGGCGATCGGATCACCACCGGGAGGCACGATCAGCCAGAAGCCATCGCCACCTAAACCATTCATATGCGGGTAAACCACGGCGACAGTGGCGGCAGCCGCCACCATAGCTTCGATGGCGTTGCCACCTTCGCGCAGCACGGCTAAGGCACTTTCACTGGCGAGATGATGCGGGGTTACGGCCATACCTAACGGGGCCATATTGCTCTGTATCATAGTGAACTCATTTTTGGGTACATGGCAAAGTTATAGCAAGAGCTGTTCCAGTTTTGGTCGGACACCATTGTGGATCGATTTATGCTAGCTTGTGATGAAACGAAAGTTACAGGACGAATGATGAAACAGCTAGATGAACGCCTCCGCAGTCACTATCCGCAACTGTCGCCGCAGGAGCAGCGCATTGCCGATTTTGTCTTTGACCATTTTGATGACCTGATCAGCTACAACAGCGCCGAGCTGGCGCGGCTGAGCGGGGTATCAAAAGCCACGGTGAGCCGGCTGTTTAAGCGCCTCGGTTACGAAAAATATAAAGACATGCGCGATGAATTGCGCACGCTGCGCCAGAGCGGCATGCCGTTGACCGACAACCGTGATGCTGTGCAGGGCAACACGCTGCTGTCGCGCCATTACAAGCAGGAGATGGCGAACCTGACGCAGTGGGTCAACGGCATCGACCCGCAGCAATTTGGTGAGGTGATTCAGGCGCTGGCACAGGCAAAACGCTTGTTTATCATTGGTATGCGTAACGCCTATCCGGTAGCGCTGCACCTGCGCCAACAGCTGATGCAGGCCCGTCCTCAGGTCCATGTGCTGCCGCAACCGGGTCAGACGCTGGGTGAGGAGCTGGTGGATATCACCCCTGATGATGTGGTGGTGGTGATGGCTTTTCGTCGCCGTCCACGCATTATCCGTCCGTTAATGCAGCAGTTGCAGCAGAGCAACATTCCGGTACTGGCGCTGTGCGAACCCCAGGCGCAGGGCATCCTGACCCTGGCGCGTTGGCAGTTGTGTGCGCCGCTCGACAGCGTCTCCGCCTTCGATAGCTACGCTTCTGCCATGAGTCTGATTAACCTGCTGGCCAATGCGTTGCTGCATGAAATGTTGTCAGAGGGGCGTCAGCGTATTCACCAGATTGCCGACCTTTATCAGCATCTGGATGAGCTGGAACACCGTTAAAGGGCACCTTTTTGGTGCTTTGCACCTTTTTTGATCAGAATCACAGACGGGCAATGCGCCCGTTTTTTTTCGTCTGATAATGCAGAAACCCTGATTTTACGTGGAAGTGTTCTTTTTGTTTCGGTTGGCACATTAGTTGCAGAACGATTCATCAAGAATCTTTTGTTTCACATAAACTCACCGGGGTGCATAATGAAAAAAGTTTTAATGGCGGTAGCGGGCGCTGCTCTGATGATGGCGCAGGTTGGTAGCGCAATGGCCGATCAGTTGCAGGACATCCAGAAACGCGGCGTGATCCGCATTGCCGTGCCGCAGGACTTCCCGCCGTTCGGTTCTGTCGGCACCGATTTACAGCCGCAGGGCTACGACATCGACATGGCGAAGTACCTCGCCAAAGAGATGAAACTGAAGTTGCAGCTGGTGCCCGTTTCCAGTGCCAACCGCGTTCCTTATCTGCAAACCGACAAAGTCGATCTGGTGATCTCCAGCATGGGGAAAAACGCCGAACGTGAAAAAGTGATCGACTTTAGCCGTGCTTACGCACCGTTCTTCCTCGGCGTATTTGGTCCGAAAGGCGAAGAAATCAAAGATGCGGCGGCGCTGAGCGGCAAATCCATCGGCGTAACCCGTGGTGCGGTAGAAGATATGGTTCTGACCGGTATCGCTCCGAAAGATGCCGAGGTGAAACGTTACGAAGATAACAACACCACGCTGTCTGCTTATCTTTCAGGTCAGGTGCAGTTTATCGCCACCGGTAACCTGGTCGTCGCTGCGATTGCCCGTCAGAACCCGGCCAAAGCCCCGGTGGCGCAGTTTATGCTGAAAGACTCCCCGTGCTTTATCGGTCTGAAGAAAGACGAGCCAGCGCTGAAAGATAAAGTGAATGCGCTTATCGAGCAGGGCATTAAAGATGGCACCCTGAACAAACTGTCCGAAGAGTGGCTGAAAGCGCCACTGCCGGCCAACCTCGGCGCATAAGAAGGACGGCCAATGATTGGGCAACTTAACTTTGCTGCGCTGTGGCCACACTGGCCGGAGTTACTGGCAGGGCTGTGGGTCACCATCCAGCTGACGGTGCTGGCAACGGTGGGTGGCGTCGCGCTGGGTATTCTCGGTGCCGCGCTACGCAGCGGTAAACCCAGCCTGGCGGGGCGCATCTGGGGCATTTACGTCGAGCTGATTCGTAACACGCCCTTTGTGGTGCAGCTGTTTTTTATCGTCTTTGGTTTACCCAATCTTGGTCTGAAACTGACGGCGGGCGAAGCTGCGCTGCTGGCGATGCTGATTAACCTCGGTGCCTACAGCACCGAGATAATTCGTGCCGGTATCCAGGTGACACCAAAGGGGCAATGGGAAGCGGGCCGTGTACTCGGCCTGACCCGCAGCCAGACGTTTTTGCGTGTGGTGCTGCCGCCGTCGTTGCAACGTATTTATCCGGCGCTGGTCAGTCAGTGCATCATCGTGATGCTGGGTTCTTCGGTGGTATCGCAAGTCTCCTATGAGGAACTGACCTTCGCCGCCAACCTGATTCAGTCACGCACCTTTTTGAGTTTTGAAGTCTATCTGGTGACGACGCTGATCTACCTGGCGTTGTCGATTGCCATGCGTCAGCTACTGCTGGCCGTAGGGCGTAAATGGTTTGGAGCGCAGCCATCATGACCACGTTTACCGATTGGGATATCGTGCGCAACCTGCTGCTGGCGGCGCGCTGGACGATTTTGCTGTCGCTGGTGGCCTTCTTTGGTGGCACGCTGGTGACCCTGCCGCTGCTGTTTCTGCGCCTGCTGCGTAAGCCGTGGCTGATGCGGGTGATTCGTGGTTATACCGAACTGTTCCAGGGGACGCCGCTGCTGATGCAGTTGTTTCTGGCTTTCTTCGGTGTCGCACTGTTTGGCATCGACGTTGCCCCCTGGACCGCCGCCTCACTGGCGTTGACGCTCTACACCAGCGCCTTTCTGGTGGATATCTGGTACGGCAGCATCCGTGCCTTGCCGAAAGGGCAGTGGGAAGCCTCGCGCTGCCTGGGTCTGACCTTCGGCCAGACGCTGTATCGCGTGGTTGCCCCGCAGGCAATCCGCATTGCCATCGCCCCAACGGTCGGTTTTGCCGTGCAGGTGATCAAGGGCACCGCGCTGGCTTCAATCATTGGTTTTGTCGAACTGACTAAAGCCGGCACCATTCTGAACAACGTGACTTATCAGCCGTTTAAGGTATTTGGCCTGGTGGCGTTGGGTTACTTCCTGATGTGTTATCCGCTGTCGCGTTACAGCCAGTACCTGGAGAAAAAATTCAATGCCGCTCATCACCATTAATCAGGTACAGAAGTACTACGGCGACAACCACGTCCTTAAAGGTGTCGATCTCGATATCGAAATGGGCGAAGTGATCTCCATCATCGGACGGAGCGGATCGGGTAAAAGTACCCTGCTGCGCTGCATGAACGGGCTGGAAGGCTATCAGGAAGGCAGCATCAAACTGGGCGGGATGACCATTACCGACCGTGAATCGCAGGCGCGTGAAATCAGCCGCTCGGTCGGGATGGTGTTCCAGAGTTTTAACTTGTTCCCGCATATGACGGCGCTGGAAAACGTGATGCTGGCTCCGCGCCGCGTGCTGAAAAAGAGCGAAGCCGAATGCCGGGAGCTGGCGAAGCAGATGCTGGAAAAAGTTGGCCTCGGTGAACGCCTGGATTATTACCCGGCCAATCTTTCGGGTGGTCAGCAGCAGCGTGTGGCAATCGCCCGTGCGCTGGCAATGCAACCCAAAGTATTACTTTGTGACGAGATCACCTCCGCACTCGATCCCGAGCTGGTGGGTGAAGTGTTGAAAGTGCTGGAGCAGCTGGCTGCCGAAGGTATGACGCTGATTCTCGTGACACACGAAATGAACTTCGCCCGCGATGTGGGCGATCGAGTGGTCTTTATGCATCAGGGGCGCGTCTGGGAGCAGGGCGACAGCAAAACGTTGTTCGCCAATCCGCAAACGGCGGAGTTGAAACAGTTTATCTCGACGGTCCGTCTCTAAGCCATCAACAAGGAATTCATCATGGACATCACGCAATTTCCGCAAATCAATCCGCCGCAGCGTCTGCTGATGGGGCCGGGACCGATCAACGCCGATCCGCGCGTGCTGCGCGCCATGTCGACGCAACTGATTGGCCAATACGATCCGGCGATGACGAATTACATGAATGAGGTGATGGCGCTGTATCGTGGCGTATTCCGCACCGAAAACCGCTGGACGATGTTGATCGACGGCACCTCACGCGCCGGGATCGAAGCGGTCCTGCTGTCAGCGATCCGTCCGGGTGACAAAGTGTTGGTGCCGGTGTTTGGTCGTTTTGGTCATTTGCTGTGTGAAATCGCGCGTCGCTGCCGTGCGGAAGTGCACACCATTGAAGTGCCGTGGGGCGAGGTGTTCACACCGGATCAGATCGAAGATGCCATCAAACGTATCAAGCCGCGTCTGCTGCTGACGGTGCAGGGCGACACCTCCACTACCATGCTGCAACCGCTGGCCGAGCTGGGGGCGATTTGTCAGAAATATGGCGTGCTGTTCTACACCGATGCCACCGCCTCATTGGGGGGGAACGCGCTGGAGACTGACGCCTGGGGGCTGGATGCGGTGTCTGCCGGGATGCAGAAATGCCTTGGCGGCCCATCCGGTACCTCGCCGATCACCCTCAGCCCGCAGATGGAAGCGGTGATCCGCAAGCGTAAATGCGTGGAAGAGGGCATCCGCACCGCCGAGCATCAGGACGGCGACGACGAGATGATCTACTCCAACTACTTCGACCTCGGCATGATCATGGATTACTGGGGACCGGAGCGTCTCAATCACCATACCGAAGCCACTACCGCGTTGTTTGGCGCACGCGAGTGCGCGCGCCTGATTATGCAGGAAGGTCTGGATAACGGAATCGCCCGTCATAAGTTGCACGGCGATGCGCTGCTGAAAGGCATTCAGGGGATGGGACTGGAAACCTTCGGCGACCTGCAACATAAAATGAATAACGTGCTTGGCGTGGTGATCCCGCAGGGCGTCAACGGCGATCAGGTGCGTAAGCTGGTGCTGGAAGATTTTGGTATCGAGATTGGCACCTCCTTTGGTCCCCTGCACGGCAAAGTGTGGCGTATCGGCACTATGGGCTATAACGCGCGCAAAGATTGCGTGATGCAAACCCTGACGGCGCTGGAAGCGGTGCTGAATCATCTCGGCTTCCGTTCCACCCAAGGTGCGGCGCTCCAGGCGGCCTGGGATCACTACGGGAGCCACGCATGAGTGAAAGCCTGATGACCGCCAGCGAGGCGCAGTTAGCCGCCGCCCGTGTCATGGCGCGTTGCGATGCACTGGCTGAGATCAGCGAAACCGACGATGGTCTGATGCGTGTCTACCTCTCGCCGGAGCAGATGCGTGCCAATCAGCGTGTCGGCGAGTGGATGCAGGCGGCAGGAATGACGGTGTGGCAGGATGCGGTGGGTAACATTTGTGGCCGCTACGAATCCGCCACCCCAGGCGCACCGGCGTTGCTGCTCGGTTCACATCTCGACACCGTACGTAATGCCGGGCGCTATGACGGTATGCTCGGTGTGCTGACGGCCATTGAAACCGTGCAGTGGCTGCACGATCACCAACAGCGTCTGCCGCTGGCGGTGGAAATCGTTGGCTTTGGCGATGAAGAGGGCACGCGTTTTGGTATCACGCTGCTCGGCAGCCGGGGCATTACCGGAAGCTGGCCGGAAAGCTGGATTACCCATCCTGATGGCAACGGTATCACCGTGGCTCAGGCGATGCAGGATGTCGGTTTAGATGCGGCAAAAATTCTCGACGCCGCGCGTGATGTGAACGATATCGCCGCCTATCTGGAGCTGCATATCGAGCAAGGCCCGTGCCTGGAGCAGGACGATCTGGCGCTCGGCGTTGTGACCGCCATCAACGGCGCACGCCGCCTGAATTGTCGCTTTACCGGCGAGGCGGGGCACGCGGGTACGGTGCCGATGACGCATCGTAAAGATGCGCTGGCCGCTGCCGCCGAGTGGATGGTGTTTATTGAGCAGACCACCCGCGAGCTGGACCCGCAGTTGGTGGCGACGGTCGGGACGCTGCACTGCGCACCCGGCGCGGTGAATGTGATCCCCGGCGAAGTACAACTGTCGCTGGATGTGCGTGGCCCACAGGATGAACCGCTGGAACGTTTGCTGTCGATGCTGCTGACTCAGGCCGAGGCCATCGCCTTACGCCGTGGGCTGACGTTTGACGCCGATGAGTTTTATCGCATCAACGCCACTGCCTGTGATGCGCGTCTGCAACAGGCACTGTGTCATGCGGTCGAAACGGTGCAGGGGCGCAGCCTGTCTCTGCCCAGCGGGGCAGGGCATGATGCGATTGCCATCGCGGAACGCTGGCCGGTCGGCATGTTGTTTGTGCGCAACTATCGCGGTATCAGCCATCATCCGGCAGAGTCGGTGCAGGCTGCGGATGTGGCGTTCGGCGTGCAGGCTTATGTGCAGGCGGTGTGCGACCTGGCCCGTGGATAAAAAAGGAGTGGTGGCATGAAGCTGGAAAACTTTAATCAGTTGTCGCCCGCGGAGGCGCAGGCGGCGATTGCCCATTGTGTCGCCATTCCTGCCTGGCAACAGGCGCTGGTGGCAGCGCGTCCATTCAGCAACCCACAACAGTTGCTGGCTGAGGCGGAGCGTCTGGCGCAGCAGTGGCAGGGTGCGGAGCTGGAGCAGGCGCTGAGCGCCCATCCTCGCATCGGGGAAAAAGCCGCTGGCGAAGGCAAAGAAGCCACGTTTTCGCGCAGTGAGCAATCGGCGATGCTGGATGCCAACGGCGCGTTACAATTTGCCATGCTGGCGGGTAATCAACGTTATGAACAGCGCTTTGGCCGGGTGTTTTTGATTCGTGCCAAAGGGCGTAGCGGTGAAGAGATGCTGGCAGAACTGCAACGTCGGCTTAACAATGATGTCGTGACCGAACAGCAAGAAGCGCTGACGCAACTGCGGGAAATTACCTTATTAAGGTTAAAGGAGAGCATCGCATGAGTACCATCACCACGCATATTCTGGACACCGCGCTGGGTAAACCGGCGATTGGGGTGGCGGTCGCACTGGAGCAGGACAGCCCGGAGGGATGGTTGCCGCTGGCACAGGGCCACACCGATGCTGACGGGCGAATTAAAGACCTGACACCGGAGCCGTTAGCACCGGGGCATTATCGTCTGGTTGCCGAGATTGGCGATTATTTTGCAGCGACGGGACGTGATGCGTTGTACGTCAGTGCCCAGATCGATTTTGTGCTGGGTGAAACCGGCAGCCATTATCATCTGCCGTTTCTGATTTCGCCCTGGTCATGGTCAACCTATCGCGGTAGTTGACCAGTAGCCTTTCCCTTGTGCGCGGTTGAGCCTTTATGCTGACCGCGCCACCCAGCGCATTGCCCCCACATTGATCACTGCCAGCACTGCGGCACCAACAAAAATCATCGACACGTTACCGGGAATCCAGGCCATAAAGGCGGCGAGAAACTGGCCAGAGAAAATCGCCATTGAGAGTCGCGCCAGTTGCCGACCTCGCTCCTCAGGCTGACTCACTTCCACCGTCATATTATTCACCAGCGGGACGGACCAACCAAACCCCAGCCCAAGCAAAATGCCGCCAGGAACAAATAGCGTCAAACTGCCTGCCCATGCAAATAACAGATGCGCCAGTAGATAACAGCTAAACGCCAGCATCAGACAGGGGTAGCTGCTGAGATGCTTGACCAGCTGTGGCATCAGAGCCGCTGCCACGACGGCAACCAGTGAGACAAACGAGAGAAAATAACCGATCTGCGCGGCACCGATGCCCATCTGGTGGAAACGTTGTGGCAGCATGATCACCGCCGTGAAAAAACACACCATTGAGCAGACAGCGGCCACCAGCACCGGGCGCAATCGGTGGTTACTGCTGGTGAACGTATTCATGCCCTGGGATTGTGACTGTTGGTTAGGGTGAGGGATACAGCACCACACCAGAGCCAACATAAGCCAGGCATAGAGATACAATACATACGGATAACGCCAGTTGATCGCGGCCAGAATGCCGCCGATAAACAAAAACAGCACACCGCCCAATTCAATCGCCATCCCCTGACGAGCCATCATGGTCAAGCGCGCCTCACCCGCATAGAACGCCGCGATCAGGCTGGTGCCCGCCGACATGACTAACGCGGTGGCGACGCCTAGTAACAGACGATCCATGATCTGCGGCAGCGCACCCGGCAGCCATCCCCCGGCGAATCCGCACAGGCCATAACAAAACAAACCAAGCAGCAGCAGGTTGCGCGCTCCCCAGCGATCTATCGCTTTACCTGCCAGCGGCCCTGCCAGTACCACGCCGAGCGACGGCAGTGTGACCAGCCAGTTAGCCAGATGGCTGACACCGAGTTGTGCCGCTACCTCAGTCAACCCCGGTACGATCACGCAACCCACCATAATGGTCAGACAACTGACGGCCAGCAGGGAAAAAGCACCTGTTCGGGAGAGCGAATTCATAACACCTCGAATTGTCCGTATATTGGAATGAATATCCGAATAATGGACATTATTGTTGGTGTAATTTCCAGCAATGTCAATTGCCACACGGCAACGTGTTATAGTGACCACGTTTGGCAACGCGCAGGATCGTGAAAAAATGAGTGCAGAAACAGAAAGTAACGGAACACAGGTGATCGCTCGTGCAGCAACGATCTTACGCACGCTGGAAGATCGTCCGGCAGGGCTATCCATGTCGGCGTTGGCGAAGCTTACCGATCTGCCACGTACCACCGTGCATCGCCTGGTCACCTCACTGGCCGCACAACAACTGCTGGTGCAGGATAGCTACGGCATCAAGCTTGGACCGGCGCTGGCACGGCTGGCTGCATCGGCACACACCGATATCATTGCGCTGGCAAAACCGGCGATGGAAACCCTGGGTCGGCGTACGCGTGAAACGGTTGACCTCTGTGTCTGGCGCGGTAGCCATACAGTGTTGGTCAGTCAGTATCTTTCTGATCAGGAATTGCGCGTTTCATCACCAGTGAGTACTGCTTTTCCTTCACACTGCACTGCACACGGTAAAGTGTTGTTGGCGCAGCAGCCGGATACTGTGCTGGAGGGATTATTGCCGCAGTTGAGCGAAGTACGCACCGCGCAGACCCTTCAGGGCGTAGAAAAATTGCAGCGGATGCTACAACAGATCAAGCGTGAAGGTTATGCCGTAGATCGGGAAGAACACGCCCGTGGGGTCTGTGGTATCGCGGTGGCATTGCTCAGTGGCGTTGGTGAACCTTATGCGCTGGCGTTGGCGGTGCCTTCAATCCGCTTTGATGAGCAGTTTGACCGTTTGCTGGCGGCACTGATGCAGGCGAAGGCGGAGATTGAGGCGTTGATGGCGCGTGGATAAGGTGTGGTCGTCCACAACGTAGCGGCGCGATTTATCGCGTCATTCCGCGCGTGAGGCGGGGAAAAACCGCGCGATAAATCGCGCCGCTACGGGGCGTTGCGTTACAACGTGAACTGATCCGCATCGCGCCACGCCGGGAAGCGATCGCGATACGCCTGCAACTCCTCCAGCGACAATTCCGCATCAATACGCGCACGGGCAAACGGCTCGGCCGCCGCCAGAATCTCACCCAGTGGTGAAATAATCCGGCTGTCGCCGCTGTACTGATGTTGATTGCCATCGCTGCCGACGCGGTTGCAACCCGCCACATAAGCCTGGTTCTCAATCGCTCTTGCCATCAGCAGTGACTGCCAGTGCAGTGCACGCGGTGCTGGCCAGTTGGCGACGAATAACGCCAGATCATAATCATTACGGTTGCGGGTAAACACCGGGAAGCGCAAGTCATAACAAATCTGCGGCAGAATACGCCAGCCGCGCCAGGTGAATACCTCACGGGTTTCACCGGCAACATAATGCTGATGTTCATTTGCCATGCGGAACAGGTGACGCTTGTCATATTGATGCAGCGTGCCATCAGGCTCGACCAGCAGGAAACGGTTAACCGCGCCTTTTTCGGTCTGAATCGCGGCACTGCCGCCAATTAACGCATTGCTGGCTTTGGCGTGCTGATGCAACCATGCGACGACCTCTTCCTGCGGCAGCGAGCTTTCTGCCGCTTCCATCGCAAAGCCGGTGGTAAACATCTCCGGCAGCAGAATCAGATCGCGTCCTTCAATTCCCTTCAGTACACCGTCGAAATGACGCAGATTGGCCGCGCCATCCATCCAGCTCAGGGTTTCCTGCAATACGGTAATTTTTAAAGCTGACATAAACGCTCCGCTGCGGCGTCGAGCGTCGCTTCCTGTTTAGCAAAGCACAGGCGGATCAGCTTATGCGGGAACGGATCGGCGCAAAATACCGACAGCGGAATGGCCGCTACGCCAACTTCTTTGGTCAGCCACTGGCAGAAGCTGACGTCATCCAGATCGGAAATCGCGCTGTAATCCGCCAGCAGGAAGTAGGTGCCTTCACAAGGCAGCACTTCAAAGCGGCTTTTCGCCAGCGCCTGCACCAGACGATCGCGACGGGCGCGATAAAATTCCGGCAGCTCACGATAATGTTCTGGCTCGGTACGTAGCATATCGGCAATCGCCAGTTGCGCCGGGGTATTCACCGAAAAGGTGAGATACTGATGCACTTTGCGGATCTCGGCGCTGATGGCGGCCGGTGCCACGCAGTAACCCACTTTCCAGCCGGTCATATGGAAGGTTTTACCAAAAGATGACACGGCAATTGCCCGCTGACGCAGTTCGGCATGGGCCAGCACGCTGGCGTGTCCCTCTTCGGCGAAGCAGATGTGCTCGTAAACTTCATCGCTCAGGACATAGATTTCCTGCTCGGCGATCGCCTGCCACAGCGCAGCGTAATCGCTTTTGCGCCACACGGTAGCGGAAGGATTGTGCGGCGTATTCAGGATCACCAGACGGGTTTTAGCACTCAGCAGGCTGCGGAATTCAGCCCAGTCGACGCGGAAACCCGGCGGCTGCAAGGCGATGCGTTTCAGCACGCCACCGGCCAGTTGTACCGCCGGGGCATAGCTGTCGTAGCTGGGATCAAAACAGATCACTTCATCGCCCGGGCGCACCAACGCGGTGATGGCGGCATATAAGGCTTCGGTGGCACCGGCGGTGACGGTAATATCGCTGTTGACGTCCGGCTGGTGGCCATACAACTCAGCGGTTTTGGCGGCGATGGCTTCGCGCAGCGGCAGTGCACCGGTCATCGGCGCATACTGGTTAGCGCCCTGGCTGACGTGCCAGGCCAGGCGCTCCTGTAAATAGCGTGGACCGTCGAAATCAGGGAAGCCCTGAGACAGGTTGATAGCGTTATATTGCTGCGCCAGCGCGCTCATTTGGGTAAAAATGGTAGTGCCGAGCGCCGGTAATTTGCTCTCGGGAATCAGGTTGTGCTGCGTCATTGATCTTTGCCTTCAGCGCGAATGTCGTTGCGGAGTTAACCCTCTGTTGCTGCCACTATAAACAGGATGTTAATATTTGGCAATCGAGACGCTTAGACGTCCAAACTAACCTGCGGGATATCAACATCGCTATGACCGATTTTCTTCCACTGGAACAGTTGGTGGCGGCCTGCCACTGGATTGGCGCAAAAGGCTGGGCACCGGCCACTGGCGGCAACATGTCGGTGCGTCAGGATGACGAATATTGTCTGCTGAGCGCATCGGGCAAGGATAAAGGGCGTCTGACGCGTGATGACTTTATTCAGGTAGAGATCGCTACTAACGCGGTGCCCTCCGGGCGTAAGCCGTCGGCGGAAACTGGCCTGCATACCTTAATCTATCGCCTGTTTCCGCAAGCAGGCGCGGTGTTGCATACCCATACGGTGAACTCGACGGTATTGTCGCGCGTGGAAAAGGGCAGCGCGTTGCTGCTGAGTGGTTATGAGATGCAGAAAACCCTCGCCGGTCAGGAGACTCACCTTAACACCGTCGCGATTCCCCTGTTCGATAACGACCAGGATATTGATGCACTGGCGGAACGTATTGCGGCTTTTGCCCGTGAGACGCCGCTGCGTTACGGCTTTTTGCTCCGCGGCCACGGTCTGACCTGCTGGGGCAAAGACGTCAATGAAGCCCGCCGTCATCTGGAAGGGCTGGAATTTTTGTTTGAATGTGAACTACAACGTCGGCTGCTGGAGGCCAGATGATTCGCGCAATTGTTACCGATATTGAAGGCACCACCAGCGATATTCGCTTTGTCCACAACGTGCTGTTCCCCTATGCCCGTCAGCATCTGACGGCGTTTGTTCGTGAACATCAGGACGATGCGCCAGTGGCGGCGGCGCTTGCGGCGGTACGTGAGGAGTCCGGCGCAGCGCAAGCTTCGCTGGACGAGGTGATTGCTACGCTGCTGAGCTACATCGATCAGGATCGCAAATCACCCGGCCTGAAAGCGTTGCAGGGCATGATCTGGCGAGATGGCTATGTCAGTGGCCAGTTTACCGGCCATCTCTACCCGGATGTGTTACCCGCATTTGAACGCTGGCAACAGCAGGGCAAGGCGCTGTATGTATATTCCTCCGGTTCGGTGGCGGCGCAGAAATTATTATTTGGCTACAGCGATGAAGGTGATTTAACGTCGTTGTTTAGCGGCTATTTTGACACTGGCGTCGGTGCCAAGCGCGAAACCCAGTCCTATCGCAATATCGCGCAGCAGATTGGTTATGCGCCGTCGGAACTGTTGTTCCTGTCCGATATTCATCAGGAACTGGATGCTGCTGCCGAAGCGGGTTGGCATACCCTGCAATTAATTCGCGGCGAGGCGGATAGCGAAAGCCGTCATCGTCAGGTAAATGATTTTTCCCAGATTAACCCGGAGTCGATTTAGGATGAGTGCACTGACCATTTTTACCGATACCGAAGCCAGCCAGCCGGTGTGGCACAGTACCGATGCAGAAGCGATTCGCGAGCGTCTCAACGCCAAAGGCGTGCGTTTTGAACGCTGGGAAGCGGATCGCGATCTGGGTGCCAACCCGGATTCTGACACGGTGATCAACGCGTATCAGCATGCGATCGATCGTCTGGTGGCCGAAAAAGGTTATCAGAGCTGGGATGTGTTGAGCATGCGTGCCGACAACCCGCAGAAAGAAGCGCTGCGCAGCAAGTTTCTTAATGAACATACCCACAGCGAAGATGAAGTTCGCTTCTTTGTTGAAGGTTCAGGTCTGTTCTGCCTGCATCTGGATGGTCAGGTTTACCAGATCCTGTGTGAAAAACAGGACCTGATTTCAGTGCCGGCTGGCACGCCGCATTGGTTTGATATGGGTTCTGAGCCGCACTTTACCGCCATCCGTATTTTCGACAACCAGGAAGGCTGGATTGCGAACTTCACTGGCGACAGCATTGCGGATGCTTATCCGCGTCTGGCTTGATTTGGCGCGAGTTATGGCCCTCACCCTAACCCTCTCCCGCAAGCGGGAGAGGGGACCGATCGAGCCTATGGCACATCTCCCTCTCTCTATGGGAGAGGGGATCGAGCATATTGCACATCTCCCTCTCTCTATGGGAGAGGGGATCGAGCCTATGGCACATCTCCCTCTCCCTCATGGGAGAGGGCCGGGGTGAGGGTAACAGACCGCACCTCACCACACTCACCTAACCTGAAAAATCCCCTCTTTAACCTGCTCAGGCGTCACCACGCCGGTATCCAGCACCCAACCACTGATTAACGCCGCGGGCGTGACATCAAACGCCGGGTTGTAAACGGCGGCGTTCTCTGGTGCCCACTGTACGCTGCCAAAACTGCCTACTACGCCGGTGACTTCGCTGGCGGCGCGTTGTTCAATCGGAATGGCGTCGCCATTCGGGCACAGGCGGTCCAGCGTGGTATGCGGTGCCGCTACATAGAACGGAACGCCGTGGTACTGTGCCAGCACCGCCAGGCTGTAGGTGCCTATTTTATTCGCCACATCGCCATTGGCCGCAATGCGATCCGCACCAACCCAAATGGCATCAACCACGCCGCGCGCCATCAGGCTGGCAGCCATTGAATCGGTGATCAGATGGTAAGGAATCCCCAACTCACCCAATTCCCATGCGGTCAGACGGCCCCCCTGTAACAACGGACGGGTTTCATCCACCCAAACATTTTTCACCTTACCCTGCTGGTGCGCATGAGCAATCACCCCCAGCGCGGTGCCGACACCCGCGGTTGCCAGGCCTCCGGTGTTGCAGTGGGTCAGCAACTGGCTGCCTGGCTTCACTAACGCGCTACCTGCCCGGGCAATGTTGTCGCACAACTGTTTATCTTCCTCTACCAGGCGCAGTGCCTCGTGGGTCAGCGCGCTGACAAAATCCGGCTGTGCCAGCGCCACTTTCATACGATCGAGGTTGTTCATCAGATTCACCGCCGTCGGACGCGCCGCACGCAGTACCTCCAGCGCTTCAGCCAGTGCCGCCTGCGCCATGCCCTGTTCCGCCAGCAACGCCAGCAGCAGGCTGGCGGAAAGGCCGATTAACGGTGCGCCACGCACCCGTAAAGCGTGGATTAGATCAACCAGTTGTGCGACATCGTGTGCAGGCAACCAATTTTTCTGCTGGGGCAGCGCCTGCTGGTCGAGGATCCAGAGCTGGTTATCGCGAATTTCCAGGCTGGTAGTGCGAAGTGTTTGCATGGTGTGAAATCCCTGTTGCGTTAATGGCGGCTATTGTGCCAACATGCGTGACGGATGTATAGACGTCTGAACGGCTTATTACTTACGATTCACGAGGAACAGGCAATGTCGCAATACCGTACGTTCACCGCTGCCGATGCTGTGGAATATGCAAAACAATTTGGCGGTGTGGACGATCCGTCAGCGCTGGTGAGCGCCGAGGAGATCGGTGATGGAAATCTTAACCTGGTATTTAAGATTTACGACAACCAGGGCGTCAGCCGTGTGGTGGTTAAGCAGGCGCTGCCTTATGTGCGCTGCGTCGGTGAATCCTGGCCGTTAACCCTGGATCGTGCCCGTCTGGAAGCGCAGACGTTGGTAGAACACTACAAACATTGCCCGCAGCATACCGTGCACGTAACCCATTACGATGCCGATCTGGCGGTGATGGTGATGGAAGATCTCTCCAGCCATCGCATCTGGCGTGGTGAGCTGGTGAAAGGCGCATATTATCCGCAGGCGGCCAGCCAATTGGGCGAATACCTGGCGCAGACCCTGTTCCATACCTCCGATTTCATTCTGCATCCGCATAAGAAAAAAGCCGAAGTTGCGCGCTTTATCAACCCGGAGATGTGTGAAATCACTGAAGACCTGTTCTTCAACGACCCCTATATCGACCATGAACGCAACAAATATCCGGCAGCGCTGCAATCGCTGGTGGAAAGCCTGCGCAGCGATGATGCGCTGAGAATTGCGGTGGCTGGTCTGAAGCACCGTTTCTTTGCCGATGCGGAAGCCTTGTTACACGGCGATATTCACAGCGGATCAATCTTTGTGGCGGATGGCAGCCTGAAAGCGATTGATGCGGAATTTGGCTACTTCGGTCCGATTGGTTTTGATGTTGGCACCGCGCTGGGGAACCTGCTGATTAACTACTGCTGCCTGCCGGGTCTGCTGGCCCCGCGTGAAGCGGCGGAAGCGCGCGAACGTCGCCTGAGCGATGTTCATCAGGTCTGGAGCATTTTCGAGAGCCGTTTCCTCGAGCTGGCTGCCGCCAAAACCTCCGACGTGGCGCTGGCATATCCGGGTTATGCCGCAGCCTTCCTGCGTAAAGTCTGGAGCGATACCATCGGTTACTGCGGCACCGAGCTGATTCGCCGTACCGTAGGGATGTCGCATGTGGCGGATTTCAAACTGATTGGCGATGATGCGATGCGTACCGAGTGCATTCGCAGCTGTATCACCCTGGGACGCACGTTGATTCTGGCGGCTAACCATATTGATGATGTTGATGGATTGATTGCCCGGATTCGTCAGGCGGGATAAATCGTTCAGCAAGCGCGATAAATCGCGCCGCTACGACTTCGTGCGGCGCGTTTCGTCATCGGTTATGCCGCTTCACTGGCGCGGGTGGGCGCTTTGCTTTGCGGTTTGGGTACCGCCAGCGCTTCCGGTGCAAACTCATCAACGTTGATCGCACGCAAGCGACTGACTTCGGCACGGGTCAGGACCTGGGCTTCTGTCTCATCAATCCAACCCTCTTTCAGGCCACGCTGGGCCAGTTGATCCAGACGGGTGAAGGAGAGGTTTTTCTTCAGCTGTTTGCAGAGGCGATCGTGAATCACTTCAGCCGCCATCACATCCTGCAACGCTTGTTCCAGTTGTCCAGCCGGGTTATGCGCGCTCGGTGTCAGATATTGACCACGTCCCAGACGGGTGCGAGTGGCTGACGGCAGTTGCAACAGCTTCGCCAGCTTGTGGTCGAGCTTATCAGACGGTGCCGGGCAGTGATGCCCACCAGCAAAGATCACCATACGCAGCGCGCCAGCCACCAGGCGATGCGGGAAGTTGCGCAGCAGGTCATCAATCGCCACTTCGGCCTGATGCAGCGCATCCTGGACTCCCCAGTGCACCAGCGGCAAATCGGCTTCGTTGCGTCCTTCGTCTTCATAGCGTTTCAGCGTGGCTGACGCCAGATAGAGTTGGCTCAGCACATCGCCGAGACGCGCGGAGATGCGTTCACGGCGTTTCAGGCTGCCGCCCAGCACTGCCATCGAGACATCCGACAGCAGGGCAAGGTTGGCGCTCAGACGGTTAATCTGCTGATAATAATGGCGTGTGGCGTCACGGGTTGGGGTGGCGCTGGTACGACCGCCGGTCAGACCAAGCCACAGGCTACGCACTTTATTGCTGCCGACATGGCCGATATGACTGAACAATGCACGGTCAAACGCGACCAAATCATTTTTCGCCGCCGCATTCATCTCTTCCAGCACCCACGGATGGCAACGAATGGCACCCTGGCCGAAGATAATCATGCTACGCGTCAGGATATTGGCGCCTTCGACGGTGATCGCAATCGGGGCACCCTGGTATGCGCGGGCAAGGAAGTTGTTCTCGCCGAGCATAATGCCTTTGCCACCGGCGATATCCATCGCATCGATAATCGATTGTTGGCCGCGATGGGTGCAGTGATATTTGACAATCGCCGACAGCACCGCTGGCTTCTCGCCGAGCATAATGCCGCTGGTGATAAGGGTTGCTGCCGCATCCATCACATAGGCGTTACCGGCAATGCGTGCCAGCGGTTCTTCAATCCCTTCCATCTTGCCGATGGAGACTTTGAACTGGCGGCGGATGTGCGCGTAGGCACCGGTCGCCAGTGCGATGGTTTTCAGGCTGCCAGTGGAGTTGGAGGGCAGGGTGATACCACGACCAACGGACAGGCATTCCACCAGCATACGCCAGCCCTGACCAGCCATTGCCGGGCCGCCAATAATGTAATCAATCGGCACAAAGATATCTTTGCCGCGCGTCGGACCGTTCTGGAAGGGCACGTTCAGCGGGAAGTGGCGGTTACCAATTTCCACGCCTGGGGTGTGGGTCGGGATCAGCGCACAGGTAATCCCCAACTCTTCCGTCTCGCCCAGCAGATGATCCGGGTCGGACAGTTTAAACGCCAGACCAAGCACGGTGGCGATCGGTGCCAGCGTGATATAGCGTTTGTTCCAGGTAAGGCGCATGCCAAGTACCTGCTTACCCTGCCACTCACCCATGCACACCACGCCGGTATCGGGAATGGCACCGGCATCGGAGCCGGCTTCCGGGCTGGTCAGAGCAAAGCATGGGATCTCGTCGCCACGCGCCAGGCGCGGCAGATAGTGATCCTTCTGCTCATCGGTGCCGTAATGCTGTAGCAGTTCACCGGGGCCGAGGGAGTTCGGTACGCCAACGGTGATCGCCAGAATGCCTGAGACTCCAGCCAGTTTTTGCAGTACGCGCGCCTGGGCGTAAGCGGAGAACTCAAGTCCGCCGTATTCTTTTTTTATAATCATGGCGAAGAAGCGATGTTCTTTCAGATAGGCCCACAGCTCTGGCGGCAGATCGGCCATTTCGTGGGTGATCTGGAAATCGTTCGCCATGCGACAGGCTTCTTCCACCGGGCCATCCAGGAAGGTTTGTTCTTCTTCCGTCAATCGCGGCTGCGGATAGTTGTGCAGTTTCTGCCAATCCGGTTTGCCACGAAACAAATCGCCTTCCCACCAGGTGGTGCCCGCATCAATCGCTTCTTTTTCCGTACGCGACATCGGCGGCATCACTTTCTGGAAGCTATGTAACATCGGTTTGGAAAACATGCTGCGACGCATCGTCGGCAGGTTAAACGGCAGCAGGATGATCGCGAGAGGCAGCAGCAACCAGGGTGTCCACAGCCCGCTAAACGCCAGCGCGGCGGTCCACAACAGCAGAATGGCACTGCTCAGCCGCAGAGAAAGTTGATGATAGAAGAGGGCGCTAATCAATATCAGCGTCGCAACGATTGAGGCAACCAGCATAATGAACCGCTCCGTAAGTTGTAAGAGGTCTGACCTGTTATGTGTTAAGGTTTAGAGCAGCCGCGAAAATTTATCAATCTGTTTACAACGCAATTACAACCAAACTCACAAAATCATCCTGGCAGATTGATCTGACACATAACCCGACGCTTTTTCCCGCCAGACGTCAGGTCTGGATGCTTTGCGCCTTAACGCCATTCCGTTAAACTTGCGGAGTCAATCTTTCCTCTAAAGGACATCCCTATGTATCAGGACATTATCCGGTCAGAGCTTAATGAAGCCGCCGATACGCTGAATAACTTCCTCAGCAATGAAGCCAATATCCACGCGATTCAGCGCGCCGCAGTGATGCTGGCGGATAGCTTCAAAGCGGGCGGCAAAGTTCTCTCCTGCGGTAACGGCGGCTCGCATTGCGATGCCATGCACTTCGCTGAAGAACTGACCGGGCGTTACCGTGAAAACCGTCCTGGCTATCCGGCCATCGCTATCTCTGATGTCAGCCACCTGTCGTGCGTCAGCAATGATTTTGGTTACGATTACGTGTTTTCTCGCTATATCGAAGCGGTGGGCCGTGCGGGGGACGTGCTGCTGGGTATTTCCACCTCTGGCAACTCCGCCAACATCATCAAAGCGGTGGAAGCCGCACGCGCGCAGGGCATGAAAGTGATCACCCTGACCGGTAAAGACGGTGGCAAGATGGCAGGAACGGCGGATATCGAAATCCGTGTGCCGCATTTTGGCTACGCTGACCGCATCCAGGAGATTCACATTAAAGTGATCCATATCCTGATGCTGCTGATTGAAAAAGAGATGGTGAAGTAAGTCGTGGCTTCTCCTCCCACGTCAGTGGGAGGATTTTACTAAGGCGGTAGCTATGTGCGAATTGCTCGGGATGAGCGCCAATGTCCCCACGGATATCTGTTTCAGTTTTACCGGTCTGGTACAGCGTGGCGGCGGAACCGGGCCGCACAAAGATGGCTGGGGCATTACCTTTTACGAAGATAAAGGGTGCCGCACCTTTAAAGATCCGCTGCCGAGCTTTAACTCGCCGATTGCCCGTCTGGTACAGGAATACCCGATCAAGTCACATTCGGTGGTGGCCCATATCCGCCAGGCGAATCGTGGCGAAGTGTCGCTGGAAAACACCCATCCCTTTACTCGCGAGCTGTGGGGCCGTAACTGGACCTATGCGCACAACGGCCAGCTGAAAGGGTATCGTCAGCTTGATACCGGCCATTTCCGTCCGGTTGGCGAGACGGACAGTGAAAAAGCGTTTTGCTGGATCCTGCACAAACTCACCACGCGTTATCCGCGTACGCCGGGTAACTGGCCTGCGGTGTTCCGTTATATCGCTGAGCTGGCGGCGGAACTGCGGCAGAAAGGGGTGTTTAATATGCTGTTGTCGGACGGACGTTATCTGATGGCGTTCTGTTCCACCAATCTGTTTTGGATCACCCGCCGTGCGCCCTTTGGTAAAGCGAAGTTGCTTGATCAGGATGTGGAAATTGATTTTCAGCAGCAGACCACGCCGCAGGATGTGGTGACGGTGATTGCAACGCAGCCGCTAACGGGAAATGAAACCTGGCACCGGATAGTGCCAGGTGAATGGGTATTATTTTGCCTGGGAGAGCGCCAGGAATGATTTTGATGCAGCGTCTGGCGCGGTCATCACCGCCGGACTGCTGTTCACCGCATACTGGCCGGTGGCGGTCACGTTGACCGTCGGCGGCTGATGGTACTTCTCAAAGTATGCATAGCCCGGCTGCAACTGACGCCAGAAGCTGGCGTAAGTGGAGTAGCGATGACGCTGCATATTGCTGTCGGTCATACGGAACGGGAAGATGCTCAGGGCGATCTCTTGCTGGCCGTTACGCAGCGCCGCGTTCACATAGGTATAAATCTCGTCCATGTAGGCGTTGGTCATGGCATAGCAGCCAATTGACTTACAGTCGCCGTGAATCATCAGATATTTGCCGCTGTAACCATTATCACGGTCAAATTGATTCGGGAAGCCGGTATTGATGGCGCGATAATAGTGGCTATCCGGTTTTAACTGATTCAGCTTGACGCTATAAAATCCTTCCGGACTTTTAAAATCGCCCTCACGGCGTTTGGGTCCCAAACCGCCAGAGAAATTACAAATGCGGTAGCTATCCAGCAGACGATATTCATTACCGATCTTGCCGTACAGTTCCAGCGTGCGTTCTTCCTTGAAGATCTGAATATAAACCGGCGTGCCAAGTAATTGTTTTTTTAGTTCTTTACTGACCGGAGCCTGTGGGTTAACTGGCTCTGGCGTCATTGCCCAGCTAAGGACCGGCATAACAATCATCGCAAGGAATAATGCGATTCTGCCCATTCTGTGTGTACCTTGAAGTGAAGAAAAACTCTGACGCATAACGTCTCTGTATTGCATTATCGGAAATATCCGCTACCGCAGCGCAACATTAACATTGTCTGGCGTTTAATCAAGCCGGTGGCTGAGAAAATAGCCATTTCTCAATGGGATTACGGCCATAAATTTGTAAACTTTAATGCTGGCAGCGACAAATATTGCTGATATCTTTCGATGCTGTATACTTATCCAGTATTCGGAGGGGGTATGCGTAAGATCATTCATGTCGATATGGACTGCTTCTTCGCGGCAGTTGAAATGCGCGACGATCCCTCTTTGCGTGATATCCCCATCGCTATTGGTGGCAGCCGGGTACAGCGTGGCGTCATCAGTACCGCCAACTATCCGGCACGCGAGTATGGCGTCCGTAGCGCGATGCCTACCGCGATGGCGTTAAAGCTCTGCCCACATCTGCGTCTGCTGCCCGGACGTTTCGAAGCCTACAAAGAAGCCTCGCGCCAGATCCGCACGATCTTTGCCCGGTATACTTCCCTGATTGAGCCGCTTTCGCTGGATGAAGCTTACCTTGATGTGACTGACAGTCCACATTGTCAGGGGTCTGCCACTTTGATGGCGCAGGCGATCCGCGCCGACATCTGGCGGGAAACGCAGCTGACTGCGTCAGCAGGTATCGCGCCAATTAAGTTTCTCGCCAAAATCGCGTCTGATTTGAACAAGCCCAACGGCCAGTTCGTCATTACGCCGCAGGCGATGCCGGATTTTTTGCTGACGCTGCCGCTGAGCAAAATTCCGGGCGTTGGCAAAGTGTCGGCGAAAAAACTGGAGGAGATGGGGCTTCTGACCTGTGGCGATGTGCAGCAAACCGACCTGGCGCGTCTGCTCAAACGCTTCGGCAAATTTGGCCGGGTGTTGTGGGAGCGCAGCCACGGCGTTGATGAGCGTGGCGTGGTGGTGGAGCGGGAACGCAAATCTCTCGGCGTTGAACGCACCCTGATGGAAGATATTCATCGCTGGGAGCAGTGCCTGGAGATTATTGATTATCTGTACGAGGAGCTGGATCGTCGTTTGACGCGGATTCGCCCGGATAAACTGATCGCCCGTCAGGGGGTGAAGCTGAAGTTTAATGATTTCCAGCTGACGACCCAGGAGCATATTTGGCCGGTGCTGAATAAAGAGGACATGATCGCTGTGGCGCGTAAAACCTGGGACGAACGCCGTGCCGGACGGGGCGTCAGGCTGGTGGGATTACATGTCACGCTGGTGAATCCACAGTTGGAACGGCAGTTGTTGCTGGGGTTGTAGTGAGGTGCGGGCTGATACCCTCACCCCGGCCCTCTCCCATGAGGGAGAGGGGGATGTGCCACAGGCTCGATCGGCTCCCATGAGGGAGAGGGGGATGTGCCATAGGCTCGATCGGCTCCCATGAGGGAGAGGGGGATGTGCCACAGGCTCGATCGGCTCCCATGAGGGAGAGGGAGATGTGCTATATGCTCGATCGGCTCCCATGAGGGAGAGGGAGGTGTGCCATAGGCTCGATCAGTCCCCTCTCCCGCTTGCGGGAGAGGGTTAGGGTGAGGGCAAAAATTATTTCTTGCCGTACTTCGCTTCCAGCGTGGCGAACCACGGAGCGACGAAATCGCTGTTTTCGCCCCAGCCCGGAATAATTTTGTTCAGCGACGCCACATTCACTGCACCTTGCTGGCTGTTCAGCTGCTGCTGCGAAATTGCCGACGCTTTAAACTCGTAGCTGGCAGGGGTGGCTTCACCGGCGATTTTATTCGCCACCAGGCGCATATTCACCGCACCGATGGTTTTTGGATCAACCGCTACCGTCTGCACCCACGGGCTGTTCTTCTCGTGCATCAGTTGCAGGTCCTGATTGGAGACATCAATGCTGTAAAGCTTGATCTCGGTACGACCATTCTCCTGCAACGCCTTGTAAGCCCCCTGGCTGAAGGCATCCCACGAACCCCAGATGGCATCAATCTTCCCTTTCGGGTACTTGGCCAGAATCGCGCCAATTTTGTTGGCGGTGTCGCCCTGAACGTCAGAAGAAACGGCACCAATCGACTCCAGCTGATGAATGCCTGGATTCTCTTTCAGCAGTTTTTCATACACCACCTGGCGGCGATCCATCGCCGGGAAGCCACCGACCCACAGCTTGACGATATTCGCTTTGCCGTTGAAATCTTTGATCATCTGGCCGAGTGACTCTTGCGCCAGTGACGCATCATTTTGCGCCGTCACCGTCACACCGTTCACCGGGGTATCCACCGGGGTATCGAACACCGACAGTTTAATTCCGGCATCGGCAATACGCTTCACCAGCGCGGTGGAGTAGGGTTCTTTACCGTGAGACAGGATGATGCCGTCATACTTCTGGCTGATAGCCTGGCTGACGAAATCCTGGAAGCGAGCGTCATCACCGTTGCTCAGAAAGGTGCTGACTTTAAAGCCCAACTGGCGGCCCTGCTGAATCGCACCGGCGACAAACTGGGTGGTGTTATCGTCAGAACCGAGGTTACGAATAATTGCGATACGCACCGGTCCCTGATGATTAGCGATGGCGGCAGGCACCGGCACCACGGTGTCGGCAAAGGCGGCGCTGGCATTCAGCAGGCTTACGGCCAGCAGCGAAAGGGTGATTTTTTTCATGTTGTTCTCTTTCTCAAGGGAAGCGCCTTAGCGGCGCTGGATATAGGTAATCGCCAGGGCCAGAGCCAGCACCAGGCCTTTAATAATGTCCATCGCGTAGTAAGGCACGGAAAGCATCACCAGCCCGTTTTGCAGCACGCCGAGGATCACCGCACCCACCAGGGTGCCGAGCGCGTTAGGTTTGCCGGAACCGGCCAGCGAGAAGCCAATCCACGCCGCCGCCACCGCATCCATCAGATAGCCGCCACCGGCATTCACCTGTGACGAGCCAATACGCGATGCCAGCAAGATGCCGCCCAGACCTGCCAGCAGTGAGGCGATCACATAAGCCAGCACACGATAGCGGGTGGTGCGAATGCCGGAGAGACGCGCCGCTTCCGGGTTGCCGCCAAGGGCATACATACGGCGGCCATGTTTGGTCAGCGACAACGCCAGTTGGGCGACCACGGTCACTACCAGCATAATAATGACGATGGTTGGTACCTGGCCGAGCAGGTTAAAACCTGCCGGAATGGCCCCTTCCGCCATGTCGCCGTTTGGCATCACCATATTCTCGGTAATTGAGCCGCCAAAGCTGTAGGTCATTGCCACGCCCTGAATCACGAACAGGGTGGCAAGGGTCGCCAGCATGTCGGGAATGCGCAGCACCACAATCAGGAAGCTGTTAAACAGGCCCACAAGGGTGCACAGCAGCAGGGTGATAATGATCGCCTCGGTGGTGCCAAAGCCGTACCAGACGAACAGCGAAATCACCAGCGCGTTTGCTAACGACGCGGTGGAGCCAACCGACAAGTCAAAGCCGCCGATGGTCAGCGAGATTGACACGCCAATCGCAATCACCGTCACAATGGCGATTGAGCGCAGAATGTTGATGATATTGGTGGGTTCAAGGAAGCTGTCTGACGCGAGGCCAAAGGCAGCGATCAGGATCACCACCGTCAGCAACATGCCCCATTTATAGAGAAAATCAAACAGTTGATGGCGCAGAGAAGGCTGCGGGTTCAGGATTATTTCTTTGCTGCTCACGCAGGGGTTCCTCCGGTGGAATAAAGCAAAAGCGTCTCTTCTGTGGCCTCACGTCCCTCCATTTCTGCCACAATGCGCCCATCCCAGAGCACACAAATACGGTCACACAGGCCCACCAGTTCGGAAAACTCGCCCGAAGCGTAGATGATGCCTTTGCCTTCCCGGGCTAAACCGTCGATCAGGCTGAACAGATCGGTTTTCGCCTTGATATCGACACCTTTAGTCGGTTCATCAAAAATCAGCACGTCAGCGTTATTTCGCAGCCATTTGCCGATCGCTACTTTCTGCTGGTTACCGCCGGACAGGCGGCGCAGCGTCTGCGCCGGACCAGTGGTACGCACGTTGAGGCGGTTAATCACCTCTTCCGCCCAGCGCCAGGCCTGGCGATGACCAAACAGGCTCCAGCGGGAGAAGCTGTTATCGGCGCTGATGCTCAGGTTCATCGCCACCGACTCATCAATAAAGATGCCTTCTTTACGCCGTTCTTCCGGCACCAGCGCCATGCGATTTTCCACCGAATCGTGCGGGGAACGCGGCTGCCACGGCTTACCATGTAACTCGCCTTTGCTGACGCGGCTTTTGCTGGCACCAAACAATGCTTTGCACAGCTCGGTTTTCCCGGCACCGGCCAGACCGGCGATCCCCAGGATCTCCCCTTTATGCAGACGCAGCGAGATATCCTGCAACAACTGGTCGTCGTGCAGACCTTCCACCGACAGCAGCAGCGGTTGCGACTGACGTTCACGACGTGGCGGGTAGACATCGGTCAGCTGGTGGCCAAGCATCTTCTCGACGATTTGTTCACCGCTGAGTGCGGCCATCGGTGCGGTTTCGATTAACCGTCCGTCACGCAGCACCGTCAGCTGGTCGCAAATCGCTTTCAGTTCATGGATACGGTGGGAAATAAAAACCACGCCAATGCCGTTGCCCTGTAAACGGCGTACCACGTTAAACAGACGCTCGCTTTCATGCTGGTCAAGCGGCGCGGTGGGTTCATCCAGAATCAGAAAGCGGCAGTGGTGGGAGAGGGCGCGTGCCAGTAAAATCTGCTGCTTCTCCGCCAGCGAGCAGCGTTCCACCAGGCGTTTGACATCAATGTTCACTTCCAGCTGCTCCAGCAGCGCACGCGCCTGGCGACGGATCTCGCCCCAGCGATAACCGTGGCCGGGTTCTGCCAGCTGATCAAGCAGGATGTTTTCCGCCACGCTGAGCTGTGGCACCAGCGCCACATCCACTTCCTGCTGGACCAGATGAATACCCAGTTTTTTGGCATCGCGCGGTGAGCGAATGGTGACGGGAGCACCGTCGAGCAGGATCTCGCCGTGATAATGGCTGTGGGCACCGGCCAGCACCGCCATCAGTGTTGATTTCCCCGCGCCATTCGCGCCGGTCAGCGCATGCACCGAGCCACCGTCGGTGGTGAAATCCACCTCGGTCAGCGCGGCAAAACCGCCAAAAGCGATGGAGATATTACGCATCTCCAGGCGGTTAATCGCACTCATGGACAGGGCCTTTAATAAAGAGAATTGGGCGCATTTTTTCCTGAACATCCAGGCTCGGCAACAAACGAAAGCGCATAAGCTAGCACAAAATCTTATTAGCCATCCAGACATCTGGGCGTAACGGCGGCTAAAACTGGCTGTAACCAAAGCCACTGGTGAAAGAGGGAGGTGATGTGAGGGATTTGTAGCGAATTATGCTGGGGTTGTTAACAGGCATAAAAAAACCAGGCCGGAGCCTGGTTAGTCACTTTACGAAATAGTTACACTTTTTCTGGCACAACGTTCAGCAAAGAGGTCAGCAGCTGCCAGTACAAACCGACGCTGGCGATGTGAACCTGCTCATCCGGGGAGTGCGGGCCAGTGATGGTCGGTCCGATGGAGACCATATCCATATTCGGATACGGTTTCTTGAACAGACCACACTCCAGACCGGCGTGGATCACCTGGATGTTCGGCGTTTTGCTAAACAGCGCTTCGTAGGTTTTACGCGTCAGCGCCATGATCGGCGAATCGGCATCCGGCTGCCAGCCAGGGTAACCGCCTTTCGGTGCGGTTTTGGCACCCGCCAGCTCACCCAGCGAGGTCAGCACTTCAACCACGTAGTCTTTACCGGTATCGATCAGCGAACGGATCAGACAGATGATTTCTGCGTTGTCCTGGTCCATCGTCACCACGCCGACGTTAAGCGAGGTTTCCACCACGCCTTTTGCCACGTCTGAATTGCGGATCACACCGTTCGGGGTGGTGTTCAGCAGGTTCAGGAAGCGGTCACGGCTGTCGGCAGTCAGCGCCTGGCCCTGATGCGCCAACGGCTCGCTCAGCAGCGCGATGTTCTTCTCTTTAATACCCAGCTCGTTTTGCAGCGTCGCCTGGAAATGCGCCGCAGCTGATTTCAGCGCGTCCACTTTATGGCTGTCGATCGCCAGGGTCGCGAAGGCTTCACGCGGGATGGCGTTACGCAGCGTACCGCCGGTGAACTCAATCAGACGCACATCAAGGGCGCGCGCATGGGCGGCGAGGAAGCGCGCCAGCAGCTTGTTGGCATTACCCAGACCGAGGTGGATATCTGCGCCGGAGTGGCCGCCTTTCAGGCCTTTCAGCGTCAGCTTCAGGGTTTCATAACCGGCAGGCACTGCCTCACGGCTCAACGGCAGGGTGGTGATAAAATCGATACCGCCCGCGCAACCCATGTAGATCTCACCTTCTTCTTCTGAGTCGGTGTTGATCAGGATATCGGCCTGCAACCAGTTTGGTTGTAAACCAAACGCGCCATCCATACCGGATTCTTCCGTCATGGTCAGCAGCACTTCAATCGGGCCGTGTGTCAGGCTGTTGTCAGCCAGCACTGCCAGCGCCGAGGCCATACCGATGCCGTTATCGGCACCCAGCGTGGTGCCGCGCGCTTTCACCCATTCGCCATCGATATACGGCTGAATGGGGTCTTTGGTGAAGTCGTGCACCGTGTCATTGTTCTTCTGCGGCACCATGTCGAGATGCGCCTGCAAGGCGACCGGCGTGCGTTTTTCCATGCCTTTGGTGGCGGGTTTACGAATCAGGATGTTTCCGACCTGATCGCGTTCAACCCAAAATCCTTGCTCTTTGGCCCAGCCGACGATGTATTCGGCCAGCGCTTCTTCATGATAAGACGGGTGTGGAATGGAGCAGATTTTGGCGAAAATATCCCACAGCGGCTGGGGGGAAAGTTGAGACAATTCAGACACAACGCGTCTCCTGTGTCAGCGTGGCGGACAGGCCGCTCGCACGCGGGGTTCCAGTGAAAGATCGCCGTCAGCTCATCTGACGTGATGGGGCTGAGAATATCACTGTTTCTGGCCGGGTGCGTAATCAGGCGCGTTAAAAACCCGCAACCGATGTGCAGATGCTGGTTTTTAATGCGACAGATCCTTATAATCTCGCGCAACCCATTCCCCCTTGCACATTTTTAAGCCAACTTCAATTGGCCGGGACTCCTTTTATGAGCGAAAAATACGTCGTCACCTGGGACATGTTGCAGATTCATGCCCGTAAACTGGCCCAGCGCCTGCTTCCTGTGGAACAGTGGAAAGGCATCATCGCGGTAAGCCGTGGTGGTCTGGTGCCGGCATCATTGCTGGCGCGTGAACTGGGTATTCGCTACGTCGATACCGTGTGCATCTCCAGCTACGATCACGACCATCAGCGTGAGATGACCGTGCTGAAGCGCGCAGAAGGTGATGGTGAAGGCTTCGTGGTGATTGACGATCTGGTGGATACCGGTGGCACCGCGCAGGCAATCCGCGATATGTATCCGAAAGCACGTTTCGTCACCATCTTTGCGAAACCGGCAGGCCGTGCGCTGGTGGATGATTACATCGTCGATATCCCGCAGAACACCTGGATCGAACAGCCGTGGGACATGGGTGTGGTGTACATTCCCCCCATCGTCAAAAGCTGATTGATGTAACGCAAACAACGCCCGGTTTCGCCGGGCGTTGTGCTTTCTGTCTCTCGCACCGACAGTGCGGGTGCAGTAAACTGATCCTCGCCGTGACCGTCGCAGGAGAGAGTTTACGATGCCGAGCAAAAACCTCAGCGAAGAGCTATTCAAACCGCGTTTCAAACACCCTGAAACATCCGCCCTGGTGCGACGTGAGCACCATAGCCCAATCCAGGTACATAACACGCTGGAAGGGGATACCCAGCATTGCTGGTATCGCATGCTGAACAAACTGCTGTGGACCTGGCGTGGCCTGACGCCGCAGGAGATCAGCGAAGTGTTGGCGCGTATCGCCATCAGCAATGTTGAACACACCAGCGATGAATTGCTGGATACGGTGATTGGCTACCGCAGCGGCAACTGGAATTTTGAGTGGTCGAAGCAGGCGGCGGTGTGGCAGCAGGAAGCGATGCAGGATGAAAACCCTGAACAGGCAGGTCAGGAGTGGTTGCACGCGGCCAATCTCTACAGCCTGGCAGCCTATCCCTATATTAAAGGTGACGAGCTGGCCGATCAGGCGCAGGTGCTCGCCAACCGGGCTTACGAAGAAGCCACCCAGCGCCTTTCGGGCGAGTTAAAAGCCCTGACCTTCTCCATCAGCGGCGGCAGCCCGGTGACCGGCTTTCTGCATATGCCTGCGCAGGCCAAAGCGCCTTATCCGACGGTGATGCTGTGCGGCGGGCTGGATTCGCTGCAAATCGACCATTATCGTCTGTTCCACGATTACCTCGCTCCACGCGGTATCGCGATGCTGACGCTGGATATGCCGTCGGTGGGGCTGAGCAGCAAATGGACGCTGAATCAGGACACCAGTCAGTTACATCAGCAGGTGCTGCGTGAACTGAACAACATCCCGTGGATTGATCACACGCGTGTGGGGTTATTTGGCTACCGTTTTGGTGCCAACGTCGCAACGCGACTGGCTTATCTCGAAGTGCCGCGTTTGCGTGCGGTTGCCACGCTGGGTGCGATGGTGCATGGCGTGTTTGTCGATGCGCAGCGTCAGGATCAACTGCCGGATATGTATATGGATATGCTGGCGAGTCGCCTCGGTATGTCATCCACCCCGGACAGCAATCTGCGTACGGAACTGAATCGCTACTCGCTCAAAGTGCAGGGGTTGTTGGGACGCCGTACGCCGATCCCGATGTTGGCGGCTTACTGGAACAACGATCTGTTCTGTCCTGAAGAGGATGCGCGGATGATTGCCAGCTCCTCGGCACAAGGGAAAACGTTGATGATTCCAACCGCACCGGTCTTCAGTAGCTTCGACAAAGCGCTAAATCAGATTTGCGACTGGCTGGCAAAGCAGTTAAAAGACTAAGTAGCAATCGTTACACGGTCCGTTAATCGAAAAGGGAGAATTAGCATGTCGTTACCGAGTGGTCACCCCCGCAGCCGTCTGCTTAAGCGCTTCACCGAGCTTGGCCCCTATATTCGTGAAGGGAAATGCGAAGAAACACGCTTCTTCTTTGATTGCCTTGCCGTATGCATCAATGTGAAACCGGCACCGGAAAGCCGTGAATTCTGGGGTTGGTGGATGGAGCTGGAAGCGCAGGAAGATCACTTTACCTACCAGTACACCTTTGGTCTGTTCGACAAAGCGGGTAACTGGAGTGCTGCCGCCATCAAGGGCAAAGATAACAATGCAAAAGTTGAGGAGACGCTGCGCAACTTCCACGAGCGTCTTAAAGCGACACTGCATGAGCTGAAACTGGATCTCAAACCTGCTGCGGGATTTGATGAACAACCGGTAAAGCTGAGCGCGTAACCAATAAAAAGGGCAGGTGATGAGCCTGCCCTCTGATTACAGACACAATGAGGGTAAAACGTTTTTAGAACTGGTAAGTCATGCCCACAGCCACAACGTCGTCGTTGTTGAGTGCCAGTTTGTTGTCATCCGACAATTGGTTGATTTTGTAATCCACCATCATGGACATGTTTTTGTTGAAGTAGTAAGTCGCACCCACGTCGATATATTTCACCAGGTCGGCATCGCCGATACCGTTTTCGATATCTTTGCCTTTGGTCTGCACATAGCCCAGTGACGGACGCAGGCCGAAATCAAACTGATACTGTGCTACCAATTCGATGTTCTGCGCTTTGTTCGCCGCACCGGCTACTGAAGATCCCTGATAAGTGCCGCTGATTGGCGTCATGTTGCGGGTTTCGGTGTAGATCGCGGCCAGGTAAACGCTGTTGGCGTCATACTTCAGGCCAGCACCCCAGGACTCCGCTTTCTGGCCTTTACCGTAGGTACGGGCTTCCTGCTGGTTGGTGCGGTCAGAAGAGGTGATGGCGCTGATGGCGCTGATACCGGTGTCACCAAAGGTGTAACCCAGTGATGCACCATAACCGTCGCCGTTCTGACGAGAGGTATCGGTGGCGCTACCACGGGCATTGGCGCTGGTGGCGTCGTTTTTGCCCTGATATTGCAGCGCGAAGCGCAGACCATCCACCAGGCCGAAGAAGTTGTTGTTACGGTAGGTTGCCACACCGGTAGCACGCTGGGTCATAAAGTTGTCAGAGCGTGCGGTGCCGTCACCACCGAATTCCGGGAACACGTCGGTCAGGCCTTCCACGTCATACAGCACGCCGTAGTTACGGCCGTAGTCGAATGAACCGTACTGGCTGAACTTCAGACCAGCAAAGCCCAGGCGGGTTTTGTTGCCGCTGTTGGCGTCTGAACCTTCCGAGTTGTTGACGTTGTACTGATATTCCCACTGGCCGTAACCGGTCATCAGGTCGTTGATCTGCGTTTGGCCTTTAAAGCCAATACGCACGTATGATTTGTCACCGTCTGAGCTGGCGTTGTCGCTCAGGTAGTGTTCAGCTTTCACCTTGCCGTAGAAGTCCAGTTTGTTACCGTCTTTGTTATACACTTCGGCGGCATGTGCGGTGGAGGCCAGAGCCAGCGCGGAGACGACTAATGCCAGTTTGCTTTTCATCATTTTGCTATCAATCCCAATGAGTAAAATTTGTTATGCCCGTGAAAGGACTTGTAATAAATCACGGGGACTTTTTACCGGGTGGCGATGAAAGTTTTATGACAGTTTTTCTGTTTTCTTGTTAATCGCGAACTTTTGGTCTACGGCATTGTCCGGGGAATTTTGTGCTTTTCCCCCGGTGGCTGTTGGCTTCCTTGCTCACTCCTGATAAAACGTCCCTTCGCAGAACTTTTTTCTTATATGGCAGGAAAAACATGAGTGGCAGTCAGACCCTTGTGGTCAAGTTGGGTACCAGCGTTCTCACCGGCGGTTCACGTCGACTGAATCGGGCGCATATGGTGGAGCTGGTTCGTCAGTGTGCACAGCAGCACGCGGCGGGCCATCGTATCGTTATCGTTACTTCGGGCGCTATGGCGGCCGGGCGCGAACACCTTGGTTACCCGGAACTGCCACCTACCATCGCCTCAAAGCAGCTGCTGGCTGCGGTGGGGCAGAGCCGTCTGATTCAATTGTGGGAGCAACTGTTCTCCATTTATGGCATCCATATCGGCCAGATGCTGCTGACGCGGGCGGATATGGAAGATCGCGAGCGCTTCCTGTATGCACGCGATACGCTGCGTGCGTTGCTCGACAACCATATCGTGCCGGTGATCAACGAGAACGATGCGGTTGCTACCGCCGAAATTAAAGTTGGCGATAACGACAACCTCTCCGCGCTGGCGGCAATGTTAGCCGGGGCCGACAAATTGTTGTTGCTGACCGATCAACAGGGGTTATTTACCGCTGATCCGCGTAGCAACCCGGAAGCTGAATTGATCAGCGATGTACACCAGATCGACGATGCGTTGCGTACCCTGGCGGGTGGCAGCGTCTCGGGCCTGGGCACTGGCGGTATGGCGACCAAGTTGCAGGCGGCGGATGTGGCCTGTCGCGCCGGTATCGACGTGATTATCGCTGCCGGAAGCCGTAGCAATGTGATTGGCGAAGTGATTGAAGGTAAGCCGGTTGGCACCCGTTTCCATGCTCAGCAAACGCCGCTGGAAAACCGTAAACGCTGGATCTTTGGCGCACCACCGGCCGGTGAACTCACCGTGGATGATGGTGCGCTGGCGGCGATTCTTGAACGCGGCAGCTCACTGCTGCCGAAGGGTATCCGTGAGGTGCAGGGCAACTTCTCGCGTGGGGAAGTGATCCGTATTCGTAGCCTTGAGGGGCGTGATATTGCCCACGGCGTAACGCGTTATAATAGCGATGCGATGCGGATGATCGCCGGGCATCACAGCCAGCAGATTGGCGAGATCCTCGGTTATGAATATGGCCCGGTGGCGGTGCACCGCGACGATATGATCGTCAGTTAAGGAGCGGATGATGTTAGAAAAAATGGGTAAAGCGGCGCGGGCAGCGTCGTACAAACTGGCGGAACTCTCCACCGCACAGAAAAATCAGGTGCTGCTGACCATCGCCGATCGGCTGGAAGCGGAAAGCGCAGATATCCTTGCGGCCAATGAGCTGGATCTGGCCGATGCGCGCCAGAACGGTATGAGCGAAGCGCTGCTGGATCGTCTGACACTCAACCCGCAGCGTCTGAAAGGTATTGCCGATGATGTACGTCAGGTGTGCCGTCTGGCCGACCCGGTCGGGCAATTGATTGATGGCGGGTTGCTCGATAGCGGCCTGCGTATTGAACGTCGTCGCGTACCCCTCGGTGTGGTTGGGGTGATTTATGAAGCACGTCCCAATGTGACGGTGGATGTTGCATCGCTGTGTCTGAAAACCGGCAATGCGGCGATTCTGCGCGGCGGCAAAGAGACGTATCGTACCAACGCCGCGACAGTGCGAGTGATTCAGAATGCCCTGATGCAGCACGGTTTACCGGCGGGTGCGGTACAGGCGATTGAGAACCCGGATCGCGAACTGGTGAATCAACTGCTGAAGCTTGATCGCTATGTTGACATGCTGATCCCGCGTGGCGGCGCTGGCCTGCACAAGCTGTGCCGTGAAAACTCTACCATCCCGGTGATCACCGGCGGGATCGGCGTGTGTCATCTTTACCTTGATGAAACTATGGAGACAGAGGCGGCATTGACGGTAATCGTTAACGCCAAAAAACAGCGCCCGAGTGCCTGTAACTCGCTGGAAACGCTGCTGATTCATCGTGATCAGGTGGCGCGTTTTATCCCGGCTTTCCTGCAACGGATGGCGGATGAAAAAATTGCCCTGCACGCCGATGAAAACATAATTGGTCTGGTGCAGAACGGCCCGGCCAGCGTGGTTGCGGTGCAGGCTGCCGAGTATGACGATGAGTGGCTGTCGAACGATCTTAACGTCAAGCTGGTGGATAATATTGATGAGGCTATCGATCATATCCGTGAACACGGCACCCAGCACTCCGATGGCATCCTGACGCGCAGCATTGGCAATGCTAACCGCTTCGTTAATCAGGTGGATTCCTCGGCGGTGTACGTCAATGCCAGCACCCGCTTTACTGACGGCGGCCAGTTTGGTCTTGGGGCTGAAGTGGCAGTCAGCACGCAAAAACTGCATGCGCGCGGGCCAATGGGGCTGGAAGCGTTAACTACCTACAAATGGATTGGCTGGGGCGACGATACGCCACGCGCTTGATGTGTTGTCAGATGAAAAACAGGCACCTTTTACGGTGCCTTTTTTGTCACTGATTCGTAGCGACGCGATTTATCGCGCAACTGTCCAGTCTCCAGATGCGAAAAAGGCCGCCTTGCGGCGACCTCTTCCGGCACGTCCCTGTACGACCATCCGTTATTTGTACAGTTCTGCGGTCATGTGAACACGGTTATTGGTGTTCGCTTCGGTGATTTTGTACTGTGCACCCTGCTGTGCGGCCTGTGCAGCAATTTTCGCTTCTGCACCGTCCAGCGTTGAAGAGGTGACAGAGATGCTCTGCGCGAAGCTGGCTGCTGACATCAGGGAAAGAGCGGCTACAGCGGCGATTGACAGTGCTTTGATAGTTTTCATGGTCTTAATCCTTAATTTGTTTG
>NZ_ASZC01000027.1 GCF_000468095.1 Pantoea sp. AS-PWVM4
CCAGAGGCTAATCGCGAAGGGCAAAGCCAGCAAGGCTGCGCTTGGAGCGGTGATGCGCAAGCTGGTTCATCAGTGCTTCGGGGTGCTGAAAACGCGGATGAAGTGGGATGAAAATTACGCAGCTACCGCTTGACGTTCAAGACGGTAGCTACGATTGGGTGCGGTTTGTAGCGGCGCGATTTATCGCGCGGTTTTTCTCATCCTACCGACAATCGACGATCAGACGTCCACGCACTTCACCCGCCAGCAGCTGTTCTGCTCCTTCACGCGCCGCACTCAGCGGGATCACGCGGGTGAGTTTTTGTAGTTGCTCCCCATCAACCAAATCTGCCAGACGTTGCCACGCCTGCTGGCGCAGCGGCAGTGGGCACATTACGCTATCTACGCCCGCCAGAATCACGCCGCGCAGAATAAAGGGAGCGACGCTGGTAGGCAGATCCAGACCTTGCGCCATACCGCAGGCAGCGACCACGCCATCACGTTTGATGCCCGCCAGCACGTTACTGAGCGTATGACTGCCGACGCTATCGATAGCGGCGGCCCAGCGCTCTTTCGCCAGCGGTTTGCCGGGTTGACTGAGTTCATTACGATCAATGACCGACGCTGCACCGAGGGTGGTGATCAAATAGTCGCTATCGCTGGCTCGCCCGCTGGAGGCCACTACTTCATAACCGAGACGCGCCAGCAGGCTGACGGCAAAACTGCCGACGCCACCGCTGGCGCCAGTGACCAGCACCGGACCGTGCTGAGGGGTAATTCCTTGTTTTTCCAGCGCCATTACGCACAGCATCGCGGTAAACCCGGCGGTGCCGATTGCCATAGTTTGCAGCGGGCTGAGTGCGGTGGGGACTTTGACCAGCCAGTCACCGGAGACGCTGGCTTTCTGCGCCAGGCCACCCCAATATTTCTCGCCGACGCCCCAGCCGGTCAGCAGTGCGACATCATCCTGCTGCCATTGCGGGTGGCGACTGTTGATCACCCGACCAACAAAATCGATGCCCGGTACCATCGGGAACTGGCGTACGATTGGACCTTTATTGCAGATAGCGAGGGCGTCTTTGTAGTTTAGGGTGGAGTAGCTAACTTCGAGGGTGACATCCTGATCCGGTAGTTGTTTTTCTTCCAGATCTTTCAGGGTAGTGCGGTATCCCTGTTCGTCATTATCAATGACCAGTGCCTTAAACATGCAGCCTCCGGCTGGTTGAGGAAAGTGGGGTCATGGTACTCCTCAAATCAGGATGCTTCTAGTGAGCCAAATCAACTGCACTTCATTCGTTGCTACCCTGCGAAACATCGATGACATTCCTGAATATTTCCTGAAGGCGCTCTGAAACTCTTAAATCGCTGTGATAATTTTACCTGGTGTATTTCAGTGGGTTATACCCGTTGTTAATGTCCGTGCACTTTATATCGGACTGGCAGGTGTTACGTTTATGAGTGTTATCCCGGCCCCGCATGATGCACTGTTCAAAAGGTTTCTTAGCCACCCGCCGATCGCCAGGCAGTTCCTGGAAATCCATCTTCCGTTAACCATACGTCAGCACTGCGATCTGGACACTTTGCAACTGGTTACCACTACCTTTATCGAAAGGGATCTACGCGCGTTATATTCCGATGTGCTGCTTTCGATGAAGACTGACTGTGGTGAAGGGTATATTTATGCCTTGATTGAGCACCAAAGCTCCCCAGATAAAAATATGACCCTACGCATGATGCGCTATGCCATTGCCGCCATGCAACGCCATCTTGATGAGGGGCATGCTGAATTGCCGATTGTTGTACCGATGTTGTTTTATCAGGGAAAAACCAGCCCCTATCCATATTCAATGAACTGGCTGGCGTCATTTCGCAATCAGGAGCTGGCTAAGCAGATTTTTTGCCATCCCTTCCCGCTGATTGACGTCACGGTAATCCCGGATGAGGAGATCATGACGCACCGCGCGGTGGCCCGATTGGAGATGGCACATAAAATCATACGACTGCGCGACATGCTGGAAAATATTGACCCGATGGCAACGTTACTATCGGTGGATTACAATGATGATCTCTCTGTCGACGTGATCTTATATCTTTTGCAGCATGGGGATACGGATGACCGGGAAAAACTCGTTGAGATATTGATGCAAACCAAACCTCAACTAAAGGAACAGATTATGACGGTTGAACAACAATGGCGTCTGGAGTCTCGTCTGGAAGGACGACAGGAAGGACGACAGGAAGGACGACAGGAAGGACAGCAAGAAGAGCGCCAGAGATTAACGCAAGAAATGGCACGCCGCATGCTGGCCAAAAAGATGGACCTGGAAACCATTATCGAGGTGACAGGCATCAGTGAAGACGAGTTACAACAACTGCGTGCCTGAATCACGGACTTAACGGTAGCGGCGCGATTAATCGCGCAGTTCCGTGCGCGGTGTCGGAAAAAACTGCACGATAAATCGCGCCGCTACGGGGGGGGAGGCCTCAATCCCGCGCCTTATCCACCGCATCGCGGAAACGATACCAGCCGGTCACCAGCGGTAAAAACCACGGTTTGCCACCATACAGCGGGATCGGTTTAAAGGTGTTGCGCTCAAACGACAGCGGGCGCGGCTCGGTGCCGAGCAGCTTTTGGGCGGCACGATAACCGAGCCAGCTCATCAGCGCGACGCCGTTACCGTTACAGCCAACGGCAAAACGCGCGTTATCCATTTCACCGGCATAAGCGGTTTTATCCCACGTCATCCCTACATATCCGCTCCAGGCATTACTGATGCGATACGGTGCCAGTTCCGGCCAGATCGCCAGCATACGTTGGCGAATACGGATCGCCGCGGTTTTATCGTCGCAATCCATAATGCCGGGACGCGATCCAAACAACAGACGCGTACCGTCCGGCGATGGGCGGGTGTAGATCAGATCGCGACGGCTGTCGGTGATCATGCGGCCGCCGGGGATCAACTTCGCCATCAACTCAGGTGGCAGCGGCTCGGTGGCGATCTGATAACTCTTCACCGGCACAATACGTTTTGCCAGATTCGGCGATGCCTGGGCGTCGGTGTAACCGTTGGTCAGATAAATCACCTGACGTGCGCGCAGCGTGCCACGCTCGGTGTAAATCACTTTGCTACCACCCTCGGTTTCCACGCCAGTCACGCGGGCATGGGAAAACAGTTGCGCGCCCAGTTTACGCGCCAAATCGCGTAATGCCCGGTTGTATTTACCCGGATGTACGCCACCGTACTCGTCCACCAGAATGCCGCCGTGATAAAAATCGGAACCGATGATTGGTGCCTGAGTTGCGCGATCGATCTTATGCACCGTGACACCGGTAACGCGATGCAGGATATCGCCCATCTGATACAAACCGGCCAGCTGCTTTTGCGTGTGCGCGCCAAAATAGCGGCCACCGATAAACAGATCCGCGTCCAGTTGCTCCTCGCGCACCAGATCCTGAATAAAGGCAAAGGAGGCGATCGAGTCGGCGATCATGCGCTGGAACAGCTCCGGTGGGATGCCTTTGATTGCGCCACCCACCACCAGTTTCTGCCCGCTGCTGATCATCCCACCGGTACGGGTGCTGCCGCCACTGCCCAGCTCGTTAGCCTCCAGTACCACGACTTTTTTGCCATGACGAGCCAGCTCGATCGCGGCATTCAGCCCGGCAAAACCGGAGCCCACGATCGCGATCTCGGTTTCCGCCGGGAGCGGATCGCGACAGGTTTCCGGCGGTGCGGCTTCCCACCAGTACGGGGTGGTTTTGAAATCTTCAGTAAAAATTGCCTGATCAGACATGATGTCTCTCAACTCCGTTACAACACCTGGCCGAGGAACTCGCGCGTGCGCGCATCCTGCGGATCGTCAAAGAGCTGCGCCGGGGGCGCCATCTCCACAATTTTGCCTTTGTCGGTGAAGCACACCCGGTGCGATACCTCGCGCGCAAAACGCATTTCATGTGTCACCAGCAGACAGGTCAGGCCGTCATCCACCAACTCACGAATGGTGTTCAACACCTCTTTCACCGTTTCCGGGTCCAGCGCGGCGGTGACTTCATCAAACAGGATGATTTCTGGCTGCATTGCCAGCGCGCGGGCAATGGCGACGCGCTGCTGCTGGCCGCCGGAGAGTTCGCCCGGATAGCGTCCCTCTTTTCCTTCCAGCCGCACTTTTTTCAGCAGGCGTAGCGCGCGCTCGTGTACCACTTCACGTTGATGTTTCAGTACCTGCATCGGTGCCATCATCACGTTGTCGAGCACGGTTCGATGCGGGAACAGGTTGTATTGCTGGAACACCATTGCCACCTGGTGGCGCAGCGGGCGCATCGCTTTTTCGCTTTCAATCTCATGCACGCGGTGCTCACCAACACGGATAAAGCCGTCGTCGATCGGCAGCAGGCCATTGATACAACGTAAAATGGTGGATTTCCCTGAGCCGGAAGGCCCGATGATGCATACCGCTTCGCCTTTGGTGACCTCCAGCGAAATGCCTTTCAACACCTCGGTGTTACCGAAAGATTTGTGAATATTGTCCAGCTCGATCAGGGACGGAGTGCGAGCGATCATATGGCATCCCCTTTGGTTTGGTTTTCCAGCCGACGTGCCAGCAGGGCAATCGGGTAGCAATAACAGAAGAACATCAGCAGCACGGTGACGTAGAAGTAGACCAGCGAGCCTTCACTTTCAGTTGCCAGCGTGGTGCGCAGCAACGTCACCACCTCCTGTACGCCGGTCACGGTTGCCAGCGCGGTGGAGATGGCCAGCAGCGCATACAGATTCATCCAGCCAGGAATGATGCGGCGCAGCGCCTGCGGCAGGATCACGATGCGATAGATTTGCCACTGACTGTAGCCAAGCGAACGTGCTGATTCCCACTGACCGCTATGCACCGAGTTCACCGCACCGCGAATCACTTCGGCGAAGTTGGCGGCAGTGGGCAGGCTCAGGCCAACAATCGCTTTAAACAGCGGCGACAGCGTAAACTGGAAGCCCAGCCATTCAACGCGGTATGGCAGCAGATACAACATCGAAAACAGCAGCACCAGCCACGGGGCGTTGCGCAGGAAGTTCATCACGGCGCGTGCCGGAATGCTTAACCAGCGGCGTTTCGCCAGCATCATCAAACCGAGAAACAGTCCGAGCACCGTCGCAATCGCCATGCTGGCAATGCCGATAAAGATGTTGAGGATAAAACCGCCGTTGAGCGGCCAACCGTGCATAGAACCGGTCAGCAGCAGCGGCAGTTTTTCCCACACCTGACGCCACTCACCGCCACGATCGGTCACCATGCTGAACAGCAGGATCAACAGACCAATAAACAGAAAGGCGTGACGCGTCTGCTTTTTACGTTTCAGGTACAGAACATCGCTCATGGATCAGGCTCCATAACCAGGATAGGCGAGGGCGCGCTGCACCCAGCCAATCAACCACACCACCAGGCTAACCAGTACCACGTAGATCACCAGGATCAGCAGCATCACTTCCAGCGTGCGGAAGGTATCGTTGTAGATTTGCCCGGCGGCATACATCAGCTCCGGGACGGTGATCACCGATGCCTGCGAGGTGGTTTTGAACAGGTTGGTCAGCACGTTGGTGAGCGGTGGCAGGCAGATGCGGGAGGCAATCGGTACCTGCACATGACGGAACAATCCCCAGCGCGTGTAACCCAGCGAGCGCGCCGCTTCCAGCGTGGCCTTCGGCACTGCATCGAAGCCGGACCGAAAGGCTTCGATGCACAACGCGCCACCGAACAGGCTGAGCGACACGGTGGCTGACATAAAGGCGCTAATCAGCGGCACCTGTAAGCCGGTCACCGGGTCCTCCGTGGTGAAACCAATCTGCGTTAGCGTGAAATAGAAGAACAACATTTGCAGCAGTGGCGGCGTGTTGCGAAACAGCTCGACGAACAGCTCGATACTGGCATCCAGCCACGCGAGACGGAACGTCAGGCAGAAGGCACCCAACAGGCCGATAACAATGGCGAACGCTGATGAGAGCGCCGCCAGTTCCAGCGTTTGCAGCACGCCCTGAAGCAGCCATTGCTGATACGTGGGGTCGAGCAGCCAGGAGAAATCGAGTCCGAACATATTTCGCTCCTGACGGCTTATTTGGCCGCAGCGCGCGCCGCTTCCGCACGTTTGGCGATATACGGCGACGGTGGCATATCAAACTCTTTTTCCCAGCCAATCAGCTTGTCTTCGCCTTCTGCTTTAACAATCGCTTTATCGACGGCGGCGCGGAAGGCATCGTCACCTTTACGCAGGCCACCGGCCATCGGCAGGTATTCATAGGGTTTCACCGCGATTTTGTAGTCGCTCCAGCCCGGTTCTTTCAGCTTGTTTTGCAGCGACATGTCATCAAACACCATCGCCACACAGCGATTGTCCTGCAACGCGCGATAGGCTTCCGGCAGCGCAGTGAAGTTCACCAGTTGCAGGCCATATTTTTCGGTCACGGTTTTATTGAAGTAAGACCCCTGGATACCGCAGATTTTCTGGCCTTTTAACTGCTCCCACTGGGTAAATTTCACCTCTTTGCGCGCCAGGATCGACGGGCCAGCGGCGGAGACGTATTCATCGGTAAAATCGATCTGTTTGGCACGATCCGGCGTGACGCCGAGGGTTGCCATGATGATGTCGATCTGCCCGGAGTTGAGGAATTGCATTCGGTTGGAGGCGTTTACCGGCACCAGTTTGATTTTGTCTGGTGAGCCGAGCAGTTCGTTGGCGATATAGCGCGCCAGGCTGATCTCGAAACCGACGGTGTTGCCGTTGTTGTCCATGTAGCCGTAAGGCGGGTAGTCATTCTTCACCCCGACCGTTAACACGCCGCGGGCCTTGATGTCGGACAGGGTGTCCGCGTGGGTGATTACCGGGGCAGCCAACAGCAACATCGAGGCAGCCAGAATACGCATGCGATGGTTTTTCATAGATATTTCCTCTGTCGGGGTGAATCTGCAGGTGTTGTAAATTTTGTTCTGTGAGCGACTTTTTTTGTTGAAACGCGTTGCTCACTTGTCAACCGAATATGAAATCTGCTAGAAAATTAGTCAACAAAAAACCATATATTGAAATCTTATGATTTAAAGTTTCACAATGTGGAACTTTAGCGGTGAGGCCGATGAGCGAAAATTCGGGGAAAAATGGGGTACAACTGCTGGATCGTGCGGTGATGTTGCTCGATCTGGTCGCCGATGCGGGCAGTGAAGGGGCGACGTTAAAAGCGCTGTGCGAGCTTTCGGGTCTGAATAAAGTCACCTGCCACCGCATTCTCAATTCGCTGGTGGAACATCAGTTGTTGCAGAAGGTGCAGAGTGACAAATGTTATCGGCTGGGCACCAAGTTACTGGTGTTCGGTGCCAAAGCGGCGCGCGGGCCTGGCCTGCGTCGCCAGTTCCAGCCTGCGCTGGAGCGGTTACGGCAGCAGACCGGTGAGACGGCGATGCTGATGGCGCGCGACCGTGATGATTCGGTGTGCATTGACCGTTACGACAGCGAATACCAGATGCAGACGCTGACCGGTTCGGTGGGCGGTGCGGTGCCGTTGGGCCTTGGGCCTGGCAGTCTGGCGATCCTGGCGTTTCTGGAGGAGGAGCAGCGGCAGGCGATTCTGGCGCGTAACCGGGCACGGCTTGATAGCTGGCCGCAACTTACGGAGCAAACCTTGCAGCTCAAGCTGGAGCAGACGCGGCAGCAGGGTTTCGCTATCGATCCGGGGGAGTTAATTCCGGGGATCGCCGGGATCGCCGTGCCGATCATGGTGTCCGGCGCAGGCGTGGTGGGATCGCTGGGGTTGACCTTCCTCTCACCCCGTCTGAACCCCGAGGTGCAGCAGCGTTATGTGGCGTTGTTGAAAGAGGAAGTGGCGGCGATTGCGCCACTGATCAGCCCGCTGGATACGCGGTTGCGGGCATCGTTGTAAACACGCGCGACAAATCGCGCCGCTACAAAATTCTGCACGTTTGGTTGCGGCGCGATTTATCGCGCAAAAAAATTTACCGGGGAGAACCATGAGCAAATCAACACGTAAAGTCGCGTTAATCAGCGGTGCCAGTCGCGGTATCGGGGCGGCGATTGCCGCCAATCTGCTGGCAAACGGTTGGGCGGTGAGCCTGGGCTGCCGGTCACCAGAGGATGTGCTGGTTAGCGATAGCGAAAATCAGTTGGTATGTCGTTTTGATGCGTTTGATGCCGCCACGGAACAGGCGTGGGTCGATGCCACCCTCGCGAAGTTCGGTCGCATTGATGCGGTGGTACATAACGCCGGCATGATGCTGCCGCTGTCGATCCTGGAAGCCACTGACGACGAGTTCGATCGTACCTTTGACGTTAACGTGAAATCACCGATGCGGTTGAGCCGTCTGACATGGCCCCATTTGCAGGCCAGCGGTGCCGGGCGCATCGTAATGCTGGTGTCGCTTTCCGGAAAACGCGTCAAAGCCGAACGCTCCAGCCTGTATGCCATGAGCAAGTATGCCGCGCTGGCGCTGGCCCACGGGCTGCGCAAAATCGGTGATGCCGATGGCATTCGCTGTACCGCCATCTGCCCCGGCTTTGTCGCCACTGATATGGGAACGGCATTGACCGAGGTGCCCGCAGAAAAAATGACGCAGCCGGAAGATCTGGCGCACCTGATCCGTACGGTTCTGGAATTACCCACCACCACCAGCATCGCCGAAATTCCGGTGAACTGGACGGTGGAAGATAACTATTGATGCCCTTTTACCTGACGAGGAAATAATCATGGGTCCCAGCGTTGATGCAGTTCCCTCTTCGGAAACCTTTCCGACGAGCGCCGATGTGGTGGTGATTGGTGGCGGGATTATCGGCGTGGCGACCGCGTTGTCGCTGGTGCAGCGCGGTGTCAGAACCGTGCTGTTGGAGAAGGGCACGGTGGCGGCAGAGCAGTCGAGCCGTAACTGGGGCTGGTGTCGTCGTACCGGGCGTGACCTGCGCGAGCTGCCGCTGATCAACCTCAGCATGCAGTTGTGGGAGGGGATGAATGTGCGTGTAAACCGCGAAACCGGTTTTCGTCGCAATGGCATCGTTTATGCCTCACGCACCGAACAGCAGCGTGAGCGCCATCAGCGCTGGGTCAATGAAGCGCAACATTACGGTATTCACAGCGAGATGCTGACGCCGCAACAGCTGAGTCAGCATCTGCCGCAGCTACAGGGCAGCTATCCCGGTGGGTTATATACCGCGCTGGACGGGCGCGCCGAACCGCAGAAAGCGGCTCCGGCGATGGTTGCTGCTGCGATGGAGCAGGGACTGAATCTGCAACAGCATTGCGCGGTTCGTACCATTGAACGTACCAATGGGCGAGTGAGCGAAGTGGTCACCGAGCACGGTGCCATTCGTTGTCAGCAAGTGGTGGTGGCGGGGGGAGCCTGGTCACGCCTGTTGTTGCAAGGGCTGGGCGTGACGTTGCCGCAATTGAAAGTGCTGTCTACGGTGCTACGAACCCGTCCGGTGGATTTCGATCCCGGTGCCTGCGCCAGCTTCGGCAGTGTTGCGCTGCGTAAACGGCTGGATGGTGGCCTGACGGTCGCCAGTTCGGCCACCAATACCGCCGATATCACGCTGGATTCGTTACGTTTTAGCCCACGCTTTATGCCTGCCTTTTGGGTGGAACGTAAATCGTTGCAGTTGCGTCTCGGTAAGCGTTTTGTCGATGAAGCGCTGCGCTGGAAGCCCGGTCAGGCAGATAAACGATCGATCTATGAAGTGCTGCGCGTGCTCGATCCGGTGATTAATCCGTTGATCGTACAGCGCATGCGTCAAAACCTGGCAGAGTTGCTGCCACCGCTACGCGATCTGCCGGTGGCGCAGAGCTGGGGCGGGTTGATTGATACCATGCCGGATGCCATTCCGGTGATCTCCGGGGTTGATCAGGTAGCCGGGTTGTATCTGGCGACCGGTTTTTCTGGTCACGGATTTGGTATCGCGCCCGGAGCCGGTCAGCTGATGGCGGATCTGGTGCTGAACAGCACGCCGTCGGTGGATGCCCAGCCGTTCCGCTTTAGCCGGTTTAGCGATGGTGAAAAGATTCGCGCGCAGCATTGGTTGTAATGCTTTGTTATCAATATCCGCGCCTTGCATAAATTTGCATAAGGTGCGGATAATTAAGCACTTTTAATTTTATCGGTTGATAAAAAACATTTTTTATCAATAAGTTATCGCTATGCGGAAATTGCGGGTAGCGGGTTGTTCCGGCAAAAAAAAGATGACATTATTGCGCCCCTGATAGTTATCAACCCCCTTAATCACTGAGGACGCCGCTATGGTCGGTACAATGCGCATCTGCACTTGTTCCCGTTCGCTTCGCTGCAAGCGTTCCTCCGTCATCTGTTGTTCGCATTTCTCGCTCACCATGCGGTGAGGCCAGCCACGCGCTCACTGTTGGACATGAGTAAAGACAGACATTTTCTGACTTTACTGATGTCTATCGGTTGCGGCTGTGATCTCTTTTTGCACCGATCCGTCTGACGTTATTCGCCGGGGAATCTTCCTCATTGCTGTGCCACTGGCACCCACTCATCCTTGACCTCTGGGGATTTGTGTTATGACACCACTGAAAATTGCTGCCAGCGCTGCTGTAGCGCCAAACCTGAGCCTGAACACCATGCGCGACGTGGTGACGCTGGACAATACTGACTTTACCGACGTGGCGGCTGTTGTCGTCTCTTTGGCAGATACGCGGAGTGGCGTGTTGGCGCTGTTGCGCCATACCGGCTTCAATCTGCCGGTGTTCGTTGCCAATGCCTTTGACGAAGAGGTGCTGCGACTGCCGGGCGTCGTTGCCGAGATCAACGGCGCACCGGAAGAGTGGGACGCGTTGGAAGAAGCGGCGCAAGCTTATGAAGCGGAACTGCTGCCACCGTTCTTTGACACCCTGACACGCTATGTTGATATGCAAAACAGCACCTTTGCCTGTCCGGGGCATCAGGGCGGCGCCTTCTTCAAAAAACATCCGGCTGGTCGTCAATTCTATGAATTCTATGGCGAAAACGTCTTCCGTTCCGATATGTGCAACGCGGATGTCAAACTGGGCGACTTGCTGATCCACGAAGGCTCAGCCAAAGACGCGCAGAAATATGCGGCCAAAGTCTTCAATGCCGATAAAACCTATTTCGTGTTGAACGGCACTTCCAGCGCCAACAAAGTGGTGACCAACGCGCTGCTGACGCGTGGCGATCTGGTGCTGTTTGACCGTAACAACCATAAATCCAACCATCATGGCGCGTTGATTCAGGCCGGTGCCACGCCGGTATATCTTGAAGCGGCGCGCAACCCGTTTGGCTTTATTGGCGGTATTGATGCGCACTGCTTTGACGAAGCATATCTGCGCGAGCAGGTAAAGAAAGTCGCGCCGAAGCGTGCCAAAGAGCAACGTCCGTTCCGTCTGGCGATTATCCAGCTCGGCACCTACGACGGCACGGTGTACAACGCACGCCAGGTGGTGGACCGCATTGGCCATCTGTGTGATTACATCCTGTTTGATTCGGCCTGGCTGGGTTACGAGCAATTTATCCCGCTGATGGAAGGCTGCTCACCATTGACGCTGGAGTTGAACGAGAACGATCCGGGAATTTTCGTCACCCAGTCGGTGCATAAGCAACTGGCCGGTTTCTCGCAAACCTCGCAAATTCACAAGAAAGATAACCATCTGCGTGGGCAGAAACGTTTTTGTCCCCACAAGCGCCTGAACAATGCCTTTATGCTGCACGCCTCAACCAGCCCGTTCTACCCGTTATTCGCCGCGCTGGATATCAACGCGCGTATGCATCAGGGCGAGGCGGGTCGCAGCATGTGGCACGAGTGCGTCACGCTGGGCATTGATGCACGTAAAGCGATTCTGGAACGCTGTGAGATGATCCTGCCATTCCTGCCGGAGCAGGTGCACGGTAAACCGTGGCAGGCAGCGGAAACGGAGGCTATCGCCGCCGATCCGGCTTACTTCAGCTTTGAACCAGGCGCGAAATGGCACGGATTTTCCGGATATGCCAGCGAGCAATATCTGGTGGACCCCTGCAAACTGTTGCTGACCACGCCGGGCATTGATGCCGCCAGCGGGGAATACACCGAGTTCGGCATTCCGGCCACCATTCTGGCGAACTACCTGCGTGAAAACGGCATCGTGCCGGAAAAATGCGACCTCAACTCGATTCTTTTCCTGCTGACGCCAGCGGAAAGCGCTGAGAAGATGGCGCATCTGGTCGCGATGCTGGAGCAGTTTGAGCAGCACGTTAAAGAAGATGCGCTGCTGGCGGAGGTACTCCCGAGCGTGTATCGCAAAAATATGGCGCGTTATCAGGGCTATACCCTGCGTCGTCTGTGCCAGGAAATGCATGATTTGTATGTCAGCTATGGCGTGAAAGATCTGCAAAAAGCCATGTTCCGCGAAGCCTGCTTCCCGCCGGTTAAGGTGAACCCGCAGGATGCGCATCAGGCATATATTCGCGGCGACGTTGAGTTAGTGCCGATTGCCAAAGCGGAAGGACGTATCGCCGCTGAGGGCGCGTTGCCTTATCCTCCTGGCGTGCTGTGCGTGGTGCCGGGCGAAGTATGGGGTGGGGCGGTGCAGCGCTATTTCCTCGCACTGGAAGAAGGTATTAACCTGCTGCCGGGATTCTCACCGGAGTTGCAGGGGGTTTACACCGAAGAGGATGACAGCGGGCGTAAGCATTTAGTGGCTAATATGATGGTTTGATTGTGCTGGCTGTTGCCCTCATCCCGGCCTTCTCCCGCAAGCGGGAGAAGGAGATGTGCAATATGCTGAATCTTCGCCCTCTGCCGTAAGCGGGAGAAGTCTGCCCGATCTGCTCCCTCTCCCGTCTTGCGGGAGAGGGTTGGGGTGAGGGAACTGACCGCACTTAATAACGGTGATAACTGCGCTGGGCGCTGTTCACCTTGTACAGATAACGACGTGATTCCGCTGATGGATGGTTGGTGGTGAGCGTCTGATATACCTGCCCCGGCGACATACCATTAATCATCGCAAACGCGCGATCTTTATCGCTGGAGAACACCCGCAACACGCTGCCCGCGCCGCCATTATAAGCGGTAATCACTGCATAACGCCGTGAAACCGGGTCCTGGATTCCACCCAGATAGGTGTTCTGCAACAACGACAGATAGGCCGTACCGGCATCAATGTTGTTCTCCGGATCAAGCAGATAACTACGGCTGGGTTTACCCCATTTGCCCTTCATGCGGAACACATCAACCCCGGCGGTATGTTGTACCACCTGCATCAGTCCCAGCGCATCAGAATTACTCACCGCATAGGGGTTGAAGCTCGATTCGGTCTGCATAATTGCCAGAATCAACGACGCATCCACGCCATACTCTTCTGCGGCTTTGCGTACCATTGGCAGGTACTTGTGCGCACGCTTGTCGAGATGGTTCGGCACCATCGGGATGGTCACCGACCAGATAACATGCAAGCCAGAGGTGCGTTTTTGCAGTTTGTTCTGAATCAGGTAGTCAGCAAAGTTACCAGCACGGCCCTGCCAGCGAATGGCCTGGCCGGTGTTGTCCAGCACCTGGCCGTACAGCATCGGCTCTTTACTGATCTGAATATCGTTGGCATCTGAATAGAGATCCACATTACCCGGTTCATCACCCATCAACAGCGTGGTGATGATCGCCTGACGCAGGCTCGCCATCGGATCGGTGCCGGAAATGGTTTCAATGGTAATGCTACCGCTATCAAAGTTGATATGGCTGCGGGTGTAATAGTTGTCGCTATATTTGACGTAATCTTTGGGGCCTGCGATCAGAACCTCATTGATTCCCCAAATATTTTCAATGTTATGGGCGAACTGCCCCATCAGAATGTCGAAACCGTTGGTGTCCTTAACCCACTCTTCGTGATATTGCCCTTGTTTGTGTCCGGAGCAGGAAACCAAAAGCGGTGCGATTGCCAGCAGGGCGATCAATTTTTTATTCATTGTTAATGCAAGCCTGACCTGAAAAGGGCCTCAAGGTGAGGCCCAGAAAGTTTATTTTTCCGGCGGTGTGTAACCTTCAATGTGCACATCTTTGCCTTCAAACAGGAAATTCACCATCTCCTGTTCCAGCACTTTGCGATCGCCTGGGTTCATCATGTTGAGTTTTTTCTCGTTGATCAGCATGGTCTGCTTGGCCATCCATTGCTGCCAGGCCTCTTTGGAGATTTCGTTGTAGATGCGCTTACCCAGCTCGCCAGGATAGAGCTGAAAGTCCTGACCTTCAGCGTCGCGTTGCAGATAAGTACAAAAAATAGTGCGGCTCATTACTCTTCCTCTTCGGTCACTCGCGTATGCAGTGCCAGTTGCTGGGGATGTCGCAGTTCATGCAACAGGCGCTCGACCGGCGCAGCCAGACCCACTGACGGTGGTTGCGCTAAGTTATACCAGAGACCGCCTGCTTCATCCATCAGCGACCCGGACGAAGGCCATGCCAGCCACATAGGCACAATATCCAGATGGAAATGGCTGAAAGTATGGCGAAATGCAGTGAGCTGCTGCGGTCTGGCGTGAACACCACGTTCTGCCAGCCAGTCGGTCATCGCCTGTTCGGTGGTGAATTGCGGGAAGCAGAACAGGCCGCCCCACAGGCCCACGGGGGGGCGTTGTTCCAGCCAGACATCATCACCGTGTTGCATCATCAGAAACCAGCCACTGCGTTCGGGCAGCGTCTGCTTAGGTTTTTTGCCGGGATAGTTGGCCCAACTGGCATTGGCATATGCGACACAGCCGCTGCTAAGCGGGCAAATCTCACACTTCGGACGTGAGCGGGTACACACTAACGCGCCGAGATCCATCATCGCCTGATTAAACTGGCTGACGCCCTGTGCTGGCGTTACTTCTTCGCTCAGTTGCCATAGCCGCTTCTCGACTTCCTTTTTCCCCGGCCAGCCTGCTACAGCGTAGCAGCGCGCCAGCACGCGTTTAACGTTGCCATCGAGGATGGGGAAGTGCAGTCCCAGCGACAGCGACAATATCGCCCCCGCGGTTGAGCGGCCAACACCCGGTAACGCGGCCACGTCATCAAAGTTACGCGGGAACTCACCAGCGTGCTTATCCACCACCTGCTTTGCCGCTTTGTGCAGGTTACGCGCACGGGCGTAATAGCCCAGACCGGTCCACAGATGCAGCACCTCATCCAGTGGCGCAGCCGCCAGATCGGCAACCGTGGGGAAGCGCGCCATAAAGCGTTCAAAATAGGGAATGACGGTGGCAACCTGGGTCTGCTGCAACATCACTTCGGAGAGCCATACTTTGTAGGGCGTTTTCTCCTGCTGCCAGGGCAGGGTTTTGCGACCAAAGCGCTGATACCAGTCCAGCACCTGTTGCGCGAACTGCGGCGCTTGCATCATAAGAAGGAAATTTTCCGTGGTTACTCTACACTCAGGCAGGAATTCCAGCATAGAGACATCAGGGTGTAAACCGGAAGTTTGCAAAGGCTTGCTTCTGCTATTGAACTTTGCATAATGCGCGTTTCCCTGAACACGCTAATCAACAGGCTTTGACATGATTAATGACGTCATCACCCCAGAATTTGATGAGAACGGGCGGCCATTGCGCCGTATCCGCAGTTTTGTGCGCCGCCAGGGGCGCTTAACCAAAGGGCAGCAGCTGGCACTCGATCAATACTGGCCGGAGATGGGCGTCGAGTATCAGCCGGAACCGCTGGATTTGACCGCGCTGTTCGGCCGCGATGCGCCGCTGGTGCTGGAAATTGGTTTTGGTATGGGAGCCTCGTTAGTGACGATGGCGAAAAATAACCCGCATCAGAACTTCCTCGGCATTGAAGTTCATGCGCCAGGTGTTGGTGCGTGTCTGGGTTCAGCAAAAGAAGCGGGCGTGGAAAACCTGCGCGTGATGTGTCACGACGCCGTTGAAGTGCTGGAGAAGATGATTCCGGATAACTCGTTGCGCATGGTGCAGTTGTTCTTCCCGGACCCCTGGCATAAAGCGCGCCACAACAAACGTCGTATCGTTCAGGTACCGTTTGCTGAGCTGGTCATGCGTAAGCTGAAGTTGGGCGGTGTCTTCCATATGGCGACCGACTGGGAAGCCTACGCCCAGCACATGCTGGAAGTAATGAGCAGCATTCAGGGTTATCAAAACCTGTCTGCAAGTCATGATTACGTGCCGCGTCCGGAGACGCGTCCGTTAACCAAATTTGAGCAACGCGGGCAGCGACTGGGCCACGGCGTTTGGGATCTGATGTTTGAGAGGGTGAAATAAATGGCCACACAGCGCAGCCGTCGTTTACGTAAAAAATTGCATATTGATGAGTTTCAGGAACTGGGTTTCTCCGTTGCCTGGCGTTTTGCCGAAGGTACCAGCGAGGAGCAAATTGACAGCACGTTGGATGCTTTCATCAATGAAGTGATTGATCCAAATGGTCTGGCTTACGATGGTAGCGGTTACCTGGTCTGGGAAGGGTTGGTGTGCCTGCAACAAACTGGCAAGTGCACCGATGAGCATCGTGAACTGGTTCGCAAATGGTTACAGGATCGTGGCCTGACAGACGTGCAGGTGACTGAACTCTTTGATGTGTGGTGGGACTAAGAATCCTGTAGACGGTACTTATCGGTACACCCCGTAGCGGCGCGATTTTCGCGCAGTTCCGTGCGCGATAAATCGCGCCGCTACGGTTCCGCAAATGGACGCAGGAGATTTCATGGTTCGTAAAGCGCTTCTCGCCGCATTATTGCTGGCGGCGACACAGGCTCAGGCTGCTTATGAATGCAGCGTTAAGCCACAAGATGATGTGATTATTAAGCCGCAGAGCGTGCAGGTGGTGGGAGAGAACGGCAACCTCGAAATCTCGCCGCAGGGTGACGTGCAGTTCAATGGTCAGAAAGTTAGCGTTGATAACGCGACGCGCCAGAAAGCGATCAACTATCAAAATGCGTTGCGCCGTGACTTGCCCTGGATCGATCAAGGTGCCAGCACACGACTGGAGCGTAGCCGCGTTGCGTTGGATCAGGTGATTGTCGAGAAGCTGGGGCCAAACAGCAACGTGCGTAATCGTCTTACTAAGCTGGATGGTCAGCTTAAGCAGCAGATGAACCGCATTATCGAACATCGCAATGATGGTCTGACTTTCCATCATCAGGCCATTGATCAGGTGCGTGCCGACGGTGAAAAGCTGGTGCAAAGCACTATGGGCGGCATCTTACAGGACAGCCTGAACGAGCTGGGTAGCCAGCAGACAGGCGGCGGCAATAACCCATTGCAGGCGCTGATGGGCAATCTTGGTGGTTTACAACAGTCGATTCAAACCGAGTGGAACAAGCAGGAGCAGGATTTCCAGAATTTTGGTCATGAAGTATGTAATCGTGTGACGGATCTGGAAGGGCAGCGTAAAGGTCTGGTACAAGGTTTTAAAGGTTAATTTCGTAGCGGCGCGATTTATCGCACGGTTTTTTTCGACACTGCGCGATAAATCGCGCCGCTACTTTTCAGTGATAAGTTTTATTCGCCTTTCACTTCTTTTGCCACGGCCTTATTGCTGGTGGCAAAGTTATAAATAACCAGCAGAGCGAAAATCCCGGTAATCACCATAGTGATGGTGCCCTTGTCCATATATCGGGCCATATTGCCGAGGATGATCCCGGTGACACCAAAGTCGGTATCCGAGAAGGTGGTGTTGGTTAATCCCAACGCGCCCAGTACTGGTAACAGCGCTACCGGCAGGAAGGTAATTAATACACCATGTGCGAACGCACCGAGCATTGCACCACGTTTACCTCCGGTCGCATTACCGAATACCCCGGCGGTGGCACCGCAGAAGAAGTGAGGCACTACGCCTGGCAGAATTAATACCCATTTCAGCTGGCCGAGGATAAATAATCCAACCAGACCCCCAACGAAGCTGGAAATAAAGCCAACCAGTACCGCATTCGGCGCGTAAGGGAATACAATCGGACAGTCGAGTGCCGGGCGTGCATTTGGTACCAGCTTCTCAGAGAAACCGGTAAACGCCGGGACGATTTCTGCCAGAATTAAACGAACGCCTTGCAGAATAATAAATACGCCAGCCGCGAAGGTGATCGCCTGCACGAATGAGTAGACCAGATAGTTCTGACCATGACTGAAATGGCTTTCCACATACTCTTTGCCCGCAGAAACGGACAGAATAAAATAGATAATCATCATCGTCAGGGAAATAGAGATGGTGCTGTCACGCAAAAAACTCAGGTTTTTTGGCATGTTCATCTCTTCGGTAGATTTTGAACCTTTACCGACTAATGAACCAATCCAGCCAGACAACACGTAACCCACCGTGCCGGTATGGGCTAACGCGACCTGGTCATGGCCGATGATTTTACGCATATGCGGCTGAGCCAGCGCCGGGAAAAATGCCATCAACATGCCGAGTGCCAGTGAACCGGTGTAAATAAGCTGGACACCTTCGAAGCCGGCCACCGACAGAATAATTGCCACCATACAGGCCATGTAAAATGTCACATGACCGGAAAGGTAGATATATTTCAGGCGGGTAAAGCGGGCAACCACAATATTCGCCACCATACCAAACGCCATAATCAGCGTGGTGGGCGCGCCGTATTTTTCCAGTGCAATGGAAACCATCGCTTCGTTGTTAGGGATAATTCCCTGTACATCAAATGCCTGCTTGAAGATATCACCGAGTGGCGTCAGTGAACCAACCAGTACGGAGGCACCACCTGCCAGTACTAAGAAGCCCAGAATCGTTTTTACCGTGCCTTTAATCACATCCGGGAACGGTTTTCTTTGCGCGACCAGACCAAATAAAGCCACTAACCCTACGAGGATTGAAGGCACTTTCAGCACGTCGACAACTACCAATAAAAGGTTTTGGATAAACATATTAACCTCAGCGGTAAGCGTTCTATTTTTTCAGGTTGCATATACCCTGGTTGCAACCTGAATTATTAAGGGTAGAGAAGGTTGAGTCAGGCTTTATTAAAATATTCGCGGATCTTTAGCTCAAGCTCTTTAATGTCAATGATGTTATTGATGATGATGACTTTATCCTCAGGCAGGTTCGCACTGTAGGCAATGTCTTTACCCATCACAAAAACATCAGCAACATCCGGGGTAACTGAACCCAGATCGGAATGTTCGACATCCGCTGTGATTTCGATGGCTTTAAGAACTTTTTTAATGTTCATTTCCATCATAAAACTGCTTCCCAGGCCTGAGCCACAAACCGCCATAATTTTCATATAACACCTCTTGATTCGTATTCTGAATGGTTTTCTTAATTAACAGCCTTATCTGCCAGTAAAATGGCGCTCAATTCTTCTTTACTACCTGCGTTGAATAATCGCCCCATCGTCTCGTCATCGGAAAGGACTTCAGCCAGTTGCGAAATCATTTCAATATGGCTGTTACTGTCCGGTGCTGAGAACATAAAAATAGCATCAACCGGATCATTTTCATCCGCATCGAATTTAACGGCATGGCCCAGTTTGACAATCGATAACCCCAGTTTTTGCGCTCCCTGTTCAGGGCGCGCGTGGGGCATAGCGATACGTGGTGCGATAACAAAGTAGGGACCAATGTCCTCTTTTTGCTGAATGATGACATCAATATATTGCTGAGAAATGGCGCCTTCATTCAGCAGTGGGCGTCCTGCAACCTGAATTGCCTCTTTCCAGTCAGAGACATTTTCCAGGTATTGGATCTTTTCCTCATTTAGCCACTTTGACAGATTCGACATAGTTATATCCTGAATTAAAGTCGTATTCGGTGTTTACTTCAGCAGGCTACGGGCGGTCTCAAGGACATTCTCCACCGTAAAGCCAAAATGTTTGAACAGGACGTTGGCCGGTGCTGACTCACCAAATGATTTCATGCCAATCACTTTCCCATCCAGACCGGTGTACCGCTGCCAGAATCCTTCGATGCTGGCTTCCACCGCCAGACGTTGACGCACGTCTTTCGGTAGTACCGATTCTTTATATTGTTCGTCCTGTTGATCGAAACGCTCGGTACAGGGCAGGGAAACCACCCGCACTTTGCGGCCTTCTTCGCGCAGCACTTTAGCGGCGGCAACCACCAACTCGATTTCTGAACCGGATGAGATCAGCAACAACTCGGGCTTGCCATCACAATCGATAAGAACATAACCACCACGGGAAATATCCGCCACCTGGGCCGCCGAACGCGGTTGCTGCTCAAGCGGTTGTCGGGTAAGGATCAGCGCGCTTGGTCCGTTTTGGCGTTCAATCGCCTGACGCCATGCCACCGCGACCTCAACCTGGTCGCAACCACGCCAGGTTTCCATATTGGGTGTCAGTCGCAGCGAAGCTAATTGTTCCACCGGTTGGTGGGTTGGGCCATCTTCGCCCAAACCGATGGTGTCGTGGCTATAGACGAAGACCGAACGGATTTTCATCAGCGCCGCCATACGCACCGCATTGCGTGCGTACTCCATAAACATCAGGAAAGTGCCGCCGTAGGGGATAAAACCACCATGCAGCGCCAGGCCATTCATGATGGCTGACATACCGAATTCACGCACACCGTATGAGATGTAATTTCCCGCCGGGTTTTCAGCGCTGAAATCGACAGAGGTTTGCTGGCGGGTCAGGTTTGAGGGTGACAAATCCGCTGATCCACCCAGCAGTTCCGGCAGTAAATCGGCAAAATGGTTCAGGCACTTTTGGCTGACCTGACGCGTAGCAAGATTAGCTGGCGTTGCCTGCAATCCGGCGATGTAGCTGTCCATGTCCTGTGCCCAGTTGGCAGGCAGCTCACCCTGCATACGGCGGCTAAATTCCGCCGCCAGCTCCGGCCAGCGCTGTTGATAAGCGGCAAACAGGTGATCCCACTCTTGCTGGTTTTTTCCACCCTGCTCGATTGCATCCCAGGCCTGGTAGATGGCAGCGGGAATTTCAAAAGGCGCATGCGGCCAGTTCAGGGCTTCACGCACCAACGCGACTTCTGTGCTGCCAAGGGCTGAGCCGTGGCAATCGTGGCTGTTGGCTTTATTCGGTGAACCAAAACCAATGATGGTTTTGCAACATAGCAGGCTGGGTTTGTCGGTGACGGCTTTGGCTTCACGCACCGCAGCATCTACTGCTGCTGCATCATGTCCGTCGATACCTTCAATCACATGCCAGCCATAAGCGCGGAAGCGGGCGGCGGTATCTTCCGAGAACCAGCCTTCCACATGACCATCAATCGAGATGCCGTTGTCGTCCCAGACGGCAATCAGTTTGCCGAGTTGCAAAGTGCCTGCCAGGCCACATGCCTCATGGGAGATCCCTTCCATCAGGCAGCCATCGCCTAAAAACAGCCAGGTGTAATGATCGACCAGCGCGAAATCCGGTTTATTGAACTGTGCCGCCAGCCCTTTTTCGGCAATCGCCATCCCGACGGCATTCGCCACGCCCTGGCCAAGTGGGCCGGTGGTGGTTTCTACGCCGGGTGTATAACCGTATTCGGGGTGTCCTGGCGTGCGGGAATGCAACTGACGAAACTGACGGATGTCTTCAATGGTCACATCATAGCCAGTCAGATGCAGCAAGGAATAAAGCAGCATGGAGCCGTGTCCGTTGGACTGAACGTAGCGATCGCGGTTGAACCACTGTGGGTTTTTGGGGTTGTGGCGTAAGTGGTGACGCCATACCACTTCGGCAATATCCGCCATTCCCATTGGCGCGCCAGGATGCCCTGAATTGGCTTGCTGGATCGCATCAATGCTCAGAAATCGAATCGCGTTTGCTAACTCTCTATTTACCATGAACTGATCTCGCTTTAGCGCTGTTTTATGCAGAAATCCTGACTGTCATCGCTGGGTCGGTGGTAAAAGATGTCCAGTCACTTCCCGGTGGCTGCCCCTGGTGTGGCACCCTGTCGTGATGCGTGAAGAGGTTCCCACCGTCAACCTGCTTTCGGCTGGGAAGTCACAGCATCTAAATAAATAATGATAAATATCATTATGTTGATTTGATTTGTTATGCAGGCATCCTGATTTTTATTTTATATCAATCGGGTTTTCTGGTTGCCTGATTAAGTCTATACATGTTTAATGTGTCTAGTCATCTTGATGATGCACCTGGACGTGTACAGATACAATATGTAAGATTCAAATCTGGCTGGACACCCTGAGCGGGAGTGCAAATTCGTTAACTGGATCACATCCTCATACGGTCAGGCTGGTGCGAAGAAAATAAACTCAGGCATACATGTGCACTGATGGCTCGCGGTTGTCGGGTCTTACACTTATCGGGAACAACGTTGATGGTCGATGGCATTACTGAGAAGCAGAAAGAGGTTGTCGATTACATCCTCCGCAAAATCAAAGAGGATGGGCTTCTGCCTGGCGATAAGCTCGACACCGAAATCGCGATAGCCAAGAACATCGGCATCACCCGCGCGACGGTGCGCGAAGCAACCAGAATTTTGATTGAACAGCAGCGAATTTACCGGGTGAAAGGCTCAGGTCTGTTTGTTGGCTCGATTGGCAAAAGTAACCATTCTGGCCGTTTTCATGCGCTGTCACCTTTTGATTATCAGGCACAGAAAAAAGGTTTTAAGGGCGTCAGAAAAGTTATCACCGTCAGCATCATGAAGGTGCCAACGCCAGATATGGCACAGTCGTTACGCATTAAGAACAGCGATCAGGTGTATAAAATCGTCCGTTTAATGTGCTTTGATGATATTCCGGTGGCGCTGGAACATATTCATTTGCCGGTCACCATGTTTAGCAGCATGGAATTCAGCAAGCTGGAGATCTCCAAATACTCGTATATTGAACAGCTCACCGGGAAGAAAGTGCAGCGCAGGGATCAGAACCTGAGCGCTATCAACTTAACCGATGCTGATCAGCTTAATCTGCTGAATTTGAAAGAGAACGATGCCGTGCTGGAGATCAGTGAAACCGTCTATCTGGATGATGGTACACCGTGCGAAGTGAATATCGCGCTGATTAACACCAACCTGCTTCAGCTACGACAAAATACCGAGAGAGGCTGATTTATCGCGCGTTTTTAAACACGCGCGATAAATCGCGCCGCTAAGTCGGGGCTACTCTTCAGCTAAAAACAACTCCAGCAGCGAGTTCAGGAACAACTTACCTTTCTCCGTAATCTGCCAATGTTGCTCCGTTTCCAGCACATATCCTGCTGCGATCGCTGCATCGATCTGTGGACGAATCACTGCCTCATCCAACCCGGTGTAGCGGCGGAAATCGGCGCGCGGTGCCGCTTCCAGCAGACGGAAGCGATTCATAAAGAACTCAAACGGTTTGTCGGCATCTGCGACATCATGCTGTTTATCGAGGTAATTACCTTTCATAAAACCACGCGGATGACGGGTTTTTACGGTACGGACAATGCGGCCATCCGGCTGTGTCAGTTTGCCATGCGCACCACAACCAATACCGAGGTAATCACCGAAGCGCCAGTAGTTGAGGTTATGCTCACAGCGATAGCCGGGCTTCGCATAGGCCGACGTTTCATATTGCTGATAACCCGCGGCGGTCAGCAACTGATGGCCTTGTTCGAAGATATCCCACAGCGCGTCATCATCCGGCAGCACTGGCGGGCGTGAGCCAAACAACGTATTTGGCTCAATGGTCAGCTGATACCACGACAGATGAGGTGGATTTAAGGCAATCGCCTGGCGCAGATCGTCGAGCGCTTCTTCCAACGACTGGTCTGGCAGACCGTGCATCAAATCGAGGTTGAAGCTGCGTAACTCAAGGCCGGCGGCAAGATGTGCCGCGCGTTTTGCTTCTTCCGGACCGTGAATACGTCCGAGACGCTCCAGTTTTTGCGGACTGAAACTCTGCACACCAATTGAAATTCGGTTAATCCCGGCTTGCTGATAACCGCTGAAGCGGTCGGCTTCTACCGTACCAGGGTTGGCTTCCATGGTGATTTCGGCATCGGGCGCCAGCGGTAGCCGCGCACGTACGCCATCCATCAACATTTGCATCGCGTTGCTGCTTAACAGACTTGGCGTACCACCACCAATAAAGATGGTACGGACTTCGCGCCCGCTGGTCAGCGGTAAATCCTGCTCAAGATCGTTCAGCAGGTGCTGCACATACTCGATGTGCGGCACCTCGCCTTTCAATGCGTGGGAGTTGAAATCACAGTAGGGACATTTTTGTACACACCACGGAATGTGGATGTACAGGCTTAACGGTGGTAAATCAGGCATTGCGCATCGCATCCAGTAACAGCGTCAATGCTTTGCCACGGTGAGAAACAGCGCGCTTTTCATCTTTACTCAGCTCAGCCGCCGTTTTGCCTAATTCGGGTACATAGAAAATCGGGTCATAGCCAAAACCGCCTGCACCCGCGGCAGCACGCGTGATTTCACCGGCCCAGCTACCGTGGAATACCAGAGGCGTAGGGTCGGCCGCGTGACGCACGTAAACCAGCACGCAGTGGAACTGCGCCTGACGTTCGCCGTCTGGCACGTTTTCCAGCGTAATCAGCAATTTGTCGAGGTTCTGCTGATCGCTGGCATCAAGACCGGCATAGCGGGCAGAGTAGATACCCGGCGCGCCGCCGAGGGCGTCGACCGCCAGACCGGAGTCGTCGGCAATCGCAGGCAGGCCGGTGATTTGCGCGGCATGGCGGGCTTTGAGAATGGCGTTTTCAATAAAAGTCAGACCAGTTTCATCCGCTGACTCTACACCTAACTCGGTTTGCGCCACGATATCCAGACCAAAGGCCGCCAGCAGGTCGGCCAGTTCACGAACTTTGCCCGGATTACCGGTGGCGAGAACAACTTTTTGCATAACAGTTCCAGATTAACGAATTACAGCAAATACCAAAGACCCGGGAACAGGTCCATGCCGAGGAAATTCAGCGCATACAGCACCAGAATGACAATCATGGCAGAAAAATCGATACCGCCCATAGCTGGCAAAATGCGACGAATCGGTGCCATCAGCGGTTCAGTCAGTTGGATCAGCACATAATCAATGGGACCGCGGCCCTGGCTGATCCAGCTCATCAGTGAACGAATGATAATTACCCAGAACACCAGATAACCGGCTGACTTCAGCAGTGATAACAGGCCAACCAACAGGTTGGTTGGATCTACCGAGAACACGCCTACCTGAATCAACAGCAGAATCGGGTATTTCAGGGTGGTCAGCACAAACGCCAGCAGTAACGAGGCGGTATCAATCGGCCCTAATGCCGGTAATACGCGGCGCAGTGGTTTGATAATTGGCTGGGTAATCTTCACGACAAACTGCGACAGCGGGTTGTAGAAGTCACAGCGTGACCACTGCATCCAGATGCGCAGCAGCAAGACCATCACGTACAGGTCGATCAGCGTTTTGACTAAAAACGTCATTGTTAACATGAGGTTCCTCAATTATTGTTGTGAAGTGCGCGCATAATCCCGCGCGCCAAATACGGCGGTGCCGATACGCACCATAGTACTGCCAGCGGCGATGGCCGCTTCCATGTCGTCGCTCATTCCCAGAGAAAGCGTATCGACGTCAGGGTAATTCTGTTGCAGGGCGCGAAACGCGGCAGCCATTTGCTGGCAGACCGCCAACTGGCGATCATAATCCTGTTCCGGTGCCGGAATCGCCATCAGGCCGCGCAAACGTAGCTGCGGCAAGGCAGAAATCTCCTGTGCCAACGTCGGCAGCGCCTCCAGCATGATGCCAGATTTGCTGTTCTCGTCACTGATATTTACCTGAATTAACACATTAAGTGGCGGCAGGTGCGCCGGGCGCTGGTCATTAAGACGTTGCGCAATGCGCTGACGATCCACGGTATGGCACCAGCCAAAATGCTCCGCCACCTGGCGACTTTTGTTCGATTGCAATGGGCCAATGAAGTGCCATTGCAGTTCAGGATGTGCGGCCAGCGTGGTGACTTTTTCAACCCCTTCCTGCACGTAATTTTCGCCAAACGCCCGCTGTCCGGCAGCAATGGCTTCTTCGACCGCACTCACAGGTTTGGTTTTACTCACTGCAAGCAGCGTAATTTCTTCTGGAGCGCGTCCGCAACGCGCGGCAGCAGCGGCGATACGCTCGCGTACTTGCTGTAAGTTGTGCTCAATGGAAGTCATAGTCAGGAGAATTTCTATGGATTTGGATAAAGTTGTGGCCCTTAGTGTAAAGCATAACGCCGCCGATCTGCACCTTTGCAGCGGACATTTGCCACACTGGCGACGGCAAGGGGTGCTGGAGCCCATCCCGGAGCAATCCGCACTGGAACCGGCCTGGCTGGAAGCCTTTATGATGCAGTGGCTGGATACCGCGCAGCAGACGGCGCTGGAAGCAGAGGGGCACGTCGATTTTGCCATCACATTGGCAAGTGGCGTGCGACTGCGCGCCAATCTGTTTCTCCAACGGCACGGTTTGTCCCTGGCCTTGCGGTTGATTGCCAGTCAGGTACCGGCAATCGACAGCCTGGGGTTGCCGCCGGTTGTTGAGCAATTGCTTCTGCTGGAGGAGGGATTGATTCTCATCACCGGAGCAACCGGCAGTGGCAAATCCACCACACTGGCGGCGCTGGTCGATAGCCTGAACCGTGCGCAGTCACGCCACATTCTCACGCTGGAAGATCCCATCGAGTTTATTCATCACAGCCTGCGTTCGCTGATTCAACAGCGTGAAGTTGGGGCGCACTGTGCTTCGTTCCGTCAGGGACTGAAGGCGGCGCTGCGCGAGGACCCGGATGTGATTCTGTTAGGTGAACTGCGCGATAGCGAAACTATCCGCCTGGCATTAACGGCGGCTGAGACTGGCCATCTGGTGCTGGCAACCTTGCATACGCGTGGTGCGACTCAGGCAGTGGACCGGTTGGTGGACGTGTTTCCCGCCGAGGAAAAAAACCTGGTGCGCAGTCAACTGGCAGGGAGCCTGAAAGCGGTGCTGGCGCAGCGGCTGGTGCCGGCAAAGCAGGGAGGGCGGGTGGGATTGTTTGAAGTGCTGGTGGCGACGCCTGCGGTAGCTAACCTGATTCGCGAAGGGAAAATGCATCAGTTGCCGGGAGTACTGCAAACCGGCGCACAGGCCGGAATGCAAACCTTCGCCCAGAGCGAGCTGGCGCGACAGCAGGCAGGGCTGATTTGAACGATCAGTGGGTGTCGAACCAATCTTCGAGGATGATGACGGCCGATTGCGAATCGACCGCGCCTTTTTGCAGCGCGCGGTAGCCACCACGTTCGAACAAACCGGCACGAGCTTCAACGGTACTGAGGCGTTCATCCTGCAACTCAACACGCACCCCAAAACGACCATGCAGGCGGTTGGCAAACTTACGTGCGCGCGCGGTCAGTTCCTGTTCGCTGCCATCCATATTGAGCGGCAGACCTACCACCACGTAGTCGGGCTGCCATTCTTTTAGTAACCGCTCGATCAGGTTCCAGTCCGGCGTACCATCCTGCGCTTTAAGCGCCGCCAGCGCGCGGGCGGTGCCTGTCAGTTGCTGTCCGACAGCAACGCCAATACTTTTGGTGCCGAAATCAAAGCCCAGCAGCGTTTCACTGGCCATCAGGCGTGTCCTGCATCGTTAGTCATATTGTGGATATCCACACCCAGGCATTTCGCGGCTTCACGCCAACGTTCCGCGATCGGCGTCTGGAACAGAATGGTGCTGGATGCCGGTGTGGTGAGCCAGGCGTTTTCCAGCAATTCGTTTTCGAGCTGATCTTTTTCCCAGGCGCAGTACCCCAGCGCCACCAGCACATGTTCTGGTTGAGAGCTGCTACCAATCGCTTCCAGCACATCTCTCGAGGTGGTGATCACGGTGGTGTCTGAAATACGAATGCTGGAGGAGTAGACGCGTTGTGCAGAATGCAGAATAAAGCCACGGTCCTCCGCCAGCGGGCCGCCAGCGAATACCGGTTTATCCAGCCTGATAGCTGGATCGCGATCTGATGGGTTGATTTTGAGCTTTTTAAGGATGCCTTCGACCGTCAGATTCTCCATCGGCTTATTAATAATCAAGCCCATAGCACCATCTTCGTTATGCTCGCAAATGTACACGACCGAGCGCTTGAAGAAGGGATCTTGCAGGGATGGCATCGCAATCAAAAAATGATGCTGTAAATTCATTCTCACTCGTATACCAAAAATAACCGGCATTGCTGCGGCAATGCCGGTATTGGAGATATTCACGGAGCCTTGGCTCCGACGGCATCCTTAGCCCAGACGTTTCTCAATGGCATCCATCAGCATACCGGTGATGGAGATTGGGAAGGCGGCTTCAATTTCACGCACGCAGGTCGGGCTGGTCACATTCACTTCCGTCAGTTTATCACCGATGATGTCAAGACCGACAAAAATCAGCCCCTTCGCTTTAAGCGTCGGCCCAACGCGACGGGCAATCTCCCAGTCGCTGTCGCTCAGGGGACGAGCTTCGCCACGGCCACCCGCTGCCAGGTTACCACGGGTTTCGCCACCTTGCGGAATTCGCGCCAGGCAGTAAGGGACGGGTTCACCGTCAACCACCAACACACGTTTGTCGCCATCTTTAATGGCTGGCAGGTAGTTTTGCGCCATGCAGAAGTTCTGCCCGTGATTGGTCAGGGTTTCGGTGATAACGCCGAAGTTAGGATCATCCTGTTTCACGCGGAAGATCGATGCACCACCCATGCCATCCAGCGGTTTGAGGATCACATCGCCGTGCTCCTGCCAGAAGGCGCGTAATTTCTCTTTGCTGCGCGTCACCAGCGTGTCGGGGGTGAGATCGGCAAACCACGCGGTGTAGAGTTTTTCGTTGCAGTCACGCAGGCTCTGCGGCTTGTTGACGATCAGCGTACCTTGCTCTTCAGCACGTTCCAGCAGGTAGGTGGCATAGATAAATTCGGTATCGAACGGCGGATCTTTTCGCATCAACACCACATTGAGATCGGCCAGTTTGATCTCTTGCTCGCTGCCAAATTCATACCATTTATCGTAGTTTTGCTCGACGCTGAGCAGGCGCGTGCGTGCGTACGTCACACCGCCACGCAGGGAGAGATCGTTCATCTCCATGTAATGAATTTCGTAACCACGGCGCTGCGCTTCCAGCAACATGGCGAAGCTGGTGTCTTTTTTAATGTTGATGGACGAAATCGGGTCCATAACGATGCCAAGCTTAATCATTATTCTCTCCTCAAAGGGGGGAACTCACTACCCCTGCTTAGTCAGGACGCCATGTTAACGCTGGCGTCTTTATACAACCCGAAAGTATCCCTTAACCGAGGTCGCCAAACCTCACCTGAAGTGCCGTAATGGCGGTGAGGGCGGTGGTTTCGGTGCGTAACACGCGTGGTCCCAACAGAATATCAGTGAAACCGTGCTGTGCCGTCATGGCAATCTCCTCTGTCGACAGGCCGCCTTCAGGACCAATCAGCAGGCGGATGCGCTCAACAGGGTGGGGCAGCGTATTGATACTGTGGCTGGCGCGCGGGTGTAAATTCAGTTTTAGCCCTTCATCGGCTTCACTGCACCAGGCTTCCAGCGTCATCGCTTCGCGAATCTCCGGCACGCGATTACGGCCGCACTGCTCGCAGGCGGCAATTGCAATTTTTTGCCATTGCTGGATTTTTTTTGCCAGACGCTCAGCATCCAGCTTTACGCCACAGCGTTCAGAAAACAAGGGCGTAATGACATTGACGCCAAGTTCGATGGATTTCTGGATGGTGAATTCCATTTTTTCACCGCGCGACATCACCTGTCCAAGGTGCAGATGCAGCGGTGATTCGCGATCATCCTGTTGACTGTCAAGGACTCTTACTTTTACACGCTTTTTATCAGCCTGGGTGATTTCGGCGGCAAAAGTCAGATTACTGCCATCAAACAGCTCTAGCCGCTGGCCTGCGTTCATACGCAGCACGCGTCCGACGTGATTGGCGGCGTCTTCATCAAGGAAGACCTCACTGTTCACAGTAAGGGGTTCGGGGTGAAAAATGCGAGGTATACGCATGCGGTTCCTGCCAGCGTTAATGCCGTGCCAGCGGCACGGCTCAATCGGAAAGCAGCTAGTGTAGGGTAGCGGTTTTAGCGCTGGCAAGCCTGAAGCACATAAGGATTATGATTGCCCTGCACTTTGGCGATGCGTTGATCGCGTTCGCACTCCCACGGCGTCACCGGATATTGCTTATCCCACGCGGTAAACAGCTGTGTTTGCTGACGTGACAGGCTCAGTTTGTATTGATCGCGCATATAAAAGTAGGTGCGGGCAATGGCTCCACGGGCGCGCTCCGGTGGCTGCGCCAGTTTCTGTTTGAAATCGATCTTCATGCTGCACTGGCCGTAGGGCTGTTCACCACCGTTCCACTGGCTGTACTGGAAGTTGCCACGATCGCCATTCACTTCACCTATTGCCGGCTCAAGGTTGTGCAGATCGCTCTCAATGCGGCGGTAATCGGCATCTTTGCTGCAATTTTTACGTCCACCGTTTTGCCAGCACTGGCGCTGATGGCCGAACTCCCAGGCAGGCATCACATGTTCCCATTCGATGCGGGCTGCGCGGTTAGCATTTTTACGCACGTTATAGCCACAGCTGCTGAGGTCAGGTACGCCTTTCTTGCCCTGCCAGTTGATTTTGCAGCCACAGTAGAAACTGCCGGGCGCATCGGCATTGATTGAGGCCGCGTATTCTTTGGCCTGCTGGAAGTTATTCTGATGGTAATTATTGAGGTTGAGGCTCCAGGCACTCAGCGGAGCGACTAACAAGGTCAGGGCGATAATAATTTTGCGAGACATATTCCAAACTTAACCCGATGCGAAAAAAGGCGGCAGGTTAGCAGAATGCGCCCGGCGGTGAAATGAGATTACCGACTAACTTGCTGAAAATTCACCAGGTTGCAATATCGTACCGCAATGTACGCAGCGATATTCACTTTCGCCACGCACCACGCGGTTATGACGGCGCACGGTGAGTTGATGTTGCTGGCAACGGCAACGGTAGGCAAAGGTACGGCTGCGCACCGAGTCGATTTCGAATTGATGCGTGCGGCGTGCGGGTACACCCAGCACTTCCTCCATCATCCATTTCCACTCTTTGCCGTGTGGAGCAACGCGACCGAAGGTTTTCCATACCAGCAGATGCGCCAGTTCGTGCGGTACCACTTCGTCGATAAACGCCTGTTGATTTTCCAGCAACAACACCGGGTTGAGACGGATTTCCCACTTCTCCAGCCAGGCGGTGCCTGCCGCTGTACCACGTTGTTGATAAATCAGTTTCGGTTCGGGATAGCTGCGTTTCAGCCGCTCATTTGCCAGTTGCAGGAACTGGCGCAGTGAGCGCATCACGGCTTGTTGTATGGCGATGGGCAGGCGGGGCGTTTTCATGGCGGAAAGCATAAGGCGTTGCGCGGGGGAACTCAACTGCTGCGGGATGCGCCATAAAAAAGGGCCGCCCGCAGGCAGCCCTTGTTCGCCATGTTTCGATCATTCCTGACCGATTTCACGCAGTTTTTTACCCGACAGCAGGTTGCGTTCGATGTGCTCCAGCGAGACGTTTTTGGTCTCAGGGATCAGCACGAGCGTCAGCAGGATAAAGAACACGTTGAGTCCGGCGTAGACCCAGAAGGTCGGCGCGTTGCCCAGTGAGTTCAGCATGGTCAGGAAGGTGGCACCGACGATCATGTTGGCAATCCAGTTGGTCGCTGTTGAGACGGTGATACCGAAGTCACGGCCTTTCAGCGGCTGGATTTCAGAGCACAGTACCCAAATCAGCGGACCGGCGCTCATGGCGAAGCCGACGATAAACATCAGCAGCATCGCCACCGCGAAGTACTGCGCACCGGCTGAGTGAATACCGACATGCAGCATGCTACCAAGGATACCCATACCGGCTGCCATCACCAGGAAACCCAGCACCAGTGTAGGTTTACGGCCCCAGCGATCCACCAGGCCAATAGCGATAAAGGTTGCCAGGACGTTGACCAGACCGACAATCACCGTGCCCCACATTTGTTGTGTGGTGTTGGCGAAGCCCGCGATTTCAAAGATTTTCGGTGCGTAGTACATGATGACGTTCATACCGGTGAACTGCTGCATCACCTGCAACAGCACGCCAAGGAATACCGCGCGACGGAAGTTGCTGTTGCTCTGGAACAACTGCCAGCCTGACTGTTTGATCTTCAGGCTTTCGCGGATTTCATCCAACTCGCGTTTGGCCTGCTCGCTGGTGTCACGCAGGCGATCGAGCACGCGCTGCGCATCGCGGAAGTTACCCTTCGCCGCCAGCCAACGCGGGCTGTTTGGCAGAAATACCACGCCTACCAACAGCAGGATTGCCGGAATGGTGATGACGCCCAGCATCCAGCGCCATGCACCCGCGTCACTGAACGCGGTGTCGGACAGGTACGCGGCCAGAATACCGATGGTGATCATCAGCTGATACAGGGAGATCATACTGCCGCGGATTTTTTCCGGTGCGATTTCAGACAAATACAGTGGCGCCGTATAAGACGCTACACCGACTGCCAGACCGAGTACCACACGGGCAACAATCAGCATTTCCGGGTTGGGTGCAAAGGCTGACCACAGGGAGCCAATCACAAACAGAATGGCACCGGCCATCAGGCTTTTTTTACGACCCAGTTGTGATGACATCCAGCCGCTGCCGATAGCACCCACTGCTGCACCAAACATCATCGAGCTGACGATCCACTCTTGCTGGTGGGCGGTAACGTTAAAATCTTTAGCGATAAAGGGCAGGGCACCAGCGATAACGCCGATATCCAGACCGAACAGCAGGCCGGCCAGAGCCGCGAGAAAGCAGACAAACAAGGTCATCGCCTTATTTGAGGTTCTGCTTTTATGAGTATTGCCAGGCATATTGCCTCCAAATTTATCTATCGTTGTTTTTATCAATGTTAAGGAACCTGCTTGCGGGAAAAAGTGAGGAAGATCACATGAATGTAATCGGTTACACTCGCTGAATCCCTGTCATTCAGCATTTTTCGCCCAAAATGGTTCTGTAACCAGTAAGGTATAGCACCCTTTAAGTTTCTGACATCATTCTAAATATCGGCTATCAGACGACGCTGAAAATAACGCATTTTTACTGGAATAACCACGCTGCAAAATTCCTAAATCTCAGATATTTAAAGCGTTTCAAAATGTAATCGTTAACAATTTGTTGTTAATGGAAAAGCTGACGCGAAATGTAACGACGCGATTTATCGCGCGCTTTGGTTTCTGGCACGAAAAAAATGCGCGATTTATCGCGCCGCTACGGGTGTGAGAAATAGTAAGGGAGGCCATTGGCCTCCCTTAATTGAACCGCAGGGGTAAAAACTTACAAACCAGCAGCTTCGCGCAGCTGTGCAGCTTTGTCGGTTTTTTCCCACGGGAAGTGTTCGCGGCCAAAGTGACCGTAAGCGGCAGTTTCTTTGTAGATAGGCTTCAGCAGGTCCATCATCTGGATCAGACCGTACGGACGCAGGTCAAAGAACTCACGTACCAGCAGGGTCAGTTGCTCGGTTGCCACTTTCTCAGTACCGAAAGTTTCCACCATGATCGATGTCGGTTCTGCCACGCCGATTGCGTAGGAAACCTGGATCTCACAACGGTCAGCCAGGCCAGCAGCAACAATGTTTTTTGCCACGTAGCGTGCTGCGTAAGCCGCAGAACGGTCAACCTTCGATGGATCTTTACCAGAGAAAGCACCGCCGCCGTGACGCGCCATGCCGCCGTAGGTATCCACGATGATTTTACGACCGGTCAGACCGCAGTCACCCATTGGGCCACCGATAACGAAACGGCCAGTCGGGTTAATGTGGTATTTGGTGCTGGCGTTGATCCACTCAGTCGGCAGAACCGGCTTGATGATCTCTTCCATTACCGCTTCACGCAGGTCAGTCTGGGAAATCTCTTCCGCGTGCTGAGTCGACAGTACCACGGCATCGATACCGACAATTTTACCGCCATCGTACTGGAAAGTGATCTGGCTTTTTGCATCCGGACGCAGCCACGGCAGGGTGCCGTTTTTACGTACTTCAGCCTGACGCTGGACCAGACGGTGCGCATAGGTCACCGGAGCAGGCATCAGTACGTCAGTTTCGTTGGTGGCGTAGCCAAACATCAGGCCCTGGTCACCGGCACCTTGTTCCAGCGGGTCGGTACGGTCAACGCCCTGGTTGATGTCCGGAGACTGTTTACCAATGGCGCTCAGTACTGCGCAAGAGTTGGCATCGAAGCCCATATCGGAATGAACATAGCCAATTTCACGAACGGTATTACGGGTGATCTCTTCGATATCAACCCATGCGCTGGTGGTGATTTCACCGCCAACCAGCACCATACCGGTTTTCACGTAAGTTTCGCAGGCCACACGAGCTTTCGGATCCTGTTCAAGGATGGCGTCGAGCACGGCGTCAGAAATTTGGTCAGCGATTTTATCAGGATGTCCTTCTGATACGGACTCAGACGTAAAAAGGTGTTTAGCCATTCTGTTCTTTACCTTACAAATGGTTTGAATTCGACTGCATAGCGTAAGCGAGGTTGTGCCAGGCTCGACGCCCCTTCAGGCAAAGCCGCGAGCAGTAAGAAAGCTTGGATGTTAACCAGTTTAGATGGATGACCATCTGGACGGCTATTTTAGGTTACTCACTGAGCGAATTACCAGCCCTTTTTCTGTTTCCGCATTTTACGCAACAGCTGAACTGGAAAATTTTCCTGACACGGATCACCGTATTGATCTGGGTATCGGCCGCTCTGGCAAAAGCTTTTGCAATTTTATGCGTCAGGCTGTATAAATCGCCGCTGCTGTCGACCACAGCCCAAAAGGATGACGCCGCCGTGCGTCGCGCCCGTCAGATATGTGTGTATCTGGCTTTCACCCAGGCCGTTTCCCGCATGTTTTCCCCATGCGTTGGAGGTGATAAAAGTAATGAACCACCCTTTCTCTTTTTACGGTTCACTGCGCTCAACGTGCGCGCTGGCAATCCTTTCCATTTCCACTTCTGTTTTTCACTCCAGTCGAAGTTTTGTTCGTTGCGGTAATTATCCCGACACGAGCGCCGGCTAACTTGTTCCCACAATCTTGGTGATTTTTTTCACGCTCGGGTGATGATGGCACTGCCAGGCTATTTCTGGCACGGTTGCACGCATCCCGGCCTGGTGTTTTACACTTAACGTCAGCAGCTCTTGAGGATAAGCAGGCAGAATGGGGCAATTTTATCCCGGCGTAATAACGACAAAACCCGGCAACTTTTTCATATTTCAACGGAAAATTGAGGTTCGTGATGTCTGACGACATGAAGAATATCAAGGGTTCGTCAGCTGGCGAACAGGGTGTACTCCGCTCCATGCAGGAGGTGGCGATGAATGATCAGGAAGCGAGCCGAATGCTGCGCACCTACAATATTGCCTGGTGGGGCAATAACTATTACGACGTCAACGAATTGGGCCACATCAGCGTGTGCCCGGATCCGGACATGCCGGAAGTTCGTGTCGACCTCGCCAAACTGGTGAAAGAGCGTGAAGCTGATGGTCAGCGCCTGCCCGCGCTGTTTTGCTTCCCACAGATTTTGCAGCACCGTCTGCGTTCGATTAACGGTGCCTTCAAACGTGCCCGCGAATCCTACGGGTATAAAGGTGACTACTTCCTGGTGTATCCCATCAAGGTAAACCAGCACAAACGTGTGATTGAGTCGCTGGTCAACTCCGGCGAACCGCTGGGGCTGGAAGCTGGTTCCAAGGCGGAACTGATGGCGGTACTGGCGCATGCGGGTAAAACCCGAACCGTTATCGTCTGTAACGGCTACAAAGACCGCGAATACATACGTCTGGCGTTGATTGGTGAGAAACTCGGTCACAAGGTGTATCTGGTGATCGAGAAGATGACTGAGGTACGCATGGTGCTGGAAGAGGCAGAACGGCTGAATGTCGTGCCTCGCCTAGGTATTCGTGCCCGTCTGGCATCGCAAGGCTCCGGTAAATGGCAGTCGAGCGGCGGTGAGAAATCCAAATTTGGTCTGGCGGCGTCGCAGGTGTTGCAGTTGGTGGAGATCATGCGTAAAGCGGGTCGTATCGATAGCCTGCAATTGCTGCATTTCCACCTCGGTTCGCAGATGGCGAATATTCGCGATATCGCTACCGGGGTGCGTGAGTCAGCCCGCTTCTATGTAGAGCTGGCGAAGCTTGGCGTTAACATCAAATGTTTTGACGTCGGCGGCGGTCTGGGCGTCGATTATGAAGGAACACGTTCACAGTCCGATTGCTCGGTTAACTACGGCCTGAATGAATACGCTAACAACGTGATTTGGGCGATTGGTGATGCCTGTGATGAACACGGCCTTGAACATCCTACGGTGATTACCGAATCGGGTCGTGCGGTAACCGCACATCACACCGTACTGGTGTCCAATATTATTGGTGTTGAGCGCAACGAATTTAGCAACCCGGAAGCGCCGGATGTAGATGCGCCACGCCCAATCCAGAGCATGTGGGATACCTGGCAGGAGATGCACGAACCGAACGTGCGTCGCTCGCTGCGTGAGTGGTTGCACGACAGCCAGATGGATCTGTTTGACATCCATACCGGTTACTCGTCCGGCACTTATGATCTGCGTCAGCGCGCCTGGGCGGAACAGCTTTACCTCAGCATCTGTCATTACATCCAGCAGCACCTTGATCCGAGCAACCGTGCTCATCGCCCGATTATCGATGAGTTGCAGGAGCGTATGGCTGACAAGATTTACGTCAACTTCTCGCTGTTCCAGTCGATGCCGGATGCCTGGGGTATCGATCAACTCTTCCCGGTGTTACCGCTGGAAGGGTTGAACAAAATGCCGCAACGTCGTGCGGTGCTACTCGACATCACCTGCGATTCAGATGGCACTATCGATCACTATGTGGATGGCGACGGCATTGCCACCACCATGCCGATGCCGGAATACGATATCGACAACCCGCCGATGCTGGGCTTCTTTATGGTGGGCGCGTATCAGGAAATTCTCGGCAACATGCATAACCTGTTTGGCGATACCGAAGCGGTTGACGTGTTTGCTTTCCAGGATGGCAGCGTGGAAGTTCAGCTTTCAGATGAAGGCGATACAGTGGCAGATATGCTGGAATATGTGCAGCTCAACCCGGCAGAACTGATGACGCTGTTCCGTAATCAGGTGAAGCAAACCGATATAGACGAAGATCTGCGTGCGCAGTTCCTGGAAGAATTTGAGAGCGGCTTGTACGGTTATACCTATCTTGAAGACGAATAATTAATCGTCTCTTCACCGGGCCACGTTCGTGGCCCGGTCCATTTATTTCTACGCTATTTTTTCACTCCTGTCTTTTTTATTAAAATTGCGATCGTGATCACCGTGGTAATTTCTCTTGTCATTTAAAGAAGGAATGGCACAGACACAACGTCGCTATCTTATTCATTTATTTGAAAAAGCGAAGCCGCAATCCATTACATACGGGAAACACCCATTAATTTAGTAAGGTCATTTGGCCTTATAAAGCAGGTTTTCTGTTATGTTATATTTTTTATGCATAATTAAAATTTGATCATTGGTGGTGAAATAATAACTGTTATTAACTAAATGTTTTTCGACGCTTTTTGGAAAAAATCTTCTCATACCGATTCTGTAACTTTGACAAAAGAAATCCAAAAATCAACCATTCATGTGTTATTTTTAAATTAAAATCAAATAGTTAATATGATTGCATTTCTGTCAAGGTGGGAGAAAACATTATTTTTTCCAGGAATTGTCTGAAACGGTTGTCATAATTTCACCGGCTGCAAGATGAAAATCAATACGCCATTCCTATCAAAATGTGCGAATGTCTTGGCTTAACCTATTTCTCAAACTGTAAGTTATACGTTAACCTTCAGTTAAGGTGTTAAGTTTTACCAATGTTTTCCTTGTGTTTAACATGAGAAATTCTGACATTTAAGGTGCGTCAGATCGTGGCAAAAGGGCGCGTTGATGAGCAATCCGCAACAATACACTTTTATACTGGAACCTGTTTACGGATTATCCGGCAACCTTTTTGCCTGGGAATTACTGACGCGCTTTGTGGACGATGCTGATATTAAGCATGTGAGGAATCCGGCAAGAGAAGCGGGTTTTTTCAGCCACTTACCCGTGGAGCAGAAATGGCAACTATTCCTGCGACAAATAGATCAACTGGAGCGACTCTATCAAAAGGGATTCCGGCAGATCATTAGTGTGAACATTAACAGGGATATTGTTTCCAGCATTTTTTCTGATGAAAAAACTCAACAAAGACTGGCACTGTTGCCTTTCTTTCGCTTTGAAATATCCGCATTTTTCATCGCCCGCTTTACTCGTGCAGATCTATTAATTTTAAAGGGGTTGGCAAAAATTGCGCCCTTATGGCTGGATGACTTTGGTCCGGGATATTCCAGCCTCACTATGATGAGTAGCGGAATATTTGAGTGTGTCAAGATTGATAAAGCGTTTTTTTGGCAGCATGGCGAAAGCCATATATTTGATCTGTTGTTAGGCCATCTCAACGATTTATGCAGTGGCGTGATTATTGAGGGTGTTGAGAATCAACGTCATATCGAGATTCTGGCGCATAAAGCGATATACGGTATGCAGGGTTATCATTGGGATGGCGTATATCTTGATGATTTTATTAATAAATCATGGGGCGCCACCAGCACCTCCGATCCATGCGGAAAACACCTGTGCCAAAAAAAGAATTTAAGGAGTTTCATGTAGTTCACGCAGTGCCAATAGATAAAAACGATATTTTCCCCGTTGTTATTTTAAGAAATAAAACGTCCCCATTACCAGGATGGCGGCTTAACAAGGCTCAGTACGATTTCATCATCAGCATGTATGAGGTCGTCAAAGAGAAAGAGTGAATATCCAACGTTTATTCACTGGTGAGACCGGGATCTGCGGATTTCGGGCGTTTTTATGGATTCTAATAACCTCGGTGGAATATAGAGAAAATGAATAATATCTCAGTAACGCCTAAAGGAGGCACGATCGCCTCGCTGACTAACGGAAGCGAAGTGACGTTAACCACTCCGAGTTTGGTTAAACTCAATCTGAATCAATCAGATATTAAATCTTACACACGCAATGGTAATGACCTCGTTATTACAACGAAGTCGGGTGAACATCTTGTTATTCATAATTTTTATGGGCCGAATGGCGAAAGTGACCTTGTGCTACAGGATGACAAGGGCGCTTTATGGTGGGTGGAGAATCCTGGTGGTGATGGCTTCCAGTATGTTTCTATCGACAGTACCGATGGCCTGTTAGCAGCAAATACCACCCATGATAACGCCATTGCCGCCTTTGGTATGGGAGGTGCACTGCTGGCGGGGCTTGGTGCGATGTTTGCGGGAACCACAGGCAGTGGTGGTTCCGAAGGGGGTAGCAATAATGCTGGCGGCGGTGATAACGGCGGTGGCGGCACCAATCCCGGCGGTGGTGGCACTAATCCCGGTGGTGGTGGTACCAATCCCGGCGGTGGCGGCGATACCACCGCACCCGGCACGGCCAGTAACCTTGTTCTGACCGATAATGCCGGCGCTATTCAGGGAGCGATTACCAGTGGCACCAACACCGATGACAATACGCCGACCTTAAGCGGAACGGCTGAAGCGGGCAGCATCGTCAGCATTTACGACGGGTCGACCTTGCTGGGCACCGTGGTGGTCGGCGCAGATGGCAGCTGGAGCTTCACCACGCCAACGCTGGCGGATGGATCTCACAGTATTACCACAACCGTTACCGATGCTGCGGGCAATACCAGCGCCGCATCTGATCCTATCAACTTCGTTGTCGATACCGTGGCACCGGTAGCTGCCAGCGCTTTGGTGGTGACAGACGATGTCGGGGGGAGTCAGGGGCCACTGACTTCCGGCGCGACCACAGATGACAACACACCCACCTTAAGCGGCCAGGCTGAAGCCAATAGCATCATCAAAATCTATGATGGTCAGACGCTGTTGGGCAGTGCCGTGGCAGATGCGAACGGTAGCTGGAGCTTTACCACCCCGGCGCTGAGCAACGGTAGCCATAGCCTCACCGTTACCGTGACGGATGCGGCGGGGAATGTCAGCCCGGCAACCCCGGCGTTTGATGTCAACATTGCGGCAGGCTTCCCACCAGCCACCACGTCATTGCAGGTGACGGATGACAGCGGCAACACCCTGGTACAGTTGCTTGATGGATCCAGCACGCGTGACACCACCCCGGTACTGACGGGGCTGGCAACGGCAAACGCCCTTATTACCCTGTATGACGGAAATACCTTGTTGGGTAGCGTCGTGGCTGGCACGGATGGGCAATGGGTGTTTACCCCAGGCACGCTGGCCGATGGAACACATACCTTTCATGCCACCATCACAGATGCTAACGGCAATGTGACTGACTCCAACACTATTCATATCATTATTGATACGGTGGCCCCGGAAGCGGCCGGTGATTTGCAACTCGGTAACAACGAAGGCAGCACCGTGATACCGGTACCTGCGGGGGGATCAACCAATGACACCACCCCGGTGTTGACGGGTACGGCTGAACCGGGCAGTACCGTCACCATTTCTGATGGCACCACCGTGCTCGGTACGGTGGTTGTCGGCAATGATGGCAACTGGAGTTTCACCACCCCGGCGTTGGGTGAGGGGCAACACAGCCTGACCACCACCGTGAGCGACCCGGCGGGGAACACCAGCCCGGCATCCGATCCCATCAATTTTATCGTCGATACTACGCCACCAGCGGCGGCTAGCGGCCTGACGGTAACTGACAACGTGGGCGACAGTCAGGGGCCGATCACCTCGGGTGTCTCCACCGATGACAACACGCCGACTCTGAGCGGTCAGGCTGAGCCCAATAGCGTGATCAGTGTGTATGACGGCACGACGTTGCTGGGGCAAACCACCACCGACGTGAATGGCAACTGGAGCTTTACTACTCCGGCGCTGACCAATGGTAGCCACAGCCTGACGGTGACAGTGACCGATAGCGCAGGTAATGTCAGCCCTGCCACACCTGCGTTCGATGCAGTCGTTGCGGCAGATTTGCCTCCGGCGACCAGTTCATTGCAGGTCACCGATGACAGCGGCAATACCCTGGTACAACTGGCCAATGGTGCCAACACTCAGGACAGCACGCCGGTGTTAAGCGGTCTGGCTGGTGCGAATACCCTGATCACCCTGTATGACGGCACAACTTTGTTAGGCAGCGTGGTGGCAGGCAGCAACGGGCAATGGAGCTTTACCCCGACCACGCTGGATGATGGTCCACATTCGTTCCATGCCACCATCACGGATGTTAACAGCAACGTCACTGACTCCATCACCATCAATATCGTCATTGATACCCAGGCACCGGCGGCGGCCGGTGATTTGCAGCTCGGCGACAATAACGGCAGTGCTGTCGTTCCGATTGCGGCGGGTGGTGCCACCAACGACAGTTCTCCGCAATTGAGCGGCACGGCTGAACCCGGCAGCACCGTCACTATTTCCGACGGTAACACGGTGCTTGGCACGGCAACAGTCGGCAGCGATGGCAGTTGGAGCTTCACGACTCCAGTGCTGAGTGATGGCAACCACAGTCTGACCACCACGGTGAGCGATGCGGCGGGCAACACCAGCCCGGCGTCCGATCCCATCAGTTTTACCGTTGATACCGTACCGCCTGCGGCAGCCAGCGGCCTGACGGTGACCGATGATGTGGGCGACAGTCAGGGACCCCTTACGTCGGGTGGATTCAGTGATGACAGCACGCCAACCCTGAGTGGTCAGGCCGAGGCGAATACCGTCGTCAGCGTTTACGATGGCGATACGTTATTGGGTACTGTCACCGTGGGCAGTGACGGCAACTGGAGCTTCACACCGGACGCGTTAACCAACGGCAATCACAGCCTGACCGTTACGGTGACCGATGCGGCCGGTAATGTTAGTCCGACAACCACGCCGTTCAACGTGACCATCAATGCCGATCTGCCAGCGGCAACCAGCTCTCTCCAGGTAACGGATGATAGCGGCAACACCCTGGTGCAGTTGGCTGATGGCGATTTTACCCATGACAGCACGCCGGTGCTGAGTGGCCTGGCGGGTGCAGGCAACCTGATCACCCTGTATGACGGCACCACCGTACTGGGCAGCGTCACTGCTGACAGTAATGGTCAGTGGGTCTTCACGCCTGGCACGCTGGTTGATGGATCGCATGCCTTCCAGGCCACCATCACGGATATCAACGGCAACATTACCAATTCTGACACCATCACCATCACCATCGACACGGTGGCGACAGGTGCCGCGGGCGGATTGCAGCTCAGTAATGACGAAAGCGGTACTCCGGTGCCGATCGAACCGGGTAGCGCAACCAATGACAACACCCCGGTACTGAGTGGCAGTGCGGAACCCGGCAGCATCGTGACCATCCAGGACGGTGACAATTTGCTGGGCACGGCCACAGTGGATAACGACGGTAACTGGAGCTTCACGCTACCCACATTGACGGAAGGTGAGCATAGCCTGACCACCACCGTGACCGACCAGGCGGGTAACACCAGCGAACCCACCGATCCGTTTGTGTTCACCGTAGATACCACGCCGCCAGCGGTTGCTGACAACCTGCAACTGAGCAATGACACGAGCGGCACAGCAGTACCGATCACGTCGGGTGCGACTAATGACACGACGCCGGTACTTAGCGGTACCGCCGAACCCGGCAGCACTGTCACCATTTCTGACGGCGATACTGTGCTGGGTACCGCGATCACCGATAGCGACGGTAACTGGAGCTACACCACCCCTGCACTGGATGAGGGCGATCATAGCCTGACCACCACGGTGACCGATACGGCGGGCAATACCGGCCTGGCTTCCAGCCCTATCGCCGTCACGGTAGACACCACCGCACCAGAAGCGGCGAGCGGCCTGCAACTCAGTAATGACCTGAGCGGGACACCGGTACCTGTTGCGGACGGCGGCGTCACCAACGACACCACACCGGTGTTAACGGGAACAGCGGAGCCGGGCAGCACCGTGACCATTTCCGATGGCGACACCGTGCTGGGGACCGCCACCGTTGGCAGTAATGGCAACTGGAGCTTTACACCTGGCCCACTGGGCGAAGGCGATCACAGCCTGACGGCAACGGTGACCGATGCGGCAGGGAATACCGGTCCGGCTTCAGATCCGGTCACTGTCACCATTGACACCACCGCGCCAGCCATTGCGGGTGATGTTCAACTCAGTAATAACAATGGTGGCACACCGGTGCCAGTTGCTGCTGGTGGGGCGACGAATGATACCACCCCGGTACTGAGTGGAACCGCCGATCCGGGCAGCATCATTACCGTTTCTGACGGTAACGATGTGCTGGGCACCACCACGGTGGATAACGACGGTAACTGGAGTTTTATTACCCCCGCTCTGGGTGAGGGTGATCATAGTCTGACGGCGACCGTGACCGATCCGGCAGGCAACACCAGCCCGCCTTCTGCGGCCATTGATTTCACCGTTGACACCACCGCACCTGATGTAGCGACGGGCTTGCAACTCAGCAGCGATGTCACCGGGACATCGGTCCCCGTCACTGCCGGCACCACCAACGATACCACGCCGATATTGAGTGGTACGGCGGAGCCAGGAAGCACGGTGACGGTGTCTGATGGCACTAACGTGCTGGGAACGGCGACCGTAGATGGCAATGGTAACTGGAGCTTTACCACCCCTGCGCTGGATGAAGGTGATCATAGCCTGACAGCGACGGTGACCGACCCCGCGGGTAATACCAGCGATGCTTCGGACCCGCTTGCGATCACCATCGATACCACCGCACCCGATCCCGTAGATGGTGTGCAACTCAGCAATGATTCAAGTGGTACGTCTGTGCCGGTAGCTGCGGGTGGTGCGACTAACGACACCACGCCGGTATTAAGCGGCACGGCAGAGCCAGGCAGTACCGTTACCGTGTCAGATGGTGACACAGTGCTGGGAACCACCACGGTTGACGGTGATGGTAACTGGAGCTTCACCACCCCTGTGCTGGCAGAAGGCGATCACAGTCTGACGGCCACCGTCACCGATCCGGCAGGAAACACCAGTACAGCCTCTGATCCGCTGGCGTTCTCAGTGGATACCCAACCACCGGTTGCGGCCAGTGGTCTGCAACTCAGTAATGATTCCGGTGGTACCTCCGTACCGATTGCAGCAGGGAGCAGTACCAGTGATACCACGCCGGTATTAAGTGGCACGGCGGAGCCGGGTAGCACGGTCACGGTGTCCGATGGCACTAACGTGCTGGGAACGGCGACCGTAGATGGCGACGGAAACTGGAGCTTTACCACCCCTGCGTTGGATGAAGGTGATCATAGCCTGACAGCCATCGTGACCGATCCGGCAGGCAATGCCAGCCCAGCATCCGATCCGATCGCGGTCACCATTGATACGACTGCCCCGGCGGCAGCCGATAACTTACAACTCAGTAGCGATACCAGTGGCACGCTGGTGCCGATTACCACGGGTGCGACCAACGATACCACGCCGATATTGAGTGGTACGGCGGAGCCGGGTAGTACCGTGACAGTTTCTGATGGCGCTAACGTGTTGGGAACCGCGACTGTAGATGGTGACGGTAACTGGAGCTTTACCTCTCCGGCACTGGATGAAGGTGATCACAGCCTGACGACGACCGTAACCGATGCGGCCGGCAATACTGGCGATGCCTCCGATCCTATCCTTGTCACTGTGGATACCACCGCGCCCGATCCGGTAACCAATCTGACGGCAGAAAATGACAATGGCGATACGCTTAACGGTCTGACCGGTGACAGCACGCCAACCTTGAGCGGTACGGCAGAAGCGGGCAGCATCATCACCATTTACGACAATATGGCGGTGATCGGTTCGGTACAGGCGGATGCAACCACCGGTAGCTGGAACTTCACGCCGCAAACCCTGACCGATGGCGATCACAATCTGATGGTCACGGAGACCGATCTGGCCGGAAATGTGAGCGCGCCGAGTAATATGGTGGCGTTGACCGTTGATACCACGGCACCAGACGCCGCCGACTTTGTTCTCAACAACAATAATGGCAGCACCGACGTCCCAATCACCAACGGGGGGCTGACTAACGACAACTCACCGGAACTGAGCGGTACGGCAGAGGCGAATAGCCTGATCACCATTTACGATGGCACCGATGTGATTGGCAGTGTGACCACCGATGGCAGTGGTAACTGGAGTTTCATTACCACGCCGTTACTGGATGGCAGCCATGCGTTGAGTATCACGGTGACCGATGCCGCAGGTAACATCGGCCCATCCTCCTCTGTGGTGAATTTCGATATCGATACCGCTGCACCGGATGCTGTGACTGATCTGGTGGTCAACAACAACGAAGGCAGTACGCTGGTGCCGATCACTGAGGGTAATCTCACCAATGATGCGACACCGGAGCTGACCGGTACGGCGGAGGCGGGCAGCATCGTCAATGTCTACGATGGCACGACGTTGTTGGGCTCAACATCCGTTGGTGCGGACGGCACATGGAGCTATATCACCCCAGAACTGGACCAGGGCGCACATAGCCTGAGCGTCACGGTCAGCGACGCTGCCGGAAACACCAGTGCTAACTCTGACACCATAGATTTCACCGTGGACAGCGAAGCGCCCGATCCGGCGGATAATCTGCAACTCACCAATGACGCGACCGATACACCGATTGCGGCAGGCGGAGCGACTAACGACAACACCCCGGTGTTGAGTGGCACGGCTGAAGCCAACAGCATTGTGACGGTTTCAGATGGCAGCAATGTGCTGGGGACCGCCCTGACCGATATCGATGGCAACTGGACGTTCACCACGCCAACGCTGACAGACGGCGATCACAGCCTGACCGTGACGGTCACCGACACGGCAGGTAATGTCAGCACCGCGTCCGATCCGCTGGCGGTAACCATTGATACGCAGCCTCCAGTGGCTGCCAGCAACCTGCAACTCAGTTCTGATGCCAGCGGTTCGTTGGTACCGATCACGTCGGGGGCGACCAACGATACGACTCCGGTGTTGAGCGGTACCGCTGAACCGGGCAGCACGGTCACGGTGGCGGAAGGCAGTAACGTGCTGGGGACGGCGACGGTCGATGGCGATGGCAACTGGAGTTTCACTTCACCGGTATTGAGTGAAGGCGCGCACAGTCTGACCACCACCGTCACCGATGCTGCCGGAAACACCGGACCTGCCTCACCGGCAGTCGCCATCACCATCGATACCGCAGCCCCGGATCCCGTGGCCGATTTGGTGGTCAACAATAACGAAGGCAGTACCCTCGTTCCGATTGCTGATGGTGGCTTCACGAATGACCCTACTCCGGAACTCACCGGTAGCTCTGATGCGGGCAACATCATTAATGTCTATGACGGCACGACGTTGCTTGGCTCAACGGTGGTCGGCACCGATGGAACCTGGACCTTTACCACTGGTGCACTGGATCAAGGCGAACACAATCTCAGTGTCACCGTCACTGACCCGGCGGGTAACACCAGCGCAAACTCTGCTGTTATCGGCTTCACCATTGACAGCGAAGCACCTGACGCAGCGGATAATCTCCTGCTGACCAATGACCAGACCGATACCGAGATTGCCGCTGGCGGCGCGACTAACGACAACACCCCGGTGTTGAGCGGTACCGCAGAAGCGAACAGTATCGTGACGGTTTCGGATGGCAGCAACGTGCTGGGAACCGCGCTGGTGGATGCCGATGGCAACTGGAGCTTCACCACCCCAACGCTGACCGATGGTGAGCATAGTCTGACCGTCACCGTGACGGACAGCGCTGGAAACGTCAGTGATGTGAGCGATCCGCTGACGGTGACCGTTGATACTGTTGTCCCGACCATCGCCGAACTTACCCTGAGCAACGATATTGGTGGCGGTTCTGTGGCGATCCCGGATGGCGGGTTAACCAATGACAACACCCCGGTTCTCAGTGGTTCAGGTGAAGAAGGGGATATCATCACCATCTCCGATGAGAACGGCGTGCTTGGCTCGCTGGTAGTTGATAACACGGGAACCTGGAGTTACACCACCAGCGTATTGGCTGATGGTTCTCATACCCTGAGCGTGACCGCGACAGATGCCGCCGGCAACGTCAGTGCACCTGCGACCATCAGCGTACAGGTCGATGCAACCGCGCCAGACGTGGCAACCGGTATCACGCTCAGTAATGATAACGGTACCACGGCGGTGGGTATTCCGAACAACGGCACGACCAATGACAGCACACCGCTGCTGTCAGGAAGTGCTGAGGCAGGTAGTGTCGTCACCATCAGTGACGGCAGCACCGTCATTGGCAGTGCAACTGTCGATAACAACGGTCAGTGGAGCTTCAGTGTACCGACGCTAACCGGAACATCGCACAGCCTGAGTGTCACCGTCACCGATGCGGCTGGCAACACCAGTGACGCGTCAACGCCCATCAACTTCACGCTGGACACCAGTGCGCCAATTGCCACCAGTATTGTGGTCAGCAATGACGACGGAACAACGCCTGTTCCACTGGCTGATGGCGACACCACCAATGACAACACACCGTTGCTGACGGGGACGGCGGAAGAGAACAGCATTATCACCATCTATGATGGCAGCGTAGTGATTGGTTCAACCACCGCAGATGCGGATGGCAACTGGAGCTTCAGTACACCAACCCTGATTGATGGCTCGCATACCCTGAGCGCCACCGTCACCGATGTGAACGGCAACGTCAGCACTGCCTCTACCACCTTTACGGTAGCGGTAGATGCCACTGCACCGGAACCGGTTGGCGATCTGGTACTGCAAAATAACGACAGCACGCCGTCCGTGGTGATTCCTGATGGCGGTGCCACCAACGATAACACCCCTGAGCTGGTGGGTACCGCTGAACCGGACAGCATTATCTCGGTTTATGACGGAACAACGTTGCTGGGTACCACCACGACAGACGGTGATGGTAACTGGAACTACACCACGCCAACCCTCTCGAACGCCACGCATACGTTGAATGTTACCGTCACTGACGAGGCAGGAAACGTGAGTTCGACCACCTCGGTCACCGTGACGGTCAATACGGTAACTCCTGATCCGGTTACCAACTTTGCTATCTACGACAACGACGGTACTACGCCGTTCGTGGTCGCTAATGGCGGTTCGACCAACGACGAGACGCCGGTATTGCGTGGTAATGCCACCGCAGGCACCACGGTGAATATCTATCAGGATGATGTGTTAATTGGCAGCACGACGGTAGGGGATAACGGTGCATGGCGCTTTGAAACCAGCGCGTTAACTGATGGTCCCTATACCTTTAATGTCTCGGTAACTGATGCGGCGGGTAACACCAGTGCCTTGTCGGCTGACTACACCGTTACTATCGACACCGTTGCACCGGATGCCATAAACGATTTTGTGGTGACGGATGATGCCGGTGGACAGACCGGTGAGCTGGCAAACGGTGATACCACCGATGACAGCACCCCGACGCTGAGCGGCAGTGCAACGACTGGCGATGTGATTTCGATCTACGATGGCAATACGTTGTTGGGCACCGTCACCGCAACCGCAGGGGCATGGAGCTTTACGCCAGCGGCATTGAGTAATGGTTCCCATAGCTTCACGGTCACCGTGACTGATCCGGCAGGAAACGTCAGCGCGGCGTCCTCACCTGCTTTTGACGTTACCATCAACGCCGGAATGCCGCCGGCCACCAGTACCCTGGAGATCACCGACGATAGCGGTAGCACCCTGGTGTCGTTGTCTGATGGTGCGGATACCAAAGACAGCACGCCTGTGCTGAGCGGTCTGGCTGCCGAGGATGATGTGATCACCATCCACGATGGCGCGACGGTGCTGGGTTCTGTTCTGGTTGACGCCAGTGGACAGTGGACCTTTACCCCTAGTCCGGCGTTAGCCGATGGTGACCATGCACTTTTCATCACAACGGTGGATGGTCTTGGCAATCCAGGTGCAACGTCGAGCACCATCAATATCACCGTCGATACCACGGCACCTGATGCAGTGGATGATCTGGTGGTCAGTAAGGACACCGGTGGTACGGTGGTGGAGATTGCCGACGGTTCCTCAACCAACGACAGCACGCCATTGCTGACTGGCACGTCTGAAGCCAATGCGGTGATCACCATTTATGATGGTGCCAATGTGGTGGGATCGACCACGGCAAATGCGTCGGGCGTCTGGAGTTATAACACGCCGACCCTGAGCAACGGTTCCCACACGCTGAGTGTCACGGCGACCGATGCGGCCGGTAATACCAGCGCCAACTCGGCGGCAGTGACCTTTACGGTTGATACGCACGCACCGGATGTCGCGACGCTGGTGGTGACCAACGACACCACTAACACCGTGATTGCTAACGGCGCATCCACCAACGACAGCACACCAACCCTCAGCGGTACGGCGGAAGCGAACAGCACCATCACTATCTATGACGGCAGCACGGTGCTGGGAACGGCCATCACCACTGCGGGCGGCACCTGGAGCTTCACTACCGCAACACTGCCGGAAGGTAGCCATGTATTTACCGTCAGGGCAACGGATGCGGCAGGTAACGTCAGTGTGGCATCCAGCTCGGCAACCGTGGTGATTGATGTCACGGCTCCGGCGGCAGTAACGCTGGCGGCCAGTAACAACAACGGCAGCACGCCGGTGGCGATTGCCAATAACGGCACCACCAACGACAACACCCCGGCGCTCAGCGGTACGGCGGAGGCGGGTGCGAAGGTCAGCATCTACGACGGCGCGACCCTGCTGGGTACGGTGACGGCAGGCAGCAACGGGGCGTGGAGCTTCACCACCAGCACCCTGGCCGATGGTCCGCATACCCTGAACGTCACGGCGACCGATGCGGCGGGCAACGTCAGCCCGAACGCTTCCGTCACCCTGACGGTGGATACGGCGGCCCCGGCGGCGTCAACGCTGACCATCAC
>NZ_ASZC01000028.1 GCF_000468095.1 Pantoea sp. AS-PWVM4
GATTTCATGGTCATTTCCTCAGAAGTTTGTTTAATCGGTGAGGCGTTGTGCCTCGATGTGAGAGAGAATAGACCTGTCGGCGGGTGAGGAAAAGCTGAGGGATTTGCTGAAAGAATTCAAAAAAATTGAATGAATGTTAGGCTACCTTATTTCCCGGTCAGCAGATAACTAACCGGGCGGTGATCGAGGTAAATTCTTTAAACGGCCGGATTAAGATTTCAGTTGTTCAACAGGGAGCGATACGCTGTCTGCCATCAATGTTTTGACGTATCTCCTTGCTTGTTAACATTATCTCCCGCGAACTCAGTCTGAACGATCTTGCAAAGCGGTCGATATTGCAGATCAGACGACCTCTTTTTCTTTAACGTTTTGCCTTTCTTTCCTGTAGGCCAGTAGATAAATAAATCAGCAATCAACTCAAGTAAGTCTCTCATACTTTCCTCACTTATCTTTCTTCCAGAACGTCCCCACAATTTAATCCGTTATTGCGTTCTTCTGCCAGCTTCAAATGATGCGAGCTCCGAAGAACATCGGTTTTCCTCACCACGAGATCGGAGGACGGCGATGTGTGAAGAATAAAAAATTAATTAAACTCGGAATGGTTTCATTTATTTAAACACCCCTGAATTCCTGTTGTTATTCCTGTGAAAATACCCGCCACAACGCGGTTACCGCCCCCTGAACCACGGACTGGAATTATCCTCAAACCTAAGTAATAATCCCTGCCCAGCTAACTGGTCGCTAAGGCTAAACACACAATTTCATTGTGTAATCAGGTAATTTTCTACTCCCGGGACTCAATTGAATGGCAGACAAAAGCAAGGAGCTTGCTGCGCTGTACCTTATTGAACACAAACGGATGGAACGTCAGATTCGTCGTCGTGTTGGGTGCGGCAATACGGCCATGGATTTGGTGCAGGATATCTTCCTGCGCCTGTGGGAAAAAGCCGAATGGTGGAAAGGCGATTCCGCTGCCTATCTGAGTCGCTGTGCTCGTAATGCTGCTATCGACCACCTGCGTACCGAGAAAACGAAAGAGAGTTACCTCCAGAACGCAGCAACCGAGCAGGATGAGGAACAATCCGCATCGCCGCATGAGATCGTCGCCGCACAGGAAAATATCCGCCACCTTGATAAGATATTGGCGTCGTTACCGCAAAAAACGCGGCATATTTTCCTACTTAACCGGGTTCACGGACGCAGCTTCTCAGAGATCGCTGCGGTGATGGGCATAAGCTCCCGCGCAGTGGCGAAACATATGGCCCGCGCGGTGGCCGCTTGTGAAGATCAATCGGTTAGTGGAGTGAAAGATGCCGAATAACCCTGCCCCACAGCATGCCGATATTCGGGCAGAAGCGCGTCGCTGGTTCCTGGTGATGCAAGATAACCCCTCACGTTTCCAGCGAGCAGCCTGTGAAAAATGGAGGCGCAGCCACCCTGCACACGAAGAGGCCTGGAACGCCATTGAGTCAGTGTGGCAGGACACCGCTGCACCAGGCATGCAACTTGCGGAACAAGAGGCTGACGTCCTGGCGGGATATCTGGCGGCGATGGACCACAATCGTGACCGACAACAGCGCAGACGTCGCTTCGCGTCGGCTGGCGCAGTTTGCATACTGCTGCTGATGGTGGCAGGCGTATGGCTACAGAACCCCTCGTGGATTGAGAATCTTTCTGCCGATCATGTTTCAGTGCGGGGAGAACGCAGCAGCGTGCTTCTGGCCGATGGTTCAAAAGTATTACTGGATGCTGACAGCGCGATCAGCGTGGCTATGTCAGCAGAAACACGCCGCGTTCACTTGCTACGCGGTGGTGCCTATTTTGATGTTACCCCGTCAAAGACCCCGTTTATTGTAGAGACATCAGCGGGGAATGTTCGCGTGTTAGGCACGCAATTCGACGTGCGACTACAACAGGATAATGCCGTGGTCACGCTGGCTCGTGGTAGCGTCGCGGTACGCAGCAACGAACAATCAACCCCCACGATTATTAAACCCGGACAACAGGTTACCTTCAGTCGCAACGGTGTGGATGTGCCTGCTCAAACCAATATTGCCGATGCCATGGCATGGCACAGTGGCCGCTATATTTTCTATCGTGCCCGTTTGGCTGACGTAGTGAGTGAGATTGAACGCTATCGTCATGGGCGAGTGATCATTCCCTCTGCTGAGCTGGCCGAGGAGCGCGTCACCGGGAGCTTTTCTCTGACTGATACCGATAAAGCGCTGGACTCACTTCAGGCCAGTGTTGGCTTCAGCATGCGTAAGGTGTCTGAATATCTCGTGATAATCTCGAAATAAATATCATTAATTAACAACATGTTATGAATTTTTTCCTAAAAAAATTCATCTTCAGGTTCAGTGGTACGCATTCTCGTTCGTGATACCAGAGATAGTGAAAATGATAATTAATATTGTTTTCGTTTACCTCGGGGTGTCAGTACAGAGAAAAAGGCGTGTCATGAACAATAAAAAACTCCCTTCCGCAGGCTACGCGTTAGCATCCGCATTGCTGTTATCTGCGGGAGGAACGACGACTGTTGCAGCAGCAGTCCAGCAACCACAAACACAGCAATACAGCTTCAATCTCCCGGCTAAACCGGTTACCCAGTCGGTTAATGAAATTGGCCGCATCGCAGGCCTTTCCGTGGCATTCCGCGAAGACCAGGCGATTGAGATCACCGGCCAGCCAGTACGGGGCAAAATGACCGTGGATCAGGCGCTGAGCACCCTTCTGAGTGGTGCGGGCCTGGGATACCGCTTCAGTAACCACAACACCGTTCAAATTTATGTTCTGCCAAAGGACACCACCAGCGACAGCACCATCGTGGTAGAAGCGACTGATGATGGCACGCTCGGTCCGGTGCACGGTTATGTCGCCAGTAACAGCATCGCCGCCACAAAATCCAACACACCGTTGATGAAAACCCCGCAGTCGATCAGTGTGATCACCCATCAGCAGGCGGAAGCCCAGGGGGCGCAAAGCCTGAGTCAGGCACTGCGTTATTCGGCAGGGGTCGCGGCGGAAGTCAGGGGATCAGCATCACGCTACGATATCCCCTACATCCGAGGCTTTGGCTCACCGACCGACAGTAACCAGTATCTGGATGGCTTGCGATTACTGCGCGGTGGTGGCTATGCCATCCCGCAAATTGAAACCTATGGCATTGAGCGCATTGAATTTCTCAAGGGCCCCTCTTCCACACTCTACGGTGGCGTTAACCCCGGCGGATTAATCAACGCGGTTTCCAAAGCGCCATCCAGTCGATCTCAAAATTCGGTGGAGATGCTCTACGGAAGCCACCAACATATGCAACTGGGCGTGGATTCAACCGGGCCGCTGACCGACGATAATACCCTTCTCTACCGCGTTGTAGCGCTGGGTAAGAAATCAAATACACAAGTCGTTAATACCAAAGAAGAACGCTTATACGTTGCCCCATCGCTGACCTGGATCCCGGATGTGGATACTTCTTTTACGCTGAACATGAGTTATCAGCGTGATCCTGAAGGCGGGTACTACGGGATTTTACCGACGGTGGGTAGCCTGTGGTCGAGTCCGGCGGGACAGATTCCGCGTAACTTTAATGACGGCGATCCTGATTTCGATGAATTCAGCCGAACGCAGACGGCCGTGGGCTATCAGTTCGAACACCGCTTCAACGATACCTGGACCTTACGCCATAAGATTCGCTACCTCGATCTGACCACTGTCACCAAAAGTCTGGGGACATCCTCTCTTGCGGCGGATGGCCATACGATTTCCCGCTACGCACTTGCGACCGATGAAACATTGCGTGGTGTGGCATCTGATCTGCAACTCCAGGCAGAATTTGATACCGGGCGTCTTTCCCATACCGCGGTTGCCGGCTTCGACTATCAGGAATCCTCCTGGACGCAGATCCGCGATTATGGTTCAGCTCCGTCAATTGATTATTTGAACCCGGTTTACGGTGTTGCAAGCAACCTGACGCTGTCGCGGATTACCAATCAGAAACAGAACATCACTCAGTCAGGACTCTATTTGCAGGATCAGATTGATATTGATAACTGGACCCTGGTGACCGGTGGACGCTACGACTACGCCCGTACCCGAACAAATAACTATCTGGCCAGTTCACGCAGTGTTCAGGATGATGACGCTTTCAGCGGCAAAGTCGGCGTCATTTATAATTTTGATAACGGCATCGCGCCCTACGTCAGCTACTCGACATCCTTTTTGCCCGTCACTGGCAGTGACAGCAACGGAACCGCGTTCAAACCAACCACTGCACAGCAACGTGAGGTGGGTTTGAAGTACAAACCCACCTATTTTGATGCGTTATTTACCCTTGCCTGGTTCGACATCACGCAGAAGGATGTGGTGACCTACGCCAACGCCTACACCTCCTATCAGACTGGCGAACAACGCTCCCGCGGCCTTGAATTTGAAAGCAAAATGGCGGTAACAGATAACCTCAATGTCACCGGTGCTTTCACCTATACCCACGCTAAAGTGGAAAAAGGCCTCGGAGCCGATGTAGGGGATCGCCCGATCGGTATCCCGGATTATTCGGCGTCATTATGGGCTGACTATACCTTCCGTCATGGCCTGCTGAAAGGCGTGACCATTGGCAGTGGCGGCCGTTATGTAGGTAAAACGGTAGGCGGCTACTCTCCGAATGTCTACACAGCTAACGCCAGACGACTGGATGTACCCGGCTACACCCTGTTTGATGCCGCCCTCAGCTATGACTTTGGCCTGCGATCCCCGATGCTGGCTGGATTGAGCACCCGTCTCAGCGTCAATAATGTCTTTGATAAACAGTATGTCACCTGCCTTGCCAACAACTTCTGTAATTACGGCAACGAGCGGGTGGTCAATCTGTCTGTGAACTATCGCTGGTGACATGGATGAACGTAATTATGCAGCCAGGAGATGCAGGATCATCTGACGACAGCGGACAACTCGCGGTGCTGTTAGCTATCGGTGCACTCTACATCGGTTTCGGCATGACGGTTGGGCTAATCCAGGGCGGGTTACCCACTATGATGCGCGCTCAGGGAATGAGTCTTGGGGCGGTAGGTTGGCTGTACGCTCTCTACCTGCCACTCGGTGTGGCGTTCCTGTGGTCACCGGTGATTGACCGCTGGCATCCACCCTTTTTGGCATCAGAGCTGGCATGGATTGTACCCATGCAGTTGATCTCGGCATTGATTGTGGCAGCGGCTGCTTTTATGGCAGACGCGGCACTGAGCACAATGTTTCTGTTGGGTTTATTGCTCGCGTTCGCTATGGCGACGATGGATATCGCCCTTGACGCGCTGGCGGTCGAACGTATCAGTGCTGCCTGGCGATCGCGGGCCGCCGCCTGCAAACTGGGCGCACTCTCCATCGGCGCGATGATTGGTGGAGGGGCTATTGTCGCGTTATTCCATCACCTTGGCTGGACCATTCTCTTTTTATGTTATGCCGCCGGTTTGCTCCTGCTGATGATCCCCATGCTGTTTTTGAGCAAGGCGCAAGCATTTCACGGAGTGAATCGCACCCGATCAAACCACCGCGCGAGTTTACAAAATCTGTTGCGCAATCACCGGCAGCGCAGGCGGCTGATTTTGTTGACGCTGACCTGCTGTGTGATTTTCCCGCTTGCGGCGCTCAACCGACTGATGTTGATCGATCTTAAAGTACCGATGGAATTAATCGGAGGCATAGTCGGCACACTTGGGCCGGTAAGCATGCTCATTACCGCATGGATATCGGCCCCTCTGATGCGCCACTGCGGATTACCGCGAACGATTAGGGGGTTCACCGGCCTGGGGATACTGGCTCTGGCTGCCATGACATTGGGCTACACCCTGGTTAAACCCTGGCTGGCTATTTCTGGCTCTGTGGCGATCGGCGCTGCGGTGAGCGGGATTTTCGTTGCTCTGAGTGCCAGCATCCTCGGCTGGTCACGCGGTGAACAACCGGCAACAGACTATGCCACTTTTTATGGCGTTGGCCGTTTCGCCAGCACGCTGGCTACCGTTGCCGTCTCACAAATGGTCGCGGTGATTAACTGGCCGCTGTTTTATGGTTGCGGAGCACTGGCGCTGCTGTTGGTCGTTGGCTCGCTGCGTACCTCTCTGGAAGAAAAGGATTGAATTATGAACCCAAAAAACGCTTACCACGGTGCACCACCGGACGATGAGATCTTTGATATTAGTGAGTGGCCGATCGTCTTCATTCGTTTCCCACAACTCGATATGCCGGACAGAACCAATCGCCTGCTTAATGGACTGAGCGGTTTACTTGCTCAGCAGCAACGCCTGGTTTTTGTCTGGATCCCTGCGTTGCATGGCCATGAAAGGGAGCCTCATGAGGACGAGAAACAGTCTTCCCGGTGGATGAAACAATATAAAAATGAGATAGCTAACTACTGTGCGGGCTACATTTACCTGACTGATAATCCAGCCGTTCGCGCCAGCCTGAGCGAAATGTTTCCCAAGTTAAGGAAAATGATGCCTTTCCCGAAAACACTCGCCGACGACCGTGCAGACGCCATTGCAAAAGCACATGAGTACCTGGCCTTGCCACCGGGTAATACCTTGTAATTCTTTCGCCGCAGATTCGCTCTGTGGCGAAAGGCATTAAAAGCACGATTTTGTGCAGGCACGTTAAATCACGTCGCTACGGAGATCGCAAAATGAGTTTTTGAGTAAATGAGTTTATGAGTTAGACCAGCGCGAGTGCTGCATCCGCTGGTCGTCATGGTTATATCCTGCTCCAGGTTTGGGTATGGCGCCGCTCGCCAAGCTCACTCCCGGTTTCAATCAGCCTGCGGGCATTCGGTGATAGCTGTCCACTTCGCCAGAGATAATGAATTTCGGTATAACCTACCTCACCGAGCGAATGGCTGCGTACATGCTGATGTCCTGGCAAGGTTTGTAATACGGAACGCAACACCCAGGCCGCCCCCATCCCTGCTGTCACGCAAGCCAGCATCGTATGGTATGACTCAATTTCCGTCACCGGCAGATGGCTGATGCGCGCTTCTGCCAGCCATCGATCCATGCGGAAGCGAAACGAGCAATCATGGCGAAATCCATAGAGTTCGGCACACTGGAGATCCGATGGCTTTCTGACCGCAGGATGATTGAGTTCCGTGATCAGCAACATTTCGTCGACAAAGGCCAGTCGGCTTTCAAGGGCCTTTGACTGTACCGGGCCATCAGTCAGGGCAATGTCGAGTGTTCCATCTGCCACATGTTGCACCAAAACCTCCGAGGCTTCGTGCCGGATATCGAGGCCAATACCGCTGTATCGTTTACGGAAGGTGCCAATCAATGCCGGCATAAAATCGACCAGAACCACATCCAGCGCGCCAATCACCAGTTTTCCTCCCAGATCCTCTTCTCGCATCAACAGACGGGTGCTGTCGGTGAGGTCCAGAATACGTTGCGCGTGGTCCAGCAGTAGCCGCCCGTTCTGCGAGAGGGACATCCCCTGGCGGTCGCGCAGAAAGAGTTCGCAGCCTAAATCCTGTTCAAGCTGCTGGATGCGTACCGTGATGCCTGAAGGAACGCGGTTTAACACCCGAGCCGCGCCTGAGATCGATCCGGTCTGCGCTACCGCACAGAAGGCCCTGAGTTGAGAAAGGTGCATTCGGCATTCTCATTTAATGAATGATGGGTTCTATTAATTTCATTTTTCAGAATGCTGGTCAAATCCTATATTGCTTCACAGATAACCATTATCCCGGCGGATGAAACCCGGAAAACAGGAGAAAATTATGGATTTAGGCCTGAAGAATGCCAGAGTCATGCTAAGTGGTGGCACACGCGGTATTGGTCGAGCCATTGCCGAAGCATTTTTGTCAGAAGGGGCAAGCGTCGCTTTCTGTGCGAGAAAGAGCGAAGAAATTGACGCGGCTCAGGCCGCAATGGGCAACCGGGCATTCGGTTATAAAGTTGACGTGACAGAATCAGATCAGGTACGCGCCTGGGCTGAGGATGCTGCCGAAAAAATGGGTGGTATCGACATCGTCATTCCCAACGTCAGCGCACTGGCCGGGGGTTCCGACCCGGAAACATGGCGTCTGGCTTTCGAGACCGACCTGCTCGGTTCTGTGAGCATGGTAAACGCTGCGTTGCCCTGGCTCCGCCAGTCACAATCAGGTTCAGTGGTTCTTATTTCAAGCGTATCAGGCCGAGAAGTGGATATGTTTGCCGAGCCTTATGGGGTGTTAAAGAGCGCGTTGATTCATTATGGTAAAACCCTGTCGGCAAAACTGGCACCCGAGAAAATTCGCGTAAATACTGTGTCTCCTGGCAACGTTTACTTCGTAGATGGGGTTTGGGGGAAAATCGAGCGCGAAACGCCCGATCTCTTTGCCGAATGTCTGGCAATGAACCCAATGGGACGAATGGCTCGTCCGGATGAAGTGGCTAAAGCCGTGCTTTTTCTTGCCAGCTCCGCTGCCAGCTTCACGACGGGCACCAACCTCACTGTCGACGGTGGACTGACAAAAGGTGTTCAATTCTGAGTAATTTACCGCATTAAAGGGAGGCTTTGTGCGCACTCGTCCATCATCCCGGTTGATCGTTCGCTCTCCGGCAAATCAGGTTCTGCTGTTTAAATTTTGCCATAAAGATGACGCGTTAAATGGCAAGACATACTGGGCAACACCGGGCGGCGGGCTGGAGCCGAATGAATCCTTTGAGCAGGCCGCCTTACGCGAATTGCTGGAGGAAACCGGGTTGCAAAGACATTCAGTTGGCATGTCGGTCGCATCCCGAACCTTCACCATGATGCTGCCAAATGGGGAAACCGTTTATGCTGACGAACGTTTCTTTATCATTCACGCGGATAAAACAGATATCGATTGCTCAAGGTGGAGTAAGAACGAAAAGGAAGTCATGCGGGATCACCACTGGTGGACGCTAGAAGAACTCAGACATACCAACGAAACGATCTTCCCACATGATTTGATCATCGACATACTTGCAGACAACCAGGACAAGCTCCGTTCCGTTTAGTCCTCAGCTTTCAAGTGCAGTAAGGATTGAGGCTTCCATTTTCTCCGGCGTGGTGAACGGTGCAAAACGCTTAAGTGGTTTACCGTCACGTCCAATCAGGAACTTAGTGAAGTTCCATTTGATCCGGCCACCCAGCACGCCGGGTAATTCATTCTTCAGATAACGAAACACCGGGTGCGCTGCGGTTCCGTTGACCTCAACTTTCGCGAACATCGGGAAGTTCACACCGTAGTTAATGTGGCATGTCTGCGCGATTTCCTCGGCGCCGCCAGGTTCCTGTTTACCGAACTGGTTGCAGGGGAAACCAAGCACCACGAAACCCCGGACGGCGTATTTCTTGTAGAGCGCTTCAAGGCCGCCGTATTGTGGCGTGAATCCACAATGGCTGGCGGTGTTAACGACCAGAACCACCTGACCAGCGTAGTCGGCCATAGAGATAAGCTGCCCGGAAAGACTGGTGGCAGTAAGTTGATAAAAGGTAGTCATCTCGTAATCCTCAAAGCATAACCCGTTCGGCCACGTAGCGCGTTGTTGCCGGGGCACAGGTCATGGGTCGTGGAGAAGCATGCCTGTTACTGATTGCGTGGCAGGTCTGGAATCTTGTGCAAAGATATCTTTGCAAAGTCGAACCAAAAGAACAACTAACAGGCGGCCCATCAGAGGGCTGTCATGAGCGAAAAGCGCACATTCGCAATTTATCGATACAAGATGCAGGCTTGTAAAACGGTTGCGCATTTATCGTGTAGAAATAAAGCAGGCTTTTTATATAGTTGGATGATGAACTTTGAAAACTCAGCAGGTAATCGCATGATATTAAGTGTTAATCACGTTGGTTTTTCAGTTAAAAACATTGAAGACTCATTATTATTCTGGACTCAGATTCTTGGAGGTAAATTATTACGCGAAGGAAAAATGTCTGGACCTATAATCGATGAGGTAACAGGTGCAAGGGGAGCTGATGTACGAATGGCTATGCTTGAACTGGCTGATATTCAAATTGAATTACTACAATACAATAACATTGAGCAGCCAGAAGCACCTTCAGCACCCTATATCCCAGGCTACGCTCACCTTGCTTTTATAGTTGAGGATCTTGATACGCTCTTAGGCAAAGTATCGGACTACGGCTGGAAGACGCCCGGTAAACCTCAGACAGTGTTGTCAGGACCCATGCAGGGAACCCGAGTAATATATTTACAAAGCCCTGATGGTCAGACGCTTGAATTGATGGAACGCAGTCAATGAGGCCCACATATTATGACCTGTTATTCTCTAATTAAAACAGTGATGTCTGCAAAGTCCGCTCCTGGCACAGAGAAGACCTAATTGAGGAGAATCTCTGTTATCGAGCAGCCAGCATCTCATTTACCAAAGATGAGCCTTCAGCAGTGGGATTAAGTTCTGCGATACTTGCAGAAGCCGACGTGGATCCAGAATACAAAATGTGGCGCCAGAGTGTTTTAATTTTTTATACGGATCTGTTTATAAGTGGATAAATAATGAGCAGTGGTACCGATAGCAATCCACAAAACAGATATACAAAAATAAAAAAAATCCAGCTGGGGCCATTTACAGTGAAGAAATAACTCCACGTTTCTTTTTTCATTATCATTAGCCCCAGTTTATTTGTGACAAATAAAGAATATGGGTACGTTACTGCACTTATTGATAAATAGATAGCAACATACGGAATATAGGGTATGTATGCAGGGAAAATCAATCCATCATGTAGGTCTTTCAGAATACTGTAAACAAAATAGCCAAAACCAATCAAACCCCAAAAGCAGTGTCTAAAATAATATTTACCGGTCATTTTATGTGGTTATTTTATGATATTTCGAGAAATTTTATTTGAAATAGATAATAATGGCAAGAACGTGTTCATCCACTTTCCCCGAGGTAACATGTTAAGATGGGTCTCGCTTGTTCTCCCCATCACGGGGATTTTTCCATTTGTTTGAGGAGAAAATATGCACACTGTAGGCATATTCTGTGGCTCTTCTGAAGGCTGTACACCCGCTTACATGGAGGCTGCTCGTCATGTTGGTAGGTGGTTAGCTGAACAGAGTATAAATATCGTTTATGGGGGCGGACGTGTTGGTTTAATGGGTGCCGTAGCCGACTCAGCTCTCGCATATGGTGGTCATGTAACGGGTGTTATTCCAAAGTCCCTGCTGGAACGTGAAATTGCCCACACCGGGTTGTCTGAGCTACAGGTGGTGGATAACATGCATCAGAGAAAATCTGTGATGGCAGAATTATCATCCTGTTTTATCGCCTTACCGGGTGGCGCAGGAACTGCTGAGGAGATATTTGAACAGTGGACCTGGGCACAATTAGGCATACATGATAAACCCTGCGCGTTTCTGAACGTTAATCACTTTTACAACCCGCTTAAAGTGATGGTAAATCAGATGGTGAGTGAAGGTTTTATGAAACAGAATTATGCCGATATGCTTCTGTTTTCTGAAAATTTGCACGACATTATCGAGTATTTCAAAACCTATACGCCACCTGCTTCAAAGTGGACAACCCGGAGAGAAAATTGAGCCAGGAGAAGACGCTCATTCAGCATTGATTCGGCAATTCAGGGAAGAGCTTAATCTTGAACTATCGCAAGAGGAGCTTACCCCACCTGGTGAATTCACAGATGCACCGCTAACGTTAAACAAAAATGTCCCACACGTATGGCCATCAACACCCCAGGCAATCTGTTGCAGGGTTTGTTGAGAATCGGACAAGGTCGCGGGCTGTTGAGTTTTGTGAACACACGGTAAGGAAACGCTGTGACGATATTTGTACCGCTGATTTATCTTTTTGCCGGCTGGCTGGTCGGTAAAACAGCCTGGGATTTAAAAGCAGCTGCCTCATGGGTATTAACCCGCGTAGCTATTCCGGTTGTCATCATCTTCAATATATCCACGCGTTTTGGCAGTATGAGTACGATAATCATCGCGACAGCCATCAGCATGCTGATTATGCTGATGGCTTCCCGATATTTCTTTCGCGATCCCATTAAAAGCCTGTGCTTCAGTTACCTGAATATCGGATGGCTGGGATTACCTGTGGCGACGGCCCTCTTTGGCGATCAAGCCGCAACCATTGTTATCGCCGCCTATGTCGGCAGCTCAATCGTAGGCAATTCCGTCGGGGCTGGTATGCTCTCCGGCCACCATTTCAGACTGTTGAAATTAGTTCAGACTCCGCCTGTGCTGGCACTGATTGTCGGGGCCGCGCTCATTCCGTTCAGTCAGCAGATAACGCTGTGGTTTAACGATCTTTATGAAGTCGCAAAATTTCTGATGAGCTTTCTTGGTATGGCGGTGCTTGGCGTTTGGCTGTCAAAAACTGAGCTGACGCTTAAGGATCTCCGGCATGAAGTTCGCCCATATCTGATTAAATCAGCAGCGATGTTGATGATGATTTCGCTGATGATAGGGCTTGCCAGAATTGTCGATTTCAGACTGATAACGGAAAATACGCCAACACTTTATCTCTTTTGTCTTCTGCCTCCGGCAGCAAATATCATCGTTCTTGAAACGCATTATCTGGGGACAGGTCGTTCGGCCCGGATTATTACCTGTGGAACCTGCATCAGTATTCTTGCGATGAGCCTCTTTGCAGCAGCTATCACGATCGGCAAAACGATGGGCATCGTTTTCTGACGTTGTCAGCACTTAACAAACCGAGAATTATGGCCCCCGGTGCTAATGCACCGGCTATACAGCAAACTCTGCACTGTTCATCATCTTCCGTGTCTGCCTGTTCTCAGAAGTCTCAATAAAGCACCTTCATAAACCGACGAGGAAGACGTGACCAGAACAGAAGCTCCGGGATTAAGGGCGTCAGAGAGTGCCGCAAGTTGTAGCATCGGCCCCCGGACGTTAACATTCATCATGTGATTAAATGATTCAGCGGTAACCGATTCCGGGGAACCTACTTCGGCGAATCCTGCGTTAAGCCACAGCCCATCAAGAGTACCCCAGTGGTTAATCGCCACCTGGAATTCACTGATATCTGATTCGCTGGCAGCATCACTTTTGAGGATGAGCGATGTTTCAGGCAGCAGATCACGAGCGCGTTGCAGTCGTTCTTCATTTAACCCCGTAATAGCGACCTGACCACCTTCATATAGGTAAACATCTATTTTTCGTCTGTTTCGTCTGTTTCGTCTGTTGATATTTTCGTTTATTTCGAATAAACTGCCATTGAAGACTGTTATAAAGCTAACGCATAAAACTGAACCTAAACCCTGGATACTCAAATGACGAACTCAATTCTGGATAGCCTGAGCCTTCCGGCTCAAGGGGAGATTGAGGCAGCTGTACGTGGACAAAGGGAGCTTGCTGCCTGGCTCTCCACGAAAATGGAAACGCAAAAAATTACGATTCAGGACGCAGATAACAACACTCACCAGATCGAAATACCAACGTCTGCATTGACGTTGCTTATGTCAATTTTAGGAGAGTTGGCCGCCGGTAACGCGGTTCAGGTCGTTCCTGTTCATGCTGAATTAACAACTCAGGAAGCTGCCAACATTCTGAATGTTTCCCGCCCGCATATGGTGAAACTACTGGAAGACGGGAAGCTACCTTTTCATAAAACAGGCCGCCACCGCCGAGTGCTTTTCGCCGATCTAATGCGTTACAGGGACCAACGTGATAGCGAAAGCCATAAAGCGATGCAGTTATTAGCAGATCACAGTCAGGAACTTGGATTTTACTGATGAGCCACTCACCTTATCCCGTAGTATTAGATGCATGCGTCCTTTATCCATCCTTACTACGGGATTTATTGATGCACCTGGGGTTGAGCGGACTCTATCAGCCGAAATGGTCGGCCATTATAGAAGAAGAATGGCAGCGTAATTTGATTAAGGACAGACCAGACTTAACTTCTGAACAAATCAAACACACTGGTGAGCTTATGAACCGGGCATTACCTGATGCTATGGTTACAGGTTTCGAGCCTCTCGTTGCCAGTATTGATCTTCCCGATACGGATGACAGGCATGTTGTTGCTGCCGCCATTTGCAGCCATTCTGAAATTGTCGTTACGTTTAATTTGAAAGATTTCCCACAACAACATCTGGGCAACTTCGGTATCGAAGCATTACATCCAGATGATTTTATTACTGATTTATTTGACTTGAATCAGGCGCTTGTCCTGGCGGCCGTAAATAAACAGCGTTGCAATATGAGAAAGCCACCTAAATCGGTTGACGAGTACCTTGATGCGCTACTCCGCCAAGGGTTACCACAAACAGTAAAAGAATTAAGTAAATACCACGTTCTTATTTAGTCAGACTGGTAATAGGCAGCTATAAGGTGTTAATAGACATTACGCCAAATGTAAGAGTGTCTGGTATTCAAGAAGTCTTTTCCTCATCAATTGTTTTTATGAAGTATGGCATTAACTCCACCCCAGACCGTGCTATCCGTTGATAGTACTTCTACGGTGCCAGTGAGACTGTTCCGTCGGAATAACAAATTGTTTTTTCCTGATAAGTCTCGTGCATAGCTTACCGTTCCGTCAGGTAGCGTTACTTTTGTACCGGAGGTAACGTACAGTCCAGCCTCTACAATACAGGAATCACCAAGAGAAATACCGATTCCCGCATTCGCCCCGAGCAACGAGCCTTTACCGATCTGGTTTGTCTGTTTACCGCCGCCGGACAGCGTACCCATAATTGACGCCCCCGCTCCAACATCACTACCATCTTCTACCGTGACTCCGGGTGTTATGCGACCTTCGACCATACATTGCCCTAACGTGCCTGCATTGAAATTAATAAACCCTTCATGCATCACTGTAGTTCCTGGGGATATGAAAGCTCCGAGCCTGACCCTGTCGGCATCTGCAATACGAATTCCGGAAGGAATGACGTAGTCAACCATACGAGGGAATTTATCAACACTGAAAACCGTGAGTTGATGGTAGTCATCGGCAACAAGGTGTCTCAGATATGGCACAGATTCCGGGAATACCGGCCCCGCAGACGTCCAGGCAATGTTAGGAAGATGCTGAAATAGCCCTTCCAGATTTATCTCATTTGGTTTGTATTCTCGTAAAGATAATAAGTGTAGACGGAGGTAAGCATCTTCCGTAGAAGTAATGCCATTTGAAATATCACTCTCGATTTCAAACCACTCACATCGTATGATTTTATGTTTCACAGCAAGACATGAGCGATTGTGAAATTCCCCCGAGGGATAGTAGGAGTCAATCGTTTTATTAGTCTGTATATCAACGTATCGATTACCACCGCGTTTAATTCTATGATCCATATCCACGCTCAGGTCGGATTATCGTCCCTTTCTTGTATATCAAAACCTTTTTGTTTACCAGCTTATGGTGTGACAAATTCCCTAATGCACATCCTCCCACTTCAGATCGAAGCGCAGCAGATATTTACGCAAACGATCCGCATCGTTGGGTTGTTTTTTTTGTTGTCGTGATACGGCAAACAGCCTGCGTCCGGCATCCGACAACGATGCCGAAGTGCGACAAACATCAATCACCGCCTCAAGCTGCTTTTGGTCGAAAATATCGATTTCCTGATTGAGCGGAAACTCCGTGGTTCCGCCCTGCTCTGTCTGCCATGCCCCCAGCAGCCGGGTAATCTCTTCATCCACCAGCGCAAGATTAATGCGCCCGTTCTCAGCCAGCGTCGCCATGCGCGCAACACTGGCTCCCAGCTCACGAAAATTCCCTCTCCAGCTGGCCTTGGCGGAATAAGCGAAATGCAGATAGCGTTCACGCGCTTCCTTATCAAAGCGCACCTGTTGTTGATGCTGACGCCCGTAACGGTGCAGTTCATATTCAACGTTAGGTTCAATATCTTCGCGCCGTTCTGCCAGTCCGGGTAAGCGGAACGTCCACATGTTGATACGTGCGTATAAGTCCTCCCTGAAACGTCCCTCACTCACCCAGCGCGGCATATCCCTGTGCGTACCCGCAATGAGCTGAAAATCACTGCTGACTTCACGATCGGCACCGAAAGGAAAGAAACTTTTCTCTTCGATGGCACGCAGCAGCATGGCCTGCTCATCCAGTCCCAGTTCAGCTATCTCATCCAGAAAAAGAATGCCGCCATCTGCTTCGCGGAGTAACCCACTGCGGGCAGTCAGCGCACCGGTAAAGGCCCCTTTGACATGGCCAAACAACGTCGACATGGCATTATCACCACGGAGTGTGGCGCAGTTAACCGCCACAAACTTTCCTTTTATCTGATGGCGTGACTGGCGCAGTTGATAAATTCGCTCGGCAAGAAACGACTTCCCGGCACCGGTGGGGCCAGTCAGCAGCATGGGGGCATCCGAACGCTGCGCAACACGTTCAATTTGCTCAATCAATGCGTTAAAGGTGGGGTTGCGTGTTTCAATGCCAGATTTCAGGAAAGATACCGAATTTGCCTGCTCGCGCTGGAAACGGCTGGTTAAGGTAGCGTAGCGGCTGAGATCCAGATCGATAATCGAATAGATCCCCTTTGGTGTGGTTTCATCCTGCGGCCCCGGCCCGGTCTGAAGAAGAGTGGCGGGCAGATAACGGGCTTCTGTCAGCAAAAACCAGCAGATCTGCGCGACGTGCGTCCCTGTAGTGATGTGCACCAGATACTCTTCATTTTCTGTATCGAAAGGATAACGGCTGACGAAATCCAGAAATGCGCTGTAGACCTCTTCGAAGTCCCAGGGATCATTCAGACTGACGGCGTGAGGAACCACCTGCGTCTGGGGTGATATCTGCGCGATATCCTCCGCAAGCTGATCGGCCATGCCGCGATTACGCGGTTGATGAAGCAGCTCAAACCGATCAATCGGCAAATCTTCATGCTGGCACAGCGCAACGCTGGGACGCCATTTCGTCCAGCGATTCTGACGCTTACCCCGTCTGTCCAGCTGAGTCCCCAAAACACCAATCACCACCCTGCGCTTCATTTCTTATCCTGTAAGATAAATTCTATTTTTAAATATAAATAATTACTGACCTGCTGACTATCCCTCGTGTCGAGGGTTTACTTTTTAATGTTATTTATCATATGGTTATTAATTTTTTATCGATATGCTTTGTTTTGGCACGCCGTTCGCAATTACAAAACGACGCAAACAAAAAAGAGAACAAGCATGAAACCTCAATTTGACATTATTCACCCCGCCGCAGGCGTACCGATAAAAATGTGGACGCAGGGCGTACCTGTCGAGCCAGAAGCGAAAATGCAACTGCTGAAAACGGCCAGCATGCCATTTATTTTTAAACATATGGCGGTAATGCCCGATGTACATCTGGGTAAGGGTTCGACGATTGGTAGCGTCATTCCGACACGCGGCGCCATCATTCCGGCGGCAGTAGGCGTGGATATTGGCTGCGGCATGATCGCCGTACGCACTTCGCTGATGGCGGGCGATTTGCCGGATAACCTGCAAGGACTGCGCAATGCCATTGAACAGGCCGTGCCGCATGGTCGGGTCACCGGACGGGGTAAGCGTGATAAAGGTGCCTGGCAGGATACTCCCGATGACGTAAACGCCCATTGGGCGCAACTTGCACCGCGTTTCAGAAAGCTCACGGACAAGTATCCACAGCTCCTGAAAACCAATAACCACCAGCACCTGGGGACACTGGGGACGGGTAATCACTTCATCGAGATCTGTCTTGACCAGAGTGAACGCGTATGGGTGATGCTGCACAGTGGTTCGCGTGGCGTAGGGAACGCCATCGGCACGCTGTTTATCAAACTGGCTCAGCAAGATATGCAGCAGCATCTGGCTAATCTCCCGGACCGGGATCTCGCTTACTTCAGCGAAGGCAGCCAGCATTATGACGATTATCTTGCGGGGGTGAGCTGGGCGCAGGATTACGCGCATCACAACCGGGAAGTGATGATGAATCGCGTGTTAGCAGCCTTGGCGGCCTGTATTACCAAGCCATTTGCTACCCATCAGGAAGCCGTCAACTGCCACCACAACTACGTACAACAGGAGCAGCATTTTGGTGAGCAGATTCTGGTGACGCGTAAGGGGGCCGTATCGGCACAGAAGGGACAAATGGGCATCATCCCGGGTTCGATGGGTGCCAAAAGCTTTATCGTGCGCGGACTCGGCAATGAAGAAAGTTTCTGCTCGTGCAGCCACGGTGCGGGCCGCACCATGAGCCGTACCGCAGCCAAAAATCGTTTCACCATTGATGACCATATCCGTGCGACCGCCCATGTGGAATGTCGCAAGGACACTAACGTGATTGATGAAACACCGATGGCCTATAAAGACATAGATGCCGTGATGGCCGCGCAATCGTCGCTGGTGGAAATCGTGCACACGCTGCGCCAGGTCATCTGCGTTAAAGGATAAAGGAGAACACAATGGAGATAAAAACCGGACTGCATGGCGTTGATGAGGCCATGCGTGAACGCGTCCGTGGCGTGCTGAAGGAAATCGAGGCGGAACACGACGTACGCGTGCTGTTTGCCTGCGAGTCTGGCAGTCGGGGCTGGGGATTTGCCTCGCCAGACAGCGATTATGACGTGCGTTTTCTCTATGTACACAAGCCTGAGTGGTATTTGCGGGTGGAAGCCTCGCGTGATGTCATCGAAAAACCCATCGATGACGAGCTGGATGTCTGCGGCTGGGAGTGGCGCAAAGCACTGGGGCTGCTGAAACGGGCTAACCCGACACTGATCGACTGGCTGGACTCACCCGTCGTTTATCGGCAGGAAAGCAACGTCATGGCACGCCTTAACACCCTGAGTGGCCGTTTTTTTTCGGCGGATCGTGCCCGCTGGCACTACAAGGCGATGGCAGCCAAAAACTTCCGCCAGTATTTGCAGGAGGAAGAGGTGCGACTGAAGAAATATTTTTACGTGCTACGCCCGCTGCTGGCTGTGCGTTGGATAGAGGAAAGAAACGGTGCACCACCGATGCGTTTCGATCAACTGGTGCGTGGAACGGTATCCGACACCCGATTATTGCGCGACATCGAAGAACTGCTGACCATAAAACAGCGTTCAGGCGAGGCACAGTATGGTTCGCGCCGTGAAGTGCTACATGCGTTTATCGAAGCGGAGCTGACTCGCGACGAAATCCTCCTGCCCGCTGCACATGATAAGTCTGCTGATGCGCTGCTGGACCGGTTGTTGTTTGAAACCGTCATGAATGTGGAAAACGAATGATGAAAAGCTGGTTTGATCGTTTATTGGGTAAAAACACGGAAATGACCTTCCCTGTTGTTTGGGACGATCAGCAACCGTCGATCTACGCATGTCTTGCTGAAAGCTATGCGCAGGCCGAACCGGTGCCTGCTGACGCCGGGGTGCTTGCCAACCAGCCGATGAGTGATTCCGATGAGATTTGCTGGGCACCAGGTGCGCTGGAAGGCACCATGATTTATCACTTTGGCGTGGGTAATGACGGCCCGGATGCCTCGGAGATTCTGTCTGCCCTGCATCAGGTGCAGAAAAAGCCTGACACGAAGGCCATACAGGCGCTCTATCAACTGATTAATCAGGGCTCGCCCGTGCACTACATTGACGAGCTGCTGAGCGCGATTCCGCAGTCTCAAAACCTGCGGGCAGAAGCGCTCTGTAAGCTGGTGGTCTGGCTCGCCACCGCCAGTCCGGATCGTAACGTGGTGAAGTTTGCTATGGCACTGATGGCGTACTTCCCACAGCAACGCACCGTGGAGATTCTTCAGGTACTGGCTCGTCATGATGAATTCACGCTTTACGCGGTGGTCGCGTTGCGAGCGATGCTGGAACCGGAAGAATATGCACCTGTGTGGTATGGCATGGCGCTGCGCGTCAATGGCTGGGGGCGTATCCATTTGATGGAGCGCATGCCGGAACAGATGGATGATGAACTTCGTCGCTGGTTACTGCGCGAGGGGTTCTCCAACTCCGTGATGAATGAATACACCGCCGTTAACTGCGCAGTACGCGGTGGGTTGCTGGCTGCACTCGAAACAGAACATGACGACGCGTTGCTGATGGGTGCCGCTGAGATGCTTTATGCCATGCTCATAGAAGGTCCGGTTCCGGGCATCTCGGTTTACGATGATGCGCCCCTGAGCTGTCAGCGCTATCTGGAGAAGGTGTTGGCTTGTAAGCCCTCTCACCCACTGCATTTTTTAACTGCCCGGCATATTGGGACATGGGTAGAGAGTGAAACATCGCTCTCCCCTGCCACTGCACAACACCTGGCTGAAAAGAGTAAGCAGGTCCAGGCGATGTCGCTGTGGGACGACCTTATCCCTCAGATCCTCGCCAGCGGTGAAGGTTATGTCTATTACCTGGCGATTCAGGTCAGCCGGGAGCGCAAACAGGATCCGTGGCCTTCCCTCTTTGAACGCCAGTGTAAGGATTCCGCAGAAGATAACTGGTATCAACTGATGCAGACCGAGGATGCTGCTCAGGCACAGCAGGTGTGTACCCTGGCACAGGCTCAGTTTGACCTGCCAGCGATCGCCTCGGGTCCTGCTCTACGCAGCGGTGTGGGTCCAAACTGGAAGATGCATTCTAAACTTGACGCTGTCGTCCAGGAGTTGAAGCGCTTCCCGTCAATGGGGTGGCCTTTACTGGAGGCCGCACTACAAAGCCCGGTGATCAGAAACCGTCAGATGGCGCTTAATGCTCTGGAAGCATGGCCAGCGCCAGTACTGTCGGAGCATCGTGATTACCTGACGGAATGCGCAGAACGGGAACCGCATGAAGAGGTACAAGCTCGGCTGTTGACTCTTTCCGCGGTAGATTAAGGCTCAGAACTCGCTCAGATCGTAACCAGACACCGTGGCGCAATGTTCAAAAGTCGTAAACCACTCCTCCAGCGATGCGCCTGCTTCACACAGCATACCGGCAAAATCTGCTGGAGGAATCAGCCAGATTCCGGTGCTGCCGATGTGCAGAAAGCGATCGAATGACTGATCATCAGAAACATAGCCAGCCCGAATAACGTTGGCACCCATGTGATCACGCCCAATGCAAAGCGCACTGATAAGCGCAAATTGATCCTCAAGCGGCCACAAGCTCAGAAATGCCTGTGCGTCATGGATGCGTCTGAAAGGGATCAGGGGCCTGGCAGCAAGTATCAGCTGCTGAATATCTGTCATACATAAACCTCAGTGACGTCAAGGCCCTGGGGGGACCACTGACTCGGCGGGGGCGGATTATGCCGTAGAAGCACCAAGAGTGGAAACACAAATCGTGAGGTTTGACTCACTGTCTTCATTTTAGCTCATCCTCTCTGTCAAAAAGATGAACATTTCATTGAGTGTCAGCAAGCATTTGATCAACGATTCAGAATTATGCGCGGTATGCCCATACACCTTAGCTGTGCTCAACGGACATACCGGGAATCTCATCGTTGGTCAGAGTCTGGCTGAATATCGCCGTCCTCATCACCCCAAAGTAACTCGTCTTTGTGGGTATGAAAGTGGAATGTGGTGTTAATGGATAAACGGGTCAGTTGATCAATATTCGCCAGGTCGATGCGACCGTTAGGCAGAAATGGAATCTCCTCGCGAGCACCCTCACCCACCCTTCTTTTACTTTTCCCAGTGCTTCTCTGATGCAAAAAATAAAAACACCGCTTCTCATACTCGGCACGAGTTTGAGGAGTCTCCATTGCACTAAATATCATCGTTTTATCCTCTCCGCGCTTGGAAGAAAAGGCAAATCGTTCCATCAATTTTGACCTGCCATGCCAATCCTAAGCCAGCAGGGAATTTCAACCTTTTATTCATCGTCAACATGCTCCCTCTGGTCAGCGGTTGCCCCCATCTGTTTTTATGCATCGATCTGCCACTACGCCACTGCCGACGCGTAAAATCAGACGGGTTCGCACCGACTCGTTCCATGAACGCCGGCGAAACCAATGCCGGTGTGCAGCCACCAAGGAGCACGTCTTCAGACAAAACACGTTGGCATATAAGAGGGTAATTGAGGGAAAGGTTGTTATCTGGTTCTCTGGTGGCGCTAAAGCAGCCTTCCTTCTCTGGAAAATTAGCCTTATGGTTGTCATCTTCGGATGTCATCACTGCAATTATCTCAAGCATGACCGTTTTGCCTTCATGTGGCATTTCAAACTCATCAATATAACTGACAATGTACTCCCCATCCGTTTCGGCTGCTGCCTGATATTTCTGGTCATTAATCAGATCGATGATGTTCAATGCGCGCTCACAAACGCTGCTATGTTCAACAGCTTCTTCTGACGCAACATTCCAGGTCCGCAGGCGTGGCTCCCATTCCTGGTATCTCAGCTCACAGGCATTTTCATGTAATAACCTGTTTAACTCAAAGCACAACATGCCGCTCCAGCGATCGCTTTTCATCACTTTATTGACAGAAAATCCGCGTACCAACAGAAGCTCCAACTCATACGCCGTCATTATGTCATCAAGTTCATACCGCTCAGGCAATCGTTGTGCCAGAGCCGACAAAAGTGTTGAGATATCTAATCCCTGGGATTGCAGACTTAATAACAGGGGCCGGACTGGCTGCGCCCATAAGGGTAAAGGGGATGAATCAGGAGCGAGCTCGCCAGATTGTATATTTAAAGATAACGTCGTCCTGCTGCCGGTGAATGCAGTAATTTCTGCCGCACATGAAGCGCCAGCCCTTTCCGCAAGACGCTTTAACAACAGAACCTGGCTGAGTACCTTGGTTTCCTGGAGAAGATCCGCAATATCCCCTCTTCCGCCTATACTGCCCCAGATACGCTGGGGGTTTTGCCGGGACATCCAGTCTGTTAATGCCATCAACGCTTCGGCCTGAAGAGCCTCATTGGACGTCAGAGCATTTTCTACACACTGTTTCATGATGCTGTCGTCTTTCAATGCCAGCCATTTCACGGCATCCAATGCGCGATCTCTCCGAATATTCAACGGATGTTCAAGCTGCCAAAATAGAAAACGAAGGGTTTCTTCGGTGGCGTCAGACTCAGCAGGACCATCAAGATGACCAAAATGAACATTATCCACATCGACATTCCCCAGCAGAATACGGTTATGCTCCAAAACAATCTGGGTAATGGCATGCATTTCCTCTGGGGTAAAAAAGGGAGCCGCGGTATCAATCAAATAAGACGCCATCTTCCATGCCGCAGTATGACGTTCATTGAGTATCAGGGGTTGATAGCGACGGAAGATCTCCCCCGCGCCCTTAGCATCTTTGAGAATATATTGACGCGTCGCAAAAGGATGCAAAGAAGCATTCCCCCAGACTGACCATTCCCCATCCTGCAATATCTGCAGACTTTCAATCGCAATGTCACTCGCACGCTTGTCGTTCCTGCGTGCCAGCGCTTTCTCTGCCTTTTCGATATGTTGCTGTGCTTCCTGAACCGCAGAGAGTTTCCCTATGGTTCCTGGCTGGATGGCAACATTGTTAATCTCAGACTGTGATCTTTCTGGAGTGTTTTCCGGTAAAGACTGCTGCTCTTCCTGAAATGCGCTGAACATATCCAGGAAATATTCACTGTGCTGATCTTCGATTCGACTACAGAAATTCTGAACAAATTTAGTTTGCGTTTCGGCAGGAACATCACCGTGGACAATTCTATATATCCGTTCAGCTGCTTCAGCGACATCAGCAGCATCCTGGGGCATTTCATTCACCAGATCGGCAAATGATGAGGCAAGTTTTGCTGGATCATCAAAACAGACTATCTCAAGCATCGCCCAGCGAAGTCGCCACTCCACCGCATCGGCGAGTGTTGCAACGATACGGACAACGGCATGAACTTCATCTAACGCACCTCCCGGAAATCGCATTCCTTTTAAAGGTAATGGGCTATCTGCATACGGCCGACTGAGTTGCTCCAGCATTTCTCTGGGGCTGGCCGAAACCTGCCAGCGATAATACGCAAATGCCTGTTCATACTTTCCTTGTCTGATGAGTTCCCCTGCAAGCTGCGACTTTTCATAAAGGATATACTGGCCGAAAGTTAATTCTCCCGATGCATGCTCCAGATATTTCGCGACTTGCTGAATTGCTTGATCACTGTAATCTGCAACGGGGAAAGCACCCAGCATATCAAGCATTAGCGAGAATTGATCTTCTTTATACCAGGTTGGTCCCATCGATATACTTAACAGTTCCTCATAGGTTTTTTCTGCCAGTTGTCTGGCGTCTAACCGCACATATTCTGGAATAATCCTCAACAATGCAGGCACTAACTCCTGACGATTTTCTACATAAGCGGAGACAAATTTGTGCAATATCTCCAGAAAGGCGAATGCCATGTCTGAGTACAAGGGAGAAGCATGAATCACCGATAACCCTCTGACCTGCCCCTCAAGAACGCGCCGGTAGCCTTCAGAATAAAGCCCGCACTGCTCTTCTGTGCGCGACATGACAAAATCAGTGAGAATATTGACCTCTTCAGGCCAACAAACAACAAAGGTCGCGAGTAGTTCATCGTAAAACAGCGGGACTACTTGTTCTGGTATTGCCCAGGCCCTGCTCCAGTCGATTCTCTCGAGCAGGGTGAACGACAAGGCGGGTAAAATTTGCTCTCGTACAATCCTGATAACTTCTGCACTTGTCTTGCTGTCATTTTCTGCCTTTGCCCTGCGAGCCCGACCACCACACCAGAACACGGCGGCCGCGATACTTTTAAGACATTTTTCCCAGCCATTTTCAGCGCTAAAAACCTCAGGGGAAGGCAAATCTTTATCCAGATATGCGGCTATTCGCCATTGCTGCCCCTGGCTGATAAGGTATGTCGCGTCTGAAAAAACCTCATCTTGTTCTGTCAGTTCGATGTCAGCGGGAGCAACAACCTGGAAAATATCGGCTATACGATCAACCAGGTTGCAGGGGGCATTGAAGAAAATCAGGTTATTAATGGCATTAAATCGGGTAGTTTCAGAACAAGAGGAATTCTCGTTAAGAAGCACGTCTAAATCGACAAAAGCCTGTTTTAAGGCATTCAGGGGGAGGGGTAACCTGAATTGCTCAATATTATCCTGGACGCATAACAGGGTTCTCAGGACTAACTCCAGCATATTATCAGGAAGGCCATTATTCGCCTTCTCGATCGCTTTTAATGTTGTAACTTTATCATTAAAAACAATATTAACGCCTTCTAGCTCAGAATAAAGCGGGAATAAGTACCGGGCAAGATCTTCATTGCTCACCACCGCTTCATCAATACTTGCCCGAACCTCCCTGGCAGTATGAAAAATATAGTTTACAACGCTTTTAACCCGTCCGGTTTTATCAATGATTCCTGCCAATGACTCAGCCCGAATCCAGGCAGTAGCAATCACAATGAATTCCCTGAGATCCATATCACGGCGTTCGAATTCCTCATCAACGATTTCCTTTAATCGCTCAAGCAGAGCCAATCCCTGCTCCGGGAATCCTGCACATTCAAAGTTGATTGCACTCAATGTCGTATCAATTGAGTCAACAACCAAATGACGGGAAGGCATAAGTTGCTCAAGGGCTTCATCTGCGCGTCCTAACGCTATTAATGCAGCACCCGACAAATAAGCAGACTGTAGGAAAAGAAAGTTATGACGGAACGAAATGCGCTGATATAGCAGCAGCAGGCGAATCGTATCGACAGCCAGGCCTGATGAGAGAGAACAGGCTAGCGTCTGGCGAATGTCATAAATGAGCATTTCCGGTTTGGCACTCAGCCGCACACAATCGTCGGCCCATAATTGCTGGCAAAGCGCAGCAGCCTGGTGGTGGCGTTCAGAACCAGCGAGAAGCAGATGGTGTATGCGGTTGATGACGCAGTAAGCACTTTCTCCCTGTAGACAAAAGTCGGCCAGGCGCCCATGAATTTTCGTATCCAGTAGCGTTGTTTTGTTTTTCAAAAATTCGCCAAAAGAAAGATGGCATAGCTCAGTAAATCCCTCTTCCATCAGCAAATGACGAATGCGTGCCAGCGTTTTGACAAGCGCCGCCTGTTCCTGACTGTTCAGTAAAGGCACCAGCGCTTTGACGTCAATTTTCCAGCGCAGCCGGGACAGAATGCCGAGCAGATTTACAGTATGTTCATCATCCACCAGCCCAAGCCAGAGCTTTTCGTAATAGGTTTCAATACTGCCGCTGAAGACAGGAAATGCTTCCAGATCATTGTCTTCCGGAAATGCCTTAAGGTATTCAAGAATGTAGCGAAGATACAACGGGTGACCTTTCGCTTTGACACATATCTTCCGTAATGTCGCCAGCGTGGGGGACTGGCTGGCAAGTGCTCTGGAAGAGATTTCCAAAACATCGCTGTCATCCAGTAGTGCCAGTGTCATTGCCTGGTTGGGAGAAATCCATGAGCTCAGGATCCCCCCAACAACAGGGAAAGATGGCGCAGTGAAAACTAAAATAAGATTTTCTGGTATACGAGCGGGCAAAAGTGCAATGAACTTCGAAACGACTTCAGATCCCAGTACCAAGGCCTCATTGATTGCATCAATGAACAATACGCCCTTTTTGCCGTTTTGTTTCCAGTACTCAGAGTATTGGTCAAGCAAAGAAGCTACTTTCCGGGTGAGATCGGTGCTCCCATTTTCTCCCCGGCGTGACGACTGACCGGATATCTGCATTGAAACAACATTTGCCAGCCAATCGACAAAGATCTCTGGCTGGATCTTGAATGCAGGACCGGCTCCATCTTTTGCAGTAAATTCATACAGGCCCGCAACGGCGAGAGTATTGCTGACAGGAGCATAACGCCGACAGAATGTCGTCTTTCCCGTACCCGGACTTCCTTGAAGAAGCACCGCACCACCGCAATGCTTGAGTAGGAACGTCTCGAATACGTGATGAAATCCGCCACGCTCAGCGTGCATATCCTCTGTCAAATGAGGAGCCTCTGGTTTACTATCAGAAAGAATGCCATTACGAATCAGCAACCCAGCGACTTTGTCCATACTGACTGCGCCCAGCGTGCCATCCAGGCTGATGCGAGCCAGAGCAATGCACTGGTTTTCTACAACAACAGCCGAACCCGAAACACCCGAATATTCATCGAGTACGCAGGCGGCATCAACTGACAGATCCATGTCGATACCTAGCTTCAGACCAGGTAAATTTTGTGCGATTGTTCCATGCAGATAATGGCGAATACCTCCTCGGGAAGCCGGATAACCATAAGCAATCCAGTGAGTCCCTTCTCGCTGCGTTTCCAGGTTCAGTGCAATGGGAGCAATATTTACTGGCTCATTGAGTCTCAACAGGCATGAATCAGAAGCGACATCGATATCCACAATTGTCGCGGCTAAACTGATTGCATTCTTCGTGTGATTGAAAGTCACAGTGATGTCTGTAGCTGAAGCATCATTCCCGACGCAGTGCGCCGCTGTGATAACATGATTTTCGGTGACCAGAAACCCTGAACCTTCATCTTCCGTGCAGCTAACAATAACGCAGGCATCTCTTATATCACTTTCTGTCAGAGCATAAGTCTTCACAGCGATATCCATTCATTTGCTCCTTCAACGACACTAAACTGAGCCCCACTCTTTGATTTATATTGCTTAAGTAGAGTTGATGCTTCAGTTGCGTAATTAAAATAAAGTGTTCTTTCATAAGATGCCGGTCTGTCCACAATGGCCTGCAAAACAGCAATATCAGGATGCTTCTGATGCTTTTGTCCATCGGTTGAGATCATATAAATGGGCGCATCAATCATCCCAAGTAGCTTTGGGCTGGTATTTCGAATACTTCCATGATGAGAAATCTTTATGGCATCGAAGTGTTCCGGCAGGTCCTGAGTTATCTCTTCCAGAGTCGTTACCACTTCCTCTGCCCACGCATCGCCCAACATCATGATTCGCTTTCCATCAAGTTCGAGTACAAAAGCAAGAGAACTTCCATTGGTTGGCGAATTATCGCGGGTGTAGTCCTGCTCCAGTGAAGGCATTTTTTGACTGATGAGCTGTGGCGTCTTGGGTTGTAAGGATTCGTATGCGCAAAGAAACTCAAAAGCATCGTCAAAAGCGGCTCCGGCAGCCCCCTGCGAGTCAAAACCCAGTGATGCCAACTGCTTGCGCCACCACTTACAAATCGCACTGATTCGATCCGGATGAGGGCTAAGCAACTGCGCGCGAATACCTTCCGCAGTGAGTGGGGGTTGATGAGCGGTACTTATACATTGATAGCCATGACCTTCGTTCCAGTGATAGCCCCCGGCAAGCAATTGAGCGGCCAATGAACTCCCCTGCTTCGCACTAATTTCAGTTGGTCCCTTACCTTTCCGCGACCTGGATGAATTAATACGTTTTATAGCCTGAGTCAATGAAGCGATATCAATGTCGGATCCAGCGTCAGGGGGGGCAGTCATCGCGCGAAGACTATTGTGCCAAACGGAACCAACAGGGATGACGGAAGGTGAAGAAGAATGGCCATTTTCTTCGAAAAATGATATCAGCCCACCGATATGGTCAGCATCAATATGGGTGACAACAACCAGTTCAAGGCGGTAACCCTCTTCATGCAATAACAGTAAAGCAGGGGCGATATGATGTCGGTAAGTGTCGTCATGGCCCCCATCAATAAGTACAGCGTTCTTTGTCTTTTCGTTAATTACCAGGAACGCATCGCCATCCTGAGCCGGAAACATTTTAATTGCTGCCAAAGTGAGATATTCCTGATTGACGTTTCAGAAAGAGTGTCAGGATAACGTAAACGGGCGGGTATGTTCACCCGTTTCATAAGCAAGCTTTTACTTGAAATCATGTTATTGGCTCATCGTCTGTTTTAGTTTTTCCACCGTCATCGTTTGCAAAAACAAGACTCCCCCAGGCTCAAACAGCGAGGCTTTGCTCAAATCGCCCACCACTACAGGGGCAAAACCAGCAGCTTTGGTTAATTGTATCACGGTATCCAGTGCCTTCCTGTCATCCCCTGCCAGAGGCACGGCCAGAGCGTCGCCTGTACGATGTGCATTGGATGAGAGACTGGATGCGGCGATTGAATTAAATCCGCGGACAACGCGTGCCTGCGGAAACAGACGGGCACTGTAGACACCACTCCCAACCTGTAATGCCTGGGTGGCAACATCACCGTCTCTTTGCGGATAGGGGTTGGCAACGTCCAGCACCACTTTGTCCTTCAGCGCTTCCTTCAGGGTTTTTCCCAGAGCGGGCAGCGCACCGTAAGGGACTGCCATCACAACCACCTCTCCGAATTCAGCGGCCTGCTGGGGTGTACCCCCCTTTGCCAGCGGCCCGAGAGAGGCGATTAAAGGCTGCAATTCCTGCGGGTGCCGGGAAGAAAAAAAGACCGGGTAGCCCGCCTTAACCCACAACCGCCCAAGCGTCCCACCCATCGATCCGGCACCGATAATGCCGATACGTGGCAGAGTTTCTGCCATCACGCTGGCGCTGGCACATAAAATAAAACAGCAAGACAGGCAAAATGCTTTCGCGATGTTCAACATGGTTTTTCTCCTGTTACCCAATGCATTTTTGTGACTCAAGTCACAAAGAGTAGCTGAGAAAGACAGGATTGGTGTGGATGAGCAACCTCCCAACGGCGACTACACTTCTGATAAAAAACCCTTCAAGGAGATAAGACCGACTATGCGAACCCCTGATTATCCTTCCAGCGACGCCGCAAAATGGTCACAAGTCGATACCTGGTTGGCTGAAAAGCTTGTTTCTGAGCAACCAGACCTGAAACATACCCTCACGAATAACGCAAATCATGGCTTACCCGCTATCGATGTATCCGCCTTGCAGGGCAAGATGCTGGCGCTTCTGGTCAAAATGACTCGTGCTGTTCGCGTTCTTGAAATTGGTACACTTGGCGGCTACAGCACGATTTGGATGGCGAAAGCGTTACCGCATAACGGGATCGTGACGACCATAGAATTTAATCCGCATCATGCCGACGTTGCGCGCCAAAACATCGCTAATGCCGGGTTGACAGCACGCGTCGAGCTTCTTACCGGAGCGGCCCTTGATGTATTACCTGGGCTTAGCCCGCCCTTTGACCTTATTTTTATCGATGCGGATAAAGTGAATAACCCTCGTTATCTCGCATGGGCAATAAAATTGTCGCGGCAAGGAACGGTTATTGTCGGGGATAATGTGGTGCGTGGCGGAGGGGTCATTGATCCCGAGAATCATGACCCGAACGTGCAAGGATTGAGAGACTTTATACAGATGATCGCAGAAGACGACCGACTGGAAGCAACGGCAATTCAGACTGTCGGTGAGAAAGGATGGGATGGCTTTGTCATGGCGCTGGTTAATACTTAATAACGTTTCATCTCAGTAGCATCCCGCTTCCTGGAGTTCAGTATCATGATGTATTACGTTATGATCCAACACGATACTGAATATCCTGGTAGGCGGGAGGGCACTTGAGAAGCGACACACGATTATCGCGAGTTTTACACGTACTGGTTCATCTGGCCTGTGATTCAGGAATCTACACCTCCCAACAACTGGCTGAGATGCTGGACACCAATGCCGCGCTGGTACGCAGAACGATGGCAGGTTTACGAGAAGCCGGTTATGTCCGCTCCGAAAAAGGACACAATGGTGGCTGGTCATTAAGTTGCGACCCTACCCAGGTGACTTTGCGGGATATCTACAAAGCGGTGGGAATAACCCATCTCTACAACCTTGGCATCAACAGGGATAATCCTCACTGCCTGATAGAAAATACCGTTAATGATGAATTAGATGTTGCGTTAAAACAGGCTGAGTCATTGTTAATGGAACGTTTAAGCGAAATCACCCTCAGTCATTTGTGTAATAAGTTCAAAGAAAACAATACCTAACCCATTTAACTGTTCACAGATCCTGTCACAGCCATTTAGCCATAAATGCTTTAATTTTTATGACCACAGAATCGTCGTGTTGATCTTGCACAAAAGTGATCGTATCTTTTGTTGTTACATGAGTTAGACAAATCACAGGAGCCTCTGTGCAACAGGTTATTGTATTACCCGCGATCCAGTCATTGTGGACATGTATCGTCCTCAGCTTCGCTGCCGCCAGCATCTCTTTTACCATCACCCAGACAGAACTCTTTGTGCCGGTGCGAAACCTGGCCAATAAAATTGGTCATATGACCGGCTATTTGTTTCATTGTTTTTATTGTATGAGCCACTGGGTCGTACTGGCTGGCGTGATCATTTATCGTCCGGTCATTATCCGTAGCGGTAATATTTTTATCGATCTGGTTATTAGTACTTTTTTCACCATCACACTGACAACTTTTACTAATGGACTGATGTTTCGCAGCTTTATTAATGCAATGGCAAAGAAGATGAAGGAAAAAGAACTTAAGGAAACAATGAGCAACAACAAATAGAAAACCCTGGTGGGTTATGTTCATCCAGTGTGAATCTAACCCACCTGTAATTAACCTTCCCTGCCATCGCCTCTCATCATTTTTTCTAATCGCGGATGAAACATTTTAATAATGGTCGAGAGAGTCATTTGAAGCCTGCAAAACGGCTCCTTCGTGGGCCTTGTTCGAGTGAGTACATATCCACTGTTGTGAGTGTGCCCTCATGGGACCCTTCTGACTTTCCGGGCTGCTCACCGCACAACTTACCTATCCCAATCCCACAATATCCCCTTAAATATATACAGTCTAACTGTATATATTTAAGGGGCACCGATGTCAGAACAGAACAAAATCGTCGTACAACGCTTCAATCAACAGGTGATTGTCGAAGGAAATCGCCAGAGTTTTGACGAGTTGGTGGCTGAGAATTTCATTAACCGTTCTGCTCCCTCTGGCGCAGCTAATGATCGCGAAAGCCTTTGGCGCACCTTTGAGTTGATACTTCGGCCAGCGCTGGCTGACTTGCAGGTCAACATTGAAGATCAAATTGCGGAACGTGACTGGGTCACGACACGGAAAACCCTGACGGGCGTGCACCAGGGGGAGCTATTGGGTGTTCCGGCTACAGGCCAAAACGTGACTATCACCGTGATTGATATGGTGCGTATTGAAGAGGACAAATACGTTGAGCATTGGGGATTGAATACATTAATACAGGTAGTGAGCCAACTCAGGCAGATTTAAAGCAACTTATGCAGAGCAGCCAGCCCTTTTTGCAGGTCGGCACGCCCGGCCTCATCGAGCTTGTTGGCGATCTGTGCAGCTATCCACTCGGTACGTTGCCTGCGGGCAGATGCCAGCAACAGGCATGCACTTTCACTCAAGACAATCAGCTGCGCACGCGCATCCTGCGGGCTTCTTTGCCGCTCGATCAAACCTTGCTGTTCCAGTTCATTGATCACCAACCGCATGCTTTGATGTTTTACGCCACGCAGACGCGCAAGGTCTGCAATGGAAAGTTCCTTATGCGTATTGAGCAACTCCAGCGTTTCATGCTGCGAAGTGCGTACAGTAGCCGTTGCCACGCGTACATGGCGCACGAAAGCGCTGACAACGTGGCGTAATTCATCAGCCAGCATTTGAGTTTCGTTTGACAAAGTGACGGTTCCTGCAACATGAAAGCACCACAGTATACAAGATACCGTCAGACGGAGCGCCAGCTGCTTAAGAAATTCATCAGCAGTTGATTTACTTTTTCAGGCTGCTCCTCCTGGGGCAAATGCCCACACTGTTCAATGGCGATGGCCTGCACGTCATCGGCCATTTCAGACCAGACACTTGCCATGTCAAACAGTTTTCCGACCGCATGAAAATCCGCTCCCCACAATGACATCACCGGGCAGGCAATTTTGATCTCTGCGTCTTCGAGGTCTTGCGCAATATCCTGTGCGTTGGCCCGATAATCCGCCATAGCTCCACGGACAGCACCAGGCGCCTGATAAGACTTCACATAGGTATCAAACGCTTCTCCACTGATGGTAGAAGGATCATAAGTCCAGTCGGAGAAGAAGTGACGCAACCAGATGTGTTCACGACCGGCGATAAGCGCCTCCGGGAGATCAGGAACCAGGTGGAACAGGAAGAACCAGTACGCTTTGGCAATCGAAGCATTCAGATCACGCGCAACAATGCGAGTTGGAACGTTATCCATCACTACCAGGCGATCAACAAGCTCCGGGTAATCCTTGGCAAAGCGGGTCGCCACGCGCGCACCACGGTCATGACCAACCAGGGCAACTTTATGGATGTCGAGTTCTCGCATCAACTCGCGAATATCAAGCGCCATGTTGCGCTTATCGTAGCCAGATGCTGGTTTATCCGTCTCACCGTAACCGCGAAGATCAGGTGCAATCACGCGAAATTGTTTAGATAAGACCGGAATTTGATGCCGCCACGCATAGTTTGTTTCCGGGAATCCATGCAGCAGAATAACAGGTGCTCCCTCCCCTTCCTCAACAACAAATTGCCGAATACCATTGGCCTGAACTGTATAGCTTTTCATAACTCACCCTTTTGGTTGAACACATTGATATTTAACTTCACTTCAGCAAAGGAACGTCATCCGCGCGTTTATAGGGGCCATACAGAGCGGGTGCCCAATTGAATTTCTTACCTTCCTGCGTGACATGACCGATACCAGGGAATGGTAAGTGAGCGGCAGCCAACCATTCGCCATCTGATGCCAACTTTGAGAATTCCTTTTCGCGTGACTCTGTCGCCTTTTCAGGATCGACATCAAAACGAATGGCAACATCGGGATGATCAAACTGCACTGCGGCGTTATGGATTAAGTCGCCGATAAATGTGATTGCGGCACCCCTGGACGTAAATCGATAAACAGCACTTCCAGGCGTATGACCAACAGCGTAAGAGGCCTTGACTTCCGGGATTGGCGATGCCGGCGGAACAAAGGTCTTCAGGTGCCCACTGGCTTTGTAAGGAGCAAGAGAATGTTGAGCAATATCGAAATATTCTCTGGCACGCTCTGGCGCAGAGGCTTTCTTCTGCGGGTCCAGCCAGTAATTGGCTTCCGCCTGGGACACGTAAACCGTCGCATTGGGGAACAGCGCTTTTCCGGATGCATCAACCAGACCACAAACATGATCCAAATGCAGGTGAGTCAGGAAGATAGTGTCGACCTGCGCTGGCTGGTAGCCAGAGGCCTGAATGTTAGGCACCAACTGCCCGGCCGTCTGCGGCACACACTGCCCGGCGCCACTATCAACCATCACCAGGTGCTTCCCGGTGTTAATCAGGAATGCATTAAATGTCGTTGGCATCCTGTCCGGACCAATTGCCTGGCGTGCAAGAAGCGCACGAACCTTTTCCGCAGACAGCCCTTGCAACAAGCCTGGGGACAGGTCATTGTAGCCGTCAAACAAAGCAGTGACCTCGTAATCCCCCACCGCCAGACGGTAGTACCCAGGAACCTGTTGGCGGATCTGGTCAGGCGCATTGGCCACGGCATGAGCAACAAAAGCCATGCCTGCAATACCCAGAACCTTTGCAAAACCTTTCATGAGAACCTCCATTCTATAAATTTCAGCATCAGTGCGCTGATCGACTGCGTTACGCAGCGAACAATCAGACGACACGGGACAGGATGGCCATCTCCCTCCAGGAGAGGTGGGCATGAATTGAGGTAAACTATGGCGCTATCACGAAAAATAGTGTAGAGGTGGAATCTGTTACGGCAATATAACGGAAAACGAGATAATGAAGCTTGAGGACATTGAGGTCTTTGTCGAAGCCGTGCAAATTGGCAGCCTCGCAGGCGCTGCCCGACGGCTCTCACTGAGTTCAATGGGGGCGTCCAGAAGCCTGAACAACCTCGAAACGGAGCTCAATGTAAGGCTGGTGCACCGCACCACGCGGGCACTCTCACTCACCAGCGACGGCGAGACATTTTACCCCCACGCACTGTCTTTACTGGAGGGAAGAGCCAACGCGTTGGCCGATCTTCGACCGGCAGGGAGTGCCCTTACGGGACATCTACGGATAACGGCATCGGCAGCATTTGGCAGAAAGGTTGTAGCACCGATGCTTCCCACATTTATGCTTCAACATCCCTCATTACGTGTCGATTTAGTTACCACTGATGAACAGGTGGATATTGTTGGCAAAGGGATTGATGTTGCGATACGCATCGCTCCACTGCGCGATAATCGATTGGTCGCGCGACGACTGGCTGATAACCCGCGCGTGCTTTGCGCGTCAGCGGCTTACCTGAGCGCATATGGTTCACCAAGGTCAGTCACTGATCTGATTGCTCATCATTGCCTGCCCACTATCGGCACATCGCATTGGGCCTTCCTGGGTGGTGAGAAGAATTTCAGGCAGAAGGTGTCTGGGCGCTTTTCAGCTAACTCGGTTGAAGCCATATACGAAGCCTGTGCGGGCGGCCTTGGCATCGCCAACCTCTCCCAATGGTACGTCGAACCCTTTATTGAGGCAGGCGTGATCCAGGAAGTAGTACTTGAAGATGCCAGGCCGGAACCGTTAGGTATCTGGGCCGTTTATCCAACTTCCCGGCTTGTTCCCTTAAAGGTGAGAATGTTTGTCGAAGCGCTGGAACAGCACCTCACATAACTGTTCGGACATGAAGTCACATGTAATTTGGGATCCCCCACTTACATTTCCCAATGATCATCTACCCATGAAGCAGGGCAATCATCAATTTGTACTTCCCAAACTGCCGTTGGTAATGCAGATGTTAAATGAGTAAGAGCTTTCAGCCAGTAAATAACCGACTCAACTATTATCGTTTCATCACAATAAGGAAGTTTGGTTGCCCCCTCAAGTATGTATTCTTCTGATGGCTTCCGGTAAAATGATAGCGTTTCACCTTCATTTTTATAAGGAAACCCTTGGTTAAACATGTCTGTAATGGCCAAGAGACTGACATTTTCAGCCGTTGTAATGGGTGAATTTCTTTTAGCTGAATAATAAATAGATACGCTCATGCTCTCCCCACAGAAATTCATATACTTGAATAAAAAACACAACCGCGATTTAAACCGACATCATCAGCGGGAAATTTTCCCATTTTAAATTTCATCAGCAAATCTAAGAATTTCATAATTACCATTCACTGACAATATTTTTCGTTCATCTCATTAAATGACCTAATCTGCAAGCGATACTCATCAACCAGGAACCTATCATCAATTGTGTATGCAATGGGGCGACGTGAGTATTTAACGTTCAATATCAGGTGGTAGGGCTCTGAAGAGATAAACCTGACACCTATTTTTCGGTTGATTTTTGTTCGGCCAGAAATGATTCCGCACACATAATCCGCACCCTCAAAGCGATGAGTGCTTATCTGAGAGAATGATATTGGCTTAGAGAAATCAATATCACTATCGCAAAACCCTAACATCATTTTCTTATTTCGTTCATTTGAAATGTCTTTTGCAACAAGATCTTTGAATAAAGAGCAACTTTCCGAGGAGCTTGCTACCTTTTCAAGAAAGCCAATCACATATGGCTTAATGTTTTCATACTGGAGATTCTCCTGGCCATACGATAATGGAACGATAGCGAATAGAATCAATGCTGTTAGAAAATTTCTCATGGGCTTTCTTCCGTGAACAGATATCCATGTTACATCGGCAAAAAATCATCTAACTTTAACCACCCGTGAGCACCAGTCACTTCAGGCACCTGAATTGCATTGTGCCGCTCCGTTTTGATTATTGAGGGGCACTGTATGTTTACTAATCAGCAACAGGAAACCGTCAATGTGGCTTCCTAACGGGTAAAAGTTCTTTTTACACGAACTGATGTGATGAAGTATGGAATCCAGATAAGAGCCGTTATCACATTTCTAAAAACAGGAACGAGCTCATTATATCCAATTTTAGCGCCGGGAATTAACCGGTAAAGCATATAGACATTCAGTGACATCGTCGCCACGACTGATATCAAAAAGAAAATGAAAAGCTTTGGCAACAGCTTTTTCTTCTTTAAAAAAAACGAAAGAACGGTGACTGAGAACAAGAACTCCCCGATATAAATAGCAATGGAGAGTATGAAGAATATTTTTGCATTTGCATTCAATTGCGCATAATTTTCTGTCAAAAATTTAAACGCATCTGTCATTACAAACAGATAAGAAGCAGCAGTAACGATCAATCCTATGAGGGGTAAAAACAGAAATCCGCCAATTTTCCTGAAATGCTTTTCTTCACATTCATCGCAAAACTCTCTGTCCTGAGGTATTTCCACCCCACACTTTGTGCATCCCCATTCCATATATGGACCTTAGAAATATTTATATCGTTATTATTATATTATGCGATCAGTGTCGTGGGCGCAACCGCATCGAAAGTAATGCATGCAACAATGATAATATCAGAATAAATTTGAGTTAAGGTGAATATTCACAGTGTCGGTAATCATCTTGCCGAAGGCGCTCAGATACTCGTCACCTTCTGGCAGCGCATTGTGCTAAATTTTTCGCTCCTCTTGCCGATTATGTTCCAGTACCCTGGGTGAAGCTCGTATGTTGGCAAATAGCATGTGGATTAATGAAATTCATCCTTGTGTTAACACAACATTATTGATAAATAAAAGCTATCATAAATTTTTATAGAGGGAGTTATGTCATGACACTTGAGGACAGTCTTCAACAGGAAGTTATTTCTTCTATAAAAAAATCATTAAGTTTTAATAGCTTTTATCAGAGAATCAGACCCGACATCACCGTATTTATTGCCGCAACGTCGAAACTTCCGCTAAAATAATTAGATGAGTGGGAGCGTCTTATCCGCTGGACAATTTACGCATCGGCACAGGCATCTGCAAAGCAAAATGGCGATGAAAAAAACCAGCAATTTGGTTCTCTTTCCTGGCTGGATGTATGCAATGCTGATGGTTTCAAACGGGAGAGAGCATTACGGACATTAACAGGCGGCGCACCAAACAGTTTCGTGTTCGCGTTGGCAATACGACGGCTAAATGACTGGGTTCCTCAGGTAAGGGCTGCGGCATGTGACAGGTTGCTGTTAATCGCTGAGTTAACAGATCCGGAAATCATCATAGATGTCTTATTCATTACATTTCCCTATTGGGATTCATGGGGAAGAACGGGGAGTACAGAAAAAGATATTCTGATGAAAATGGTGACATTGGAGAAAATAGCCGAAGAACTGAAAAAACGGCTGATAACATCCCCTTCAGGACCTGTTGCTACCATATTCTCTCAGGCAGGACGTAGCGAAGCGTTAGACTCTTTTCTGGGCGAAATTGCTGAGTTATCAGTTCAACCCTCCCTGCGAGCAAAAGCATATCGTTGCCAGTTTGAAGGGAAGATTGTTTGGGTTGAAGGCATGGCATGGCAGTGGATAGACAAAGTATATGGAATACAACGCCTCACTCCGGTTTTGAATGAACGCAAGATTTCCCCAACCAGGCCTTTTCTTGAAAACTTAAAAATGGCAGCAGCTGATCGCTCTCCAATGGTTCGACGCATCGCCGGTGAAATGCTAATCAGGGAGTCAAAAAATCTTGGCGAGGAGGCATGCAAATTGGCAAAGATATTGGCATCCGACAGATCGCCCTCCGTCGCCGAGCGAGGTAAGTATGCATTAGCCGATTTAGAAAAGCAGGGATAATACTCTGTCTCGCTCCATGCCAGGCGCGTTCATGCGTTGTGCCAGACCATTTCATTCTGCCGTCCGGCAAGCGCCGTGTTGAAAAAGTTATGTGGTTCGGTAACCAAGATATTCAGTAAACTGTTTCACCGCCCGAGAGATTGTGTTTCTGTTTCTGAAAGCCAGCCCGATACGGCGGTAAGGTGCTATGTCTATCTCCCGGGTAATAGCCTTTACTTATTAACGCCTGGAGTAGTCTCAGAATTTTCGACCTTTGCTTTTACGGCCATTAATGTCCTCTTGCGGATCCAACCACTTCCTGCACGGATTGCCAGCCAGTAAGCAGCCATTCTGCACTGCGTGGCCAGGTCCGGACAGTAGATGAACGTTTCTGTACAAAGCTCATGCTGGCCTGCCATAAGCTGCCTTACCCGATAACGCAGCAGCAGCTTTGCGCTACCCGGTTCGACTGCCTGCTGATAAGCACTGGCATCCGGCACCGGTTCCAGGCCGAAATCTGCCCGCCAAAATTGCCCCCTTAAGCCAAAGCACAGCTCAGATGCGGAGCTGACTAAAGGGGTAAAACTGTGCAGCCCAAAGCTGTTAAAGGCTTCATCAGGCGGATGAGATCGGAGCTTTTGCGGAAACTGTCGTACCGACATTAATGCCCGAATCACTCTATCCTGCCGAATATCAAATTCTGCCACTGCCGACAGGATTTTTTCCGGGACGGGAGTATGAATGACAGCCAGATGTTTTTCATGAAACTGGAATTCAGGCAGGTAAAAAGGAACATCTCGCCATTCAGCCAGCGCTTTACGTGTAACAAATCCCGTCTTTAACATGCTGAAATCCCTTTATTCCGCAATATCGGTACTACTTGAATCGTAATAACTCTGCTTCACGCCATTGTTCCCATCGAGCCCTGAGAACCGTTCTATCCATGCCTGTGTATTCATCCAGCCTAACCACACTGATTAATCGGTCGGTACGAAAATGTCGAAAATCCTTTTTATTTTCACACCAGGCAATCAGAAGGCAATGAGTAAGATCATATCCAAGCACAACCGGCCAGACGACCCTTTTAGAGACCTTTCCTTCAGCCGAGCGGTACTCAAGCAGCAGTTTTTTACTGTCGCGAATGGCGGCCCGGATTTGGCGCGTGTCGGTTTTATTCGCGCCAGTTTCCTCCGGTTTAACCGCCACCGCAGAATGATGTAAAAACTGCATCATCTTTCCGGGGATTACTGATGCTATCTTCGACAAAACATCGTTTGCATTGTTGGCAAGGGTGGCATCTGGCAATCGTTGCACCAGCTGAACGCCAAGACAAACTGCTTCAAGTTCCTCTGCGGTGAACATTAACGGGGGGAGATCGTAATATTCACTGAGCCTGTATCCCGTGCCAGCCTCTCCTTCGACCGGTACACGTTGACCTGCCAAATCCGCCATATCCCGATAAATGGTGCGTTTAGAAACCTCAAGTTCCTCTGCAAGCCTGGCGGCGGTTACCGGAAGTTTTGTCCGTCGAAGCATCTGGATGATCTGAAAAAGCCGATCTGCACGCCGCATTTTTTTGTCCCTGTTGCCACCACGTTGTCAGCAGACCTGAACGATGATGCTCCCGGAGGCTGTACTTCTTGCAGCCAGGAGGAATCAACCGTGAAATTAGTATCAATACGTCTTATCGTACAAGACATCAAAGAAGTTGTTAATTTCTATGAAGTAGTTACGGGTTATCAGGCTGAATGGCATGCCCCGGTGTTCGCTGAAATCATCACTCCGGTGGCCGTTATCGCGATAGGGAGCGTGGAAACGGTCGCGTTGTTCAAAGAAGATTGCGCCCGGCCAGCCTGCAACCAATCCGCCATTATTGAATTTATGGTCAGGGATATTGATAAGGAGTTTATGAGATTGAAGGAATATGGTCTGGAGTTTGTCCATCCACCTAAAAATATGCCTTGGGGGAACAGAACCCTGCAAATTCGCGATCCTGAAGGAACGCTGGTATCACTTTTTACCCCGATGACACCAGCTGCCATCAATCGCTTTCAACGATGACGACATGCCCGTTTCTATTCAGGGCTACGCGGCCCTGAATGCTGGCCGCTTCATTTCACTCGGTCGTCAGCGGCTATTTTTGCCACGAAGGTAAATATCAGGTCGGGTAATGGTCCACGCATAGTTTTCTTTATTGACGGGTTCATAGCCAAACTTTTCATAGAGCCAAGGCGCGGTTGTTGTGAACAACATGATCCGGCGAAGTTTTTCAAAAACCGGGTGGCGATGAATACACTCCATAAGCCATCTTCCAAGCCCATCTCCCTGATATTCCTCTAATACGTACACATCGCAGAGGTAAGCGAAGGTCGCATAGTCCGTTATCAGACGAGCAAAGCCTATTTGGGCTTCATTGTGATAAATACCAAAGTTCAGGCTGTTCTTTGTTGAAGCAGTAACGGTTTCAACATCGATTCCTTTAGCCCATGTGGATCTCGTCAGGTAATTGTGTACAGCCGGTATGTCTAGCTTTTCGCTGTCTGTACTTACCAGATAATTCTTTTCTCGCCATTCATAAATCGCTGAAATGCTCATTTTTATACCTGTCCAATGGTCAGGGAGAATTTTTTCTTTTGATTCAAGCAATGCAACCAGGCAGGGATCGATACTCTGGCCCGCTTTTGCGCACAGTTGCCCGGAGGTGTTGTCACAGGCAGCATCATGACAGAAGCGGACGTGGCGGGTTCTATTTCTTCTTGTTAAGCATCGACTTTAAATCGGCAAAGGGATTATAGGTTGCAGCGCCAACATCCTTTTGGGCATCCTCCCCCGCCACAACGCTTGTGCCGTAAAGGTCAGCTTCGGTGTACTTTGAGTGTTCGTGGTCATGACAATACAGACACAACAACTCCCAGTTGCTACCATCCTCTGGGTTATTGGTGTGGTCGTGATCGATATGGTGAACCGTTAATTCGCGTAAGTTTGAATAAACAAACTCTCGTGAACATCGTCCACACACCCAAGGATAGATTTTTAATGCTTTCTCACGGTAACCGCTTTCGAGCCGCGCGTAGTTCTTCGGGATCAGGGCCATTGCTAATGCCTCCGGCTGTAAAGATAAAATTTTATAAATTCTATCATGGAACAGAGGGCGGCAGGTTGCTGTAGTACGCTTCACACCCTGAGACACGCAACGCGTGTTTTATTGCTTTGGCTTTTCGCGTGTCAGTCGTCGAATCATAAAAACAGCAGCTGCAAAGACCGATCAAATGACTGGCGCGAATCACGGTAGTTTAAATCCCAGAGATTTATGATGATTATCTCTTTTGGTGGCGACGCATAGTGAAGGCACAACACCGAAGCAGTCTGTTCGTTGCACTTCTCTCACCACCAAGTTATCCACAATCAAAGTGCATATCCCGCTCAATAGCCTGTGTATAAAAGCGTGCTTGCCAGATGGGCAGCCTCGTGAGCAAATGGGGGTTAATTATTAATCAGCAGACAGGGAAGTATCACCCTTAGTACAGAGCCATGACAGGAGTCAGCGCTGCATCGTGATATTTTTTACATTGTCGGTCGCCCGGTTATTCAATTTTACTCATTTGCCATGCTTGATGGCTTAGAGCAAACAGGAGACTCGGTGGCGCATTTTCAACATCATAAATGTCCCTGACAAACTTGAGACCTGATTTTTTGAGTACATTTTGAGATACAACATGGTGGGGCCTGACAATAGCGGCTATTTCAGCCAGGTTAAGCTCAGTAAAACCATGTTTTAGGGTAAAGCGCGCAAACTCCGTCGCATAACCTTTACCCCACGCGGCGGTTTCGAAGCGATAACCCAGATTGTTGACAGAAATATCAGCATATCTCCGAATACTCAGGCCACCAAACCCTATGATTCTTTGAGGATATTGCTTCTCGGTTATCGCCCACATCCCAAATCCATAGTCTGTCCAATGCGTTAACCATCGAGCCAGAACAGATTCCGCATATTCCCTGTCAGGATAAGGGCCTGCTGGATTGAAGGTGTTAGTCGCCGGGTCTCCGTAAATGCGAAAGAGATCCTCAACATCCCTTTGCCCTATTGGCCGCAGAGACAAACGGTCAGTTTCTGATGACATAAAATACTCCTTTTTATTTTTGTCATTCTATCGATGAGTAATGACTATCAGATTAAAACCTTACAGCAAGGATTTATCATACTGTTTCTTGGCCTATTACATCATCACATCAGACTGTTGATCACTCCCGGATAAAACCTGAGCTTTTTTTGTTTCAGATTCAGTGTTATGTGATGTCAATCATAAGACTGACGCGGAAGCGAGTTTCTCTATGTTGGCAGCGACATACTTTATCTTTCACCGGATTCCTTCAGATAACGTACCGCCCTATCGGTACTGAGATGAGGGAAGTGCAATGGATAAGCTGTTATACGGTGTCGCTTATTACCGTGAATATATGCCGGTAGAAAGACTGGATGAAGACATCCGTCTGATGAAAGCGGCGGGGATCAACGTAGTACGCATTGCTGAAAGCACCTGGAGCAGTTATGAGCGCCGGGATGGGGAGTTCGATTTCTCCGCTGTACTGACCGTGCTGGAACGCATGCACGCAAACCAGATTGCCGTCATTATCGGCACCCCCACTTACGCCATTCCTGCCTGGCTTGCTAAAAAGCACCCTTCCGTAATGGCGACGACACCGCAGGGTGTGAATAAATACGGTCATCGCCAGAAAATGGACATCACCAGCCCAATCTACCTGCGCTACGCCGAACGCATCATTCGCGCATTGCTCGCCGCAACAGCGCACCATCCTGCGGTGATCGGATATCAGATAGACAACGAAACCAAGTACTACGACACCTGCGGTGCACATGTGCAGCGTGATTTTGTCGAGCATCTGAAGCAACGTTTCGGCGGTGATCTGGAAAAACTCAATGCGGAGTATGGCCTGAATTACTGGAGCAACCGTATCGATGCCTGGGAGGATTTCCCGCCGCTGGAAAGCACCATCAATGCCAGTCTGGGTGCTGCCTTTCAACAATATCAGCGCAGTCTGGTCACCGACTTTCTCGCCTGGCAGGCAAGGTTGGTCAGTGAATATCGACTGGCAGACCAGTTCATTACGCACAACTTTGATTTCGAATGGCGGACCTGGTCCTTTGGTGTGCGGGGCGAGGTCGATCACTTTTCCGCATCATCAGCTCTCGATATCACCGGTGTGGATATTTATCACCCCAGCCAGCATCAGCTTACCGGAGCAGAAATTGCTTTCTGCGGGGATATTGCGCGCACCACCAAGGACAAAAACTATCTGGTGCTCGAGACTCAGGCTCAGGCATTCAAAAACTGGACACCTTATCCTGGGCAATTGCGACAACAGGCTTTCAGCCACATCGCCTCGGGTGCAGCCATGGTCGGATACTGGCACTGGCATTCGTTGCACAACGCTTGTGAGACCTACTGGAAAGGATTGCTCAGTCATGACCTGGAACCTAATCCCGTGTATGACGAGGCCAGAGAAGTTGGACTGGCACTGGCACGTCTGTCTCCGCAGCTTGCCGGGCTGAAAAAGCAAAACCGGGTAGCATTGCTGGTAAGTAATGACTCACTTACCGCCGTGGACTGGCATCCATGGCAGGGGCATCAGTTCGGACGTCATAAAGAGCATCAATATAACGACCTGATTCGCAGCTACTATGACACCCTCTATCGACAAAATATTGAAGTCGATATTCTGACCGTCGATGACCCACGCCTGTCCCGATATGAGCTGCTGATCGCTCCCCTGCTCTATGCCGTTGCTGATGACTCACTGCATCGGTTAAATCAATTCGTCGCTGACGGTGGCCATATTCTCTATTCGTTCAAATCCGGCTTTGCCAATGAACATCTCAAGGTACGGCATCAGCGCCAGCCATCAATCATTCGTGAAACATTGGGGGCCAGCTACCAGCTGTTTGTCGAACCACACGATGTCACCCTGCATTCAGACATTCTGGATATCCCGCCTGCATCCGCTGCGGTCAGTCACTGGATGGAGTTACTGGAAGTCGAGAGTGCGGATACCGAAATCTGGGCACGCTATCAACACCCCTACTGGAACAAATACGCCGCCATTGTGCATAAGCGCCACGGTTCAGGTACGGCAACCTATATTGGCTGCGATACCAGCGAGGCTGTGCTGGAAAGCGTACTGACCCACTTACAGCACAGGATCGAACTGCGCACCGGAGCTGACCCGTTGCGTTTTCCGCTGATTGTAAAACGCACCATCAACCGCGCTGGCAATACGATGCTGTTTTATTTCAACTATTCCAGTGAGCCACAGGACATTACTTTAACCTTCAGCAGAGGTCGGGAGTTGCTGAGTGACAGACGCTATCAGCAGGGCAATACGTTGACCCTGGCTGACTGGGATGTGGCAATTATTGAACTGGAGAACCTGTGATGGCACAACCTACTGCTCATGAAGATTTGCAGCGTATTGGCATTCGCGAACGGTTGGCTTTCGGTGTCGGCGACTATGGCACAAACCTGACTTACACGCTGATGGTCACTTTCCTGGCGTTTTTCTACACCGACGTAGTGGGTATGCCTGCCCTGCTGATTGGTTCGTTGATGTTCTTTGCTCGCGTACTGGATGGCATCATCTGTATTTTTGTTGGTATCCGGATTGATAAAACGCGTTCGAAGATGGGAAAAGCTCGTCCGTGGGTGCTCTGGACCGCCATCCCCTTTGGCCTGTCAGCATTTTTAATGGCAACGGTCCCGGACGTTAGCTATGGCCTGAAAGTCACCTGGGTTTGTATAACCTACCTGATGGCCAATATTTTCTTCACGGCAAACAACATCGCTTACGGGTCACTGCTGGCGTTAATCACGCGCGACAACTATCAGCGCGGCATTCTCAGTGTGTTCCGTAAGGGGCTTTCGACCTGTGGTTCTCTGACGGTGGGCGTTTTCACCCTGCCACTGGTTGCGTTCTTCGGTAATGGAAAAACGTCCTGGATAATCGTGTTCGCTATTCTGGGTTTTTTCACGGCGTTTTTCCTGCTGTTGACGGCACTGGGTACGCGTGAGCGCGTGGAGCCTGTAAGTCGGGATAACAGTAAGCGGATCAACGCGCGGCAGGTCATGCATTCAATGATGGCGAATCGCTACTGGATAATTATTTTCTTCTATCTGCTGATTACCTTCACCAGCCTGACGGCGCTCTCCGCCGTGGGAGTGTATTACTCGAAGTATATTTTGTCCGACGTCTCACTGATTGCTTATATCAGCATGGCGCAGTACATACCGGGTCTGCTCACCCTGATGATTATTCCGGTTCTGCTAAAAAAACTGGGCAAGCGACGTCTGGCCGTTCTTGGATTGCTGATCTGTTGCGTGGCCTACCTGATTCCGTTATTCAACAAACAGGACGCGCTTTTTGTCATCATATCCACGGCCATTCGTAGCATTGGCTTCTGTGGCATTGGCGCTACCATGTTTGCGTTATTGGCCGATACCATCGATTACGGAGAATGGCGCACCGGCTTACGTATAGAAGGAATCCTGTTTAGCGCGGGTACACTGGGGCAGACGCTGGGGATGGGGCTTGGTACTGCCAGCGTAGGATGGATATTGGGTGCCGCTGGTTTTGTCAGTGGCGGTACAACTGCTCAGTCGGCAACTGTCATCCAGACTATCGAGTTTTTGTTCATCTTCTTTCCCCTGTTGCTGGCTGCCATCAATCTTGTCCTGCTGTGGTTTTATAAGCTGGATGATTTTTACGAAACGGTTGCTCATGACTTATCTGCTGGTCGTTACCAACAGGTTGATGGACCGGCGGTTTCACCAGCAAGGGATAGATTACAAAGTCAGGAGTGAGCTTCACCGCAAATCTGGCAGGCAGCGCCAGTCTGCGGCAGGCGTTGCCGTTATACTTCCCGCAATTTAATGATCGGACGGGTGATGATGGCTGAGCTGAGCGATACAGAAATGGTGAACTTCTCTCCCCTGATGAAGCGTTTCACCTTTAACGCATTTATGGTGTCTGGGTTTACACCGATAAGTCCCGGCAGCCGGCTCGACTTTTTCATTCACCGTCCCGAAGGCATGAAAGGATACATGCTCAACCTGACACTTAAAGGTGCAGGTGTTATTCGCCATGCCGAGGGTGAGTTTCATTGCGTTGCCGATGAGATGTTGTTATTCCCGCCGGGCGTTCTTCACCATTATGGTCGGGCTAAGGAAAGCCCTGCCTGGGATCATTTATGGATTTATTTCATCCCACGCCCTTACTGGATTGACTGGCTGCACTGGGATCGTACGGAAGGGAATATTGGCCGTATGCAACTCACCCGTTCGGCTGACAGCCAGCAGGTAGCGAACCAGTTCAAGGACGTGATTCGCTGGAATGCTGCATCAGAACCTCTTTCTGAAGCAATGGCAATGAACACACTGGAACGCATTATCCTGGAGTTATTCCAGCGTCAGCCTGCCAGTAACCACCATAATCGTGATCCCCGCATTCAGACGGTATGCCATTACCTGAATGAGCATCTGGCGGAAGATGTTCGAATCGAAGATTTGGCTCGGATGACGTTCCTCTCCTCTTCCCGACTGACTCATATCTTCCGAAAGGAAATGGGGAATACTATCTTTGGCTGGCGTGAAAATCAGCGCATCTCTCGTGCCTGTGATTTGTTGCAACAGACGCAGCTTTCGATCACACAGATTGCCCGCGCGGTCGGTTATGAAGATCCACTCTATTTTTCTCGTATCTTCAGCCAGCATCGGCACCTCAGTCCGCGCGAGTATCGTAAGAAATTTGAGCGCATACCACTCTTCTAGTCCTGGCGAATCGCGCGCCATCCCGCTTCTTGCGTGTCACTTTCCGGGGGCGATTTCTTGATTCAATGACATGTACTCATTTATTGGAGCCTCTGAGTTTTGGTTAAGTCCCCTCCCCTCTCTTCTTTTGAAAGTACAGGTTGAGACACACATCATACGCGCTGTTGTATGAGCCATTGACGTATCCGTCATAAACCGCTCCATTATAAATAACATAAATTCAATAAGTTAATCTCACTCCGCTTCCGAATAACGTTGTCAACTTTACCAATGGCACGGACCCAAAACACACAAATACTCATTTACTCATATGTTACTAAACGTATTTACACATTAACTCATATGTGTTTTACTTCATAAGAGTCATTACTCATATGAAACTTTGAGGATTTGCGCATGAAGATTATTTCTTTCCTGAACCCAAAAGGTGGCTCTGGAAAAACCACTGTTACCATTAACGTCAGCAGTTGCCTTGCAGCCAGTGGTAAAAGAGTTGCGGTAGTCGATACTGACCCACAGATGAGTCTGACTAACTGGAACAGGAATGAAAAAGCCCGGTTTGATGTCTACACCGCCTCTTCCGAAAAAGATGTCTACCAGGTACGTAAAGAACTAAGTGAGTATGACTACGTCATTATTGATGGTGCGGGTTCTCTTTCTGTCATTACTTCTGCGGCAGTGATGGTCAGTGACCTGATAATTATTCCTGTGACGCCAAGCCCACTGGATTTTTCCGCGTCAGGTTCAGTTGTCACTGTACTTGAAGCGCAGGCTTATAACCGCCCGGTTGAAGCTCGTTTCCTGATTACGCGTAAGATTGAGCAAGCGAAAATGCTCAGCGTCCTTAAAGACAGCATTGCCCAAACCGGCATTAAGGCCCTCAAGACAGCGATCAACCAACGACAGAGTTACGTCAAATCTGTGCTTGATGGGGATAGTGTGTTTGAGACATCTGATGGCGCAGCAAAAGGCGAAATCCAAATCCTGACCAGAGAGATAGAAGCATTTTTCGAGTAATCACTAAATGAGTTAATACTCATACACACTTATACTCATATGGGTATATACTCATTTAAGTAAAATGACTTTTACACAAATACTCATTCAGAAGGATGACGATTATGGCACTACAAAAGAAGCATTCATCATCAACGATGACCTTTGGTGAACACCGTGACCTGAGTAAGATTGTCTCTGCGCCAGCACAACCAGGCTCAGATAAACAAAAGCGGGTAAACGTAAACTTCGACGAAGCCAAGCATGCTCGCTTCAAAGCGGCTTGTGCAAAGCGCGGCACGAACATTACTGTTGTTATTAATGATTTGGTAGATCAATGGCTTAGTGACAATGAGTAAATGAGCTTTTGAGCTTTTGAGCTTTTGAGCTTTTGAGCTTTTGAGCTTTTGAGCTTTTGAGCTTTTGAGCTTTTGAGCTTTTGAGCTTTTGAGCTTTTGAGCTTTTGAG
>NZ_ASZC01000029.1 GCF_000468095.1 Pantoea sp. AS-PWVM4
CGGATAAACAGAATTTGCCTGGCGGCTGTAGCGCGGTGGTCCCACCTGACCCCATGCCGAACTCAGAAGTGAAACGCCGTAGCGCCGATGGTAGTGTGGGGTCTCCCCATGCGAGAGTAGGGAACTGCCAGGCATCAAATAAGTGAAGAAGCCCTGAACGAAAGTTCAGGGCTTTTTTACGTCTGCAAGCCAGTCAATATCCCCGTAGCGGCGCGATTTATCGCGCAGGTTTTACGTGAAGCTGCGCAGAAAAGCGCGCCGCAACGGGTAATGATGCGATAAATCGCACCATTACCGCTTAACTGTTAGAACGTTAAGCTCGCTGTAATTCCCCCAACAAATGCATCTTTTACGCTGCTGTCTGCGCCTGGCGCGACAACGTATTGCAGATTAGGACGCAATGTAAGCCATGAGCTGGCGTTCCAGGAATAGTAGAGTTCATAGTCGTATTCAGAGCCTCTGATCACTGGCAGATAAGTAGCATCATTCACGCTTTGCGCACCATTCTCTTCATTCTCCCGCTCAAGCATGCGGCTGTATGCCGAATTCACATGCAAACGCGCCATACCTAAACCAATTTCATCCTGGGGACGCGTAGCAAAAAGCCCTTTCCAGCTCAGTGCCACCGTTTGGGTATAATCGAGTTTTGAGGTGCGCTTATCATGCATCACCTGGCTCAGCGTCAGAGACAAGCTGCGATGATTATCATGTTGCAGGGCAAATAATTGTTGCTGAACAATGGCATAAGCGCCGTAGCCATGCGCGGTATCGCCATATTGACCGTGTTGCCAGCTGTGATAAACCCCACCCTGAGCCGAAGAGTAGTAAGCACCCAGGCGATAATTTCCCTGTAGTGCATCGGCACCAAGCTTTGGCTGCCAGCCAATTTCTACCGGAACCAGATTGCCATCGGAGTGATTGACCGAGAAGTGAAAACCGCTGCCGCGATTATCGTTATCATCGTTCTGATTATAAAATCCCACCTTAACATAGACATCCGGCGTGATATTCAGCTGTAAACGCCCCATCCACTGAGATACCGGCCAGTTCATCCAGCGATCGCTACGAGATTTACCCGGAATACCCGGTCCGAGCGCCAGGTTCTGGAAATGTGACTCGATGGTGCCAAAATCCTCCCCTACCGTCGCACGACCCAGCTTAAGATTGACATGGTCGTTGAAAAAACCGCTACGCAACCAGAACTGTGTCAGTCGCCATGTCTGACCGCGGCCATAAACCTCCTGAACAGAAGAAAGCATCGGGGCTTTAGGGTTTGCCACCTGTTCCGACAGGTTCTGCCCATTACGATCCGTCACCGTGGCCTGGAAATCAGTGTCCTGCCACCCCAGCAATTTTTCCAGGTCGAGATGGGTACTGAACATCCATTGATCGGTATAACGTGCGGTAGTGGAGGATTGATAGCCACCTGCCAGATTTGCGGCACTCTCCATCACATAATTGACATTAAAATCAATGCCTTGTTGTTGCAGGGCGGTACGCTGACCATCCCAGTCACCTAACATCCACGGTGAATCACTGGAGAAGGGTGCGGCAGCCGCAAACCCGTAGGGTGACGCCATGACCAGCATGCCTGGTACGATCAGGTGTGCAATTTTGAGTTTATGCATAGTAAAAAACCTTACAGATATAATTTCCGAGCCAAAAAGTTAAATAAAGGGATGTTTCAAAATTGGAATTAATAGTGTGGTCTGTTTTTATAACAGAAGTGACTTATACACCTGACGTGATTTAAATTTTATAAATATTTATCTGGAGGTTTTGATTGAGAACAATAAAATTCATAACATAATGAATTTCATGGTTTTTATATTTCAATTTCATGATGTTTTAATTATTTATCTCACTTTTGTTGATGGTATTTATACAACCTAAAAAGTCTGGATTATAAACCAAATAAATATAGATAGAATGTTTTCCATCCGCTTTGATTATTTAAATTGACCCGCAGTTATTTAATTTCAGGCTGTCAGAGATTCTTTCTTCGCCAGATCCTTAAGACACATTAAGCTGAAACATTTTCATAAATCGCATGAAGACTCGACATTCACGATACTCCAGGCTAATGTCAGGCATCTGGATGTCTAAACGTTTATACGGTTGTAAGAGGTAAGCAGGTTATGCCAATCAGGATCCCCGACGAGTTACCGGCAGTGAATTTCTTGCGCAACGAGAATGTCTTTGTGATGACCTCGTCGCGCGCCAGTGTTCAGGAGATCCGTCCGTTGAAAGTGCTGGTCCTCAACCTGATGCCGAAAAAGATTGAGACCGAAAACCAGTTCCTGCGCCTGTTATCCAACTCGCCATTGCAGATTGATATTCAGCTACTGCGTATCGACAGCCGCGAGTCACGTAATACCCCCACCGAGCACCTGAATAATTTCTACTGCAATTTTGAGGATATTCAGGATGATAACTTCGATGGACTGATTGTTACCGGTGCGCCGCTGGGTCTGGTGGATTTCAATGATGTCGCCTACTGGCCGCAGATTCAGCGTGTGCTGCACTGGGCAAAGGAACACGTCACCTCGACGTTATTTGTCTGCTGGGCGGTGCAGGCCGCGTTGAATATTCTCTACGGCATTCCTAAACAGACACGCCAGCACAAGCTGTCTGGCGTGTATGAGCATCAAATCCTGCATCCGCATGCGTTGCTGACGCGTGGTTTTGATGACAACTTCCTCGCCCCGCATTCGCGCTATGCCGACTTTCCCAGTCAGCTGATCCGTGATTACACCGATCTGGAGCTGTTTGCCGAATCGGAAACCACCGGGGCTTACCTGATGGCGAGCAAAGATAAACGCCTGGCGTTTGTTACCGGCCATCCGGAGTACGATGCGCTGACGCTATCCGGTGAATACCATCGTGATTACGATGCCGGGCTGCATCCCGAGGTGCCATTTAACTATTTCCCTCACGACAACCCGGAGTTGCCGCCACGCGCTACCTGGCGCAGTCATGGCAACCTGTTGTTCTCGAACTGGCTGAACTATTACGTTTACCAGATCACGCCGTTTGATCTACGACATATGAATCCGACACTCGAGTAACCGTTCCAACTCGTTTGACCTTGCCGTGGTTGCCTCGTGTAACCACGGCATTTTTTTTGCCTGCGAGATAGCGTGGAAGTTATTGCCTTTAATTCGCGTCTTTAAATTACATTTAAATCATGTTGTTAAGTTGTATTTCCATTAAAAATGGAAATAGCTTTTGAAAATAAAATAAAAATCATTATGCTCTGGTCTTGCAGGTCAAAAAATACCCTACAGCCGGATCCCGCAACGCAATCAGGGATCAACACAGGAGGCAGCCCGCATGACAGACTCGGTTATCAGCAGTACGCTAACCTTCAGCCAGCCCTTTACCCACGCGGAAAAGCAGCTGCTCACCCCGGAAGCGATCGACTTCCTGCACTCCCTGGTGGCACGTTTCGCCCCGGAACGCGATCGCCTGTTGAAAGCTCGCGAGCAACGGCAACAGCGTTATGATCAAGGCGCATTGCCAGGCTTTGATTCGGAAACGGCTTCCATTCGTGAAAATGCGTGGCAGGTGCGCCCCATTCCGGAGTTACTGCGCGATCGCCGCGTTGAGATCACCGGACCACCGGATCGCAAAATGGTGATCAACGCATTGAATGCAAACGTAAAAGTGTTTATGGCGGATTTTGAGGATTCGCTGGCACCCACCTGGCAAAAATTGGTTGATGGTCAGCTGGCGCTGCGTGATGCGGTAAAAGGTACGCTGAGCTTCACCAGTGAAGCAGGCAAGATCTACCAGTTACGATCCGATCCGGCATTGCTGATGTGCCGTGTACGCGGTCTGCATCTGGACGAGAAGCATGTGGAATGGCGTGATCGTGCCATCCCCGGTGGGTTGTTCGATTTTGCGTTGTATCTGTTTCACAACGTCGATGCGCTGCTGGAGAAAGGTCATGGGCCGTGGTTCTATCTGCCGAAAACCGAACATGCCTCGGAAGTGGCGTGGTGGCGTGAAATCTTCCGTTTCAGCGAAGATCGGCTTGATCTGCCACGCGGCACCATTAAAGCCACGGTGTTGATCGAGACGTTACCGGCGGTATTCCAGATGGATGAGATCCTGTGGGAGCTGCGCGATCATGTGGTCGGTCTGAACTGTGGTCGCTGGGATTATATCTTCAGCTACATCAAAACGCTGGGGCAGCATGGTGAACGCATCCTGCCAGATCGTCAGCAAATCAGCATGGATCAACCTTTCCTTGATGCCTACTCGCGTCTGCTGATCAAAACCTGCCATCGGCGCGGCGCGCTGGCAATGGGTGGCATGTCGGCGCTGATCCCAAGCAAGGATGAAGAGCGTAATGCCTGGGTGATGCAGAAGGTACGGGAGGACAAGGCTCGTGAAGCGGCAAACGGCCACGACGGCACCTGGGTGGCACATCCCGGTCTGGCGGATATTGCGATGGCCGAATTTAATCGCCAACTGGGCGATCGACCTAACCAGTTGCATGTCAGCCGCGAGCAAGACAATCCGATCACCGCCGAGCGCTTATTACTTCCCTGTCGCGGCAAACGTACCGAAGCCGGGATGCGCGCCAACATCCGGGTGGCGCTGCAATATCTGGAGTCGTGGATCAGTGGCAACGGCTGTGTCCCCATTGATGGTCTGATGGAAGACGCCGCGACTGCCGAAATTGCCCGTACCTCGATCTGGCAATGGATTCACCACAAGCAAATCCTCAGCGATGGTCAGCTGGTGACGGCTGCATTGTTTGAACAACTGCTGGATGAAGAGTTGCATGCGTTACAGCACAGCCTCGGCGAAGAGCGCTTCCGTCATGGACGTTTTGCTGATGCCGCTGCGCTGATGGCGCAAATCACCACCGATGATGAACTGGTTCCTTTCCTCACCCTGCCAGGTTACCGCCTGCTGCCATGACCCAGGAGACATTGCCATGACGACTCGTGCACAACAAATCAAACAACTGGAAACCACCTGGCGCGACGCGCGCTGGCAGGGCATTACCCGTCCTTACAGCGCGCAGGATGTGGTGAATTTACGCGGTTCGGTGAATCCGGCTTGCACCCTCGCCGAACGCGGCGCGCAAAAGCTGTGGTCGCTGCTGAATGGCGAATCGCAAAAGGGTTACATCAATAGCCTGGGGGCACTGACCGGTGGTCAGGCGGTACAACAGGCGAAAGCGGGTATTGAGGCGATTTATCTCTCCGGCTGGCAGGTGGCGGCGGATGCCAACCTTGCCGGGCAAATGTACCCGGATCAGTCGCTGTATCCGGTGAACTCGGTACCGGCAGTAGTGGAACGTATCAATCAAAGCTTCCAGCGTGCCGATCAGATTCAGTGGGCCAGCGGAATGTCGCCGGACGTTGAAGGGTTTATTGATTACTACCTGCCGATCGTGGCGGATGCTGAAGCGGGCTTTGGCGGGGTGCTCAACGCGTTTGAGTTGATGAAGTCGATGATCCAGGCAGGTGCGGCGGCGGTGCATTTTGAAGATCAACTGGCGGCGGTAAAGAAATGCGGCCATATGGGCGGCAAAGTGCTGGTACCAACGCAGGAGGCGATCCAAAAACTGGTGGCGGCACGACTGGCGGCCGATGTGATGGATGTCCCGACGGTGCTGATCGCCCGCACCGACGCGGATGCTGCTGACCTGATCACCTCGGACTGCGATGAATATGATCGCGCCTTTATTACTGGCGAACGCACCTCGGAAGGGTTCTTCCGCACTCGCGCCGGGATTGAGCAGGCGATCAGTCGCGGTCTGGCCTACGCCCCTTATGCGGATGTGTTGTGGTGCGAAACCTCGACGCCGGATCTGGCGCTGGCGCAGCGTTTTGCCGACGCGATCCATGCGCAATACCCCGGCAAGCTGCTGGCCTACAACTGCTCGCCGTCGTTTAACTGGAAGAAAAACCTCGATGATCGCACCATCGCCCGGTTCCAGCAGGCGTTGAGCGAGATGGGTTACCGCTTCCAGTTCATCACCCTGGCAGGTATTCACAGCATGTGGTTCAACATGTTCGACCTGGCGCACGCCTATGCGCAGGGCGAGGGGATGCGTCACTACGTGGAGAAAGTACAGCAGCCAGAATTCGCGGCGCGTGAGAAGGGCTACACCTTCTCGTCCCATCAGCAGGAAGTGGGTACCGGCTATTTCGACCGTATCACCACGGTGATTCAGGGTGGCCAGTCGTCGGTGACGGCGCTGACCGGTTCCACGGAAGCTGCGCAGTTCTGAGTTGTGATCCCTGGCCCACGGAGGGGCCATATTGCCGGGAGATGTGCCGATGCCGCCGAGAGAATCCCTGATCGCCCATACCATCCTGCAAGGTTTTGACGCGCAGTATGGCCGCTTTCTCGATATTACCGCCGGTGCTCAACAGCGCTTTGAACAGGCCGACTGGCATGCGGTACAGCAGGCGATGAAGGCGCGAATTCACCTTTACGATCACCATGTCGGTCTGGTGGCAAACCAGCTACGGATCATCAACGGTGCGGCAGACTGGGATGAGGCCTTCTGGCTGCGGGTGAAAAGCCACTACGAAACGCTGTTGCCGGGTTATCCGCGCCATGAGATTGCCGAAAGCTTCTTTAACTCGGTGTATTGCCGCTTACAGGGCCATAGCCATCTGTCGCCTGAGCGGCTGTTTATCTTTCCGTCGCAGCCGTATGCCTCCGCCCCGGAATCACCGCGCCCGCTGTCGCGTCTGTACCGGCCCCAGCAGGGGTGGCAGGAGACATTACGGCAGATCCTCAACGATATCCCGCTGCGTCTGCCGTGGCAGGATCAGGCGCGTGATATCAGTTGGGTGGTGCGCCATCTGCACGAACAATTCAGCGCAACGCAGTTAGCGACGGCGACGTTGGATGTGGCCTGCGAGCTGTTTTACCGCAATAAAACCGCATGGATAGTGGCGCGCCTGCGACTGGCCGATGCCACTTTCCCGTGCCTGTTACCGATCCAGCGTGATGAAGACGGGCGGTTGTGGATTGATACCTGTCTGACTGACAGCAACGACGCCAGCATCGTGTTCGGCTTCGCCCGCGCCTACTTTATGGTTTATGCCCCGGTGCCTGCTGCGCTGGTGGCCTGGCTGGCACCCATTCTGCCCGGCAAAACCACCGCCGAACGTTATATGGCGATTGGCTGCCAGAAGCATGGCAAAACCGAATGCTATCGCGAATATCTGCACTACCTGGCGCACAGCGAGGAAGAGTTCACCATTGCCCCTGGCGTTCGTGGCATGGTGATGTTGGTGTTCACGCTGCCAGGATTTGATCGGGTTTTTAAGGTGATCAAAGACCGTTTTGCCCCGCAGAAGGAGGTGACAGAAGCGCAGGTGCGCGACTGCTACCAACGGGTGAAAGAGCATGATCGTGTCGGTCGCATGGCGGATACCCAGGAGTTTGAACACTTCGCGCTGCCGCGTGCACGTATCCCGGCGGCGCTGATGGCCGAGTTTGAACGTGAAATCCCGGAAAAAATCTGCATTGAAGATGACGTGGTGATTATTCGCCATCTGTGGCTGGAGCGCCGTATGCAGCCGCTCAACTTGTGGCTGGCACAGGCCGATGCTGCGCAGCGCCGCCATGCCATTGAAGAGTATGGCGATGCCATACGCCAGTTGGCGGCAGCGAACATTTTTCCGGGGGACATGTTATTTAAAAACTTCGGCATGACGCGCCACGGTCGGGTGGTGTTTTACGATTACGACGAAATCCGCCCGATGACCGAGCTACAGTTCCGTGACGTACCGCCCGCGCGTTACGAAGAGGATGAACTCCAGGCCGAGCCGTGGTACAGCGTCGGGCCAGATGATGTGTTCCCGGAAACGTTCCGCTATGCGTTGTGTAGCGAACCGGCCACCGGGAAGTTGCTGCTGGCGCTGCATCCTGAGTTATTCGATGCGGGCTGGTGGCGCGCCCAACAGGCGCGTATTCGTCAGGGGCATATTGAGGAAGTGATCGCGTGGCGGGCGGCACAGCGCTTTAGCGTGCGCTATGCTCTGCTCCCTGCTTAACGTCCGGCGTAAGCCTGAGTCACCTGTTTCGCGGCGCGGATCACCAGCGCACCTAATTCGGTGATGCGGTCATCAGTCATACGTGCAATCGGGCCGGAAATGGAGATCGCCGCAAAGGGTTCACCATGTTCGTCATAAATCGGTGCCGCCACGCAACGCAGACCCAGCGCGTGTTCTTCATCATCGTGAGAAAAACCCATCTTGCGAATCAGCGCCAGATTCTCTTTCAGGCTATGCGGCGACATCAGGGTTTTCGGTGTGTAGTAATGCAGCCCTTTTTGATGCAGCAACGCCGTCACCTGATCGTCGCTCAGATGCGCGAGGAAGGCTTTGCCAGCGCCGGAAGCGTGCATCGGCAGCTTGCCGCCAATCGGTGCAGACATACGCATCAGTTGAGTGCACTGCACCTGGTCGATAATCACCGCCTGATAATCACTGAGATCCAGCACCGCCAGATTGACGGTTTCCCCGGCATCTTCCATTAACTTGCGCAGAATCGGATGCACAATCGCCAGCAGATTGCGACTTTGCAGGAAGCTGCTGCCGACAACAAACGCATGCGAACCAATCGCCCAGAAACCGAGATCACCCACCTGATGGACGAAGCCCTGCTGCTGCATGGTGGTGAGCAGGCGATGGGTGGTGGAGTTGGGTAAACCGGCCTGTTGTGCCAGTTCAGTCAACGGCACGCTGCCGTGTGATTCTGCAATCAGTTCCAGCAAGCGCAGGCCGCGCGTCAGGGATTGGACCTGGCCGCCAGCCGGGGCCGAGCTGGCCGCAGCGGTACGGGGTTTTTTGCCGCGTTTGGCGGGTGCAGGGGTAACCATGACGTCTCCAGAATTGCTCCAAATATGGAAACCATTTTCGTTTTTCGTCTGGTGAATGCAAACGCTGGCTTACTGGTCGGATCTGTAAAGTCACACTCTGAAAATGTCTCAACTGGCATAACTTTTACCCACCGTAAAGTTATGCCAGTATGTCTGGCTGGCATTTCAGCCAACGTAATGACGTGGACGGGGCAAGAGTGAGCAACAGAATAGAAGCGCTGCATCAGCAGCTCGCGCGACGCATCATGATTCTGGACGGTGGCATGGGCACCATGATCCAGAGTTATAAACTGGACGAGCAGGATTTTCGTGGCAGCCGTTTTGCCGACTGGCCATGCGATCTGAAGGGCAACAACGATTTGCTGGTGCTGTCCAAACCTGAGGTGATCCGCGAGATCCATGACGCCTACCTCGCGGCAGGTGCTGATATTCTGGAAACCAATACCTTCAACGCCACCACCATTGCGATGGCGGATTACGAGATGGAGGCGTTGTCGGCGGAGATTAATTTCGAGGCCGCGAAACTGGCGCGTGCCTGTGCCGACGAATGGAGTGCGAAAACCCCTGAGCGCCCACGCTACGTGGCCGGGGTGCTTGGCCCGACCAACCGCACCTGTTCCATCTCACCGGACGTGAACGATCCCGCTTTCCGTAATATCACCTTTAATCAGCTGGTGGACGCCTACCGTGAATCCACCCACGCGCTGATCAAAGGCGGTTCTGACCTGATCATGATCGAAACGGTGTTCGATACCCTGAACGCCAAAGCCGCGATTTACGCAGTGCAGGCCGAGATGGAGGCGATGGGGGTCAAGCTGCCGCTGATGATCTCCGGCACCATCACCGATGCCTCTGGCCGTACCCTGTCCGGTCAGACGACGGAGGCCTTTTATAACTCGCTGCGCCATGCTGAGCCGCTCTCCTTCGGTCTTAACTGCGCATTGGGACCCGATGAACTCCGTCAGTATGTCGCTGAATTGTCGCGCATTGCCGAAGGTTACGTCACCGCACACCCTAACGCCGGTCTGCCCAACGCCTTTGGCGAATACGATCTCGATGCCGCCACTATGGCACAGCAGATTGGTGAATGGGCGCGTTCCGGCTTTCTGAATATTATCGGTGGCTGCTGCGGCACCACGCCGGAACATATTGCGGCGATGGCCGCGGTAGTGGACGGCGTTGCCCCACGTCAACTGCCGGAGATCCCGGTGGCGTGTCGCTTGTCCGGGCTGGAACCGCTGAATATCAGCGCTGATTCGCTGTTCGTTAACGTGGGCGAGCGTACCAACGTAACCGGTTCGGCGAAATTTAAGCGTCTGATTAAAGAAGAGAAATACAACGAAGCGCTGGATGTGGCGCGTCAGCAGGTGGAAAGCGGCGCGCAAATCATCGATATCAACATGGACGAAGGTATGCTGGATGCGGAAGCGGCGATGGTGCGCTTCCTCAACCTGATTGCCGGTGAACCGGATATCGCGCGCGTGCCGATCATGATCGACTCCTCCAAATGGGAGGTGATTGAGAAAGGGCTGCAATGCATCCAGGGCAAAGGCATCGTCAACTCGATCTCGATGAAAGAGGGGATTGAGCCGTTTATCGATCACGCACGTAAGGTGCGTCGTTACGGTGCGGCGATGGTGGTGATGGCGTTTGACGAAGTCGGTCAGGCGGATACCCGCGCACGCAAAATTGAGATCTGCCGTCGTGCTTACCAGATCCTCACCGAAGAAGTCGGTTTCCCGCCGGAAGATATCATCTTCGACCCGAACATTTTTGCCGTCGCGACCGGTATTGAAGAACACAACAATTACGCGATGGACTTTATCGGTGCTTGTGAAGACATCAAGCGCGAGCTGCCGCATGCGATGATCTCCGGTGGTGTCTCCAACGTATCGTTCTCGTTCCGGGGTAACGAACCGGTGCGTGAAGCGATCCACGCGGTGTTCCTTTACTACGCCATTCGCAACGGAATGGACATGGGTATCGTCAACGCCGGGCAACTGGCGATTTATGACGACTTACCCGCTGAACTGCGCGATGCGGTGGAGGATGTGATCCTCAACCGCCGTGACGACGGCACCGAGCGTCTGCTGGAGCTGGCGGAGAAGTACCGTGGTGCCAAAGGTGACGGCGAGCAGGAAAAACAGCAGGCGGAATGGCGCAGCTGGGATGTGGTCAAACGTCTCGAATATTCGCTGGTTAAAGGTATCACCGAGTTTATCGAGCAGGACACCGAAGAAGCGCGCCAGGCATCTGCGCGGCCGATTGAGGTGATTGAAGGGCCGCTGATGTCCGGCATGAATGTGGTGGGCGATCTGTTTGGCGAAGGGAAGATGTTCCTGCCGCAGGTGGTGAAATCCGCGCGCGTGATGAAGCAGGCGGTGGCTTACCTCGAGCCTTTTATCCAGGCGAGTAAAGAAGCGGGCAGCAGCAACGGCAAAATTGTGCTGGCGACGGTGAAGGGCGATGTGCATGACATCGGCAAAAACATCGTTGGCGTGGTGCTGCAATGTAACAACTACGAAATCATCGATCTTGGCGTGATGGTGCCGAGTGACAAAATTCTGAAAACTGCGATTGAGCAGAAGGCCGACATTATCGGCCTCTCCGGGCTGATCACGCCATCGTTGGATGAGATGGTCAACGTGGCGAAAGAGATGGAGCGTCAGGGCTTCACCCTGCCGCTGCTGATTGGCGGCGCAACCACCTCCAAAGCGCATACCGCAGTCAAAATCGAGCAGAACTACAGCGGCCCGACGGTGTATGTACAGAACGCCTCGCGCACCGTTGGCGTGGTTTCTTCGCTGCTGTCACCGACGCTGAAAGAAGATTTTGTGGCACGTACGCGCAAAGAGTACGACACCGTGCGTATTCAGCACGCGCGTAAAAAGCCGCGTACTCCGCCGGTCAGCCTGCAAATCGCGCGTGACAATGATTTCTCATTTGACTGGGAAAGCTATACGCCGCCGGTGGCACATCGTCTCGGCGCCAGTCCGGTAGAGGCCAGCATTGAAACGCTGCGTAACTACATCGACTGGACACCGTTCTTTATGACCTGGTCACTGGCCGGGAAATACCCACGCATTCTGCAAGATGAAGTCGTGGGTGAAGAGGCACAGCGTCTGTTCCATGATGCTAACGCGATGCTCGATATGCTGAGCCAGAAAGGTACGCTTCAGCCACGCGGTGTGGTGGGGATTTTCCCGGCTAACCGCGTGGGCGATGACATCGAAATTTACACCGATGAAAACCGCAACCAGGTTTTGTGTGTGAGTCATCACTTACGTCAACAGACGGAAAAAACCGACTTTGCTAACTATTGTCTGGCCGACTTCGTGGCACCGAAATCGAGCGGCAAGGCGGACTACCTTGGTGCTTTCGCGGTCACCGGTGGTCTCGAAGAAGATGCACTGGCCGAAGCCTATGACCAGCAGCATGACGACTACAACAAAATCATGATCAAGGCGGTGGCGGATCGTCTGGCTGAAGCGTTCGCGGAATATTTACATGAGCGAGTGCGTAAGGTGATCTGGGGCTTTGCTGCTCATGAAAACCTCAGCAATGACGAACTGATTCGTGAGAATTATCAGGGTATCCGTCCGGCACCGGGTTATCCCGCATGCCCGGAGCACACCGAAAAAGCGCAGATCTGGCAACTGCTGGATGTGGAAACCCATACCGGCATGAAGCTGACCGAGTCCTTCGCCATGTGGCCGGGGGCATCAGTGTCCGGCTGGTATTTCAGCCATCCTGACAGCCGCTATTTCGCCGTGGCGCAGATTCAGCGCGACCAGGTGGAAGATTACGCGGTGCGTAAAGGGATGAGCATCAGTGAGGTGGAGCGCTGGTTAGCGCCGAACCTCGGCTACGACGCAGACTAGTCTTTGCTGCGCGATAAATCGCGCCGCTACAGGTTCGTACGGACTCGTCGCGGCGCTACAGGTTCGCACGGACTCGTCACGGCGCTACAGGTTCGCACGGGCCCGTCGCGGCGCGATTATCCCATCGTTATCCGTGCGTAGCGGCGCGATTTATCGCGCATATTTGGGCGACCCACCGGGCCGCCCAATTTTTATGGCGGTTAATTAAACCGCGCATCACGATCAGAGGTCATATCATACAGCTGGTATTTACGTCCCAGCATCTGACCGCCATCACGCGTCAACGGTACCCAGTTCACCTGCGCACGACCACGCGTTGGCGTCACGGTAAACAGGTCCATCGGAATTGAGATATAGAAGCCTTTGGTGAAGCTACCTTCGCCATACTCTTCTGCGGAGACGTTGGTTTTGGTGGCGTAGAAGCCGACGATCACACCGCTGTCGAACTGCTTCGACATATCGACCGTCACACCTTTATCCTTCGCCAGATACTGACCTACGCTGGCTTTCACCAACACGTTCTCCATAAACCACGGACGCCAGTAAGCGGTCAGATTACCCACAGGCGCTTTGTAATCGGTGAACTTCATCATGTTGTCCCAGTCGCGCTGCTTGACGTAGTTGGCATCGACGCCAAACGCCCAGTTGCTGTCGACCGGACGGTACAACACCTCGCCACCGACACCGCCATACATGGTTTCCAGATAACCGCCGTACACCTGACCGTAGAAGCCATTGCCGAGGTAATGCATGTAGTTGGCTTGCAGGTCATTGATATAAACGTTGTTCTCAACGTACTGACGAATATGGGTACGTACACGCGGCAGGCCGTTGCTGGCCGATAAGCCATTGTAATTAAACTTATCGTAGTTGTTGGCGATGTTGCCAAACAGGCTACCGCCGACCAGCAGGTGATCCGTCAGCCAGTAATCAACGTTACCCATCACGCCGACCTGGTACATATAGAAACTTTCCGGCCCACCGACCGACTGATTCAGTACCGGCGACAGGCTGTAGTTCAGACGATCTTTACGGATGAAGTAACCCTGTTCGGCTTCACCCGGATCGACCGGATCGATACGCTGCTGTTGCAACGGTTTTTCCTGACCCAGCGGGTAACCGGCGAGATCGTTGTGCAGACTGGCGACGTCGGTGCGGGTGGTCACCTGTGGCATATTGAAGCGCGACTCGGTCACATCAATCGTCTTAATGCCGTCCGGCAAATTATTCATGATGATGCGGTTGGCACGATCGACGCCTTCGGTGGTATCACGGTATTTGGTCTGCTCGCCAGAGACATACAAGGTATCGCCTTTGGTCTGAATTCGTGGGCCATCCAGGCCAGCGTTATATTTCAGGTCGGTCAGCTGGTTTGCCACCACGGTCGATTGCAACAAATCGCCCTGCGGCTGCGGATTGTAAGCCGGTTTGGCGCTGTCGATATGTTCCTGGCGCAAATCGTTAAAGTTAGTGCGAATGGTGAAGCCAAACATAAAGGTATTGCCGCGCTCGTAGCTGGCGTTGATATCCGCCCAGTCGGTCACACGGTAAATCGCCCCGACGTTAACTTTGCTGCGCTGCTCCAGACGTCCGGCGAAGTCATCCTGATAGTTGTTGCCTTCATATTCGACTTTCAGACGCAGCGGCTGCCAGGGTGTCTGATATTCGATACCCCCAAACAACGCAGCCGGGCCGTGGAACATTTGCGAACCGTTGATCGAACCGGCTTCGCCGCCTGTGGTACGGCTACAGAAACTGGCGCTGTAGGAACAGAATGGGTTTTTGATGCTGCCGCTGTTGCCGAGATAGCCCCAGCCGATACCGAAGGTGAAATCAAACGGTCCCCAGGCTTTGGTGCCCACCAGATATTCGCTGTCGAACAGGCCGGTACCGCCCAAATCGCGCGTGCCCACCGACACTTCCGGCAGCCAGTAGCTCTCTTGCCACAGGCGCAGCTTCAGGTCGAAGGCTTTGTCTTTATAGCTCTGGTCGCCACTGAAACTCTCGCTGGCGCTGTAGCGACGGGTGCGTACGTCGGTATAACGTACGGTGCTTTCGAGCCACGGGAACAGTTGCAGCGACGCCGAATAGTAGCGGTACTGGTCGTTGTTGCGATAGTTGAGGCTGAATTCCCCGTCACGCGACATACGCGCAGTTGGCACCTGCATCAGGCCGACGCCGCCGAAGTCAGATTGTGACGGGCCAATCGGATCGTCATAGCTTGCCGCCTGTACGTTACAGGCCGCGGAAACAGCAACAGCCAGCAGGCTGAGAAGATAATGTTTTTTCATCAGTCTGGAATCCGGTGAGTCAGAACAGAAATCATGCGGTCATTCAGGTCGCTCTGGCCCCAGGGCAGGCTCCACGATGAAAAACCGAGCCAGATAATGCTGCCAGGCTCCACTTCCACATGACGATGATTCCAGTACGCAATCGGGACCTGCTGCGTCTCGCCGGAGGGGGCAATCACCGTGGCGAAGCTGCGTTCACCACCGGAAAGACGATCGTGATCGGCCAGATAGCTGCGCACCGTGCGGCCAGGTTGCCAGCTCACTTTGCCGGGATGCGCCAGCGCACCAAGCACCAGTACCTGAGTCGGCGGTGCCAGCGTGTAGAGGTCATAGCTGCCCTGTAAGCGACGATTGGCTTCCGGGCGGATGCGTACCCAGTCGGGATCGAGCGAAGTAAACTGACGGCCCGTTACCGGGACGGCGGCTAGCTGCTGGATAACCGCACCAATGGCGGCGGCACGATCGCCGCTGTTATCCGCCTGCCAGGCGCGCAAATCGGCCAGCAATTGTTGTTGCTGTTGTTTTGCCACAGCGGTAGCGCCGCGTTCGGCAATCACCGTACCAGGCCACCAGGTGTGAATAGCCGGATTGGTCACCAGTTGGCTGAGGTTTTGTGCATGATCGACCTGCAAGGTCGCGTGCTGTTGTCCGTCGTGGACGATAACCTGGCTATCGGCCAGCGCATTGCCCGCAGTGAACAGCGCCAGTCCCGCCAGCAAAGACGTTATTTTTTTCATGATTTCGCCGGTTTCAGAATGGTGGTTTCAATCGGGAATTCGCCTGCTGCCAGCATCTGCGTGGCTTGCATCACGGTGCCGTCGCGGTTATCGAGCCAGAAGGTGTTCTGCCATTCACGACCCATGCTGTCGATACGCACCGTCTCGTGCCATACCCGGCAGGGTACGGCCTCACCGGCAATAGTCAGCACTTCATCATCACCGCGCTGAAATTGGGAGACAGCGGTAGCGGCGCGTTGCTTATCCTTCTCACGCCACTGCACCACGCGGGTCCAGCTGGCGCCGTTTTGCAGGTGTAGTGGGTCGGCCAGCGGGTCCTGCGCCAGATTGCTGACATCAATCAGGTTGTCGGTCAGGCCGAGGGTTTTCACCAGACGGCCGTGCTGCATCACCAGCATCGCCCGGTCCTGGGTTATCCATTTCTGCTGACCATTTTCGTTGTAGCCCAGCACCACAAAGATGCGCTGGCCGGCGTTGATGCGGGCATAAAGGCTGGCGTAAGGCAGGCTGGCAACCTGCTCATTGGTTACCGTGACATCATCCGGCCCATTGATAGCCAGCATTACGGTCTGTTCCAGACCTTTTTGCGTTTGAGTACAGGCCTGCAACAACAGGCAGAGAAGCAGCAAAGGAAGTCGGCGCACTGTGTGTCCCTGATCAAATCGAATCAAAGCAAAAAATAACCACACGGATGTGTGGTTATGTTTAAAGGTGCTACATCAACGAGTGGTGCCCGTTGTGGTCGTGGTTGTTGTACCGGTATTTGCACCGTCACCACCGCCGGAAGCGGCAATGCCGAGACCTACCAACGCACCGAGCGCACCGATACCCACAGCGGTTGATGCACCAGCGGACATAGCACCCGCCTGCGCACCTGCTGCGGCACCAGCTTCTTCCGGTGCGGCAATCGCAGCGGAAGAAACGGCAACGTAAAGTAAGGCTGCACCGGCAACCATAAGTTTTTTCATAACAGCTTTCCTGCATCTATATGAATGAAGGATTTACCCTTTTAGGGCGCGTTCAGTATAGGGCAACAAATTACCAGAGTTCAGCGCGAGGGGAAGGGGGCGAAAATAACGAACGGTTCTGGTGGAAAATAAGGCAAATTAGCGATAGCTGCTTTTTTTTATTGGAGTTTTTATTTGAACTGGAACAACTGTTTGGTTGCGAGATTGCGGGCAGGATTTTTCACTTTTGCATTAAGAATTGGTACGGAATCGGAATATTCAGAATTCCCTTAATATGAGTAAACAAAAAGAATCTATTAATCATGATGATAGAGGAAAGATCAAACGTAAATAGATCCATGTTTTTTAGAGGTTAGTTCAATTCTCACACAAAATCTTCAGAATTTACCTAAGTCATTTTAAGAATTATCTAACCAATAATAGTCCAATAAATAACAAACTCTACCGGGTTATTGCATATTAGACGTAAAAAAGGCGGCCATATTGCCGCCTTATGACAAAACCCGAAAAAGATTAACGCCAGGACTTATAGCGATTAATTAAGCCATTGGTGGAACTGTCGTGGCTGGCAATTTTCGCGTCGTTCTCCAGCTCTGGCAGAATACGGTTTGCCAGCTGTTTACCCAGCTCAACGCCCCACTGGTCAAAGGTGAAGATATTCAGGATTGCGCCCTGGGTGAAGATTTTGTGTTCGTACAGCGCAATCAACGCACCGAGGCTGAACGGCGTGATTTCGCGCAGCAGGATGGAGTTGGTCGGGCGATTACCTTCGAACACCTTGAACGGCACGATATGCGCCACTGACTCAGCGGATTTACCGGCATCGGTAAACTCTTTCTCAACCACATCGCGTGCCTTACCAAACGCCAGCGCTTCGGTCTGAGCAAAGAAGTTCGACAGCAGTTTCGGATGATGATCCGCCAGAGCGTTATGGGTCTGCGCCGGAGCGATAAAGTCACACGGAATCAGTTTGGTGCCCTGATGAATCAGCTGATAGAACGCGTGCTGACCATTGGTGCCGGGTTCACCCCAGATGATCGGGCCGGTCTGGTAATCCACGGCGTTGCCGTCACGATCGACGTATTTACCGTTGGATTCCATGTTGCCCTGCTGGAAGTAGGCAGCGAAGCGATGCATATACTGGTCGTACGGCAGAATCGCTTCGGTTTCGGCACCAAAGAAGTTGTTGTACCAGATCCCGATCAACGCCAGCAGTACCGGCAGGTTCTGCTCGGCAGGCGTGGTGGAGAAGTGTTTGTCCATCGCGTGCGCGCCGCTCAGCAGCTGCTCGAAATTGTCGAAGCCGATGGACAGAATGATCGACAGGCCAATCGCCGACCACAGGGAATAACGACCGCCGACCCAGTCCCAGAACTCGAACATATTGGCGGTATCAATACCGAACTCACCGACCGCTTTGCCGTTGGTGGAGAGCGCCGCAAAGTGTTTCGCCACATGCTGCTGATCGCCCGCGGCTTTCAGGAACCAGTCACGCGCGCTGTGGGCGTTGGTCATGGTTTCCTGGGTGGTGAAGGTTTTGGAGGCGACGAGGAACAGCGTGGTTTCCGGGCTGAGATCTTTCAGCGTTTCAGCGATATGGGTGCCATCGACGTTGGAAACAAAGTGCATGTTCAGGTGGTTTTTGTACGGACGCAGCGCTTCGGTCACCATGAACGGACCCAGGTCAGAGCCGCCGATACCAATGTTGACCACGTCGGTGATGGCTTTGCCGGTATAACCCTTCCACTCGCCGCTGATGATGCGCTCAGAGAAGCCTTTCATCTTCGCCAGCACCGCATTCACTTCCGGCATCACATCTTTGCCATCGACCACGATCGGCGTGTTGCTGCGGTTACGCAGGGCGACATGCAGCACGGCGCGTTCTTCGGTGCGGTTGATCTTCTCACCAGAAAACATGGACTTAATGGCGCCCGCCAGATCGGTTTCTTTTGCCAGCGCCTGAAGTTTGTCGAGGGTTTCCTGGGTAATGCGGTTTTTTGAGAAATCCACCAGCATCTGATCATCAAAGGTGGCAGAGAATTTCGCAAAACGATCGGCATCCTGAGCGAACAGGTCGGCGATCTGCACCGATTTCATCTGGTCAAAATGCTGCTGCAGCGCTTTCCAGGCTGCGGTTTGTGTCGGATTGATATTTTTCATGGCAACACTCTTGTTGAAATAAAAAGAACTGTCATTCCAACCGGGCGCATCCAGCTGGCCCGGCTTGTTTAGCATTCTGGCGGCGACTTGTGCTGCCGCGACGGGTTTCAGTATGACCACAGTTGCTACTGAAAGGAAAAAAATTGTGATTTCGCGCGCTGTCCCCAAATCTCGTCCGGCAGAGGGGCTGCGATGATTCTGAAACATTTTCAGCAAAATCCGCTGTGGATTCCCTGTGCCGTATCAGGAAAAGGGCAGATGACTGGCCACCCGCCACTACTTTAGGCGGGAGTTCACCTGTCCGTTTGTTCTGCGATGCGCACGTCATGCCGTGAATGTGAAAAATCCTCAAACATCAGGCGTTGACAGCGGAACAATTAACCTATATTTATGTGCGCGCTACTTACGCCTCCGGGCGTAAGCCAGAAGAGGCGCGTCGCCCAGGCAGTGTGTTGGAGGAACCGTATCCGGGGATAACACATCAGGGGGTGCGACGCCGAGGTGGGGCAACACGCGGTGTGTTGTGCTGTCGGCTGCAGGGGCTGAATCCTCTGGGTTGTCACCAGAAACGTCCACAGTCGGACGTTTCGCAAGGTGAAGCGCTTCTGGGTGACTCGTCTCATGATCTTGTCTGCCCATTTCTGCTCTTCTCTTGTGCCAAGGCTGATAGAATGTCTCCCGTCCCAACAAAGCGGGAGAAAGATAACCTGACACGAGGTTCGTTACATGTCTCAAACTCTGATCGTGGCGAAATTTGGTGGCACCAGCGTTGCCGATTTTGATGCCATGAACCGCAGCGCCAACGTGGTGCTGTCCGATGCCAATACCCGTCTGGTGGTGTTATCCGCCTCGGCTGGCGTCACCAACCTGCTGGTATCCCTCTCTGAAGGCAAAGAACAAGCGCAGCGCGCGACTCTGCTGGATGAAATCCGCCGTATTCAATACGCCATCATCGATCGTCTGCAATCACCGGAAGTGATCCGTGAAGAGATTGATCGCATGCTGGAAAACATCGGCATGCTGTCGGAAGCGGCGGCACTGGCGACGTCCAATGCACTGACCGATGAACTGGTCAGCCACGGCGAACTGATGTCAACGCTGCTGTTCGTGGAAATTCTGCGTGAGCGCCAAATCAACGCCGAGTGGTTTGATGTGCGCAAAGTGATGCGCACCAGCGACCGCTTTGGTCGTGCGGAACCGGATGTGGCGGCATTGAAAGAACAATCCGCTGTGTTGCTGGCCCCGCGCACCGCCCAGGCGCTGGTCGTGACCCAGGGCTTTATCGGTAGTGAAAGCAAAGGCCGCACCACCACGCTGGGCCGTGGCGGTAGCGACTATACCGCTGCACTGCTGGGTGAAGCGTTGCAGGCAGTACGTGTCGATATCTGGACCGATGTACCGGGTATCTATACCACCGATCCGCGTGTGGTGCCTGCCGCCAAGCGTATCGATGAAATCACCTTCGAAGAAGCCGCTGAAATGGCGACCTTTGGTGCCAAAGTGCTGCATCCGGCGACGTTGCTGCCCGCAGTGCGCAGCGATATCCCGGTGTTCGTCGGTTCCAGTAAAGACCCGGCTGCGGGTGGTACACGCGTGTGCAACGAGACGCAAAACCCGCCGTTGTTCCGCGCACTGGCGCTGCGTCGTAAGCAAACTCTGCTGACGCTGCACAGCCTGAACATGTTGCATGCACGCGGCTTTCTGGCCGAAGTGTTCGCGATTCTGGCGCGCCACAGTATCTCGGTCGATCTGATCACCACCTCCGAAGTGAGCGTGGCGCTGACGCTGGATACCACCGGTTCCACCTCCACCGGAGACAGCCTGCTGACTCAGGCGTTGCTGACCGAACTCTCTTCTCTGTGTCGCGTCGAAGTGGAAGAGAACCTCGCGCTGGTGGCGATTATCGGTAACAACCTGTCGAAAGCCTGCGGTGTGGGCAAAGAAGTGTTTGGTGCCCTGGAACCGTTTAATCTGCGAATGATCTGTTACGGAGCCAGCAGCTACAACCTGTGCTTCCTGGTGCCGGGTGGCGACGCAGAGGAAGTGGTGCGCGCGCTGCATAAAAATCTTTTTGGCTGTTAAACGAATTTTTAAGCATGTATCGAGCCGGACAAGGTCCGGCTTTTTTTATTGATTAATTAATCTAAATAATTAATTAAGTCGCAAAATTTATCCGTATCCGCTCCAGTTTTTTCTCCCGTTCCGCTTAAATCCGCACGGCAAGCGCCTGTTTTGCGCTGGAATTGTGTAAAAAGCCCACTACGCTCACTGTGAACGGTTGTACTTCAGCAACCGCGAATGACAATTCTGACGCTAAATCATCAATCTTATTGAGGGAATCGCGATGCAAAAGTTCGTTGCAGAGTTCTTCGGTACTTTTGTTCTGGTGTTAGGGGGGTGTGGCAGTGCGGTGTTGGCCGCTGCGTTTCCACAACTGGGTATTGGCTTTGCAGGCGTGGCGCTGGCATTTGGTTTGACGGTGCTGGTAATGGCGTTCGCCGTCGGGCACATCTCGGGCGGGCATTTTAATCCGGCGGTGACCGTTGGGGTGATGATTGGCGGGCGTTTTCCGGCCAGCCTGGTGGTGCCCTATATCGTCTCGCAACTGCTGGGTGCCGTTGCAGCGGCGGCGGTGTTGTATCTGATCGCCAGCGGCAAGGCCGATTTTGATGTCGCCGCCAGTGGCTTTGCCGCTAACGGCTATGGTGAGCACTCACCCGGTGGTTTTAACTTGCTGTCGGGGATGATTAGCGAAACGGTCCTCAGCGCGGTGTTTCTGATAGTGATTATGGGGGCCACTGATAAACGCGCCCCGGCGGGGTTCGCGCCGATTGCCATCGGTCTGTCATTGACACTGATCCATCTGGTGAGCATTCCGGTGACCAATACCTCGGTGAATCCGGCGCGCAGCACCGGCGTGGCGTTGTTCCAGGGCGGTTGGGCGTTGTCTCAGTTGTGGATGTTCTGGCTGATGCCCATCATCGGCGGTGCAATTGGTGGTGCGATCTACCGCTTTTTACTGGAAAAAGCAGAGTAATTTCGGCCAATTTACCCGGATCGGCAGCAGCCGATCCGCATTTTCACTTCCAGCCTTACCTCACGATAACGAAATGTTATGATCCCGCGTCCGTCGTGGCAGCCGTTTCCTGCGCGACACTTTATCTGTGGCAATACTCCGCAATGACATAATAAAACCTGCATAAGGAAGTTCGTCCATGCTCGGCAAAATTACCCGCCTGTTCCCACTGTGGGCTGTACTGCTCTCGGTCGCTGCCTATTATTCTCCATCCACGTTCCTTGGCATTGGTCCGTGGGTGACGTATCTGCTGATGCTGATTATGTTTGGCATGGGCGTAACGCTAAATATTGATGATTTCAAACGCGTGCTGGTGCGCCCGGCTCCGGTTATCGCCGGTACGTTTCTGCACTATCTGGTGATGCCGCTGGCGGCATGGGGTCTGGCAAAACTGTTCCAGATGCCGCCGGACCTGGCCGCAGGTATGATTCTGGTGGGCAGCGTTGCCAGTGGCACCGCGTCGAACGTGATGATCTATCTGGCGAAGGGGGATGTGGCCTTGTCGGTGACCATCTCCTCCGTTTCGGCGCTGGTGGGGGTGTTTGCCACTCCGCTGCTGACGCGCTTCTATGTCGACACGCATATCCAGGTGGATGTGGTGGGGATGCTGCTCAGCATCGTAAAAATCGTGGTGATCCCGATTGGTCTGGGCCTGATTATCCACCACTCAATGAATAGCGTGGTGCGTCGCGTAGAACCTTATCTGCCGGCGTTTTCTATGGTGTGTATTCTGTTGATCATCAGCGCGGTGGTGGCGGGTAGCCAGGGCTTTATCGGTTCGGTAGGGCTGGTGGTGATTGTGGCGGTGATTCTGCACAACGCCATTGGCCTGCTCGGCGGGTACTGGGGCGGTAAGCTGTTCGGCTTTGACGAATCCACCTGTCGCACCCTGGCGCTGGAGGTGGGGATGCAAAACTCCGGTCTGGCGGCAACGCTGGGCAAACTCTACTTCTCGCCGCTGGCTGCGCTGCCAGGTGCGTTGTTCTCGGTATGGCACAACCTGTCAGGTTCCCTGCTGGCGGGTTACTGGTCAGGCAAACCCATAAAGAAAAAGTAAAACATGCACCCGTAGCGGCGCGATTTATCGCGCAAGGTTTTTCCTGCATCGCGCACCGAACCGCGCGATAAATTGCGCCGCTACGTTAAATCTTCAGGTAAGCGCGAATCCCATCCAGAAACATCTGCGTAGCCAGCATAATCAAAATCAACCCCATCAGACGTTCCAGTGCGTTGACACCTTTATCGCCCAACAGGCGCAAGAACAAGCCGGACAACAACAAAATCACCACTGTCACGCCCCAGGCGATCAACAGCGCGCCGACCAGATATGTCATTTGATTTGGGTACTGATGCGACAGCAGCATCAGGGTTGCCAACAGCGACGGTCCGGCCACCAGCGGGATCGCCAGCGGTACCAGGAAGGGTTCTTCCCCGGCGGGTAAACCGGTGCTGCTGCTCTCTGTCGACGGGAAAATCATGCGGATCGCGATCAGGAACAAAATGATGCCGCCGGAAATCGACACCGTCTCGGTGCGCAGATTGAGAAACGCCAGAATGCGTTCACCGGCGAATAAAAAAAGCAGCATTAACACCAGCGCAATCAACATTTCCCGGATGAGTACCACGCGACGGCGTTTAGGTTCCAGATGCTTCAAAACCGACATAAATATCGGTAGGTTACCCAACGGGTCCATAATCAGCAGCAATAATATGGTGGCGGAAATCATTTCAGTCATTTGTGTTAAACCATCCCTTTGCGGCGTTATACGCCGTTATTAGTTGCGCTGCTGAAAAAGTTAGCGCAATCGAATTAATTCACTTGCCAGAAGTGCAGCATTTTGTAGAGTTGAAGGTCATAGGTAAACCTGATTATTACGCAGACCAGCAGGTTAATCCGGTTGGTTTTTTCCCTCGCACCAGACAGGGCCTCTGAAGAAGCGCCCGAGACGGACAGAAAATGAAGAATGTAGGTTTTATTGGTTGGCGTGGTATGGTCGGCTCCGTGCTGATGTCCCGCATGAGCGAAGAACGTGATTTTGATGTGATCAATCCGGTCTTCTTCTCCACTTCGCAACTTGGCCAGGCTGCTCCGACCTTCGGTAGTAAGTCGACCGGTGCGCTTCAGGATGCTTTTGATATTGATGCGCTGAAGGCGCTCGACATCATTATCACCTGCCAGGGCGGCGATTACACCAGTGAAGTCTATCCGAAGCTGCGCGCCAGCGGCTGGCAGGGTTACTGGATTGACGCCGCTTCCACGCTGCGCATGAAAGATGACGCCATCATTATTCTTGATCCGGTCAACCATCAGGTGATTCGTCAGGGCCTCGACAGCGGCATCAAAACCTTTGTCGGCGGTAACTGCACCGTCAGCCTGATGCTGATGTCACTCGGCGGCCTGTTTGCTAACGATCTGGTGGAGTGGACCTCCGTGGCCACTTATCAGGCGGCGTCCGGAGGCGGTGCGCGTCATATGCGCGAGCTGCTGACGCAGATGGGTATGCTGCATGATCATGTGGCGAAATCGTTGCAGGATCCGGCTTCTGCCATCCTCGACATCGAACGTAGCGTGACTGACTTCACCCGTTCAGGCACGTTGCCAACCGATAACTTCGGTGTGCCACTGGCGGGCAGCCTGATTCCGTGGATCGACAAACAACTGGAAAACGGCCAGAGCCGCGAAGAGTGGAAAGGCCAGGCAGAAACCAACAAAATCCTCGGCACGCAGAAAGTCATCCCGGTTGATGGCCTGTGCGTACGCGTCGGTGCGCTGCGCTGCCACAGCCAGGCATTTACGCTGAAACTGAAAAAAGATGTGCCGCTGGCGGAGATTGAACAGCTGCTGGCTGCCCACAACGAGTGGGTCAAAGTGGTGCCGAACGACCGTGAAATCACCATGCGTGAACTGACACCGGCGGCGGTAACCGGCACGCTCACGACGCCGGTAGGGCGTCTGCGCAAACTGAATATGGGGCCGGAGTACCTGTCGGCCTTCACCGTCGGCGACCAGTTATTGTGGGGCGCGGCAGAACCGCTGCGTCGTATGTTGCGTCTGCTGGTGGATTAAGCTTAACGTTAAAACATGGCCGGGATTTTCCCGGCCTTTTTTGCATTTCAGGCTGCAACACTTAACCAAAATTTCGCCTGACAAGTGATCGGCTTCCCTTTTTTGCTCTCCCGAAAATAATTTTTTGCGATCCTCCCTGGCTTCTGCCAGCCCCAAGCTATGATTTAACAATGATGTGCCGGTAGTTGGTTGTTTTGCTTTCCGTACTGAATGGTTGTTGTACATAGCAAAGATTTTTTCCACGGACGGTCTCCTTCCTTGCTGTGTACTCATGGCTCAATGAAGAGCAGCGCATCTGATAAGGCTTTCACGTCTGACGCAGTTCGCCTGCCAAATGTCACAGGAAGAAATCATGTCAGAGCTTCCCGATCGCCAGGCGATCAATGCCCTGTTTGCGGGCAATTATTCCGATCCTTTTTCCCTGCTGGGAATGCACCAGACTGAGCAAGGTCTGGAAGTCCGGGCCTTGTTGCCCGACGCGTCAGAGGTGTGGGTGATAGAAACCAACACCGGGCGTAAATGCGCTCAGCTGGAGTGTTTTGACTCACGCGGCTTCTTCAGTGGCGTCATCCCGCGCCGAAAAAATCTGTTTCGCTACCAACTGGCGGTGAACTGGCACGGCCAGCAAAATCTGATTGATGATGCCTACCGTTTCGGGCCATTGCTGCAAGAGATGGATGCCTGGTTGCTGGCTGAAGGCACCCATTTACGTCCGTATGAAACCCTGGGGGCACATGGCACCACCCTTGATGGTGTCAGCGGTACGCGTTTTTCCGTCTGGGCACCCAATGCGCGGCGCGTGTCGGTGGTGGGAGAATTTAACTATTGGGATGGACGGCGCCATCCGATGCGTTTCCGCCGTGAACTGGGTATCTGGGAGCTGTTTGTCCCCGGTGCGTTCAACGGCCAGCTCTACAAATTCGAAATCATCGATGCCTTCGGCCAACTGCGTATCAAAGCCGATCCCTTTGCCTTTGAAGCGCAGATGCGCCCGCAAACGGCGTCGATGATCTGCGGCCTGCCGCCAAAAACCGAGATGACGGCGCAGCGCAAAGCCGCGAATGCCTTCGATGCGCCGATCTCCATTTACGAAGTACATCTGGGTTCCTGGCGGCGGCATACCGAGAACAACTTCTGGCTCAGCTACAAGGAGCTGTCGGAGCAGTTGGTCCCGTATGTCAAAGAGATGGGGTTTACCCATATCGAGCTGTTGCCGATTAATGAACATCCGTTTGACGGTAGCTGGGGTTATCAGCCGCTCGGCATGTATGCGCCGACTCGCCGCTTTGGCACCCGCGATGAGTTCCGCGAGTTCATCGCCAGTGCGCATGCGGCGGGCATCAACGTGCTGCTGGATTGGGTACCGGGCCATTTCCCCAGCGATGATTTTGGGCTGGCGAAGTTTGATGGCACCGAGCTGTATGAACACAGCGACCCGCGCGAAGGCTACCATCAGGACTGGAACACGCTGATCTACAACTTTGGTCGCCGCGAAGTGAGTAATTACCTCTCCGGCAATGCGCTGTACTGGCTGGAGCGCTTTGGTATTGATGGGCTGCGTGTGGATGCGGTGGCGTCGATGATTTACCGCGATTACAGCCGGGCTGAAGGTGAGTGGATACCCAACCAATATGGAGGCCGCGATAATCTGGAGGCCATCTCCTTCCTGCGTTATACCAACCGCACCCTGGGGCGAGCAGCGCCGGGCGCTGTCACGATAGCCGAAGAGTCCACTGACTATCCCGGCGTTTCGCGTCCACCGGAAGCGGGTGGTCTTGGTTTCTGGTTTAAGTGGAACCTCGGTTGGATGCACGACACGCTGGATTACATGAAACACGACCCGGTGCATCGCCGCTACCATCACCAGTTGATGACCTTCGGCATGCTCTACAACTACACGGAAAACTTCGTGCTGCCGCTGTCGCATGATGAAGTAGTACACGGTAAACGTTCGATTCTCGATCGCATGCCGGGTGATCCGTGGCAGAAATTCGCTAACCTGCGCGCCTATTACGGCTGGATGTGGGCCTTCCCGGGCAAGAAGCTGCTGTTTATGGGCGGTGAATTTGCCCAGGGCAAAGAGTGGAACCACGACACCAGCCTCGACTGGCATCTGCTGGAAGGGGCGGATAACTGGCACCACGGCGTGCAGCGGCTGGTACGCGATCTTAACCATACCTATCGCCACTATTCGCCGCTGTATCAGCTGGATTTCGACCCGCAGGGGTTCGAGTGGCTGGTGGTCGACGACCATGAAAACTCGGTGTTTGCCTTCGTGCGGCGCGATCGTGACGGCAATGAGGTGATTGTGGTCAGCAATTTTACGCCGGTACCACGTCCCCATTACCGCTTTGGCGTCAATCAGGCTGGTCGCTGGCAAGAAGTACTCAATACCGACCAGCATGACTACCACGGTAGCGATGTGCGTAATCATCAGGTACACACTGACGACATCCCGAGCCACGGTCGGGGACAATCCCTCAGTCTATCCCTGCCGCCACTGGCGACAGTCTGGTTGGTGCGGGAGGGAGAATAATGCTGGAGAGCGGGCAGCCCGCACCGCTGGGCGCAAATTACGATGGTCATGGTGTCAACTTCACGCTGTTTTCCCGCCATGCGGAAAAAGTGGAGCTGTGCCTGTTTGATCAGCACGGCGTTGAGCGTCGCTTCCCGCTGCCACAACGCAGTGGCGATATCTGGCACGGCTACTTTCCTGGGCTGAAACCGGGGCAACGCTATGGCTACCGCGTGCATGGCCCGTGGTCGCCTGCTGAGGGGCATCGTTTTAATCCGAAGAAATTGCTGGTTGATCCCTGCGCCAGAGCGGTGGTTGGCGATGTGCCGGACGATCCGCGCTTTTTCAACGGCACGACCCTGCCGGACAAGCAGGATAATGCTGGCATTGCGCCCAAATCACTGGTCATCGCCGAAGATTTTGACTGGGATGAAGACACGCCGTTGCGCACCCCCTGGGGGAAAACGGTGATTTATGAAGCGCATGTCCGTGGGCTGACTCAGTTACATCCGGAAATTCCGGAAAGACTACGCGGGACTTATGCGGCACTGGGTCATCCTGTTATGGTGAAGTATCTGCGCCATCTTGGTATCACGGCGCTGGAGCTGCTGCCGATTGCCCATTTTGCCAGCGAGCCGCGTTTACTGCGGTTGGGACTCAGCAATTACTGGGGCTACAACCCGGTGGCACTCTGGGCGGTCGATCCCCGTTACGCCTCCGGCGAAGACGGTTTGACGCCGTTGCAGGAGTTTCAGCAGGCGGTAAAAAGGCTGCATGCGGCGGGTATTGAGGTGATTCTTGATGTGGTGTTCAACCACACCGCCGAACTGGATGAGCTTGGCCCGGTGATCGCGATGCGCGGCATTGATAACGCCAGTTATTACTGGCTTAACGCGCAGGGCGAATACCATAACTGGACCGGCTGCGGCAATACGCTGAATCTCAGCGATGCTCAGGTGATGGAATGGGTGTTGGAAGGGCTGCGCCACTGGGTGCGCGATTGCCATATTGATGGCTTTCGTTTCGACCTTGCCTCGGTGTTGGGGCGTACGCCGGATTTCCGCCAGGATGCGCCGCTCTTCGCTGCCATCAAAGCCTGTCCGATTTTGTCAAAAGTGAAACTGATCGCCGAACCCTGGGATGTCGGTCCCGGCGGCTATCAGGTCGGTAACTATCCGCCAACCTTTGCCGAGTGGAACGACCACTTTCGCGATGCAACGCGGTGCTTCTGGTTACACGGCGGGCTGAGCAACGGTGATTTTGCCCGACGTTTTGCCGCCTCCAGCGATGTTTTTCAGCGTGCGCCACGTCTGCCGCACGCCAGTATCAATCTGATCACCGCACACGACGGTTTTACGCTGCGCGATGTGGTGAGCTTCAACCATAAACACAATCAGGCTAACGGCGAAGACAATCGCGACGGCAGCAACAACAACTTCAGCGATAACCACGGTCATGAAGGGCTGCATGTCAGTTTCGATGTTGTCGAGCGACGGCGGCTCAGCGTGCATGCGCTGCTCGCGACGTTGCTGCTGGCGCAGGGTACGCCGATGCTGCTGGCGGGTGATGAACGTGGTCACAGCCAGCATGGCAACAACAATGCGTATTGTCAGGACAACCCGCTGACCTGGCTGGACTGGCAACAGGATGATTCTGGACTGGTCGACTTCACTGCCGCGTTAATTCATCTGCGTAAGCGCATTCCCGCGCTCACGGCAGATCGCTGGTGGCAGGAGGGCGATGGCAACGTACGGTGGTTCAATGCCAGCGGCAAACCACTGGGGAATGAGGAGTGGGAACAGGGGACGCACAGAATGCAGATCCTGCTCTCCGGCCGCTGGTTAATAACAATTAACGCCACGGATGCGGTGAGTGACCTCGCCTTACCAGACGGAGAGTGGCGTGCCATTCCTCCTTTCGCCGGGGAAGATAACCCCATTTTGACAACTGTCTGGCACGGGCCCGCACACGGTGTGTGTGTGTTCCTGAAACAATCATAAGGAGTCAGACATGGTGAATTTAGATAGAACAGATCATCTGATGCTGGCACGCCAGCTTCCTACGCAGACGGTGGCGCTGATCCTCGCCGGAGGACGCGGCACACGCCTGAAAGACCTGACCGCCAAACGCGCCAAACCGGCGGTGCACTTTGGCGGGAAGTTCCGCATCATCGACTTTGCACTCTCCAATTGCCTCAACTCGGGCATCCGGCGCATTGGCGTGATCACGCAATATCAGTCACACACGCTGGTGCAGCATATCCAGCGCGGCTGGTCGATTTTCAACGAAGAGATGAACGAGTTTGTTGATCTGTTGCCCGCACAACAGCGCTTCTCCACTGAGCACTGGTATCGTGGGACGGCGGATGCGGTAACGCAAAACCTCGACATCATTCGTCGGTATAACGCCCAGTACATCGTGATCCTCGCCGGGGATCATATCTACAAAATGGATTATTCGCGCATGCTGCTGGATCACGTCGATCGTGGTGCCAAATGCACCATCGCCTGCTTGCCAGTGCCGTTGGAGGAAGCCACTGCCTTTGGCGTGATGGCGGTGGATACCGAGAACAACGTGGTCGATTTTGTGGAAAAACCGCCTGTTCCCCCCTCAATGCCCGGCGATGACAGCAAGGCGCTGGCCAGTATGGGGATTTATGTCTTTAACGCGGATTATCTCTACCAGCTGCTGGAAGAAGACGCCCAGATACCTGAGTCCAATCACGATTTCGGTAAAGATTTGCTGCCGAAAATTGTGGCCAGCGGCGACGCCTACGCGCACTCCTTCACCCTGTCCTGCGTGCAAAGCGACGAAGCTGCCGAACCCTACTGGCGCGATGTCGGAACGCTCGAAGCCTACTGGCGCGCCAATCTGGATTTGGCCTCCGTCACACCGGAACTGGACATGTATGACCACGGCTGGCCGATCCGTACCCATATGGAGCCGCTACCACCGGCGAAGTTTGTGCAGGATCGTTCCGGTAGCCACGGTATGACGATGAACTCGCTGGTTTCTGGCGGGTGCATTATCTCGGGCTCCGTGGTGGTGAACTCGGTACTGTTCCCGCGCGTACGTGTGAACTCTTTTTGCAACATCGATTCTTCGGTACTGCTGCCCGATGTGGTGATTGGCCGCTCCTGCCGTCTGCGCCGCTGCGTGATTGACCGCGCCTGCGTGCTGCCGGAAGGCATTGTGATTGGCGAAAATCCCGATGAAGACAGCCGCCGTTTTTACCGTTCAGAAGAGGGCATCGTGCTGGTGACGCGCGCCATGTTAGCCAAACTGGCGGGTGCCGTTGGCCGGTGACGAAAAAGCACACAGACAATCGACGCGTGGAACGCGAGCGATATCACAAAAGGGGTCCAGGATGCAGGTTTTACATGTCTGTTCAGAACTTTTCCCGTTGTTGAAAACCGGCGGGTTGGCTGATGTTGTCGGCGCTTTACCGCAGGCACAAATTGCCGGTGGTACGGATACGCGGGTCTTACTTCCCGCGTATCCTGACCTGCGTAGAGGGATTCCGGATACGGAAGTGGTGGCGGAGCTGCCAACCTTTGCTGGGTTTGTTCGCTTACTTTTTGGACATTTCAACGGTGTTGGCATTTATTTAATTGATGCACCGGGATTGTATGAACGTCCGGGAAGCCCGTACCACGATGAATCACAGTTTGCCTACGTCGATAACTATCTGCGCTTTGCGCTGCTCGGCTGGATGGGCTGTGAAATCGCCTGTGGACTGGACACCTTCTGGCGGCCAGATATCGTGCATGCGCATGACTGGCATGCCGGGTTAACCTGCGCCTATCTGGAGGCGCGAGGCCGCCCGGCGAAATCGGTGTTTACCGTGCATAACCTGGCGTATCAGGGGCTGTTTTCAGCGCGCCATATGGAGGAGATCCAGTTACCGCGATCATTCTTCAACATGCATGGCCTGGAGTTTTATGGGCAAATTTCTTATCTCAAAGCTGGCCTGTTTTATGCAGATCATATTACGGCGGTCAGCCCGACTTACGCGCTGGAGATCACCCGCCCGGAGTTTGGCTATGGTATGGAAGCGCTGCTGGCGCAGCGTCTGCGTGAAGGACGGTTAAGTGGCGTGTTGAACGGTGTTGATCCGGCGATCTGGGACCCGACGCATGACCTGCTGCTGACCGCGCGTTACGACCGGGACACGCTGGAGAGCAAGGCGGAGAACAAACGTCAGCTGCAAATTGCTATGGGCTTGAAGGTCGATGACAAAGTACCGGTATTTTGTGTAATCAGCCGCTTAACCCGGCAGAAGGGTCTGGATTTGGTGCTGGAAGCGCTGCCTGGTTTACTGGCGCAGGGCGGCCAGTTGGTATTGTTGGGGCAGGGAGATGCCGAATTACAGCAGGGATTTCTGGCGGCGGCGGCTGAGCACCCCGGCAGCGTTGGCGTGCAGATTGGCTATCACGAGGCTTTCTCGCACCGCATTGTCGGCGGCGCGGATGTGATTCTGGTGCCCAGCCGCTTTGAACCGTGTGGCCTGACACAACTTTATGGTCTGAAATACGGCACGCTGCCGCTGGTACGCCGTACCGGTGGTCTGGCGGATACGGTGAATGACAGTTCGCTGGAAAACCTGGCAGATGGGATCGCCAGTGGTTTCAGCTTTGAAGACAGTAATGCCTGGTCGCTGCTCAGAGCGATTCGGCGCGCTTTTGTACTGTGGTCCCGTCCTTCCCTCTGGCGTTATGTTCAGCGTCAGGCGATGGGGATGGATTTTAGTTGGCAGGTGGCAGCACAAGCCTACCGCGATCTTTATCAACGTTTGCTGTAATGAGAGATTGGGATACTTGATATGAACGCACCTTTCACCTATGCCTCACCCACCCTGACGGTTGATGCGCTGAAGCACTCGATAGCCTATAAACTGATGTTTACCATCGGTAAAGACCCTTCCATCGCCAATAAGCACGAGTGGCTCAACGCCGCGCTGCTGGCAGTGCGCGACCGCATGGTGGAACGTTGGCTACGTTCCAGCCGGGCGCAATTGTCGCAGGATGTACGTCAGGTGTATTACCTGTCGATGGAATTCCTGATGGGCCGCACCCTGGGCAACGCGCTGCTGGCGATGGGTATTTACGACGATCTCAATCAGGCGCTGGATGAGATGGGGCTGGATCTCAGCGAACTGATGGAAGAAGAGAACGATCCCGGCCTTGGCAACGGTGGTCTGGGACGTCTCGCCGCCTGTTTCCTCGATTCACTGGCGACCCTCGGCCTGCCGGGGCGTGGCTACGGCATCCGTTACGATTACGGTATGTTCAAGCAGAATATTGTCGACGGCCAGCAGCGCGAATCGCCGGATTACTGGCTGGAATATGGTAACCCGTGGGAATTCCAGCGTTTTAACACCCGCTACAAAGTGCGTTTTGGTGGCCGTTTGCAACACGAAGGCAGCCGGGTGCGCTGGATCGAAACCGAAGAGATCCTGGCCATTGCGTATGATCAGATCGTGCCCGGTTTTGATACCGATGCCACCAACACGCTGCGGTTGTGGGGCGCGCAGGCCAGTAACGAAATCAACCTGGGTAAGTTCAATCAGGGCGATTACTTTGCCGCCGTGGAAGATAAAAACCACTCGGAAAACGTGTCGCGTGTGCTTTATCCCGACGACTCCACCTATTCCGGTCGCGAGCTGCGTCTGCGCCAGGAATATTTTCTCGTCTCCTCAACGGTGCAGGACATCCTGAACCGTCACTGGCAGATGCACCAAACCTGGGACAACCTGGCGGATAAAATCGCCATCCATCTCAACGATACCCACCCGGTGCTGGCGATCCCCGAACTGATGCGGTTGTTGATTGATGAGCAGAAATTTTCCTGGGACGATGCGTTTGAAGTCACCTGCCAGGTGTTCTCCTACACCAACCACACGCTGATGACTGAGGCGCTGGAAACCTGGCCGGTGGATATGATCGGCAAGATCCTGCCGCGTCATCTCAGCATCATCTTTGAAATTAATGATTATTTCCTGAAAACCATTCAGGAATACTATCCGGATGACTGGGATCTGATGTCACGTATCTCAATCATTGATGAGAACAATGGCCGCAAGGTCCGTATGGCATGGCTGGCGGTGGTGGTCAGTCATAAGGTTAACGGTGTTTCCGAACTCCACTCCAACCTGATGGTGCAGTCGCTGTTTGCCGATTTTTCTCGTCTGTTCCCGGGACGTTTCTGTAATAAAACCAATGGCGTCACACCACGCCGCTGGCTGGCTCTGGCTAACCCGGCACTTTCAGAAGTCCTGGATGAGGCGATTGGCCGCAACTGGCGCACCGACCTTAGCCAACTCAGCGACCTGACGCCGCAAATCGATTTCCCGGCGTTTATTGAGCAGATCGCCGATGCCAAATTTGCCAACAAAAAACGCCTGGCGGATTGGGTAGCAAAAAACCTCGATATTGTGCTGGACCCTCATGCGCTGTTTGATGTGCAAATCAAACGCATCCATGAGTACAAACGCCAGCTGCTGAACGTGTTGCACGTTATCACCCGCTACAACCGCATCAAGGCCGATCCCGATGCAGATTGGGTACCTCGGGTGAATATTTTTGCCGGTAAAGCGGCCTCCGCCTATTACATGGCGAAGCACATCATTCATCTGATCAACGATGTCGCGAAGGTGATCAACAACGATCCGCAGGTGAAAAACAAGCTGAAGGTGGTGTTTATCCCTAACTACGGGGTTAGCCTGGCGCAGATCATTATTCCGGCGGCGGATCTCTCCGAGCAGATCTCCACGGCGGGTACGGAGGCTTCCGGCACCAGTAATATGAAGTTTGCGCTCAACGGCGCGTTAACGATTGGTACGCTGGATGGGGCCAACGTCGAGATGCGCGAACATGTCGGTGCGGAGAATATCTTTATCTTCGGTAACACCACGCCGCAGGTCGAGCAGTTGCGCAAAGATGGCTACAACCCCCGTAAATACTACGAAGAGGATGAGGAGCTGCATCAGGCGCTGACGCAGATTGCCAGTGGTCTGTTTAGCCCGCAGGATCCAGGTCGCTATCGTAACCTGTTCGATGCGCTGGTGAACTTTGGCGACCACTATCAATTGCTGGCGGATTATCGCAGCTACGTGGATACCCAGGATAAGGTGGACAAACTCTATCGTCAGCCGGATGAGTGGCAACGACGTGCGGCGCTGAATATCGCTAATATGGGCTATTTTTCGGCGGATCGTACCATTCAGGAGTATGCCGATGAGATCTGGCATATTTCGCCAGTGAGGTTATAACGACACGTTAATTTGTAGCGGCGCGATTCATCGCGCAAATGATTGTAGCGGCGCAATTTATTGCGCGTGCTTTCAGGCTCAAGTTACTACGGCCAAAAAGACGCGCGATAAATTGCGCCGCTACGCGTGTTATTTCAGCGTGATGCTTTTCACGATGCTGTCGGCATCGCTCTGCGCCTGCTGCTGATTATCCGCTGGCAGGGTAATTTGCAGGGTCAGCAGTTTGCCGTCGACCTTCGCCAGAATCACCGAAGACCAGGAGGTCTGGTGGTTGGCAGAAATCACCGTATCCAGCTGCTGGGCCGGTTGATCGCTCAGCGTTACCGCTTTGTTCGATACCACCTGCAACTGCGGATCGCGGTTGCGTTGCTGCTGTTCCAGACGCTGGGAGAGAGAATCCAGCGCTTCATTGGTTGGGTCACCGGCAATCACGATAATCGCGCGCGCGCCGGTTTGATCGGCGTAGACATGCATGTTGGCGGATTCTGTACCCAATTTGCCGCTCTTATCCGACATCCCCGCAGGCAGGGTAAAGCTCAGTTTGCCATCCAGCAGACTCACCGTCTGGGTTGACTGGCTGGCAGTGGCGCCGTTGTCCGCCGCTGCCGCGTCATCTTTTTTCTGGTCACAGGCCGCGAGGCCAAGCACCAGCAGGCCAATGCCCGCATATTTCACTAAGTTACGCATTCTTTTCCCTATAACAAGATTCCAGTCCGCGATTATCAAATCGGAATCGGCGGTCAAAAGCAACCGCCGGTTTGTCAGGAAATCTTAGCGTGGGTACGGCGAGGGTACTACGTAGAATTAACCGAAATTGAGCTGACGCTGGGCCGAACGCTCAGCCAGACGCTTCAGGGTTGCGTTCAGCAGTACGCCATAGGCTGGCAGGAAGAAAAGCATGCAGATCATTACTTTGAAGCTGTAATCCACCAGCGCGATTTCCACCCAGTGCTGAGCCATAAACGGGTCCGGACTTTTGTAGAAGGCGATAAAGAAGAACGCCAGCGTATCGCTGATATTACCGAGGAACATGGCTGCGCCGGGTGCAATCCACCACTGCGGCAGACGACGCAGACGGTTAAATACATGTACATCCAGAATCTGTCCCAATGCATAGGCCATAAAGCTGGCACTGGCGATACGGGCCACGAACAGGTTCACTTGCTCCAGTGACGCCCAACCCTGCCATTCGCCCTGATAAAACACGCAGGAGACGATGTAAGAGATAAACAACGCCGGCACCATCACCGCCAGAATAATGCGTCGCGCCAGTGGCGCGCCAAAAATACGCACGGTGAGATCGGTCGCGAGGAAAATAAACGGAAAGCTGAACGCACCCCAGGTGGTGTGGAAGCCAAAAATGGCCACCGGCAACTGCACCAGATAGTTACTGGAAGTGATCACCAGCAGATGAAACAGCGACAGCCAGAACAGCGCATGCATGCGCTGACGCGGAGAAAAAGCGATCATGTTGAGCCTTTTTAGTGTTGGGGTGAGGGAACCCAGTACCGCAGTTTGCTGCGGTGGTTAATAAAAAATCGGCGGCATCTTATCGCGTTGTGCGATTTATGCAATGGTTAATATTAACGCAATCGTTATCGCCTTGCGCTGATGATTTAGCGCGCTAGAATGAGCGCCCTCCCTTGAAAACAGACAGAGAATCATGAGCGATCCCTTTTCCGCGCCGGACCACACCCTGGATGCACTTGGCCTGCGCTGCCCGGAGCCGGTGATGATGGTGCGCAAAACCGTGCGCCAGATGCAGGCGGGTGAAACCCTGCTGATTATCGCCGACGATCCGGCGACCACGCGTGATATTCCCGGCTTTTGCCGTTTTATGGAGCATACGTTGCTGGCACAGCAGACGGAAAGCCTGCCGTATCAGTACCTGATCCAGAAAGGCGCGGACGCCTGAGGGCATCCGCGCGCAGCTTAACGTGAACGCAGCAACCGCAGCGCATTGGCAGTCACCAGCGCGGTGGCACCGGAATCCGCCAGCACTGCCAGCCACAAGCCGGTAAAGCCGAGTAGCGTGGTGACGAGGAACAAGGCCTTCAGCCCCAGCGCCAGCGCGATATTCTGACGGATAATGCGGCGGGTACGGCGTGCCAGCGCCACGGTACGCGGCAGAATCGCCAGCCGGTTTTGCGTCAGGGCCGCATCGGCTGCTTCCAGTGCAACATCGGTGCCGCTGCCCATCGCAATCCCTATGGTAGCGGCTTTCATCGCCGGGGCATCATTGATGCCATCGCCAATCATTGCCAGCGATTGTTGTGCATCCAGATCGCGTACCGCGGCAACCTTATCAGCAGGCAGCAGGCCCGCGCGATAATCAATCTCCAGGTCTGCGGCGATGGCGGCGGCAGCACGCGGATTATCACCGGTCAGCATCAGGCTGCTGACACCGAGTTGTTGTAGCGCCGCTACGGCGCTCGCGGCCTCGCTTCGTAACTTATCCTGCAACGCCAGCACACCCAGCGGGCGGGCATCCTGCAACAGCACCACCACGGTTTTGCCTTCGGCTTCAAGCTGCGCGATGGTTTGCTGCTGATCCTCAAGCAGGTTTTTCACTTCGCGCGGGGCCAGCAATTGATAGCTGATGCCCGCAATCTGCGCTGCAATGCCGCTACCGGGCAACGTACGTTGATCGCGGGCCTCAGGCAGGGAAAGCTGGCGACGGCTGGCTTCCGCGACGATAGCCATTGCCAACGGGTGACTGGAGCCAAGTTCCACCGCTGCGCCTGACGTCAGCAAGGTTTCAGGTTGGGCATCACCAAAGGGTACCACGTCGGTCACCTGCGGCTTACCCTCGGTCAGGGTGCCGGTTTTATCAAACGCCATGATGGTGACGCGGCTGAGTCTTTCCAGCGCGGCTCCCCCTTTAATCAGCGCTCCCTGACGTGCCGCAGCAGCCAGCCCAGAGGTAATAGCTGCCGGGGTAGAGATCACCAGTGCACAAGGGCAACCAATCAGCAGCAGCGTCAAACCTTTGTAAATCCACGGCAGCCAGTCGCCGCCAGCGAGCAGCGGCGGTAGCGTCATCACCAGCAGCGCCAGCAGCATAATCGCCGGTGTGTAAAGGCGGCTAAAGCGATCGATAAAGCGTTCGACCGGTGCGCGGTGGCTTTCTGCTTCCTCAATCAGTTGCAGGATACGATCAATAGCGCTGTGGCCGGGTTCCGAGATCACTTGTAGCGTTACCAGACGGTCGACGCTGGTGGCTCCGGCCATCACTGTCTCACCAGGTTGGCGTGCTACCGGCAACGATTCGCCGGTCAATGCGCTTTCGTCAAAGCTGGCAGCGCTGGCAAGTAACTCGCCATCGGCAGGCAAACGGCCACCCGCAGCCACTTCAATGACATCGCCGGGGCGTAAATCCGCCAGCGCGACTTGTTCACGCTGTGCACCACGCACGCGGGTAGCGGTATCCGGGCGCAGCGCCATCAGCGCGGTCACACCACGACGGGCGCGAGTGGCGGCATAGGCTTCCAGCCGTTCGCCCAGCAGGAACAGCAGCAAGACCATCGCGGCTTCGGCATGGGCGCCAATCACCAGCGCACCGCCAGCGGCGAGGGTCATCAGGGTTTCGATACTGAAAGGGGAACCGCTACGTAGCAGACGCCATGCGCTGCGGGCCACCGGCAGCAGGCCGACTAAGGTGGTCACAACAAACAGGCGATCGCCCCAGACCGGAGCAGCCATGCTGAGGAGCCAACTGGCGAGCATCAATAGCGCCAGCAGCAGCAATCCGGCATTTTCCCGTAAACGGCCTGGTTGGGGTTGTGGCTCGGTGGAGGTCAGGCGGAAACCGGCATTTTTTACCGCCTGTTCGATCGCCGGACGGATATCATTTTCAGCGTCAACCACCAGTTTCTCGCTGGCGAAGATGACACGGGCGTTGCGCACCTGCGGCAGTTTTTGTACGGCAGTTTCGATTTTGCGTGCGCAGCTCGGGCAATCCATCCCGGCAATTTGCCAGCGGAATTGTTGGGTGTCAGGGCCGGACCTGTCGCTCTCTTCGTCGGCGTCGCCACCGCCGGGACTGCCGTTATCGCAGCAGCTACAGTTGCTGTCCGGCGTGACTGGCTGTGCGGCGGAAATCTGTAACGTCACCGGGCGCGTGCGGCTAATGCCACAAAGTGGCTGCGGTTTGCTATGGCTTTTACCACAACGACAGGCGTGGGAATGTTGATGCATGTAACCTCCGGATTCAGGGACGGACAAAGGTCCGTACCCTGATGCTACACTCTGGAGTGCACTCCAGAGTCAAGCGTTGGAGCTTACTTTTTCTTCAATTGAGCCACAAAGAACGCACGATCATAAAATGACCGGCAAAGTAGCAGGCGGCAACGATGGCACTATCCGGGCTGTAACGACGACGATAGTGGGTGATAAACCAGACGATATTCGCCAGCAGCAGCAATGCGGCACCGACCATGAGTGAGAAGCTGTAATCCGTCGGGCGGAAGAAGTAATTTTCAGCGGACATCCAGGTCATGACCAACGTCATGCCGATAAAGGTGCACACCGGCCAGCGCAACTCTTCCAGCTTGCTCCAGATGATGGCAATCAAGAGCACGCCGATAATCAGCAGCGTTAGTGGTACCGGCCAGAAGAAGCTGATCGTCATATGCGCGGCAAAGCTGATGGTGTAGAGCAGATGCGAGAGGAAGAAAGCCCCCAGCGCATACAGCATCTGCTGGCGAGGCAACAGCGTCAGCGCATCGCCAACCAGCGTAGCGACCAGGCCGGCAAGAATCAGGTAATCGGTGGGGTTAAAGGTAGGCGCTTGCCAGGCCCAGGCCACCAGCAGCAACAGGGTGACGGGTTTAAATAACCAACGTTGCCACTGCGGGCCGCGGTAAGTTGCATCGACATAGAGCCAACCGGAAAAAAGTACGGCAAGGAAAGACCAAAGCATGTTTTCTCCCTTTTCTGGACGTGATGTCCGCCAGTCTGATGAATTTTCCCAAAAACGCGATCCCAGTGTAAGTTACCGGCGGTGAATGTGACAATCGGGCAACTCTGGTTGTATGCTTGGGCCTCTTTACCTTTCCGACATTAACGCAAAGCACGAGAGAAAACATGAGCAAACCACCGCTACTCTTTTTTATCGTTCTGGCGATTATTGCTGTTTTGGCGACCCGTCAGTTTATCAAGCAACGCCGTGAAACGGCGGTGAACGATGCTTCCCCGATCCAAACCCTGAGTGTAGAAATCAAAACCAAACGTGAGTATCCGTCACCCAATCGCCGTTCGCGCCAGCGTGAAGTGATTGCCGGGGAAGATATGCGTTATGAAGCCTGGTTTCACCCGCTGAATGGCGCGGGCGATTTCAAGCTGGTCGTCAATGCCGGGGATTATCATCAGATGGATAAAGGGGTGAAGGGCGAGCTGAAAATGCAGGGCACCCGCTTTGTGAGTTTCACTCCCCTGTAACGGCGCGATTTATCGCGCCGCTTGTATCTTGAAGTTGTAACTGGTTAGCTACCCGTTACACGAAACGGAGGCAGCTTGTCGCGCCGCTTAAGACTCGATCTTGTGCCGTAG
>NZ_ASZC01000030.1 GCF_000468095.1 Pantoea sp. AS-PWVM4
CCCCCGGGTTTTAAAGCCCTTCCCCCCCCCCGGAACCCCCCCCCCCCCCCAACTAACTCATTGTCTGTGTAGGGTACTGCCGGTTCTTCGGTATGGCGCTGGCGGAAACACCGATCTCGCTGATCGCCAGTTCCGGGTATTGCTGCATCCGTTTTACGGCGTCGTCATAACGCGGCATTGAGTTCGCTGCCCCGGCTCGTTCGACACACACCGAGGCGTACGCCGAAGCGAACAGCGCCGCCTGCTCCAGCGGTTCTCCGGCCGCCAGGCGCGCCGCCAGTGCGCCGTTAAAGGAATCCCCCGCGCCAGTGCTGTCCACCGGTTGCGCCGGAAAGACCGGCACCAGCAACATCCGTTCACCGGTTGAGAGCAGCGCGCCCTGGATACCGAGGGTGATGATCAACTGACGCACCCCTTTGCCGTGCAGGATCTGCGCCGCCACCTGTGCTGAAGCCAGGTCGGTCACTTTGGTGTTGGTCAGTTGGCCGGCTTCCGTGCTGTTCGGCGTGAGCAGGTCAACATGACGCAAAAAGGCATCGCTCACCTTTTGCCACGGGGCCGGGTTCACAATCACATAGGTTCCCGCCTGACGGGCGTTATCCACCATCCGTTGAATGGCGCTCAGGTTGTTTTCGAGTTGCACCAGCAAAATGTCAGCGGCCGCCACCGTAGGCTGGCAACGGTTCACCTCCGCCGCCGTGACCATCAGGTTGGCGCCGGGATAAACCGAGATCATGTTTTCGGCATCATCACCGGCCACGTAGATCATCGCGTTACCGGTCGGTTTTTCTTTGCAGGTGAACAACGTGATGGCGTCAAAGCCGGTCTTCTCGAGATGGCGACGGGCGAACAGACCGAAGTCGTCATTACCGACCTTGCCGATGTAGTGCACCCTGGCACCGGCTCGCAGTGCCGCCGTGGCCTGATTCGAGCCTTTACCGCCCGGCCCCATCATGCTGCTGTGTGCAACCAGTGACTCGCCAGGCTGCGGAAACCGCGACATCTTGGTGACGATATCGAGGTTGAACGAGCCAAACACGCACACTTTGCCTTTCATGTTTACCTCCCAAACTGCCGAGCAGCCGCCAGACAGGCACCACGACAACCGGTCTGATCGGTGGCGTGGCTGATTACCATGCGCAATCCACTGCGGGTTACCGGTGGGCGCAAATGCCGCACGATCTGGCTGCGCAGCGACGCCAGCGGAAAATCATTCATGGCCAGCACGCCGCCACCGAGGATCAGATATTGCGGGTCAATAATGTTCATCTCGCTGGCGATGATTTTTGCCAGGCGGCTGACAAACTGCTGCAAATCAGGATGATCGCCGTACAGCGTGAACAGTTGCGACATATCGGTTTGTGCGCAGTGCTGACGCGCCCACTGGCTCAGCCAGTGTCCTGACGTCAGGGTTTCGGCACAGCCGTGATTCCCGCACGGACAGGGCAGATCGTTATTTGCCAGCGGGATATGACCAATCTCGCCCGCGCCGCCGTGCTCGCCGTGGTAGAACTGACCGTTCAGCCACAAACTGTTGCCCATGCCGGTGCCCAGATATAAACCCACGGCGTTATCCGGCAGCGTATCAAGTTGCATTAAATCCCATAACATCAGATGGTTAACGTCTTTATCCATCGCCACCGGGATACCGGTCATCTCACTGAGATGCGTCGCCACCGGGGTGTCGTCCAGCGTCTGGATAAAGGGTAACGACACCACATGCTGACGATCGCGGCTCAGGATGCCCGGCAGGCCGAGCATCACGCCATCAATCGGTTGCTGCGCCAGCACCTCATTAATCAACCCCGCCAGTGCACCCAGCGCATCGGCTGACTGTGCCCAGCTGGCGGTCGGCAATTTGCGAAATCCCGCCCACTGATCCTCTCCGCGCAGGGTGAGCAACCGGGTGCTGGTACCACCAATATCTATACCCAGCCAGGTTCGACTCATGCTGACTCCCGTAACGCACCTTTTGCCTGCTCGATGTTGTCCATCATCTGGTCCCAGGCGGTTTCAAGGTTGTCATCGAGGTTAAACAACCCGGAAGTGCCGACAATCAGCACTTCTGCGCCCGCTTCCAGCAATGTACGGTAGGTGCGCTGATTGCAGGAGCCATCAATCTCAATCAGATAGTTGTAGCCGTGGCGTGCTTTCAGGTCGCGCAGCTCCTCAATCTTCTTCACCATCTCGGTGATAAACGGCTGGCCCGCATAACCAGGATCAACGGTCATCACGGTGATCTTATCCAGCAGATGGATGTAGTGATGGATGTATGACACCGGCGTTGCCGGGTTCAGCACCACACCTACTTTCTTGCCGAGTGAGCGGATCTGGTTAATCACGCGGAACGCATCACGGTTGATGGTTTCCGCATGCGGGCAGATGTAATCCGCGCCTGCTTTGGCAATCACCTCGATAAAGTCGGTCGGTTCCTCCACCATCAGATGTACATCGAGCGCCACTTTGGTGTGCGGGCGGATCTGCTCGATAAAGAACGGCGACAGGGTGATGTTTTTGACGTAGTGACCGTCCATGATGTCGATGTGCAGGAAATCAGCTCGGGTGTCGAGCACGGCCAACTGCTGTTTAATTTCCATCAGGTTCATGCACATCAAAGAGGGAGAAATTTGGGTACGCATCAGACTTCCTTTTTTTTAGTCAGGCCGGCCTGGCGTGCAAGTAAAGTACTGCGACGCACCGCACGGGAATGAGTGAATTTGGTTTTAAAGAACTTCAGGCCCAGTACCACAATCAGTACCGCACCCCACATCGCCAGGCTGAAGTGCTGGCTGATGTTTAACAGGTTGAAGCCGGTGGAGAGGATTTGTAGCGCAATCAGCGACAGCACCACGCCAGTGACGCGACCAAAACCGCCGTTGGGATCCGTACCACCGAGAATGATCGCCAACACGGTGATCAGCAGATAAGAGTCGCCATAGCCCATACGCGCCGAGTTAAACCGTGCCATCATCACCAGCCCCGCCAGCACGCACAGCAGGCTGGAGATGACGTAGACCAGAATCAGCAGACGATGGGTATTCACGCCACTGAACCAGGTGGCATTGATGTTGCTGCCGCCCATGTAGATACATTTACCGGCACGGGTTTTGCCAAGGAACAGCGCCATCAGTCCTGCGGTGGCGAAGAACAGCCACAGCGGCAACGGAATGGTCAGGAAGGTGTCTGCACCGAGCGCACGCACCACATCCGGCATTCCACTGACGGCTGCACCGCGTGTCAGCCAGATACCAATGCCGTTGACCGTCATCATGGTGGCCAGCGTCACCAGAATCGGGTGCGCCCCAACCCGGCTGACCATCAGCCCGGTGATCACCCCAATCAGCGTGGCGATCAATGCCGCCCCCACCAGCGCCATCAGTAGCCACAACAGTTGCAGCCCGGTGCCCGCCCCGGCAGGCATAAAGTTCAACAACACCCAGGCAATAAACAGCGCCGTCAGGTTAGCGGTGGCGATGATGCACAGGTTAAGACCGCCGCTGAGAATGGCGATAAACATCGCCAGCGTCAGCAGGCCCAGTTCCGGCAACTGGAAAGCCATGCTCATAAAAGTAGAGTCGGTCAGGAAGCGGCCCGGCAGCATAATGCTGAACACCGCAACGCCGAGCGCAATCAGCAACAGCAATCCGGGATGCGCTTTTTCACTGGTCAGAAAATTCAGATGTTTCATCACACTCTCCCCGATCAGACGAAGCTGACGTCGGTTTCTTTGCGCTTTTTGTAATGGGTGACGGTGATGGCAACCATAATCACCACGCCGATCACAATGTTCATGAAGTAGCTGGAGACACCGACCAGGTTGAGGCCGTTTTTCAGGATGGCGATCAGGAAGACCCCCATCAGTGTCCCGGTGACGGTGCCTTTGCCGCCCATCAGGCTGGCACCCCCCAGCACCGTGGCCGCCAGTACATCCAGCTCGCCGCCAACCAACGCATTGGGCACCACTTCACCGACACGGTAGACCTGTACCAGGCCACCCACCGCCGCCAGCGCGCCCAGCCAACCGTAGGCAAGGATATGGATCAGTCCGACGCGAATGCCGATACGGCGAGCCGACTCCTGATCGCCACCAGTGGCGTACAACTGACGGCCCAGATGGGTTTTGTTCAGCAGCAGCCAGGTGATGGCGGCAATCACCAGCATGATGGTCAGGGGCAGGCCAATCTGGTAGGTCTGGCCGTGGACGCTAAACGGCAGGATGTTATGCAGCGTCACCCACCACTCCGGCAGGTTGTAGAGGCTGCGTCCCTCGGTAATCCACATCAACATGCCAAACAGCAGCGACTGCATGCTGATGGTGATGATGATCGAGACAATGCGCAGCCAGTAGATCAGCACCGCATTGATCACCCCAAACAACGTGCCGCAGGCAATCGCCAGCAGGATGCTGAGCGGGGCGTTGTCGAAACCGAACTGCACAAACAACGAGGCGATGACGTACTGCACCACCGAAGCCACCGCCGCAAAGGAGATGTCGATCCCGCCAGTGACCAGCACCACAAACAGGCCGAGGGCGAAGATGCCGGTGACAGCATAGGTTTCCGTCAGGTCGAGCAGGTTCTGCAACGTCAGGAACTGATCGCTGGCGAGGGAGAACACTACGAAGAAGAACACCAGCACCCAGGCCAGCCAGCCCTGACTCGACTGGGGTTTGAAGAACGATAAATCAGGCATTGATCACCTCCGCCAGTTGCTGCTGCGCCACCTGTTGCGGCTGGTACTCGGCATGCACGGTGCCGTCACGGAAATGCAGAATGCGGTCGCAGTTGTAATAAACCTCCGGCACTTCATCGGAAATCAGGATGATCGCCAGCCCCTCTTTCGCCAGTTGATGGATAAGGGTGTAAATGCTCGCCTTGGCGCCGACATCGACGCCGACGGTCGGCGAATCGAGGATCAGTATTTTGGGCTGGGTCAGCACCCATTTCGCCAGCACGATCTTTTGCTGGTTCCCCCCCGAGAGCGTGGAGATGGCGTGTTCCGGGTCGGCCACGCGAACGCCCAACTGCTGAATCCAGTCGTGGATCAGTTTGTTTTTGCGGTATTCATCGATGATGTGGAAGCGGTTGCGCAGTTGGTCGAGAATCGACAGCACCATGTTATCGGCGACCGACTGTTGCTGAACCAGGCCGAGCGTCAGACGGTCTTCTGAGACGTAGCCAATGCCAGATTTGATAGCATCTTCATGGTTGCGAAAACGCACCGGCTTGCTGTCGAGCCAGATCTTGCCGCTGTCCGGTTTGGTCATGCCAAACAGCGACAACGCCAGTTCGGTACGCCCGGAACCCAGCAGGCCACACAGCCCCAGCACTTCGCCTTCATGCAGCGAAAAACTGACATCATGGTATTGGTCTTTGCGACTGAGGTTTTCCACCTCCAGCAGCTTGCGATGTGGATTCAGGGTTGGGGTTTTCAGGTGATAATCGAGTGTCAGCCCGGTCATCAGTTCAGTCAGGCGATGGCCGTCCATTTCGCTGGCAGGCCAGGTACCCATTTTGCGGCCATCACGGATCACGGTGACGCGATCGGAGATCTCCAGCACTTCATCCAGACGGTGGCTGACAAACACCACGCAGATATTTTTCTCTTTCAGGTAACGCACGGTACGCAGCAGCTGATTCACCTCGGTGCGGGTCAGCGACGCGGTTGGCTCATCCATGATCACCAGACGGGCGTCCGCCACCAGCGCACGACAAATCGCCACCTGCTGACGTTGTGCAATCGACAGTTCAGCCACTTTGGCATCGAGATTCAGGTCAAACTTCAGTTCGGTGATGATTTTCTCAGCGCTGGCACGCAGTTTTTTCTTGCTGTACCAGCCAAGCAGGTTACCGAGGTTGTGCTCAAACGCGATGTTCTCGGCGACGCTGAGATTGGGAAACAGCGACAGATCCTGATAAATCACCTGCACACCAAAATCGCGCGCCTGTTTTGGCGTCAGGCGCGGAAAGCGTTCGCCACGGTCACCGAGGATGATTTTGCTACCTGCATCCGGGGCATGCACCCCGGAGATCACTTTAATCAGGGTGCTCTTACCACAGCCGTTAGTACCAGCAAGGCAATGCACTTCCCCAGCCATTAACGACAGTGAGATATCACTTAATGCCCGGTTGCCGCCGAAGGTTTTCGACAGGCTCTCGAGGGCAATCAGCGTCTGTGGTTCGATCAGTTGCATATTACAGCCCCAGTTTGACCAGTTTTGGCAGGTTGGTTTTGTCCAGACTTTCGGTGTTGTTGCCGAGGATGGTGTGGGTCTGCTCATCGACCTTCACCTTGCCCAGACCTTCGATGGTCATGCCGTCGGTAATCGGTTGGTTTTTCTGCATCATGCCCGCAAGACGCACGAAGACTTCACCTGCCGTCATCGGGTTCCAGATGTAGCCACCTTTAATGGCACCACGGTTAACCAGCATCTGACCCTGCCCTGGGCTAAAGGCCCCGATCACGCAGACCTGGTCAATTTTGTTACGCGCCATCACCGCGCGACCGGCACCGATTGGCCCTTGCGAACCAAAGGCGATGATGCCTTTCAGATCCGGGTATTTAGACATCACTTCGTTGGTGGTACGGATGGAGTCATCCAGTGATTCGCCAACGCCAAACTTGTCGCCAACCATCTGCATTTTCGGGAAATGGGCTTTTTGATACGCCACGGCGGAATCCACCCAGGCGTTGTGCAGCGGCACCGTCAGGCCGCCCATGTAGGCGACATATTTGCCCTCGCCGTGCATGCATTCGGCCAGCGCCTTCATATGGTTTTCGCCGTGGGTTTTGGCATCGACCAACTCAAAGTCCCAGTTGGCGTACTTCTGATCCGGCGATTCATGCACCAGCACGCGGATACCAGCATCACGGGCGCGTTTCAGCACCGGCTCCAGCACTTTCGGGTCATTCGGTACCACGCCGATGATGTCAACTTTCTGCGCAATCAGATCTTCAATCGCCCTGACCTGCAACGCCGGGTCAGCCGAGGTAGGGCCAACCATCCAGGCATCGATCCCCTCCCTGGCCGCTTCGCTCTTGATGCCCGCTTCCATCGCGTTAAACCACGGGATGCCGCCCACTTTGACCACGATCCCCATACGCAGTTTGTCAGCAGCATGGGCGGTGGTGGCAGCAAACAACGCCAGCAGGGAACAGGCGATAAATGTTTTTTTCATAGGGTTAAATATCCTGAGAGTTCATTAATTGCATGGTATTCTGGCGTTGTGAACAATCGATAATATTGACGCCGTTCCAGGCCAGTTCCTGTTGTAATTCTTTATCTTTCATACTGTCGGTAATTAAAAAATCCACTTCACGGTAATGGCAGATTCTGGCAAAAGATGGCCGAAGGAATTTCCCCGCATCAATAAGCAGATATTTTCTTTCTGATGCCATCAGCATTTGTTGTTTTAGATGTGCGTTATTTTCGTTCGCCGCACGTAAATATCCGTCATTGCCCAGGCTGCTACAGGAGAAAAATATTTTGTTGATTAAATAATCTTTCAGCGGCTGCTCGGCAACGATGCCATTAAAATCTTCATTGTGATCGGAATACTCTCCTCCCAGGCAGATGGTGCGGATATGGCCTTTGGCGGCCAGTGTCTGCACGATACGTAGCGAGTTAGTCAGCACCGTCAGTTCGATGTCTGGCAATTGCCGGGCCAAAAACCAACAGGTGGTACTGCTATCCAGCAATATACAGTCGCCCGGCGTGATAAAATCGAGCGCTCTTTTTGCGATTAATGTTTTTGCCTGGGTGTTTTCATTCATGCGCAGGCGAAATGTAGATTCATACTCGTTCGGTTTATTATTTTTTCCTGCCAGATTCCCCTGGTGTTTCTGCGCCATCACCGCACCGCCGTGACTGCGTTGTAATAATCCTTTTTTTTCTAACTGAGATAAATCCCTGCGAATGGTTTCCTGAGAAACACGACAAAGTTTAACCAGCTCAACCACCAATACCCGACCATGTAAATTTAATTCCTCCATGATCTGACGGTGACGTTCAATCGGTAACATGGTGACCTCCGATGCCATTAAGTTAGTGGATTCGACCAGTGCAAAATGTGCACCAGGCAAAAGTGTCAGGCAGCGAATTTACCGCCGCCAAAAAAGTGACTTTCATTAAATAAAAAATGAAAAAATGATTTATATACATTTAATAACGCGACCTTCATCACAGATAACGGCTGTTTTAATAAAAACGCAGAACAAATCACAACGGTGCGAAATAATTTTAAAATGAAACTATCATGACCGAGTTTGACCGTTTGTGTGTGAATGACCGTTTTGCGAACAAAAGCATACTTTGGAAATAAATAAATCCGACAAGATGATTTGCGTTAAGTGCGGGAAAAGAATGGAATGATGAGAATGATTACTGATCAATCTTTAGACAATGCGCCGGCTATTAAAAAATTAGCGACAGCCCAATCATAACGTCATAAGAACCTGCTGCCCTTCATGGCGCGAAATCATAGCCCAGGCTATTATCAAAGTAATGGATTCCTCCAACTGACTGCACAAGGCGATGCCCCAAACTCAGAACAGCAGCAGAAAGGAAAATATGCTGGTCGCCCTGAAGGCAGTTCGCACCATTATCTGTGTCGTTATCTTCCTGATGAGATGATGCGCTAACTAAAACCTCGCCGATTAACGTCGGGGCTTCGTTTTTTTTGCTCGGGAACTTTACATAAAATCATGCCGTTGAAAGAAAGATTTATCCTTGTTAAACCTCAGAATGAATTGGTGTCGCAGTACAACAACGTGGTTGCATTTGCAATCAACCATGCCAGCCAGTCCGGGCGTAACGTCAGGATTTGCGTGCCAAACAAATCTTCCCCATTCTGTGAAGATTTTCTCAGTCAGGTGTTTGACGGGCAAATTTACCGCGCGATGCGTAATAAAAAACAACTGATCTCATCAGGCGTGAAGATCGGTTTGTTCTCAAGTCAGACGCTCAGGAAAGAACATATCCTGCTGGACGCTGTTTATCTGGTGACGTTTCCCAACGCGGAGCTGTTGAATGTCATTGAATCACATGGTCGCAAAGCCACGGTGATTGTGTTCGGTACCCTTGATGGCGACACCGACGTGTTGGATAGCTGGGCACAACGTTATCAACCTAAACCCATGAATCTGGCATAAATACGGTGTTTACCGGCAGGAGTAATGCGATATTCAGCGTGCAATATCGCATTACCCGCGTCTGGCTATGCCGTTAGCATCCGGCGTAGAAACTTGCCCGAAAACGTTTTCGGCAATGAACGACGGAAATGGATTTTTCTCGGCAAGGCAAACCGGCCACAACGACTGACCAACCGTTCACGTATCTGCTGTTTCAACATCCCTTCCTGCTGCACGGTTAACCCCTCGGTGACAACAAACAACGCCACCATTTCGCCCAGTAAATGGTGGGGCGTACGGGTGGCGACGACTTCAATAATACCCGCGATACCAGCCAGAGCATTTTCCACCTCGGCTGTCGCCAGACGTTTACCGCCGATATTGATCACATCATCCATCCGTCCCTGAATGACGATGCTGTCGTTTTGCCGTACCGCGCAATCATGCGTGGCGTAAAACCACCGCCCATCACGCCGCAGCCAGTAACGTTGATCATGTTGTGTGTCGTCCTGCCATAGGGTCGACATTCCCCCTGGCCCAAGGGTGTCCTTAATCACCAGCATACCGGCCTGCCCCGGCGCGCAGGACTCACCGCTGGTGGCATCAACAATGTCCACCGCGCGCGTAAATACCGGCGCTAAACCGCTGCCGGTGCCTGCCAGCAACGGCCAGCCAGATTCAGTCTGCCAGTAGTGATTTTCACAGGTAACGCCCATCCCGCGGGTGACCCAGCCGTGGGTTGCAGGGTCCAACGGTTCCCCCGCAAGATAGAGAGAACGCAGCGATGCCAGACTGGCATGGGGTTTTCCCTGCTGCCGTGCCAGACGAATCGCCCCGGCGATGGTCAGCATACGGGTGATCCCCAGCTCCGCCACCATCTGCCACCAACTTTCTCCAGGGGTATTGACCGTACTGGCCTCGTACATCACCGTGGTGATCCCCGCCAGCAACGGCGCGTAAATACCGTAGCTGTGGCCCGTGACCCAACCCACATCCGCAGTGGTAAAGAAGATCTCATCATCCTGAACATGAAACAGATGTCGGAGGCTGGCCAGCAAAGCCACCGCGTAGCCGCCGGTATCCCGCACAATCCCCTTTGGTGCCCCGGTGGTGCCGGAGGTAAACAACAGATGTGAGGGCTGAGAAGTCTCCAGCCAGACGCAGGGCACGACACAACCGATATGCTGTGCCAGTGCCTGGGTAAAGTCCGGGGAATAGCAATCCACCGCCCGTAAGGTGGCGCTGGCTGTCGGGATCGACGGTAATTCCTGACGGCCACGGGGTTCGCTGCAATGCAGCAGCAGCGCAGGCTGACAAGCAACGACACGTTGCGCCAGCGCATCGCTGGTCACGCCCGAATAGACCACCACATGCACCGCCCCTAATCGGGCACAGGCCAGCATGGCAACGGCAGCCAACGGCGTCATCGGCAGCACAATCATTACCCGGTCACCCTGACGGATCCCCCAGCTGATCATCAGGTGGCTTAACGCATTCACCTGTTGCCATAACTCACGGTAGCTGAGTCGCTGCGTCGCTCCCCGGTAGTCACGCTGGATAATCGCACAGCGATCGCCTTTTTCCGCCAGATGACGGTCCAGCGCGTTATAACTCAGATTGGTACGCCCGCCAGGAAACCAGCGGCAACGTGGCCCACCGTCGATCTCTTCAACCACGGAGGTGAAATCCTGCTGCCAGTCGAGACGCTGCGCCTCCTGTTGCCAGAAAGCCGCGTCATTAACGGTGATCGTGGACATAAACACCCTCCGCATGCGTGGCTTGCAGCGGGTGTGCGGCAATGGCCTCTGCCAGCCAGGCCGCATCTTCCCCTACCCCCTCAAAACGGCCGGAACCCCATGTCCACAACCAGGGCAAGCCAAGGAAATATAGGCCCGGCTGTACCGAAACACCCCGGCTATGCAGGGGATAGCCGTTATCATTAAATGCAGGCGCCTCGATCCAACTGAAATCGGTGTGAAAACCGACAGCCCAGATAATGGCGGAGATAGCGGTCAGATCAATGCGGGTGGCGGGATTCTCCGGTTGCCACAGCGGTTGATAGCGTGCCTCTTCCGGTGCATCGATACCCTGTTCTGCAATCCAGACATCAATGCTGTCTTTGATTTTTTGCGAGGTCGCATCCGCGCCGTCAAGATTCTGTTGCAGGTCATCAGCGGTCAGTAACTCGCCATCGCCATAACCCAGCAGACGGCCATAAAGCTGCATGCCTTGTAACGCAAAGGCGCGCAGGTCGATATCACGTCCACCATCACGTCCGGTGACATAGTGGTTGGTCTTGCGTCGCGCATCTTCGCCGAGTGGATGATCATCCACCGTCAACCGGTAATGGCCCATATCATCCAGCCAGTCCACCACGTCACGCCCGCGATAGAAACGCGCCACACGCGGTGCGCTTCCCACACACAAATGGACGCGGCGACCAGCCAGATGCAGATCTTCAGCGATTTGCGCACCAGATTGCGCAGAACCGACCACCAGCACCTCGCCTGCCGGCAGTTGCTGCGCCGATTTATAGTTGGCGGAATGCACCTGCATGATATGTGCGGGCAGCTCTGCGGCAATCGCCGGGAAGCGTGGACGATGGTAGTTACCGACGGCAACCACCACCTGATCCGCGCTAAATTCACCTGCCGAAGTATGCAGCAGGAAGCCGCCATCGGTTTTCACTACCCGCAGTACATTGACCCCTTCACGCAGCGGCGCGTCAAAGCTCCGCGCATAACGTTCGACATAATCGACGATCTCATCGCGCAGCATAAAGCCGTGCGGATCGTCACCGTCATAGGGAAAACCGGGCAGTTTGCATTGCCAGTTCGGCGTCACCAGACAAAAGTTGTCCCAACGCTGCTCACGCCACGCCCAGGCCAGACGGTGACGTTCCAGCACCAGATGACGGATATTTTTTTGTGCCAGGTTCCAGCTCATGGCGAGACCGGCCTGCCCGCCGCCAATAATGACGACAGGATAATGGTTGTTGTTCATGGTTTTCTCGCTGGTTATCAGGCCGGGACGGGAGTGATCTTTTCGACAATGACCTGCTGCTCGGCCCCGAACTGCCGGGCTTTTTGCACGATCACCGCTGACTGATCCTGGGCGCTGGAACAGAAATAGCCGAATTTCGCTTTCACCCGCTCGCTGGCCTCGTCGAGGGCGCGGGTGGTGATAGTCACGAATTCTTCCAGAGCATAAGGATGGTTAACCTCCAGGTGCTTCTCAATCGCGGTGGAGGGGGAGTAGCAGGTATCTTTGCTGCCGTCAGGCCAGCAAACGACAAAGTGCATAGCAGGCATGATGTCTTCCTCTGTTAACAGGTCATCCCGGTGAGGGATTGTTGTGTAAGATCCCAGTAGCAGGCGTGCTGCTGCCGGAAATGCAGGTTGAGCTTTCTGTGCGGGGTGAAACGACCCACCGCAGCACAGGCGATGTCACAGTGGGCAAAGCGTTGTTGTACCGCCTCGCGATGTTCTTCCTCCACCGCCAGCAAAAAACCAAAGCTGGGAAAGGCGCACAGCCACTGCTCCAGCGTGACATCTGGCGGTATCGGGATCTGATCCAAATCCAGTTCAGCGCCCAGACCACAGCTTTCCAGCATCATCACCAGAGTCCCGGTCAGACCCGCCTGGCTGATGTCTTTCGCGGCGTGGATTAACCCGGTTTCCGCCAGCTCGGGCAGCAATGACCAGGCCTGGCGCAGTGCCGCAGGAGACGCCTCGGTGGCGGCATCCCAGTTGTAACCGGGGGGATGCCAGCGTCCCTGAAGATTGATGGCTACCATCAACGTTTGCCCCGATTGCACCGCAAAGCTACTGAGCGGGGTGCGGGTTTCGCCCAAAATGGCCACCGCCAGTTGCGGCTGATCGCTACGCAAATTGGTATGCCCACCCACGATCGGCACCTGATACGCGCGTGAGGCCGCAGCCATGCCCTGTAAAATCTGTTCTGCATGGGGCAACGCGTCATCCCACAAAGCGTTCACCACCGCCAGGGGACGTCCTCCCATTGCCGCGATGTCGCTCAAATTCACCATCACCCCGCACCAGCCAGCGAACCAGGGATCATCCGCCACAAAACGGTTGATGAAGCCCTCCATCGCCAGCAACTTGTAGCCGTCGCCGTCAGGGATCAGCGCACAGTCGTCACCATTCGGGTTGGGATTCGGCCAGGCTTCCCGCAGTTGTTTTGCCACCTGCTGGATATCTCGCTTGTGTGCGATGCCGCTGAAGGTATGCAGGCGCTCAATCAGCGCCGGTAAACTCAGGTTCATACCGTCGCCCCCGTTAAAAAGGTTGGCATCTCCACAACCCGCCTGCGTGTCGCCGCGCTAATGACCATGCCGCTGAGGGGATCGTGACAGGGCGGGTAGAAGTTGAGGTCGGCCTGCATGCGTGCATGTCGCACGCTGCGCAATTCCAGCCAGTCCAGCGTGTGCCAGTGCATACGGCGAAACAGCGGTTCGTTTTGATGCTGTACCTGCGCATAAAATTCCCGACAGCCCAGCGCATGTGCGCTGCACACCGCCAGGCGGATCAACGTCGGGCCAAGCTGTCCCTGGCGACGGTAGTCGCTATCCACCGCCAGACGCGATCCTTGCCAGATGCCGGGAGCTGTCTCATGAATACGCACCGTACCGACCACAGCATCGTGCCACCCGCCAACACTGCCCAGCGCCACCAGCAGGCGGGCATGGCGATCGATATCATCAAGATCATGTCCGGTGAACAGCCCCTGCTCCTGGCAAAATACCCGCTGGCGCAACGCATAAGCCTGCTCCCGTTCCCACGGCAGCGTCACCCACTTGATGGTGTAACCCGCGTACTCGTTCATCATTCACTCCTTACGCCATCGCCTGCTCGAAGCTGGAAAGTGACGAGCAGGCACCGCAACGACCACAACCCGCCTTGATATCACTGGATCGCAAACGGGCCTGACTCAGCATCTGCCCCAACGGTTGCAAAATGGATGACATAAACTGGCTGTCGGGTGCCGGATGGTGTTCCAGGGGCGTGCCGCTGATCGGCACAAACGGCACGACGAACGGATAAACACCAAGCGCGATCAGGGTTTCCGACAGCGACAGAATCGCCTGGGGGGTATCGCCCAGTCCCGCGAGGATATAGGTGCTGACCTGACCGCGACCAAACACCGCCACCGCCTCGGCAAACGCCTCAAGATATTGATCAACGCTGACCTGCGCCTTGCCCGGCATAATGCGGGCGCGCACTGCCGGGGTTACCGCCTCCAGATGCATGCCGAGCGCATCAATCCCGGCATCTTTCATGCGCTGAAACCACTTCGCATCGCCAGGGGGTTCACACTGCCCCTGCAAAGGCAAATCCACGGCGGCTTTAATCGCCAGCGCACTTTCCACCAGAATGCGTGCACCGCGATCGCTACCGGATGGCGTGCCGGTGGTCATCACCATATGCTTGACGCCATCCAGCTCAACCGCCGCTTTCGCCACCTCGGCCAGTTGTTCCGGTGTTTTACGCGCAATGGTGCTGCCCGCCGCCAGCGATTGGCCGATGGCGCAGAACTGGCAAGCCTTCGCGCGATTTTCATAGCGGATGCAGGTTTGCAACACGGTGGTCGCCAGCACATCGGTGCCGTGTAACGTGGCGATCTGTGAATAGGGAATCCCCTCCGCCGTCTGCCGTTCATAAAATCTGGGCTTATGGGCGATGCTGATTTCCCGCACCGGAATGGTGTTGTTGTAGAGCCGGGTGGCCCCGGACGTCTCATGCTTCACCTGCCACGGCGACTGGCGGGCGGAATGGGTGTAGATCGGCACCATCACCGTCACGCCATCAATGTTCATCGCCTGGTGGTCGGACGGCCCGGCACCACCATGACGACTGACATGCTCCTGCTGCGGGTTGATGACGTTGACCCCCTGGGTCAGTAACTCAGTGATCAGCTGCTGGCGAGTAGACGGAACGTTCTGCATCGCGCTCTCCTCCGGTTTCGGATTCATCATCACGCGCCACCACGTAGCGGGCAGGGGTCGCGTCCAGACGCAGGCTCAATAATTCCGGGCGCGCGTAATGCCCGACGGAATCCATCATGCGTTTGCGTTTGGTGATTAACGCCATATCCAGGTCGGCAATCAGAATGCCTTCACCTTCCGTCAGCGGTGGCACCAGATGACGCCCTTCCGGGGAAATGATGGCGGTATTGCAACCACCCCGTAGCCCCTTCTGCAACGCCGGATCAGCGGTGAGTTCATTGATTTGTTCCTCAGTCAGCCAGCCGGTGGCATTGATCACAAAGCAGCCGGACTCCAGCGCGTGATGACGGATGGTGACGTCCATCTGCTCGGCAAAAATCGGCCCCACCAGTGAACCGGGGAACTGGCTGCAATGGATCTCTTCGTGCTGCGTCATCAGGCTGTAGCGAGCCAGCGGATTGTAATGCTCCCAGCAGGCCAGCGCCCCCACGCGCCCGACAGCGGTGTCGACCACTTTCAGCCCGGCACCATCACCCTGCCCCCAGATCATCCGTTCATGGTAGGTCGGGGTAATTTTGCGGCGCTTAAGTACCAGCTCGCCGCTGGCATCAAACACCAGTTGAGTGTTGTAAAGCGTGCCGTGATCGCGTTCATTGACGCCCAACACCACCACCATTTTGCGCAGCCGGGCGCGCTCCCCCACCGCGTGGGTAATCGGACCGGGGACCACCACCGCCTGGTCGTAAAGTTTCAGATGGGCGGCACCGGCAGTCATTGCGGGTGTGATGAACGAGAAGTAGGGGTAATAAGGCACAAAAGTCTCAGGGAAAACGATGATCTCTGCGCCCTGCTCTGCCGCTTTATCGATTGCCTCCAGTACCCGGGCCAGCGTTTTGCTGGCCTCATGGAGATCTGGCGCAATCTGGGCTGCGGCGGCACGGATAATGCGTGATCCAGCCATAGCGCGCCTCCGCTTACATGGTCCAGGTGTCGATAATCACCGCGTTGTCACGGACATGCAGCAGCTTCAGATCCAGCACATCAAGCGGATTGATCGGACGCACGCCTTCCAGCAGCGACGGTTCGCCGTGACCGTAGAGCGCCTGGAGCGCGAAGCGGCAGGCGTAAACCTTGCCACCTTCCGACATAAATTTATTCAGCTGGTTGGCGTAGTTTTGGTGCCCCGGAAAAGCTTCCGCGCCGAGGGTAGGAAAGCCGCGCTGTACGCCGAGCAGCACACCCGGTCCATACAGCAGAATGGAGGTTTCGAAGCCTTTGCGTTGCAGACGAGTTGCCTGCAACATATTGACGAAGCCAATGGAACCTTCAAACGCGACCGTATGAAAGGTCACCAACGCTTTCTGGCCCGGTTCCGCTTTTACGTCCTCAAAAACCTTCTCTTCGTAGTCAACAAAGAAATCACCGGTCTGGTGGGCAGGCATCGTAACTTTTGGCATAGCACTTTTCTCCCAGTCTTTATCAGGGGGGAGCCTCGCTCCCCGTTATGGCACATCCGCAGGTGATGCAGGGAGAATGGAGCAAGGGTCGTGCCAGCCGCCAAATGCAGGGATGCAATCAAGATCCCATCAACTGCTCAACTTGTGAGCTAAAAAATTTTTAAACCCTGTGAATGGCACGGGATTAGCGCAGGTGCACAGCAGCGTTACGCGGAATTTTGCACCAGATTGATGCCAATTCGCACCAAAAATGCACACAATAAAAATCATCATGCAATCATTGATGCAATCAATGATAAAGGTGATTGCAGAATAACCTCCACCAGGCAATAGTGATGCTCTCTTCTCCATTTGTCGGAATCGAATCCATGCTTACCAAACTCGTCAGCCGCTGGCATCACCACCAAAGTCAGAACAGCGCACGTCCGGCTTATCTGTTGATTGCTGACATCATTGCTGATGGCATCAACAGCGGCGAGTTTCAACCGCGCGACCGCCTGCCGCCGCTGCGCGAACTGGCGATCCAGCTCGCCCTGAATTACACCACCGTCACGCGTGGTTATGCCGAGGCCACCCGGCGCGGCTTGATCGACTCGCGCCGGGGGCTCGGCAGTTATATTCGCGGTAAGGTGCCTGCGGTACCGTTGAGTGGCGGCAGCAGCTATGAAATGACCATGAATTCACCGATTGAGCCGGGAGAAGAGCTGGCGCAGGCCATCAGTCAGGGAGCAATCAATCTCTTTAGCCAAAAAAATATTCTTGGCTTGTTGCGTTATCAGGACTTCGGCGGCCAGGCGGATGATAAAGCGATGGCGAAAGTCTGGCTGGAGAAGCAGCTACCCTCGGTGAATATGGATGAAATCCTGATAGCACCGGGTATTCACAGCGCGCTGGTGGGATTATTGACGCTGCTGTGCCGCAAGGGAGGCAGCGTGTGCGTGAGTGATTTGATTTATCCCGGCCTGAAAGCCATCGCCAGCCAACTGAATATTACGTTGCAATCCCTGCCCTGTGATGAAGATGGCCCGCTGCCGCGGGTGTTTGAATACCAGTGCCAGACCGGTAACATCAGCGCCCTGTATATCAATCCCACGATCCAGAATCCCACCACCCTGACCCTGCCGTTAAGGCGACGCGAAGCGCTGGCTGATGTGGCGGCACGCTACAGCATTCCGGTGATTGAAGATGAAGCCTATGCGGCGCTGGCGACCCAACATATTGCGTCGTTCAGTGAACTGATCCCTGAACTCACCTGGTACATTACCGGCATGTCAAAATGCTTTGGTCCGGGGCTGCGCACCGCCTTTATTAAAGGTCCGGGCAAACACCAGACGCAGCTGCTGGCGGGGGCATTACGCGCCCTGAATGTGATGGCCAGTCCGATCACCAACGCACTGGCTTCGCAGTGGATCAACGACGGCACCGCTGACCGGGTGCTGCAATCGGTACGCGCGGAATCGGTGATTCGCCAGAAAATGGCATCGGAGATCCTGAAGGAGTTTACTTTCCGCGCCACGCCGCAGGGTTTCCACCTTTGGTTACTGTTGCCACGTCATTTTGACTGGAATCCGGCTGAAATGGCGGTACGGTTGCGTGAACTGGGGGTCAGCGCGGTTTCAAGCGCGGCTTTCTGTACCGATAATAATCCCCCGGACGCGTTGCGTATCTGCCTCGGGGGTTCCTGGTCACGCGAGATGTGCGCAGAGAACCTGCAAACTATTGCTCATGTCATGCGTAATCCGCTGCATTTTGGCAGCGTGATCCTGTGAAGATCTGATCTTCAGGTCATGGGCCACATATCCGACCAGGGCATACACAAGCGCAACTGGTCGGCCGGAAAACGTCGCTTATAAAACCGGCCATTGTCTGTCCAGCCACAGGTGATGCTATCGCCCTCAGTTTGCAGGACCACCATCACTTTTCTTCTTCTCTGGCGACGAACCAGCGCACCGGGCATCAGCATGCTCACCTCTGCCCTGCACCGGCCAGAACGGACTGGATAATGAATTCATTACTTTTTTTCAGCACGCTTATCTCCGGTTTGATTTTGCCGTAGACGCGCATGCCCTCCAGCAGCATAAAAATGCATTCCGCCATCACTTCTGCCGGTTCGTCAGAACGGAATACCCCCGTTTCCTGACCTTTGCGCAGGATGCTGTTCAGGCGCGCCACTATCCCGCGAAATTTGTATTCAACCCGGCTTCTGACTTCATCATCACCCGGCAGCAACTCGCAGGCCGCAGCGATGGTGAAACACCCCTTCTCGCCTTGTGGCCCGGAAGAAAACAGCGCGACAAATTCCAGCGTTTCCCGCAATGCAGTTTCTGGTGCCAGTTCCTCGTCACGTTGTTGACCGCGAACCAGTCCGGCATCCATGTATTGCTGGAGAGCAGCGAGAAAGATTGAACGCTTATCGGGATAGAGTTTGTAAATGCTGGCGCTCGCTAACCCGGATGCCTGCATTAAATCGGCCATTGATGTCGATCGGTAACCTTTTTGCCAGAAGCATTCGAGCGCTGAATTGAGGAAAACCTGCGGATCAAATTCTCTGGGTCTGCCTGGGCCTGATTTCATGATTGCATCATTCTGGGTGGATGTTGCGACAATTGTAGATCGATCAATCTACAATTGAAAACAAAAAATCAGCAGGTTGAAAAATCCGTAGCGTCGCGATTTATCGCGCAGGTTTAAACCGTGCGATAAATCGCGACGCTACGGGAAATGTGCTCGTTAAGATTTTTTATCTGCGACCATTTTTTCAGCCACCGCCCGAATCGCCGCATCAAGCTCGGCCTGAAATTCCGTAGAAATACGCGAGAATTCATACGTCACCAGACGTTTTTCCGTATCGACCTTTTTACGGGCAAACTGTTTCTTGTCTTTAAACACCACCAGATTTTCCGCCGCCGCTTTTTTGGTCGCTTTGGGGGTTTTCAGACGGCTGCTTTCGGCCCGGAAATAGCCAATGATTTTCGCTTTGGTGACCGGATCATCAAATTCCGTTTCGCCCTGTTTCTCAATACGCTCGCGCACCCCAGCCACAATGTCGCTGATAGCCAGCTTTTTGCTTTTGGCCTTTTCCGCCACATCGAGCAAAAACTGGTAATCGGCAATCGCGAGATCGCTGCCTGACGGGAAAACGGCGATCATCTCTTCCGGGACGGATGCCGCCTGGAATGCACGGGTGATTTTTGCCGCAGAAATCCCTTCTGATTTCGCAATCTCTGCCTGGCTCATATCACCGGGATACATCAGTTCAAGACGTTTACCCAGTTCACGCAGGGTATGTTCTTTGGCGGTCTGAATGTCCACTGCCAGCTGGCGCGCATCGGCCAGATCCAGCTCATCTTTGGTCACCAGAACCTCGAATGGCGTCCCGTTGTACAGACAGGCAGCACGGCGACGCGATCCGTCGAGAATTTCGATACGATCATCCACTTCTCTGCCAATCGCCGGGAAGAACTGTTGCAACGTAATGGTACGGGAGATATCCGCCACGGATTCAGGTGTCAGCAACGACTGATCACGTCCATTAACGGAAGAATCGATATAGGTCTGCGCTTCAATGTCGTCGTGCAGTACTTTCGTGAGGACAAAACGGGCTTCTTTTCCAGACTTGAGAACGAATACTCGGGCGCCTTCGCTTTCACTCAGCATTTTAGAGAAATTAGAGTTCCCTAATGTGCGGCCCATTTTCTTCATGACTTTGGTCATTTGATACCCCTCACAAATTCGATCCTTTTGAAAACCGCCTGGGTAAATCGCTCGGCCTCGCGCTTAGCATTTTTCAGCGCTTCAGCACTGCCAGGATAAGATTGTGGGTCAGCACTTACTATCGTGTCGAAGGTTTCCCCACAACGCTCGAATCCGTCAAGACGCGGCAAAGTAGCGTCCAGTATGTAGGATGTAAATACGTCGCGGGCCAGACCATGTGTCATCTCATGATCACGTTTGGTGGTCATTTTTGACATGAATCCGATATTGCCCTTAATGCGCGGGTTAATCCCCTCCTCTTCCAGTTGCTCCAGCATTTCTGGCAGACGAGTCAGGTATTTCAGTGTCGAGTGAAAATCGACCTGGGCCGGTGGCGTCGGGGTAAGCAGCAAATCACTTGCCGCAATCGCGTTGAGCATAAAGGCATCCAGATGCGGCCCGGTATCCACGAAGATGAAATCGTAATCGTTCCCGACACGGTCGATAATATTGCGACGCAGCACCTCAGAGGGCAACAGGCCAGGCAAATGTTCGTGCACTAACTCATTCCACTGGCTGGCGACAAAGCCATCATCGATGGAGGCTGGGATGATATCCACACCAGGAATGATGGTTGGCTGGATGATGTCCTTGTGCAGCTGCTCGGCATCCAGGTCATTCAGCATAGCCTGTGCCGCTGTTTCCATGATGGAACCGATACTGTTGGTATGGTTCAGGAACATGGTGCTGGAAGCCTGCGGGTCGAGATCGATGACAAGGTTACGCAGATCATACTGCAACAGATCCGGATGCACGCGAAGCCCGTGCGCCAGCGTTACGGTGCTGACGGTTTTAGATACCCCACCCTTCAGGTTCACCACAAAGATAACGAACGGGCCTTTACCGGCGTGAATATCGCGATACTTAGGCACCTTACGGTGGGCATAAATATCCACCACATCCTGCACGGTCAGCGCGTAATGGCGGGCATTACCGGCATCTTTCTTACCAAACTCATGACCGGCGGCTTCCATTTCATCAATGGCCTGCTCAACGGCACGACGGCTGAGTTTCGGCATGTTTGCAACTGAATTTCGGGTAAAGGTTTGATAGTAACGGTCAAGTCCAAATTCATGACGTTTATCGATGATGTCGTCACTCATACTGCGCAGCATAGCGTTCGCCCTGCGGGCAGTTTCGTCCACGCCACCATAGTTACTTTTCATACCATTACTCCATTGGCAAAATTTTTCCTAAGTGTACATGGCATTTTGCTACGTGCAACATTTTTCGTTTTTCAGAAAAAAGTTGTACGCGCCGACAATGCCAGTACATCTCCTGAACAAGACGTGTGCGTTAAATAGAAAGTTCTGCTCTCAACAATGCCGTGTCACAAGAATCAATTTGTGATCCTGTCACATTGCTGATGAATATTTGCGCATTGGTTTCCAGTTATATGCTCCGTAGGGGTTCAGTGAAACACGGTCAGACGGGTTAAAATGAACAAAATATGAGCTGAATTTTATTGTAAATATATAAAATTCATATGGATACATTAATACTCCACGGACGGATCTTCTGGGTATCCCCCAAAAAGGTTATCGGTCATATGCCAAAACGTTCAACGTGACAGGATCACATATCGGATCCGGGCTGCGATCTTTTAAAGCTACACCGCAGAGTTTGCTCAAAGGTTTCCAGTCGTATGCTGAAAATTGGCATTCATACGCTTCTACCCTTTGATAATTCAGCGATCTGGAAAAATGTGACGTAGATCACTCACCAGGATGGAGCGCAAGGTTATCAGTCATATGCAAAATGACTTCTTCTTATTTATCAGTCAACTCACTCACTTTCTATCTTTTAAGGTTTCCAGTCGTATGCAAAAAGTTATCTGTCATATGCCAGAAATCAGCAGTATTGGCGGTCGTGTGAAGATCGTTTACGGCCCTTTTCTGATCAACAAAGGTTGGCTGTTATATGCAAAAGGTTTCCCGTCATATGCTCTAAACACGTCGAGGATCCTCTGGCCGTTTGAAGTTCAAACACAATGTACGCAGACAGGGTATTTGCCGGGTCAAAAGGTTATCTGTCGTATGCAAAAAGTTTCCCGTCATATGCCAGTTACCCGGAATGACGCAAATGCGTTAACTTCCTGTTTTTTGCCATATGATGCATAAAAGGTTTTCAGTCGTATGCTAAAAGGTTATCTGCCGTATGCTGAAGATACCGCATTTGTTGATGCATTGTGGCAACGTGTGATGCTCGTTTTCCCATTAAACATCAGAAGATTAGGTTTATCTTTCAGGGTTTCATAACTGGAAGGTTGGCTGTCGTACGCAGATATTGTATTGATGGAGCATATGGGGTTTTAAAAGTTATCTGTCGTATGCTTATCAGGTTTGAATAAACGGAAAGGTTATCGGTTGTATGCTGTTTTGCAGTTATGTTTGCAGATAACCGCACTGTGAAAGCGATGGTTCGCACCAGAGAAAAGCAATCAGCTCATCCATAACTGGCTGAATGAGCTGATGAAATTAGAAAGGTTAGCCGTGGTATGCTGGCAAAGTTATCACTGAGATGCCTCTCACCGGGAATCGAGACTGATCAGGATCTTGGCTATCTCTTCCTCGCTAAAGCCGGAATCTTTCAGCTTACTGATTTTGGCGATCATCGCCTCATCAACAACCTGAGGTTCATCCTCCGTGCTCCTGTCGAGTTTCAACGATTTATCCGGGATAAGATTTGGATTTCGCTTGGTAATGTTGAAATAGACCGACCTGCCCCGCTTGGTTTCGGTGTATTCGAGATAATTGATCTCTTTGAGCTCCTCCAGCGCCTTACGCACAATGTGATTTTGGTAAGCAATGCGCGATTTCAGCCTCAGACGCTCTCTCAGGCGTTTCATTGAGACCGGGGCCGGATTTCTGGGGAGGCTTTCAATAAACGTGTAGAGGGCCTGTGCAGACTCTTTACGGGGCAAATGATCGATAGCTTTGAGACGCAGATAAACCTTGTAATCCATCTGATAGAGGTCAGCCAGCCGATGATCTCCCTCAATTTCGACTTCGTTCTTCGCCATGTTGTAATGCGCGCTATTGACCAGGCCGGTAGTCAGAGAACCTGTGTCATTACGGAACTGAATTGTCACACCACGCAGGCGCATCAATGAGTCATCGATACGCTTCTTCATGTCTTTGTTTGAACGTTTTGAGTCGAACCCACAGTTCTGTAAAAACTTGGTGAAAGGGAGTTTTAACTTACCGGCAAAGGTACCGTTATCGTAGATCGAACGAATGATCCCCAGCCAGACACGGAAATCTGTCGCCATATCAAGGCGTTCAGAGCGGATAGATATATCTTTATACCCTTCCCGCTTTACGACTTCCAGATGGTAAAGATCCTCGGTAGCATCCACGGTGGACTTAACCGTATTGACGGAGCTCTTAGCCTTCGCGTGATCCGTATTTGGCACGAAAAGCCCTAGCCGCATCAGAGCTACAGGCTGCACCGTTGCAGTTGCCGAAGGATTTAAGTGGACAACTTCGCCCGTTTTCTTATTAACTTCCTCGGTCATGCTATCTAAGTCATTGACTTTCTTAGCCATAAACAGGATCCATTTATCAACAGTTAAATTTGCCACCGCATATGACCGATAACCTTACCAGCATATAAGCGGAAATCAAAGTGCACCTGACAGATAACCCTTTGCATATGACCAGAAACCTTTTGCATACAGACGGAAACCTTTTGCATATGACTGATAACCCAGACCTTAACGTAACCCAGAGATACCAAGGCCTGTAGCGATCCGGGGATCGTTTTGGCTTTTATAGGATCGATATAAGATCGTATTAAGATCAGATTATTGGATCTACCCTGTGAATAACGTGAATAAGTGGGAATGGATTTCAGCAAGACAGAGGAGGTGGATTCCCGGTAGTGCCAAAGGCTATAGCAGGATTACTGATACCGCGTAACACACTCGACTCATCAATAAACAACTTATAACAATCATACCCAACATCATTTTATGATTAACTATATGATTTTATTCATTAAATTTATAAAATTTCAATTTGAAATTCCCATTTAATCGGTAAAAAAATGCTTGAGAGTTGGGGTAACCAATGATGATCTGGCTTTGGTATCCGGTCAGTGACATAAATCGCCGTATCTCAATGAGTAACATTCTGTCACCACCCCTGCTCACTCCCTTTCACCTCTTTGTTGTCCTGGAAAGCGCAGCCATCATGTACATACTAAGTCGCTTTTAAGCAAACAGGAAAATTATGCTGGAGCTGACTGCGAAAACCTCGAAACACGAATTTCAGTAGCGACAGGATGAGAGAAGAACAAAATCGTAAGGTTTTTGGTTCTTTAAAATGACGTCGTTACGTGAAAATTCGGCAAGAAAGACCCTGAAACATTCTCAGAAATGACGTAGCAGCGTCATTAAATTTACATTCATTTGCCATGACTCATTAACTGATTGAATAATCTGCTTTATACAGACGGATAATTCTTTCCCCCTCCCCTCTTCATCGTACGTACCTGGAGCATGGTTGATACATAAAACTGAGGCATAACACCTGACGACATAGTCAGCCGCCATTATCCGCTGTCTCCCGTTACTGCCCCGGCAGCTGTCATGGGCCGCTTCGATCACGACGCGCCGGATCAACTGTGGCAGAAGGGCAAGCTTGAGCGGCCGCATGAAAGGCTGGAAGTATGGTGATACAGCTACGTTATGTGGAACATCGATCTGAAAACCAGGTCGATTTGGATGGGTACACAATATTGAAAGGTGTCTACCATGTCCTCAGTACGTACATTCATCAAACGTTGTCAAATCCGGGAAAAGAGCCAATATTGGCAATTTACGCTACCCTTTCTCATCTGGATGAAATGGAATGACCAGAGTCACTGCGTTGACGCTGTCCAATCCTGGCAGTATCTCCTATGTTCTTATTCCTTCTCGGCAAACGTATTGATGTGTCCTTTAACAGGGTGAAATTACCCTACAAAAAATTAAGCATAACTTATTGTTTAATATCGATTATGTCAGAAAATTTCAAATTGAAATTCCCTGCATTAGTTCAATGAAACGTGAAGGAAACACCCGACACGGGATGTCCGTGGATGTTTTAAGACTGAATCCGCCGTGCCAATTTTGCGCGTTACCACCCATCAGATTTTGAGGGCATATCAAATCAACTGATGATGTTAGAATCTATTTTTCTCTTTTCATCACTGCAATTCAGATATGCTACCTCAACTCGCTGTAGCATCCTGTCGCTCAAAGCAATTACCACGCCGCCCTGCTGTCATGCATTGCGTTTACCTGAGGATAATGGTTCACACACTTACGGCTGTTCGCGATGTTTGGACCCGGTATTAAGGGAAACATCTGCGACCTGTCTGGTGATGCGTTCTGGTGCTTAACCTGGTGGTCAGTAAGTAACCGTCATATCTCTGAGCGTCATGACAAGCGAGCCGGTCAGTTTTATCCACAGGGTTTTGCGTCAGATATGCACCGTGATTGTGGACAACATTTAAAATGTACAGGGATAACAAGGATGCAATGGGAATCAGAAAGGTTGTTATACAGAAGGTCGACTCCTGACGATGTAGGCGATTTGTTCCGTATTTCGAATCCTGACAGAGTCATTGGATTTGGTGTTGTGTTTGCCAGTCAATTTAATGGAAGTAATACCAACAATCTGGGGTATCGATTTGAGCCGGAAGCCTGGGGGAAAGGCTATGCAACGGAGCTTTCCCTGCGCGCCATTCAGTATGGGTTTGAGGAAGTCGGGCTACCGGATATTGTGGGTGTGGTTCGCGAGAATCATCTGGCGTCACGTCGGGTGCTGGAAAAGGTCGGCATGACATTTCTGGAGAAAGTGATGGATCCAGAAGGTTTCGCCTCCAGTCTGATGTTTCGTATTACCAGGGAAGAATGGACGAAATTATGATGGCGTCTGAACAAGTCAAAGCAAAGTATCCGGCAGTCACAGCGTGGTCGTTTGGCGATTCTCCGGAGATGATGGATGAGCTGGCGGCATTAGTGGCGAGTGGAAAAAAAACCGCCACCTGTGGGTCAGTGGCTGGATGTGCAGAAGATGAATGCTTTCCGGTAATCGGTGCCTATGCCCTGGTGGAAGATAGTCAGGGGCATGCCGTTTGTGTCATACGCATTACCGCCGTCCATCTGCTCCGTTTTGAAGATGTCAGCGCAGAACTGGCAGCAAAAGAGGGCGAGGGAGACCTGAGTCTTGCATACTGGCAAACAGAACATCAACGTTTCTTCGAACGCGAAGGGACATTCTCAGCCACGATGGAACTGGTCTTCCAGGAATTCGAGGTTGTTGAGCTGATGACTCGTTCAGTCTGATACGGGGGGAAGATGATGGATGACCGACACTATGGAGTCCATCTCAATCCCCGGATAGTGCTCACGCATACCAGCCAGTAACACATCGTCTGGCCACGCCTGGGTTTTGCCAAGATGCTGTGCCACGGAGAAGAGTGGCATGGTCTCCACATGCGTCACCCAGACAATGATCATGTCAGAAACATCCTCGGCATTCACATATAACATCGGGCCAGACGTGATTTCACGTTCCTGCCAGCGGATGGTGTGGCGCTTCTTCCCGGAACGCACTTCAGGGAGCAGTCGGGGAACAATTTCAAGGCTCTGCATTGTTTTGACTCTCCCTTCAGTGATCAGTGGTTATGATCCCGTAGAAATACCGTCATGACATCCTTCGGAGGAACGCCACCGCATTCTGATATCAGCCAGCCCACTGCTCCACGGTGATAGGTACCGTGGAAAAGGACGTGGTTAATCATATCGATGGCCTTCATTTCGCCGTCACCGCCGTCAACAAATCTGAAGTTAATGGTCTCGGCAAAATCTGCGTCGTTCATCGCACTGATATGTTCAATATACCAGTCAGTACAGGCGTTCATATTGGCTGCCAGTTCGTCACATGATGGTGTCTCAGGCGTATTCAGCGCGGTATATCCATGTGACTGTCCGGTGATATTGGCGCGAAAAATCATATCGACCACGTAGATGTGGTTCATCAACCTTAGCATCAGATGGCGCTTCTGGCTGTCAGCAGAAGCGTCGAGAGCGATTATCGACTTCAGGGTGGCCGCATCAGCCCACTTCTTATACTTCAATAACGTGACTACCGTGTTTCTGTCCATGACCTTCCCTTATGGTTTTTATGTATCAGCAGGATACGCGCACGATGCCGTTCCTGTTGCGAGAAGAGTTATATATGACAAGTTATTGAAAGGGAACTTATACGGTGGATTTTAACCCTGAATATCCTGACGATGCTGTTTCATCACTGAATGCGGGGTAACGCCGAAGGCTTTGCGAAAAGCATGACTGAAGTGAGAGAAGTCAGAGAAACCGTAATCCATCGCCGCCTGAGACACGCTGGTTACCCGCCCCTGTACCAGCGCCTCACGGCTGGCTTCCAGACGTTCCTGCCAGATTATCGCCGCTGGTGTTTTCTGATGCCGGGCAAAGGCGCGAGTCACAGTGCGAACCGAGACATGGTGGGCGAGGGCAATGGTTTCAAGATTCAGAGTTGGATCGGTAAGGTGTCGGCGGATGTAATTTCTGATTTTCGCGTACAAATCACGTTCAACATACTCTTTTTCCGGCGTCTGTAGTTCCAGGCTGAGTACCAGCAGGTCAAGCAGCGTTTGTGAAAAACGCCCGGCCAGATGAGGGTCGCTGAGAAGTTCTGGAGATCGCACTGCCTGGTAGATCATCTCACGTAACGGAATGATGCCGGGACGTGCCTCATCCAGCACAGTGGCTGTCATCGCGTCTGCTCCGGGTAGTTTGCCGCACAGTAAATGTCTGGGGATGCGAATCAGGTGGTTGTTTTGGCCGCCAATGCTGAAACGAAACGTCTGTGCAGCATCGTAAAGCACCAGGTTAGTTGAGCTGAGGTTAGCCTTTCTTCCCCCCTGTTCCAGTTGACCGTAGCCGTCCTGAAAACAGCCCAGCCATAAGTCATCCTCTGGCCCGGTGCGCAGATGTTTTGCCTTGCGTTCCCAGTAATGCAGGCTGGCACTGAGGGTGCAAATATCAACCAGTCCAACCTCACGCACGCCCAGCTCACCATCAAAGGTTCCCGAGAGGGGTTTACCATCAGAGGGGATGCAGTGGCGCAGAATCACATCATTCCAGTACTCAAAGCGCTGTGGTCCTGCAACCTGTGCGGTGGAATAGCGGACATTATCGGGAGCAAATGTACTGTTCACAATCACACCTCATCGTGGCAATTAATTGTCATAACTCATCATTTCTGACTGAAAGCAATAATTGCGCCATAGCTACGCGGTATCTTTTAAATCAGTAGGTTACTGCCAGTTAAAAATGGAGGACGCGCCAGATTAGGGCAATGCTGCACCATTTCCATCCCACCAGCGAGGGTTTTACCCCCTGTCCAGAACAGCCAGGATGTTGTCCACCACAACCAGGTGAGCCGCCGATTTCTCCTTAATATCGATGATGATTTTTCTTAACAACAATAACGCCTCACCAGGGAGTCATTATGGAATCTGCCATCGACACGCATCTTAAATGTCCCCGCACGCTTTCCCGTCGGGTGCACGACGATTATCAACCGCCTTTCCCGATGTTCGCCGGACGAGCCGACGCCAGCCTGACTCAGGTGGTTATGGCCTATCTGGGCGTGCAGTTTCGTGAAGAACAACGTGCAGCAGCAATCAATGCCATGCAGCAGATGGTGCGTAGTTTCAGCCTGCACAACGGCCCCGCTAATCATGACGTGACCTTTCACACCGATAACCAGGGGTTTGGAAACTTTATTGTTGTCGGTTACTGGCGCGATCCGGCGGCATATTGCCGCTGGCTGCATCAGCCAGAGGTAGCCGATTGGTGGTCATCGGATGATCGTCTGCACGAAGGCCTGGGATATTTTCGCGAGATTATTGCCCCGCGCGCGGAGCAATTCGAGACGCTTTACGCGTTTAAAGAGGATCTACCCGGTGTTGGTGCAGTGATGGATAACCTCAGTGGCGAAATCCAGGAACATGGTTATTGGGGTTCCGTACGCGACCGCATTCCGGCGTCCCAGACGGACTGGCTGCAACCGGATGGCGAACTCCGCATTCTTTCCGGCAACCCGGCGGTGGGGGGGAGGGTGGTGGTACAGGGTCATGACAACATCACCCTTATCCGCTCAGGCCAGGACTGGATGGAGGCAGATGAACAGGAGCGAGCGCTGTATTTCACCGAAATGTTGCCACCTCTTCAGGCTGGGATGGATTTTCTGCGTGATGAAGGGCAGGCGCTCGGCTGCTATAGCAATCGTTTTGTGCGCAACGTAGACATCGACGGTAACTTGCTGGATGTTGCCTACGATATTGGTTTCTGGCGCTCACTGGATCGACTTGAGCGCTGGGCGGAATCTCATCCCACCCATCTGCGCATCTTCACCACCTTCTTTCGCGTAGTGACCGGACTGCAAAAACTCCGGCTCTATCACGAAGTATCGGTTTCAGATGCGCGCTTTCAGACGTTTGAGTACATCAACTGCCATCCCTGTACCGGGATGCTGCGTGATGCCGTGCGCTGACCCCCTTTGTGCGCCATTTTCCGAGGAATGATTATGTCAGGTTTACGCTTTTGCCTGCTGGGTATGCTGTTGTCTGCGACATCGGCGTTTGCTGTTGAAGTCGCGCCAGGCGATTACAGCCAGTTCCCCGACGGTACCACGGTTGGTCTGCTGTATTACCAACACGCCACCACCGGCTCGGCCCGCTCTCACGGTGACAAAGTCAGTTCTGATTACAATGTCACGTCCGATATCGGCATGTTGAGGTTATTGCATACCGTGCAAATCACCGAGACGGCAACGCTTGATCCACAGTTTCTGCTGCCGTTCGGTCGGGTTTTTGGCAGCGGGGATGCCGCTTCACTGGGTTCAGCCAATGGCACCGGTGACCTGATCCTGACGGTTCCGCTCAAAATTCGGCTGAACAGCGGGGGAGACATCTTCGGTTTTGCCCCCTATCTCTACGTTCCAACCGGGAACTATGACCATGACAACGCGCTAAATCTGGGTGAGAACCGTTGGAAGGTGGATTTACAGGCCGCCTGGGTGAAGTTCTTCAGCGAAAAATGGGCGCTGGATATGGTCGGGGACGCCATCTGGTATGGCGACAACAACGATTACGGCGCGGCGTCATCCCGTCTGAAGCAGGACAACTCATGGGCTGCGCAGATTATGGGGCGCTATATCCCTGATCCGACGTTCTCGCTGGGCCTTGGTTTCGGGCAGACCTGGGGCGGTGAAACCCGTATCGACGGCGTAGAGCAGGACAACCAGAGCCAGACCACCAACGTCCGACTGACGGCCACTAAGTTCGTCACGCCACGCGATCAGTTCCAGATCCAGTTGGGCAGGGATCTGCGCGTCGAAAATGGCGCGGCAGAGGATTTCCGCCTGAATCTGCGTTACGCCCGTGTGTTCTGAGGTTGTCCTTCCTGACCAGGAGTTTGTCCGTCTCAACCATGTGAACAAACAACAACCGCGTTATGTTCGGGTCAGGGTTAACACCGTTAATGATTTAAATCAGGGAAAAAATGATGGCTATTGAACGTCCGGATGCAGCGCAGCTGCATCACCTTGCCAGCCAGCTCCATCTGCAACTCAGTGATGAAGAGGCGGCTGAATATCTGGCGCTTATGCAACCCAATCTGGATGCCTATGACCTTATCGATGAGCTGTCAGATGAGATGCCGCCCGTTAATTATCCGCGGCAGCAGGGCTACCGTCCGGCCGGAGAGGAAAATGCACTGAATGCCTGGTATTACAAAAGTGAAGTCAAAGGGGCAACTGAAGGGCGACTGGTCGGCAAAACCGTGGCCCTCAAGGACAACATTGCCCTCGCCGGAGTACCGATGATGAACGGTGCGACGTCGCTGGAAGGGCATATCCCTCAGTTTGATGCCACCGTGGTGACCCGTCTGCTGGATGCCGGCGCCACCATCCTCGGCAAAGCCACCTGTGAACATTTTTGTCTGTCGGGTGGCAGCCATACCTCCGATCCTGCTCCGGTGCAGAATCCCTGGCGACAGGGCTACAGCGCGGGCGGCTCCTCGTCAGGCAGTGCAGCGCTGGTGGCGGCTGGCGAGGTGGATATGGCAATTGGTTGCGATCAGGGGGGATCGATCCGCATTCCTTCCGCATTTTGCGGCACCTATGGCATGAAACCCACCCACGGGCTGGTGCCTTATACCGGCATCATGCCGATTGAAGCCACCATTGATCATGCTGGCCCTATCACCGCGACAGTGGCGGATAACGCTCTGATGTTGGAAGTGATGGCCGGTCGGGATGGCCTCGATCCCCGACAATATATGTCACGCGGTGGCAACTATAGCGCGGCACTCGGCAAGGGGGTCAAAGGGTTGAAAATTGGCATCCTCACCGAAGGATTCCAGTTGCCCAATCTACAGCCTGATGTGGCCCTTAAGGTGCGCAATGCCGTGGCCAAACTGGAAAACCTGGGTGCCGTGGTTGGCGAAATCTCGGTGCCGGGTCATCGGCTTGCCGCCGCCTTATGGTCACCAATTGGCTGTGAAGGGCTGACTATGCAGATGATGCACGGCAATGGCATGGGTTTTAACTGGGAAGGGCAGTATGACGTTGCTCTGCTCGACAAACATGCCGCCTGGCGCGACCACGCTGACTCGCTCTCTCCTTCACTCAAAATTTGCATGCTGATAGGCCAGTACGGACTGTCGCGTTACCACGGTCGGTTTTATGCCAAAGCACAGAACATCGCCCGGCGTGCGCGTGCTGATTATGACCGTGCCCTGGGTGATTTTGATCTGCTGGTGATGCCGACGGTACCGATCACCGCACAACCCCTGCCCGAACCTGATTGCTCCATCACTGAATACATCTCTCGCGCCTTCGAGATGATTGGTAATACCGCTGCGCTGGATGTCACCGGCCATCCGGCGATGTCGGTTCCCTGTGGATTAGTGGACGGACTGCCGGTTGGCATGATGTTGGTAGGTCGCCACTACGCGGAAAGCACGATTTATCAGGCCGCTGCTGCATTTGAAGCCAGCGGTGACTGGAAACAGCTGTAAGCAATTAACCCACTGTCATTACGGAGAAACACGATGGCACACGACCATGATCATGAACATACCGAACCCCCGGCGGAGATCGCTTTACGGGTGAAAGCGCTGGAGTCGCTGCTGGTTGAGAAAGGGTTGGTGGACCCGGCGGCAATGGATGCGCTGATTGACACCTATGAACACCGCATCGGTCCACGCAATGGTGCCAGGGTGGTGGCAAAAGCCTGGAGTGATCCTGATTACAAAGCACGTCTGTTGGCTGACGGGACTCAGGCCATTGCTGAGCTGGGATTTTCTGGTGTGCAGGGCGAAGACATGATGGTGGTTGAGAATACCCCGGAGGTCCACAACGTGACGGTCTGCACGCTATGTTCCTGCTATCCGTGGCCGACACTGGGTTTGCCTCCGGCATGGTACAAATCCGCGCCTTACCGCGCACGCATTGTTATCGACCCGCGCAGTGTACTGGCTGAGTTCGGGGTGACAATTGGTGCAGATCGCGAAATCCGCGTGTGGGACAGCAGTGCTGAACTGCGTTATCTGGTGCTGCCGGAAAGGCCAGCCGGGACCGAGGGCTGGAGCGAAGATCAACTGGCCGATCTGGTGACGCGAGACGCGATGATTGGCACCGGCGTGGCATTACAACCTGGCAGCAATTAACGGGAGATACCGATGAACGGGATACACGATCTGGGCGGCATGCACGGTATGGGTGCTGTCATTACCGAACCTGACGAACCGCCTTTCCACCACGAATGGGAGCGCCGGGCTTTCTCGCTATTTGCTTCGTTGTTTGTTGGCGGTTACTTCAACGTCGACATGTTCAGACATGCGATTGAGCGCATGAACCCGGCGCATTACCTGGAAGAAAGCTACTACGAACACTGGATGCATGCCTTTGAGACTCTGTTACTGGAGAAAGGGGTGATTACCCGCGAGGAACTTGCTGGCAAAGTCGCAGCCGTGCCCGCCAGCGCGGAAACACCGGTGCTGCGTTCAGATATGGTGCAGGCCGTGGTCAATACCGGCGCTTCAGCTCGGGTGAATGCAGAGGTGAGCGCCAGATTTCGTGTTGGTGATCAGGTCAGAGCGAAGAACCTTAACCCTGTCGGTCATACCCGACTGCCACGTTATGCACGCGGGAAAATCGGCACCATTGAGATTGATCACGGCGTGTTTGTCACACCAGACACGGTAGCGCATGGGCTGGGTGAACATCCGCAACATGTTTACAGCGTCAGGTTTGCCGCCACCGAACTGTGGGGAGCTGATGCGCCACCGAAAGATACGGTACGTATTGATTTGTGGGACGACTATCTGGAGGCCTTATGAGCAAAGATGTCTCGATCGTTATCCCCGGTCAAGATGCCGACAGCGCGCCTTTTGAACATCCGTGGCAGGCACAGGTGTTCTCGCTGATTGTTCACCTGCATCAGGCGGGAAAGTTCAGCTGGAATACATGGGTGGAGGTCTTCAGCCGAGAAATCAAAGCCGCACCGGCACGGGCGGATGAAAGCATCAACGATGCTTATTACCGCCAGTGGGTGTCTGCGGCTGAGAAGTTGATTTTGTCGCTCGCAATGACCGAAGAAGCAGACATTGCACAACGTGCTACGGAATGGCGTCAGGCGTATTTGCATACGCCGCACGGCATGCCGGTAGTACTGAGTAACGCCAGTTGCCCGCCCGCGCACAGCCATCAACACCCAACATTGCGGGTGCCGGTGGCGGTTAGCCCGGCCGCCCGTACCGCTGAACTTTCATAATTTAAGAGGAATTTGTATGAGTCACGTCGCGACATCGAGCCAGATCCAGAACACACCCATCCCGCTGGTATCTTTGCTGCCCTGGGCGGCATTCATCACCTTGATGGTGTTGCTGGCTGTCTATTTTGTTGGTGCCGAACAGGGGGCTACCGCCGTCTTTTCTGGTAACCAGGTCCATGAGTATTTTCATGATGCCCGCCATTTGCTGGGTTTCCCCTGCCACTGAGGATAAGTCTATGACCGGAAAACTCCTGTTGCAGGGCATGATGGCCGGGATTCTGGCGGGCATCATCACCTTTGGTTTTGCACATATTTTTGGCGAGCCGCAGGTCGATCGGGCAATTTCTATCGAAGAACAACTTTCTCATCCGCATCTGCCTGCCAGCGCTGAGAAGGGTCATCACCATGATGAGGCTGATGGGGAAGTCTTCAGTCGCCAGACCCAGTCCGGTGCCGGATTGTTGAGCGGGATGATCCTGTTCAGCGCTGCAATGGGGGGCGCGCTGGCGCTGATCTGGTCTTTTTGCTGGCAACGCACTGGCCCGGCGCATCCTCGCGCCCTGGCACTGAGTCTGGCGATGGCCGGGTTTCTGGTGATGAGCCTGATGCCGGGCCTGAAATATCCACCGAACCCTCCGGCGGTGGGGGATCCGTCCACCATTGGTTACCGGACCAGCCTCTACTTTGCCATGCTGCTGATCTCCGCTGTGATCATCGTGGCGGCGGCGTGGAGTGCGCATCAGATGAAACGTCGGCTGGGGGCATGGAATGCCGCGCTGTGGGGCGCGATGTCAGGCTGCGTGATGATGATTGCCGCCTGTATGCTGATGCCCGCGATCAATGAGATCCCGGCCAGCTTTTCGGCGGATGTGTTGTGGCGCTTTCGCCTGAGTGCCTTCGGTACCCAACTGACGATGTGGTGCGTGATGGGAGTGCTGTTTGGGGCTTTCGCCGAGAAGATTGTGCAAAAACCCGCCCTGCGCCAGTGGGCGGATGTGCACTGATCCCGATGGCAATCACCCTGCAACTGATTTGCCAGGGGGAAACCCTGGCAAACCGGCAATCACGGTTTCCCGCTGATGACCCTTTGTGCGAACAGGCTTTACCACAACGGTTCGGGCCTTACAGTCAAATCTGGATTGCGGCGAGTGTGGCGAGCATCCAGACGGCCCAGGCTTTGGGGCTAAGCGGAGAGCAGGTGACCGCGCTGGTGGAACCTGGTTATGGTCGCTGGTCGGGTTTAGCCATCAGGGACGTGATGACACAGGAGCCAGACGTTTTTATGCGCTGGCTCAAAGGCGAGGCACCACCTGATGGGGAATCTCTCCAGCAGTTGATGGTCCGCTGTGAGGGATGGTTGACGCAGTGCGTCGCGCTACGGGGACTGCACTGCGTCATCGTCTCTTCAGCCGTGATCCGCGCGATGGTGGTCACTGTCCTGGGCGCGCCACCGCACGCGTTTAACGCCATCGATATTCATCCCTTGAGCGTGACGCAACTGCGCAGCGACGGTAAACGCTGGCATTTGTGCCCTGGCAAGTGACAGGTTGCGCGTCAATATTCTCGCTCTTCTTCGCTGTGCATAGCTCGTTCTGCTTCAGATGAAATGAAGGCGTACTGTTAACATCAACGCGTTTTGCAGGTGAGTGCTGCCGGAGCGTGGCTGCTGTTATCTGCTTTCTTCCACATCTAAAGGAAAATATTGTGTCGATCGTTAATGAAAAACTTGCCTGGCGCTATGCGACCAAAAAATTTGATGCCAGCAAAGTGGTGCCTGAGGATAAGCTGGAACGCATTATTGAAGCGGTACGCTTAACCGCCACCTCCAGTGGCTTGCAGCCGTTTGAGCTGTTGGTTGTTACCAATACTGAAATCCGCGAAAAAATTCGTGCGGTTGCCTGGGACCAGGCGCAGGTGACGGATTGTTCTCATGTGTTGGTGTTTGCTGCCTGGGATGACATCACGCCAGAACGCGTCCATATGATGTTTGATCTGACCAATGAAGTCCGTGGCTTCCGTAATGAAGGCTGGGAAAACTATCGTCAGATGTTGCTGGGTATCGTGGGTGAACGTGGTACTGAAGCAAATTATCAGGCGGCGGCACGTCAGGCGTATATCGCACTGGGTAGCGCCCTGATTGCGGCGGCGTTTGAAGAAGTTGATGCTACACCGATGGAAGGTTTCGACCCGCAGGCCGTGGATGAAATCCTCGGTCTGAAGGAGAAAGGATTACGCAGCGTGATCATCCTGCCGTTGGGCTATCGTGCGGCTGAAGGTGACTGGCTGGTCAACCTGCAAAAAGTTCGTCGCAGCCGCGAAAACTTCGTCACTGAAATCAAGTAAACGAAACCGTAGCGGTACGATAATTGAAGTGAACCCCGAAAGTTGGATACTCATTCCAATGAGTAGGGGGAACTGTAATCATCAGCCGTAACCGGGTGTCATTCATATGACGCGTTACCAGGACATTGCATCAGTCGTCCATCCGCCTCCGGCAACAGATCAACCACGGCGTCTCCCAGACACCAGACTCGTGCTGACATGAAATTTCCTCCATAGAATGAGTCTGTGAAAACTAACTAAACCGGTTTAGCAAGGCAACAGAAATTTTATCTGAAGTCGGATGCTATAAGGAATTCTGAGGTTCTGCCGATACTCAGTTTTAGTCAAAATGGTCGAAATAGATCTATTCGTTTCAGCAGGAAGCCGGTAATGATGAAAAAGAGAAACGTAATATTTATTGCAGTAGGTATTTTATGGCACATGCCGGTATACGCAGCTTCGTTTGATTGCAAAAAAGCCAGCAGTTACGCCGAATTGACTATCTGTTCCACACCGTCTTTATCTTCCCTCGACGATAAACTGAATGCGCTGTACCGCAAAGCATTAACAGAAAAAGCGGATCAAGCGACGATGATAAAAAAATCACAGCTGTTGTGGCTGAAGAGTATCAGAAACAAAGCGACAACAGTTTCGCAACTTGATTCGGCTTATAAGGGGCGAATCAATGACTTAGTGGCTGTGCTGGGCGTGCTTCCGGAACAAAAAACCGCTGAATCTGCTGCACCTTCCGTCCGTCAGGTAAACCCGGCATCACCACCAGCACCAACTAATCTTCAGCAAGCGGTACAAGATGATGGTGGTGTCCCACCGAGTTTTCCTTCTCACACGGATCCGGTGACAAAGGTATGTAAGGTATCCATGCAGTATGGTCGTGGATTTAAGGACAAATATCTCAGTGGCAAGAAAAATGATCCTTACACCATTAAAGTGACGGATTCTGGAGACAGCTTTGTTATTCATTTCGACCAAAATTACGGGCTTGGCGATATGGACAGCGGAGAGATAAGTGCTCTGGGCCAGGAATACTTAAATATTAAGAAAGAAAGTGACGGCAGTACCTCCTACTATACGCGCCCTGCCAATGCTAAATTTTCCAGCTATAGACTCAAATCAACCAGCAATAACGAAACTCAGCTACAGGTGATACTGTATGCTTGTAACGTTGCTGCGGCATCTTGAATCGAGATACAGTCTATTCGTCTTGTCAGTTTCTGACACAGGGCTGCTGTTGCAGCCCTGAACTCACCTTCACAGAATACGAGCGCAGTAACCCAGCTTCCTCATAACTGTATGATTTAAAAGTAAAGTTATGTAGGGTGGGACATTTTGCAACCCTGCCAGCCCTGACCGTGCATCTGATCATGAACATGACTCATGCTGTATTGAAATTAAATCACTTTTCTCCATCCAAAAGCTCTGGCATAAAATATGCATTATCAATGTTAAATCAGATAAAAAATACTGAATGAGAAAACCCCAAAAAATTGGGTGACTTTCAACCAACCAAACGTCTTTTCAGTATTTATCTCAGATATCAGGGTGCCGGATTGCGATGAATAAAGATCTTACATTTTCTATTAAGCGTATTTCTTTCGACGAAAATTATAACCCCTCCAAAAATACGCGCATCACGACTAACTTTGCGAACTTAGCACGAGGCGAGAAACGTCAGGAGAACTTGCGTAACGCCTTAGTGATGATTGACAACCGTTTCAATTCGCTGGCGCACTGGGATAACCCGAATAACGATCGTTATTCAGTTGAACTGGAAATCATTTCTGCTGAGTTGAACATTGGTGCTGAAGTTACCTTTCCGGCGATTGAAATATTAAAAACAAATATCGTTGATAAGAAAACCCAAGAGCGTATTGACGGTATTTTAGGCAATAATTTCTCTTCTTATGTACGGGACTATGATTTTAGTGTGGTTCTTCCTGAACATAATAAAAAACAATCTGGCTTTAGCACGCCCGATAACTTTGGTGATCTACATGGGAACCTATTCAAGTCCTTCGTGAATTCCGATGCGTATCAAGAGAATTTTAAAAAATCACCGGTTATCTGCCTGAGTGTTTCCAGTAAGAACGTCTATCATCAGACGGGAAATCAGCATCCGGTACTTGGCATCGAATACCAGCAAGATGAGCTCTCCCTGACTGACCTTTATTTCAATAAAATGGGGTTACAGGCACGCTATTTTATGCCGGCGAACAGTGTTGCGCCTTTGGCCTTCTATTTTACTGGCGATTTACTCAGTGATTACACCAACCTTGAGCTGATCAGCACCATTAGCACAATGGAGACGTTCCAGAAGATTTATCGCCCTGAGATTTACAATGCTAACTCTGCGGCAGGAAAATGCTACCAGCCAAGTCTGAAGCATCAGGATTATTCCTTAACTCAAATTGTTTATGATCGCGAAGAACGTAGCCAGTTGGCTATTGAACAAGGAAAGTTTACTGAGCAGCACTTCATCAAACCTTATCAAACTGTTCTTGAGCAATGGTCTGCTGCGTCCGTTCTTTGATTAACCGAAAGTACAAGGTCACCTGTGATGAAAAAATTATTACCTACTTCAACTGCTGGCAGTTTACCTAAGCCTTCCTGGCTGGCACAACCTGAGACACTTTGGTCACCCTGGAAATTGCAGGATGCGGAATTAATTGAGGGCAAACAAGATGCGCTGCGTTTGTGCCTGGAAGATCAATTAAAAGCCGGTATTGATATCGTCAGTGATGGTGAGCAAACACGCCAACATTTTGTCACGACCTTTATTGAGCATCTCAGCGGCGTTGATTTTGAGAAACGCGAGATCGTTAAAATTCGTAATCGCTATGAAGCGAGTGTACCGTCCGTTGTGGGTGAAGTTGCGCGTCAAAAGCCCGTATTTGTCGAAGATGCCAAATTTTTACGTCAACTAACCAGTCAACCGATCAAATGGGCCTTACCGGGTCCGATGACGATGATTGATACACTTTATGATGGACACTATAAAAGCCGTGAAAAACTCGCCTGGGAATTCGCCAAAATTCTTAACCAGGAAGCCAAAGAGTTAGAGGCGGCAGGTGTTGATATTATCCAGTTTGATGAACCTGCATTTAATGTCTTTTTTGATGAGGTGAATGACTGGGGGATTGCCGCTTTAGAAAGAGCCATCGAAGGGCTTAAATGTGAGACGGCTGTGCATATTTGCTACGGCTATGGCATCAAAGCCAATACCGATTGGAAAAAGACTCTGGGGAACGAGTGGCGCCAATATGAAGAGGTGTTCCCTAAACTGCAAACATCCAACATTGATATCATTTCCCTGGAATGTCACAACTCGCATGTTCCAATGGATCTGATTGAACTGATTCGCGGTAAAAAGGTGATGGTGGGGGCGATCGATGTGGCAACCAATACCATCGAGACCCCGGAAGAAGTCGCCGCTACGCTGCGCAACGTGCTTAAGTTTGTCGATGCTGACAAACTCTATCCGTCTACCAACTGTGGCATGACGCCGCTACCGCGCCGGGTCGCCAGAGGCAAGCTGGAAGCGTTAAGCGCGGGTGCAGAAATCGTTCGAAAAGAGCTGCTGGGCTGACGTTAGCAAACAGTGATTGATGGCAGGGCGCGATTTATCGCGCCTTTTTTATATTCAATTTTTTTGAATTCTTTCAGCAAATCCCTCAGCTTTTCCTCACCCGCCGACAGGTCTATTCTCTCTCACATCGAGGCACAACGCCTCACCGATTAAACAAACTT
>NZ_ASZC01000031.1 GCF_000468095.1 Pantoea sp. AS-PWVM4
AGTGGTGGGTGATGACGGGCTCGAACCGCCGACCCCCTCCTTGTAAGGGAGATGCTCTACCAACTGAGCTAATCACCCCCGCTGTGTGGAGTCGCATTATAGGGATCCTTCGAAGTGAGTCAACGCTTTTTAAAACATAAATGTGCGTTCGCTTTAAAATTAAACATCTCGCGGCGCTTTTAGCCAATATGCTGGTTTTATTAGCAGAAAAACCACTATCTATTGTGACGCGTACCGCGACAATGATTGAGGAATCATGGTCAGCTGCTAGAATATGCGCACTGTTTTTTCGCGTTAACCTGTTTTTTGTCATCCAGACAACGAACCTCCGCGCATTTAAGGCAATGCTGAATGAAAATCAAAACTCGCTTCGCACCCAGCCCCACTGGTTATCTGCATGTGGGCGGTGCTCGTACCGCGCTTTACTCCTGGCTTTATGCTCGTCATAACAAGGGCGAATTTGTTCTGCGTATCGAAGATACCGATCTGGAGCGATCCACGCCGGAAGCCATCGAAGCCATTATGGATGGCATGAACTGGTTGAGCCTGGACTGGAACGAAGGCCCGTACTACCAGACCAAACGTTTTGATCGCTATAACGCGGTGATTGACGAAATGCAGGAAGCAGGCACTGCCTATAAATGCTACTGCTCGAAAGAACGTTTGGAAGCATTGCGCGAAGAGCAGATGGCGAAAGGCGAAAAACCGCGTTATGACGGTCGTTGCCGCGACAGCCACGAACATCACGCCGCTGATGAACCTTGCGTGGTGCGTTTCCGCAACCCACAAGAGGGTTCGGTAATTTTCGATGACCAGATTCGTGGACCGATTGAATTCAGCAACCAGGAGCTGGATGATCTGATCATTCGTCGCACCGATGGTTCACCGACCTACAACTTCTGTGTGGTGGTGGACGACTGGGATATGGGGATCACCCATGTGATTCGTGGTGAAGACCATATCAACAACACGCCGCGTCAGATCAACATCCTGAAAGCGATTGGGGCTGAAGTGCCGACTTATGCTCACGTCTCGATGATCCTCGGTGATGATGGCAAAAAACTCTCCAAGCGTCATGGTGCGGTAGGGGTGATGCAGTATCGTGATGACGGCTATCTGCCGGAAGCGCTGCTCAACTATCTGGTGCGTCTGGGCTGGTCACATGGCGATCAGGAAATTTTCAGTGTGGCGGAGATGACTGAGTTGTTTACCCTTGATGCGGTCAGCAAATCAGCCAGTGCCTTTAACACGGAAAAATTGCAGTGGTTGAACCATCACTACATCAATACGCTGCCACCAGAATATGTTGCTACCCATCTGCAATGGCACATTGAACAACAGAACATCGATACCCGTACTGGCCCAGAACTGGCGAAGCTGGTTACGTTGCTGGGCGAGCGTTGCAAAACGCTGGTGGAGATTGCCGCTTCCTGCCGCTACTTCTATGAAGAGTTTGACGCGTTTGATGCCGATGCAGCGAAGAAACACCTGCGCCCGGTAGCGCGTCAACCGTTGGAAGTGGTGCGTGACAAACTGGCCGCCATCAGCGACAACGACTGGACCGCTGAAAACGTGCATCACGCCATTCAAAGCACAGCTGATGAGCTGGAGCTGGGGATGGGGAAAGTCGGCATGCCGTTGCGTGTTGCCGTAACCGGTGCCGGGCAGTCACCCGCGCTGGATGTGACGGTACAGGCGATTGGTCGCAGCCGCAGCGTGGCGCGCATTGAAAAAGCGCTGGCCTTTATTGCGGAACGAGAAGCGCAGGCCTAAACCTGACGTGAGTAAAAAAGCCGGAAGCGTTGCTCCCGGCTTTTTTATTTTTCCTGAATTCCCAGCCGTTGTAATACGCCTCTGATCCCTTCCCGCAACAGAAGTGCCACCAATTGTTCCTGTTCGGCGACTGTCATTTGCTGGATAGAATTTATTAATAACGCAGGTAACGTATTTTGCTGAGCACCGTAATGAGCTACCGGTTCATTCGCGTGCCGGGTGGATTGAATAAAGCTTTTAACGCGTTCATCAATGTGGATCAAACGCGCCTTACCGCCCTGTACACCGGGCTTTGGCGTGGTTGTCCAGTTTTCGCGTTTAATCCATTTGTTAACAGTCTGGCGACTGTATCCGGTTTCCAGCGCGAGTTCTTCGGGTGTTAGCCATTCCTTTTTCACGACGCTTTCCCTGTTAAATACATTAGAACTACATATTACAACAAAACGTTTCAGGTGAAAGTCATCACGCAGCAAAATGCCTTTTGCCCACCGGCAAAAGGCACCATTCGATTAACGTGCTTCGCTCGCTGCCGCCATCGCCGGACGGAAGGCGATAAAGTAAGTCAGACCGACAAAAATCGCCCCGCCCACGCCATTACCGAGGAACACGGCGACAAAATTCGGCAGGTACTCAGCCCAGCTCAGCTGTCCGGCGAAAATCGCAGCCGGCACGATAAACATATTTGCCACGACGTGCTGGAAGCCAATCGCCACGAAGGCCATTACCGGGAACCACATACCAAAAATCTTGCCTACTACGTCTTTACTGGCGAACGCCAGCCATACTGCCAGACACACCAGCCAGTTACAGCCAATGCCGGAGATAAAGGCATGCAGGAAATCAGCATTCACTTTCGCGGTAGCGATGGCGACAGTCTTCTTCAGGTAGTCTCCTTCAGTCATACCCAACATATGACCAAAGAACCAGGCGACGGCGATACTGCCGAGGAAGTTAGCGATGGTGACCCAGAACCAGTTGCGCAGCACGCTGAAGCCGCTGATACGGCGTGCGAACCAGGCAATCGGCATGGTCATCATATTGCCGGTCAGCAGTTCACCACCGGCCAGCACGGTCAGAATCAGACCGACCGGGAAAACCGCCGCGCCCAACAGCCCACCGAAGGAGCCCCAATCGGCTGGCAGTTGGTTAATAACGTGCAGATCAAGCAGAAAGCCGGTTGCAATAAATGCGCCCGCCATAAAGCCGAGGATCAATAAGGTAGATACCGGCGCCTGGCTTTTAACCACGCCAGACTGAATCGCCAGTTGGGCGATCTCTTTTGGTGTATGCAGTGACATAAATTCGCATTCTTATTAATAACAAGGGAAGGGACGTGCTGGCCGATCAAAAGAGGCAAAACCCCTGGTCGATGACCGGTTAATTAGCGTGCGAAGTTTTACACCGACCATTAACAAAAAACAAGCGTTCTTACGATAGCAATTAACGATGGTTTAACCAGGCGGCATCAGAAAACGGGCGATGATGCTGAAAAAAAAGCCACAGCGACACGGGTTTGCCGCCTTTTTCAGCGATTGAACACAGAACGGAAATTTGACGTTGACACCCAGGAAGGGGTTTCATATTATGCCGTCCGTCGAGGTGACTCGGCGGTTTTTTCGGTTCGGGGCTATAGCTCAGCTGGGAGAGCGCCTGCCTTGCACGCAGGAGGTCAGCGGTTCGATCCCGCTTAGCTCCACCAAACTTCTTCCCAAAAGTTTGGCACTGAAAAAACGATTCCAGATGTGGGGGTATAGCTCAGCTGGGAGAGCGCTTGCATGGCATGCAAGAGGTCAGCGGTTCGATCCCGCTTATCTCCACCATTTCTCTGTTCGTTCCGAACAAATTTTAAAAAAAATCATACTATTGGGTACAAGCACCCCGTAGCGGCGCGATTTATCGCGCGGTTTTTGATTTGTTGCAGAAAAAACAGCGCGATAAATCGCGCCACTACCAATCAGGCGGTCACGGCCTGTGACACTGGCTTGAGTACCCTGAATCCATGCGTTCCATCGCGATCCAACTGCGCCACCAGACCATATTCCCAGTCGAGATAGGCCTGCATCACCGCCGGCTCAGTATCGGTGCCCTCATAGGGACGGCGATAGCGGTCAATCGCTGGTGACAGCAACCGCTGTTCTCCCTGTTCGGTTGGCAGGCCAGCCGCGCGCCAGGCGGCGTTACCGCCTTCCAGCACATATACCGGTTTGCCGCTCAGCTCAGCAATCTGTTCAACCGCATAGCCCGCCAGCAAACTGCTGCCGCAGGTCAGCACATAACGTCGCGCTTCAGGCAACAAGGCGTTGCCCTGTTGTTGCAAGGTGGAGCGCAGCAGCCAGGCAGCACCGGGAATATGGCTGTTGAGGTGATTGGCGCGCGTGGTGAAATCCAACACCTGGGTTTGTCCTTCCGCCAGCCAACTGGCAAGCTGCTGTGGTGAGACAAATTCTGGCCGTGCGACAGGTGGAACCTGTGCCTGCCAGTTGCCCGTCGCACTGAAATCACTGAGTTGCAAACCCTCCAGCACCGCCACCTGCCAACCCAGTTGCGCCAGCCAGGAGGCCGCCATATTGGCACGCACGCCGTCGTCGTCAATCAACACAATGCGCGCGCCACGCACGCTGGCGTAGTGATCGGTTTCCTGCACCAGTTGACCACCCGGAACATGGCGACTGGCGGGGATATGTCCGGCGGCATATTCCTGTGCATCGCGCACATCAAACAGATAAGTGGTGCGCGGCTCCTGCTGTAAGCGATGCAGTGTCTCGAGCGTGATGCGTTCCACACCCGCGCGATCTGCCAGTTCACGCGCTTTTACCGCCGCCTGGCGCTGTGCGATCTCGCTGGTTGCACCATAACGGCGGTCCTGTCCCTTATCCAGCGGATGGCCCGCCAGTGTCCAGCCGATAGTACCGTTCCGTAGCGCAAACACCGGATTACGGATTCCGACATTCACCAGTGACTGCGTGCCAATGATGCTGCGCGTGCGGCCAGCGCAGTTAACGATCACCGTGGTTTCCGGCGACGGAGCGAGGTCGCGCACCCGCAACACCAACTCACCGCCCGGCACGCTGGTAGCGTGTGGGATGCTCATGGTCTGATATTCATCAAAGCGGCGTGCGTCCAGCACTACCACATCGTGGTCGCCGTTCAGCAGGGTATGTACCTCATCGGCGGAGAGCGACGGTGTCTGGTTATGGTGTTCCACCAGTTCACCGAAAGCTTTGCTGGGGGAGTTCACGTCAATAAACAGCTCCCCTCCGGCGGCCTGCCAGCCTGGCAGATCATCCGCCAGCAGCGCGACATTGTGGTAGCCCAATGCGGCAATGCGTTCCGCTGCCGTTTGCGCCAGGCCCTCGCCATTGTCGTATAAGGTGATGGCGGTAGCACGCTGTGGGATGCGATCCAGCCACTCCAGTTCAAGTTTGGATAGCGGGATATTCACCGCAAACAACGGGTGGCCTGTGGCATACAGCGCTTCATCGCGCACATCGACCAGTGCCACTTCCTGCTGCTGGCGCAGCGCGGTCAGAATGTCGGCCGCCTGGCGTAACGGAAAAACCGGTTTAGTCATGTGAAAGATCCCAAATGTTTGGTAAATAACGGTTGCTGTAACCGGAGATAAACTCTTTTTCGCTGCCGTCTTCGCGATACACCGCGCGCTTAACCGCGCCGATATTGGCGCCATAGACGTGGATGCTGATGGAGACGCGGTCATCAAAGGCGTTGCTGACACGATGGATATCGCCCACCGTGGGGGATACCGCCTCAACGCTGCCTGGCTCAAGGCGTACCGGCGGGCCTTCCGGTTGTAAACCGCTGAGGCCGGGTTGCCATGACTGGGATACCTCGGCGCCACGCAGCATGCCAATTAAGCCCCAGACGCGATGGTCGTGTATCGGCGTCTGCTGCCCCGGTCCCCAGACAAAGCTCACCACCGAGAAGCGCTGCTGTGCATCGGCGTACAACAAATATTGCTGATAATGTTGGGGATGCGGTTGGGTAAAGGCTTCATCCAGCCAGTCGTCATGGCGGATCAACTCGCCCAGCAAGGCACTGCCGCGTTGTAACAGGGATTGCTCATCAGGATGGCTATCGAGCAGTTGCGCCAGATTGCCGACAAAGGTGCGTAACCGGTGGTGCTGAAGTTCACTCATGATTTATCCCCCTGAACGCTTTTTGCCACCTGATTGGCCCCGGCGGCGAGGCTGAAATCAAAGGCTTTGCTGACATCAACCTGCTTTGGCAACACCTGGTAACGGTGGAAGAAATCCGCCGATTTTTGCAGCGTACCAATCAGGCTGGCATCGAATACCAACGGACGGATGCGCGCATCAGCGATCCAACTGGCGGTAATGCTGGTTGGCATATTGAGGGTTTTCCCCAGAACCTGGGCGAACTCAGAGGGATGCTGCTGCGCCCAAACCTGCGCTTTGGCTAAGCGCACCAGCAAATCGGCGATGGCTTTGCGTTTTTCCGGGTTACTCAGGGCTTCATCACGCGCCAGCGCATAGGAATATCCCGACATAATGCCCTTGCCACCGCCTTGTGGCACGCGTACCGTACCATCGACAGCGGTAGAGGTTGCGATATAAGGTTCCCACGGTGCCCAAGCGGCCACGGCACCCGAGGTTAACGCGGCACGTCCATCCACCGGACCGAGGAAGCGCAGCGTAACGTCGCTGGGCTTAAGGCCCGCGCGTTCCAGCAAGCCGAGAATCAGATAATGACCCCAGCCGCCGCGATTCACCGCAATTTGCTTGCCTTTCAAATCCTGCAAGCTGTGCACCCCGGCATTGGGTCGAGTGAGCAGGGCGATACTATCCGGATTGTTCTGCCACGCGCCTACCGCTTTCACCGGAGCCCCCGCAGCATAGACAAACAGGAACGGCAGATCGCCGGTGAAACCGACATCCAGCGCCCCGGCGTTCAGCGCTTCCTGCACCGGCGCACCGGAGTCAAACGCCGTGAGCTTAAGGTCATAAGGCAGGTTGTTTAGCTCGCCAGACGCTTTCAGCGCTGCAAAGCGGTCACCCTTTACATCACCGAGGCGCAAAGTGACTTTCTCTGCGGCAAACAACGGGTTAAGCGATAGCGCCAGTGTCAGACCGGCAAATAAAGCAGCCAGCCGCATCAGGCACTCCTTTTTTCATGGCGATCGACAGCCGCGACTTTTTCGCGCGTCAGTGGCAGCAATTCGCGGCCATATTCCACCGCATCGTTGAGAGGATCGAAACCACGAATCAGCACGTTATGGATGCCGAGGCGGTAGTAATCCAGCAGCGCGTCAGACACCTGCTCGGGCGTGCCAACCAATGCGGTGGAGTTGTAGCCACCCTGCACCAGTTTGGCGACGCCGGTCCACAGCACTTTATCGTGGCGTTCGCTCTCGTTGGCGGCAGCTAACAAACGTTGTGCACCGACGCTCTGTGGTTTTGGCAAGCCGAAGGTATAACCGCTTTCCGCCAACTGTTTCCCGGCCGTTTCGCGAATGTACTCGGCACGTTCCCAGGCCTCTTTTTCGGTGCTACCGAGGATGGGGCGGAAAGAAATGTTGAAATCAATTTCCCGCCCCTGTTTTGCGGCGGCAGCACGAACGCTGCGCACCGTCTCTTCTGCGCCTTTTAACGGTTCGCCCCACAAGGCGAACACATCGGCATGGCGTGCCGCGACATCAATCGCTTCTGCTGACGAACCGCCAAAATAGATCGGCAGCTTTTTCTGCAACGGCTTAATCGCGGAGAACGCCTGCTCGGCCTGGTAGAACCTTCCCTGGTGATTGTAGGGTTGCGTCGATTCCAGACTCTGCTTCAGCACCGTCAGAAACTCATCGGTACGCGCGTAGCGTTCGGCTTTATTGAGAAAATCACCATCGCGGCGTTGTTCACTGTCGCTGCCGCCGCTGATGATATGCACCGCCAGGCGGCCATCGGTGAGGTGATCGAGCGAAGCCAGTTTGCGCGCGGCAAGGGTGGGTGCCACAAAACCTGGGCGATGGGCCAGCAGGAATTTCAGCGTCGAAGTATGGGCGGCGGCATGGGCGGTGACGAGAAAACCGTCCGGTTGATCGGACCAGTAACCGACCAGGATGCGGTCAAACCCGGCGTCTTCATGGGCGCGGGCGAAGCGGGCGATGTAGTCTTTATCAAATAACGGGCCGCTGGCTGGAATGATTTCGGAGGCGAGGCGGTGGCCAATCATGCCAAGAAACTGAATGCTCATAGTGTTCTCCTGATGTGAAGTCATGGAGAAAAGCTACGGGCGCGGGCGGTGGCAACGGAAATTCAATATTGTGCAAAGGTTTTGCGTTTTGACGTGAAGCAGCGTCGGGCGCGGAGAGCGGGGTAAAAAAAGGAGATATAACGGATAGGAATAATAAAGAAGAGAAGGGCGAGCCGAAGCCCGCCCTTAACATCAGAAGCCCAGCACCAGACCGGCAATCGCAGCGGAAAGCACGCTCACCAGGGTAGAGCCGTACAGCAGTTTCAGACCGAAGCGGGACACCACGTTGCCCTGTTCTTCGTTCAGACCTTTAATCGCACCTGCCACAATCCCGATAGAGGAGAAGTTAGCAAAGGAGACAAGGAACACTGACAGAATACCTTCCGCATGCGGTGACAGCTGACCGGCAATTTTTTGCAGATCCATCATCGCCACGAATTCGTTAGAAACCAGTTTGGTCGCCATGATGCTGCCAACCTGCAACGCTTCGTTGGAAGGCACGCCCATCACCCAGGCAAACGGATAGAAGACATAACCCAGCACGCCCTGGAAGCTGATGCCGAAGATCACATCAAACAGCGCATTCAGGCCGGAAATCAGGGCGATAAAACCGATCAACATCGCCGCAACGATAATCGCCACACGGAAACCGGCAAGGATGTATTCGCCCAGCATTTCGAAGAAGCTCTGACCTTTGTGCAGGTCCTGCAATTGCAGATCTTCTTCGCTATCGACGCGGTACGGGTTAATCAGCGACAGCACGATAAAGGTACTGAACATGTTCAGTACCAGCGCGGCAACCACATATTTGGGTTGCAGCATGGTCATGTAAGCGCCAACGATCGACATAGACACAGTCGACATCGCGGTAGCCGCCATGGTGTACATGCGGCGCTGTGACATTTTGCCGAGGATATCCTTATAGGCGATAAAGTTTTCTGATTGTCCCAGAATCAGAGAGCTGACGGCGTTAAAGGATTCCAGTTTGCCCATGCCATTGATTTTTGACAGCACGGTACCGATGCCACGAATCACCCACGGCAGGATGCGGAAATGTTGCAAAATACCGATCAGGGCGGAGATAAACACAATCGGGCACAGCACATTGAGGAAGAAGAAGGCGAGGCCTTTTTCATTCATATTGCCGAACACGAAGTTAGTCCCTTCTGCTGCGTACTTGAGCAGATGGTCAAACAGGCCTGCAAACCCTTTGACGAAGCCAAGACCCGCTTCAGAGTTCAGGAAGAACCAGGCCAACAGAACTTCAATCACCAGAAGCTGAACGATATAGCGAATACGGATGCTTTTACGATCGTGACTGACCAATAAGGCCAGCACGGCTACCACCACCAATGCCAAAAGAAAGTGCAAAATATGGGACATGTCGGCTCCAAATTTGAGGAGGGTTGTATTTTGCTGCGTATTCTATGTAACGCGTTACTTAAAAACGAGATCTAAACCACATTATAAGTATTAACTATCGACATATTTTTAAGATTAGTCTCAACCATCACAACTTCTTCACACACTTCTTACAACAAAAATAACCACAAAGTCATTGTCTATAAAATGAGCCGAGGGTAGATTGATTCCTGTTGCACACATTTTGGCAAAACCTGACTTTACCGCAATGTATAGCAAAGGCTATACTTTATAGCACTATCTATTAAAGCGATAACTATAACCATATTTCACTTGCCGCGCCTGCCCCGTAACCTGTTCGGGTCAACAAGCGTTAAGACAGGGTCAAAAACTATGTCAGAAAGCCGCACCGCTGAGCGCGCTGCTCGCGGAGCCAGAAAGATCAAACTTGCCTTGCTGGGACCAGCCTTCATCGCGGCTATTGGTTATATCGATCCCGGCAATTTCGCCACCAATATTCAGGCGGGGGCTGCGTACGGCTACAAACTGCTGTGGGTGGTGGTCTGGGCGAATATCATGGCAATGCTGATTCAGCTCATGTCAGCCAAGCTGGGTATCGCTACCGGCAAAAATCTCGCGGAACATATTCGCGATCGCTTCCCACGTCCGGCGGTATGGTTTTACTGGGTACAAGCCGAAATCATCGCGATGGCGACCGACCTGGCCGAATTTATCGGTGCCGCGCTGGGCTTTAAGTTGTTGCTTGGCATCTCGCTTTTCCAGGGGGCGGTGCTGACCGGTATCGCGACCTTCCTGATTCTAATGCTGCAAAATCGTGGACAAAAGCCCCTCGAATTGGTTATTGGCGGGTTGCTGCTGTTTGTGGCCGCGGCATATATTGTTGAGTTGTTCTTCTCCCAGCCCAAGGTCAGCGAGCTGATTACCGGCATGGCGCTGCCATCCTTGCCGACGGCGGATGCGGTATTCCTTGCTGCCGGCGTACTCGGTGCCACCATTATGCCGCATGTGATTTATCTGCATTCGGCGCTGACGCAATACGGTAATCAGGGCACCAAAGGACAGCGTTACTCCTCCACCAAACTGGATGTGGCGATTGCCATGACTATTGCCGGGTTTGTTAACCTGGCAATGATGGCAACCGCAGCGGCAGCGTTTCATTTCAGTGGCCATACCGGCATTGCCGATCTGGATCAGGCGTACCTGACGCTGCAACCGTTGTTAAGCCATGCTGCGGCGACGGTATTTGGTCTGAGTCTGGTGGCAGCAGGGTTATCTTCAACGGTGGTGGGAACCCTGGCCGGGCAGGTGGTCATGCAGGGCTTTATCCGTTTCCAGATTCCGCTGTGGCTACGTCGCGCCATTACCATGCTGCCTTCTTTTATTGTGATCTGGGCAGGCTGGGATCCGACACGCATTCTGGTGTTTAGCCAGGTGCTGCTGAGCTTCGGCATCGCACTGGCGTTGGTGCCGCTGTTGTTCTTTACCGGCAACCGCGAGCTGATGGGGGCTGAGATGGTTAACTCACGTCTGATGCAAACCGTCGGCTGGGTGATTGTCGGGTTAGTGGTGGCGCTGAATATTTATCTGCTGGTCGGGCAGGCGCTGGGGTTATAAAAAAGGTGTGCAGATGCACACCTTTTTGTTGAAGCGGCGCGATTTTTCGCGCAGAGGAATAAGCAGATATTAGTAGCGGTCGCGACCGTGGTCATGGCCGTGACCATGTCCATGATGGTCATGACGATGCTCATAACGCCAGCGCTCATGACGGCGACGTTCCTGCTCGCGCTTCCACGCCTCATGTCGACGCCACTCCTCATGACGCCACCAACGATGATCGTGGTAACGATAGCGATCATTCCACCAACGCGGCTCGCGCCAGCGGCCACCATCCCAGTAGTAACCTCGATGATCGCGATCGCCTAAATGCAGGGTGATGCCAGGGGCCAGATTAATGGTGGCACTACTGGCATGGGCTGTGTGTAGTGCCAGTGGGGACAGCGTTGCCAGCAAAGCGGCAAACAAAATTCCACGTTTCATAATTCTCCTTTCCGGCAGCTTATCGATTGCTACCGTTGCGCTAGTCTGCCAGATCGGACCAAAAAGTCCTTAAGACGTAGTCTGAATGCATTGAGGATAATCTGAAATAAGAGTTTTCTGCCGGAAGGGAAGCCCGGCGTTGGCCGGGCGGGAAAGCGGTTACACCAGAATCGCGTTGATGGCCTCTAACTCTGCTTCGCTCAGCGCAGGCTGGCTCAGCATGGCAACGGCATCATCAATTTGCGCAGTTTTACTGGCACCAATCAATACTGAGGTGACGCGGGTATCACGCAGCACCCAGCTCAGCGCCATCTGCGCCAGTTTCTGGTCACGCTGCTGTGCAATGTTTTGCAATGCTCGGACCTTGGCCATTTTTTCCTGTGTCAGTTGGTCTTCACGCAGGAATTTGCTGCCGCTGGCCACCCTTGAATCCTCGGGAATACCTTGCAGATAACGGTCAGTCAGAACGCCGCCAGCCAGTGGCGAGAAGGCGATGCAGCCGACGCCATTGTCGCCCAATACATCCAGCAACCCTTGTTCTGGCGCGCGCTCAAACATCGAGTAGCGTGGCTGGTGAATCAGGCAGGGCGTACCGAGGTCGCGTAGAATGGCAATCGCTTCAGCGGCGCGCTCTGCCGGGTAATTTGAGATGGCGGCATACAGCGCTTTGCCCTGGCGCACCACCTGATCCAGCGCCCGCATGGTTTCTTCCAGCGGGGTTTCCGGGTCCGGGCGATGGTGATAAAAGATATCCACGTATTCCAGCCCCATGCGTTTCAGGCTTTGATCGAGGCTGGAAATCAGATACTTGCGCGAACCCCAGTCACCATAGGGGCCATCCCACATGGTGTAACCGGCTTTGGTGGAGATTAACAACTCATCACGATAGCCACGGAAATCCTCCCGCAGAATGCGCCCAAAATTCTCTTCAGCCGATCCCGGCGGCGGTCCGTAGTTATTTGCCAGGTCAAAATGCGTGATACCGCAATCAAAAGCGTGGCGCAGCAGTTCGCGGCTGTTATCAACCCGGGTGCTGTCGCCAAAGTTGTGCCACAAGCCAAGCGAAATCGCTGGAAGTTTCAGGCCACTACGACCACTGCGGCGATATTGCATCTGTTGATAACGTTCGGGATGGGGAAAAACACTCATGCAGCGTTCCTGTCTCAAAGGGGGAGAAAGTGTCATCAGCATAGCAGTGTATGCGTTTACACTAATGGCAAACGCGTCGGCGATCGCAACTTACGGATTTTTCCGTCATCGTAACGTTCTGTTGCCAGATCATTCTGAGAAATGATGTTGAAAATCTAACCAATTCAGCCGCATCGCTAATACTCCAGATATAACCCACCAAGGAGTCGCTGCGCATGAAAACCCTCAAAGTTGGCGAATTTTTGTTGATGCGTTTACAGCAAGCGGGGATCCGGCACTTGTTTGGCGTGCCGGGGGATTACAATTTACAGTTTCTCGATAGCGTCATTGCGCATCCCGATATCACCTGGGTCGGCTGCGCTAACGAGCTGAATGCGGCCTATGCGGCGGATGGTTATGGCCGTTGTAACGGCGCTGCCGCCTTGCTGACCACTTTCGGCGTCGGCGAGTTAAGTGCGATCAACGGTATTGCTGGCAGTTACGCCGAATATGTACCGGTGATTCATATCGTTGGCGCACCGGCCAGCCAGGTACAGAGCCAGGGGGATTGTGTCCATCATTCTCTGGGCGATGGCGATTTCCGTCACTTCAGCCGTATGGCGCAGGAGGTGAGTGCGGCGAGCGCGGTGCTGACCGCAGAGAATGCGGTACAGGAAATCGATCGCGTGATGGGTGAAGCCCTGTATCAACACCGCCCTGGTTATTTGCTGTTGGCGGTCGATGTTGCTCAGGCCGAGGTCACCTTACCGCTGCCATCCTCTGCCATCACGTCGCTTCCTTCCGCGGTAGATGCCTTTGCGACAGCGGCGGAAGCTATGCTGTCATCGGCTCAACATGTGGCGCTGCTGGCCGATTTCCTTGCCGCGCGCTGGCAACTGCAATCCCCCCTGGCTGCCCTGCGTCAGCTGCGTGCCATTCCTGCCGCCACCCTGTTGATGGGCAAAGGCGTGCTGGATGAGCAGCAGCCAGGCTTTGTCGGCACCTATGCCGGGGAGGGCAGTACGCCAGCGGTGCGGGCGGCCATAGAAGAAACTGACGTGACTGTCTGCGTCGGTGTTCGTTTCACCGATACCTTAACCGCCGGTTTTACCCAGCAGCTCCCCACAGAAAAACTTATCGACCTGCAACCGTTCCATGCTGTGGTTGCTGGGGAAACCTTCGCGCCGTTAAGCATGGCAGAAGCGCTGGGCGTGCTGGAACCTTTGTTTCGACGTTATGGCGAACGTTGGCCTATCGGTGGCATGGCGACACGGGAAGATACATCGGATGATGATGCTTTCATCAGTCAGCATGCCTTCTGGCAGGCAATGCAGCGTTTCCTGCTGCCAGGTGATATTATCCTTGCCGATCAAGGCACTGCCGCCTTTGGTGCCGCCGCTTTACGCCTCCCCGAGGATGCGCAATTGCTGGTTCAGCCGCTCTGGGGTTCGATTGGCTATACTTTACCCGCCGCCTTTGGTGCGCAAACCGCGCAGCCGCAACGGCGGGTAATTCTCATCATCGGCGACGGTTCGGCGCAGTTAACCATCCAGGAGCTGGGATCCATGCAGCGCGATGGTCAGCAGCCGATTATTTTTCTTCTCAATAATGAAGGTTATACCGTCGAACGCGCGATTCATGGCGCGCATCAGCGTTACAACGACATTGCGCAGTGGAACTGGACTGCGCTGCCGCAGGCGCTCAGTCTGACGGGAGAAGCGCAAAGCTGGCGCGTCAGCGAAACGGTGCAACTGGAGGCGGTGATGGCACGGCTGGCGAATAATCAGCGTTTGTCGCTGGTGGAAGTGGTGCTGGATAAAGAAGATATCCCACCATTGCTGCGTAAAGTGACTGCCTCGCTGCATCAGCGCAACGGCGGCTGAATTCGGACAGTTGCCTCTGTGCAGTCCAGCCACTGCATGGCAGGATGTGGTCGCACCTGAGTGATTACGCCCATCTGACGCACTGATGGGCGTTGTTGTTTTATTGGCAGGCTTTTATAGTGTCCTGCAATTATTTATGACCCAAGCGGAGCAGCAGAAGAATGACAAAATACGCCCTGGTCGGCGATGTGGGCGGCACCAATGCCCGTCTCGCCCTGTGTGAGGTGGAAACCGGTGCCATCTCCCAGGCCAAAACATTCTCAACGGCAGACTATGACAATCTCGAAGCGGTGATTCGTCACTATCTGGATGAGCAGAAGCAGGATATTAAAGATGGCTGCATCGCCATTGCCTGCCCGATCACCGGCGATTGGGTCGAAATGACCAACCATGACTGGGCTTTCTCCACGAAGCAGATGAAAGAGAGCCTGGGTTTTGCTCATCTTGAGATCATCAATGATTTCACCGCCATCTCAATGGCGGTGCCGATGCTGGCGGAAAGTGATGTGATTCAGTTTGGCGGCAAAGCCCCGGTGAAAGATAAGCCGATCGCTATTTACGGCGCGGGCACTGGCCTCGGCGTCAGCCATCTGGTGCATGTCGATAAGCGCTGGGTCAGTCTGCCGGGCGAGGGCGGCCATGTTGATTTCGCGCCGAACAGCGAAGAAGAGGGCGAGATTCTGGAAGTGCTGCGCGCGGAACTGGGCCATGTTTCAGCGGAACGTGTACTCTCCGGTTCCGGACTGGTTAATCTCTATCGCGCTATCGTCAAATCGGATCAGCGCGAGCCGGAAAACCTGAAACCTAAAGACGTGACCGAACGCGCGCTGAAAGACAGCTGCATCGATTGCCGCCGCGCATTGTCGTTGTTCTGCGTCATCATGGGACGTTTTGGCGGCAACCTCGCGCTGAATCTCGGCACCTTTGGCGGCGTGTATATCGCCGGTGGTATTGTGCCGCGTTTCCTCGACTTCTTTAAAGCCTCCGGCTTCCGCGCCGCGTTTGAAGACAAGGGCCGCTTCCGCGACTATCTAGTTGATATCCCCGTGTTTATGATTACGCACGATCAGCCGGGCTTGCTTGGTGCAGGCGCGCATCTGCGTCAGACACTGGGTCGCGTGCTGTAATTTCCCGCAGGCGAGTGGCCTCCAGCGCTGCTCGCCTTATAAGCGCATCAGTTGCCGAAACGCTTTCACCTTGCTACGACTCACCGGCACCTGCGCATCCAAATCGCGTAATTTCACCAGATAAGTATTGTTAAACCAGGGTTCTATCTCGCGGATTTTACTCAGGTTGACGCAGTATGAACGGTGGCAGCGAAAGAAAGCCGTCTCGGGTAAGCGGCTACAAAACTCGCTGATGGTCATCGACATCACATACGCTTCGCGTCGCGTATACACGAACGTCAGTTTCTCGTGGGCTTCAACATAATAAATATCGTTAATATCGGTGACGATGATGCGCTCATCCTTCACCAGATTTACCGTCTGCGGGGCAATAGCCTGCGGGCTGCTGGCGGGGGACTGCTGCTGTTGCCAGCTCGCCTCCAGCTTGTTAAGCATGGTGATGATGCGTGATTCGTGATACGGCTTCAGAATGTAGTCAAAAGCCTCCAGCTCGAAGGCTTCTACCGCATGCTCTTTCCACGCGGTAATAAACACAATTAACGGCTTATGGGCGAATTGATTGATGTTTTGCGCCAACAACATGCCATCCAGCGAGGGGATATTGATGTCGAGGAAAATGACATCGACCCGATGGTTTTGCAGATACTTCAGGACTTCCAGTCCGTCATCAAAACAGGCTTCGATGGTGATCTGGCTGTGATGCTGAATCATCCAGCTCAGTTCCTGCTGTGCCAGAAACTCGTCTTCGACAATAATGGCTTTCACGCTGAAGTCTCCGTCACGCTGGCCTGTGTTGCTGGTAGTCGATGGCCATGTTTGCTGAGGGTAAAGGAGATTTCGGTGCCAGGTTGATGGCGCTCTATGGTCAATCCCTGGCCGGAGAGCAACTTCACCCGATGATGTACATTCAACAGGCCGATTTTATTACCGGGCATCTCATCCCGCGCCACGCGTGCCATTACCTCTTCACTGATTCCGGCTCCGGTATCACGTACCGCCACCCGCACCCGATCACCGAGATCTTTGACGCTGAGAGTCACCACGCCTTTGCCGCGACAGGGCTGGATGCCGTGCACGATGGCATTCTCGACCAGCGGCTGAATCAGCAGACTGGGCAAGGTAAAATGCAGGTCTTCGTCGATGTCATAGATCATCGATAGCTTGTCACCAAAGCGTGCCTGTTCGATGGCAATGTAATCCTTCACCTGCCACAGCTCTTTTTTGATATCGATTGGCTCGTCGTCATTCAGTTCCAGGTTGTAACGCAAATAGCGCGACAGATTAATTACCAACTGGCGTGCGGTATCCGGGTTCATTCGAATCGATGCTGAAATGGCGTTCAGGGCGTTAAACAGGAAATGTGGATTGATCTTGCTTTGTAAGGCACGCAGTTCAGCTTTGTTTGCCATCTCACGCAGTTGCTCGGCACGGGACACTTCCAACTGGGTTGAGATGATTTGCGACAGCCCCACGGCCATCTCTTTTAGCGATCCGGTGATACGGTGAGCGCGGCGATAATAGATTTTTAGCGTGCCGGTGACTTCCCCTTTTTCCCAAAGGGGAATAACCAGCATTGAGTGAATATCCTTGGTACGGTGCGCTTCGTCATTATTCTTGATGATGATTTTACCGCTGGTGATCGCCTGCGCGGTGGTCGGGCTGAGGCCGTCGTCGCCATTCTGATAGTTTTGCGCGCCGTAGCCGACGTAGGCGAGAATCTGTTTGGTATTGGTGATCGCCACGGCGTCAGCATTGATTTCACAACGAATGATGTCGCACACCTGATGCAACGAGTGGCTGTTAATCTGGCGGAACAACGGCAGCGTCTTGTTGGCAATTTCCAGCGCCAGCTTGGCCTGTCGCGCGGCAATCGCCTCTTTTTCACCTTCGACACTCTGTACCAGCAACACAATCAAACCGATGCTGGAAGCGCCGAGGATCATCGGCAGCGCAATCTCGGAAACAATATCCAGGCCGAGTGACATCGGTCTGGCCCACAGCACAATCAGCAGCATGGTGAGGGTTTCACATAACATGCCGCCGAGAATACCGGCGCGCCAACGCTGTTCCTTGCTCACCCGACGATTAATCGCCCCGGAGGCGATACCGGCAATGATGCTGGTAATCAGGCAGGGAATCGAGGTAATGCCATGAATATCAATCAGAAAACGATGCAGTCCGGCAATCACCCCGGTGGCGATGCCGACCCACGGGCCAAACAAAATGCCACCTGACATTACGGCAATCACGCGCACGTTAAGCAGTGAACCATCGACATCAATACCTGACCAGGTGCTGAACAGGGCAAACAGCGAAAAAATCGCTGTCACCACCACTTTTTCCTGACGCGAGTGTTCATCTTTCTGTAGTAACTGGCGAAATGCGCGCGTCCGGGTGAGAAAGAACAGGCAAATCAGCATCAGCGCGGCGCGGTCAAATACCGCCAGCAGCATGTCAAAGTGAGAAGGCACAGGCATCTCGTCAGTAACCAGAGGGTAGGGCTATGATAAAAAATGTGATCGCGATCCGCCAGCGCCCTGACCGGCCTCAGACACTTCTTATGGCCAGGATCAATTTTTATCGTGTAAAACGCAAAAAGAGGAAAAGTTGAGTAGTAAAAAGAGGATTAGCTTTTCCCCGCGCTGAGACTGGTTGTCACCGGTGCGGTTTGTTATGTTGGCCTAAGCCTTTTTCGGAGCGCAGCCATGCAATTAGTCACAGCCCGTTTGACCCTCAACCGCCTCCAGCCGGAAGACTGGCAGATTTTCAAAGCGGTACATGAAGATGCCGCGACCATGACCTGGGTAAGTGAAATCCCCGATGAAGAGGATATCCGTCAGCGGTTTACGGAACGCCTTGCTCCCTGGCAGGTCAGCAGTTTTCACATGTTGTGCATGGTGGCCCGTTTGCGTGAAACCGGCGAAGCGATAGGCCTGTTTGGTTGCAACCCGGAGTGGGAACCCTATCGCCAGGCCGAGGTCGGCTACATGATGCTGCATCGTTTTACCGGACAGGGGTATGGCAGCGAGGCGCTGGGTGCGCTTTGTACGTTTTTGCTGCAAGCCGAATTTCATAAGCTGAAAGCACTGGTGGTGGAGGGGAATTGGCCATCAAGACGCATTCTGGAGAAGAATGATTTTGTGCTGGAGGGGACGCTACGGGATAATTATCTGTTAAACGGCCAATGGGTGAACGATTGGGTGCTGGGTCGTCTGAATCAGCAAAAATAAAAATATTATCTTCGGCTCTCGACAATCCTGTTATCACCGCGTTATGTTCTTGGTTCGGTCACAGCAGTGACCCACGTCGCTCGGACGGTCCGGGCGCTAACGTACTCCAGAGGACATCATGGCTGATAACAGCACACCCCGTCGTTTTTCTCGTATTGACCGCCTTCCCCCTTACGTTTTTAACATCACCGCTGAATTGAAGATGGCTGCGCGTCGGCGCGGCGAAGACATCATCGATTTTTCGATGGGGAACCCGGATGGCGCGACGCCGCCGCATATCGTAGAAAAACTGTGCCAGGTGGCCCAACGCGAGGACACTCACGGCTACTCCACCTCGAAAGGGATCCCGCGCCTGCGTCGCGCGATTTCACGCTGGTACGCTGACCGTTATCAGGTGGATATCGATCCTGAATCTGAAGCCATTGTCACCATCGGTTCGAAAGAGGGACTGGCGCATTTGATGCTGGCAACCCTCGACCACGGCGACACCGTGTTGGTGCCGAACCCCAGCTACCCTATTCATATTTACGGCGCGGTGATTGCCGGGGCGCAGGTCCGTTCTGTGCCGCTGGTGGCGGGCGTCGATTTCTTTAACGAGCTGGAACGCGCCATTCGTGAAAGCTACCCGAAACCGAAGATGATGATCCTCGGTTTCCCGTCCAACCCGACTGCGCAATGCGTGGAACTGGATTTCTTCGAACGCGTGATTGCGCTGGCGAAGCAGTACAACGTGTTGGTGATCCACGACCTGGCCTATGCCGACATTGTCTACGATGGCTGGAAAGCGCCGTCGATCATGCAGGTGCCGGGTGCACGCGATGTCGCGGTTGAGTTTTTCACCCTGTCGAAAAGCTACAACATGGCGGGCTGGCGTATCGGTTTTATGGTCGGCAATAAAGAGTTGGTTTCGGCGCTGGCGCGTATCAAGAGTTACCACGATTACGGCACCTTTACGCCGTTGCAGGTGGCAGCAATCGCTGCACTGGAAGGGGATCAGCAATGTGTACGCGATATCGCCGAGCAGTACAAACGTCGTCGTGATGTGCTGGTGAAAGGGCTGCACGAAGCGGGATGGATGGTCGAGATGCCGAAAGCCTCGATGTACGTCTGGGCGAAAATTCCTGACCATTACGCGCATCTTGGTTCGCTGGAGTTTGCCAAACGTCTATTGCAGGAGGCCAAAGTGTGCGTGTCGCCAGGTATCGGCTTTGGTGACTACGGTGACACCCATGTGCGTTTTGCGCTGATTGAGAACAGCGATCGTATTCGTCAGGCGGTGCGGGGAATTAAAGCGATGTTCCGTGCCGACGGGATTTTGCCCGGAACCGTGAAAACCACAGAAGAAGAATAACCTTCCGTTTCAGGGGCGACAATCCCGTCGCCCCTTCCTGGTGATACTAGAGCATCAGCATGAAGGTGCCGACCCAGATTAACAGGAAAAAAGAGATTCCCATCAAAGCGTATTTCACACTACAACTCCTCTGAGCGTTTACGACGATGGTGATCCCAGACCAGCGTAACGCGACAGAATAAGAGAAAGGTGGAGTTCATCACCGCTACACGCTTTCATCTCAGGTCGTTCAGAGCAAACTCAGAACAGGATCGAACGCTAATTTACGCGTAATTTTTCCGAAAAGAAATAGATCCATTCTGAGATATTTCTCACGTTTTTAGTGCACTTCAATTTCCGGGATCGCCGACATGCCAACGCGTAATTGCGCCAGATCGGCCTGGTTGGGATCCAGCACGATTTTCACCGGCAGGCGTTGCACCACCTTGGTGTAGTTGCCTGTCGCGTTATCGGGTGAAATGGCGGAAAAGGTTGCTCCCGTGGCGGGCGCAATGCTGTCAACATGGCCGGAAAATGTCTTGCCCGGCAGGGCATCCACCCGCACCAACACCTTTTGCCCCTCACGCACATCCGTCAACTGCGTTTCCAGATAGTTGGCGGTGATATAGGTTTGCTGCAATGGCACCACCGCCAGCAAACGGGTTCCCGCCGTAACATAGGCCCCGAGTCGCACCGAACGTTGTCCCACCATGCCATCGACCGGGGCGACGATACGGGTGTAGGACAGATTAAGCTGTGCCTGATCGACGCTGGCTTGTGCGGCGGTGACATCAGCTTCTGCCTGACGCAATGCTGCCTGCAAAACACCAACTTCCTTCACGGCGGCAGCCAGCGCCGCTTCGCTCTGACGTACGGTGGCGGCAGCGGAGCGCTGAGTGGATGTGGCTTTTTGCTGCTCATCGGCGGCGATGGTGCCACTTTTATACAGGCTGTCGTAACGCGCCGCGCTCTGACCGGCATATTGAGCTGAAGCCTGGCTGGCGGCCAGTGTCGCTTTCGCCTGGTCAATGGTGGATTGCTGTTGCTCCAGTTGCGCCTGGCTGCTCAGACGCTTGGCTTCACTGACCTGCAAATTGGCTTTGGCGGTTTCCAGCGCGACGCGATAATCACGGTCGTCCAGCGTCGCCAGCAGTTCACCCGCTTTGACGCGCTGGTTATCCTGCACATTAACGCTGGCGATATAGCCGGAGACTTTCGGCGCAACCAGCGTGTAATCCGCATTGACGTAAGCATCATCCGTCCGGTGATCATTACCGGTCATCGACGACCAGACGAAAAAGGCCATGATCAGCAACACCAGCAGTAAGGCGCTCAGCAGCACCGTTCTTTTCAGAGCAAAAGCACGCATATCAGTTATCTCGACGTGTTTGTAACAGGTTGAATCAGAGTTTGTGGCGGCCAGACACGTTTTGGCAGCCAGGCGGTGAGCAGCAGAAGCAGTGCGGCGAAACCGATCAGCATCACATAGCTATCACTTAAACTGAGCACCATCGCCTGATGCTTCAGCAAAGTGGCGAAACCGCTCAGGTTTTCACTGCTGCTGGCGCTACCATCCGGCAAAAGCGGGAAGCTGCTGCTCGCCTGTGCGCTGGTGGGTGCGGTCATCAACCACGAACGGCTGGCGGCGTTACCCACCAGGATATTGGAATGAAACTGTTCGCGGTGGCTGATAAACCACTCCACCAGCGTACTGGCAGCGACGCTGGAAAAGCCGCGCACGGTGTTAAACATCGCGGAGGCAAAAGGACCTTCCGGCGGGGCAACGACGCTGGTGGCGCTCATCAACACCGGCAAAATCACCATTGGCTGACCAAAAGCCTGCAAAATTTGTATCAGCCAGAAATTTTGTCGCCCCCAGTCGGTGGTGATTTGCATCCCGAGCAGGCAGGAGGCCACCAGCAATGCCACGCCTGCGGTCAGCATCCAGCGGCAGTCAATCCAGCGGATATTCAGCAGCGCGGCAATCAACGGTGCGATTAACAACTGTGGTAAACCCACCGTCAGTGCCAGCGGGGCAAATTGCAGGGTACGGAAACCCTCGATCTGGCCAAAGTAAGCCGAGGGTAGGGCTGAACCGGAAAGCGACAGAATCAGTACCCCAGCCAGTGCCAGCAGACCGTGCGCGAGGTTGTGGCGTTGCAGCATCTGCAACTTGAACAATGGCAACGGGTGAAACCATTCATTAATAAAGAACACAATCAGCAATGCCGCGGCGCTAAATAATAGCGCGACGATTAATGGCGAGCTGAGCCAGTCCAATCGTTCACCCTGTGTCAGTGCGAGGATCAGCAACGCGATACCGCTGCAACCGGTCAGCATGCCGAACAGATCCATTTGCTGGAAACGCTCGAAACGCAGTGGGTCCTGGGGCAGGCCCCAGCCAATCAGCAACATGGCTACCAGCATAGCGGGCACCACTTGCCAGAACACGAACATCCAACTGACGTCGTCGGTCCAGAAAGCGGCCAACGAGGCGGCAAGATTGGGGCCGAAGGTCGCTGTCAGCGCGTAAGCGCCAAGGCCATAAAGTTTGATCGGCGGAGGCAAGAAACGTAACGCGACCGTCATCAGTAACGGGGGCAGAGCGCCACCAAACAGCCCCTGGATAACGCGCAGGGTGATAAATAAGGTGGCATTGGGCAGCAGCGGCAGCAGAATGCCGGTGATCATGAAGCCAGCCGAGACGGTAAGCGCAAAACGGCGCAGCGAGAAGGTGACAGCAAACCAGGGCGCAATCATCATGGCGGCCACTTCGGCGGCCTGGTAAGCAGAAATGATCCAGCTACCCTGATCGTAACTGATGCCAATGGCCGCACGGATATCCGCCAGAGCAATATCGGTGACGCGATCGTTTAAACCGGCGGTCAGGGCGGCAATCAGCACACCCACCAGACCGAGCGCAAGGCGCAGGGTAAAAGGATGGGGTGCCGGGGCCGCTGCGGGCTGGGCATTCATAGCAGGTTTCTCGTTATGTTGATGCAGTGTATTGCGATGTGATACAGCTCGCATATTACATCCCGGTATGTTGTATTGCAATGTGATACAGGGTGTAAAAGTGCGGTTAATCGCGCTAAAGTAGGGCAGGCCACAAAGGATCGCACTATGGTTGAACTTCCCTCCTGCCGTGAGGATGAAAAAGCGGGCGGCATTCAGGTCATCGCCCGCGCGGCAAAAATTCTAAATGCATTGGGTGAGCATCCCGGCGGTATGAGCCTGGGGGAGATTGCTCAGGCGGTGGATTTACCCCGTTCGACGGTGCAACGTATTGTCGCCGCGTTGGATAATGCGCAACTGGTACGCAGCAGTGGCGCAGGCGGATTACGCCTCGGTCCGGCGCTGCTGAAGCTGATCTCCAGCGTGCACAGTGACGTGGTTGAAGTGGTGCGTCCTTTTCTTGAACGACTTTCCGCAGAGACGAATGAAACTGTCTCACTGGCACGCGCCAGTGGTACCCAACTGGCTATCGTCCATTATGTGGTAGCGTCACGCGAACTGCGTGTGGTGCCGCGCATGGGCCTGAATCTGCCGCTCTACAGCACCTCGGGCGGTCGCGCCTTACTGGCGCTGGAGAGCGATGAAGATGTCAGGGTGATTGTCGGCGAAGCCTACAAAGAGCTGACGGAGATGACCATCAAAACGCTGCCGCAGTTGCTGGAGTTGATTGGTGAAGTGCGCAAAACCGGCTTCTCCTACGATCGTGGTGAGACGCTGGAGGGCATCTCAACCATGGCGGTGGCGATCGACACTTTATTTGGCCGCTTCTCTATTTCACTGCTGGTGCCGACAGCGCGTTTTCGTAAACACGAGGCGCGTTATTGTGAGGAAATCCTGAAGTGTAAAGAGGCGCTGACCCGCGAAATTGGCAAAATGACCGCTGTTGAAGGATAACCGCAGATGAAAACCTTGTTGATGGCCATTGATAACTCTCCAGTGGCGGAAAAAGTGATCGCCCTGACGATTGAACAGGCGCTTGCGCACCAGGCGCAGGTAGTGGTGCTGTGCTGCATCGACCCGGCCTATTCTTCCTGCAACCAGCCGATTGAGATTGATGCCGGTGAAGATCCGGATGATTTTCTGGTGGCAAAGGATGAACAAAATACCGCTGAAATGGTGGTGCGCCATGCGCTGGCACCAATTATGCGCGCCGGGGTGACAGCAAAAGGGGTGATTCTGGCCGGGGAAGCGGCGGAAACCATTGTTGCACAGTCGGCTGCCGTGCAGGCCAGCATGATTATCATGGGACGACGCCATCTTTCGCCGTTCAACCGCCTGCTGAAAGGCTCGGTCAGCGCCGCCGTGATTGAACGCGCCAACTGTCCGGTTCTGATTGACGTACGCAAGGATTAATAACCGCTCCATGCTCTCGCTTTTCATTATTACGCTGGTGGCATTTGGGCTGCTGGCGCTGATCATTATTGTGCTGTTGCGTACCACCGCATTGCGTCTCTGGCAGGGTGTGCTGCTCTTTCTGTTACCGGTGTTGCTGGCCAATCTGCTGTGGTTTAGCTGGCTGCATCCACGCCAGCAGCGGCAGGCGCTGGCGACTGAAGTCGCTAATCAACTCAGCGAGGCACCGGGTTATCGGCTGTTGAAAACCCAGGAACCCGTGTTGTGGCAGCTACTGAATCGTGAGTTGCTGCATAAACGTCTGGCCGGGGTGCCACCGGAAGAAGCGCTGGGCGAGATGCGTGGCTGGCTATTCGATTTAGTGAATCAACGTCTGGTCCGTGCCAGTGATACCGCCATCCTCAATTACATTCGCGTTTCCGTCGAGGAGATGCAGGCGCTGCAACAACATAATGCACAAAGCTGCTTCCGGTTTCTTTACCCGCAGGTGAATGGCGGTGTCAATTTACAGCAATTGCTGCCACCACAACTGAATCAGCGTGATGCGCAGGCATTGGACGAATTGCTGGCGCAAAGTACCGGAGATGAGCAACCGCTGGATAATCAGGCGGCGCAGCGTGATTTGCAGAAAGTGGTGGAGACGCTGTACAGCAAATGGGGTGACCGTCTGCAACAACTTAATATGCCTGCGGATACCACGGTCGATCGTTCGGCGATGTGCGCGATGTCGATTGACCTCTACAACGGCATTCTCGCATTGCCTGACAAACAAGCGGCTAATCTTCTGCGTAAAATGGTCAGTCTTACCGGATAGCGGGCAAAAAAAAAGCCCGCTCAGCACGGGCAATAAGGTCACAATCAGTCAGTCTCTTACGTTATTCACCTGGTGTGGCGTGGACTTCGTTTTGTCTGAGAAAAGTATGTCACTACAGAAGTGATAAGAATAGCCGTTTGGTTTTATTAATTTAATTGGTAAAATCTTTTCTTTGTTCAGATATTTCGCTCCCCATTCCTATAGCCAGACGCAGCGCTGCTTTTTACACTGCGGTGCTAAATGAGGACATCACAATGAAAAATGGGTTAATGGGTGCCATCGCGCTGTTATTATTGTCTGGCTGTAGTGTCAGTCACCCAGGAGGATTTGAGCGTGTAGATGAAGATCCCAGCTCAAATACTGTGCAGTATCGTTACGATCCGCAGACATTTAATAAAGATGCTATGGCAGTAGATTTGGCTGAATATTGCAGCAAGCGTGGATTTGATAAAGTTGAAGCGTTACCCGCCCAGGATAGTCATATTCCAGGACTAAAGAAAGCCTGGTATCAATGCAATTACGCAGTGAAAAGTTAAAAAATAAGGGCGGGAAATTTTCCCGCCCTTTTTCTTTTTTATTATTTGCTGTGTGTTAGCTTTGCCCGCTTACCAGTGTCTGCCTGGTCCTGGCCCATGATGCCAGCCACCGTGCCAGCCCCCATGTGGCGGTCCCCAGCCAGGTCCACGTCCGTGACCACCATCAATAATACAACCACTCAGCATGGCAACGACGGCAACGACAGACGCAACTTTAATTAGTTTTTTCATGGAGAGTCCTCCTCTTTTCCAATGAGGCCAGATTACAGTGGAAAAGTGGAGCGAAGATGCAGCGAATGTAGAGTTATTTCTGGATCTATTTCTGAATATTTCAATTTGCAGGGAGGATTGTCAGGAAGGAATATAAACCAATCGGAATAAGCTGAATGCCTGATGATAATAACGCGATTAGTCTGAAAAGCAAGTCTAAATAATATCTGTTCTCAGTTAAAATAGATGACGTTAGCGGTGCGATTTATCGCGCAGGTTTCTGGAATACAGGTTACAGTCGGGACAGCATAAATAAGGAGCAATCATGGCGCGTGAAGTGAGAAATGTACTGGCCTTGCAGGCAGAGTTGGCTGAGTGTCCTTTATGGTCAACACGCGAACAGGTGCTGTGGTGTGTGGATATTCTGGCACCTGCCATTCATCGTTTCGATCCCGTCAGTGGTGAGTTGCATACGTTTCCTCAACAGGAAGAGGTGGGTTGTATCGGGCTGCGTGAGCAGGGCGGCTTAATTGCGGCGCTGCGCAGTGGCGTCTGGTTGCTGGATCAACAGGGTAAACCCCAGCGTAAGCTGGCAGATAATCCGGGGGTTGCAGCGAAGAGTCGCTTCAACGACGGGCGTGTCGACCCCTGGGGGAATTTCTGGTGCGGCAGCCTGTGGGAGCCACAGGATAAAAATGGTGGGCTACTGTGCCGCGTTACCCCTGATGGTGTATTAGCGGTGATGGTTGAGGACGTGAAAATTTCCAACGGTCTGGCGTTCTCACCGGATCGCCAATGGATGTATCACAGCGATACCCCCAATGAAGTGCTGTATCGCTACCCACTGAATGTCCAAAACGGCGAACCTGGCGAGCGTCAGCGTTTTCGTCAGTTTGATGCCAAAGGGGGATTGCCGGATGGTGCTGCGGTGGACAGCGAAGGTTACTACTGGTCTGCGCTATTTGACGGTGGTCGGGTGGTGCGTATTGATCCGCTGACAGCGGAGATCGTCGATGAGATTACGTTGCCGGTGCGCTGGCCGACGATGGTCGCGTTTGGCGGTGCCGATTTGAAAACCCTGTATATCACCTCATCGCGTGAACATCGAACCGCCGAGGAGCTGACACGTTATCCGCAGTCGGGCGATATTTTTGCTGTGGAGGTGGACGTGGCGGGAATAGCGGAGCCGTTATTTAAAGGATAAAAACATGCCGTGCCCGGAAGCACGGCATGGCCAGGAGACTTAACTGCGATGCAGCACCGGCTCCTGTACATTGTGGCGTTGCGGCAGGCGGATGCTGAGTGACAGGAACAATGAAATCACCAGCAAGGTCATAATCAGACTGAAGGTGATAGTGAAGCCACCAAACACCGATGCCACCAGTGATCCCAGCACACTACCGATACCAAAACCCAGATAAATCAGGCCGTAGTTTTTGGTCAGGTTGTTCAGGCCGAAGAAATCGCTGACCAGTGACGGGAAGACGGTGATGGTGCCGCCAAAGCTGAATGCCACACAGGCCAGGGAAATAAAGAAGGTGGATTCATTCATGTGGGTGAAAAGCAAAATGCTCATCCCTGCCAGTGAAACCACCTGTGCCAGCGAAATCACCCGGATACGCGCCATTTTATCGGACAGCACACCCAGCACCAGACGACCACTCAGGTTAGCGATAGCAATCACCGTCACCGCATTCGCCGCAGTTTGTGTGCTGAGATGAACCAGACCCTCGCCAATATCTTTCGCCACGCCAATTACATACAAACCGCTCATGCAGGCAGTGAGGAACATCAGCGCCAGCATCCAGTATTGTGGTAAACGGATGGACTGCGCCAGCGTGTAATCTTTGCTTTGCACGGCGGAGGTGCTGCTGCTCTGCTGGACCGGTGCATCACGCATCAGCAGTGCGCCGAGGATGATCATGGTCATTGCCAGCACCCCCCAAATCACGAAGGTGTTTTCCAGCCCCTGGCTGCTGAGCAGCGCGCCGCAGATAAATTTAAAGCCCAGGCTACCCAAACCGTAGGCACCGATGGCACAGGCGGAGATCACCCCTTTACGTTCCGGGAACCATTTGACGCAGTTGGATAAGGTCATCAGATAACCGGCACCATCAGCCAGCCCGACCAGTACCCCTGCGCTGAGGTACAGCATCATCAGGTTATCCGCATGGGCGGTTAACCAGAAACCCAGCGCCATCAATACACCGGCACCAATGGTGACATTACGTACGCCGAAGCGTTCCTGTAATTTACCGGCCAACGATGAAGCAATCGCCAGGCCGAGGCTCAGTAAACCAAACGAGAACGCGACCTGACTGACCGGGGCATCAAGCTTATGCGCCAGTTGGCCGTTAAACAGGCTCCAGGTGTAGACCGAACCTAACGCAAATTGAGTCAAAATGGTGCCAGCCAGGGTGAGCCAGCGGGTGCGTTGATAATTTGATGTGGTGGTTTGCATATTTTTCTCTCCCATCCGGGAATTCGGAAACTGAAGCGATGGTAATCCGCTCGCGCGTATGCGTGGGGAGAAAGGGCGTGAGAGGCTGTAGCGACGGAATGAAATGCAGTGAAACCGGTATGAATGGCATTGCGCTACTTGCTAGCACGCATTGCGTGTCAGCGCGTGAAAGGTTGTTGCATCAGGTGATGATGTGTAACCAGATGCGTCTCAGGCCGCGTATGGGCTGCAAACTAATAAAATTTTGCCATGCTTAAAGCTCACCACACAGGAGGAAATATGAAAGACCGAGCATATGAATCCGCGTCGAGTGAGGATGAAGTTTGCTGCATCATCGGTCAGGCGGTGATCGAGTTAAGCGATGAACATCAACCAGTGAATAAATCCACGCTGTCGTTGAAACTACTGGCAATGGCCGATCGCGACAGAGACGATGAGCGCATACTGCTTTACTGGATCGCCAGAAAAGCGATCAATCAACCTCACCAGCTCAATATCGGCGTGCAGGGCTGGCGCTAAGAGGACCAGAGAGCGGGCGCAATGCCCGCTCTCGTGCATCAGGCCAGACGCAGGCGTTTTGCGGTCGGCCAGCGTAGGAACATCACCATATTTCCCGCCAGAATCATCACCAGGCCGACAATCGCGTTGCTATGCCATTGATAACCTTCATACAGGGTGGATAATGTTAACGCCACCAGCGGGAACAGTAGCGTGCTGTAGGCGGCCTGACTGGCCCCGATTCGTCCCACCAGGGTGAAATAGGCACCAAATCCCAGTACCGAACCAAAAATCGCCAGATAGCTCATGGAACCCAACCATTGCAGATTGAGTGCCGGGGCCAGTGAATCACCGTTTAGCGTAGCCAGCACCGCCATGATCAGCGCGCCATAAAGCATTGCATAGCTATTGGTGGTCAGAACATCACGCTGACGACGCTGGTGGCGCGTCGAAATCATATTGCCAAAGGAGAACCCCAGCGTGCCAAGCGCGCTCAAACTCACACCCCACAACAATTGTGGCGCTGGATGCGCAGCGCGGATATCGCCCCAGAACAGCGCAACGATGCCACCTAACCCGAGAATCGCGGCAGGTAACAGACGAAAGGGGGGACGCTGACGGAAGAAGATCCAGCTATTCAGGGCATTATAAAGCACCGCCATCGAAAAAATCACCGACTCCAGACCACTGCTAATCCATGCTGCGGCATGATAAAAACAGACGAAATTGAAGCCAAACACACAACAACCCTGCAAAACACAGAACAGGTGATCCTGCGCATCCAGTTTTTTCAGGCGACGAATCAGTTTCAGTACCACCAGCATCACCAACGAAGCCAGCAAAAAGCGCCAGAACACCGCCACCAGGACCGGCGTATCAGCGGCTTCCTGCTGTAAAAAAATCGCTATCCAGGTGGTGCCCCAGATTAAAACCACCGCCAGATATAACACCAGGTTCATATGCTCTCTCCACAACAGATTTGCGGCGAGTGTGACGTCCCTTGTGGTGGTTGGCTTGCATTCTCTTGCGCCGCAATTGCAAAATCTTGCGCTTTTTACCTCAGCGTCCCAATGTGGCCTGTTTTCTGTCCGTCTGAATCCGTAAACTAAGCGCTATTGCCCAGCGAGTGATGTTGACCATGCCTGATTACCAGACTTTTACTATGCTTCAGCGCCATAAAGCGCAGCTGCGTGACAGCGTGCAGCTAAGCAGCGGCATCAAGCTGGCAGCCTGGTTCAACAGCGGCGATCGCGTGACCAATCTGAGTAATCACCACACCCTCAGCCTCTACACTGCGGATGGTTATGATACCTGGCACAAAACCCAGCATGGTTGGCGTAATGGCGGTGGCCCTGATCGTTTTTGTCTGATGCCTTCCGGCACCGAATCGGTGTGGGATATTCGTGCAGACCTGTCGTTTGTGCATCTTTACTGCACCGATCAACACCTGCGGCAGATGGCTGAACAAATCTGGGATCGCAGTCCGGCTCGGCTTAATTTGCATGAGAAGGTATTCTCGGCGGATGATCGCATCACTCAACTCTATCGTCATTTCCTGCTCAGCACCGACTGGCAACAACCTGCCAACCAGTTGATGCTCAGCAGCGCATCAACGTTATTAATGACGCATTTGTTGCAGCATTACAGCGATGTGCAATGGCAAGCACCGCAGGTACGTGGTGGGCTGGCCCCGGTAGTGCTACGTCGTATTCTGGCTTATATCGATGCGCATCTGGATCAACCGCTCACGCTGGCACACCTCGCGGTTGAGGCGGCGTTGAGTGAGTTCCATTTCGCGCGCATGTTCCGCGCCAGCGTCGGGGAGGCACCACACCAATATGTGATGCGCCGTCGCATGGACGAAGCCCTGACCTTGCTCAGGCACACGGCGTTACCGCTGACCGAAATTGCACTGCGCTGCGGTTTCCACTCCTCCAGTCACTTCAGTAACCGGTTCCGCCAGTTACATGGGGTGACGCCTTCGGCGTGGCGACAGACGCAGGGGTGAGATCTGTCACCCGTTGAGATCGTTCTGCAACTTGAGGAAATCGGTAAACAAGCAAAATGGTTGATGGCGAGCATGGCTGCGATTGCCGGAGTGTCTCTGGCGCTGGCGCGTTGGTTGTTTTGAAGGGGTAACACCTGACATGGCGTTCCCTGCAGGAATCGATATTTTCATATAACTACATGATAATAAGTTAATAGTTTTATAAGTTTTCTCATTTCTATACATCTTGTTATACGCGGTATTTTTTTCTACTCTGTTTTTCCAACCTGCCAACCTGCCAACCTGCCAACCTGCCAACCTGCCAACCTGCCAGATTAAATTACATAACTTTACAATTAAATTATGACTTAGATTGGGTGTACATTGAGTTAGCGTAAGTTAGCTCTTCAATAACATTCAGTGACATTCACCTATATACAACATTGAAAATTTTCAACTTAACTTCATTCAGAGTCATAGCACTAGAATCGGGGGCGTTTACGCGACTACTATTTTATGCGAAGATTTGTTCGTCCAGTGAAATATGGTTGAATGAAACTAAACTTAAATAGACAAATAATAGGTGATTTAACAATGAGCACATTGTTATGCAACTCTTCTCATGCACGAGATTGCAGGTTATTGCGTATCTTGGATGTTGTAAATATGACTGGAGTGCCACGTTCTACAATTTATCTAAAAATGAAAAGAAAAGAATTCCCACAACAGGTAAATATTGGGGCTAGATCAGTTGCATGGGTGGAATCTGAGATTTTGGATTGGATTAAATCCAATCTGGAAAAAAGGGGAAATTAAATAATAATGGAGGTTCGGTTTAGTAAAGACGCGCCCGATAAAAAGTGAGAAACTATCGCTAACTAACATGCATAGAAAATATAAGTGACAACAACTTCGGCTATCAGATATTTGAGCTATCACAGATTTTTAAGACCGGGGCTCAAGTGAGTTTTGTATTGGATATGATGAATGTCGAGTGTACTGACTTTCTTCCGAAAGGTGATGAAATTGAAAATTGGGTCAGGCGTAGCAATGAATTGATAAAAGATGCTCAAGGTTTATATAAGCGTGAAAAAGAAAACTTAGATTATCAAAGATGAATGTTGGTCAACTTAGGCAATGGAAAAGATGATAGCAGAAGCAGTCTTAGTGTAAAGGAACAATTTTACAATCAAAATAACCACGTTGTAGAGGCTGGGGATTTTAAACATCTGGATGCACTCGCTTCTTACTTTATTAATGAACTGATTCCAGAAGGTTTAAGGGAAGTCCCCACCTCGTGGTAATGGTTTGCGCAAAGCTCTTACTACTTCCGAACGGTCAAAACAGTTCAATGGAGCGGCGTCACCTTAATATCGTGCCTTAGCTCAAACGTTGAATAGTTCAGTTGCAGTCCGATTTGCATTTGTTCCTCCTTCTATGCCGGGACGCCGGGTAGCTATAACAACAATTGATAACTTGCATATTTATACGCATAAAGGGACTCGCTTTTTCAAAGCGGGCTTTAATGAAGATAAAAAGCTCTACGAGCATATCTATTTGCATCAAGCGGATTGTGCATTAGAGGATGGTTTCAAGGACGCTGCAATGGATGAAAATGCACTGACATTGAAGGATACATAAAATGATAGAACACTTAGGATTAACATCAGAATGGATATGCTTTTCTTGTGAGGGTAAAACTATCGATGGCCGAACAAATGAGTCTGATTGGCTAATCGATATGACAAAATCTTATGAATCCAACTTATACGCGGCGCTTATCTGAGAGGAATATGACCATAATAAACCCAATTTAGACGAAGTTTTGGCGAGCAACTCTGAGTATATAGGGAAAGAACTTCGGCTTTATGCCCGTACAAAACCGATTTTGATATTAATTGAATATAATGGAAGTGGGGGAAAGCTATTTTGTTCAGTTAAAATGGGAGATGGATTTGCACAGAGTTGAGAGTTTTATCTTGGTGGGTTGGCTGTTAAAAATTCCCCAATGGGTGTAAATATGAACCGTTTGCGGTTTAAAAAAGAAATCACTTTTCCCGGCCAAATTCGGAGCCCGAGATTAGCAAGCATTTAGGGCTTGAGCGAATAGATTTTAATAGCCGTCCCACTAAAGGCTGGGTTTCTGCCATTATTTCTGGTTGATCATGGCCCGGATGCACCGGGCATTTAAAAATTTTAGGTTGTGATTATGCAGATGATAAATTCTGCTGCTGAATTATTCAGCAGCAGTCAGGATTCTTTTAACCAAAATATGTTGCAAAGGACATTAATCAGGGTTTATAGTCGTCCGGCTATCGCAAAATCGGTAGCCGGGCGTGGAAACCCGTGTAATCTAACGGCGACACTTGACGCGCTATGCGTCTTTTTTTGTGTCTTTGTCTATGCACACCTCACATTTGTGCAGCGATTTGATAGTCGTTGCAGCATCCGTGTAATGGTGGCCCAGGCGGGGCTGACTTCGGTCAGGCCGGTATCCGTTAGAGCCGGTATTTCCACCCCCGTCTGGGCTACCACCAGTGAGCGTGGAAACTCCGGTGGTAGCGTTACCCGCTATCTAACGGAGGTTGCCCTTATGGCCACAGCCCTCACCCAAACTCATTCAGAATTTACCTTTATTTTTCTAGCTGTGCGTCGAGCTGATAGTATCGCTCGCCCTGAATCAATTCGCATTAATGCATCCAACGAACGCGATGCCAGGTTGCAGCTTATTGCTGATTTCATCATTTGTTTTGCTGGCCGAATTCCTACTTCAGGCAATGTGGGGGTAAAGGCATGAATACTCCTCAAAAAATTAACCAGAATTGTACTCTTTCAGAATTAGGCGAGGACAAACTTCTTCGTGTTGCGACTGCAAGCACGTTTATTGCAGAATTACTTTCCACATGTGCAGGTGCTGGTTTTAAAAATATATCTTCTGAAGGCGCTGCCGCAGTTTTTTTATGTTTTGCCGAGCAGCTTGATGATGTTCTAAGCGAAACTAGTTTAATGATGGGGAGTAAAAATGTTAACTAATGATATTTTGACTTCTCCAGCTTATCGAACTGCGATGTTACGGCGATATATTGCAGAAGCATTTATTTCACTCATGAAACAAGTAAATGGTGCGCCTGTATATATTGAAAGTGGTGAATGTGTTGAATTGACTACGGACAAGGTTGCAATAAATATCATTTTTCATATTGAAGCTCCCTGGATTGATGAGTTCGGAGAGGATGAAGGCTGTCGACTAGCTACTGAAACGTTGGAACAAATGCTATCGACTGGATTCGCTGGAGAAGTATTAAGGCTTTCTGCCAAAGGCGTGACCGAACTGCGGGAAGTTTACCGAGACATTATTTTTGGTGCCCCGGATGGTGAGCTGCCGCAGGGATATACGTTTATGTCGCCAGATGGCGGGGAGGGCTTTCTGTGAAGATGCAATCTGTATCTGCAATTGCTACCGCAGCGCGAGGCCGCTGGCCGCACATCTTATCTGTACTGGGAATCAATGTTCCAAACGGGAAACGGCACGGAGCCTGTCCAGTTTGTGGCGGAAAAGATCGATTTCGCTTAGATGATAAAGAGGGGCGTGGAACGTGGTTTTGTAATCACTGTGGCAACGGAGACGGGCTGGATCTGGTGCGTCTGGCTACTGGCCGCGATGTAAAAGCCGTTTCTTCGTTGGTAGCTGAAACGCTATCACTGCCAGAAGTGGTCAATCAGCCAATGACGCCTGCCAGAAATAAAGCTGTAGACGGCGAAGCAGGCCAGAAACGCTTTACTGAACTAAGCCAGCAAACCCAGCAAGGGGAATGCACCTATCTGACGGCGCGTGGCCTTCATGGACATACACTTTCACTGCTGGACAAGCCATTCAGCATGGCGGGTATGTCGTTTGGCACTGGTTCTGCTCTGATACCCCTTACGGATATTGCTGGAAACATAACGGGTGGTCAGCTTATCAGCCCTGAAGGTGAAAAATGCTTGTTGCCGGGGAGCCAGCTTTCAGGAGCATTCATTCAGGTTTCCACTTCACCAGTGGAGCCGCCTGAGCAAGTGATCATTACTGAGGGTTTTGCAACGGGGATAACCGTTAGCATGCTGGCTGATGGGCTAATTCTTGCAGCAGTAGCGGCCACTAATTTAGTTAAGGTAGCACAGCAAATACGCCAGCGCTGGCCAGAGGCGCGGATCATTCTTGCTGGGGATAATGATCTGCTTGATGGCAAAGAAAACACCGGACGTATTCAGGCTGAGAAAGCCGCGAAGTCTGTTGATGGTTGGGTAACGCTGCCGCCAACCAGACATAAAGCCGACTGGGACGATTTCCGCCGCGAAAATGGGGAACAGCGTGCTCGCGAGGCTTTCATGGATGAAATGGCGCTACATGGCAAGGGGCTGACTCGACTGCCGCAGGGGTTCCGGCTGACGAAAGAATATTTGTGGTACGACAAGCAGGTGAATAAGTCTGACGGTGATACCGAGATCCGCAACATCAAGATTTGTAGTCCCCTCCGCGTTACAGCCATTACCAGCGATGCAGACGGCAGCAACTATGGCCGTTTACTCGAATGGGAGGACACCAACGGTATTAGCCGCAAATGGGCGATGCCGATGGAACTGCTTGGCGGCAGTGGCGAAGAACTGCGTCGCGTGCTGCTGGTGAACGGGCTTTCGTATATCAATATCAACGGAATGGCGCGTGCGCATTTGATGGAATACATATCGCTGTGCAAGCCCGACAGGAAAGTTACCTGCGTGAATAAAACGGGCTGGCATGGTGGCGTGTATGTGCTTCAGGATGAAGTGATCGGGCGAGATGCTCAGTCAGTCATTCTGCAAACCAGCAGTGTCCAAGGACGCGATTTCAGAGTGAACGGCACCACGGAAGAATGGCGGGAACAGATAGGGCGTTTTTGTATCGGGAATGCTCGAGTGGCGTTCGCTGTCAGCCTGGCTTTTGCATCACCTCTGCTGAGCTTGGTAGGCATGAGCGGGGGCGGCTATCACCTTAAAGGCGAATCCACTGACGGTAAAACCACAACGATGAAAGTAGCAGCTTCTGTTTGCGGTGGAACGGATTTCTGGCATACGTGGCGCTCAACAGGTAATGCGTTGGAAGGTACAGCCAGCCGTCGTAATGATGCGACGCTAATGCTGGATGAAATTCGCGAGGTTGATGGGAGAGAAGCTGGGAATATCGCCTACATGCTGGCGAATGGTCAGGGTAAAGCCAGAGCGAGAACGGATGGTTCCGTGCGTGAAACTAACCGCTGGAATCTGCTTTTCCTATCTACTGGAGAGCTGTCACTGGTTGAGCACGCGGCTAACGCTGGAGAGCGTACCTATGCAGGCGTCGAAGTGCGCATGATTCAAATCCCGAGTGATTCCGGTTTGTACGGCGTGTTTGAGGAATTACACGGCTTCAGTGGTGGCAAAGCATTGGCTGAACATCTGGAACAATCAGTAACGCAGCATCATGGTGCGCCGTTCCGCGACTGGCTGCATCAAATCACGCAGAATTTACCGGAAGTGACCAGCCAAGCCAGAGCCATGCTGAAGGATTTCACACGTAGGCTGACGCCGCAGGATGCGGGAAATCAGGTTGGGCGTGCGGTGACGCGCTTTGCGCTGGTAGCTATGGCTGGAGAGTTGGCCACCCGCGCAGGCATTACTGGCTGGCCCGAAGGGGAAGCCTATAAGGCGGCAGAACGCTGTCTGGCATCATGGATGGCTGATCGTGGCCATGCAGCTAATCAGGAAGATAAAGCCGCACTCGAGCAGATTTGCGACTTTATGACCCGCAACCAGTTCAGCCGTTTTGCCGATTGGTACGACGAACGGAATCGACCGGCTGCCATGATGGGTTTCCGTAAGGTGGATAAGGGCGGCAACGATAGCGATCCAGTGACCACATTTTATGTGTTGCCGTCTGGCTGGAAAGAGATTTGCAAAGGTTTTGATGCCCGTAAGGTGGCCCGGCTATGCGTAGCTGCTGGATGGCTGGAGCCGGGCAGCGAAGGGCGTACACAGACAAGTGCTCGCCTACCAGAAATAGGGGTTAAACGCGTTTATCAGTTCAATAGTCTGGTATTGGGTAGCACAGAACCTGTGTAAATCGCGTGAGCCTTATTTTCTAAAGGTAACACTGGTAACAGAGGTAACAGCCTTTATTTGTGCGGTCTGCTGCTGTTACCAGTTAATAATCCTGACTGGCAACACAGGTAACAGAAAGGCGCTTGTTACCACCGTTACCTGAGTAGAAACAGCAGTGGTAACGGATTTTATCCTTATTAAACAATGGTGTTTCCTGAGTTACCACTGTTACACATCCCACAGATGGATAGCCGTGCCAAATGCATTCATTCTGGCGGGCATGTTTTAAAGGAACAACCATGCGAATAATGAAAATGACCTGCCCGGTTTGTCTGGCGAACGCAACGATACGCAAAACTAATAGAAAGCATCCTCAACTGTCGGATGTGTATTGCCTGTGCACCAATATAGAGTGCGGGCACTCCTTTGTTATGAATGTCTCGTTTTCACATACCATCAGTCCCAGTGCGTTAGCTGGACAGGGAAGGATAAAGGAGTTGCTTAACGCTCTTTGCCGGGATGAGAGGAAACAGGTACTTGAATTACTCAGAGAGGAAGAGGATAAGATTTAGCTGCCAATGCCGGGCATAACGAATGTGTCCGGCTTAATTTTGCTATGAAAAGATTTCAGTAGTCATCCAATTAAATTCGTTAAATATCAATGCATTATTTTTTCATGGTTTAAGTTAAATTCAATCTTTTTGCTACGTAAAATTATAATTTTATTTAAAATCAATCCGTTGCACATGGTGCTGGCGAATTGGAGCAGTGAGGAAACTGAAAAAAGTGAAATTCTTTTCAACTTTTTCAATTAGGGGGATTCGCCGCAAGCCTACTGATGGCGCGGGCGGAGGTATTGCTTTGAAGAAAAGCGAAACTGAAATAATTTCTTGTTACGGAAACCGCAGGCGGGTGCGGTATAGCGCCGTTTTGGTGAGTAGAGGGTTTAACTCACGAGTAAGGCTGTATGAATAACCAGATAAATTGATTAATGAAATTGTTGCCATCCTTCGTTTTGAGAAATATCTTATTGCTAATGTATTTTTTCGCATGGAGGGTAAGATATGAGACTAAAATACCTAAAAGTAAATAATTTCAGATCCATTAATGGTGAAAATAATATATTGCACTTTAACAATAACAATATAGTTTTTTTATTTGGAAAGAATAACATTGGTAAGTCAAGTATGCTGCATGCATACAAATATTTTGCTTCACCTACTCAAAAATCATTATTTACTGATTTTACCAATATGATGTTAATAATAAGATTACGATTGAAGCTGTTTATATCAAAGAGGGATCTGATGATAAGAACTTTGAAGAAAAGGGGTTGAATAAATGGGTCTGTCCTAATGGGGAAGTGAAATTCAGGAAAACATGGAGTGTAGTTGATCAGTCTGCAAGTAAAGAAACGTTCAATCCGGATCCAGAAGTTAATAAATACGTTGATAAAGGTTTCGGTGGACTAGAACCCATACTCACTAATGCCACTCCAGTAATAATATTTATAGATGCCATTCCAAACATTAAAGAGTTAACTGACTGGATTGATAAGCAAATCAAGAGCAACCTACTGGAGAATATTAAAAATAATTACGCAGAAGAGTATGAAGAAGCCACTCGTGCCATGAAGAAATTACAAGGTAAAATAGAAGGGGCAGATTACTTAGGGAGTATCAGTGCGGCTGCAAATGAGTATTTTTGCGCTACGTTCCCTAGTCTTGAAATGAAAATTGGATCATTGCCTTACAAAGAGGCAGACCTTTCAAAAGTTTTTGAAAAAGATTTTAATGTAACTATAGGGCCAAGGAAAATAGTTAAGCAGGAGCAGGAGCAGGAGCAGGAGCAGGAGCAGGAGCAGGAGCAGGAGCAGGAGCAGGAGCAGGAGCAGGAGCAGGAGCAGGAGCAGGAGCAGGAGCA
>NZ_ASZC01000032.1 GCF_000468095.1 Pantoea sp. AS-PWVM4
CCAGAGGCTAATCGCGAAGGGCAAAGCCAGCAAGGCTGCGCTTGGAGCGGTGATGCGCAAGCTGGTTCATCAGTGCTTCGGGGTGCTGAAAACGCGGATGAAGTGGGATGAAAATTACGCAGCTACCGCTTGACGTTCAAGACGGTAGCTACGGGATTTTGCACACATCGTGTAGCGGCGCGGTTTACCGCGCATTGTTAGATATCAATCCGCCAGTAAATGCCCGTACATCGCCAGCAGGCGACGGGTGACACCGTTAGTCCAGCCAAAGCCATCCTGTAACGGATACTCACCACCCCCACCCGGACGGGCGCGGTCGCCGCTGATGTCATACTTCTCCACCAGCTTATGATGCAGCGAATAGAAGTTCTTCACCGTGGTCAGCCAGTTCACCGCAATCTCCGTGGCCAGCGTCTCTTCGCCGTAGTTATTTAACCCGACAATTGCCATCCATTGCAGCGGTGCCCAGCCATTGGGTTTATCCCACTGCTCACCGCTTTCCACCATTGAGGTCACCAGCCCGCCCTGAGTCAACAGTAACTGACGCAATGCCACCGCCTGCAAATGTGCCTGCTCAGGCGTCGATAAGCCGAGGAACAGCGGCACCACCGCCGCCGCCGTGAAGGCACCAAAACGTTGGCGACGCCAGTCGTAATCGCGATACACCCCGGCGGTTTTATCCCACAGATAACGATGAATCGCACGCTTACGCACTTCGGCCTTTTTCTGCCATGCCAGAGCGGTCAGCTCCTCGCCTTTGGCGTGCGACAAGGTAGAGATCATCAACTCCAGTTTGTAGAGAAACGCGTTCAGATCGACCGGGATGAACTGTGTGGTGCGAATGCTCGCCAGGCGGTGGGGATCGCGCAGCCAGCGGGAGGAGTAATCCCAGCCGGAAGCCGCTCCGGCACGCAAATCGCGGTAAACCTCATTGGCCGGACGACTTGATTTGCTGGCGGTTTCCACATCTTCAATCCAGGATTCATCACGCGGCGTGTCGCGGTCGTCCCAGTAGCGATTCAGCAACGAACCATCAGGCATACGCACCACATGGCGGTAGGCCTGATCGGGCATCAGCGATCCGGCACCGTCCATCCAGAACTGATACTCCTTCATCAGATGGTCGAGATAACGTTTCGCGCCGCGAATCCCGTCTTCTTCAAACAGCTCCACCATCAACGCAAACACAGGCGGTTGCGAGCGGCTGAGATAATAGGTGCGGTTGCCGTTGGGCACATGGCCATAGTTATCAATCAGCCAGGCGAAGTTATCCGCCATATCGCGCAGTAAGTCGTCGCGCCCACTCTCCGCCAGACCAAGCATGGTGAAGTAAGAATCCCAGTAGTAGGTCTCACCAAAGCGTCCCCCCGGCACCACATAAGGTTTCGGCAGTGGCAACAGCGACGAGTGCGGCATATGTTGTTGCGGCATTTTAGTTAACACCGGCCACAACTCATCAATATGTTCTGTCAGGGTTTTATCCGGGTTCGATACATAAAAACTTTCATGGTGCTGCGGCAGATAAAAATGATCATGCACGAACTTAGTGAGATCGAATTGGGCAGAACGTTTCCGGCGGCGATAGTGGATTAAAATATCCAGCGGATCATATTTCGGCGCACAATCGGGAAAGGTTTTGCTGTCGGCAAATATCCGCGACATTTGTACATGCTCGAAAAGCTCCAGATAACGATCGGCAGGCGTCAGCGCATCCGGGGCGGGCAGGCCTTCAATCAGCTCCGGCTCCGGCTCCGAATCCTCCATGCCTTCAAGAATTAGCTCGTGAGGATCGTATTGATACTCCAGTTCAGCATCAGTACGTTTTTCCTCGAACGCATTATTTTGCTGTTGGTTAGTATTAATAGCGGCCTCCTGGAAAATCCGGTTTATACAAAGTGCAAATTATAGATCTCTCAACCCTCAGGGCAACAATGCGAAATATCTATGAACGTAATAAATCATGTCGATTGATCGGCTATTTTGGCGATTTTTCAGCGATAACAATGCTCTATATTTCAGGAAATGAAAACAGCATTTGAAATGAAGCTATAAATAAGCAGGCAGAATTATCTGTAAATAAGAAAAACGCCATTGGCGGGCAAAATCTGGCGGGAAATATTGATCAATTGATGGCAAACGCAGCGGCAACCCGTAGCGGCGCGATTTATCGCGCCGTTCCGTGCGCTGTGCCGGAAAAAACCGCGCGATAAATCGCGCCGCTACGCCAGGTGTTAAAACTTACTCTTCGCTGACGCGATAGCGCTCCAGCCAGTGGGCATACGGTGCCGGTAGCACCCACGACGGCTCACTTTTACCCAGCGCCAGCGCAGCATGATACGGCCAGTGCGGGTTTTTCAGGTGCGCACGACCTACCATCACCAGGTCCAGTTGACCTTGTTCAATGGTGGCGTTGGCGATGTGCGGCGTATCAATACCCCAGGCGGAGGCAACCGGAATGTCAGCCTCACGGCGCACACGCTCGGCGATCGGGGCCATAAACGGGCTGCCCCAGGGAATATTGGCATCCGGGGTAGAGAAGCCCATGCTGACGCTCAACAGATCCATGCCGTTGCTGCGCCAGTACTTGGTCAGAGTGATGGCTTCCTGCATCGTCTCTTCGTCGCGGCCATCAAACTCCAGCACACCAAAACGTGCGGTCAACGGCAGGTTTTCTGGCCACACTTCACGAACCGCATCAAAGGTTTCACGCAGGAAACGACTGCGGCCAAAGGCATCGCCGCCATATTCGTCAGTGCGCTGATTGGCGTGGACCGAGAAGAAACTCTGCGCCAGATAGCCGTGGGCGAAGTGCAACTCCAGCCATTCGAAACCGGCGTCACGCGCACGTTTGGCGGCACTGACGAAATCATCGCGCACGCGTTTGATGTCATCCAGCGTCATGGCTTTTGGCACGCGCGGCAGGTTGTTACCAAAGGCGATGGCCGATGGGGAGAGGGTTTCCCAGCCGTTGGCGTCGCTTTCCGCGATATGATCGTCACCTTCCCACGGCTTATTGGCGCTGGCTTTACGTCCGGCATGACCAATCTGGATGCCGGGCACCGCGCCTGCGGCTTTAATCTCCCGCGCGATACGTGCCAGTTTTTCGGCCTGGGTATCGTTCCAGATCCCCAAACAGGCCGGGGTGATGCGGCCTTCTGGTGATACTGCGGTGGCTTCAACAATCACCAGACCGGCTCCGCCGCGCGCCTGGCTGCTGTAATGAACGTAGTGCCATTCGTTGCTCAGGCCATCGATGGCGCTGTACTGGCACATTGGTGGAATCGCGATACGGTTACGCAGCGTCACGTCTTTCAGCGTGAACGGAGAAAATAACCCTGACATAACAACCTCTTAATATGGTTAAAGCAAAATAATCTGTTTGCCGCTGAAGTTACGATGCTGTAACGCCTTCAACTGTGCAGGTAGCTGGTCGTAAGGAAAATGCAGCAGTAACTCGCTGTGTAAGGTTCCCTGCGTGATTTGCGCCAGCATACGTTCACCTTGTTGCGTCAACGTATGCCACTGCTGCGCGTCACCATGCAGATGCAACGCGCCCAGCGCCACTTCGTGTAGCGACAACGCACGCCCGAACGGCGTGCAGGGCCACTGCTCAACCCGGCCCTGAATGCAGACCAGATGGCCGTTTGCCAGTAACAGATCGGCCAGACTGGCGGCATGTTCCGGGCTGATGGCATCAATCACGGCATAGAAACGCGTGGCGTTCTGCCGGGGATCGCTGAGCGTGTGCTTCGCTCCCAGTGCTTGCAGACGTGAAAAGTGACGTTCACTGCTTTGCGTTGTCACTTCAAATCCGCGAGCCTGCGCCAGTTGCACCAGAAAATGCCCGACAGAACCACCGGCACCGGCAATCAACAGCGGGGCACCCGGTTGTACAGGTACTTTCTCAATCGCCTGCCAGGCGGTAAGGGCCGGGCAGGGGAAGGCGGCAGCGGTGGCAAAATCGATGGCGTCCGGGACGCGCATCAACACCTGAGCGGCGATTGGGGTGAATTCGGCAAAACTGCCAGGACGTTGCAGGCTTTGGTGATAAGCCACGCGCGTACCAAGCCAGCGTTGATCGACCTCCGGGCCAATCGCCACCACGGTACCTGCGCCATCCACGCCAGGCACCTTGCCGATTTGGCTGTCGAGCACCTTCCAGTCCACCGGATTGAGGCCAATCGCTGCGTTCTGTACCAGTACATCGCCGGGTGCTAAAGGGGCGGTTGTCAGATAACGATCCTGTAAATCATTCGGCGTGTTGCCGCCTTGCCATACCCAGCCGCGCCAGTCGTCAGGCAGGTTAAACATAGGCACCTGCCGAGTAGGTCAGCTCGTAGCTGTGGCTGTAGATCTCAATGATGTTGCCGAACGGATCTTCCATATACACCATGCGGTACGGCTTCTCGCCGGGGAAATATTCACGCACCGGCATACGTTGTTTGCCGCCAGCGGCGACGATTTTCGCTGCCAGACCTTCAACATCCGGGTCCTGGACGCAGAAATGGAACACGCCGGTTTTCCAGTATTCGAAGTTGTTCTCTGGTTTTTCCGCCGCTTTAAATTCGAAGATTTCTACCCCAACGCGGTCGCCCGTGGAGAGATGCGCGATGCGGAATTTCTCCCAGCCACCGCCAAATACGTCACTGCACATCACGCCAATCGCGGAATCATCTTCCTGAATTTCGGTCGGCGGCATAATCAGGTACCAGCCCATCACTTCGGTATAAAACTTGACGGCCGCGTCGAGGTCGGTGACCGACAGGCCAATATGGGAAAAGGTACGCGGGTAAGGAGCAGTCATCTGCGTTCTCCATTTGTCGAAAAGATCTACAGGCTACTGCGCAACAGGTATAATGAAAACAGTGATTCAGTTATGGGTTTTATAAAATTTCATTATGTTCAATCCACAGTGGTTAAAATCATTCGCCATGCTGGCGGAATTAGGGAGTTTTACTGACAGCGCGGATCGTCTGGGGATTACCCAGGCGGCGGTAAGTCAGCACATCCGCCATCTGGAGCAGCAACTGGGGCCGTTGATCCTGCGCAGCAAACGCCCGCTGGAGCTGACACCCGCTGGACTGGCGCTGCTGGACTATTGTCAGGAAGTGGATCGCGCGCAGCGTCATCTGACGCTGCGTTTAAGCGAAGAGGATCTGACCTGTGGCGAAGTCAGCCTGATTTCACCGGGCAGCATCGGTCTGCGCCTCTACCCGTTGCTGCTGGAACTTCAGCAACAGTACCCGGATCTCAGTATTCGGCACCGTTTTGCACCGGATAGTGAGGTGATAGATGCGGTGCTGCATAACCGCTACGAAATGGGGCTGGTGACGCAAAAGCCGGATGATAAACGGCTGGTGGCGGAGAAATTCGCCGAGGAGCCGCTGGAGTTGGTGGTGCCAGCCGGGGTGAAAATCCATAGCTGGGCGGATCTGGAAACGCTGGGTTATATCGACCATCCTGATGGTCAGGCGATGGCGACGCGTTTGCTAAGCCGCCGTTTTCCTGGCAATCCGGGAGTACGGAATTTGCCGCAGCGCGGTTTCAGTAATCAGATCAGTTTGATCCTTGAACCGGTGGCGTTTGGGTTGGGGTTTGCGGTGATCCCACAATCGGCGCGGCTGGCGTTTGCCCGTCAGGATTCGATTCAGGTAGAGCGTTGCGGCGTGTCGCTGGTGGATACCATTTGGTTGATCCATCGCGCCGAATGGCCGCTATCGGGACGTGCGCGACAAGCGCTGATGTGGCTCGATGATAAGCTGCTGTAGCGGCGCGATTTATCGCGCCGCTACGGGAGGGTTATTTCGCTAACGCAGCCTTGATGACTTCCGCGTAAGCGGTGGTCGGACGCCCAATCAGCGTGCTCAGGGTTTTGCTGTTATCAAACAATCCACCCTGTGCAGCACCGGCATCTGAATCCGCCAGCATCTCTGCCAGGCCGTCCGGCAAGCCCGCACCTTTCAGCGCTGCGGCGAAGTCAGCCTGCGGCAGGTTGACATAATCCACCTTCTCGCCGGACTGCTTAGCAATTTCTGCCGCGAATGCTGCCAGGGTATAGCTGTCGTCACCCGCCAGCTCATAGATTTTACCCGCCTGATCGTCACGGCTGATCACTTCCGCTGCCGCTGCCGCGTAGTCAGCACGCGCGGCTGAGGCGATGCGGCCTTCACCTACCGAACCGATAAATGCATGATGCGCCAGTGCCGGTGGGATGCTGGCAGCATAGTTTTCGGTGTACCAGCCGTTGCGCAGCAGCGCGAACGGAATGCCGGAAGCCTTGAGCTGCGCTTCGGTGGCTCTGTGCTCGACACCAAGACCCAGCGGCGTGGTATCCGCATGCAGCAGGCTGGTATAGGCAATAAAACCCACGCCAGCCGCTTTAGCCGCGTCAATCACCGCTTTGTGCTGAGCTTCTCGCTGTCCCACTTCGCTGGAGGAAATCAGCAACAGTTTGTCGACACCGGCAAAGGCCGTTTTCAGCGTCTCTGGCTGGCTGTAATCCGCGGTACGCAGCGTCACGCCCAGCGCAGCCATATCGGCAGCCTTCTCTGGCGAGCGAACGGCGGCAATCACTTCACTGGCCGGGACTTTTTTCAGTAACGCGTCAATCACTAAACGGCCAAGCTGACCGGTGGCACCTGTAATCGCAATCATGTTGTTCTCCTTCAGTTTGAACTGGTATGCCATCAGGTTAGGAGATAAACTAACTTTTAGTAAGTACTTACAGATTTGTTAGTTTGAAGGGATGACATTAAATGTCTGAAAACCTGAGTGAAAAATTTAGTCGTGGTGAGTTGCTTAACGTGAATTGCCCGTCGCGTGAGGTGCTGAAACGCATTACCAGCCGCTGGAGCGTGCTGGTGCTGCTGGCGCTACGTGAGGAAACCCTGCGTTTTAGCGAACTGCGACGCAGGATTGGTGGTGTCAGCGAACGCATGCTGGCACAGACGCTGCGCTATATGGAAGAAGATGGCTTTGTGCAACGCATTGCTTATGACGTGGTGCCGCCGCATGTGGAGTATCACCTCACGGAACTCGGACGTGAGGTGGAAGGACAGGTGATTGGTCTGGCTGACTGGCTGGAAAGCAACCTGCACCGGATTCTGGATGTGCGTGACAATGTCTGATGAGCGTAGCGGCGCGATTTATCGCGCGGTTCCGTGCGTGGTGCCAGAAAAATCCGCGCGATAAATCGCAAATGGGTTAACCGTGCAAATATTTTTCAAACCATCCTAATGTGCGGCTCCACGCCAACTCGGCTGCCGCCTTGTCGTAACGCGGTGTCGAATCATTATGGAAACCGTGGTTCACGCCGGGATAAATGTACGCCTCATACACTTTATGATTGGCTTTCAATGCGGCTTCATAAGCCGGCCAGCCCTCATTGATACCTTTATCCAGCTCAGCGTAATGCAGCAGCAGCGGAGCCTGAATGCGCGGGACATCCTCCGCCTTCGGCTGGCGGCCATAAAACGGCACCGCGCAGGCCAGTTCCGGGAAGGCCACGGCGGCGGCGTTGGCGACCCCGCCGCCATAACAAAAACCGGTGATGCCGACTTTGCCGGTGCCCGCTTCGTGGTGCATCAGAAAATCTACCGCCGCGAAGAAATCATTCATCAGCTTGACCGGATCGATCTTCGCCTGCATCGCTTTGCCTTCTTCATCGTTGCCCGGATAGCCCCCCACTGAACTCAGGCCATCAGGGGCCAGCGCGATATAGCCCGCTTTTGCTACGCGGCGCGCCACGTCCTCGATATAGGGGTTCAGGCCGCGGTTCTCATGCACCACCACCACCGCAGGCACTTTGCCACTGGTTTTCGCCGGACGCACCAGATAACCGCGCACTTCGCCGTGGCCTTGTGGCGATGGATAGTGGATGTATTCGGGGACAATGTCGGGATCGGTAAATTCTACCTGCTGCGCCAGCGCATAGTTCGGGCTCATCGCGCTGAGCAGCGCCGCGCCCGTCATCCCGGCGATGGTGAACTTCGCGGCCAGCGCGATGAACTCGCGTTTGCTGATTTTGCCGTGGGCGTAGTAGTCGTAAAGCTCCAGCAGTTCCTGCGGAAAATCCTGTGCGGTAAGACGTGTCATAACCTCTCCTTCGCTGATTAACCAGATGGTATTGCCGCTCTAACAAAGCACAGCTTTTAACATCTGGCAAATCGCATGCCGCAGAGGGTTAACTGCATGGATGTGAATAGACGGTTTATTTTTGACGTTTTAATTAGCGGCGAGCAGATCAGCCGCGGGTGAATTTGTACCAGAAATTAACTAATTCCCTCGTTTCGATAAATAATAAATAAAACAACACCTTCACCATGAATAAAAATATTTGTCTTTAATTCAGTTGGATAGCGTTTTTGCAACGCAATGATCATAATCAAAAAATACTGTTATAGTTTTATCAATCCTCACTGTTTATTTTTGTTCGAATCACTTCCTTTTACAGTGGACCGCCTTTTCTTTAGCGGCCACTAAATAAATGCGTGGCGCTTTGTTTGTTAATTATAAGTAAAAACCTGGTGCAATATGCGGCAAAGAGGTAAGCAATGTTCGGATTAGATGCTTTTCACCTGGCAAGGATACAGTTCGCGTTCACTGTCTCCTTTCATATCATTTTCCCGGCCATCACCATCGGTCTTGCCAGCTTTTTGGCGGTGCTGGAAGGTCTGTGGCTGAAATCCCGTAACGAAACCTATCGCGATCTCTACCATTTCTGGTCCAAAGTCTTTGCCGTCAACTTCGGTATGGGCGTGGTTTCTGGCCTGGTGATGGCGTATCAGTTTGGTACTAACTGGAGCGGCTTTTCACAGTTTGCGGGGAGCATCACCGGCCCGTTGCTGACCTATGAAGTCTTGACCGCCTTCTTCCTTGAAGCCGGCTTTCTCGGTGTGATGTTGTTCGGCTGGAACCGTGTTGGCCCGGGCCTGCACTTTTTTGCCACCTGCATGGTGGCGCTGGGCACCATCATCTCTACCTTCTGGATTCTGGCGTCCAACAGTTGGATGCATACCCCACAGGGTTACATCATTGAGAACGGTATCGTGGTGCCGCAGGATTGGTTGAAAATCGTTTTCAACCCCTCGTTCCCGTATCGTTTGCTGCATATGTCAACGGCGGCGTTCCTCGCTAGCGCCTTTTTTGTCGGGGCATCAGCGGCATGGCATCTGTTGAAAGGGAATGACAACCCGGCCATTCGCAAGATGTTTTCTATGGCGCTGTGGATGGCGCTGATCGTTTCGCCGATTCAGGCGATGATCGGTGACGCGCACGGTTTGAACACTCTTGAACATCAGCCAGCGAAAATCGCGGCGATTGAAGGGCACTGGGAAAATCCGCCAGGTGAAGCCACTCCGTTGATTTTGTTCGGTATCCCGGATATGGAGCAGGAGCGCACCAAATACGCGCTGGAAATCCCTTATCTCGGCAGCCTGATTCTGACCCACAGCCTCGATAAACAGGTTCCGGCACTGAAGTCGTTCCCGAAAGAAGATCGGCCAAATTCCACCGTGGTGTTCTGGTCGTTCCGCGTGATGGTGGCGCTAGGCTTGCTGATGATCACCCTCGGCGTGGTCAGTCTGTGGCTACGTTTCAAAGGCCGCCTGTATCAGTCGCGCCCATTCCTGTGGTTTGCGCTGCTAATGGGACCCTCGGGACTGCTGGCGATTCTGGCGGGCTGGTTCACCACAGAAATTGGCCGTCAGCCGTGGGTGGTGTACGGCGTGCAGCGCACCATTGATGCGGTTTCCGCCCACGGTGATCTGCATATGAGCATCAGCCTGTTGGCGTTTATCCTCGTGTACAGCTCGGTATTCGGTGTGGGCTATGTCTACATGATGCGTCTGATAAAGCAGGGGCCGAAAGTCGGTGAAGGTCACGATGTGAATCCGGGTGGTCCGGGTCAGAGCAACACCCCGGCACGTCCACTGTCTGCCGTATCTCATCAGGAAGGAGAACGCTAAATGATCGATTTTTCAATTATCTGGTTTGCGATCATCGTCTTCGCCATCCTGATGTATATCGTGATGGATGGCTTTGATCTCGGTATCGGTTTGCTGTTCCCGTTCAACAAAGATGCGGTTGAACGCGACATGATGGTCAATACCGTGGCCCCGGTCTGGGACGGCAACGAAACCTGGTTGATCCTCGGCGGTGCCGGGCTGTACGGGGCGTTCCCGCTGGCCTACTCGGTGATTGCCGACGCGTTAACCATCCCGCTGACGGTGATGCTGATTGGCCTGATTTTCCGTGGCGTGGCGTTCGAATTCCGCTTCAAAGCAACCGAATCACACCGTCCTTTCTGGGACAAAGCCTTTATCGGCGGTTCGATTCTCGCCACCTTCAGCCAGGGCGTCTCTGTCGGTGCCATCATCAACGGCTTTCCGGTCAGTGGCCGTACCTTCGCGGGTGGCCCACTGGACTGGCTGGCACCGTTCCCGCTGTTCTGCGGTGTTGGTCTGGTGGTGGCGTATGCGTTGCTTGGCTGTACCTGGCTGATTATGAAAACCGAGCACGACCTGCATCGTAAGATGTCAGCGCTGGCAACGCCGCTGGTAATCGCCTTGCTGGTGATTGTCGGCATTATTAGCCTGTGGACGCCGTTCAGCCATCAAGCCATTGCACAACGCTGGTTCAGCCTGCCAAATCTGTTCTGGTTCCTGCCGGTTCCGGTGTTGGTGCTGGTGTGTGCGTGGGGCATTGTGCGGGGCATCAAACGCGAAGCACACTACAGCCCGTTCCTGCTGACGTTGCTGCTTATTTTCCTCGGCTTTTCCGGCCTGGGGATAAGCGTGTGGCCCTATATCATTCCTCCTTCCATCACGCTGTGGCAGGCAGCATCTCCGGCGATCAGCCAGGCATTTATGCTGGTGGGGGGGCTGCTGATTATCCCGGTGATCCTGATGTATACCTTCTGGAGCTACTACGTGTTCCGGGGAAAAGTGAAAGCTAACGAAGGATATCATTGATATGTCAGGACACACTGAAGTGAAAGCACCACTGTGGAAGCGGGTGATGTGGCTGGTGATTATTTACGCTGCAAGCGTGCTGGCACTCGGTGTGGTGGCATCGCTGTTTCGTATGATGATGACGGCCGCGGGGATGCGCTCGCATTGATCAAAAATGTAGCGGCGTGATTTATCGCGCGTTTTTTTCTGACATCGCGCACGAAATTGCGCGAGAAATCGCGCCGCTACGTGATCTGCGTCAGTATTCATTGCTGGTGAAAATATTAGCGAACTAAGCAATTAATGCTTTTCCCGTTGCGCTTTCTTTACCCTTCCTTACATTAGCAATACATTTTTGTTATATTTGTGTGACCGAATACGCAATTCTGCGTCTCCATTTCCTTTCGATCATCACAGAAAATGCTCAGCCTGACTCTGAAAAAACAGTACATCAACGATTTGGTGGACTGGATTGAAGCGAACCTGACCGACGAACTCAACATCGATCTGATTAGCCTGAAATCCGGTTATTCCAAATGGCACATGCAGCGCATGTTCAAAGAAATGACCGGACAAACGCTGGCGTCGTACACCCGCAAGCGTCGTCTGACCATGTCAGCGATGGCGCTGCGCCTGACGCGTATGCCGTTGATTGATATCGCCGTGCGTTTTGGTTTTGATAACCAACAGAATTTCACCCGCGTGTTCAAAAACCATTTCTCGCTGACCCCGGGTGCATATCGCCGCATTCCGGAACTTCAGTTAAAGGATTTCCACAGTCGCATCCCCACGCAGCATCGCTGGGTTGACGTGCGGCTGGCGGAGAAGCCCGAGTTGCGCCTGTGCGGTGAAGTGATTGAATGGGAATGTCGTTTTGGGGAGTACATCCACGATCATGGTGATGTGGTCGCCCAACATGCGCGCGATTTCGTGGCTTTTGCCGGACAGCATGTGAACAAAGGCTGGCTCGGTTTTCAGTTCAGTCCGGGGGAAGGCTCCGCCGACCAGCAACATATCAGCCTGTTTCAGGCGCTGGAAAGCCAGCATGGCGATGTGCTGCCGGGTAATGCGGTGAACTGGACCGGTGAAAGTGGTTTGTATGCGGAAATTGACTGGCAGGGTACGCCGGAGCAGATCAACGCCTTTACCGCCGATATGTACTATATCCATCTACCGGCGTTGGGCGTTGCCCGTCGTGAGGGCAAGGATCTGCTACGTCTTGATCTGAAAAACAGCACCCCGGATCTGTTAACCGGCACCTTCTTCATTCCGGTTAGTGCCGGATAATGCATAATTCGTGCGGTGAACTGTGATAAACCGCACGATTTTATAAAATACTTCCCATAACCGGCGTAAAATTCTCCATCGAAACCTGATCCCCCGCGTAAAACCCTGACGCCCCCGAATCAGGCTGAATAATCACCTGCATTCCTGGTCCAGCCCGGACCACTAAAGAGAAGAAAAATGATGCGACTTTTACCGTTGTTCCTTGTGACAGCGCTGACCGCGTTTTCGGCTATTGCCGGCGCTCAGCTCTCTGAACCATTCTCACCGCCAGCCGGTTTGCATCCGCACCAGAGCTGCCAACAGCATGAGATTTCCGGTGATAACCCGTTACCGCAAAATAATGGCGGCATGCTGGAGTGTGGTCACAACGACGCGCTGCAAAACTAAGTTTGCAGCGTCTGACGTTCAGCCCGCCGCGCCAGCAAGCTGGCACGGATAAACGCGACGATAAACACCGCGGAAAATAACACCACGATGGTGGGCGCAGGTGCGCTATCCAGATAAAACGACAGATACACTCCGCTAAGCGAAACCAGCACCGCCACCGTCACCGCCGCCATCAGCGCGTGTGAAAAGCGTTGCGTCAGCAGCAAGGCAATTGCCCCCGGCGCAATCAGCAACGACACCGACAAAATAATGCCCACCGCCTTCATGGTGGCGACGATGGTCAGCGCGACCATGCACAGCAGGCCGTAATGTAACCAGCCGGTACGCAAGCCGCTGGCCTGTGCCTGTTGTTGATCGAAGCAGAACAACAAAAAATCCCGCCACTTCACCGCCATGATCAGCAAAATCACCGCTGCGATAAGCGTGGTTTGCACCATGTCGCTGAGGGTGATGCCCAACATATCGCCGAACAGGATATGATCCAGATGGACTTCCGGTTTGGTGGCGATATACAGAATCAACCCGACCGCGAACATCCCGGAAAACACAATGCCCATCACCGTATCCTGCTTGATGCGGCTGTTGTCCTTCAGGTAGCCGCTGGCGACAGCGCAAAATACGCCGGCAACAAAAGCGCCCAGCGCCAGTGGCAGACCGAGTATCCACGCCAGCACAATCCCCGGAAACACCGCATGACTCATGGCATCGCCCATCAAGGCCCAGCCTTTCAGCACCAGAAACACGGATAACAACGCGCAGGGAATTGCCACCACCAGCGCAATCAACAATGCCTGATTCATAAAGGCAAACTGGAAAGGTTCCAGCAGCAGCGTCAGCATGGGATATCCTCCTGATGCGCGCGTGCGCGGCGGCGTTGCGCCAGCAGCCCCTGCTGCGGAGCAAAGACAAATGCCAGCAAAAACAACAGCGTTTGCGCCACTACGATGATGCCGCCGGTGGCACCGTCAAGATAATAGCTGGCCCAGGCACCAAGAAAACTGGTGACGCTGCCGATAGCCACGGCGATAGCCAGCAGGCGCGGGAAGCGATCGGTCAACAGCCAGGCGGTAGCCCCTGGTGTCACCACCAGGCAGATCACCAGAAATGCGCCGACAGTTTGTAGCGCTGCCACGGTGGAAAGCGCCAGCAGGGTGAAAAACAGCAGCTTCAACCGTTGTGGATTGAGGCCGATGGCGCGCGCATGGTTCTCATCAAAAAAGGTCACCAGCAGATCTTTCCATTTGAAAAACAGCACGCAAATGGAGACTGCGCCAATCAGCGTCAGTTGCAGGATATCGGCGGGAGCGATGGCGAGAATGTTACCTAATACAATGGTTTGGATATTCACCGCGGTCGGATTTAGCGACACCATAAACAGCCCGAGGCCGAAGAACGAGGAGAAAATCAGACCGATAATCGCGTCCTCTTTTAAGCGAGTACGGTGGTTGAGAAACAACATGCTGCCCGCGGCCAATCCTCCCGAGAGAAAGGCACCGAGGGCGAAGGGTAAACCCAGCATATATGCGCCTGCCACACCGGGCACAATCGAGTGTGACAACGCATCGCCAATCAGCGACCAACCTTTCAGCATCAGGTAGCAGGAGAGAAAAGCGCATATCCCGCCGACCAGTGCCGATACCCACATGGCGTTCAGCATGTATTGGTAGGTAAAGGGTTCCATCAGCCATTGCATAGTCAGGCCCTCTCGCTGCCTGGCGGCAGATGTGACACAAACGGCCGTTCATCATCGGTGATGATGCGGTCTTCCGAGCCGTTCAGCACCACATGGCGCAGCACCCCGCTAAAAGCGCGTTCGAGGTTTTCTGCTGTGAAGGTGGTGGCAGTTGGGCCGCTTGCCAGTACCGTGCCTTTCACCATCACCGTGTAGTCACAGAATTCGGTAACGGAACCAAGGTTATGGGTCGATACCAGCATGGTTTTGCCCTCGTCTCGCAGCTCACCCAGCAGGCTGATGATCTTCGCCTCCGTCTGCACATCCACCCCGGTGAAAGGTTCATCCAGCAGGATGACTTCTCCCTGCTGAGCTATCGCGCGTGCCAGAAACACGCGTTTTTTCTGCCCACCGGACAGCTCGCCAATCTGGCGTTGGCGAAAGGCCAGCATATCAACCCGTTCCAGAGCGGCATTGACGATGGCGTGATCGTGCTCTTTGGCGATACGCAGCATCCCCATATGGCCATAACGCCCCATCATCACCACGTCTTCGACCAGCACCGGAAAGGACCAGTCAACCTCTTCGGCCTGGGGCACGTAGGCGACCAGATTGCGCCGCAGCGCCTGGCGCGTCGGCATGCCGAGAATGCGGATTTCTCCCTGTGCCAGGCGCACAAAGCCCATCACCGCTTTGAACAGCGTTGATTTGCCGGAACCGTTAACCCCGACCAGGGCGGCGATCGAGCCGCCTGGTACGTTAAAATTGGCCTCACGCAGCGCCGTGTGTCCGTTACGGTAAGTGACGCTGACCCCGGAAGCGCTAATCGCTGGCAGCTTTGTCATGGATTACTCCTTCAAACCGTCTTTGATGCCCTGCACCAGGGTGCGGGTGGTGACGTTGAGCAGGTCGAGATAGGTCGGCACCGGGCCATCAGGGCCGCTCAGCGAGTCGACATACAACACGCCGCCATAATGCGCGCCTGTTTCGCGTGCCACCTGACGTGCCGCTTTATCGGATACCGTGCTTTCACTGAACACGGCGGGGATCTGATCCGCACGCACGCGGTCAATCACCCGACGTACCTGCTGTGGTGTGCCTTGCGAATCGGCATTAATCGGCCACAGATAGAGTTCTTTCAGCCCCAGATCGCGCGCCAGATAGGAAAATGCACCTTCGCTCGACACCAGCCAGCGTTTGTTTTCCGGCAGTTGTGCCACCTGCTGACGCAGTGGTTGCAGCGTATCAGTGATTTTTTGTTTGTAAGCGGCGGCGTTGCGCTGATAGATCGCCGCATTGTCTGGATCGTATTTCACCAGCGCATCGCGAATATTATCGACGTAAATCAGCGCGTTATCGGGTGACATCCAGGCGTGAGGATTCGGTTTGCCGTTGTACGGGCCTTCGGTGATGCCCATCGGTGTCACGCCCTGGGTGACGATAACCTCGGGCACATCTTTTAAGTGCTGATAAAAACGACGGAACCACAGTTCGAGGTTCATCCCGTTGGCGAGAATCAGCTGAGCACCCTGCGCGCGTTTGATATCGCCTGGCGTCGGCTGGTATTCATGAATTTCTGCCCCCGGTTTGGTGATGGAACTCACCTCTGCGGCATCCCCGGCGACGTTTTTCGCCATATCGGCGATCACCGTAAAGGTGGTGATGACCTTCAGTTTTTCGCGGGCATAAGCGCCGGGGTTGAACAAAGTACTCAGCAGCGCGCCGAGCACGATTCCTTTCATCATTTTCATACCGTCAGTCCCGAAGTGATTGAAAATCGATCTGATATAGCAATTGCTATACTTTATAGCAGTTGCTAATGAAATGAGAAAGGTCTGGTGTGTAAAGCTGTGTATGCGCTGGCGAAGCGGAGTAAATAGGTTGCACTTCTCCTTCTCCCGCTGGTGGGAGAAGGCCGGGATGAGGGAATCAGTCCGCACGAAATTCCACGCGATAAATCGCGCCGCTACAGATAGCTGGATGTAGATAGCATTTTTCGGCATTGCGCTTAAGATATATCATAACTATTCTGTCCAGCGTCAGATGAGAATGAGTTTCGCTTTCATATTTGATTCATGCGCGGGCTTCTGACGCCCGACGCGAGGCAAAATAATGGAAAAAAAACCTGAATCGACCAGCGCAGTGCTGGCCCGGACCTATCACTCGATTTCGCTGGCGGCGGCACGCACCGTTATCTCGGCAGCACTGGAAACCGCTGCACAGCATGGCTGGCATATCAGCGTAGCGGTGGTGGATCGCGCCGGTGAGTTGGTCAGTCTTGACCGCAGCGATGCGGCAATTGGCATCAGCCCGAGTGTCGCGCAGGGTAAAGCGCGGACTGCCGCGTTGCTGCGCGCTCCTTCGAAAGAGTTTGAAAGCTTTATCAACAGCGGCAGCCCGAGTTTTCTTGCCACACCGGGTGTGACGCCGCTGGAAGGCGGCATTCCGCTGTGGTTGCACGGCGAGGTCATTGGCGCGGTAGGCGTGAGCGGGGCACATGGCGCGAACGATTCGCTGGTGGCTGAACTGGCGGCTGAAGCGCTGGCTGCATTCTGAGGAGCAGGGAATGGCATCATTACAGGCTAAACATTTGGTGGTGATTGGCGGCAGCTCCGGCATTGGCTGGCAGGTGGCTCAACTGGCGGCAGCGCAGGGGGCGCAACTGACCCTTCTCGGTCGCAATGCCGAACGTCTGGCACAGGCGCAAGCCACGCTGACGCAGCAGGGCGCTCAGGTAGCGACGCTGGTGGTCGATGCACACGATCATGACGCACTGCGCAGTGCGTTTAAACAGCTCGATGCCTTCGATCATCTGGTTTCGATGGTCGGCGATGCGATGGGCGGTGGTTTCCTCAGCGCCGATATGGCGCTGATTGAGAAAGTGATTTACTCAAAATTCCTCACCAATGTGCTGATTGGCAAACTGGCGGCAGAAAAAGTGCGGGCAGGTGGTTCTCTGACCTTCACCGCCGGTACCGGCGGCCGCGCTCAGGATGCCTGCGCCAGCTATGTGGGTAACCAGGGCATTGTGTCGCTGGCGCAGGGCCTGGCGGTGGAGCTGGCACCCAAAGCGCGCGTCAATTGTGTCGCCCCTACCTGGACGGTGACGCCGTTCTGGCGACAGCAGGCGGCGGAGCAGGTGGAACAAACCCGGCAGCACTTTGCTGAGATCATTCCGCTGGGACGCACCGCTGAGATTGACGAACTCGCCAGCGCTTATCTGTTCTTAATACAAAACGACTTTATTACCGGACAACAAATTGCGGTGGACGGCGGCATTATGCTCGGCTGATCCTCGCAGGGAGATATGACTTGAGAAAACAGACCTCTTCGGGCAACCCACGCGCACCGCGTCGTGTGCGCAATGAACTGCGCTTTCGCCACATTACCGTGGCGAGCAAAACCCGCATCGCCGGGCAATTCTGGCGTATCGTTTTTACCGGCAGCGATCTGGCCGGTTTTAACTCGCCTTCTTATGATGACCACATCAAAGTGTTCTTCCCGGAGCCGGGTAGCGCGCTGACACTGCCGACCATGACCGACGAGGGCGTGGTGTGGCCTGCTGGCGTACGTCCGGCCGCGCGTGATTACACCCCGCTGGAATTTAACGGTGTCGATTCGCTAACCCTCGATTTCTATATCCACGATGGCGGCGTCGCCAGTAGCTGGGCTAACGACGCACAGCCGGGCGATCAGCTGGCGATGGGCGGCCCGCGTGGCTCCTGTGTGGTGCCGGTCGATTATGCTTGTCAGGTTTATGTCTTTGATGAAACCGGCCTGCCTGCCATCAAACGCCGTCTGGCGGAAGTTGAGGCGCAGGAGGTGCATCTGCTGGCGTTTGTTGATGAGGCCACCGGGCGTGATTATCTGGGCGATCTCGACGGTGTGAATATTAGCTGGCTGGGCAGCGGCACCATGCAGAGCGATAACCTCGGCGCGCTGATTGCAAAGCTGGATAAGATCTCGATCCCCAGCGAGGAATACTTTATCTGGCTGACCGGGGAAGGTGAGGCGGTGAAGCTGCTGAGCGATTACTTTACCCAGCGTCGCGGTGCAGATACCGATTTTGTTCGCGCTGTCGCCTACTGGCATCAGAAATAACCGACTCTTGCCCGTCCAGTTGCCGCCTGTGTTGAATTTTGCCAGGCGGCAGACTACTATCAACCTCCCTTAACCGACCCCTCAGGCAGGCAATGAAACAGCATCGCGACTCTCCCTGGCACGGCGACCACGCCCAGCGTGCATTTTGTGCAGGCGCACGCAAAAAGCGTCGGGAACGTATGCTTGATGCCAGCGATATCCGCCTGTTGATGTTGCACTTTCTTGCCCAGAGCGACGCTCACGGCTATGAGCTGATCAAATCGGTTGAAGAACTCTCCAAAGGGGAATACTCCCCCAGTCCCGGTATTATCTACCCCAACCTGACGCTGCTGGAAGAAACCGATGCCATTCGCGTGGTGGATGCGCAGGAGTCGCGTAAAGCCTACACGCTTAACGACAGTGGCCGCGCGCTGCTGGCTGAAAATCGTGAAAATGTGGATACCATTATTAGCCGCTTAACCTCGCTGGCTATTCTGGTAAATAATCGCAGCATTCCGGCAGTAGAACAGGCAATTCACAATATTAAATTCACGTTAAATCATCGTCTGGCGCAGGAAAATATTTCTGAAGATGCATTGAATATTGTGATTTCCGCACTGAATGAAGCTGCGGAAAAAATTGCAAAGAGTTGATCTAAGTCATTTTTACGCCGAAATTTGTTGCAACATTGTTTTATTTAAATAAACAAATAAAAACAAACCTGTAGCATAAATATCATCCAAACCAAAAAGGTTTGGGTGGTAAATATAAACGGTAGTTTTTCCCGCAATTATTCAGCGCTACTTTCCCCTCATCGCATTCACTCTGAAGCGTTAAGGGAAAAGAATATGTCTGAAACAAAAAAACAGCCGGTGCATGATCTGCGTTCGGCTATCGCATTGCTGCAAAGTCTGAAAGGCGAATTCGTCAGTACCGATACCGAAGTCGACCCCCATGCGGAACTCTCCGGCGTATACCGCTATGTTGGTGCTGGCGGCACCTGTGAACGTCCGACGCGCAAAGGCCCGGCGATGATGTTCAACAAGGTGAAAGGTTTTCCTGATGTGCGCGTGGTGACCGGCCTGATGTCCACTCGTGAACGTGTTGGTCATCTGCTGGATTGCGCGCCGGAAAAACTTGGTTTTCTGCTGAAAGATTCGGTGCATCACGCGGTGGCACCGGTAGTGATCAGCGAGAAACCCTTGTGTCAGGAAGTGGTGCATTACGCGGAAGACCCTAATTTTGATCTGCGTACCCTGCTGCCAGCGCCAACCAATACCGAAGAGGATGCCGGTCCTTACTTCACCATGGGGATGTGCTACGCCTCCGACCCGGAAACTCACGAATCGGATATCACCATTCACCGTCTGTGCATCCAGAGCCGCGACGAACTGTCGATGTGGCTGACCCCAGGCCGCCATATTGATGCCTTCCGTGAGAAAGCCGAAAAGGCCGGCAAACCGCTGCCGATCTCCATCAGCATCGGTGTTGACCCGGCAATCGAAATCGCCGCCTGCTTTGAGCCGCCAACAACTCCACTGGGCTTTAACGAACTGAGCATTGCCGGTGCACTGCGTGGCAAACCGGTGGAACTGGCACCTTGCGTCAGCATCAACGAGAAAGCCATTGCACACGCTGAAATCGTGATTGAAGGCGAGCTGCTGCCAAATGTGCGGGTGCGTGAAGACCAGAACACCAACACCGGCAAAGCGATGCCGGAATTCCCGGGTTATACCGGCGAAGCGAAAGCCGAGCTGCCGGTCATCAAAGTGAAAGCGGTGACGCACCGTAAACATCCGATTCTGCAAACCACCCTTGGTCCAAGCGGCGAACACGTCAGCATGGCCGGTATCCCGACCGAAGCCAGTATTCTCGATATGCTGGAACGCGCGATGCCAGGCCGTGTGCTGAACGTCAATGCGCACACCTCCGGTGGCGGCAAATTGCTGGCGGTGATCCAGTTTAAAAAATCTGCGCCAGTGGATGAAGGTCGTCAGCGTCAGGCTGCCCTGATTGCTTTTGCCGCGTTCTCAGAACTGAAACACGTCATTCTGGTGGATGACGACGTGGACGTGTTCGACACCGACGACATCCTGTGGGCCATGCAGACCCGCTTCCAGGGCGATGTCGATATCGCCACCATCGCCGGGGTGCGTTGCCATCCGCTCGACCCATCGCAGCAGCCAGGCTACAGCGCCAGCATTACCCAGCAAGGGATGACCACCAAAACCATCTTTGACTGCACCGTGCCGTGGCATATGAAAGCCCACTTTGAACGTTCGAAGTTCAAAGAGGTAGATGTAAAACGTTTCCTTCCCGATTTTGAGTAAGTGAGGTTGTAGTGAGCAGAAGGCGCATTATCGTCGGCATTAGTGGCGCATCCGGTTTTCAGTACGGCATGAAGGCGCTGCAACTGCTGCGCGATCAGGATATTGAGGTGCATCTGGTGGTGACCAAAGGTGCAGAGGTGACGCGTTCCATGGAAACCACCTGGCAGCGGCAGGAGATTACCGATTTGGCGGATGAGGTGCACAGCATCAGCAATCTCGGCGCCTCGATCTCCAGCGGCTCGTTTAAGACCCTCGGCATGCTGATTGCGCCCTGCTCAATGAATTCGCTGGCGTCCATCGCACATGGGCTGACCGGCAATCTGCTGACCCGTGCGGCAGATGTGATCCTGAAAGAGCGGCGTCGGCTGGTGCTGATGGTACGTGAGACGCCGCTCAATCTGGTGCACATCCGCAATATGGCGGCAGTGACGGAAATGGGCGGGATCGTTTATCCGCCAGTTCCGGCCTTTTACCAGAAGCCACAATCCGTGGATGAAATGGTGCATCACAGCGTATCGCGTGCCCTCGACCTGTTTGATCTCGACGTCGGCAACCTGAAACGCTGGGGTGAAAAACATAATGAAGCCTAAGGAGTAAATTATGGTAGTGGGACCCTTTGTCAACGGCAGCGCCGTGCTGATTGGTGGGATGGCAGGCGCTTTTCTCGGCACCAAAGTGCCGGAACGCTTACGCGTAGCACTGCCGATGACCTTCGGCCTGTCGTCGATGGGCCTCGGGATTGTATTGATTGGTAAGATTCACAGCTTACCGGCGGTGATTCTGGCGCTGATTATCGGTGCCGCTCTCGGTGAACTGGTGTTTCTGGAGGAGAAAATTGGCCGCCTCGGTAATCTGGCAAAAGGGCTGGTTGGGCGTTTCCAGGGTGAACAAACCGAAACCGGTCTGACGGGCGCGGCCTTTACCGAGAAGTACGTGGCGATTATGGTGTTGTTCTGCGCCAGCGGTACCGGCATTATCGGGGCGATGACCGAAGGGATGACACACGATCCCAATATCCTGTTTGTTAAATCCATTATGGATATCTTCACCGCCGCGATTTTTGCTACCTTGCTGGGTTATGCAGTAGCGGTGATTGCCGTACCGCAACTCATCATTCAGCTGGCGCTGGCGTCAGCCGCAGTGCTGATTATGCCGCACACCACCGCAACCATGATGAGTGACTTTACCGCGGCGGGTGGATTTATCATGTTGGCGGCGGGTTTCCGTATCGCCGGAATTAAATCATTCCCGGTGGCGAATATGTTACCCGCGCTGGTGCTGGTGATGCCGATCAGCCATCTGTGGACGATGTTTATTCATTAAGCAGTACGACAGCCGCGGTTGGATCGGGGTTAGCCATGTCGTATCAGGCGCGAGGAGGCGCGGAGCATCATGGATCTCAAACGATTGCATTACTTTTGCACAATAGCGGAACAGGGCTCCATCAGTAAAGCCGCAAAGCTATTGAACATCGCACAACCGCCGCTGGGTAAACGTCTCCAGGAACTGGAAGAGGAAATTGGTTCGCCGCTGTTTACCCGCACCCCACGCCGTATGGTGCTGACCGAGGCCGGAACTTTTCTTTATCGTCAGGCATGTGACATCCTGAGCCGGGTCAATCAACTGAAGCGTCAGACCATCACCATTGCCACACGTAAGCAGCGTAGGGTGAATATCGGTATCTCCTACCTGTATCTGCGCTATTTCAATACCATCCTGATGGATTACTACCGCAACCGCCCCGACTGGGATATTAACGTTATCGTGTCTGACTCCAGCCATCTGGAAGCGATGCTGCTGGATAACACCGTTGATATTGCGCTGATGCAAACCCCTGGCGATCGTCAGGCGTGGTTTGTGCGTGAGCTGGAACCGATTGATACCATTGCGGTGATCTCTTCACATTACGCGCCAATGCTGGCGGGAAAAGCGTTGCAGTTTGCCGATCTCAGCGGCATTCCACTGATTCTGCTACACCGCATTGGTGGGGAAGGAACCTATGAAGTGCTGCGCAGTAAGCTGTTCAGTAGCCTTGAACAGGTGAACATCAGTATCAAGGTATCCGAACCCCGTCTGGTGCTGGAAATGATGGAGCAGGGGTTTGATGGCGCGGCCTTTTTACCGCGCTCGGAGTTTATCCCCAGTGCGCAGGGCAGATATATGGTGTGTCCACTGGCGGAACCCTTCGCGATTTACCATCCGGCGATTGTTGCGTTGAGCACCGCGCAGGATCGCCTGCTGTGGCCGCTGGAACATGAAGTGGCGTAGCGGCGCGATTTATCGCGCGTTTTTGGCTGCGGTGCGGTTGTAAAAGAGCGCGATAAATCGCACCGCCACGATTCGGCTCGCTAGTTTTTTTTCTTATCCACATGGCCCAGCTCCCGATCCGGGAAGCAATAATCCCGCACCCGCTGCTTTAACGCCGCCGCATCGGGGAAGCCGCCTTCCTGCTTGCGTTCCCAAATCACGTTGCCATCGATGGTGATTTCAAACACGCCTCCGGTGCCGGGTTGTAACGTCACCGAAGCTAAATCATCAGCAAAAGTATGCAGCAATTCCTGCGCCATCCACGCTGAACGCAGCAACCAGTTGCATTGCGTACAGTAATGAATATTCACCGCGGGTTTCTGTGCCATGTCATCGCTCATCTTAATTAATTGATTAGTAATAAGTTAACTATGGTTAACAAATTGTGCTGTCTAAGATACATCTTAGTGTAAATGCTATTGATAATGATTACCACTTACATTACATTCCTGACGAAATCATTTATAACATAAAAAAAGTCTGTAACTTTTTACGGTTTTATATACAAAACCTGTGGTTTTCTGGCAGCAAGCAAGTGAGCGAATACTAACAATTAACCAGGTATTTCGCGTCTATGTCCTCATTATTTTCGGGGTTAACTCACCAGCGTCTTTTCAAAACGGCGATCTTAGCGTCAGCGATTCACGCGGCTTGTGGCTATGCAGCGACCAGCGATAATCAAGATCTGACCATTTCAGGCAAGAAAACCACCACCAATGAACCGGTGATGACCGTTACTGCACCGAAACAACCGTTGGTTGCTGGCAGCCGTAACACCATCTCAGCTGAAGAAATGCAAAAGCAGGGTGGTAATGATTTCGGTTCAATTATGCGTTATCAGCCGCTGGTTAGCGCGCCGGGCGCCGCAGGCGGTAGTAACACCGGCAAAAGCGGCTACACTGGCGACCGTGGTGGTTATACCGGTTATAACATCCGTGGCCTGGAAGATAACCGTGTCTCTATCGACGTAGACGGTATCGAACAGCCTTTTGCAACGGGGCGTAGCTCCGTAGGCCGCACCGGTTCAGGCACCTTCGGGATTGGCCGCGACTATATCGATCCTTACATGTATGGCTCAGTCGGTATTGTTTCCGGTGCGACCGATGTTTCCTACAAGAATAACGCCCTCGGTGGCTCGGTGTCCTTCCGTCCCAAATCACCGGATGATTACCTGTCGCCAACTAAGCAGACCTACTTCGGTTATCAAAGCGACTACGATTCTTCCAACCGTAGCTGGCACAATGGCATCACCGCCGCAGCAGGTGATGAAACCCTGCGTGGTATCGTGGTGATTAGCCGTCGTGACGGTCAGGAAACCCGTAACAATAGCGGCACTATCGATGCCTACCCGGCCAACTGGCACTCGGATGCCATCGCTGCCACCGGAATCTGGCAGCCGAACAGCGAGCATCAGTTCAGCGCCACGCTGGACTACTACCACAAAACCAATCACACCAACTTCGATTACTGGGGCACAGGCACCACGACCATTTATGGCCGTGCCGATCAGAGCAGCCAGACTCGTCGCTGGAGTGGCATGTTGAAAGATCTCTGGACGCCGGACAATAACCTGCTGGTAGATTCGCTTGAAAGCAGCATCTATTACCAGGAAACGCAGGCACACGATGATACTGCCGTGCCAGTCGCCGGTTCCGTTGCAGCGCACAATATCTATTCAGACTACAACACCAAAACCTATGGTTTTGAAACCAAAGGTGAAAAGAGCTGGCTGTTTAACAACTTCAGCTATGGTCTGAACGCCAGCATCGCGAAAACTGAGCGTCCATACTGGATGGACCCGGCGCAGACGTCTTACAACAATATCACTCCGCCAGAAGCCAACAGCCGTAGCTGGACTTTCGGGGCTTTTGTTGAAGACACCATGAGCTGGGATTTGAACGGCCATACCTTCTCCGTGATTCCTGGCGTGCGTTACGCTTATCAGAATACCAAGCCGCAGAACCTCTCCAGCATTTCGGGCGGGGATGCTGATGTGTCAACGGGTGCGGTGTCAACGCTGTATGGCAAAAGCTTCAGTGATGGCCAGCTGCTGCCGTCAATTGCCTTCCAGTACAACCTGACGCCGAAAATGATGGCTTACCTGCAATACAAGCGCGGCGCACAGTTCCCGAACCCAAGCCAGTTGTACGGTTCATGGAACTTGACCTCCAATTATGGTGGTTCAAATCAGTATGCGCTGTTGGGTAACACCGACCTGAAAACGGAAACCAGCAACAACTTTGAGTTCGGTCTGAAAGGCGAAGCGGTTGAAGGGATCACCTTCTCTGCGGCAACCTTCTACAACAGCTACAAAAACTTTATCGATTACACCCGTTACAGCCGTAGTTCGAATCCGGAAGTCTTTACTGACATCCCGAGCAACATTGGCATTGCTTACCGTGCAGAAAACCGTGACAAAGCCTATATCTACGGCGCGGAATTCGGTAGCAAGTTCAACATCGGCACATGGGTGCCAGAAGTCGATGGCCTGAGCGCACGTCTGGCATTTGGTTATGCGCAGGGCGCGTCCAAGTCCAGCTACCTGGGTGATAAATACGTGCCGTTGGAGAGTGTGCCGCCGATGCGTCTGATTACCGGTGTGGCCTATGACGATCCGGATCAGCGCTACGGTGCAGCCGTTACCGCTACCTTTAATCATGGTAAGCGTGCAACGTATACCCAGCGTCAGACCTATACCAATGCTGGCAGCGCGATTGGCACCACCAGCAATACCTACTACCAGAATATCCCCGGTTATGCGTTGGTTGACCTGACGGCTTACTACCGCGTCACCAAAAACGTCAAGATCAGTGGCGGTATCTACAACCTGACGGACCGCAAATACTGGGATTATCTGAGCAGCCGCGATCTGGAATCCACCACCAGCAAAACCGATCAGAACTACTATGATTCACAGCTTGCTGTGATGCCCGGACGCACCTTCCAGTTGGGTGTGAACGTCGATTTCTAATAAATCACTTCGCCCTGCGGCAACGCAGGGCATTTTCATGGAGCATGCGCAATGAACGAACGTTACGAACACTATCTGGCCCTGAAAGGCGAACATCCAAAAAAATACGCCCGCGATCTGGCGGCGCTGATGGGCATTGGCGAAGCGCAACTCTGTGAGGCGCGCGTCGGCCACGATGCAAAAGCGCTGAAAACCGATTTCCCGGCACTGCTGGCCGCCCTCGAAGCGGTGGGTGAAACCAAAAGCATCACCCGCAATGAATATGCGGTGCACGAGCAGGTTGGCAAATATGAAAACCTGCACCTCGGCGAACATGCCGGACTGATCCTCAACCCGCGCGCACTGGACCAGCGTCTGTTTCCTCAGCAGTGGCATAGCGCCTTCTTCCTGCAAGAGATGACTGCACGCGGTGAACGTCAAAGTATGCAGATTTTTGACAGGCACGGTGACGCGGTGTTGAAAATCTACACCACCGACAACACCGACATCGCTGCCTGGGATGCGCTGATAGCGCAGTTCACCACCGCAGACCAGGCCGCACTGGAGCTGACACCAGCGAGTCACCCGCAGCACAGCACGACCGTGGATGCCAGCACCATCGAAGCCGAATGGCGTGCCATGACCGATGTGCACCAATTCTTCGGCCTGCTGAAACGCCATAACATTTCACGTCAGCAGGCATTCCGCGCGGTTGCAGACGATCTGGCATGGCAGGTCAGCAATGATTCGCTGGCCCAGTTGTTGAACCAGGCGCAGCAGGACGGCAACGAAATCATGATCTTTGTCGGCAACCGTGGCTGCACCCAGATCTTCACCGGCGCGGTAGAAAAACTGATGCCGATGGATAACTGGATCAACATCTTCAACCCGGCGTTCACGCTCCATCTGCTGGCGGACCACATCAGCGAAAGTTGGGTGACGCGTAAGCAGAGCGGCGATGGTTTCGTCACCAGCCTTGAACTGTTCGCCGCTGACGGCACTCAGATCGCGCAACTTTACGGCCAGCGCAGCGAAGGTACGCCGGAGCAGGCGCGCTGGCGTGAACAGCTGGCATTGCTTACCACCCCAGGAGCTGTCGCATGAAACGTCTGACCCTGTTGTTGCTGACTGCGCTGGCACTGCCGACGCTGGCAGCGGAACGCGTGGTTTCCATTGGCGGAGATGTCACGCAAATCATCTATGCGCTGGATGCTCAGCAGGACCTGGTGGCGCGCGACAGTACCAGCCAGCAGCCTGCCCAGGCGAATAAACTGCCGAACATCGGTTATATGCGTCAGTTGAATGCGGAAGGCATTCTGGCGCTGAAACCGACGCTGGTGCTGAGTAGTGAACTGGCAAAACCATCGCTGGTGCTGCAACAGGTGGCGCAGGCGGGGGTAAAGGTGGTGGAAGTTACCGGCAAAAACAGCATTGAGGCGATCCCGGAAAAAATCGCCACCATCGGCAAAGCGCTGCATCGTGTAGAAGCGGCCAATGCCCTGACCGAGCAAGTGCAGAAACAACTGGCGCAACTGCCGAGCCAGCCACTGCCGGTGAAGGTCCTGTTTATCATGGCGCACAGCGGCATGAACACCCTGGCGGCGGGATCGCAAACCGGGGCAGATGGCGCGATTCGCAGTGCCGGTCTGGTGAATGCAATGGCGGCAGTGCCGCATTATCAGCCGCTGTCGCAGGAGGGTGTGGTGGCTGCGGCACCGGATCTGGTGGTGGTGGGTCAGGATGGCCTGCGCACCCTCGGTGGTGAGGAGAAAGTCTGGTCGCTGCCGGGACTGGCGCTGACGCCAGCCGGACAGCATCACGCGTTGCTGGTGGTGGATGAGATGGCATTGCTGAGCTTTGGCCTGGACACGCCAGATGCCATCGTCAAGCTACGTCGTGCAGCTGAAGCGGCCAAACATGACTAGCGTTGCACTGCTGCGCTGGCTGAGCCTGATGGCCGTCAGCATGGTGATATGTATGTTGATGGCCGCCAATTTTGGCGCGATGCCGCTCTCGATCCGCACCCTGTGGCATGCGCCGCTCAGCGATATGGTGTGGCAGATCTGGCTGAATATCCGTCTGCCGCGTGTATTGCTGGCGGTACTGCTTGGCATGGCGCTGGCGGTATCCGGTGCGGTGATGCAGGGGCTGTTTCGCAACCCGCTGGCCGATCCGGGATTGCTGGGTATCAGCAGCGGAGCCGGTCTGGCAGTGGCCCTGGCGATTATTGTGCCGGTGGCTTTGCCACCCATTCTCGCGTTGTGGCTGCCCATGCTGGCGGCCTTTATCGGCAGCCTGGTGGTGACGTTGCTGATCTTCAGCTTTAGTCGGCTGGCACTGGGTAACCTGTCGCGTCTGCTGTTGGTGGGCATCGCCATTAACGCGTTGTGTGGCGCGGCGGTCGGGGTACTGTCGTGGATCAGCAATGATCAACAGTTGCGTCAGTTGGCGCTGTGGGGCATGGGCAGCCTCAGCTCCGCGCAGTGGCCGAGCCTGACGGTATGTGCGCTGCTGATTTTACCGACGCTGATTGCCATCCAGACGCGTGCGCGCCGTCTTAACCTGCTGCAACTCGGTGAAGAAGACGCGCATTACATGGGGATCGATGTAAAACGCACCCAGCGTCAGCTGCTGGTGCTGAGCGCGTTGCTGGTGGGAACGGCCGTTTCGGTCAGCGGGATTATCGGCTTTGTCGGGCTGGTGGTGCCGCATGTGATGCGTTTCTGTCTGGGGAGCGATCATCGCTGGATGTTGCCGGGATCGGCGCTGGCAGGGGCGATCCTGTTGCTGCTGGCGGATACTCTGGCGCGCACGGTGGTGATCCCGGCAGAAATGCCGGTGGGTCTGTTAACCAGCCTGATTGGCGGCCCGTGGTTTCTTTGGCTGATCCTGCGTCAACAGAGAGGGATAAATGAGTGATCGGATGCAGGCGCGCGGTCTGCAATTTAGCCACGGCGCACGGGCGCTGATTGATAATGTTTCGGTGACTCTCGAACCGGGCAATATGGTGGCGTTAATCGGCCCGAACGGTGCCGGTAAATCTACGTTGCTGCGTCTGTTAACCGGCTTCCTTACACCGGATGCAGGGGAGTGCTGGCTGGGTGATCGCCCGCTGGCAGACTGGCCGCGTGAACCGCTGGCCCAGCGTCGTGCAGTGATGCGCCAGCAAAACACCATGACCTTCCCGATGCCAGCTGAAGATGTGGTGGGGATGGGACGTGCGCCCTGGCCGACCACGGGAGCGAAGGCGGTGATTGAGGAGGTGATGCATATCACCGGTAGCCTTGAGTTGGCACGACGTGATTATCGCTCGCTGTCCGGTGGTGAGCAGCAGCGCGTGCAGTTGGCGCGTGTGCTGGCGCAGTTGTGGCATGCGGATGGTCCGCGTGGCTGGCTGTTCCTCGATGAACCTACTTCGGCACTGGATCTGTTCTGGCAGCAGCATAGCCTGCGTCTGCTGCATCGCTTAACGCGTAATGGCCGGTTTAGCGTATGTACCGTATTGCACGATCTCAATCTGGCTTCATTGTGGTCTGATCGTATCCTGTTGTTGCATCAGGGAAAACTGGTGGCAGAGGGGACACCGCATGAGGTGATGACCGAGCAGACACTGACGCGATGGTATCAGGCGGAGCTGGACGTGGTACGGCAAGCGGAGCAGGGCAGACCGCAAATTCAGTTACGCGCCTGAGTGACATTGCGCGATAAATCGCGCCGCTTGTATCTTGAAGTTGTAACTGGTTAGCTACCCGTTACACGAAACGGAGGCAGCTTGTCGCGCCGCTTAAGACTCGATCTTGTGCCGTAGCTTAAAGCCCTCCGTTT
>NZ_ASZC01000033.1 GCF_000468095.1 Pantoea sp. AS-PWVM4
CTCCTTCAGAGTCAATCTCTTTTTCGAGATTTTTCTCTGGCGGGATGAATCACTTCGTCCCTCGCTGACCGTCTGCGTTGCCGCTTTGCCGTGTCAGTGGAGGCGCATTATAGGGATCCGAATTTTTTGCACAACCCCTTTTTTCGATCTTTTTATTCGAGTGGCGAGTTTTCATCCTTTCTGCTGAGATCACGAACGATCCGCTCAAAAATCAGCTTGTCTGCCGCCCTAATCGCGCTCAGGCTAGGGATAAATGAGTAAACGGAGAAAGATCATGTCAACAGCCTTACGTCCCTATAAAAGCAGCTACCCACAAATTGGCGATCGGGTAATGATCGATAAAAGCAGCGTTGTGGTCGGCGATGTCATCATGGGAGACGATGTCAGTATCTGGCCACTGGTCGCGATTCGCGGAGATGTGAATCAGGTGATCATTGGCGCGCGCACCAACATTCAGGATGGCAGCGTACTTCATGTCACGCATAAATCAGCCAGCAACCCGACAGGCTATCCGCTGGTGATTGGAGAAGACGTTACCGTCGGCCATAAAGCCATGTTGCATGGCTGTACCATTGGTGATCGTGTTCTGGTTGGCATGGGTTCGATTCTGCTGGACGGCGTAATAGTAGAAGAAGATGTGATGATTGGGGCAGGTAGCCTGGTTCCCCCCGGAAAACGCCTGGAAAGTGGCTACCTCTATTTAGGCAGCCCGGTGAAGCAAATTCGGCCACTGAATGAAGCCGAGATTGAGGGATTGCGTTACTCGGCAAACAACTATGTTGGCTGGAAAAATGATTATCTTGCGCAGGAAAGCCAGACCCAACCTTGAGGATCGACTTCATCATTCAGGATAAGCTGTTCGGCTTCCTCTTCCAGATCCCAGCGATTGGCGCTAAACAGCGCCATCGCTTCCCCCTCGCCGAATCTGTCATGCAGTTCATCCGCCGAGATCGCACACATCAGTCCCATACCGTTGACCTGTACAGGGAAACATATTGCCAGACGCGCCTGATCCCACTCTTCGCGATCAGGGAACTGGATAGCCTGATTCACGACTGCATCGCTTCTTTTAACTGTTTAATGACAGGCGCGATTTCTGGCATCACACCATGCCACAACTGGAAAGCATGCGCCGCCTGCCCCACCAGCATGCCTAACCCATCGGCGAGTTGCTGCGCTCCGTGTTGCTGACACCAGAGCAAGAATGGCGTCAGACCTTGTTGGTAGAACATGTCATAGCAACGAGTATGGTGAGAAATCAATGAAACCGGTAATGGTGGCACTTTACCCTCCACTCCGCTGGAGGTGGCGTTCACAATCAGATCGAATGACTGCCCCGCCAGTGCCTCGAAACCACAGGCATGGATGGCACCGCTGTGGCGGAAGATTTCTGCCAGCAACTCTGCCTTTTCAACCGTTCTATTTGTGACCGTGAGTGAACAACCTAATGAAAGCAGAGGCAAAATGACACCACGCGCCGCGCCGCCCGCTCCCACCAGCAATACACGATAGCCAGGGCGGATCATGTCCAGTCGTTCAAGATCGCTCAGTAAACCAATGCCATCGGTGTTATCACCAATAATCTGCCCCTGCGCATCTTTCTTCAACGTATTGACTGCGCCGGAAAGCGCAGCGCGCTCACTGAGCTCATCCGCAAACTCCCACGCCTGTTCTTTAAAAGGCAAGGTTACATTGGCGCCCTTCCCTCCTGATGCAAAGAACTCGCTAATGGCCTGCGGGAACCCATCCAATGGCGCACATATCCGGCCATAGCGGTGATCGATACCCGTTTGCTCAGCGAACAGACGATGAATAAAAGGCGATTTGCTGTGCGCGATTGGGTTCCCAAAAACGGCAAAGTTGTCCATAAATTAGCCCTGACGGATAAGTTCGCCGCTGATCACATCGCGGATTTCTGAAGGATTGAGACGGCCCCCGGTTTCTCCCACCAGCACCGGAAATTCCGCGCCGAATTGCTGAGCGACCTCAGCTGTGGTGCGGCAAGGCGGCTCGCCGGACAGATTGGCGCTGGTTGAAACCAGTGGTTTACCAAAACGCCGACACAGCGCCTGTACATCAGGGTGATCACTAACACGAATCGCCAACGAGTCAAAACGTCCGGTTAACCAACGTGGCGTATGTGGCGACGCCGGAACCACATAAGTCACCGGCCCAGGCCAGCTGGCAAACATACGCTCACGCTGCACCACCGAAAGCTCCTGATCGGCCACATACGGTTCCAGCTGGGCATAGTCAGCAGCAATCAGGATCAGTCCTTTCTCAACCGGGCGCTGTTTCAATGCCAACAGTGACATCACCGCGCTTTCACTATCCGGGTCACACCCCAGACCAAAGACCGCCTCAGTGGGATAAGCGATAACCACCTGCTGTTGCAGTTGTTCAATACAGAAATCGACACTGCCCGGTAAAGCATGTTGTTGCGTCATAGTCATCAGTTGTCCTGCACTACGGCTTTGCCGCAGCACTTACTGGCGCAGAAACGTTTCATGCCCTGCGCGGTTTTCTTTTCAATTAATAAAGGGAACTGACAGTGCGGGCAAACACCTTCAACAGGCGTCGCGTTCACGGCAAACTGGCAGTCGGGATAGCGATCACAGGCATGAAAAGTTTTGCCATAACGCGAGCGGCGCTGCACCAGCTTGCCACTTTGACACTGTGGGCACGCGATCGCGGTCTCATCAGGCTTATCGATCGTTTCGGTGTAATCACATTCAGGATAGTGGCTACAACCAACAAACATACCAAACCGCCCCTGACGCAGTACTTTATCAGCACCACATTGTGGACAGGCATGTCCCTCCAGCACTTTGACGATATGACCGTCACCCTGATTTTTCAGCGGGCGAATATAGTCGCAGGTTGGATAGTTGACGCACCCAAGGAATGGGCCATGTTTGCCGGCACGTATCACTAATTCTGCCCCGCAAGCGGGGCAGGGGTCGTGTTTACGCACGGTAAAAAGTGCTGATTTACTCATATAACCCGATGCATTAATCGCAAATTAATGCAGCATACCTTCATTGACGTCGAATAACAGTTCTTCCATCTGCTGGTAGGCATTTTCACATCCGGGGATGTTGAACAACACCATCAGCACCACCCATTTGAGATCTTCCAGATCAAAATCGAGGGTATCGAGTGCCATCACTCGTTCGATAACCATTTCGCGTGTTTCCATATTCAGCACCTGGATCTGTTCCAGGAACAGAATAAAACCGCGGCATTCAGCATCTAAACGCTGGCCCTCTTCTTCCGTGTAGATACGCATTGAGAGCGGGTCGTTCGCCAGCAATACCGGCGCAACCAAGCCATCCTGGTAATCAGCCAGTCTCTCAAGCCAATTCAACGCATTATAGATATCTTCACGATGAAAACCGGCATCGGTTAAATCATCGGTCAGTTTATCCTGGTCAACGCGCATTTCGGCTTCGTTATGGATATAGGTCTCAAACAAGTACATAAGTACGTCGAACATGGCATGCCCTCCTTAATCGGACATAGCCGCCGGGTACAGCTGCGATCCATCCTGCTAACTCCAGCTCCAGCAACTGGGCTGAGATAACTGGCACAGGTTGGCCGGCACGTTCAGCGACGACGTCAACAGGTGTAACCTCATCACCTACGTTAGCCAACACGTCCGCAAATGGCAATGGAACATCGTCACTGTCTTGTAAATATATTGTTTCTGGTTGAGTTGGGGGGAGCCAGTGAAGGGATGAATGGAGATCGTCGAGAATCTGATCAGGATGGGAGACCAGCAATGCACCTTGCTGTATCAGCCAGTGCGTTCCTGTACTGCCTTCACTCCCCAAGGAACCGGGTAACGCATAGACATTGCGATTTTGTTCCAATGCATAGCGCGCCGTAACCAGTGAGCCGCTTTTCAAGGAGGCTTCCACCACCAATACCCCCATGCTCAAACCACTGATGATGCGATTGCGGCGTGGAAAATTCGTGGCATAAGGAGGCGTATCCAACGGGAATTCGGAGACCAGGGCACCTTCATTGCTCATGATCTCCTGAGCCAAATTTTGATGGTTTCTGGGATAAATATGCTTCAACCCACTTCCCAGCACGGCGACGGTTTTGCCGGAGGCGTTGAGCGCCGCACGATGTGCAACGCCATCAATCCCCCGCGCCAGCCCACTGGTTAGGGTTAACCCCTTCGCCGCCAGCTGCTGTGAAAACCAACCACCCCACTCCTTGCCATAATGTGAACATTGGCGACTGCCGACAACGGCAAGTTGCGGAGTATGCAAGGCTGCGGCATTGCCCATCACATATAACAAGGGTGGGAAACGGCTGATTTCAGCCAATGCCGGGGGATAAGTATTATCCAGAACAGAAAGCAGCTGATGCTGTGGATTTTCCAGCCAGCGCCGGGTTCGCGTGAGTTGTCGTGGACAGAGTGTATTAAATTGTTTTCGCTGCGTTTCGTTTAGCCGTTGCATCGTCAGCAAATCATCATCCACATGGCTGGCGCTATGCAGCATATTCGCCAGGCGAAGAATTTGATGGCCACTGAGGCCTTTCACATTAGCCAGCCTGAGCATCCACTCAATTTTATCCATGTCTCACTCCCTGTTCGACCTGTGCCTTGATGCGGTGGAATGCTGTCAATCATGCCTCAAAAAGTCTACAATATGAGGCAGTAATCTTTTCTTTAACGCATACAGATCTGGATATTTATGTCAGTTTTGCAGGTATTACATTTCCCTGATGATCGCCTTCGCAAAATCGCGGCGCCGGTAAAAACCGTAGATGCCGGGATACAGCGTATCGTCGACGACATGTTTGAAACAATGTACGCCGAAGAGGGCATCGGCCTGGCGGCAACGCAGGTGGATATTCATCAGCGCATTATCGTGATTGATGTGTCAGAAAGCCGTGAAGAGCGCCTGGTGTTGATCAACCCAGAGCTGCTGGAGAAAGGCGGCGAAACCGGTATTGAAGAGGGCTGTCTCTCCATTCCGGAACAACGTGCCTTTGTCCCGCGAGCTGAATGGGTGAAAGTCCGTGCTCAGGATCGTGACGGTAATACTTTCGAACTGGAAACCGATGGCTTGCTGGCAATCTGCATTCAGCACGAAATCGACCACCTCGATGGCAAACTGTTTATTGATTATCTGTCACCGCTGAAACGTCAGCGCATCAAACAGAAACTGGAAAAACTGGCACGCCAGAATGCACGCGCATCCTGAGTGCAAACAGAAGGTTAAACTGTGTCTGCACCGTTAAAAATCATCTTTGCCGGTACACCTGACTTTGCAGCGCGTCATCTTGACGCGCTGCTTGCTTCTGAGCATCAGGTGGTTGGCGTGTTTACCCAGCCCGATCGTCCTGCCGGACGAGGCAACAAACTGACTCCCAGCCCGGTAAAAGTGCTGGCGCTGGCGCATGACGTTCCGGTTTTCCAACCAAAGTCACTCAAACCTGAAGAGAACCAGCAACTGGTTGCCACATTGCAGGCTGATGTGATGGTGGTGGTGGCTTACGGCCTGATTTTACCGAAGGCGGTGCTGGATATGCCGCGCCTTGGTTGTATCAACGTCCACGGCTCATTGCTGCCGCGCTGGCGTGGTGCCGCCCCAATCCAACGTTCACTCTGGGCTGGCGATGCTGAAACCGGTGTGACCATCATGCAAATGGATGTGGGCCTGGATACCGGTGATATGCTGCATAAACTTGCCTGCCCGATTACCGAGCAGGACACCAGTGCCACCCTGTATGACAAATTGGCTCAGCTCGGCCCTGAAGGGATGCTCAAAACGCTGGAGCAGTTGGCAAATGGCAGCGCACAGCCAGAAAAACAGGATGAAGCGCTGGTCAGCTACGCAGAGAAACTGAGCAAAGAAGAGGCTCGCCTCGACTGGACGCTTTCTGCCGCACAACTTGAACGCTGCATTCGAGCCTTTAATCCCTGGCCGATGAGCTATTTCATGGTTGATGATCAACCGGTGAAAGTCTGGCAAGCCAGTGTACTGCCGCATCAGGGAAAACAGCCCGGCGAAATCCTCCATGCCGATAAGCAAGGTATCCAGATTGCGACCGCTGACGGCGTTCTGAACCTGCTCTCGCTGCAACCTGCCGGTAAAAAAGCCATGTCTGCACAGGATCTGCTTAACTCACGTCGTGAATGGTTCACGCCTGGCAGCATTCTGGCCTGATCCCGTAGCCCGGTTAATACCGGGCTTTTTGTTTAATGAATGAATCGCATGAAAAAAAACACAAACCTGCGTAGCCTCGCCGCGCAATTAATTGAACGCGTAGTGGATAAGGGCGAATCGCTCAGCGCCATTTTGCCCGGCGCACAGAAAAATCTGTCCGATAAGGACGGGGCTCTGCTACAGGAACTCTGCTTTGGAGTAATGCGTACCCTACCGCAGCTCGAAGCATTGATTGGCAAGCTGATGGAGCGGCCTTTAACAGGTAAGCAGCGTGTTCTTCATTATCTGATCATGGTCGGCCTGTATCAGTTGCTTTATACCCGCGTCCCTCCGCATGCCGCACTGGCTGAAACCGTGGCTGGCGCGGAAGAGCTAAAACGCGCAAACCTGAAAGGCTTGCTGAATGGTGTGCTGCGCCAGTTTCAACGGCAGCAGGAAACGTTGGTTGCAGAAGTTGATCAGGGTACGCAACGTTATTTACATCCGGGGTGGTTGCTCAAACGTTTACAAACCGCATGGCCCGAACAATGGCAGCAGATTGTCGAAGCCAACAATCAGCGTCCACCGATGTGGTTGCGCGTCAACCGTCAACATCACGCCCGTGATGCCTGGTTGGCACTGCTTGAAGCGACCGAAAAACATGCCTTCGCCGGAGATGCTCCGGATGCCCTTCGCCTCGAAGCGCCAACCGCAGTCGGCCAACTGCCTGGTTTCGAACAGGGTTGGGTGACGGTACAGGATTTATCCGCACAACGCTGTGCTTTGCTGCTTGAACCACAAGATGGCGAATCGATTCTTGACCTGTGCGCTGCGCCTGGCGGCAAAACCACCCATATCCTTGAAATTGCGCCGCAGGCGAACGTGCTGGCCGTCGATATTGATGAACAACGTCTGACGCGCGTGAGAGAAAACCTGCAACGTCTCGGCATGCAGGCGGATGTGCGTCAGGGTGATGGGCGAACGCCAGCTGACTGGTGTGGTGAGCAACAATTTGACCGTATCCTGCTGGATGCACCCTGCTCGGCAACGGGTGTGATCCGCCGCCATCCCGATATCAAATGGCTGCGACGCGATCGTGATATCGCTGAGCTGGCCAGCCTGCAACAGGAAATCCTCAACGCAGTCTGGCCTCGGCTGAAGCGTGGTGGCACATTGCTTTATGCAACCTGTTCAGTTCTGCCGGAAGAGAATCATCAGCAAATCAGTGCTTTCCTGGCAGCACATCCCGATGCCATTGCAGAAGCGCTGCCGCAAGGTCAGGATAATGGCTGGCAGGTGTTTCCTGCAACAGATGGCGGGGATGGTTTCTTCTACGCTAAGCTGATGAAAAAATAGTACGGCGCAATCTGACAAGAGCTTAAAGCGATGAAAATTATAATCCTTGGCGCCGGCCAGGTCGGCGGAACCCTCGCGGAAAACCTGGTCGGGGAAAACAATGACATCACCGTGGTGGATAGTGATCCCACGCGTTTACGTCAGTTGCAGGACAAATTCGATCTGCGCGTGGTGCACGGTCATGGTTCTCATCCGCGCATCCTGCGGGAAGCGGGTGCTGAGGATGCTGATATGCTGGTTGCGGTTACCAGCTCAGACGAAACCAACATGATCGCTTGTCAGATCGCTTACTCATTATTCAATACCCCCAATCGTATTGCGCGTATCCGTGCTGCCGACTATTTGCGCGATGCCGATAAGTTGTTCGTGCCGGAAGCTGTCCCTATCGATCATTTGATTTCGCCTGAGCAGCTGGTAATCGACAATATTTACCGTCTGATCCAATATCCCGGCGCTTTGCAGGTGGTTAATTTTGCCGAAGGAAAAGTGAGCCTGGCAGTGGTGAAGGCGTATTACGGCGGCCCGTTGGTCGGTAACCCACTTTCTATTCTGCGCGAGCATATGCCGCATATTGATACGCGCGTGGCGGCGATCTTTCGTCAGGATCGTCCCATTCGCCCGCAGGGTTCGACCATCGTCGAAGCTGGTGATGAAGTCTTCTTTATCGCCGCCAGCCAGCATATTCGCGCCGTGATGAGTGAGATGCAGCGGCTGGAAAAACCGTACAAACGCATTATGCTGGTCGGCGGCGGCAATATCGGCTTTGGCCTGGCACAACGGCTGGAAAAACAGTACAGCGTTAAGCTGATTGAGCGAAATCCACAGCGTGCAGCAGAACTGGCGGAGCAGCTTCAGGATACGATCGTTTTCTACGGTGATGCTTCCGATCAGGAGTTACTGGCGGAAGAGCATGTCGATCAAATCGATCTCTTCATCGCTGTCACCAATGATGATGAAGCCAACATCATGTCAGCGATGCTGGCAAAAAAAATGGGGGCGAAAAAAGTCATGGTGTTGATCCAGCGTCGTGCCTATGTCGATCTGGTGCAAGGCAGCGTGATCGATATTGCCATCTCACCACAGCAAGCCACCATTTCTGCATTGCTCGGGCACGTCCGTAAAGCAGACATTGTCGGTGTTTCCTCATTACGTCGAGGGATTGCCGAAGCGATTGAAGCAATCGCTCACGGTGAAGAAACCACTTCACGCGTAGTTGGACGTCTGATCGAAGACATCAAATTGCCACCGGGTACGATTATTGGCGCAGTGGTACGCGGTGATGAAGTGATCATCGCCAATGCAAATGTGCGTATCGAGCAAGGGGACCATGTAATTATGTTCCTGACCGATAAGAAATTTGTGCCCGATGTGGAACGCCTGTTCCAGCCAAGTCCCTTCTTCCTTTAATTGCTGCGGGCAGGCTTTTGTTGCCCGCGGTGATAATCCAACTTAATCCTTTGTTGTCATGGCAAATGTTAAAAGGTTTGATAGACTTTAGACATTGGCCAAGGCAAGGAGATAACAATGAGTTTTTTCAAAGAGTTTCGTGATTTTGCGATGCGCGGCAACGTGGTTGACCTCGCAGTCGGTGTAATTATCGGTGCCGCGTTTGGCAAGATTGTTTCATCGTTGGTGGCGAATATTATTATGCCACCGCTGGGGTTACTGATTGGTGGGGTCGATTTTAAACAGTTTAAGTGGATCATAAAACCAGCGGAAGGTGCAGCGCCTGCCGTGATCATGGAATATGGTGTTTTTATTCAGAGTATTTTTGATTTCGTTATCGTCGCGTTGGCTATTTTTATCGCCATCAAACTGATGAACAAATTGTACAAGAAGAAAGAAGTTGAAAAAGCCGATCCGAAGCCAACAAATGAAGAGTTGTTACTGACGGAAATTCGTGACCTGCTCAAGCAACAAAACACCAAAATCTGATAGAGAAAACCGCCTGACCAGGCGGTTTTTTTTATCCTTAAAACCAGAAGGCCAGTGGTAAACTTCTTTGCTTACCACTGGCCTCCCAGTTAACTCGCTTCGCGTGTTTGTCTTTACGCCGATAGCTGCCTTTCCCTTTCTGATTCTGCTCAATACGCTGGCGAAACAGCGGGTCGTGTAGTAACGCCTCGATGGCGTTGTCTTTTATCTGCCCTTTTTGATGCTGATAACGGCTCATATTTCCTCCAATGATTGACAGCGCAACTATAGGCTTATCCACGTTAAATACAATCCTTGCCACAACAAATTTCCGGATGCGGTTCTTCACCTTTTTCGAGAGCTTCGAGAATTGAGCAGCAAGCGCTGCTATGTAAATCACCGCAGCAGGTTTCAGACAGGCGTTGCAGTGAACGCTGGATCGTTTGTAACTCAACGATCATCGTGCTGACTTCATCAAGGCGCTTCGCCACAATGGCTTTTGACTCCTGGCAAGTGTGATGTTCGGGATCGATACGGATCGATAGCAATCCACGAATAGCATCAAGGCTAAAACCTAGCTGACGTCCGTAACGGATAAAGCGCAGGCGCTGCAAGTCATCGTCACTATACAAACGGAAACCACCTTCAGTGCGTACCTCATGATCCATCATTTGTTGTTTTTCATAAAAGCGGATGGTGTCAGGGCTAACATCAGCCATCTTCGCCAACTGACCGATACGGTACATATTATTTCTCCTGCCTCAGATGCTGCTTAATCGCCTCACAATAATCCCCATGCAGAAATGCAGTACTCATTCCTGCCTGGCGCAGTTTTAGCTCCAGTAAGCTCAGTTTTTTCGACAGCTCGCGGGCCTGATGATCGTCAGGATCCAGCTCACGAAGCAGATCTTTTACTTCCAGAGCTTCGCGACGCATTTCCAGCTCTGGCGGCAAAAAACCGGCATTTTTTAATAACCGATATCCCATGCGCAGCTCTTCGGGTATCGCGCTATCGTCTTCCAACTGCAATGGTGCACCCTCACCACGCAAATTGCTCAGTTCGCCTTTTTCCTGAGCAGCAAGGATGTGTTGTTCTGCGAGTTGATCAATTAGCCACATGAGGTGCTCCTGACAGGGATAACTGCCATCAGCATAGCGGAAGGGGGGAAAATGGGAAGAAACCGCAGGCAATAAAAAACCCGCCGAAGCGGGTTTTTTACGTTACTGCAAATTACTCTGCAGCAGCTTCTGCTTGAGCTTCTGGACGATCAACCAGCTCGATGTATGCCATCGGAGCGTTGTCACCAGCACGGAAGCCACACTTCAGAATACGAGTGTAACCACCGGCACGGCTCGCGAAACGCGGGCCCAGCTCGTTAAACAGTTTTGCCACGATCTCGTTATCACGAGTGCGGGCGAATGCCAGACGACGATTAGCTACGCTGTCGGTCTTGGCAAGAGTAATCAGCGGCTCAACTACGCGACGCAGCTCTTTGGCTTTCGGCAGAGTCGTCTTAATGATCTCATGACGAACCAGAGAACCAGCCATGTTGCGGAACATAGCCTGACGATGGCTGCTGTTACGGTTCAGTTGACGACCACTCTTACGATGGCGCATGACCTTATCCTTCTCAGTGAAACCTTAACCTGTGATCGGGTTATTCATCAGCGATGCTTGCCGGCGGCCAGTTTTCCAGGCGCATGCCCAGAGACAGACCACGAGAGGCCAGCACGTCTTTAATCTCGGTAAGAGATTTTTTACCCAGGTTAGGCGTTTTAAGCAGCTCAACCTCGGTACGCTGTACCAGATCACCGATGTAGTGGATAGCTTCTGCCTTAAGGCAGTTAGCAGAGCGGACAGTCAATTCCAGATCGTCAACAGGGCGCAGCAGGATCGGATCGAATTCTGGTTTCTCTTCTTTCACTTCCGGCTGACGTACATCACGTAAGTCAACGAAAGCTTCCAGTTGTTCTGCCAGGATGGTTGCCGCACGACGAATCGCCTCTTCAGGATCGATTGTGCCGTTGGTTTCCATTTCGATGACCAGCTTGTCCAGGTCGGTACGCTGTTCAACACGCGCAGCTTCAACATTGTAGGCGATACGGTCTACAGGGCTGTAGCAAGCGTCTACTAACAGACGGCCGATTGGGCGCTCATCTTCTTCCGAATGAATTCGGGCAGAAGCCGGCACATAACCACGACCACGTTGAACTTTGATACGCATGCTAATAGATGCGTTTTCATCGGTCAGGTGGCAGATCACATGCTGCGGCTTGACGATTTCGACATCACCGTCGTGGGTAATGTCGGCTGCAGTCACAGGGCCAATGCCAGATTTATTCAGGGTCAGGATGACTTCATCTTTACCCTGAACTCTTACCGCCAGCCCTTTCAGGTTAAGCAGGATTTCCAGGATATCTTCCTGTACGCCCTCTTTGGTGGAGTACTCGTGGAGCACGCCATCAATCTCAACCTCGGTCACCGCGCAACCCGGCATGGAAGAAAGCAGAATACGGCGCAGTGCGTTGCCAAGAGTATGGCCAAAGCCACGCTCTAACGGCTCAAGGGTCACCTTGGCGTGCGTCGAACTCACTTGCTCGATATCTACCAGGCGCGGTTTTAGAAACTCTGTCACAGAACCCTGCATTGTGTCCTCTCTTTGGTACTAAGCTTTACTTAGAGTAAAGCTCGACGATCAGGTGTTCGTTAATGTCCGCAGACAGATCAGTACGCTCAGGAATACGCTTGAACACACCTTCCATCTTAGTCGCATCAACTTCCAGCCAGGTTGGCTTTTCACGCTGCTCAGCCAGCTCCAGAGCGGCCTTCACGCGAGATTGCTTTTTGGCTTTCTCACGGATGCTTACGACATCATTCGGAGATACCTGATAAGAAGCGATGTTAACAACGCGGCCGTTCACCAGGATAGATTTGTGGCTAACCAGCTGACGTGCTTCTGCACGAGTGGCACCAAAACCCATACGGTAAACTACGTTATCCAGACGACCTTCCAGCAGAGCTAACAGGTTTTCACCGGTGTTGCCTTTCAGACGCGCTGCTTCTTTATAGTAGTTACGGAACTGACGCTCCAGCACGCCGTAGATACGACGAACTTTCTGTTTTTCACGTAACTGACCGCCGTAATCAGACAGACGCGGTTTACGCGCACCATGCTGACCAGGGGCTTGTTCAATTTTGCACTTGGAATCGATCGCGCGAACACCAGACTTAAGGAATAAGTCAGTGCCCTCACGACGGCTCAGCTTGAGCTTAGGACCCAAATATCTTGCCATTTTCTTTCTCCAACTATCCTAAAAACGAGGCGTTATACGCGACGTTTTTTCGGCGGACGACAACCGTTGTGAGGGATCGGAGTCACATCAGTAATGTTAGTGATGCGGAAACCAGCGGCGTTCAGAGCACGAATAGTAGATTCGCGACCCGGACCCGGACCCTTAACCATAACTTCCAGGTTCTTAATACCGTAATCTTTCACGGCTTCTGCACAGCGCTCTGCAGCGACCTGAGCAGCAAACGGAGTAGATTTACGTGAACCGCGGAAACCGGAACCACCGGCGGTTGCCCAACCCAGTGCGTTACCCTGACGATCAGTAATGGTAACGATGGTGTTGTTAAAAGAAGCATGGACATGAGCCACGCCATCTGAGACTTGCTTTCTTACACGTTTACGTGCACGAACTGGTGCCTTTGCCATTATTTACTCACCCCGATTATTTCTTGATCGGTTTACGCGGACCCTTACGGGTACGTGCGTTGGTCTTGGTACGCTGACCGCGTACTGGCAGACCACGACGATGGCGCAAACCACGGTAGCAACCAAGGTCCATCAGACGCTTGATGCTCAGGGTGATTTCACGGCGCAGATCACCTTCTACAACGAATTTAGCAACTGCATCACGCAGCTGATCAATTTGTTCTTCAGACAGCTCACTGATCTTAACATTTTCAGCGATGCCCGTTTCAGCACAGATAGCTTTAGAACGGGTTTTGCCGATACCGAAAATCGAAGTTAATGCGATAACGGTGTGTTTTTGATCAGGAATGTTAATGCCTGCTATACGGGCCACTATGCACTCCTATAATTAAATAAATGCGAACCATGCTGAAAAGCCCGTTTTCAGGATACTCAAATGGAAACGCATCGACATACAAAAGATTGGCTGGCTAATCTAGCCAGCTCAACCCGACTTTGCAAGAAAAATATGTGAGAAAATCAGCCTTGGCGCTGTTTATGCTTAGGCTCGGCACTGCAAATCACACGTACGACACCGTCGCGACGGATGATTTTGCAGTTACGACATAATTTCTTGACGGAAGCACGAACTTTCATTTTTACTCTCCGTAACTTCTCAAGCGCCTGAATTAACGGCCGTAGCCTTTCAGGTTAGCTTTCTTCAATGCAGACTCGTACTGACTTGACATCATCAGAGTTTGCACTTGAGCCATAAAGTCCATGATGACAACCACTACGATGAGCAGTGAAGTACCGCCAAAGTAGAAGGGAACCTTCATGGCATCACGCATGAACTCCGGGATCAGGCAGATAAAAGTAATATACAGTGCGCCGATTAAGGTCAGACGTGTCATTACTTTATCGATATACTTCGCCGTTTGCTCTCCCGGACGAATTCCCGGTACGAATGCACCAGACTTCTTCAGGTTATCTGCTGTTTCACGCGGGTTGAAAACCAACGCCGTGTAGAAGAAACAGAAGAAGATGATTGCAGTCGCATAGAGTAGCACATAAAGCGGCTGTCCTGGCTGCAAATACAGCGAAATTGTTGTCAGCCAGTTCCAACCGGTACCGCCCCCGAACCAGGATGCTATCGTCGCCGGGAACAGGATAATGCTGGAAGCGAAGATTGCCGGGATAACCCCTGCCATATTCACTTTCAACGGTAAATGTGTGCTCTGTGCAGCATAAACACGACGACCTTGCTGACGCTTAGCGTAGTTCACCACAATGCGGCGTTGACCACGTTCTACGAAAACAACGAAGAAGGTCACTGCAAATACGAGAACTGCAACCAACAGCAACAGAAGGAAGTGCAGGTCGCCTTGCCGCGCTTGCTCGATGGTATGGCCAATGGCCGGCGGGAGACCCGCAACAATACCCGCGAAGATAATGATCGAAATACCGTTGCCGATACCACGTTCAGTAATCTGTTCGCCCAGCCACATCAGGAACATTGTCCCGGTAACCAGACTTACAACAGCGGTAAAGTAGAAGGCAAAGCCCGGATTAATCACCAGGCCCTGCATTCCAGGCATATTCGGCAGACCGGTAGCAATACCGATCGACTGGAATACAGCCAGAACCAGCGTGCCATAACGGGTGTACTGGCTAATCTTACGACGGCCAGCCTCCCCTTCTTTCTTAATCTCCGCTAACGCCGGATGAACCACCGTTAGCAGCTGGATAATAATAGAGGCCGAAATATACGGCATAATACCCAGCGCGAAGATTGAGGCACGACTGAGAGCACCACCAGAGAACATGTTGAACATTTCAATGATGGTGCCACGCTGTTGCTCAAGCAGTTTGGCAAGTACAGTGGCATCGATACCAGGGATCGGAATAAAAGAGCCAATACGGAAGACAATCAGTGCACCGATAACAAACAAGAGTCTGCGCTTCAGTTCACCAAAGCCACCTTTGGCACTTTGAAAATCTAATCCCGGTTGCTTAGCCATCTGCTACTTATTCCTCGATTTTACCGCCAGCAGCTTCGATTGCAGCACGAGCACCTTTGGTGACACGCAGACCACGAACCGTTACCGGTGCAGAAACTTCACCAGACAGAATCACTTTCGCGAATTCAATCTGAACACCGACGATGTTTGCTGCTTTCAGCGTGTTCAGGTCAACAATACCGCCTTCAACTTTCGCCAGGTCAGACAGACGAACTTCTGCAGTGACCATTGCTTTGCGAGAGGTGAAACCGAATTTCGGCAGACGACGGTACAGAGGCATCTGACCACCCTCGAAACCACGACGTACGCCACCGCCAGAACGAGACTTCTGACCTTTGTGACCACGACCGCCGGTTTTACCGAGGCCAGAACCGATACCACGACCCAGACGCTTAGAAGCGTGTTTAGACCCTTCGGCCGGAGACAGAGTGTTTAAACGCATCTCTTACTCCTCCACTTTCAGCATGTAGGAAATCGCGTTGACCATACCGCGTACTGCCGGCGTGTCTTCACGCTCTACGGTGTGACCAATACGACGCAGACCCAGGCCAACCAGAGTGGCTTTATGCTTAGGCAGGCGGCCGATTGAGCTACGGGTTTGTGTAATTTTAATAGTCTTTGCCATCGTGATTACCCCAGAATTTCTTCAACGGATTTACCACGCTTGGCAGCGACCATTTCCGGAGACTTCATGTTGCCCAGGCCGTCGATAGTTGCACGAACCACGTTGATCGGGTTGGTGGAACCATATGCTTTAGCCAGAACGTTATGAACTCCAGCGACTTCCAGAACGGCGCGCATTGCACCGCCGGCGATGATACCGGTACCTTCAGAAGCCGGCTGCATGAACACGCGAGAACCCGTGTGTGCACCTTTAACCGGGTGCTGCAGGGTGCCGTGCGTCAGCGCGACGTTAATCATATTGCGACGGGCTTTTTCCATCGCTTTCTGGATCGCTGCTGGAACTTCACGCGCTTTACCGTAACCAAAACCGACGCGACCGTTACCATCACCTACCACAGTCAGTGCTGTGAAGGAGAAAATACGACCACCTTTAACAGTTTTAGATACACGGTTTACCGCGATCAGTTTTTCCTGCAGTTCGCCAGCTTGTTTCTCGATGTGTGCCATCTTAGACCTCTACCTTAGAACTGAAGGCCAGCTTCACGAGCAGCATCTGCCAGTGCCTGGACGCGACCATGATATTGGAAACCGGAACGGTCGAAAGAAACATCTTTGATGCCTTTTTCGATAGCGCGCTCAGCCAGAGCTTTACCTACAGCTGCAGCGGCGTCTTTGTTACCGGTATACTTCAGTTGTTCAGCGATAGCTTTTTCTACAGTAGAAGCAGCAACCAGAACTTCGGAACCGTTCGGGGCGATTACCTGTGCGTAAATGTGACGCGGGGTACGATGTACCACCAGGCGAGTAGCACCCAGCTCTTTGAGCTTGCGACGTGCACGGGTCGCACGACGGATACGAGCAGATTTCTTATCCATAGTGTTACCTTACTTCTTCTTAGCCTCTTTGGTACGCACGACTTCGTCGGCGTAACGAACACCCTTGCCTTTGTAAGGCTCAGGACGACGGTAGGCGCGCAGATCAGCTGCAACCTGACCAATCAGCTGCTTATCAGCGCCTTTCAGCACGATTTCAGTCTGAGTTGGGCATTCGGCAGTGATGCCAGCCGGCAGTGCATGGTCAACAGGGTGAGAGAAGCCCAGGGCCAGACTCACAGAGTTGCCTTTTACAGCTGCACGATAACCAACACCAACCAATTGCAGCTTCTTGGTGAAGCCTTCGGTAACACCAATAACCATGCCGTTCAGCAGCGCACGAGCAGTACCTGCCTGTGCCCAACCATCCGCATAACCTTCGCGCGGAGCGAAAGTCAGGGCGTTGTCTGCATGCTTAACTTCAACAGCTTGGTTGATAGTACGAGTCAGCTCGCCGTTTTTACCTTTGATCGAAATTTCCTGACCGTTGAGTTTTACCTCTACGCCGGCAGGAACAACGACAGGTGCTTTTGCAACACGAGACATGTTTTCCTCCGATTACGCTACGTAGCAGATAATTTCGCCACCAAGACCAGCCTGGCGCGCTGCACGATCAGTCATAACACCTTTAGATGTAGAAATTACAGCGATGCCCAGACCAGCCATTACTTTTGGCAGCTCATCTTTTTTCTTATAGATGCGCAGACCTGGACGGCTAACACGCTGAATGTTTTCTACAACAGCTTTACCCTGGAAATACTTAAGAGTCAGTTCCAGTTCCGGCTTGATGTCGCCTTCGATTTTAAAATCTTGAATATAGCCTTCTTCCTTCAGCACGTTGGCAATTGCCACTTTCAGCTTGGAGGAAGGCATAGAGACCGCAACTTTGTTCGCGGCCTGACCGTTACGGATACGGGTCAGCATATCCGCGATCGGATCTTGCATGCTCATCTGTGTTACTCCCGTGATTCAAATGGTGACAATTACCAGCTTGCCTTTTTCAGACCCGGGATTTCACCGCGCATTGCGGCTTCACGGACCTTGATACGGCTCAACCCAAACTTCCGCAGGAAACCGTGCGGACGACCTGTTTGACGGCAGCGGTTACGCTGACGTGAAGGGCTGGAATCACGCGGCAGACTCTGCAGCTTGAGAACGGCATCCCAACGATCTTCGTCAGAAGCGTTCACATCAGAAATGATCGCTTTCAGTTCAGCGCGTTTTGCGAAGAACTTGTCTGCTAATTTCACACGCTTAACTTCGCGTGCTTTCATAGATTGCTTAGCCATGAAGTAACCCTACCTTACTTGCGGAACGGGAAGTCAAAGGCAGCCAGCAGAGCACGGCCTTCATCATCAGATTTCGCAGTAGTGGTAATGGTAATATCCAAACCACGAACGCGATCGACTTTGTCGTAGTCGATTTCTGGGAAGATGATCTGCTCACGAACGCCCATGCTGTAGTTACCACGACCGTCGAAAGACTTCGCAGACAGGCCACGGAAGTCACGGATACGCGGTACAGCAATAGTGATCAGGCGCTCAAAGAACTCCCACATGCGCTCGCCGCGCAGAGTTACTTTACAGCCGATCGGATAGCCCTGACGGATTTTGAAGCCTGCAACTGATTTGCGTGCTTTGGTGATCAGCGGTTTTTGACCGGAGATTGCTGCCAGGTCAGCTGCTGCGTTATCCAGCAGTTTCTTGTCAGCGATCGCTTCACCAACACCCATGTTCAGGGTGATCTTCTCGACCCGAGGGACTTGCATGACAGAATTGTAGCCGAACTCAGTCATGAGTTTCTGGACTACTTCGTCTTTGTAGTAATCATGCAGTTTCGCCATCGTACTACTCCAAATTACTTGATAGTTTCGCTGTTAGACTTGAAGAAACGGACTTTTTTGCCGTCTTCGAATCTAAAGCCTACACGGTCAGCCTTGCCGGTTGCCGCATTGAAGATTGCAACGTTAGAAACCTGAATAGCAGCTTCTTTTTCAACGATGCCACCTGGTTGGTTCAGAGCCGGAACCGGCTTAGAGTGTTTCTTAACCAGGTTGATACCTTCAACGATGACTTTACCAGAAGTCAGGACGTTCTTTACTTTACCGCGTTTACCTTTGTCTTTGCCGGTAAGCACGATAACTTCGTCGTTACGACGGATTTTCGCTGCCATTGTTCGCTCCTTAGAGTACTTCTGGTGCCAGAGAGATAATTTTCATGAACTTTTCAGTACGAAGTTCACGAGTTACCGGCCCAAAAATACGCGTTCCGATTGGCTGCTCAGAGTTATTGTTTAAAATAACGCATGAGTTGCCATCGAAGCGAATGACAGAACCGTCCGGGCGACGAACACCCTTCTTGGTGCGCACCACTACCGCCTTCAGGACATCACCTTTTTTCACCTTACCACGCGGAATTGCTTCCTTGATGGTAACTTTGATGATATCGCCGACGCCTGCGTAGCGACGGTGCGAGCCACCCAGAACCTTGATACACATTACGCGACGTGCACCGGAGTTGTCGGCGACGTTCAGCATAGTCTGTTCTTGGATCATTTTAGTGCTCCGCTAATGTCAACTACTACTTCGGGACCCAAAACCTCAGGTCGTTAAAAAGCCCCATAATTGAGGGCGCGGCATTATAACACCGGTTCCTGCATATGGGTAGAAAAAATGAACGGCTCGCGAGAGCCGTTCATCTTATTTTTTAGAGGAAGCAGATTCTATTACAGAACCGCTTTCTCTACAACGCGAACCAGAGTCCAGGACTTAGTCTTGGACAGCGGACGGCATTCGCGGATTTCAACCACGTCGCCGATACCGCATTCGTTGTTCTCGTCGTGGATGTGCAGCTTAGTCGTACGCTTAATGAATTTACCGTAGATCGGGTGCTTCACGAAACGCTCGATAGCAACAACTGCAGATTTCTGCATTTTGTCACTAACAACACGACCTTGCAGAGTACGGATTTTATCGGTCATTACGCACCCGCCTTCTCAGTCAGTAAAGTCTTAACGCGTGCAACATCACGGCGCACATTCTTCAGCAGATGGGTCTGCTGCAGTTGGCCAGATGCTGCCTGCATGCGCAGGTTAAACTGCTCACGCAGCAGGTTAAGCAGCTCAGCGTTCAGCTCTTCAACGCTTTTTTCACGCAGCTCAGTTGCTTTCATTACATCACCGTCTTAGTTACAAAGGTGGTTTTGATAGGCAGTTTTGCTGCTGCCAGCTTGAATGCTTCACGGGCCAGCTCTTCCGGTACGCCGTCCATTTCATACAGGACTTTACCAGGCTGGATCAGGGCAACCCAATACTCCACGTTACCCTTACCTTTACCCATACGCACTTCCAGCGGCTTCTCGGTGATCGGTTTGTCCGGGAATACACGGATCCAGATCTTACCTTGACGCTTAACTGCACGGGTCATAGCACGACGTGCTGCTTCGATCTGACGTGCAGTCAGACGACCACGGCCAACAGCTTTCAGACCGAAAGTACCGAAGCTAACATCCGTACCCTGCGCCAGACCGCGGTTACGGCCTTTGTGCACTTTACGGAATTTCGTACGCTTTGGTTGTAACATCAGCGACTCTCCTTACTTACGGCCTTTACGCTGCTGCTTTTTAGGTTGAGCAGCCGGTTCCGGTTGTTCAACAGCAGCCATACCACCCAGGATCTCACCTTTGAAGATCCATACCTTAACGCCGATTACACCATAAGTGGTGTGCGCTTCAGAGGTGTTGTAGTCAATGTCAGCACGCAGAGTGTGCAACGGTACGCGACCTTCGCGGTACCATTCGGTACGTGCGATTTCCGCGCCGCCCAGACGGCCGCTAACTTCAACTTTAATACCCTTCGCGCCCAGACGCATGGCGTTCTGAACTGCACGCTTCATAGCACGACGGAACATCACACGACGCTCCAGCTGTGAAGTGATGCTGTCAGCTACCAGTTTCGCGTCCAGTTCCGGTTTACGGACTTCAGCGATGTTGATCTGTGCAGGAACGCCAGCGATATTCGCGACGACCGTACGCAGTTTCTCAACGTCTTCACCTTTCTTACCGATAACGATACCCGGGCGAGCGGTGTGAATGGTCACACGGATGCTCTTAGCCGGACGCTCGATAACGATGCGTGATACAGACGCTTTTGCCAGTTCTTTAGTCAGGAACTGACGTACTTTAAAATCGCTGTCCAGGTTGTCAGCGAATTCTTTGGTGTTCGCAAACCAGGTAGAGTTCCATGGTTTTACAATACCCAGGCGAATACCATTAGGATGTACTTTCTGACCCATTGCTAGTCTCCAGAGTCTCAGCGATCGGACACAACCACAGTAATGTGGCTGGTGCGCTTCAGGATGCGATCTGCACGACCTTTTGCACGAGGCATAATGCGCTTCATGCTTGGGCCTTCATCTACGAAAATTTTCGCAACTTTCAGATCGTCGATATCAGCGCCATCGTTGTGTTCGGCGTTAGCAATGGCAGATTCCAGGACTTTCTTAACCAGTACAGCCGCTTTCTTGTTGGTGTAAGTCAGAATATCCAGAGCCTGCGACACTTTCTTACCGCGAATCAGGTCAGCAACGAGGCGAACCTTCTGAGCAGAAGAACGAGCATGGCGATGTTGAGCAATAGTTTCCATCTCTTCCTCCTACTTATTTCTTCTTGGCTTTCTTATCAGCAGCGTGGCCGCGATAAGTACGTGTCGGTGCAAATTCACCCAGCTTGTGGCCGACCATTTCGTCGGAAACAAAGACAGGAACGTGCTGACGACCATTATGGACAGCGATGGTCAAACCGATCATGTTAGGGAAGATCGTTGAACGACGGGACCAGGTGCGCAGGGGCTTCTTGTCTCCGCTTTCCACCGCTTTCTCTACCTTCTTCAGCAAGTGCAGGTCAATAAAAGGACCTTTCTTGAGAGAACGTGGCATGGCTTATCCTCTAAAATTATTTGCTACGGCGACGTACGATAAATTTATCAGTACGCTTGTTGCTACGGGTCTTCTTACCTTTGGTCTGAACGCCCCACGGAGTTACCGGGTGCTTACCAAAGTTACGACCTTCACCACCACCGTGCGGGTGATCGACTGGGTTCATCGCAGTACCGCGAACGGTAGGACGAACACCGCGCCAACGAGTTGCACCGGCTTTACCCAGAACGCGCAGCATGTGCTCAGCGTTACCGACTTCGCCCAGAGTTGCGCGGCAGTCAGCTTCGACTTTACGCATTTCACCTGAACGCAGACGCAGGGTAACGTAGGAACCTTCACGCGCAACGATCTGCACGTAAGCACCAGCTGAGCGAGCAATCTGACCGCCTTTGCCTGGTTTCATTTCTACGTTGTGAACGGTAGAACCCACTGGGATGTTACGCATCGGCAGGGTGTTACCCGCTTTGATCGCAGCATCAACGCCAGACTGAATCTGGTCGCCAGCTTTCAGGCCTTTAGGGGCCAGGATGTAACGGCGCTCGCCATCTTTGTACAGAACCAGTGCGATGTTCGCAGAACGGTTCGGATCGTACTCAAGACGCTCAACAACTGCCGGGATACCATCTTTGTTGCGTTTGAAGTCAACAATACGGTAAGCCTGCTTGTGACCACCACCGATATGACGGGTAGTGATACGACCATTGTTGTTACGACCACCGGATTTGCTGTTTTTTTCCAGCAACGGAGCAAATGGTTTGCCCTTGTGCAGCTCAGGGTTCACCACTTTAACTACGTGACGACGACCCGGAGATGTCGGTTTACATTTAACAACTGCCATTGTCTTTCTCCTCCGACTTACTCAGCGCCGCCGACGAAGTCCAGGTTCTGGCCTTCTTTCAGGGTGACGTAAGCTTTTTTCCAGTCGCTACGACGACCGATACGCTGTCCGTGACGCTTAACTTTACCCTTAACAACCAGGGTGTTTACGTCTTTAACTTCTACTTCGAACAGTTTCTCAACAGCAGCAACGATCTCTGCTTTGGTCGCGTCTTTAGCAACTTTGAGAACGATGGTATTGGTTTTTTCCATCGCGGTAGATGCTTTTTCAGATACGTGCGGCGCGCGCAGTACTTTCAGCAGACGTTCTTCACGGATCATGCCAGCATCTCCTCAACTTGCTTAACTGCTTCAGCAGTCATAACGACTTTGTCGAAGGCGATCAGGCTAACTGGGTCGATACCTGCTGCATCGCGCACGTCAACCTTGTACAGGTTACGCGCAGCCAGGAACAGATTCTCATCCAGTTCGCCGGTGATGATCAGCACGTCTTCCAGCGCCATGTCTTTCAGTTTCTGTGCCAGCAGCTTGGTTTTCGGTGCTTCAACAGAGAATGATTCGACAACGATCAGACGGTCCTGACGTACCAGCTCGGACAGGATGCTTTTCAGCGCGCCGCGGTACATCTTTTTGTTAACTTTTTGACTGTGGTCCTGAGGACGTGCAGCGAAGGTCACGCCACCTGAACGCCAGATCGGGCTCTTGATAGAACCTGAACGCGCACGGCCGGTGCCTTTCTGACGCCAAGGCTTTTTGCCTGAACCAGTTACTTCAGCACGAGTTTTCTGCGCACGAGTACCCTGACGAGCACCAGCAGCGTAGGCAACAACAACCTGGTGAACCAGCGCTTCGTTGAAATCACGACCGAAGGTAGTTTCGGAAACAGTCAGCGCGCTCTGCGCGTCTTTCAATACTAATTCCATTGCTATCCCCTTACGCCTTCACAGCCGGTTTAACGATCAGGTCGCTACCGGTCGCACCCGGAACTGCACCTTTCACCAGCAGCAGGTTGCGCTCAGCGTCAACACGTACTACTTCCAGGCTCTGAACGGTTACGCGCTCATTACCCAGCTGACCAGCCATTTTCTTGCCTTTGAACACTTTGCCCGGAGTCTGGTTCTGACCGATAGAACCCGGTACGCGGTGAGACAAGGAGTTACCGTGAGTCGCGTCCTGGGTACGGAAGTTCCAGCGCTTAACGGTACCTGCGAAACCTTTACCTTTAGAGGTACCGGTTACGTCTACTTTTTTCACTTCAGCGAAGATTTCAACACTGATGCTCTGGCCAACAGCGAACTCTTCACCTTCGGTGCGGAATTCCCACAGACCACGGCCAGCTTCAACGCCAGCTTTAGCAAAGTGACCAGCTTCAGGTTTGGTCACACGGTTAGCTTTTTTAGCACCGGTGGTAACCTGGATCGCCTGGTAACCATCGTTCTCCAGAGTTTTCACCTGGGTAACGCGGTTTGCTTCAACTTCAATAACGGTTACTGGGATTGAAACGCCATCTTCAGTGAAGATGCGGGTCATGCCCACTTTTTTACCGACTAAACCACTCATTGTATCAACCTCTCAATCGCTCGATGACCTGATTAACCCAGGCTGATCTGCACGTCAACACCGGCAGCCAGATCCAGACGCATCAGTGCATCAACGGTTTTTTCAGTTGGCTCAACGATGTCTACCAGACGCTTGTGAGTGCGGATTTCGTACTGATCACGCGCATCTTTGTTGACGTGCGGAGAGATCAGAACGGTAAAACGCTCTTTGCGAGTCGGCAGCGGGATCGGACCACGTACCTGCGCACCAGTGCGCTTGGCAGTCTCAACGATTTCCGCGGTTGATTGATCGATCAGACGATGATCAAACGCTTTAAGACGGATACGGATTCTTTGGTTCGACATGAGACCAAGGCTCCAAACATTTTATAAACGAAAAAAATTACTACCCACACCCATTACGATTGATGGAGGAGTGTAATCGTTCAGCATATAACTCCCCAATTGGGAGTATTGTCAGGTGGCCTAGCTTAATAACCACCTGCGATTCTGCTCGAATCGCGCCGGCCAATATCGGCAGGCCCGCGCATTATACGCAAATCTGTTCAGGAAGCAACCCATGATGCGTTTTTAACCAGAAAAGGACGTAGCGGGAAAAGAAAAGCCCGCAGCGATCACATAACGCTGCGGGCTGGACATAGCGTGAGGGTGATATCAGCCTAACTGTCGCCCTCTTCTTTGATTTGTACCTGCAAGTAATTCTGAATCCCGATTTTATTAATCAGCTCCAGCTCGGTTTCCAGGTAATCAATGTGGTGTTCTTCGTCGGCAAGAATCTCAATCATCATATCGCGGCTGACGTAATCGTGGACTTTGTCAGCATAGGCGATGGCTTCACGCAAATCCTTCGCCCCTTCCAGTTCCAGTGCCAGATCGGATTGCAGCATTTCCGGCACATCCTCGCCAATCCGTAACCGGCCAAGATCCTGCAAGTTGGGAATCCCTTCAAGAAACAGAATGCGTTCAATGTACTTGTCCGCATGTTTCATTTCATCAATGGACTCGTGGTATTCCACATCATTGAGGCGTGTTAAACCCCAGTTTTTGAACATACGTGCATGAAGAAAGTACTGGTTGATAGCAACCAACTCATTCCCCAGCAATTTGTTGAGATGATTTATGATTTTAGTGTCGCCCTTCATTTCGCTTCCTCCGCTTCCAGTTAATTAGAGCGTAGATGCGGATAAAAAGAAGTCAAAAAAACGCGACAGTTTTTGTGGTTATTCCATTCCGGTTCGTGAATCAGGCGATCTCTTTATACAGCGGTACCTGCTGGAGTTCGTCATCCATGATTTCACGCGCGACACGGATGCATTTGCCACACTGTTTGCCAATAGGAACCAGTTGGCGCAAATGCTGAATAGATTTGGGCTGATAGCGACGGACTACTTCGCGAAGGGTTTTATCACTCACGGCATTACACAGGCAGACGTACATTTACTACGGACTCCGGTACATTTTCTGATCAAAGTGTAAATGAGAATGGTTTTTATTTCAAACCTGGATTTTGTGTGGGATTAGATATCAGAGGGGGGGAAATTCAGGCATAAAAAAAGAGCACCGAAGTGCTCTTCTTTTCGTGCTCAAGTGGCTACCGAAATAGCCACCTGCGTCAGCGCAATTAAGCGATAACTTTAGCAACAACGCCCGCACCAACGGTACGGCCGCCTTCGCGGATTGCGAAGCGCAGACCTTCGTCCATTGCGATCGGGTGAATCAGGGT
>NZ_ASZC01000034.1 GCF_000468095.1 Pantoea sp. AS-PWVM4
TGTTCACTCTTGAGACTTGATATTTTTTAAGTCCGTAGACTTTTGATATCAATCCTGCGAGTGCCCACACAGATTGTCTGATAAATTGTTAAAGAGCAGTGCGAACAGCGGGTTAACCGTCTGTCGCGAGGTGGCGTATATTACGCTTTCCTCCTTCAGAGTCAATCACTTTTTTCAGTGATTTTCTCTGGCGAGATTTCCTTCAGAACTTCTCTCTCAACACCGCATTTCGTAAACCGTTGTGCCGTGTCGATGGAGGCGCATTATAGGGAGTTGTTCGGCGCGCGCAACCGCTAATTTCAATAAAAACAACCGTTCGCTGCATTCCACAGCAAAACCCCGCCTTATACCCACTTACACACAAAGTTATCCACACCTCACGACAGAAATGAATTTAGGCGAGCATCGCGCAAACGTTTTCGCTACAATGCCCCGCGACGTGAAGGATGCCCCTTTTGGGGCGTTACCTGAGGCCAACGTTTCTTCTATATAGAAGAAAAACGCTAAGCTTGATGTAACGCTCTTATTTACGCGAAACAAAGCCAAGGGATAAAACCACCATGCAACAACGTCGTCCAGTACGCCGCGCTCTGCTGAGTGTCTCAGACAAAGCCGGTATCCTCGAATTTGCTCAGGCACTCTCCAGCCGTGGTGTTGAGCTGCTCTCCACAGGTGGCACTGCACGCCTGCTGGCAGATGCGGGCCTGCCGGTCACTGAAGTGTCTGACTACACCGGTTTTCCGGAAATGATGGATGGACGTGTCAAAACGCTGCACCCGAAAGTGCATGGCGGCATTCTTGGTCGTCGCGGCCAGGATGATGCCATCATGGCGCAGCACGCTATCAATCCTATCGACATGGTGGTCGTTAACCTTTATCCCTTCGCCCAAACCGTGGCGAAGCCGGGCTGTACGCTGGAAGATGCGGTTGAAAACATCGACATCGGCGGCCCGACCATGGTGCGCTCCGCCGCGAAGAACCATAAAGACGTGGCAATTGTCGTTAAGAGCAGCGATTACCACGCCATCATTGCCGAGCTGGACGCCAACGAAAACTCTCTGACGCTGGAAACCCGTTTCGACCTGGCGATTAAAGCCTTCGAACACACTGCCGCCTACGACAGCATGATTGCTAACTACTTTGGTAGCCTGGTACCGGCCTATCACGGCGAGAGCAAAGAACCTGCTGGTCGTTTCCCGCGTACCCTGAACCTGAACTTCATTAAGAAGCAGGATATGCGTTACGGCGAGAACAGCCATCAGGATGCCGCTTTCTATATAGAAGAGAACGTGGCGGAAGCCTCGGTTGCCACTGCCCAGCAGGTGCAGGGTAAAGCGCTGTCCTACAACAATATCGCTGATACTGATGCTGCTCTGGAATGTGTCAAAGAGTTCAGCGAAGCCGCCTGCGTGATTGTGAAGCACGCCAACCCGTGCGGTGTGGCAGTGGGCAGTTCGATTCTGGACGCCTATGAGCGCGCATACAAAACCGATCCTACCTCTGCATTTGGCGGCATCATCGCTTTCAACCGTGAGCTGGACGAAGCCACCGCACAAGCCATCATCAGCCGTCAGTTCGTGGAAGTGATTATTGCCCCTTCCGCCTCTGAGGCCGCGCTGAAAGTCACCGCCAGCAAACAGAACGTCCGCGTTCTGGTGTGTGGTCAGTGGCAGGATCGCGTTGCCGGTCTGGATTTCAAACGTGTAAACGGTGGTTTGCTGGTACAGGACCGCGATCTGGGTATGGTCGATGCCAGCCAGCTGCGCGTAGTAAGCAAACGCCAGCCAACTGAACAGGAACTGCGTGATGCGCTGTTCTGCTGGAAAGTGGCGAAATTCGTTAAATCCAACGCCATTGTCTATGCGCGTGACAACATGACCATCGGTATTGGCGCAGGCCAGATGAGCCGCGTCTATTCCGCGAAAATCGCCGGTATTAAAGCAGGTGATGAAGGTCTGGAAGTAAAAGGTTCTGCGATGGCCTCTGACGCCTTCTTCCCGTTCCGCGATGGTATTGATGCTGCGGCTGCCGTCGGTGTCACCTGTGTGATTCAGCCAGGTGGTTCGATTCGCGATGATGAAGTGATTGCCGCCGCCGATGAGCACGGCATCGCGATGATCTTTACCGACATGCGTCATTTCCGCCATTAATCGTTGGGAGCGTAACAGATGAAAATTTTAGTCATTGGCAATGGTGGACGTGAGCACGCTCTGGCGTGGAAAGCTGCGCAGTCACCGCTGGCAGAAACCGTGTTTGTCGCACCTGGTAACGCAGGCACCGCACTGGAACCGGCATTGCAAAATGTCGCTATCAGCGCCACCGACGTTGCCGCGCTGCTGGCCTTTGCTCAGCAGGAGAAAATTGACCTGACCATCGTCGGCCCGGAAGCGCCGCTGGTGATTGGTGTCGTTGATGCGTTCCGTGCCGCGGGTCTGAAAATTTTTGGCCCGACGCAGGCAGCAGCACAGCTGGAAGGCTCCAAAGCCTTCACCAAAGATTTCCTCGCACGTCAGCAGATCCCAACCGCTGAATACCAGAACTTTACCGAGGTAGAACCGGCGCTGGCGTATCTGCGTGAGAAAGGCGCTCCGATCGTCATCAAAGCCGATGGTCTGGCCGCCGGTAAAGGCGTGATCGTGGCGATGACGCTGCAAGAAGCGGAAGACGCGGTACAGGATATGCTGGCAGGCAACGCGTTCGGCGATGCCGGCCACCGTATCGTGATCGAAGAGTTCCTCGATGGCGAAGAAGCCAGCTTTATCGTGATGGTTGATGGCGACAACGTGCTGCCGATGGCCACCAGCCAGGATCATAAACGTGTCGGTGACGGCGATACCGGCCCGAATACCGGAGGCATGGGTGCCTACTCTCCGGCACCGGTGGTGACCGATGAGATCCACCAGCGCGTGATGGATCAGATCATTTGGCCAACCGTGAACGGCATGAAAGCCGAAGGTAACACCTACACCGGCTTCCTGTATGCCGGTCTGATGATCGATAAAGCCGGCCAGCCTAAAGTGATCGAGTTCAACTGCCGCTTTGGCGATCCGGAAACCCAGCCGATCATGCTGCGTTTGCAGTCCGATCTGGTGGCGCTGTGTCTGGCGGCCTGTGACGGCAAGTTGGATCAGCAGACGTCACAATGGGATCCGCGTCCGTCACTGGGTGTGGTGCTGGCTGCCGGTGGTTATCCGGGCAACTACAACACCGGCGACCAGATTCACGGCCTGCCGCTGGAAGAAGTTGCAGATGGTAAAGTGTTCCACGCCGGTACCACGCTGAAGGATGACCTGGTGGTCACCAATGGGGGTCGCGTACTTTGCGTCACCGCGCTGGGCGCAGATGTTGCTGCCGCACAGCAGCGTGCCTACGAACTGGCGAAGTCTATCTCCTGGGAAGGCAGCTTCTGCCGCCACGATATCGGCTATCGCGCCATCAACCGCAAATAATCAGCAGGGGCACGCACAGTGCCCCTTCTTCATTCCCGGTCAGAAGTCGCTCTCTTTCGGCTGCCAACTACATTCATCCGTGGGCGTGATATGCAATAGCTGCACCCCTTCAGGCGCTTCCAGCCAGGCCACCATCAACGGTGAGGATGTATTACGCTGCTGCTGTGCCAGCGTTGCCTGGATGCTGCTATCGAACGGCGCATTCACCACCTTCCCTTCGCAGTTGCGTACCTGAGTATCGCCCAGCCAGTGCCCCTGGCTTAGCAATACACGGCCATTCAGCAAGGCATTGCTCTGCGCCAGCATGCGCTGCGCATCGAAGCGATACAGCTCGACACTGTCGCTACTTACCGCCTCACGACGCCCAGCCAGTTGTCGCTGCATAAAATTGAGGTTGCCCTGCTGATCAAAACGCAACGTAACGTCATCCGGCTGCTCGCCCGCGACCTGACGTTGCACGCTGATAAGATTGTTGTCCAGCCAGCTGTAGTCCGTTGTCTCCATTGCATCACCATTGAATGGCGTGAAGACCGTACGCATGTGAATTGATTGATGGTCGCTATTTTTGCGCCAGATACGTACCACGCCACGATCGGCAAGATAGCCGCTGGCGGTAAAGGCAGGAAGATCAGGAGTCGTGCTACAGCCCGTCAGCAGCGCACCACATAACAGGGCGCAGACGCGCTGATAATTAAGTTTCAGCATGGCAGGCCCCGGAAACAAAAAGGGGCGATGTCGCCCCTCTTTTAAAGCTATACCGCGTCGCGGAAACTTACTTAACAGCGTCTTTCAGCGCTTTACCAGAGACGAACGCCGGTACGTTTGCCGCAGCGATTTTGATCTCTTTGCCAGTCTGCGGGTTGCGACCGGTACGCTCAGCGCGGTGGTTCACTTTAAAAGTACCAAAACCAACCAGTTGTACAGCATCACCATCTTTCAGAGACTCAGTGATCGCAGCCAGGGTAGATTCCAGAGCAGTTTTAGCCTGGGTTTTTGACAGGTCTGCTTTTTCCGCGATCACATCAATCAGTTGAGTCTTGTTCATAAGTTATCCTTAAAGTGTATTTATCGCTTGCTAAGCAACGAGTGCGAGGGAAAAGCCATATTCTGGCACTCTTCAGCCTGCACGCACCGATAGCCACAATTTTCAGCCCCCCAAATGTAGACCAGACAGGGGGCTGATGTGAAGCCTCCAGGCGCGCTAATTCGGGCCTGAAGTCACGTTTTCTCGCCTTATTGCTGAAAAATTATACCGATGTTACTGATTCCCGCTTCGCGCAGGTCAGAACGTAACCCTTTAATCAGCTCGAGGTCGCGCTCTTCGCATTCTGCCAACAGGCGGAAAATCTCCCACTGCATATCCCATTCGTCAATAATCGCCTGGTTTTCGCGCAGCTCTTCATCGCTCATTTCGCGTCCAGCCTGGGTCATTTCGAGGATAGCGACAGTGGTCACTGAGGTGCGGCTCACTTCAACCGCATGTTCCAGGGTTTCGCCACTGAGCTGAGCATGCAGCACTTCACTCAATGCCACGCAGGCATCAATCGCCGGATGCACGCCATAGATATCGAAATCGTCGCCATTGGGGATGACCGCTTCCAGCTTCTCCAGTTGGCTGTCGAAATTGATTTTAGCGCCTTTGACCGTCAGGCTTTCCCAGACTAAATCGAGAATACGGCGATAAAGCTGCGGATCGGCGAATTCGGTCTGCTGACAGAAGGCCCAGTAGTTAGGGAACATACGTTCACACAGACAGGCCATAAAGGTGACGTGCTGCCAGCTTTCCAGCTTCGCCAGGCGCAAATGGACGGGGTTCTGTAACATCAAACTTGCTCTCAATAATTTAGCTGGCGGCAGTGTACCGCAAAAGCCGCGCGCAAACAGCGTTAACGCGCATTTTGCCTGCGCAGAAAGGCCGGACGACCAGATGCTACCGCATCGGCCCAGCGTGTCGGCTCAGGCAGGCGATAACCCGCCATGCAATTTTCCACCCACTGCAATGCACTGTCGGTACTGACACGATGGCCGGTGGAGATAAAAAGTGGATTGCAGCGCGCCTTGCTGCGCCACACCCAACCCAACTGCTCGCCTTTATCCAGCAACGGCTGACGGCTGCCCGGCGCTTCATCCAGCGTATCAAACTGGCCACACAGGCGCCGCTTTGCCACACCAATGGTCGGTACATCCACCAGCAAGCCAAAATGCGCCGCCACACCGAGCCGACGCGGATGCGAGATGCCATGCCCATCGACAAATAACAGGTCCGGTTGATGCTGGAGTTGTTGCCAGGCAGCCACCAGAGCGGGCACTTCGCGGAATGATAAAAAACCGGGGATATAGGGCATGGTGGTGCTGATGCGGGCAATCTGATGCTCCACCAGTTGCAACGAGGGGTACTCAAGAATCACCAGCGCGGCGCGCGTCACTTCCCCGCCCTGTTCAAACCCGACATCGGCACCGGCAATCAAACGGGGCGGCAGCACCTCAAAATCGTCCTGCCGCACCACGTCAGCTGCGCGCTGTTGCTGTTCCGTGCGTAGCGCCGCTAAATCCATCGCTAGCCCTGATGATAAGGACGTGACAAACGATGTACCGCCTCGACAAAGGCACCAGCATGCTCTGGCGGTACATCCTGATGGATACCGTGGCCCAGATTGAAGACGTGGCCTTCACCCTTGCCAAACCCTTCAAGGATGCCAGCCACTTCCTGCTCGATACGGGCCGGTGGGGCGTAGAGCATTGACGGGTCCATATTGCCCTGCAACGCCACTTTGTGGCCGACGCGACGACGGGCATCGGCAATATCGGTGCTCCAGTCCAGGCCCAGCGCATCACAGCCAGTTTCCGCGATCGCTTCCAGCCATTGCCCGCCACCTTTGGTGAACAGGGTGATCGGCACACGGCGACCTTCGTTCTCATGTAGCACGCTATCAACGATTTTGTGCATGTAGTAAAGCGAGAACTCGCGATAATCACGTCCGGTCAGCACGCCGCCCCAGGTGTCGAACACCATGATCGACTGCGCACCGGCTTTGATCTGCGCGTTCAGATAGAGGATCACGCTGTCGGCCAGCTTATCCAGCAACGCATGCAGCGTTTGTGGCTCGGCGTACATCATCTTTTTGATTTTGGTGAAGGCCTTGCTGCTACCCCCTTCAACCATATAGGTCGCCAGCGTCCACGGGCTTCCGGAGAAACCGATCAGCGGCACTTCGCCTTTCAGGTTATGGCGAATGGTGCGCACCGCATTCATCACATAACCCAACTCCTGCTCCGGGTCAGGTACCGGCAGTTTGTCGACGTCAGCGCGGCTGGTAATCGGGTGAGAGAAACGGGGGCCTTCACCGGTTTCAAAGTACAGGCCCAATCCCATGGCATCCGGGATGGTGAGGATATCGCTGAAGAGGATTGCCGCATCCAGCGCATAGCGACGCAGCGGTTGCAGCGTGACTTCACAGGCCAGCTCAGCATTTTTACACAGCGACATAAAGTCACCGGCTTCGGCGCGTGTGGCTTTATATTCCGGCAGATAACGCCCGGCTTGTCGCATCATCCAAACCGGGGTGACATCCACCGGCTGACGTAACAGGGCGCGCAGATAACGATCGTTCTTCAGTTCACTCATAATTGGCTCTCTCACTGACAGGGCGCCAGTGTAGCATTTTCACAGCGCGCTGGCGCGACAGTGGGCAACGGTATCTTCAATCAGACGTCGCGCGACGGTACCCGGCGGCGGTAATAAAGGTAACGCATCGTAGCGGAACCAGCCGGCATCCAGCAGTTCTTTGCCGTCATGCTGTAGCTCCCCGCCATCGTATTCCGCCATATAGGCCATCATCAGCGAATGGGGGAATGGCCAGGGTTGTGAGGTGACGTAACGTACGTTTTTCACCCGTACATTGCTCTCTTCCATCACCTCACGCGCCACCGCCTGTTCGAGGGTTTCTCCCACTTCAACAAAACCGGCCAGTACGGTGTAGACGTTGTTACGATGCTTTGCGTGGTTCGCCAGCAGGATCTCATCTCCGCGCCGAATCGCCACGATGATGCAGGGCGCGATTTGCGGATAATAGCGTTCACGGCAGTGACCGCACAGGCAAGCAAACTCACGTTTGCTCAAATGCATTTCGTGGCCGCAATAGCCGCACCAGCGATGCGAACGAAAGAATTCCGCCAGTTGCACGCCACGCCCGGCAAGCTGGAACAGGCCAACATCTTCGTCGATCAACTGGCGTACTGAGCCCATATTGTCAGAACGTGATTCACGCACCAGCCAGACGTTTTCACCCTGCCATTCGCCAATCACCATGCCGCTGCTGCCCGCCAGATCGAATTGTTCCGCCGTCCCGTGCGGCAGCTCACCCTGTGGCAGCCAAAGTTTTTGTTCATGGCTGACAATCCACCAGCCAGCGTCTACGCTTGAGATCTCACGTTGCATTTAAATCGTCATCCTTAGCGTCTATTCGCAGAATGAACCACTATAACCCACATGGAGCCTTGTATGCTTACTCAGTTAGATGACCTGACCGAGCGTGTAGGCCGCGGTAACGAATTGGTCGATTCATGGCTACACGCGCGTCGTCAGCTACTTGTGACTTACTACCAGTTGGTTGGCATGAAGCCCAAAAAAGATGCGTTGAGTGCCCTGGACGAACAGGCGCTGGATGCCTTTTGTCATAACCTGGTGGATTATCTCTCCGCCGGCCATTTCAGCATTTATGAACATATTATCAGTGAGATGCAGGGTGACAGCCCGATGATCGCCGCCGCGCAAATCTACCCGTCACTGGAAGCCAATACCGAACGGATGATGCAACTGTATGACGGCCATCTGCAACAGGCCATCACCGATGACAACTGCGTCACCTTCCAGCAGGCGCTGTCTGAAGTGGGTGAAGTGCTGGAGTCGCGTTTTACGCTGGAAGATAAGCTGGTGCATCTGGCATGGGACAATCAGCTGGCGCATACGCCGGTAGCGAATGAAAGCATCATCGCCCGCCCTGCTTAGCCGCCCGCATTTGTAAAAGACTTGTTATTCGTAAAAAGCCCTTCTATGCTACGAGGGCTTTTTTATTTTACGGTTTAACACCGTAAATATTTTCTTGTCGGAGTGCCCATTTCGGGCTGAGACCGTTAATTCGGGATCCGCGGAACCTGATCAGGTTAGTACCTGCGAAGGGAACAAGAGTAAATATCACAGCCGGTGCGCGCGCCGTTTCTGTTACTCCTTCCGGACTCCGGACAAGCAACTTCCATCATTTACAGGAAACTTGCTATGTCTGTTGTAAAAACTTCTCGTCGTGAACAACGCGCCCAGGCGCAGGAATTTATTGATTCCCTCCAGGGCACTGCCTTCCCCAATTCTAAACGTATCTGGATCACCGGCAGTCGTGATGATATTCGCGTACCGATGCGTGAGATTCAGCTCAGCCCGACCCTGACCGGCGGCAGTAAAGATAATCCGCAATACGAAGCCAACGAACCGGTGCCGGTGTATGACACGGCCGGGGCTTACGGCGATCCGCATGCGTCGATTGATGTTCATCAGGGGTTGAGCAAACTGCGCGCCAACTGGATCGCGGAACGCGGCGACAGTGAAACCATCGACCAGCTCAGCTCCAGCTATACACAGCAACGCCTGGCAGATGAGGGGCTGGATCACCTGCGTTTTGAACATCTGCCCCAACCGCGACGTGCCAAAGCAGGCCGCCGTGTTACCCAGTTGCATTATGCGCGTCAGGGCGTCATTACCCCGGAAATGGAGTTTATTGCACTACGTGAAAACATGGGGCGCGAGCGCATCCGTGGCGAAGTGTTGCTACAACAACATCCTGGTCATAGCTTTGGTGCACATCTGCCGGAAAATATCACCGCCGAGTTCGTGCGTCAGGAAGTCGCCGCAGGGCGAGCCATCATCCCATCCAACATAAACCACCCTGAATCTGAGCCGATGATCATTGGCCGCAATTTTCTGGTCAAAGTGAATGCCAACATCGGCAACTCGGCGGTCAGCTCCTCAATTGAAGAGGAAGTGGAGAAGCTGGTGTGGTCGACACGCTGGGGGGCTGACACGGTGATGGATCTCTCGACCGGCCGTTATATCCATGAAACACGCGAGTGGATTTTGCGTAACAGCCCGGTGCCGATTGGCACCGTACCGATTTATCAGGCGCTGGAGAAGGTAAACGGCATCGCGGAAGATCTGAATTGGGAAATCTTCCGCGACACCTTGCTGGAGCAAGCCGAACAAGGCGTTGACTACTTCACCATCCACGCCGGCGTGCTGCTGCGTTATGTGCCGATGACGGCGAAACGTCTGACCGGCATCGTTTCGCGTGGCGGTTCAATCATGGCGAAGTGGTGTTTGTCGCACCATCAGGAGAGTTTCCTGTATCTGCACTTCCGTGAGATTTGCGAAATCTGTGCTGCCTATGATGTTGCTCTGTCGCTGGGTGATGGATTGCGTCCGGGTTCGATTCAGGATGCCAACGATGAAGCGCAGTTTGCCGAGCTACATACGCTGGGTGAGCTGACCAAAATCGCCTGGGAATATGATGTGCAGGTGATGATCGAAGGTCCGGGGCATGTGCCGATGCAGATGATTCGCCGCAATATGACCGAACAACTGGAACATTGTCACGAAGCCCCGTTCTATACCCTCGGCCCACTGACCACCGATATCGCCCCCGGCTACGATCATTTCACTTCTGGCATCGGTGCCGCGATGATTGGCTGGTTCGGCTGTGCGATGCTGTGCTACGTCACCCCGAAAGAACATCTGGGTTTGCCGAATAAGGAAGATGTGAAACAGGGATTGATCACCTATAAAATCGCCGCTCATGCCGCCGATCTGGCGAAGGGCCATCCTGGCGCCCAGATCCGCGATAACGCCATGTCGAAAGCGCGTTTTGAGTTTCGCTGGGAGGACCAGTTCAATCTGGCGCTCGACCCACATACCGCGCGCGCTTATCACGATGAGACACTGCCGCAGGAGTCGGGCAAAGTGGCACATTTTTGTTCCATGTGCGGCCCGAAATTCTGCTCCATGAAAATCACCCAGGAAGTGCGTGACTTTGCCGCCCGTCAGCAGGCGGAAGCCCAGCCGATTGAAATCGGGATGGCGCAGATGTCAGATGCCTTCCGTAGCCGTGGCGGTGAGCTTTATCATGCCGCCGATGCCCTGAAAGAGGAAAATGTATGACCGCCGCCTTCCCCAGTACCGCCCCACGTTTAGGGCTTTACCCGGTTGTCGATAGCGTTGAGTGGATTGCCCGTTTGCTGGAAGCGGGAGTACGCACCATTCAGCTGCGTATTAAAGATTGCGAAGATCATGAAGTGGAAGAGGCGGTGCGGGAGGCTATCGCACTCGGCAAACAATATCGCGCCCGCCTGTTTATCAATGATTACTGGCGCCTGGCGATTCGCTACAACGCCTATGGCGTGCATCTCGGCCAGGAAGATCTGGATGTGGCCGATCTGGAGGCGATTCGTCAGGCGGGCTTGCGCCTCGGCTTATCCACCCATGATGATGCCGAACTGGATCGTGCGCTGGCGCTGCGCCCCTCCTATATCGCGCTGGGGCATATTTTCCCGACACAAACTAAAGAGATGCCATCAGAACCGCAAGGCATTGCAGAGTTAACACGTCATCTGGGGCGGCTGGAAGGCATTTCAACGGTAGCCATTGGCGGTATTTCGTTGGCGCGCGCACCAGAGGTGCTGGCGACCGGCGTGGGTAGCATCGCGGTGGTTAGCGCCATCACTCAGGCACCCGACTGGCTGGCGGCCACGCGGGAGCTGCTGGCGCTGACGGAACCCACCGTCACGGCGTAAAACACGGCTGACGACGCGATTTATTGCGCACTAAATTGCGCGATAAATCGCGCCGCTACCGATCAGGCGCAGACCAACATCGCGCGTTCGATCGCAGCACCCACCAGCGCAATCGCCTGTTCGGTGGCATCGGTAATCGGCAGCGCATAGTTGAGACGCAGGCAGTTGCGATACTTACCCGATGCGGAAAACAGCGAGCCCACCGCCACCTGAATCTTCGAGGCGCGGAGTTCCGTGTTGAGGCGCACCGCGTCGAAGGCTTCCGGCAGTTCGATCCACATCAGAAAGCTACCCTGTGGGCGTGAAACACAAATACCACACGGGAAATAGTGGCGTACCCAGCAGCTAAAGGTCTCGTAATTGCGTTGATAAACCTGGCGCATACGCCGCAAGTGCGGCCCGTAATGACCCAGACGAATAAACTCCGCCACCACATGCTGCGTCATGGTCGCGGAAGAGCCGGTGCCGATATATTTCATGTGCAGCACCCGTTCGCGATAACGCCCCGGTGCAACCCAGCCGACACGCAGGCCAGGCGAGAGCGTTTTGGAAAACGAGCTGCACAGCAGCACTCGCCCATCCATATCCAGCGACTTAATACTGATGGGGCGCGGATACTCCCACGCCAGCTCTCCATACACATCATCTTCGATGATGGCGGCGTCGAAGCGTTGTGCCAGCGTCAGCAGCGCCCGTTTACGCGCTTCCGGCATGATAAAACCCAACGGATTATTACAGTTAGGTACCACCACCACCGCTTTAATGGGCCACTGCTCGAACGCCAGCTCCAGCGCTTCAAGGCTGATACCCGTCACCGAGTCGGTCGGGATCTCAATGGCGCGAATACCAAAACCGCGTAGGGTTTGCATGGTGCCGTGGAACGTGGGTGATTCCACCGCAATGATATCCCCTGGCTGACAAACGGCGCGGATAGAAACCGACAATGCTTCGTGGCAACCGGTGGTCACCACAATGTCGTCAGCGCTAAGCTGGCAACCGCTATCAATCGTCAGGCGTGCGATTTGTTCCCGCAACGATGTCAGGCCCAACAGGGTGTCGTAACTCAGCAGGTTGATATCCTGCTTCTGCGCCATACGACTCTGGATTTTCCACAGCGGTTTCAGCGTTGGCTGCGTCAGATCCGGGATGCCACTGCCCAGTTGGATCACGTCCCCTTCGATGCGACTGCTGAGCAGCTCCAGCACCGATTCCCACTGGGTGATCTCCACCGGGCGTTGAGCGGGACGGGTGATGGCAGGAACAGGCGGCGTGGCTTTACGTGTCGCCACAAAATAGCCGGAGCGAGGCTGCGGCACGATCAGCTGCTTCTCCTCCAGCAAATGGTAAGCCTGCTGGACAGTGCTGATACTCACACCATGTTCAATGCTGAGCGTACGCACCGATGGCAAGCGCTCTCCACTGCGATATAACCCTTGCTCGATGCGGTCTGAGAGCAAGCCCGCCAGATGCTGGTAACGCGTCATCGTATGCCTCACATGATTTCCAACAGGAAAAAACCAGTACAGATTGGATTAATTTTTACCATTCAGATCGGTCACAGCGCAATCTGTATGTTTAATAAATGTGTTTATTGAATCTGTATTGGGATGGGTGGAAAACGGACAATGCTTCTCAGACATCATACCGAGGGCAGGATTATGGAATTCGATCAAAACCGGGCGGCAAAACCCTTCAATATCACCTTACTGGATATCTTCCGCGCGGTGCGGCAGTTGGTGAAATCCTGGCATTTACGTCGGCAGACCCGACGCATATTGTCGCACCTCAGCGATACCCAGTTACGGGATATTGGGCTGACGCGCGGCGATATCGACCGCAGAAACTGAGAATACAGATGAAAAAAAACCCTGCCGAAGCAGGGTTTTTTATTGGCTAACTGACGAGTGATTACTCGTCGTCGCTGCCACCGAGACCGGCGTTCAGCAGTTCAGCCAGGCTTGCAGAGGCTTCATCCGCAGTAACCTGCGGTGCAACCGGTGCTTCACCCGCCTGACGGCGACGCATACGATCCTGATGGTAAGCGTAACCGGTACCGGCCGGGATCAGACGACCCACGATAACGTTCTCTTTCAGACCGCGCAGTTCGTCGCGCTTGCCTGCAACCGCAGCTTCGGTCAGGACACGCGTGGTCTCCTGGAACGATGCAGCAGAGATGAACGACTCGGTTGCCAGAGACGCTTTGGTGATACCCAGCAGGTCGCGCATGTAGGTGGCACCCAACTTGCCGTTCGCTTCCAGATCACGGTTAGAGATCTTGATGCGAGACACTTCAGCCTGCTCACCTTCCAGGAAGTCGGTGCTTCCGGCGCTGACGATGGTCGCTTTACGCAGCATCTGACGTACGATGACTTCAATGTGCTTATCGTTAATCTTAACGCCTTGCAGACGGTAAACTTCCTGCACTTCGTTAGTGATGTAACGGGTAACAGCATGAACGCCACGCAGACGCAGAATGTCATGCGGAGATTCCGGGCCGTCAGATACGACGTCACCACGTTCAACGCGCTCACCTTCAAATACGTTGAGCTGACGCCATTTCGGAATCATCTCTTCGTACGGATCGCTGCCATCAACCGGGGTGATTACCAGGCGACGCTTACCTTTAGTCTCTTTACCGAAGGAGATGATACCGCTGATCTCCGCCAGGATTGCTGGCTCTTTCGGACGACGCGCTTCGAACAGGTCGGCAACGCGCGGCAGACCACCGGTGATGTCCTTGGTACCGCCAGATTCCTGCGGAACACGCGACAGGGTGTCACCTGCGCTGATCTTCACGCCATCTTCCAACTGAACAATCGCTTTGCCCGGCAGGAAGTACTGAGCCGGCATGTCGGTGCCCGGGATCAGAACGTCATCGCCATTCGCATCAACGATTTTCAGTGCCGGACGCAGGTCTTTACCACCTGAAGTACGCTCAGCAGAGTCAAGGATAACCAGTGATGACAGACCGGTTAACTCGTCAGTCTGACGGGTAATGGTCTGGCCGTCGATCATATCGGTGAAGCGGATGAAACCGTTCACTTCAGTGATTACCGGCATGGTATGCGGATCCCAGTTCGCCACGGTTTCGCCCGCGTTGACCTGCTCACCATCACCTTTCGCCATCACTGCACCGTAAGGCACTTTATAGCTTTCTTTGGTACGACCGAACTCGTCGATCATTTTCAGCTCAACGTTACGAGAAACGATCACCAGCTTCCCGGAGGAGTTGGTAACGGTTTTCGCGTTGCTCAGCTTGATAGTACCTTTGTTCTTCACCTGAATGCTGGATTCAGCAGCCGCACGCGATGCCGCACCACCGATGTGGAACGTACGCATCGTCAGCTGAGTACCCGGCTCACCGATGGACTGTGCTGCGATAACGCCGATGGCCTCACCTTTGTTGATGATGTGACCACGCGCCAGATCGCGACCGTAGCAGTGTGCACACACACCGAAGTCGGTTTCACAGCTTACAACTGAACGCACTTTGATGGCGTCAACAGAGTTCTGCTCAACCACATCACACCAGTGCTCATCAAGCAGGGTGTTACGCGGGATCAGAATGTCTGCGGTGCCCGGCTTGAGCACGTCTTCTGCGGTCACACGACCCAGTACACGCTCACGCAGCGGCTCTTTAACATCGCCACCCTCGATAACCGGGGTCATCATGATACCTTCGAAGGTGCCACAATCGTCCTCGGTCACCACCAGGTCCTGTGCCACGTCAACCAGACGACGGGTCAGGTAACCGGAGTTCGCGGTTTTCAGTGCGGTATCCGCCAGACCTTTACGCGCACCGTGGGTTGAGATGAAGTACTGGAGTACGTTCAGACCTTCACGGAAGTTCGCGGTGATCGGCGTTTCGATGATGGAGCCATCCGGCTTCGCCATCAGACCACGCATACCTGCCAGCTGACGAATCTGTGCCGCAGAACCACGCGCACCGGAGTCGGCCATCATGTAGATGCTGTTAAAGGAAACCTGCTTCTCTTCTTCGCCGTGACGGTTGATCACAGTTTCAGTTTGCAGGTTATCCATCATCGCTTTGGAAACGCGTTCGTTAGCGGCGGCCCAGATATCGATGACTTTGTTGTAACGTTCGCCTGCGGTTACCAGACCAGACTGGAACTGCTCCTGGATCTCAGCAACTTCAGCTTCTGCCTCTGCGATGATCTCAGCTTTCTTCGCCGGGATAACCATGTCGTCGATACCAACAGAGGCACCAGAACGGGCTGCATAAGCAAAGCCGGTGTACATGGTCTGGTCAGCAAAGATAACGGTCGGCTTCAGGCCCAGAATGCGGTAACAGGTGTTCAGCATTTTGGAGATTGCCTTTTTACCCAGCGCCTGGTTGACGATGGAGTAAGGCAGACCTTTCGGCACGATCATCCACAGGATCGCACGACCAATGGTGGTGTCGATCAGGCTGGTTTTCGCAACGAATTCATCTTGTTCGTTTTTACTGTACTCGGTGATACGCACTTTTACGCGGGCATGCAGCTCGGCCAGGCCAGCGCGGTAAACACGCTCAGCTTCTTTCGGGCCAGTCAGCACCATGCCTTCGCCTTTGGCGTTCACTTTGTCGCGGGTCATGTAGTACAGACCCAGAACAACGTCCTGAGACGGAACGATGATTGGCTCGCCGTTCGCCGGAGACAGAATGTTGTTGGTAGACATCATCAGCGCACGCGCTTCCAGCTGGGCTTCCAGCGTCAGCGGTACGTGAACTGCCATCTGGTCACCATCGAAGTCGGCGTTATATGCCGCACAAACCAGCGGGTGCAGCTGGATCGCTTTACCTTCGATCAGAACCGGTTCAAACGCCTGGATACCCAGACGGTGCAGAGTCGGTGCACGGTTCAGCAGAACCGGGTGCTCACGGATAACCTCGTCGAGGATGTCCCACACCACCGCTTCTTCACGCTCAACCATTTTCTTCGCGGCTTTGATGGTGGTGGCGAGGCCACGCAGTTCCAGCTTGCCGTAAATGAACGGTTTGAACAGTTCGAGTGCCATTTTCTTCGGCAGACCGCACTGATGCAGACGCAGGTATGGACCTACGGTGATAACCGAACGACCAGAGTAGTCAACACGTTTACCCAGCAGGTTCTGACGGAAACGACCCTGCTTACCTTTGATCATGTCTGCCAGTGATTTCAGCGGACGCTTGTTGGAGCCAGTGATGGCGCGACCACGACGGCCGTTATCCAGCAGCGCATCAACCGCTTCCTGCAACATACGTTTTTCGTTACGTACGATGATATCCGGCGCAGCCAGATCCAGCAGGCGTTTCAGACGGTTGTTACGGTTGATCACGCGACGATACAGATCGTTCAGATCTGACGTTGCGAAACGACCACCATCCAGCGGAACCAGCGGACGCAGATCCGGCGGCAGTACCGGCAGCACGGTCAGGATCATCCACTCTGGTTTGTTACCAGACTGAACGAATGCTTCCAGCAGCTTGATACGCTTGGTCAGCTTCTTACGCTTGGTTTCAGAGTTGGTTTCGTTCAGCTCTTCACGCAGCTGCTCGCACTCCTGCTCCAGATCCATGTTTTTCAACAGGGCCTGGATCGCTTCCGCACCCATCTTCGCGTCGAATTCGTCACCGAACTCTTCCAGCGCGTCGAGGTACTGCTCTTCAGTCAGGATCTGACGTTTTTCGAGGTTGGTCATGCCACCTTCGACAACCACATAGGATTCGAAGTACAGCACGCGCTCGATGTCACGCAGCGGCATATCCAGCAGCAAACCGATACGGGACGGCAGTGATTTCAGGAACCAAATGTGTGCAGTCGGCGAAGCCAGTTCGATATGGCCCATACGCTCACGACGCACTTTGGTCTGCGTGACTTCAACGCCACACTTCTCACAAATCACGCCACGGTGTTTCAGGCGCTTGTACTTACCGCACAGGCACTCATAATCTTTTACCGGTCCGAAAATACGGGCACAGAAAAGACCGTCACGCTCCGGCTTGAAGGTACGGTAGTTAATGGTTTCAGGCTTTTTAACTTCACCAAAAGACCAGGAACGGATCATGTCTGGCGAAGCCAGAGCAATTTTGATCGCATCAAACTCTTCGGTTTTAGTTTGCGCTTTCAGAAACTTAAGTAAGTCTTTCACGGATTAGCTCCCGTCGGAGTGAGACTCTCAGGGATGTTCGACCCCAGCCGAACATCCCATAACCAGTACAAATGCGAGTGCTTACTCGTCTTCCAGCTCGATGTTGATACCCAGCGAGCGAATCTCTTTCAACAGTACGTTGAAGGATTCCGGCATGCCCGGTTCCATCTGATGGTTGCCATCGACGATGTTTTTATACATCTTCGTACGGCCGTTCACGTCATCAGACTTAACGGTCAACATTTCCTGCAGGGTATAGGCGGCACCGTATGCTTCCAGTGCCCACACTTCCATCTCACCGAAGCGCTGACCACCGAACTGTGCTTTACCACCCAGCGGCTGCTGAGTAACCAGGCTGTAAGAACCGGTGGAACGGGCGTGCATCTTGTCATCGACCAGGTGGTTCAGTTTCAGCATGTACATGTAACCTACGGTTACCTGACGCTCAAACTGCTCACCGGTACGGCCGTCGAACAGAGTGATCTGACCGGAAGAAGGCAGGCCGCCGAGCTGCAACAGCTCTTTGATTTCGCTCTCTTTCGCACCATCAAACACCGGAGTCGCAATCGGCATACCTTTTTTCAGGTTCTCTGCCAGACGCAGCACTTCGTCGTCGCTGAAGGTGTTCAGGTCAACTTTCTGACGCACGTCAGTGCCCAGATCGTAAGCACGCTGGATAAACTCACGCAGTTTGGCGACTTCTTCCTGCTTCTTCAGCATGGCATTGATCTTCTCACCAATACCTTTCGCCGCCATACCCAAGTGGGTTTCCAGGATCTGACCGATGTTCATACGTGACGGTACGCCCAGCGGGTTCAGTACGATGTCAACCGGCGTGCCGTTTTCGTCGTAAGGCATATCTTCGATCGGGTTGATCTTGGAGATAACACCTTTGTTACCGTGACGACCTGCCATCTTGTCACCAGGCTGGATCTGACGTTTAACGGCCAGATACACCTTAACGATTTTCAGCACGCCCGGTGCCAGATCATCGCCCTGGGTGATCTTGCGACGCTTCGCTTCGAGTTTCTTCTCAAACTCATGCTTCAGCTCGTCATACTGTTCAGCCAACTGTTCCAGCGCGTTCTGCTTCTCTTCGTCGGTCAGGCCCAGCTCCAACCAGCGCTCACGCGGCAGCTTATCCAGCTTCTCAGCCTCAACACCACCCGAGATCAGTACCGCCTGGATACGACCAAACAGGCCAGCTTCGAGGATCTGCAGTTCTTCAGACAGGTCTTTCTTGGCCTGCTTCAGCTGCATCTCTTCGATTTCCAGCGCACGTTTGTCTTTTTCCACGCCATCGCGGGTAAAGACCTGTACGTCGATAACCGTACCGGAAACGCCGTTCGGCACGCGCAGTGACGAATCTTTCACGTCAGACGCTTTTTCACCGAAGATCGCACGCAGCAGTTTCTCTTCCGGCGTCAGCTGGGTTTCACCTTTCGGCGTTACCTTACCAACCAGAATGTCGCCGCCGGTCACTTCAGCACCGATGTAAACGATACCGGATTCATCCAGTTTGGAGAGCGCAGCTTCACCCACGTTCGGGATGTCAGCGGTGATCTCTTCTGGCCCCAGTTTGGTGTCACGAGACACGCAAGCCAGTTCCTGAATATGGATGGTGGTGAAACGGTCTTCCTGGACAACACGCTCAGATACGAGGATGGAGTCTTCGAAGTTGTAGCCGTTCCACGGCATGAACGCTACGCGCATGTTCTGGCCCAGCGCCAGTTCACCGAGGTCGGTAGACGGGCCGTCAGCCAGCACGTCGCCGCGCTCGATCGGTTCGCCCAGAGACACACACGGCATCTGGTTGATGCAGGTGTTCTGGTTCGAACGGGTGTATTTGGTCAGGTTGTAGATGTCGATGCCGGCTTCGCCCGGATACATCTCATCTTCATTAACCTTGATCACGATACGTGAAGCATCAACGTACTGGATGATACCGCCACGTTTGGCTACGGCAGTTACACCGGAGTCAACCGCTACAGCACGTTCCATACCGGTACCAACCAGCGGCTTATCAGCACGCAGAGTCGGAACCGCCTGACGTTGCATGTTTGCACCCATCAATGCACGGTTGGCGTCATCGTGTTCCAGGAACGGGATCAGTGACGCACCAACAGAAACAACCTGCTGGGTCGAAACGTCCATATAGTCAACCTGGTCGCGGCTGAACAGGCTTGATTCGCCTTTGCTACGACAGGTAACCAGATCGTCAACGAATGAACCGTCTTCGGCCAGGTTGGTGTTCGCCTGAGCAATAACGAAGTTACCCTCTTCAATTGCAGAGAGGTAATGGATCTCGTCACTCACTTTGCCGTCAACAACGCGACGGTACGGCGTTTCCAGGAAGCCATATTCGTTAGTCTGTGCGTACACGGACAACGAGTTGATCAGACCGATGTTCGGACCTTCCGGCGTTTCGATTGGACATACGCGACCGTAGTGAGTCGGGTGTACGTCACGCACTTCGAAGCCAGCGCGTTCACGGGTCAGACCGCCTGGGCCGAGGGCTGAAATACGACGCTTATGCGTGATCTCAGACAGCGGGTTGTTCTGGTCCATAAACTGAGACAGCTGGCTGGAACCGAAGAACTCTTTAACGGCAGCGGAAATCGGCTTGGCGTTGATCATATCCTGAGGCATCAGGGTATCGAGGTCGCCCAGAGACAGACGCTCTTTCACCGCACGCTCTACACGCACCAGACCAACACGGAACTGGTTTTCTGCCATTTCGCCAACAGAACGGATACGACGGTTGCCGAGGTGGTCGATATCGTCCACTTCGCCTTTACCGTTACGGATATCGATGAGCTTCTTCATCACTTCGATGATGTCGTCTTTGCTCAGGATACCGGAACCTTCGATCTCGTCACGCAGCAGAGAACGGTTGAACTTCATGCGGCCAACCGCAGAAAGATCGTAACGATCTTCAGAGAAGAACAGGTTCTCGAACAGGTTTTCGGCAGCTTCACGCGTCGGCGGCTCACCAGGACGCATCATGCGATAGATCTCAACCAGCGCGCTCAGGCGATCATTGGTTGGGTCAACACGCAGTGTCTCAGAAATGTACGGACCGTGATCCAGATCGTTGGTGAACAGCGTTTCAATGCGCTTGTGACCGGACTGGCTCAGTTTAGCCAGCAGATCCAGTGACAGCTCCATGTTCGCTGCAACGATCAACTCACCGGTATTGGTGTCGATGTAATCTTTAGCCACCACTTTACCGGCAATGTATTCAACCGGTACTTCGATATGCTGGATGTTATCTTTTTCCAGCTGACGGATGTGGCGTGCGGTAATACGACGACCTTTCTCAACGTAGACGTTGCCGTTGGCTTCGATATCGAAGGAGGCGGTTTCACCACGCAGGCGCTCAGGCACCAGTTCCATCTGCAGTTTGTTGTCGCGGATTTCGAACACCACTTTTTCGAAGAACAGATCAAGAATCTGCTCCGTGGTGTAATGCAGCGCGCGCAGGATGATACTGGCCGGCAGCTTACGGCGACGGTCAATACGGACGAACAGGTTGTCTTTCGGGTCAAACTCGAAATCGAGCCATGAACCGCGGTAAGGGATGATGCGTGCGTTATACAGCACTTTACCGGAAGAGTGCGTTTTACCCTTATCGCTGTCAAAGAAAACACCAGGACTACGATGCAGCTGAGAAACGATAACACGCTCAGTACCGTTGATGACAAAGGTACCGTTTTCGGTCATGAGCGGAATTTCGCCCATGTAAACTTCTTGTTCTTTAATGTCTTTGACGGTGCCTTCCGGCGCTTCGCGCTCGTAGATCACCAGACGCAGTTTGACGCGCAGCGGTGCAGAGAAAGTCACGCCACGGATCTGACATTCTTTTACGTCAAAGACAGGTTCGCCCAGGCGATAGCTGACATACTGCAACTCAGAGTTGCCGCTGTAGCTCGCGATCGGGAATACGGAACGGAATGCAGCTTCCAGTCCATACTGACCTTCTGGATCTTGCTCGATAAACTTCTGGAACGAGTCAAGCTGGATAGAAAGGAGATAAGGTATGTCCAGCACTTGCGGACGTTTACCAAAATCCTTACGAATACGTTTTTTCTCGGTATAGGAGTAAACCATAGGGTTCCTCAGCTAGCTGACAAGTCGACCCACGCTGTCCGTCCTGAAGGGACAGTTCATGCAACACTATTTTGTTTTTCATGCGATGCGCGGCACCCCATGCAATACATCTTTCTATCACTCTTAAATCATTTCATCGCCGTTGCGCAGGCAGGGAACCCTCACAGGAAAGCGATATATTAAGGCGTCGATAGAAAAAGATATTGAAGAGAAACAATGGACAAACAGTGCGAAACGCCATCATTCCCCTGTAGCGCAAAAAGGCTGGTGACTAAAAAGTCACCAGCCATCAGTCTGAAACTACTCAGACTGCAACCCGAGGGTTGTCTTACTTAACTTCAACTTCTGCGCCAGCTTCTTTCAGCTGTGCTTCGAGAGCAGCAGCGTCAGCTTTGCTGAGGCCTTCTTTGATCACGCCAGTTGCTTCAACCAGATCTTTGGCTTCTTTCAGGCCCAGACCAGTTGCGGTACGAACGGCTTTGATTACTGCAACTTTGTTCGCGCCAGCAGCTTTCAGGATCACGTCGAATTCAGTTTTCTCTTCAACAGCTTCAGCCGGGCCAGCAGCAACAGCTACAGCAGCAGCAGCAGAAACGCCGAATTTTTCTTCCATAGCAGAAACCAGCTCAACAACTTCCATTACGGACATTGCAGCAACGGCTTCCAGGATTTGGTCTTTAGTGATAGACATAACAATTGTTCCTAAGAATCAGTATAAGTTTAAGCGTTAAAGCACGAAGGAAAAGAACAGGGCTTAAGCCGCTTCTTTTGCGTCGCGAACAGCAGCCAGAGTACGGACCAGTTTGCCAGCAGCGGCTTCTTTCATGGTCGACATCAGACGTGCCAGTGCTTCTTCGTAAGTCGGCAGAGTCGCCAGACGGTCAATATTGGCCGCCGTGATCAGCTCACCTTCAAAGGCTGCAGCTTTGACCTCAAATTTTGCATTCGCTTTCGCGAAATCTTTGAACAGACGAGCAGCAGCGCCCGGGTGTTCCATAGAATATGCAATCAGGGTCGGACCAACAAACGTGTCTTTCAGGCACTCGAACTGAGTACCTTCAACGATGCGGCGCAGCAGGGTGTTGCGAACAACACGCATGTAAACGCCAGCTTCACGACCTGCTTTACGCAGTTCGGTCATTTTATCAACGGTAACGCCACGGGAATCCGCAACAACCGCTGACAGCGCGCCTTTGGCTACTTCGCTGACTTCAGCAACAATCGCTTGTTTGTCTTGAAGATTTAATGCCATTAGCTTGTGCTCCTGGATTTGACCGGGGAAGGATTTCCCCGGAACTCACTTCACTTATTCACCCGAAGGCGAAAAGCGCTATTACACGGTGAGCAGAATCCAGTTAAGAAAAAATTCTTTTTGGTTCTGTCACCGTCTACGCAGGGGATTAAGCGTTTTATCCGAAGATGTCGCGCTCCTGCGGTCTTGGACGGAGGCCAGGATAAGGCCTGGCTCCAACCTTAGTGACTGAATAACAAAGGGATGAACCTTTATCTTCCACTCACTATGAATCTTGGTTCTGAATTGAATACTCAACCAGAACAACGGGCGTAAGATTCTAGATGAATTTTTCGCCCGTTTCAAGCAGCAATTAGTTTGCTGCTGCGTTCAGACCAGCCTGGTCGATGGCAACGCCAGCGCCCATAGTGGTGGACAGGCTAACTTTCTTGATGTACACGCCTTTCGCCTGAGCAGGTTTTGCTTTTTTCAGCGCAACCAGCAGAGATTCCAGGTTTTCTTTCAGTTTGTCAGCGTCGAAGTCCACTTTACCGATGGTGGTGTGAATGATGCCGTTTTTGTCGTTACGGTAACGAACCTGACCTGCTTTAGCGTTTTTAACTGCTTCAGCAACGTTCGGCGTTACAGTACCCACTTTCGGGTTTGGCATCAGACCGCGCGGGCCCAGAACCTGGCCGAGCTGGCCAACAACGCGCATTGCATCCGGAGAAGCAATAACAACGTCAAAGTTCATTTCGCCTTTCTTGATCTGGTCAGCCAGATCTTCCATACCTACCAGCTCAGCGCCTGCAGCTTTAGCAGCTTCAGCGTTTGCGCCCTGGGTAAATACGGCAACGCGTACTGAACGACCAGTACCGTGCGGCAGTACAGTTGCACCACGAACGTTCTGATCAGATTTACGAGCATCGATGCCGAGGTTAACAGCAACGTCCACGCTCTCTACAAACTTAGCGGTAGCCAGTTCTTTCAGCAGAGCAACAGCTTCGTTGATGTCATACTGTTTAGTCGCATCAACTTTGTCACGGATCACGCGCATGCGCTTGGTCAGCTTAGCCATTTCTTAGTCCTCCACTACCAGGCCCATGGAACGAGCAGTACCTTCGATAGAGCGAGTCATCGCTTCTACGTCAGCACCAGTCATGTCCGCAGCTTTGGTTTCTGCGATTTCACGTACCTGAGCACGGGTTACTTTACCGACTTTGTCTTTGTTCGGCTTACCAGAACCAGACTTGATGCCCGCTGCTTTTTTCAGCAGTACGGCAGCCGGAGGTGTTTTGGTAACGAAGGTGAAAGAACGGTCGCTGTATACGGTGATAACAACAGGAGTCGGCAGACCTTTTTCAAGAGATTCGGTCTTCGCGTTGAACGCTTTACAGAATTCCATGATGTTAACGCCCTGCTGACCCAGAGCTGGACCAACCGGTGGGCTCGGGTTAGCCATACCAGCTGCAACCTGCAGCTTGACATAGGCTTGTACTTTCTTAGCCATGATATTTCCTCTATTGGGTTATAGCGCCTGCAAAACAGGCTCCCCGTGATGACAATTCACACGCTGTTGCCAGCGCATAAAAACAAAAGGCGCGAAATTGTAGATAAATTCCGCGCCTGCTGCAACTACAAAAATGTCTCGGGCGTTAGCCTTTTTCTACCTGGCTGAAATCCAGCTCGACAGGGGTAGCACGACCGAAGATGGAAACAGAGACTTTCAGGCGGCTCTTTTCGTAATCCACCTCTTCCACCACACCGTTGAAGTCGGCAAAAGGACCGTCGTTGACGCGTACCATTTCGCCCGGCTCGAACAACGTTTTTGGACGCGGCTTATCACCCACCTGCTGCAGGCGGTTCATAATCGCATCAACTTCTTTATCGCTGATCGGTGCTGGACGGTCAGATGTACCACCAATGAAGCCCATCACACGCGGTACGCTACGCACCAGGTGCCAGCTGGCATCATTCATTACCATCTGAACCAATACGTAACCTGGGAAGAATTTGCGCTCACTTTTGCGACGCTGGCCACCACGGATTTCCACGACTTCTTCAGTCGGCACCATGACTTCGCCAAACAACTCTTCCATGTTGTGCAATTTGATGTGCTCACGCAGCGACTGGGCTACGCGGCCTTCGAAACCGGAAAACGCCTGCACGACGTACCAGCGTTTTTTTGGAGCTTCAGACATCTCAGAACCTCAGGCCAGTGATAAACGATACAAGTCGGACAAGAATACCATCCAGTCCCCACAAAATCAGTGACATCACGGCAGTTACCGCGGCAACGATTAACGTGGTGTGCAGCGTTTCCTGGCGAGTCGGCCAAATGACCTTACGCATCTCGGTTCTTGCTTCACGCGCAAACGCAACTGTCGCTTTGCCTTTTGTGGTCAGCAACGCAACGCCGCCTGCCACTGCAATCAGAACCACTACGGCCAGCGCACGTAACGGCAGTGTCACATCGCGGTAGTAGTAATTACCAACAATAGCGACAACCAGTAATACGGCAACGACCAGCCATTTTACGGTTTCCAGGCCGCGTCCGCTCCCTTGAGCTTCGGTATTCGCACTCATAAACCAACCTGCCACTATAATTCAGAAACTATTCTGCCCCGCATGGCGAGGCATCCAAACCGAGTAAGCTCTTAAAGCACAACCCGGTATCCTGCACCGCTTAACAGAGCCTGTCTCAGCAATGATTATGACCGAAAATCACTGATGAGCCAGGTTCTATACAACAGCGTGCAAAAAGGGCATCAAATGATGCCCTTTCCGTGTGCATTGCGTCAAATATTATCGGGATTAAGCGATAACTTTAGCAACAACGCCCGCACCAACGGTACGGCCGCCTTCGCGGATTGCGAAGCGCAGACCTTCGTCCATTGCGATCGGGTGAATCAGGGT
>NZ_ASZC01000035.1 GCF_000468095.1 Pantoea sp. AS-PWVM4
TTCAGGGCTTTTTTACGTCTGCGTATTTCGTAGCGGCGCGATTTATCGCGCATTTTTCAGCGTCCGGAACAATAAAAAGCGCGCGATAAATCGCGCCGCGACGAATATGATGCGTATCAGAAAAAAATCACGGATTTTTCTGTGAAAAACACCATTCAGCAATGAAATTGGCAACCTGCTGTGGCTGATTAATATCCAGAGCGGCCACTGGCAACGCCACTTCCACATCACTCGCCACCGCAATCACGTAATCATCGAGTAAGTCGGTAATATTCCCCTTCACACCCGTGCGCCACAACACGATCTTAGCAACCGGTTCGTCTTTGAATCCTTCAACCAGTACCAAATCCAACGAAGAACTGTCCATTCGTGCCGTCATCTGATGCAGAGTTAAGGGCTTATCTGGAGTCTCGCACATCAATGCCCAGCGCTGATTGCTGGCAACGATCACCTGATCCGCCCCCGCTTTTCGCAGCAGAAAACTGTCTTTTCCCGGCGTATCAACGTCCATATTATGATGCGTGTGCTTAATCAGCCCCGGGCGGATCCCTTGTGCTTTCAGCAATGGGATCACTTTTTCCAACAAGGTGGTTTTACCCGTTCCGCTCCAGGCAGCAATCGCCAGCAAAGGTATCGTCATGATGGTATTTCCTCATCCCGTAAGTCGTCTGGCGTGTTGATATTACGGAATGCCGATTCAGGATCAGGAAAGGTCACCGCATGGCCGCCACTTTCCCGTAAAAACTGCATCAGACGACGTTCCCCACTCAACAGCCAGGCTTCGAGTGCATCGGCTAAAGAGCGATTAACTAAAGCCAGTGCCGGATGATCGCGTAAGGATGATTTCACCCACACCGCCGGGGCATCGGCTTTGCTTTGCCATAAGCGCGCGACGAAATCATCAGGGATCCACGGGGTATCGCAGGCACAGAATGCCACCCATTCGGATGGGCTGTGACGCAAACCGCTCAGCATTCCCGCCAGAGGGCCGGGGTAATCCGGCAACGAGTCGCTGACAACCTGACAACCGCTTAACTGATAACGATCAATGTTGCGGTTGGCGCTTATCAACACAATATTGACCTGTGGCCGAAAACGGCGCAGAACGTGTTGATAAAGGGGTTCACCTTGCAACAGCAACAATCCTTTATCCTCACCGCCCATACGGCGCCCCTGGCCACCTGCCAGAATCACGCCGGTTAATGCTGTCATCTTCGTCTCCTTATCAATAGTGGACGATACTTACAGGCTGGCAGCCTCACACCTGCATAAAGGAAAAAATGATGAAATATCACCGTCTCAACGAACTGCTCGAACTTCTGCAACCTGCGTGGCAGAAGGAGTCTGATCTTAACCTGTTGGCATTTTTACAAAAACTGGCGCAGGAATCAGGTTTCAGTGGCCCATTAAGTGAATTAACCGACGACATATTGATTTACCATCTCAAAATGCGTGATGCAGGCAGTGATGCTGAGATTCCCGGTCTGAAAAAGGATTATGAAGTGGACTTCAAAACCGCGCTATTACGCGCACGCGGTGTGATTAAGGACGATGAGTAGTGCTATCCTTGCGCATTAAAGCAAAGGTAACACACAGGCGAAATGATGAGCGAAGCCACCTTTAATTTCCAGACGTTGAACCCAGATGTGATCCTCGATGCACTTTGGGACACGGGTCTGCGCGTAGAATCTGGCTTAACCGCCCTCAACAGCTATGAAAACCGCGTTTATCAATTCAGTGATGATGAGAAACGTCGCTATGTGGTGAAGTTTTATCGCCCGCAGCGCTGGAGCGCTGGCCAAATCTTGGAAGAACACCAGTTTGCGCACGATTTACTGAATGATGAAGTGCCGGTTGCCGCACCTCTGACGTTACAGGGAAATACGCTGAACAATCATGCCGGTTTTATGTTCGCGGTATTTCCCAGTCTGGGTGGGCGGCAGTACGAAACCGATAATGAAGAACAGATGGAGTGGGTCGGTCGCTTTCTGGGGCGGATTCATCAAACTGGTCGCCAAAAAGACTTTCAGCAACGTCCAACCATCGGACTGGATGAATATATTTTACAGCCGCGCCAACAGCTCGAGCAGAGCATGCTGGTGCCGGATGCGCTCAAAGCACAACTGATGGCGGCGATAGACAGATTGAGTCACACGCTGCATCAGATATGGCACACGCGCTGGCAGCCGTTGCGACTACATGGTGACTGCCATCCCGGCAATATTCTATGGCGTGATGGCCCCATGTTTGTCGATCTTGATGATGCACGTACCGGACCGGCGGTGCAGGATCTGTGGATGCTGGTGAATGGCGATCGGCAGGAACAACTTATCCAGTGGGATATTTTACTGGAGGCTTACAATGAATTCAGTGACTTTGATATACATGAATTGTCACTGATTGAGCCTTTACGCGCGATGCGCATGGTTTATTATTTAGCCTGGGTCGTGCGTCGCTGGCAGGACCCTGCTTTTCCGCGTGCTTTTCCGTGGATGACCGATGAAGATTTTTGGCGTCGGCAAATTACACTTTTTACCGAGCAGGAAAAGCTGTTACACGAACCGCCGTTGCAGCTTAGCCCGCAATTTTAATGAAGCAGTCAGGAGAATTTTTCACGATGAAAAAGATTTGGTTCGCGCTGGTAGGTTTAATGCTGGCATTTAGCGCCTCCGCGGCACAATTTACCGATGGCAAACAGTATGTCACGCTGCCGAAACCCATCGCCGGTGAACCGCAGGTAATGGAGTTTTTCTCTTTCTTCTGTCCGCATTGCTATCAATTCGAACGCGTTTATCATGTCAGCGATGCCGTGAAAAAGAATCTGCCTGCCAACACCAAAGTAACTAAATATCACGTTGATTTCCTGGGTGGTGATTTTGGCCCGGTAGTGACGCACGCGTGGGCAGTGGCAATGGCGCTGGGTGTAGAGGATAAAGTCACGGCTCCAATCTTTGATGGTATCCAGAAAACTCAGACAGTCACTGATGCGGCTAGCCTGAAAGATACCTTTATTAAGGCTGCGGGGATTACCTCTGAAGATTACGATGCAGCGTGGAACAGCTTTGCGGTTAAAGCGCTGGTTGCGCAGCAGCAGAAAGCCGCTTCCGATGTAAATCTCCAGGGCGTACCGGCGATGTTTATCAATGGCAAATACATGGTTAACAACGGTGGCCTTGATACCAGTTCGATGGACAATTTCGTGGCAGATTACGCCAACGTAGTGAAATTCCTCGTCGAGAAGAATTAATTTAAGCAGTTAAAACGCCGGCTATGTCGGCGTTTTTCAATTATCCCTCAGCCTTTTATTTACCTTCCTGCTGCAAACCTTGTGGTTAATATCCACATGGACGATCATCTTTTCAAAAAGATGCTTGCTATCACAGAAACTTAATAACAATATGAAAAACATATGTTTTTACTGACGGTTTGCTTGTGTTCAAAGGAAATAACAATACGTTATGAAATTTACGCACAAAGTTATCCACAATAAGATCCCTGCGATCCACCCCGCGTAATGAGGAAAAAGCATCACATCTTCTGGTGCTAATTCAACATTCGTCTCCGGTTATGGCATCCTTATACATCTCTTAATCGCAACGAAGAAAAATCAAACTTATGGCGCACATTGCAGAAAATCCCCTGATTCTGGTAGACGGATCCTCCTATCTCTACCGTGCATATCATGCCTTTCCGCCCCTGACCAACAGCGCAGGCGAGCCAACTGGCGCCATGTATGGTGTTCTCAACATGTTGAAAAGCCTGTTGATGCAGTATCAACCCAGCCATGTTGCTGTGGTCTTCGATGCGAAAGGAAAAACATTCCGCGATGAGTTGTTCGAGCACTACAAGTCACACCGCCCCCCTATGCCTGACGACCTGCGTGCGCAGATCGAACCGCTCCATGAAATGGTTAAAGCAATGGGCTTGCCACTGCTGGCGGTAACCGGTGTGGAGGCGGACGACGTCATCGGCACGCTGGCACTGGAAGCAGAAAAGCAGGGACGAGCGGTACTGATCAGTACCGGTGATAAGGATATGGCCCAATTGGTCACGCCTGGCATCACGCTGATCAACACCATGACCAATACAGTGCTCGGGCCAGAAGAGGTTGAGCAGAAATATGGTGTGCCACCCTCACTGATTATCGATTTCCTCGCCATGATGGGTGACAGCTCGGATAACATTCCTGGCGTACCCGGAGTGGGTGAAAAGACTGCGCAAGCTCTGCTGCAAGGGCTGGGTGGCATGCAGTCTATCTATGACAACCTGGAAAAAGTGGCCGACCTGTCATTTCGTGGTGCCAAAACGATGGCGGCGAAACTGGAACAGAATCGTGACGTGGCATTCCTTTCTTATCAGCTGGCAACCATTAAAACCGACGTAGAACTGGAACTCGGCTGTGAGCAACTGACGGTGAATGATCCGGATGTCGCCGTACTACAGACGCTATTCAGCCGGTATGAATTCAAGCGCTGGCTGGTCGATCTGCAAGAAGGAAAATGGTTGCAGGGCAAAAAGGGTAACGTGCAGACACCGCAAGCAATGCCGGATCAGCCTGTGGCCAAAGCCGAAACGGTGAGCGTGTTGTCATCTGATGGTTATGTCACCATTCTGGATCAAGATACCTTTGCGAGTTGGTTAGACAAGCTGAAAACAAGCGAGCTGTTTGCTTTCGATCTGGAAACCGATTCGCTGGATACCCTGAGTGCCAACATTGTGGGTATCGCCTTCGCTGTGGCTCCAGGTGAAGCAGCCTATTTGCCGGTGGCCCATGATTATCTTGATGCTCCTGATCAGCTGGACAGAGCTGAAGTACTGGCTCAACTGAAACCTTTGCTGGAAGACAGCAAGGCCGCCAAAGTCGGGCAAAATCTCAAATACGATCGCGGCGTTCTGAAGAACTATGACATCGAGCTGAACGGTATTAAATACGACACCATGCTGGAGTCATATTGTCTGAACAGCGTGGGTGGGAAGCACGATATGGACAGCCTCGCAGCGCGCTGGCTGAATCATAAAACCGTCACCTTTGAAGAGATTGCCGGGAAAGGTAAAAATCAACTGACCTTTAACCAGATTGCTATCGAGCAGGCAGGGCATTACGCCGCAGAAGATGCGGATGTCACCTTGCAGTTGCATCTGAAAATGTGGCCGGAGCTGGAGAAAGAAGCGGGTCCGAAAAAAGTCTTCACAGAGATCGAGATGCCGCTGCTGAAGGTGATCTCCCGTGTAGAACGCAATGGCGTGTTAATTGATCAGAACATCCTGGCAAAACATTCCCAGGAGCTAACAACACGTCTGGCTGAGCTGGAGCAGCAAGCGCACGAGCTGGCGGGTGAGCCGTTCAACCTCTCTTCAACCAAACAGTTGCAAACCATTCTGTTTGAAAAGCAGGGGATCAAACCGACGAAGAAAACCCCGGGTGGCGCGCCATCAACCAGTGAAGAAGTGTTGGCGGAGTTGGCGCTCGATTATCCGTTGCCGAAGGTGATACTGGAACATCGTGGTTTGTCGAAGTTGAAATCAACTTATACCGATAAATTGCCGCTGATGATCAACCCGGTCACCGGCCGAGTGCACACTTCATACCACCAGGCGGTTACGGCAACCGGTCGTTTGTCATCCACCGATCCCAACCTGCAAAATATCCCGGTACGCAACGATGAAGGACGGCGTATTCGCCAGGCGTTTATTGCCGGACCGGACAAGCGCATTGTCGCGGCGGACTACTCACAGATTGAGCTGCGTATTATGGCGCATCTGTCGCAGGATAAGGGGCTGCTGGACGCTTTTGCGCAAGGGGAGGACATTCACCGTGCTACCGCAGCAGAAGTGTTTGGAGTGGCGCTGAGTAAGGTTTCTGGTGAACAGCGCCGTAGCGCGAAAGCGATCAACTTTGGTTTGATCTACGGGATGAGTGCATTTGGTTTGTCGCGCCAGCTGAATATCGGTGCCGGTGAAGCGAAAAAGTATATGGATCTCTACTTTGAACGCTATCCGGGCGTATTGCGTTACATGGAAGAGACACGGGAGCTGGCGGCTGAGAAAGGCTATGTTGAGACGCTGGATGGTCGTCGCTTGTGGCTGCCGGACATCACCTCCAGCAACGCAATTCGCCGTAAGGCAGCAGAACGCGCGGCGATCAACGCCCCGATGCAGGGAACGGCGGCAGATATTATCAAGCGTGCGATGATTGCGGTGGATGGTTGGTTACTGCAACAAAATGACGACAACGTCAAAATGATCATGCAGGTGCACGATGAATTGGTGTTTGAGATTCATCAGGACGCGGTGGACAGCGCCAGTGACAAGATCCGTCAATTGATGGAGAGCAGCATGAAGCTGGACGTTCCGTTGCAGGTTGAGGTCGGTACCGGCGAAAACTGGGACCAGGCACACTAAGTCACACCTCATAAGCGGTGAAAAGACGCTTATGACAATGTCATAAGAAAAAAGTTTACTTAATCGGTTCAGCAAGCCGGTAAAGCGGTCTGTAAAATGCGCGTTTTGTAACTGCTTAACGTCTAAGCATTTTTTTAGTAATTAAACTACATCGGATGCGCGTTTTTGTGACGAACCTGGTAAAAAAGATGTCGAGTCCTGAAACTAAACAACAAAAAATCCTTTGTCGGTCAGGAAAAATCAGGTAAAGTTTCTCGCGTAGGGTACAGAGGTAAGATGTTCTATCTTTCAGACCTTTTACTTCACGTAATCGGATTTGGCTGAATATTAGCCGCCCCAGTCATTTATGACTGGGGCGTTTTTTATTGGGCGTTTATCTGAAAATGCGGGTCATTACACCCGCAGAGACGCGTTATGCAGAGGGCGGGGTGTCATCTTCCTGTGCCGGTTCCAGTTCACTGAACCAGTTATCCAGTTTTTGACGCAGTTTATCGACACCCAGCTTCTTCAGGGACGAAAACATTTCGACCTGCACATCCCCCTGAAAAGCCAGCGACGCTTCGCGTACCATATTCAGTTGTGCTTTACGTGCGCCAGAAGCCAGCTTGTCAGCTTTGGTCAGCAACACTAAAACCGGGATCTGACTCTGCACCGCCCATTCAATCATCTGTTGGTCGAGATCTTTCAGTGGATGACGAATATCCATCAGTACGACCAACCCCTTCAACGCCTGACGTTTTTGTAGATATTCCCCCAGTGCGCGTTGCCATTTGCGCTTCATCTCCTCGGGGACTTCGGCGTAACCATAACCGGGCAAATCCACCAGACGTTTGCCTTCTACCACCTCAAACAGGTTGATCAGTTGGGTGCGACCCGGCGTTTTACTGGTACGCGCCAGGCTTTTCTGGTTGGTCAGGGTATTCAGCGCACTGGATTTGCCTGCATTCGAGCGACCGGCAAAGGCAACTTCAATGCCTGTATCTGAAGGCAAGTGACGAATATCCGGGGCACTGAGAACGAAATGGGTGATGTGATAGTTCAAAGCAGACAAAGTAAAACTCCAGCAAAATGATTCACGCAATTGCGCAGAGTATACCTGTTATGGCGCAAAAGTGCCCGATGGCGTCTTTGTGCGCCATTTTGTAAGAGATATGCGATAAGTGCTGCCAGTCATTAACGTTTCTCGTTACTAGGTGATGAATATTTATTTTTTAATTTCAATGAATTAATAAAATTCGTGGCATTTTCACTATAAATAAGAGAAGCGTCTTACTTGTTCATTTTACCTATTGGTCTACATTTGGAGTCAGTGCAAGGCCGCACGCATCAGATGATGTGCTCAGGAGCGTCAGGGGGGACGAAGAGCAGGCAGGACTCGATTCAGGAACGAATCGGACAAGGACAGGGAAATTCGCAGGAGCGATTTGGCGAGGGAAAAACCGGGACGTTGTGAGCCATTAATGGATTTATCTCGTGTTTCCTTCGTATGAAGGTGCGAAATAAGGCGACAGCATTGGCTGTCGCCTTTTTTCTTTGTCTGCTTTCTGCTAGATTTCGCCGCAATTCTATACCTTAAATCATTCGGGCTGCGGGAAGGCGAAAAGCGCACTCACCTCACCAGTCCGTAATATGACGGGTATATACTGATTAAAAATTGCCGAGACCCAACACCATGAAGCAACCTGCACAATCCCCCCGCGGCAAACCGGCCGCGAAAGCGAAACGTAAATCGCGTGAAGATTTGAATCTTGAAGCGCGCGACCGTAAACGCGACAAAAAGCACCGTGGCCATGCTGCGGGTAGCCGGGCGAATCCGGAAAAACAGGCCGCAGGAAAAGGTCAGGGCAAAACTGCCCAGGATCCGCGTCTGGGCAGCAAAAAACCGATTGCCCTGGTGGCGGAAGGACAAACTTCAGTCGTGAAAAAACCGGCTCCTAAAGCAAAAGCGGAAAAAGCTCGCCTCACACCGCAGGAAGAGCTGGCAAAGCTGGAGAATGATGAGCGTCTGGATACATTGCTGGATCGTCTCGAAAGCGGTGAAACGCTGAGCGGTGAAGAGCAGGCCTGGCTGGATGAAACGCTGGACCGTATCGATGAGCTGATGGAAACGCTCGGCATCGCGCTGGATGATGACGCTGACGATGATGAGCAGGCGGAAGAAGACATGATGCGCCTGCTGAAAGGCAAATAAGGGCATTTTTGATCGGCATGCGTATGTGCGCATGCCACGCTAAACAGGTATTGACCGATGTTTTGGCCTGGATCAATTTTAGCGCTGCTGCTGGCATGTTATCTCATCAGCTTATTGTTTAAACTACGCCGTCTGTCGCGCCTGAAGTCGCGTTTACGCCGGGTTTCTGCTCGTCACCCTGTTCACTCTTCTGCTTCGCGACCCGCCTTCAGACGACGTCACCATAAGGAGTGAGCATGTCATCGCAGCAGATTGAATGGGATCAGCGGCTAATCGAAAAGTATAATTACGCCGGTCCACGCTACACCTCCTATCCTACTGCGCTGGAATTCAGTGAGAATTTTGGTGAAGCCGATTTTCAGCAAGCGGTGGCTCGCTATCCCGAACGTCCTCTCTCACTTTATGTGCATATCCCGTTTTGCCATCGGCTGTGCTACTTCTGTGGTTGCAATAAAATCGTCACGCGTCAGTTGCACAAAGCAGACCGTTACCTTGATGTGCTGGAGCAGGAAATTCGTCAGCGTGCGCCGCTATTTGCGGGCCGCCGTGTTACCCAGCTGCACTGGGGTGGTGGAACGCCCACGTTCCTCAATCAGCAGCAGGTCAGTCGGCTGGTGGGCCTGTTGCGCAGCCATTTTCTCCTTGCTGATGATATCGAAATGTCGATCGAGGTTGATCCGCGCGAAATTGAGCTGGAGATGATCGATCATCTGGGCGCGCTGGGTTTCAACCGCCTTAGCATGGGCGTACAGGATTTCAATAAAGCGGTGCAGGAGAAGGTCAATCGCGTGCAGGATGAGGCAATGATCTTTGCGCTGGTGCAACGTGCGCGTGAGCAGGGTTTTCGCTCGGTCAGTATCGATCTTATCTACGGATTGCCCCTGCAAACGCCAGAGAGCTTTGCATTTACCTTGCAACGCGTTATCGACCTCAACCCTGATCGTCTCAGCGTATTTAATTACGCGCATCTGCCCGCGTTATTCGCCGCCCAACGCAAGATCAAAGATGATGAGCTACCCAGTGCTACGCAAAAACTGGAAATTTTGCAGCAGACCATTGCCACGTTAACCGGTGAAGGCTATCAGTTCATTGGTATGGATCACTTCGCCCGGCCGGACGACGAACTGGCGGTGGCGCAGCGTGCTGGCAAATTGCACCGTAATTTTCAGGGGTATACCACGCAGGGTGAGACGGACCTGCTGGGGCTGGGGGTGTCGGCAATAAGTATGATCGGCGACAGTTACGCACAGAACCATAAAGAGTTAAAAACCTGGTACGCCAGCGTGGAGGAGCAAGGGAACGCGCTATGGCGCGGGCTGACCCTCAGTGACGATGATTGCCTGCGTCGTGATGTCATTAAGGCGCTGATTTGTAACTTCGCACTGGATTACGCGGCTATTGAGGCGCAGTGGCCGATCGCCTTCAGGCGCTATTTTGCTGAGGATTTGCAACTGTTGGCACCGCTGGTGGCGGATGGTTTAGTGGAACAGCATGAAAGGGGATTGCGCATCACTGGCGTGGGCCGCCTGCTGATCCGTAATATCTGCATGTGCTTTGATGCGTATCTGCGGCAGAAAGCGCGCCAGCAGCAGTTTTCGCGGGTGATTTAAAACGACAAAGGGAGCCAAGGCTCCCTTTGTATTAACTGAACAGACTCACGGTAATGGCGCACATCACAGCAGCAATGGCCGTTTGCGGTGAATGGCTGGCCGCGTTGCCGATCGCCGCGATATTATGCGTGATCACCTGGATGACTGACTGGAACATGTTCTCTTCTCCCGATTGCCGCCCGTATGATACTGAACGGCACCGGTCTGTACAGATGGAGTGAGCATAAAAATCGTGCAATAAGCCCGCTTTTTACACTTACTCCATGCCCAGCTCTTTCAGTTTACGTGTCAGGGTATTACGTCCCCAGCCAAGCAAACGCGCCGCTTCCTGTTTATGTCCCTGCGTATGACGCAAAGCGGTTGTGAGCAGGGTGCGCTCCATCTCCGGCTGTGCCTCAGATAGCAGGTTTTGATGACCGGAACGCAGTGCACGATCCGCCCATTGTGCCAGCAAGGTGGCCCAGCTATCCGGCAGCGACTGCACCGGGCTTTCCGGCGTACTGGATTCAAACAGTTCAGCGGGCAGATCCTGAATCAGTACTTCCTGGCCCGCAGCCATCACGGTCAGCCAGCGACAGGTATTTTCCAGCTGGCGCACGTTACCGGACCAATGCAAACGCGTCAGCGCCGCTTCGGTTTCCGGGTGCAAAATTTTCGCTTCTACACCCAGCTCGCGTGCAGCAACTTGCAGGAAGTAGCGGGCCAGGCGCGGAATATCTTCACGACGTTCACGCAGCGGTGGCAGATGAACACGAATCACGTTCAGACGATGGAATAAGTCTTCACGGAATTTGCCTTCCTGTACGCGCATTTCCAGGTTTTGGTGGGTTGCGGCGATGATACGCACATCCACTTTTACTGGCGCATAACCGCCAACACGGTAGAACTGACCATCGGCCAGCACGCGCAGCAGGCGGGTTTGCACGTCGAGCGGCATATCGCCGATCTCATCAAGGAACAGCGTACCGCCATCAGCTTGCTCAAAACGTCCCTGACGAATCTGATTGGCACCGGTAAATGCGCCTTTCTCATGACCAAACAGCTCAGACTCAATCAAATCTTTGGGAATCGCCGCCATGTTCAGCGCGATAAAGGGTGCTTTAGCGCGCGGGCTATGGCGATGCAGGGCATGCGCCACCAGTTCTTTACCGGTCCCGGATTCACCGTTAATCAGCACGCTGATAGAAGAACGCGACAGACGGCCAATAATGCGAAACACATCCTGCATCGCTGGCGCTTCACCGATAATATCGGTCGTCGGGCCGCTTACCGGTTGATTGCGCGGCTGCTGCTGCTCCTGATAGTGGCTGATGGCGCGTTCTACCAACGCGACCGCTTCATCAATATCAAATGGCTTTGGCAGGTAATCAAAAGCACCCTGCTGATAAGCACTGACGGCGGCATCCAGATCGGAGTGGGCCGTCATAATGATGACCGGCAGCATCGGATGGCGCTGTTTGATTTGTTTCAGCAATGCCAATCCGTCCATGCCTGGCATACGAATATCTGACAGTAAAACATCTGGGGTTTTGGTCGAGAGCGCTTCCAGCACCTCGTTGCCGCTGTCAAACGTTGCACAGCTCAAACCGGCTCCAGTGAGCGCACGTTCAAGCACCCAGCGGATGGAGCTATCGTCATCGACGATCCAGACTATCCCTCGTTGCATAGAAACCTCACTGGCGAATAGGCAGGTAAACCGAGAATTCGGTGTGACCAGGCCAACTGTTAAATTCTATTTTTCCTGAATGCTGATCGATCAGACTGCGGGCAATCGACAGACCTAAACCGGTGCCGCCTTCGCGCCCACTCACCATCGGATAGAACAGCGTATCCTGCAGTTGAGCCGGAATGCCTGGGCCGTCATCTTCAATATCAATGCGTGCCACCAGGCGATATCGCACACCATGCAGCGTTAACTGGAACGCGGTGCGGGTGCGGATAATAATTGTGCCGCCTTCTTCACCCAACGCCTGAAGCGCGTTGCGTACTACATTCAGCAGAACTTGTTCGATTTGATCCGGGTCGTGTGGCAACTCCGGCAGGCTGGGGTCGTAATCACGCACCAGCGAAACGTTATCCGGCAACTCCATCGACACCAGATTGACCACGCGTTCAGCCACCTGATGAATGCTTTGAGTGACATGCAAACCAGGCTGCTGGGGGCCAAGCAAACGATCTACCAGATTTCTCAGTCGATCGGCTTGCTCAATAATGACCTTGGTATATTCATTCAGCGAAGGGTCGGGTAGGGCGCGAGATAGTAATTGCGCGGCACCACGCAAACCCCCCAGCGGGTTTTTAATTTCATGTGCCAGACCACGTACTAAATCGCGGGCGGCGACCTGCTGAGCATGCTGAATTTGTTCCTGACTGAGGCGGCGTTGATTATCCATCGGCGCCATTTCCAGCAAAATTAAGCCATCGGGCAGACGTTGCGCCGTGAGCGACATAATATGCGCGCGGCCATCCACCACTAAGGTCACTTCGCTGTCTGTAAAGCCCTGGCCGGCCTCAAGACTCTCGCGCATAACCTCAATATTCAGCGAAAAATAGCCGGTTAATTCAGGTAACGGCGTGCCAAATAATTTCCGTGAACTCTGCGCCAGTAATTGCTGTGCCGCTGGATTGGCGTAATGAATAACTAATTCATTATCAACCAGCAAAATACTGTTTATCAGGGAGTTGAGAATCTGCCCCGCATCGGGCAGCGTGCCAGTTGCCATACAGCGTTCCTCTGCACTAATTTAGTGCATTATAGCCTTTGGTTGTAAAAACCGTAATTTGAACGATGAATTCGTGGAGAAAAAAGCCCATCCGAAGATGGGCTGAAAGTTTCCACGGCAACAAAAAATCTTCAGCGTCTTTCGTGCCGCAGCCGCGTTGGCTGCTCTCACTCACCCGGGTCACTGAGCTATCTCAGCTCCCCGGGATTCATTCGGTTGCCGCCTTGCTGCAACACGAAATCCGCGGAATATTTAATTAATTACACGCTGTAGTACAGCTCGAACTCTACCGGGTGCGGAGTCATGCGAACGCGGTCGTTTTCAGACTTACGCAGTTCGATGTACGCGTCGATAGCGTCGTCGGTGAACACGCCACCACGGGTCAGGAACTCGCGGTCTTCGTTCAGGCAGTTCAGCGCTTCTTCCAGTGAACCAGCCACTTTTGGAATCTCAGCTTCTTCTTCCGGCGGCAGGTCATACAGGTTTTTGTCCATCGCATCGCCCGGGTGGATCTTGTTGATGATGCCGTCGAGGCCAGCCATCAGCAGCGCGGTAAATGCCAGGTACGGGTTAGCAGCCGGGTCCGGGAAGCGCGCTTCAATACGACGTGCTTTCGGGCTGGCAACAACCGGGATACGGATTGAAGCAGAACGGTTACGGGCAGAATAAGCCAGCATTACCGGAGCTTCGTAGCCTGGGACCAGACGCTTGTAAGAGTTGGTGGTCGGGTTAGCCAGGGCGTTGATGGCTTTAGCGTGCTTGATGATACCGCCGATGTAGAACAGAGCAGTTTCAGACAGGCCGCCGTATTTGTCGCCAGAGAACAGGTTCACGCCGCCTTTAGACAGAGACATGTGGCAGTGCATACCTGAACCGTTGTCACCGAACATCGGCTTCGGCATGAAGGTTGCAGTTTTGCCGTAAGCGTGAGCAACGTTGTGAACAACGTATTTGTAGATCTGAATTTCGTCAGCTTTTTTGGTCATGGTGTTGAAGCGGGTTGCCACTTCGTTCTGACCAGCAGTTGCCACTTCGTGGTGATGAGCTTCAACCACCAGACCCATCTGCTCCATGGTCAGACACATAGCAGAACGGATGTCCTGAGCTGAGTCAACCGGCGGAACCGGGAAGTAACCACCTTTGATGGCCGGACGGTGACCTTTGTTGCCACCTTCGTATTCTTTACCGGTGTTCCATGCTGCTTCGATATCGTCGATAGCAACGTGTGAACCAGAAGTTGAAGAACCGAAACGGATGTCATCGAACAGGAAGAATTCCGGCTCAGGTCCGAACAGAACGGTATCAGCGATACCAGAAGAACGCAGGAAGTCTTCTGCGCGCTTGGCGATAGAACGCGGGTCGCGATCGTAGCCCTGCATGGTGCCTGGCTCAAGGATGTCACAACGGATGATCAGCGTCGGATCTTCGAAGAACGGGTCCAGAACGGCAGTGGTTGCGTCCGGCATCAGTACCATGTCTGATTCGTTAATGCCTTTCCAGCCACCGATGGAGGAGCCATCGAACATTTTGCCTTCTTCGAAGAAGTCAGCGTTAACCTGGTGAGCAGGGATAGTAACGTGCTGTTCTTTACCTTTGGTATCGGTAAAACGCAGGTCAACAAACTTAACTTCGTGCTCGTTCATCATCGAGAGAACGTGTTCAGCGGACATACTCAACTCTCCTGGAAATTGTCATTGTCGTCGTGGTGAGAGAACTTCGTTGCCTGGAATGTGTCATGGGTTCTGACATCTCCTAACCAAAGATCTCGGCAAGCTCTTCAACCGTTGTGCAACTGTCGTTTTCGCTTGAGAATACTAAAGCGAATTCTGTGCCAACTTTATTACAGCGGATAAAATCGTGCTGTGATGCGCCCTGTCGTGAGTCGATGACTGCACCAGGATGGATTTGATGCACTGAAATGGTGCCTTTGTGGCAAATAAAAGCACCATTTCAGTGCAAAATGCCATCGCAGTGCAGATTAATGCACCGCAATTGGTGCTAAAAACCAGCGCTGTAAGAAACTTTAGGCGAAATCTGTGATCATGTTCAGTCTTCCGCTTAATCCGTGTACAATAGCGCGTTATTTCTATTTCTATAATGCCTGAGGCAAAGCTGTGACCGAAAATTTGCGTAACATCGCCATCATCGCGCACGTTGACCACGGTAAGACCACCCTGGTTGATAAACTGCTGCAACAGTCCGGTACTTTTGACGCCCGTACCGAAGCGACTGAGCGCGTAATGGACTCCAACGATTTGGAGAAAGAGCGTGGAATCACCATCCTCGCGAAAAACACCGCCATCAAATGGAATGACTATCGTATCAACATCGTTGATACCCCGGGACACGCCGACTTCGGTGGTGAAGTTGAGCGCGTGATGTCCATGGTGGACTCGGTGCTGCTGGTTGTCGATGCGATGGATGGCCCGATGCCGCAAACTCGCTTCGTAACCAAAAAAGCCTTTGCTCACGGCCTGAAGCCGATTGTTGTTATCAACAAAGTTGACCGTCCTGGCGCGCGTCCGGACTGGGTGGTTGACCAGGTATTTGACCTGTTCGTTAACCTTGATGCGACTGACGAACAGCTGGACTTCCCGATCATTTACGCTTCTGCGCTGAATGGTATCGCAGGTCTGGATCACAACGACATGGCAGACGACATGACCCCGCTGTATCAGGCGATTGTTGACCGTGTTTCTCCGCCGCAGGTTGAAGTCGAAGCGCCGTTGCAGATGCAGATCTCTCAGCTGGACTACAACAACTACCTGGGTGTTATCGGTATCGGCCGCATCAAACGCGGTAAAGTGAAGCCGAACCAGCAAGTTACCATCATCGACAGCGAAGGCAAAACCCGTAACGGTAAAGTCGGTAAAGTGCTGGGCCACCTCGGTCTGGAACGTATCGAAAGCGACCTGGCAGAAGCGGGCGACATCATCGCGATCACCGGTCTGGGTGAGCTGAACATCTCTGACACCATCTGTGATCCGCAGAATGTGGAAGCGCTGCCAGCCCTGAGCGTGGACGAGCCGACAGTAACCATGTTCTTCAACGTCAACACCTCACCGTTCTGCGGTAAAGAAGGTAAGTACGTGACCTCGCGCCAGATTCTGGAGCGTCTGAACAAAGAACTGGTACACAACGTTGCGCTGCGCGTTGAAGAAACCGCTGATGCTGACGCCTTCCGCGTTTCAGGTCGTGGTGAACTGCACCTGTCCGTATTGATCGAAAACATGCGTCGTGAAGGCTACGAGCTGGCGGTATCCCGTCCGAAAGTAATCTTCCGTGAGTTCGAAGGCCGTAAACAAGAGCCGTTCGAAAACGTTACCCTCGACATCGAAGAAACCCACCAGGGTTCTGTGATGATGGCGATGGGTGAGCGTAAAGGCGACATGAAAAACATGGATCCAGATGGTAAAGGCCGTGTGCGCCTTGACTACGTGATCCCAAGCCGTGGCCTGATCGGCTTCCGTAACGAATTCATGACCATGACTTCAGGTACCGGTCTGCTGTACTCCACCTTCAGCCACTACGACGACGTGCGTCCGGGCGAAGTGGGTCAGCGTCAGAACGGCGTACTGATCTCTAACGGTCAGGGTAAAGCGGTAGCCTTCGCCCTGTTCGGTTTGCAGGATCGCGGTAAGCTGTTCCTCGGCCACGGTGCAGAAGTCTATGAAGGCCAGATCATCGGTATTCACAGCCGTTCTAACGACCTGACCGTAAACTGCCTGACCGGTAAAAAACTGACCAACATGCGTGCGTCAGGTACCGACGAAGCGACCACTCTGGTTCCGCCAGTGAAAATGACGCTGGAGCAGGCTATCGAGTTCATCGATGACGACGAACTGGTAGAAGTAACTCCACAGTCAATCCGTATTCGTAAACGTCACCTGACCGAGAACGACCGTAAGCGTGCGTCTCGCGGCAGCAAAGACTAAGCGAACACATAGAGAAAGCCCCGCAATGCGGGGCTTTTTTTTGCCTGAGTGTCGGGCAATTGTCTGATAAATGTGCAAGGCCAATTCTGCATGTAACCCGCGTGCGAGCTGAAAAAGAGAAGAGTGCGCCCGCTTCCAGATCGGGCATTTCCCCGCCACCCCGCCTGTTCAGCCTTCGCATTTGCCGCTAGAGTGAATGATCCAGGGAATATAAAGGAGGCGTCATGCTCTACATCTTTGATTTAGGCAATGTGATTGTTGATATCGATTTTAACCGGGTACTTGGCGTCTGGAGTGACCTGGGGCGCGTGCCGCTGGCAACGCTACAAAGCCGTTTCCGCATGGATGAAGCCTTCGAACAACACGAACGCGGCGAAATAAGCGACCCGGAGTTTGCTGCCCGGATATGTGAGCAGCTCGATGTGGCGCTGAGTTATGAACAATTCACCGCAGGCTGGCATGCCGTGTTTATCGATGTACGCCCAGAGACGCTGGCGCTGATGAACCAGCTGCGTGCAGATGGACACCGGGTGGTGATCCTCTCCAATACTAACCAGTTGCACTTTGAGTTCTGGCCGTCGCAATTTCCCGAGGTCCAACAGGCTGCCGATAAACTCTACATGTCGCAGGATATTGGTATGCGTAAACCCGAAGCCCGCATCTATCAGTTCGTGCTGGATAACGAAGGCTTTACGGCTGACCAGGCGGTATTTTTCGATGATAACCCGCCCAATATCGAGGCCGCTCGTGCGCTTGGCATTGAAAGTGTGTTAGTTACCGACAGCAAAACCGTGCCAGCCTGGTTCGCGAGTCATCGCTGAGTGATGTACCTGCGCCATTTGCGCCACTCCTGGCATGCCTTTTTCCTGTGGGTCAAACTGCTGTGGCGGCGCATTGATGAAGACAACATGACGACACAGGCAGGTAACCTGGCCTACGTCTCATTGTTGGCACTGGTGCCCCTGATTGCCGTGGTCTTTGCGCTGTTCGCCGCCTTCCCGGTGTTCTCCGATATTAGCGTGCAGCTCAAAAACTTCATTTTTACCAATTTTATGCCAGCGGCAGGCAACACCATTCAGCGCTATCTGGAACAGTTCGTCGCCAACGTCAATAAGATGACCGCCGTGGGCGCTGTCAGCCTGATCGTCACCGCGCTATTGCTGATGCATTCGGTAGACAGTGCGTTGAACGTTATCTGGCGCAGTGATAAAAAACGGCCAATGGTGTACTCGTTCGCGGTCTACTGGATGATTCTCACCCTTGGTCCACTGCTGGCGGGAGCGAGTCTGGCGATCAGCTCCTACCTGCTGTCGCTGCGCTGGGTGAGCACCTCTGGTGTCAACAGCCTGATCGAGCAGGTGCTACGCGTCTTTCCTCTCTTGCTCTCGATTCTCGCTTTCTGGTTGCTGTACAGCATTGTACCTACCCGCCGCGTTCCCGGACGCGACGCGCTGGTGGGCGCAGTTGTTGCGGGCCTGCTGTTTGAGCTGGGCAAAAAAGGCTTTGCGCTCTATGTTACGATGTTTCCCTCGTATCAGTTGATTTACGGGGTGTTGGCCGTAATCCCGATTCTGTTCCTGTGGGTTTACTGGACCTGGTGTATTGTGTTGTTAGGGGCAGAAATTACCGTCACGCTGGATGACTATCGTCAATTAAAACTGCGTGAACGAGAAAAAGAACGAGAGGAAACATGATTGCTTTGATTCAACGCGTTAGTCGCGCCAGTGTCAGCGTCGACAACGCGGTGGTAGGGGAAATTGGTGCCGGTTTGCTGGTGTTGCTGGGTGTTGAAAAGGGCGACGATGAGAAAAAAGCACAACGGTTGTGTGAGCGCGTTCTGGGCTATCGCATTTTTGCTGATGAGAACGACAAGATGAATCTTAACGTACAGCAGGCAGGTGGCAGCGTGCTGGTAGTGTCGCAGTTTACGCTGGCTGCTGATACCCAAAAAGGCATGAGACCCTCCTTCTCTGGCGGCGCTGAACCGGCAGAAGCTGAACGTCTCTATGAATATTTCAGCGCCTGCTGCCGTGAGCAGGGCGTATCTACCGCCAATGGCCGCTTTGCCGCCGATATGCAGGTTGAGCTGGTTAACGATGGTCCGGTGACCTTTTGGTTGCAGGTGTGAGATTTTCAGCCGAGCGGCAAGGGATCAGCCACGTAAGCTCCGAACGAGAGAATCACTTTATGTATCATCTTCGCGTACCGCAAACCGCTGAAGAACTGGATATGTACTACCAGTTCCGTTGGGAAATGTTACGAAAACCGTTGCGGCAGCCGCAGGGTTCCGAGCGTGATGCATGGGATGCGTTGGCCCATCATCAAATGGTGGTGGATGAACAGGGCAAGCCAGTCGCTGTCGGGCGGTTATACATTAATGCTGAAAACGAAGCGGCTATCCGCTTCCTTGCCGTTCACCCGTCAGTCCAGGGTAAGGGCTTGGGTACATTGGTGGCGATGACGCTGGAATCAGTGGCGCGCCAGGAAGGGGCAAAACGCGTGACCTGTAGCGCGCGTGAAGATGCCGTCGAATTCTTTGCCAAGCTGGGGTATGTCAATCAGGGGGAGATCACCGCGCCGCAAACCACCCCGGTACGCCATTTCCTGATGATTAAACCGGTGGTGACGCTCGATGATATCCTGCACCGCGCCGACTGGTGCGGGCAGCTCCAGCAGGCATGGTATGAGCATATCCCGTTAAGTGAAAAAATGGGCGTGCGAATTCTGCAATATACCGGGCAGAAGTTTGTCACCACCATGCCGGAAACCGGCAACCAAAACCCACACCATACGTTATTTGCCGGTAGCCTGTTCTCACTGGCGACGCTGACCGGTTGGGGGTTGATCTGGCTGTTGCTGCGCGAGCGTCATCTGGGCGGCACCATTATTCTTGCCGATGCGCACATTCGTTACAGCAAACCGATTAGTGGCCGGCCGGGGGCGATTGCCGATCTCGGTTCGTTGAGTGGCGATCTCGATCGTCTGGCGCGCGGGCGTAAAGCGCGTGTGCAGATGGAGGTTGAACTGTTTGGTGACGATGAGCTGGGGGCGGTGTTTGAAGGGGTATATATCGTTTTACCTGCCGATTCCCAGGGGGCACTGGAAGAGGGTGGCTCTGGCGCGCGGATTGATTAATTAAATCTTGCATACACCGTAGCGGCGCGATTTATCGCGCGGGTTTTGAAAGCAGTGAAAACCGCGCGATAAATCGCGCCGCTACAGGGTGTGGTTAGCGTGTTTACGGCTGAACCTGCCCGTCATGCATGGCCTGTTGCACCGACTGGGTATCTGTTGTTACCGACAGATTGCCATTGACGCTTGGACGTAGCGGTGACGCCGCGTTCAGCGAACCGTTCACCTGCAACAATAAATTGCTATTTCCGTTCAACGGCAACGCTGGCCAGCCCCAATTTTGCAGGATATTTGCCGGGACCGCCTGGCCTTTCAGATGCAGCGTCAACGCACGTTGCGGCTGCTGGTTGACCGTAGCCGTCCCCTCGAGTAAACCGCTGCCATTAAAGGCACTCAGTTCATTGACCTGAATCTGTTGATCATCTGCGCTGAAGCTAATTGACGGATGACGTAAATCAGTACGGTTAAAGGTCGCCTCCGCGGCGTTAAAACTGGCTTTACCGGCCCAGAACCCCCATTGCTGCTGTCGGGCCAGCAGCAGGTTTTCACCGCTGCCATCCAGTGCCGTCATCTGGAATGGAAATGCCGGATTGATATCAATAATCAGGTTGCGGTTGGCGGTTACACGTTTCACCAGTACGCTGTCGAGCCACGTTGGTAAGCTCTGCTGCCAGCGGTCGCGCCAGTTCTGCGGCAGGGTATATTCCAGCCCGGCCACCGCCAGTTCATCCAGCGTCAGGCGTTTATCACTGCGCGTCCAGTTACCGCTGGCACGGATGACGCCATTGGCCCAGCGGGAACTGAACTGCGTCAGCGCGATGCCCTGCGTTGAGAAGTCGGCATTCACGATGGGGTCATTCAGTTCAAAGGTACCGTTAATAAAATTCCCGGCATTCATCGCCAGAGAACCGTCTTCGCTCTGCCAGTCATTGCCGCGCCAGGTGAAATTCTTCAGGGTTAAATCGAGGTCAGTGACCGCCCAATCCGGCCCCTGCAAACGTGCATCAGTCATGTCCAGGCGATTAATTGTCACCGAGGGCACATCACTGATCGGGTTGAGGAAATCGAGCAGATCTTTATGGGTTTGCAGGCGGATATCATTGAGGCGCAATTGGTTAATCTTCCAGTTGCCCTGCGCATCACGTTCGGCATCACCGGTCATCGATCCACGCGCCAGATCGGCCCCAATATTACTCAGCACCAGACGATGTTGTGCCACATTACCTTGCAGCAACACGTTATTTCCCTTCACACCATCCAGGGTCATCTCACCCGCGCTCATTTGAAACTGCGCATCGCTACCCAGCATATCATTGGCAGTTGGCTTCCACGGTAAAATGCCACCGTTCACCTTGCGGGCAAACATCGGTAACGCACTGCCCGGACTATCAATGCGCATATTGTTGAGCTGCAAACGGTTGGCCTGAAGCGGCAGCGCGTTATCCGGGGTCAGATTAGCCAGATTCACTTCGCCGTCACGCAATTCGATGCTGCTAAAGTGCAGTGGATCGCTGAACTGTACCAACGCCAGCCCGAGATCAACGCGTTTCGCAACCAGCACGGCCGGTTGACCATCGTGCCCAAAGCTAAAGTCATCGAGGACGATATGCGAAGGGGAAGAGAAGTTGTGTTCGATTTTACTGAGGGAAAGATGCCAGTCGGTTTTATCACTCACCCAACGGCTAAACCAGCCTGCACCCCACTGTGTTTGCAGCAACACATACAGGATGACCAGCGCCAGCAGAATTAGCAGCAGTAAGGTAAGGAAAAATTTGCCTAGAAATTTCATTGCATCCATCCCGATCTTTTATCCGGTAAGAGGTTGTTATGCCTGAATTACCGTTACAGCTCAACAGCCTGGATGTAAAAGCGGATAAATATCAGGCAGGCCTCAGCCTGCCGTGAGTATTACTTTTCCTGGGGGAAGACGAGATTGAGCACGATAGCGGTGATACCGCCAGCGGCAATGCCTGATGAAAGCAGGGTTTTCAGCCAGTCTGGCGCGAATTGCAGAATCAGTGGCTGCTGAGAAACACCAAGGCCAACAGCCAGCGACAGCGCGATAATCATAATCGCGCGGCGATTCAATGGCTCGCGAGAAACAATGCGTACCCCGGAAGCCGCGATCGTACCAAACATCACTATCGTTGCGCCGCCCAGTACCGGTTCAGGAATGTGCTGCACAAATCCGCTGACCGCCGGGAACAACCCGAGCACAATCAACATCAGTGCCACCACAAAGCCCACATAGCGGCTGGCCACACCGGTCAGCTGGATCACGCCATTATTCTGGCCAAAACAGGAGTTTGGAAACGTATTGAACAATGCGGATACAAAAGAGTTAAGACCATTGGCCAGCACGCCCCCTTTCAGGCGTTTCATATACAGCGGGCCGCTCACTGGTTGCTCAGAAACGTCAGAGGTGGCGGTAATATCACCGATGGTTTCCAGGGAGGTCACCATAAAGACCAACATCAACGGAATCAGCAGATTCCAGTCAAAACCAAGTCCGTAGTAGAGCGGTGATGGCACCGAAACCAGCGCCTGATTGGTCGGGGTGGTATTTTCCGGCAGCATACCTAACGCCCATGCCAGCATATAGCCAACGGCCATAGCGATCACCAGCGAAGCGACACGCAAATAAGGATTGCGCTGACGGTTGAGCAAAATAATCACCAACAACACCGCGCCAGCCAGCAGCAGGTTTTTCGGTGCGCCAAAACTGTGATCGTTCATGGCTGCAAAACCACCGCCGATAGAGGTTAGCCCAACCTGAATCAGCGACAAACCGATGATCATCACCACAATGCCAGAAACCAGCGGCGTGATAATGCGACGAGCCAGATGCAGCACGCGGGACAGCACCATCTCGGTGCAGGAGGCGACCATCAGCGTACCAAACAGCGCTGCCATCATGGTGGGAATATCGGCCCCTCCATTTTTCAGCGCCATGCCACCCATAATCAACGGGCTGACAAAGTTAAAACTGGTGCCCTGAATTGACAGCAGCCCGGAACCGACCGGCCCCCAGGTTTTGATTTGCAGAATCGATGCGACGCCAGAGGCAAACAGCGACATGCTAATAATGTGCTGGGTGTCCTGTGCCGGCAGGCCCAGCGCCTGACAAATCAGCAGCGCGGGAGTAATTACCGCGACAAACATCGCCAGCAGATGCTGGCAGGCAGCAAACAGCGTTTGGGGCAACGGTGGGCGATCTTCAAGACGGTAAATCAGTTCACTTTTTGCCGCATTGGCAGGCTGGCGGGGTTCAGCGGTATCGACGGACATGGTGGACGTTCTCAATCACAACAAAGGGGGCGATTTTAAACCGATGCCGAATGAAAGCAAACGTTTGCAATGCCCCTCACCACCTCAGAGCGTAAATACCGTACGGCAACGGCTATCGTCTTCACCCCAGGCGCTATGGACTTCACTCAGTGGTCGCATCTGGAAGGGAATCGAAAAATCGCTTTGCGCTGCGGCTGTCAGTAACTCGCCGATACAAGCCACCAGTTCGCTATTGGATACGCTACCGAGGCCGCTGCCCATCAAGGTCAGCCCAGAGGAGCGCAGTAACTTGCTGTGCAATGAGATCTCCTGGCCGCTGAGGGAACCAATTTGCACAAAACGGACCACCTTCTCACCACCGGCCACCGCCGCCTGCATGATATCGAGCGCGCTCTGGCCCCACAGATAATCCAGCACCACATCAATGCCTTCAGCCATCAGCGCGGGCAGAGCGGTCGGTAACGCATCAAGGGTCAGCGTAATATCTGCCCCCTGGGTGTGAAGTTGTTCCAGCACCGAACGGTTGCGTCCGGTGGCAATAATTTTTCCGGCACCAAGATGACGCGCGATACGCACTGCCAGTCCACCTGATGTCCCGGTTGCGCCATTGATTAGCACGGTTTCTCCTTGTAGCAAACGTGCGCGACGCGTTAAAGCCGCCCACGAGGACATACCCGGATTGGCAAGTGCAGCAGCCAGCACCGGATCCAGCGTTTTCGGTAGCGGTACGATAGCCTCGGTGGGCACCCGTGTTTTTTCCGCCATACTTCCCCAGGGAGCGTTAAATGCCAGGAAGTACACCGGGTCGCCATTGTTGAGATAACCGGTGCCATCGATCCCGGTAATAAACGGATAGTGCGTGGCCGAGCTGTAATGGGTACCTGCGGCACGCGCCTTCGCCAACTGGCTAATGGCGGCGGCTTTGACTGTGACCACAACCTGGTGGTCATCGGCTTGAGGTTCAGGGAAATCGCCGTATACCGGCAGTTCGCCTGCTGCGGAAACTATTGCTGCTTTCATGTTTTCACCTTCAGTTAATCGGAATATATGTGTATTATGCACACATTATTCCTGTCTCTGGATGCCGTCAATGAAAAGCGTGCAAAATACACATAATAGTTCAGCTTTCGATGATCTGCACAATGCGTTACTGACCATTGTTGGGACGTTCAACCGCCCACAACGTGATGAATTACTGATAAAAGAATCCAATATTCAGCTCGATCGGGCGCTGTTTCCGCTGTTGGTGCAGATCAGTCGTTTCGGTCCGATTGGTGTGGTTGAACTGGCGGATCGGGTTGGGCGTGACTACACCACCGTCAGTCGACAGGTCGCGAAGCTGGAGGAAATTGGTCTGGCGCAGCGCCAGAAGAATACAAAGGACAAGCGCGTCAATGAAGCGGTCATTACGGCTGCGGGTAAAGTGATGACCGACAAAATCGATGCGGCACGGAGCAGGATTTACGGTGAGGTGTTTCAGGCGTGGCAGGAGAATGAGCGTGTTGAGCTGGCGCGGTTACTGCAAAAATTTGTCGGGGATTTTACCGCGCTGGAGCGTGATAAAAACACGGGGGCCTGACCCATTCGTAGCGGCGCGATGTATCGCGCGGGGTTTTCCTGCAACACGCACGAAATCGCGCCGCTTGTATCTTGAAGTTGTAACTGGTTAGCTACCCGTTACACGAAACGGAGGCAGCTTGTCGCGCCGCTTAAGCCTCGATCTTGTGCCGTAGCTTAAAGCCCTCCGTTTCTCCTTT
>NZ_ASZC01000036.1 GCF_000468095.1 Pantoea sp. AS-PWVM4
GATTTCATGGTCATTTCCTCAGAAGTTTGTTTAATCGGTGAGGCGTTGTGCCTCGATGTGAGAGAGAATAGACCTGTCGGCGGATGAGGAAAAGCTGAGGGATTTGCTGAAAGAATTCAAAAAAATTGAATATAATATGCGCGATGAATCTTTCCTGTTCAGCAGACACCTTTAGTTGAAGGAGTCGCAGCGGCGCGATTTATCGCGCGGTTTTCAGGCAACTCTGGGGTTTAAACCCGCGCGATAAATCGCGCCGCTACCTACAGGTGGGTGTTGGCGATATGAACGGTTTTGTCAGGGAATGCTGATAAGTTCCACCTGCGGTGCGTTGCCCCTTGACTCATTTGGAGGTTTTTTCTAACTTATTGCCCCGTAGTTACCCGCCTCAATGCCGGTATAGCTCAGTTGGTAGAGCAGCGCATTCGTAATGCGAAGGTCGTAGGTTCGACTCCTATTACCGGCACCATGTAAAATCCATAAATTATGCCATATTCTCCTCCGGCCATTAACGTGTGAGACTAACTCACGATATCGCATTTACTTTGTTGATTCATTATAAAAATTTGCACTCGGGTGGATTCAGGATCATCTTACTTTTTTGAAAATAATCAGGATCAGGGGAACGCAAATAATAAACCCCAAAAAGGCTGTATTAATAATTACATTTAATGATTCAATTAAAGATTCAGTTATTGCCCAATGCTCGGTCACGGGTATGGTTTTAGTAAGCTGCATTGATTGTTTATCGTAGATATCAGAGTAGGAAAAAGATGATATCATCAAACCCAAAAAGTAGAATATGGATACAATTCCAATCCCACTCCAACGCAGAAAGAATTTAGTCTTGTTCGTTAATGTCATAAGAACCTCCAAGAAGGCCACCAATGGTTCCACCTGAGTACGGAGATAAAGAATTGCCAGTAGTAGCGATTTCCGCAGCAACTTGGTCGATCATTCTGCGGGATATTTTTCTAAAGGGTGGATGCTATCATTATTAGGATATTGTGTTTTAAAATTTTTTGTCATCTCCATGACGGACATAGAAGACATATCCGCTGCTCTTTTTGCTAAATGTCGTTGCAGAGAAATCGGGACGGTAAAGTCGTCCTCTGCTTCGATGGGTAAATGAGTAGTAAGTGAAGTATAACCACTTTTAAATAGTTTTGAGCCAGAGAGTTTTATTCCAGAAACTGAATGTGTTGTACAGTTATTCCCAGTGACATCATACTCGTCTATCGTACGACCTCTCCTTTTGGTTGTTTCATTCATTTTCTCCGTTTGAATTGCTGGATTGCCCTTAATCCAAAGATCTTCAAAGTACGTTCTTATCAATCTTTTGTCTGCATCATCAATACGAAAGACACGAGCATTCATTCTATGGAGTTCCTTTTTATAGTAGACCTCTGCATCTTCATCTTTTAAAAAATTAAGAATTCCATCTCCTGTGAATCCACCAGGCCCGGTTCTACCAAACCGCCCATAGGTATAAAGGTATATGCGGTCATTTTCATGTACGGAAACAAATGTGTGCCCTGCACCAATGATTTCTGTCCAGATATAAACGCCATCTGGTATAGGTTTTACATTTTGTTGGCTGATAACAAGTTGCCTGTTTTGCTCGAGAAGATTTTGGATATATTGATTCGGTTTTATGTTCGTTTCAGGCGGCACTTGTTTGGTGGCCCCCATTCCCTGTATCCCCGCAACATCTTCCTGCGTATAAGTAGGATAAAGATTGGAAGGAATAATTTTTGCCTTACAGGGGCAGGAGCTGTGGCTGTCCAGCGAGCCGGCAATACGCTTATTATCGGGGCCGCTGGTATAGTGAGATATACCGCCAATGATTCGATACGTTTTGCCATTTTTCCCACAGGTAACAGGATCGCCTTCCCTTGCCTGAGGCTTACCGAAAGAAAAACCCTGCGCTGTTCCTGCGGTAATTTTACCGCCGCATTTAGTCTTGTCACCCTGACAAAGCACGATGCCTTTCGCCATTTCCCTGGTCCTGTGTTGCCCTTTTATCCGTCAGTGAGGGAGTCTACTTTTTAATCAGTGGTGAGTAAATCAGCAAAGATCATTTGATGCAGGGAAATTCAAAAAATGTGAAGCGGCTCTGATTAACATGAATGGTTAACTTTAACCAACTCATCATCTGTTGATTCAGTTGACGGCATTATGAAAATGCAGCCGCAACATTTCTTAATTCAGAAAGTTGTTCGGGTTTGTCATTTTGGATAATGTCTTCATTGATCTTAAGTATTACTGCCTTAATTACATCGGTGTTCTTTTCAATATGTTGCTTCGCCATAAGCTCATTGAGTTCGTTGAGCTGCCAGGGCGTTATCTTTATCGAGATTCTTTTTGATGCTTTGGCTTTGGCTAAATCACCATTCAATAGCTTTGCTAAATCCTGCTGCTCATAGCGTCCAGAGTTTAAGGCATGAATATAATAAAGTATCAGCGCGCGGCTGAAGCTATCATCCACAGCGGGGTTTATTTTCTGAGAGGCTACATTTAAGATGTCCAGGAAATGTGCCGGAACCCTTACCTCTAAAGATGCCTTTATTTTATCGTATTCTTCTTTGATCTTTGGTGTCGATTGCGCTGGAATGCTGACGACTTCATTGCAGTTATTACATACAGCCGCTAAAATATTTTTAACAGTGCCACTTTTATCATTGAAATCGACATCGCGTAATAAATAGGTCGCCTGACTTTTTCCACAGTTATGGCAGATAACCTGTCGTGTATCACCTTCTTTAACGATTCTCATCTTAACCTCTCCTGCTATCTATGAACGCTGATAAAGATAATGTCGGGTTCAATGAAATAAAACTTTACGTACCAATAACAGCCATCTTTATACGGACGGCATAGGTGAACGTAAGTATGACTGTCCTGATGATGTGGGCTGTAGGTATATTGATCCCCAAATGTTCGCTGTATCAAAGAAATTACATATTCTTCGTCTATTTCCCCAACAGAAAACAGATTCTTCGTATCAATATCGCACCTTGCTTCATGGTCATAGCATCCATTTTTCAGACAGCTTATTGCCTTAGACTTTATCTCTTTGAAAGCCATTCTACATTCCTTGTATTTTGTACGACCATTTGCGTACAGTCAAGCGTTGCCACGCTGGAAAGGTGAGTCATTGAAAATAATTATTTTAACTATATGATTTTTATTATTAATTCCTGCTTTGCAGGCAAGAGCGAAAGTATACGACGTTGTTTTTACATCGGGTATCGTAAACGGTTAAATTTGAGGTAAGTCACGCAGAACGATGCATCAAAAGCGACCACCGTGCCGCGCATTTCCCATCATGACTCCTCGACCCGTCGATACATCCTCCTCGGATGACCAATCTTGCCATACTGCATCTCCACCGCCAGGAAACCCGCATCCACGCAGTGTTCCAGATAGCGTCGGGTGGTGGTTTTACTCAGTCCGGTTTCGCTCACCACCTCGTCCACGGAAAAACAACGTTGTGCGGCTTCGGCAAACATTCTTTGTACCAGCGCCAGCGTCTTTTCTTCTATACCTTTGCTGCCGTTATCCTGGCGGTAATTTTTCGCCTGAAGTTGATAGAGCGAATCAACGTTTTGCTGATCAACAATCTTCCATACTCGCTGCTGTTCGGCGAATTGCACAAAACGTTCCAGTGATTGGCTTAAACGCTTCCATGAGACAGGCTTGAGAATATAGTCGAAGGCACCATTGCGGATTGCCTGACTACAGGTATCCATATCGCTGGCGGCAGTGATAAAAATTACCGAACAGTTGGCGTGCAAAACCAATGGATCGCTGATCAACGTGATGCCTTTACCGTCCGGCAAATAATTGTCGAGCAGCACCAGCTTTGGCTGCTTGCTCTTCATTAACACCCGAGCTTCAGCGAGTGACGAGGCAACCCCCACCAGCCGCAGGCGCGGATGTTCGCCGATCAGTTCGGCATGCAACTGCGCGAGTGTGTTTTCATCTTCTACAATCAATACGTCTATCATTTCAGGTTGCATAATACTGTTCTTCCAGCGTCGGAACGGGACGCGCCTGGTCGCCCATTTCAGGAATAAATAACGAAAAAATCGTACCTCGCGGGGCATTGTTAGAGACTTCAATTGACCCGCCAACCTGCGTGACATAGCTGGCGATTAAATACAGGCCGATGCCATGATCGCCACTGCGCTTGGTGGTCATCCCGCGTTCAAAAATATGCTCACGAATGGTCGGATCGATACCGATACCTTGATCCGCCACCTCAATGATCAGCTCCCGCTCATTAAGCAGGATCAGTACTTCCACTGGATCGTGAGGCAGAGGAGAGCGCTGGGTGGCTTCGATTGCATTATCCAGCAGGTTACCGATGATTGAGATCAGCTCGGCCTCTCCCAGCATACGACAAGGTCGCGCCATCTCGCATAACGGATCAAAGGCTAACGCGACGCCTTTTTCCCGCGCCCGCGCCGCTTTGCCTAACAGCAGGCCGCACAGCGTCGGTGAGCTAAAACGGGCGGAGATAAAGTCCAGCAGTTCCTGCGCATGCTCTGACTGGGCCTGGATATAGCGCACCGCTTCGTCGTAACGTCCCATATGCAACAGCCCGGAGAGGGTGGTCATGCGATTTAACTGTTCATGGCGCATGATGCGCAGATTATCGACATAGCGTTTAACCTGGCTGAGTTGCGCACTCAGGCTGTCAATTTCGTTGCGATCTCGAAAGGTGATGACCCACCCCTGCAATTCATCCTCCAGCATAATTCGCACCCGGCTGGCGATCACCGTTAACTGATTGAAACGGCAAATTTCGTCGTGGGTATCGTTTTCCAGTATCACCTCGCGGGTGAAAAAGGGCACCGGAGCAATCACCTCGCCAATAGGATGACCACGTAGCAGGCGGGTTGGCTGGCTCAACCCTAAAAGCTTGCGTGCTGCCTGATTGATCACCTCAATGCGCAGCTCACTGTCGACCGCAATGACCCCTTCATAGATGGATTCCATCATGGCTTTCTGCTGGCGTACCAGCAGACCAATTTCCCGTGGTTCCAGCGAAAAAATCTGTTTTTTAATCCCGCGGGTGAAAAACCAGGAAAAGATAAACAGGGCGGCCAGCAGCAACACGGCGGCGATAAAGATATTGATCACTTTACTCAGCGTAATGGTGTCGAGATAGCTGGTGAGATAACCCACTGAGATAATGCCGATCACCTGATGGTTATCGTCAAATATCGGCGCTTTGCTGCGCAGAGATATTCCCAGCCCACCTTTGCGAATCGTGGTGGTGCTGATTCCCCGCAGCACTGCGTCATTGTCGCCGCCAATCAGCTTTTTGCCGACAACCTCCCCGTGCGCCGAATGAAATAGATGAATTCCCTTATTATCCCCCACCACAATAAAGCTGGCATCGCTATGCAAAACCACCTGGTGCATAAACTGATTAATCGCCGGAATATCTTTGTCTGCGACCGCCTTGCGCAAGTTCGGTATAATCGCGATCTCTTCTGCCTGTATTTTTGCTCTGGTGCTCATTTCCTGATAAAGCTGGCGACTGACATCCTGGTAGTAATAAATGCCGAGCAAAACAAACAAACCGGAGAAGAACAGCACCAGAGAAATAAAAAGTTTGATTTGGAAGGATAGCTTCATAACGGCACACACCACAGCCAGCAAAGCGCCAATGTACCATTTTTTATCATCATTGTGCGTAGTTTACTGGAAACTTGTGATCCCTTGCACAGCAAGATCTGGCGCAAAAAATGACATGTTAAATACTCATTTTTGGAAATGTTATTAACATGTACCTCTGGATATAAAAACCATTAAAACCACGGCAATAATTAAGGTATGAATCACAGAAAATAAAAGAAACCATAAAAACCATAGGTGCCATTAAAACTCCGGTTTTATTATGCTTTCCCTCACATAACCTACGCCATTAGCCCTTTACCCTGAAGGCACAAAATAACCAAGGGGCTTAATTATGAGCACAACTGACGATTCGTTTTCTGTTACCTCTGAATCATTGGCGATTCAAAAGAAATCACTTAAGGACCGGTGGTGGCATATTATGGATACCTGGAAAATCGGGATTATTCCATTGCCATTATTTCTGCTGGCCGGGGCGTTGATCGCTATCGATTGTCTGGGCGGCAAGTTACCCAGCGATATTGTGGTGATGGTCGCGACACTGGCGTTTTTCGGTTTTGCCTGTGGTGAGTTTGGCAAACGTCTGCCGATTGTGGGCAAACTGGGGGCTGCTGCGATTTGCGCCACCTTTATCCCGTCAGCAATGGTCTACTATGGCCTGCTGCCGGATGTCGTGGTGGAGTCCACCACCAAATTCTATAAATCCACCAACATCCTCTATCTCTACATCTGCTGCATTATTGTCGGCAGCATCATGAGCATGAATCGCACCACCCTGATTCAGGGATTCCTGCGTATTTTCTTCCCCATGTTGTGCGGTGAAATCGTCGGCATGCTGGTGGGAATGGGCGTTGGCCTGATGCTCGGTATGGAACCTTTCCAGATCTTCTTCTTTATTATTCTGCCGATCATGGCCGGTGGCGTTGGCGAAGGGGCGATCCCGTTGTCAATTGGCTACGCCACGCTGCTGCATATGGATCAGGGCGTTGCGCTTGGTCGCGTGTTGCCAATGGTGATGCTGGGTGGTCTGACGGCGATCATTATCTCCGGCTGCCTGAACCAACTTGGTAAGCGTTTTCCGCATTTGACCGGTGAAGGCCAACTGATGCCAAACCGCAGCAACGGCGACACCAAAGCGCCGGAAGCGGCACCGGGTAAAACCGATGTCACTACCATCGCCGCCGGGGCGCTGTTGGCGGTGCTGTTGTACATGATCGGTATGCTCGGCCACAAACTGATTGGCCTGCCAGCGCCGGTTGGCATGCTGTTTGTCGCGGTGCTGATCAAGCTGGCACACGGTGTTTCACCACGCCTGCTGGAAGGGTCGCAGGTGGTGTACAAATTCTTCCAGACCTCGGTGACCTATCCCATCCTGTTTGCCGTTGGTGTGGCGATTACGCCGTGGGAGGAACTGGTGCACGCATTCACCATCAATAACCTGCTGGTGATCGTCAGCACCGTTTCTGCACTGGTCGCGACAGGCTTCTTCGTCGGCAAAAAGATCGGTATGCATCCTATCGATGTCGCCATCGTCTCCTGCTGCCAGAGCGGTCAGGGGGGCACCGGGGATGTCGCCATCCTCACTGCGGGTAACCGTATGAGCCTGATGCCATTTGCTCAAATTGCCACCCGTATCGGCGGGGCGATCAACGTGTCGGTATCGCTGCTCATCCTCGGCAACTTCCTCGTCTGATTTATGCGTTACAGGAACGAATATGAAACTTGCAAGCTTTGTCCACCAGGGAAAGCGTAGCTACGGCATAGTCAGGGATAACGGTGTGATCGATCTGGGTCGCCGTCTTGGTGACCGCTACGCGGATTTAAAATCGCTGCTCGCTGCCAACGCCTTATCTGAAGCGCAACAGTTGAGCCAGGAGGCACCGGATCTGCGCTTTAACGATCTTGAATTGTTACCGGTGATTGATAACCCAGGGAAGATTCTTTGCGTCGGCATGAACTACGCCGAAAAACGTAAAGAGTTTGATCAACATAACCCGGCACCGACGTTATTTGTGCGTTTTGCCGACTCGCAAACCGGCCATAACGCGCCGGTACTGAAACCGCGCCACTCCAGCGAATTTGATTATGAAGGTGAGCTGGCGGTGATCATCGGGCAAAGCGGCGAGGATATCGCACGCGAGGACGCGCTGAATCATGTGGCGGGCTACAGCTGTTATATGGACGGCTCCGCGCGTGACTGGCAGCACACCTGGTTTACCGCCGGAAAAAACTGGCGGCAGACCGGCGCATTTGGCCCGTGGATGACCACCGCCGATGAAATCCCGGACCCGCATCGGCTGGCGATTCGCACCTGGTTGAATGGCCGCATGGTGCAGGATGACAACACCGCCAGCATGATCCATAAAGTCGCCGAACTCATTGAGTACATCAGCACCTTCACCAGCCTGCATGCCGGAGACGTCATCATTACCGGCTCGCCGGGCGGCGTGGGTAAGAAACGCAATCCACCGCTGTTTATGCAGGCAGGCGATCGCATTGAAGTGGAGATTGAAAACATCGGCCATCTCAGCAATGTGATTATCGATGCGCCAGCTCACGCGCTGACGGCGACGCACTGAGGCGCAGGCGAGATTATGCAACCACGACCCCCCATCGACTTCCGCATTGCGGAAGTCAGCGGTAATACCCGGCGGCGCGAGACTATCCGTGCGCTGCTGGCGGATAGCGGATTAGGCATGGACAGCGACATCACCACCTTTGTTGAAGCCTGGTCGAACGATCGGCTGGTGGGCTGCGCTGGCCTCGCCGCTAACGTTATCAAATGTGTCGCCATTGATGAGCAGTGGCGCGGTGAAAATCTCAGCGCACAGTTGCTGGCTGAAGTGGAACACCTGGCGCTGGCGCGTGGACATTTTCACTTGTTCCTGTGCACGCGCCCCTGCAACCGGGAACGGTTCCAGCGTAACGGGTTCTGGCCGGTGGTACAGAGTGGAGAGAACGCCATTCTGCTGGAAAACACCCCTTCAGGTATTCAGCGCTACTGTCGTTCATTGCAGGCCAGCCGTGTCGCCGGGCAACGTATTGGCGCGATTGTGATGAACGCCAACCCTTTTACGCTGGGGCATCGTTATCTGGTCGAGCAGGCGGCAGCACGTTGTGACTGGCTGCACCTGTTTGTGGTCAGTGAAGACGCTTCGTTCTTCCCCTATAGCGCACGCTGGAAAATGGTGCAGAGCGGCGTCGCCCATCTGCCCAATATCACCTTGCATGAAGGTTCTCAGTACATCATCTCGCGCGCCACCTTTCCGGCCTATTTCCTGAAAGAAACCGGCAAGGTCCAGCAGGCGTGGAGTGAGATCGACCTGCTGCTGTTCCGCAACCATATCGCCCCGGCGTTAGGTATTACCCATCGCTTTATCGGCAGCGAACCGTTTTGCGACATCACCCGCCAGTACAACCACAGCATGCATCAGCTGCTGGCGGGCGCGGTGGAGGTGGTGGAAATCCCGCGTATCAAAGCCGCAGGCCATGCCATCTCGGCTTCAGAAGTGCGGCGCTTATTAAAAACACACCAGTTTTCCCGCATTCGGGAAATCGTACCGGATACCACTTTTGCGCATCTGACATCCCATTACAGCGCAGAAGTTGCTTAAAAATCAGGAATAGAAATATGAAAATTGTGAGGGAGGCGCTGGCGGGAACCCTGGAGTCCAGCGACCTGATGGTAAAAATCGCCCCCGCCGGAGACGGGTTGGAAGTGGTGATTCATAGCGAGGTGATCAAGCAGTTCGGCGATCAGATCCGCCAGGTGGTGCACAGCACACTGCGTGATATGCAGGTCCATCAGGGCTTGATCATTATCGAAGACAAAGGCGCGCTGGATTGTGTGATCCGCGCTCGTTTGCAAAGCGCCATACTGCGCGCCGCACCAGACGCGGAGATCGATTGGGGAAAACTGCTATGAGGAAACTACGCCGAAGCATGCTGTTCTTGCCAGGGGCCAATGCGGCCATGCTCTCCACCGCCTTTATCTATCGGCCTGATTCGATCATGTTCGATCTGGAAGACGCGGTCGCACTCCGGGAAAAAGATACCGCGCGTTTGCTGGTGTTCCATGCATTGCAGCACCCGATGTATCAGGACATTGAAACCGTGGTACGCATTAACCCATTGAACACGCCGTTTGGTTTGCCGGATCTGGAGGCGGTGGTGCGTGCGGGTGTTGATGTGGTGCGCTTGCCGAAAACCGATACCCCGGAAGATATCTACGAACTGGAGCGTCACCTCGAACGGATCGAGTTAGCTTGTGGTCGTGAAGTGGGATCTACGCGAGTGATGGCGGCGATTGAATCCGCGATTGGCGTAATCAACGCCGTGGCGATCGCGCGCAGCTCCCAGCGGCTGATCGGCATTGCGTTGGCGGCTTTCGATTATGTGATGGATATGCAAACCGAACGTGGTGATGGCACCGAGTTGTTCTATGCCCGTTGTGCCGTGCTGCACGCCGCCCGCGCTGCCGGTATCGATGCTTTTGACGTGGTGTGGTCAGACGTGAACGATGAAGCCGGTTTTCTGCGTGAAGTCGAGCTGATCCGCAAAATGGGTTTTAACGGCAAATCGTTAATCAACCCGCGCCAGATTGATCTGCTGCATAACGCCTATGCACCCACTCAGCAGGAAGTGGATCACGCGCAACGCGTGATCGAAGCAGCAGAAGAGGGTGAACGTAATGGCCTCGGCGTGGTGTCGCTTAACGGCAAAATGATCGATGCCCCGATTATCAATCACGCGCTGATGGTGCTGGAACGTGCGGCGGCATCCGGCGTGCGGCGTTAAGGAAAAAATCATGAATCAAACAGAACTTCTTCACGTTAATTTCCCGCATCTGCGTGAGTTAAAACCTTTTGAAAGCGCCCATCACACCACGCCGTGGCTGGCAGATATCCATGCCAAACACACCCGTAAATTGTGTGCCTCGCTGGATGATGCCATCGCGCGTAGCGGCTTACAGGATGGTATGACCATCTCCTTCCACCACGCATTTCGCGAAGGCGATCAGGTTATCAACAATGTGGTGGCGGCGCTGGCACGGCTCGGATTTAAAAATCTGACGCTGGCTTCCAGTTCGCTGATGACCTGCAACGATGCACTGATCGAGCATATTCGAAGCGGAGTGATCACGCGTATCTACACCTCCGGGATGCGCGGCAAACTGGCGGAAGCAATTTCACATGGGCTGATGAAAGAACCGGTGCAGATCCATTCCCACGGTGGTCGGGTCAAGCTATTACAGGATGGCGAACTGAACATTGATGTCGCTTTCCTCGGCGTACCGTGCAGCGATGAGTTTGGCAACGCCAATGGTACGCAAGGCCGTTCCGCGTGTGGGTCGCTCGGTTATGCAATGGTTGATGCCCGTTTCGCCAAAAAGGTGGTGCTGCTGACCGAGGAGCTGGTGCCGTTTCCCAATATGCCCGCCAGCCTCGGCCAGGATCAGGTGGATTTGATCGTTCAGGTCGCCAGTGTGGGTGATCCGGCGAAAATCAGCGTTGGGGCGGCACGCGTCACCAGCAACCCGCGTGAGCTGATGATTGCCCGCTACGCCGCCGATGTGATTGAACACTCGGGCTATTTCCGCCCAGGCTTTTCGATGCAGACCGGTTCGGGCGCAGCGGCCACGGCGGCCACCCGTTTTATGGAAGAAAAAATGGCGCGCCACGGCGTCAAAGCGCGTTTTGCTCTTGGTGGTATCACCGGGGGCCTGGTCGATCTGCACGAAAAGGGGTTGATCGAAAAATTACTCGATACCCAATGCTTTGACAGTGAAGCGGCGGCCTCACTGCATCGCAACCCGAATCATGTGGAGATCTCCACCGACGTGTATGCCAATCCCGGCGGCAAAGCGGCCAGTTGCGATCAACTTGATGTGGTGATCCTGAGCGCACTGGAAATTGACGTTGAATTCAACGTGAACGTGATTACCGGCTCCGATGGCGTGATGCGCGGTGCCTCTGGTGGTCACTGCGACGTTGCCGCCGCCGCCAATCTGACGATTGTGGTCGCGCCACTGCTGCGCAGTCGCATTCCCACCGTGGTTAAACGCGTCACCACCCGACTGACGCCCGGCGAGAGTATTGATGTGCTGGTGACCGACCACGGTATCGCGGTGAATCCGGCGCGCCCGGAAATTCGCGAGCGCTTGCTGGCCGCCGGGTTGAAAGTGGTCGATATCGAGGCGCTCTATCAGCGTGCGGTTTCGCTGACCGGTGAACCCAAACCGATCGCCTTTACCGACCGCATTGTCGGGGTGATCCGCTATCGCGATGGCAGCGTGATTGACGTTGTTCGGCAGGTTAAAGAGGAAGAACTATGACCATGATGACGCCCGTGCAAGCGGGCGTCAGTCTGACAGCGCTGCTGGCGGCGAAAGAGGCTCGCGCGGCGCGTCAGGCTGACTGGCTCACTCGCTATCAACAACCGATCATTTCGCTGACGCTGGTGACACCGGGAGCGGTGAAAGACAGCATCCGTTATCGCAACACTATGGGGGGGGCTGTGCAGGCCTGCGACCAACTGCTGTGGCAGCATCGCTGGCCGGTGCTGGCCCACCAGGTGTTGTGGCTGGAAACCGGACCGGAAGCGCTGTGGTGCGTGGAACATCCGGCAGTGGAAATCAAAGCGCAGTGCGTCGAACTGGAACAAACCTTCCCGCTCGGCAGGTTGTGGGATTTTGACGTGTTTTGCCCGCAGCTGGGGCAGATTGGACGACATTCACTGGATTTGCACACCCGTCGTTGTCTGGTCTGCGATCAACCGGCGCATGGTTGCGCGCGTTCGCGCCGCCATCCGCTTGAGGAGGTGGTAGCGCGTGTGGAGAACATGATTGATGGCTGGTTTGCTCGCGATTAACGCCACAGAACCCGACGTGCCCGGCCTTGCGGCACTGGCGTTGCGTCTGGAACTGGATTTAACGCCGAAACCGGGGCTGGTGGATCGGGCTAATAACGGTTCGCATCAGGATATGGATCATGCCTTGCTGTTAACCAGCATTACGGCCATCACCCCCTGGCTGACGGTTTTTGCCAACATCGGGTTTGAGCATGCGCACCATCCCGCCGCAGAACAGCTGCGTTTATTACGTCCGGCGGGTATTGCTTGCGAGCAGGCGATGTTCACTGCCACCAGTGGGGTGAATACCCACAAAGGCGGCATTTTCTCCCTGGGATTGCTGTGCTTTGCTGCCGGGCGTTTGCAGGGGCAGGGGCGCAGGGTGAGTGCTGACGCCTTGTGCCGTCAGGTGAGTGAGATATGTCGAGGCCTGGTAGCGCGTGAACTGGTTAACCGCAAAACCTGTTGTACTGCCGGGGAGCAGCAGTTTCGTGACTATGGCCTGACGGGCGCGCGTGGTGAGGTGGAAAGTGGCTTCGCCACGGTACGCAATAGGGTGCTGCCATTCTGGCATCTGGAGCAGGGCGAGCGGCAGTTACAACATGCTTTGCTGCGCCTGATGGCATCAAACCCAGACAGCAATCTGGTGTCGCGTGGGGGCGAGGCAGGGCTGCGCTATGTCCAGCGGTATGCCGCGATGCTGTTGGCAACCGGTTGGGATAACGCCGCGCTGCGCCAGATGGATCAGGCGTTGATGGCGCGGCGTTTAAGTCCTGGCGGCAGTGCCGATTTGCTGGCCGTCGCCTGGGTGCTGGCTGCACTCGCATAATCATCTTTTTTGGTTTCTCTCTGTATCTGACGCGGCGGGTGTTACAGAGCAATACATAACGCGGCATCGCCCAAATAAAGCCGATACATCAGCGTGGTCTTCTGTGTCTGTTGTTATTTACTTACCCACAGGAGCCACCATCATGCTGCGTAAACTGATCCTTATTTCCCCGATATTGTTCTCATCCGCCACCTGCGCATGGGCCGCCGAGCTGGGCGGCCTTAGTGCGGGCGACGTCCTGGGGCCTGCCGCCGTCGCGCCGCTGGAAAAACCACAGCCACCAGCGAGGCTTATCGTTGATGCGCCGCTGGCCGGGCCGCTGCGTAAGGGCGCGGTATTTATTCAATATCGGGCGGAAAACCTGCGTATCGAACCGGTATTTGGGCCAGAGGCGTTAAAGGTCACGCCACGTATCGGTCATATCCACGTCGTTGTTGACGGCAATTCCTGGCATTGGGCTGACGCCAGTGGGGAACCGGTGATCCTGGTAGGGCTGCCCGCAGGCAAGCATAAAGTGACCATTATTCTTGCCGATCCCACGCATAAACCGCTGGACAGCAAAACGGTGGAATTCATCGTTCCTGAGCATGTCGCTGCGTCGCATTAACCCCCCAGTTGAAGGACGCGCGTGTATAACCACCAGGAGTGAGCGTGGAATAAATGTTACGGTGGAAAAAATACCGCAGAAATATTTTGGTACATCACCTTACATTGCCTTCACTTTATTCCTGGTATTTCGACGACCTGCGCTAATCAATGCATCAATTCTTAATTCATGCTGGCTAATCTATTTGGCACCATTACGGGATGATGGCTGATACGGAAATTCCGGTTTGATATAGCTGACATTGACCTTATAACCCTGCCCGGTAAGATTATTGGACGGAGTTTTGAATCAGATCGCAATTTTTTGGCTTATGGCCTGTTGCAGTGCGCTCGCGATGACCGTACTGAATTAACGCCCCTTGCATTTTTCGCCGGGCCTGTGACGCTCCCGGTAATAAAAATGCAGGACATACAGCAAGATCATTAATGTAGATGCCCGTGATGGGAAGGCCCATTTTTAGATGCACCTTTTCACCCGGGTATGACAATTTAAGTGGCTGAAATTTAACTGGACTCAGCAGAGTTCAGCCTGGTGACTTTTGCCAAAAAAAAGAGTTAACCCCAATTATTTAACTGGTGACGGTAAGCCAGGGGCGGTAGCTTGTATTTTTCTTGCCATCTATCGATATTTAAATTGTCCTGTTTATATGGCGTAATTCTTAATAGCCTCAATCATCCGGCCCTCTTTGATTTCTGGTGTTTTTACCTGAGGAAACTCCGAAATAAATTATAAGGTGAATATAAGTATCATGCGGAAGTAACATTACTGGCTAATCGGTTTAATGTTTCAGAGGTCACATGCTAAATCCTGTCAACGACGTGTTATTGAGCGTCATCGTGCCGGTATATAACGCCGCAGCCTATCTGGAGAGATGCATTGATAGCCTGATCCAGCAGGATGAATCTCGCTTTGAAGTGATTTTTATTAACGATGGCTCGACAGATCACTCGCTGTCGTTGCTGCAAAATTACGCGCACTATCCACACTTTCACATCATCGACAAAGTGAATGGTGGCGTCTCGTCGGCACGTAATCATGGTATTCGCGCGTCGCGCGGCAAATTTCTTTGCTTTCTGGATGCCGACGATTTTCTGCCCTCCACGGCATTTTCGACCTGGCTGTGTCTGATGCAGCAAAATGTTTGTATGGCCGTTGGTCAGTCGCAGCACTTTACGCCACAGGGACAAGCGTTGGATTTTCCGGTGGCATCGGATCACGCCAGACCGATGGCGGTGTCAGCCGCGATTAATGAATTGCTCTATTTCAATCCACGACACGGCATTTGCGACAAGATATTTCGCGGTGATGTTATTCGCCAACATCATCTGCGTTTCAATGAGGAGATTTATAACTTCGAAGACCTGCTGTTTGTGATGAACTATCTCTGGCTGCAACAACATCGTCAGGTGGTGTTCTCCGATAAAGTGGTTTATCACTACGTTAAATCTACCCACTCGGCGACCCGATCGTCATTAAAGGAAAAACATTTTTCGTTTGCCCGTTCGTTTAGCAACATGAAAGCGTTTTTGTCAGCGCAGCATCATCGCTGTTATTACCATCTCTATCTGAAAGTCACTTCCTCCTATATCTACAAAGCACTTAATAGTGAGGAGTTCAGTCGCGACTTTATCGATGAATATATTGCGCTTTATCGGCAATCGTTTAAATCCTATCTCTCCTCGGGGTTGATGATCAACGCCTGGAGTCTGTACTTCACGTTTTTCTTCCTCAGCCCTCGTCTGGTGTCGCGTCTGCGCAAGTGGGTGCGGAAATAATTCCCTTTGGGGTGACGTTGTGAAAGATAAATTAAAAAACTCATTATGGATGATTGCTGAGAAGCTGATCGCGGTGTTGGGTCTGATTTTCGTTACCTCCTATGTGGCGAAATACGTCGGTCCAACCACCTTCGGCATTATCTCCCTCTCCATGCTGGTGTTTCAGTTTGTGCAAACCATCGCCCAGATGGGCAGCGATGTGATTCTGTTGAAACGCATCTCACAGAAGCGCTATTCCGGCATCAGATTGATGATCTCGACCTTTTTCCTGGTGCTGGTGTTGTACGCGCTATTGTCGCTGGTGGGATTTCTGGTGATGCAGGAAGAACTGAGCTCAGATGCACTGGTGTTTATTGGTGCCGCCGCATTTGCCTGTCTGTTTTCCGCTATCGACCTGGTGAATGTCTATAACGAAGCGATGCTGCATGCGCGGCGGAATGTTATTGCCAATCTTATTGGCCTGGTTATCAGCCTGACGGTGCGTTTCTTTATTTCGTACTTTACTCTCGATCCCAAATATCTGGCGATTCCTATCGTATTGGCCACGCTGATTCCGTTTGTGTTGAAGACGGGCTGGTTTTTGCTGGCGGAACAACAGAGGTCGATACCCGCCATTCGGCAGTTCAAAAAATATTCACGTTATATGGTGGCATCGGGATTCTCACTGATTTTATCTGTGATTGCCGTTGCGCTGTATACCCGAGTTAATCAGGTCAGCGTCTCTTATTTTCTTGGGGTGAAAGAGGCGGGTATATTCTCGGTTGCACTGACGTTATCCACGGCTTGGGTGTTTTTGCCCAGCGCCTTGCTGGCATCGTTTTATCCCTCATTCTTTGCCGAGCGCGATCCTGAACAGGCCATTGTGAAAGCCCAGAAGCTGCATTTGTTGGTGATTGGTGTTTCCGCTGGCGTGATTTTTTCTATTTGGTTGCTCTCGGGCTGGTTTATTCGTGACTTTTACGGCGCGGCCTGGCTGGATGCTATCGCGCCAACGGTGCTCCTCAGTTTTGGCGCGATGTGCGCGGTGTTAAGTAGCGTAATGGACCGCTTCATTATTAAGTACAACGGTTATCGTTATTTGGTGAAAAAAACCTTCGCTGTTTTATTAATCTGTCTTGCGTCATCGCTCCTTTTGGTGCCGCATTTCGGTCTGACCGGTGCCGCAATTAGTGTGGTATTGACCGAGTTTTTGTCTTTTACGCTGCTTAATTATTTCTTTTCTGCGCAACCGGTCATGCGTATTCATCTCATTTTTATCAACCCCAGGAAACTATGGCTGTTATTTAACAATATCAAAACCTCAGACAGTAAAGAGAGTTTATCATGAATGAAAAGCCATTATTTAGTGTTATCATCCCAGCCTTTAACGCACAAAAAACCATTAAGCGAACAATTCTGAGTGTGCTTAATCAAACCTACAGAAATTATGAAGTTGTCGTGGTTAATGATGGGAGTAGTGATTTAACCCCACGAATACTTGAAGAGTTTCTCTCCTGGCCGCAAGTCACCATTCTTCACCAGGCAAATGCAGGCGTCAGTGCGGCGAGAAATAACGCCTTGCAATTATCCTGTGGAGAATATGTATTATTTCTGGATGCGGATGATTGGGTCGAGACTAACTTTCTTATGGTGTTTAAGCAGAATCTTGCAGCCTGGCCAGCCCAAACGATTGATCTGATGGTGGGAAACCTGAATGATGATCGTGTAGGCAAGGTTTCTCATGCGGGTTTTTTTGAGCTGGAAGATATTCCTTTCGTGCTCGGAGAGCTGGAGATGAGCGACAATATTGGTTATTTGCATAACAAATGTTATCGCCGAAAAATGGTTGAAGAGATGGGGTTACGCTTTATTGAAGGTATCTCAATGAGCGAGGATTTATTATTCAACCTTAAATGTTTTAGCTGCGTCAGTAACTTTTTGGTGATGCCGGGTAGCGCCTATCATTATGAAGATATTGAAGGCTCACTCTCCAAACGCAAGTCCAATTACAATGAGTTGAAGGTGAGAAAAACATCACTGACGGTGTTGTATGATGGAATTGTGGAAAAATATAAGGAAAGCGATCTCGATTACTTTCTTAAGGGTATTTCTAAACGCGTTCTGGCGCTGGATATGCAAATTGTCACAGCCATGTATCATTCATCTTTTACACCGGGCGATATTGCTCAGGAGATTAATGAAATTAAGCGGGGGAAATATTCCAAAGGCATTTTTATTCTGTTGAATAAAAATGAGAAGATGAAATATATGATTATGAATTTGAATACTATCACAGCGTATTATTTTCTTTATGCCCTCTACAGAATGCGCGCATTCTGACCATCACTGTCCCTCACAGTAGCGGCGCGATAAATCGCGCCGCTACGAGTTCTCCCTTGCACTCTCTCTGCGTCTCAGGTCAAATAGCGCCCAGGCAAACGGTTGCGTGCGCATATCGTGCATTTTTAGATGATAAATGCATCACATCGTACGCAAGTGCTGACTTTATGCACTGATTTTTGCGTTTAAGTCATGCGCGCCGATAAAAAACGGTTAGCATGATCACGTCGCGCCAACCGCGTCATAATTCGCAGCCCTGGCGGCTGTGCTTTTGATTAAGAGTAATTCTGGAGAGACAGATGGAAACCTCGCAAACCGGCACATTAGGTGCCGTTGAGGCGCCCGCAAAGGGCTGGCGTAAAAGTGACACCGTGTGGATGCTGGGGCTGTATGGCACGGCAATTGGCGCAGGCGTGCTGTTTCTGCCCATCAATGCCGGGGCAGGTGGTTTGATTCCGTTGATTATCATGGCCGTTCTCGCCTTCCCGATGACGTTTTATGCCCATCGTGCCCTGACGCGCTTTGTTCTCTCCGGGAAAAAACCTGGCGAAGATATTACCGAGGTGGTGGAAGAACATTTTGGCGCAGGTGCCGGTAAGATCATCACGCTGCTCTACTTTTTTGCTATCTATCCCATTCTGTTGATGTACAGCGTGGCGATTACCAACACCGTTGACAGCTTCATCGTGCATCAGCTGGGCCTGGTATCGCCACCGCGTGCGGTGCTGTCGCTGATTTTGATTGTCGGCATGATGACCGTGGTGCGGTTTGGCGAGCAGATGATCGTTAAAGCGATGAGCGTGCTGGTGTTCCCGTTTGTTGCGGTGCTGATGTTGCTGGCCTGCTATCTGGTGCCACACTGGCATGGTGCTGCGCTGGAGACATTGTCATCCGGCCAAAGCAGTGGCGACAGCAATATCTGGATGACGCTGTGGTTAGCCATCCCGGTGATGGTGTTTTCCTTCAACCATTCTCCGATCATCTCTTCATTCGCGGTGGCGAAGCGTGAAGAGTATGGCGCTGCGGCGGAGCAAAAGTGCTCACGTATCCTCGCCAGTGCGCATTTGATGATGGTGCTGACAGTAATGTTCTTTGTCTTTAGCTGCGTACTGAGCCTGTCACCCGCCGACCTTGATGCGGCCAAAGCGCAGAACATCACCATCCTGTCTTATCTGGCGAACCACTTTAATGTGCCGATGATCGCCTGGCTGGGACCGATTGTGGCGATGGTGGCGATCACCAAATCGTTCCTCGGTCACTATCTTGGTGCGCGTGAAGGTTTTAACGGCCTGGTGATTAAGTCACTGCGCAGCCGTGGCAAGAGCGTTGCGCCACAACGTCTGAACCGAATGACGTCGCTGTTTATGCTGCTGACCACCTGGCTGGTGGCGACAATGAATCCGAGTATTCTGGGGATGATTGAGACGCTTGGCGGGCCAGTGATTGCTATGCTGTTGTTCCTGATGCCGATGTATGCCATCCAGAAAGTTCCGGCGATGCGCAAGTACAGCGGCAAAATCAGCAATGGATTTGTGGTGATTGTCGGGCTGCTGGCAATCTCTTCGATTTTCTATTCGCTGGCGAATTAAACCCAAATCCGTAACGGCGCGATTCATCGCGCCGCCACGGTTGAACGGCGTGGTTACACCACGCTCAGTTCCATGCTTCGACCGGTCTTAAACACGCTCATCGACTGCGCCAGACGCTCGGCCTGTTCCTGCAAGGCCTGTGAGGCTGCCGAGGCTTCCTGCACCAGTGCGGCGTTCTGCTGCGTCACCGCTTCCATCTGGGTAATCGCCAGATTGATCTCGCTGATACCGCTACTCTGCTCGCTGCTGGCGATGGTGATTTCACTCATGATATCCGCCACGCTCTTCACGCTGTTCACCACTTCACCAATGGTTGAACCGGCATGAGAGACCAGGCGGCTCCCTTCATCCACTTTCGCGACAGAATCTTCAATCAACACTTTGATCTCTTTGGCTGCGGAAGCTGAACGTTGTGCGAGGTTACGCACTTCGCTGGCCACCACGGCAAAGCCGCGTCCCTGTTCACCGGCACGCGCCGCTTCCACCGCCGCATTAAGCGACAGGATGTTGGTCTGGAAGGCGATAGAGTCAATGACGCTGATAATATCGACGATCTTCTTCGAGGAGAGCGCAATGGCTTCCATCTTCTCAATCACCTGTTCCATCACCACGCCACCTTCTTTCGCCACATCAGAGGTGTTGGCGACCAGTTTATTGGCTTCGCGCGCGTTTTCGGCATTGTGCTTCACGGTGGAGGTCATCTGCTCCATGGCAGAAGCGGTCTCCTCCAGTGAGCTGGCCTGCTGCTCGGTACGTGAAGAGAGGTCAAGGTTGCCGCTGGAAATCTGATTTGATGCCACGGCGATGGTGTCGGAACCGGCGCGCACATCCGAAACGATGGTCAGCAGGTTGTCGTTCATGCTTTGCAGCGCACGCATCAGCACGCCTGTTTCATCGGTGCTTTTGACTTCGATATGGGTGCTGAGATCGCCTGCTGCCACTTTCCCGGCAATCTCCACTGCTTCATTCAGCGGGCGCACAATCGAACGGGTCAGCAGGAAGCCGAGGATAATGGAGGCCACAATCGCCACGGCGGAGAACACCAGCGTTACCATGATGGCGGTGGAACCATCGGCAATGATGTTAATACCTTCATTCTGTAACTGCTCGGACTGAGAAGCGGCAAAAGCATTGGCGCTATCCAGAAAGGTGTTTTGTGTGTCGGTAATCTTTTTCAGCACAAAGGTGCTGGAGGCTTCCAGATCGCCCGATTTAACCAGCGCAACCAGTTGGTCTTTCTGTTGTTCAAACAGATGGCTGGCATCCAGCAGACCAGCAATCTTCTTTTTACCCACAGCCGTGGTCTGGATGGCTTCGATCTTTTTCATCGCGCTGTTGGTACGGTCAGTTGCCTCGGCCAACTGCTGGAAGCGTTTGACGTTATTTTCCGGGCGAGTGGTATCAATCACGATGCCGCGCAGGTATTTGATCTGATCGTTCACACCATCACGCACATCATAGGCCAGTCGTACTTTTACATAGCGATCTTCCACGATCGAGGTGATGCCGTTTTTAATATTGCTGATTTTGGTGATAGAGGTGATCCCCACCACGACCAGCAACGCCACGACCAGGCCAAAGGCGATGCCCAGCCGGACACCGACCTTCAGGTTCTTAAAGCTCAACATAGGTTTCTCCCCGTGATGCCAAAAAGTTTGGTTTGCAAGATAGAAAAGCAGATGGAACATCTGCATCAGGTTGATGTTTTTTAAGCGAAAATTGCTTACTTACTGCGGCGGGGGAAGCCTTGACCCGCACGCGCAAGCGCTATGGGTTATCGGATGTTAATGTTTTTACTTTAATTTTTTAGAGGTTTGTCACAAAAACTTCGCAGGGGAGTTGTAGCTACCGTCTTGAACGTCAAGCGGTAGCTGCGTAATTTTCATCCCACTTCATCCCACTTCATCCGCGTTTTCAGCACCCCGAAGCACTGATGAACCAGCTTGCGCATCACCGCTCCAAGCGCAGCCTTGCTGGCTTTGCCCTTCGCGATTAGCCTCTGG
>NZ_ASZC01000037.1 GCF_000468095.1 Pantoea sp. AS-PWVM4
AGTTCTGCAACTCGCTCATCGGCACGCCGCCCATAGTTACTTCGCCTGACACACCTGTTCGTAGTAGCCAATTTTTTCGACTTTCGCGGTTGAACCACCGCCTTCAAACTCCGACGCCAACCAGGCATTAACGATATTCTTTGCCAGCTCCGGTCCAATCACGCGGGATCCCATCGTCATGATTTGCGCGTTGTTACTTTTGCGTGCGCGTTCCGCTGAGAAGGTGTCATGGCATTGCGCCGCGCGCACGCCAGCGACTTTGTTCGCCACAATCGCCACCCCAATGCCGGTGCCGCACAGCAGAATGCCACGATCATGCTCGCCCTGCTGGATGGCGGTTGCCAGCGCAAACGCGACATCCGGATACATCGGACGATCATTCTGCGCGTCGTTGCTGTAATCCTGGACATCGTACTGCTTCTCTTCCAGATAGCGTTTAATCAGGTTTTTCAAATCGATAGCCGCGTCATCGGCACCAATGGCAATGGTTTTCATACATCTTCTCCAGCAGGTTATGCGCTCATGCCTGTGTGCAACACAGGCGATCAACTCTTCTTCGCCTACAGCCTGCCACAATATCGTTCATATGTTCAATATGAGTTCTTTTGTTTTGTTGCTGAAACATTGCCAGACACCCGCCACAAGAGCCGCACAAAACAAGGCGCAGCGCTTTTTTACGCCACAAACTCCGAATTATTGATCAGTTTCATAACATATGAGCCGTCTCACAATTTTCAAAAATGGCGCTTGAGAGCCGCTCATTTATCCGTGTAATGTTCATTTGTTCGCTACAGATACCAAAGCACAAGAAGACCCTTGAAGGACTCGAATATGTGTAATCAGCCCTGTATCACCTGCCGCCATCGCGCCGTTTGCGTCTGGCCAACACCACTTATCAAGTTCAACCACGCACGTCATGGAGGTGCGTTATGAGTCAGCCAAATCTGGCGGCGGTGGAGCAATCCGCTATCCGCAAAATATCCTGGCGCCTGGTGCCGTTCGTCGCGCTGATGTTCTTTATCAACTTCCTTGATCGCACCGCCATCTCCTTTGCCGGTCCGAATGGTATGACCCAGGATCTGGGCCTCACCGCGTTGCAGTTTGGCCTGGCCTCTGGCGTGTTTTTTATCGGTTATATCCTGCTGGAAGTGCCAAGCAACCTGGCGCTGCATCGCTTCGGCGCACGCCGTTGGCTGGCTCGCATCATGATCAGCTGGGGAATTGTGTCGTTGCTGTTCACCTGGGTCAGCAGCGTAGAAGGCTTGTACACCCTGCGTCTGCTGCTGGGTATTGCCGAAGCGGGCTTCTTCCCCGGCGCAATTCTTTATCTGAGCATGTGGGTACCGGCACGCCACCGCAGCAAGATCCTGTCGCTGTTCTACCTCGCCCAGCCGCTGACGGTGGTGTTTGGCGCGCCGATGGCCGCTGGCCTGATTGAGCAACACGGTTTGTTCGGTCTGGAAGGCTGGCGCGTAATGTTTATGGGTGTCTCGATTCCGGCGATTCTGATTGGTATCGCGGCGTTGTTCTGGCTGGTGGATTCCCCGCGTCAGGCCAAATGGCTCAATGCTGAGGAGAAAGATTGGCTGACCCGCGAACTGGACGCCGAGCATCAGCAGAAACAACACAAAGCTCACCACAGCGTACGTTCGGTAATGGGCAATGGCCGCGTCTGGATGCTGTGTCTGATCTACTTCGGCTTTATCTATGGTCTGTATGCGCTGGCATTCTTCCTGCCTACCATTATCGCGGGCTTCCAGCAGCAGTTTGGCACCACCTTTAACGTAATGCAGAAAGGGCTGATTACTGGCGTGCCCTATCTGATTGCCGCCGTAGTGATGTTCTTCTGGTCAAAGGATGCTACCCGTCGTGGCTGCAAAACCTGGCACATCGCGATTCCGGCGATGGCGGGCGGCATCAGCGTACCGCTGGCGCTTTACATGGATTCGCCACTGACCACCATTCTGGTGATCGCCATCACCGCCAGCTCGATTTTTGCGGCCTTACCTAATTTCTGGACCTTACCGACGCAATTCCTGACCGGTGCCTCAGCCGCCGCCGCCATCGCCCTGATCAATACCCTGGGCAACGTGGCCGGTTTCTCTGCCGGCTATATCACCGGCGCGCTGCACGACGCGACCCAAAGCTATGCCCTGCCGATGTTTGTGGTAGGAGGATTCATGTTGCTGTCAGCCGTCCTGATGTTGCTGCTTAACCGCCGCCGTCCACAACCTCTGCATCAGCCAACTTCTCTCGCACAGGAGCAACAATAATGACGTACCTGTTTAACCAACCTTCGGCCTTTGCCGCAGAACTGATAGAAGGATTTGTCGCGGCAAACGCTGACAAAGTGCGTCAGGTACCGGGCGGCGTGGTACGCAGCACCCGCAGCCAGGCTGATACCGTCGCGGTGGTGGTGGGAGGCGGTTCCGGTCACTACCCGGCCTTCGCCGGGTTGGTTGGACAAGGTCTGGCACACGGTGCGGCGATGGGCAACCTGTTCGCCTCCCCATCGGCGCAGCAAATCTACAACGTAGCGCGCGCTGCCCATAACGGCGCAGGCGTGCTGCTGATGTTCGGTAACTATGCCGGTGATGTGCTGCATTTCGGCCAGGCCTGTGAACGTCTGCGCGCTGAAGGTATTGCCTGCGAAGTGCTGGCAGTCACCGACGATATCTCCAGTGCCAGCGTCAACGAACGTGAAAAACGTCGCGGCGTGGCGGGGGATCTGACGGTGTTCAAAGCCGCCTGTGCCGCAGCAGAAGCCGGCTATGACCTCGCTGCGGTGTTGAAACTGGCGCAACACGCCAATGAACGCACCCGATCATTTGGCGTGGCGTTTTCCGGCTGTAGTCTGCCGGGCGCGCAACATCCGTTGTTTGAAGTAGAAAAAGGACGGATGGCGCTGGGGATGGGGATCCACGGCGAACCCGGTATTAAAGAAGACGATGTCCCGCGCGCCGATGTGCTTGCGGAGATCTTCGTCGATCGTCTGCTGGGTGAACTGCCCCCGGGCATCGAGAAACCCGCCGGTCAACGGGTCGCGGTAATCCTGAACGGCCTCGGCTCGGTGAAATACGAAGAACTGTTTGTGGTGTATCGCCGGGTGGCACAACTGCTGGCCGAGGCACAATTGCAGGTGGTGGAGCCGGATGTCGGCGAGTTTGTCACCAGCTTCAATATGGCCGGGGCTTCCCTGACGCTGATGTGGCTGGATGATGAACTGGAAACCTTCTGGCGCGCCCCGGCCAATACCCCTGCCTATCGCAAAGGTAGCGTGATTGCCGCCGAGCCGCTCAGCGTGGCGGAATGTCTGGAAAGCGCGGAAGAACCGCTGCCGCCCGCTTCCGCCGAATCGCAGGAGAGTGCGCAGCGCGTGCTGCAACTACTGGAAGCGGTGACCGCCATGTTGCAACGCAATGCGCAGCAGTTGGGCGATATCGATGCGGTCGCAGGCGATGGCGATCACGGCATTGGTATGGAACGTGGTTCACTCGGTGCCGTGGCGAAAGCGCGTGACGTCGCTGCTCGCGGTGCCGGAGCGGGCAGCCTGTTGTGTCGCGCAGCGGATGCCTGGGCGGATAAAGCCGGTGGCACCTCCGGTGCGTTATGGGGCGTGGCGCTGACTGCACTCGGCACCGCGATTGGCGATCAGCATGCACCTGATGCGCGACGCGTCGCCAACGGTGTGCGGCACGCAAAAGAAGGCATTATGCATTTTGGCAAAGCCCGCGTGGGTGACAAAACTATGGTGGATGTGCTGGTCCCCTTCAGCGACAGCCTGAGTGCGGCGGTAGCCAAAGGCGTGTCGTTGACCGATGCCTGGCTGACGGCAGCCGGGGTGGCCGAACAGGCCGCGCAGGCCACCGCTCAACTGCTGCCGAAGATGGGACGTGCACGCCCGCTGGCCGAGAAAAGTCTGGGTACACCCGATGCCGGGGCCATTTCGCTGGCGATGGTGGTCAATACCGTGGGTGATTTGTTGAAACAGCAAACCACCAGCGAGCAGGGAGCCTGACCGATGGCGCAACCGAAAGTCTGGCTTGGCGTCAGCCTGAAAATGTACTTTGGCTATCAGCAAACGCTGACATGGTGTCGGGAAGTCGCCGCGCTGGCGCAACGCCATCCGGCCATTCAACAAGGCGACATCGGGTTGTTTGTATTGCCCGCCTTCCCGGCGATCCCGGCAGTGGCAGAGATCTTTGCCGATACCCCGGTGCGTTTTGGCGCACAGGACGTATGTCAGGCAGCAAATGGCGCATGGACCGGTGAAGTCAGCGCCAGCATGTTGCAGGAGTTGCGCTGTTCACTGGCGGAAATTGGTCATGCCGAACGCCGCCGTCACTTCCATGAAGATAAAACCCAGATCGCCGCCAAAGTGGCGATGTCACTGCGCCACGGTCTGGCCCCGGTGCTGTGCATCGGTGAAGAACAGCAAGGCCAACCTGAGCAGGCGATTGCGCTCTGTGCGCAGCAACTGGCAGAAGCATTAGCAGAAGCGGAACACCAGGGTTTGCAAGGCAGCCTGTTGTTTGCTTACGAACCGCAGTGGGCGATTGGCGCGCCGCAGCCCGCACCGGACAGCTATATCCGGGCGGTCTGTGACGGACTGCGCCAGTTACCCACGCCACAAGGCATTACCTTACAGGTGATTTACGGCGGCAGCGCCGGGCCGGGATTGATTCAGCGTCTGGACGGCAGCGTAGATGGGCTGTTTCTCGGGCGTTTTGCTCATGACCCGCAGGCGCTGGCGCAAATTGTTGATGAAGCCAGTGTGCTTTTAAAGGAGATCCGTTAATGAGCCGTATCGGACTCAGTACCTATGCGTTTTTCTGGCGCATGTCAGCGAAAGTCCCTCAGCCACTCACGCTCAGCCAGATGCTGGAGCAGACGGCGGCGCTGAACGTGTCAGTTTTCCAGATCTGCGATTATCCGGCGATTGAAAGCTGGTCAGATGAACAGTTGCAGACGCTGCGCCAGCAGGCGGATGCGCTGGGCATCACGCTGGAGCTGGGCACCCGTGGCCTCGGCACCGCGCATCTGCGCCGTTACCTGCATATGGCCGCAATCCTCGATGCCCGCGTGGTGCGTTCGATGTTCTACACCGCTGACCATCGCCCGTCACTGGAAGAAGCCAGTACGCTTATCGCCGCCGTGCTGCCGGATTTTGCCCGTCAGCAGGTGCGGCTGTGCCTGGAAACCTATGAGCAGGTCAACAGCGGCGCAATGATGTCGGTCATCAACAAATTTCTCTCCCCCTGGCTGTGCGTCTGCCTTGACCCCGCGAACTGCGTAGCCGGGCTGGAGTTGCCGGAACAGGTGATTGCCAATACCGCCGCGCGCGTCGGCAATCTGCATATCAAAGACTTCGCTTTCACCCGCCGCGACGGTTGGGTCGGCTTTACCTTTGCCGGTTGCCCGATGGGTGACGGCCTGCTCGATTACGACCGGATGATTGCCAGCGTGCGCCCGGCGGAACGGGACATTAATCAGATCGTCGAACACTGGCTGCCGTGGCAGGACGATGCAGCCCTTACCTGTGAGCGCGAAGCCGAATGGACGCGCCGCACCGTGGAATTCTTACGTAGTAAACAAGATCAGGAGTCATAACCATGAGCAATACACTGAAAACCATCACCGTTATTGGCGCAGGCGGCAAAATGGGCATGCGCATTTCTGCCAATTTCCAGAAAAGCGACTATCAGGTGTTTTACTGTGAAAACTCAGCCAAAGCGCAGGAACAGGTTACTGCCCAGGGGCGTGAGCTGTCAGATGCGGCATCGGTGGTGCCCCTGAGTGACGTGGTGATTTTGGCGGTGCCGGATATTGTGTTGGGCAAAGTCTCTGAAGGCGTTGTGCCGCAGATGAAAAAAGGTGCGGTATTGCTGACTCTCGATCCGGCAGCAGCGTACGCCAACCTGATTGCACAACGCGACGGCATTGAATACGCCGTGGCCCATCCCTGCCACCCTTCAGTCTTCCTGGCGCGTTACACCAAGGAAGAACACGCCGATGCCTTTGGTGGTGTGGCCGCCGTCCAGCATGTCGCCGCGTCTTATGAAACCGGCAGCGACGCGCAAAAAGCTGAACTGAGCAAAGTGATCAGCGTGATGTACGGCCCGGTTGAGCAGGTTCATTGGGTAACGGTGACGCAACTGGCTTATCTGGAGCCGACGCTGGTGGAAACCGTGGCCTGTATGGTCGGTGCCTTTATGAAAGAAGCGCTGGATGAAACCGTGAAACACAGCGGCGTGCCAGAAGAAGCCGCCAAAGCGATGCTGTACGGCCATATTCAGATTGCGCTGGCCGTGGCGTTCCGTGCCACCAACCCGTTCTCTGATGCCTGTATGATCGCGATGGAGTACGGACGTGAGAAAATCGTGAAACCTGACTGGAAACAGATCTTCGATCAGAAAGAACTGGATATCGTGATCGCCCGTATGCTGAAAATCGACGCGATCCGCCGCTAAACGTGATGCCTATAGCGACTCGCTGCGCCGCCGTCTGGTAAAGCGAGTCGTATCAGTGATATAACTCCCCCCTATCGCATATTGATTCACTCAGATATCACGCTGTCAGGCAGGTTAACCCATGAATAAAAACACGCTCTCTCAGGATGCCGAGCTGCTGACGGAAATTGCGGTTGCCTATTATCAGGACGAAATCACTCAGGAAGAGATCGCGCAAAAGTTTGGTATCTCCCGCATTAAGGTAGGCCGTCTGCTGAAGCGCGCGCGTGAAGAAGGCATCGTTGAAATCAACGTGCGTTACCATCCGGTATTTAGCACCCGCCTCGAACAACAACTCCTGGAACGTTTCCCGCAACTGCAACGCGCGTTGATCGCGCTGGACCTTCAGGATACGGACGAGCAACGCCGTCAGGTGGCGGCGCTGGTCTCCTCCCATCTGGCGCAGTCGCTGAAAGAAAACACCGTGGTTGCCGTCGGTCAGGGCAGCAACGTGGCGGCAGTCGCCGATCATCCCGGCCAGGTGCCAATGCGCCAGTGTCAGTTCATCTGCGGGATCGGTGGCACACACCGGCCTGGTGATGCCATCAATGCAGACCATATCAGCCGCCGTCTGGCAAAAAAGTTTGGTGGCACCAGCGAAACACTGTATGCACCGGCTTACGTGGAAAACCGCGCGCTGAAAGATGCCTTTATGCAGAACGGCACCATTAAAGAGACGCTGGATCGCGCACGCAAAGCCGATATTGCGCTGGTAGGCATCGGTGATATGAATGAAAACAGTTATATGGTGAAGCTGGGCTGGTTCTCGCCCCATGAAATCATTGATGCCAGCGTTAATCAGGGCGTGACTGGCGACATCGCGGGTTATGCTTTTTTTAATGCGCAGGGACAACAAGTTGATACTGTGATGAACGATCGGGTGATTGGCCTTAGTATTGATGAACTCCGTAAGATCCCCTGTGTCATCGCCGTGGCCTCGGAGAATACCAAAGCAATGGCGATTCTCGGCGCGCTGCGCACCGGTGCCATCGATATTATCGCCACCACGGCACAAAATATTCGCACTATTCTTAGCCTGTCAAAACAATAAATACCGAAATTGCAGTGGAAAACTGGAGTCACTATGAAGAAATTGAATATCGCCTTTATTAAAGCCAGCTGGCATAAAGAGATTGTCGGTAAGGCGCTGGAAGGTTTTCAGCAGGAACTTACGCTGCAAAATGTCGCTGCCGAGGTGAAGGCGCTGGACGTCCCTGGTGCGTTTGAAATGCCTTTACTGGCACAACGCCTGGCAAAAACCGGCCACTATGACGCCATTGTCTGCGCCGCGCTGGTGGTCGATGGCGGCATTTATCGTCATGATTTTGTCGCTCAGGCGGTCGTGGATGGCCTGATGAATGTGCAATTAAGCACCAATGTCCCGGTGTTCTCGGTTTCACTGACGCCACACAATTTCCAACCCGCCGACGAATTTATTCAGTTTTATGAAAAGCATTTTGTGAAGAAAGGCGCAGAAGCGGCACGCGCGGTGCTGGCGATAACCCAGTTATCTCTCGACTGATACCGGCGAGAACCCTGAGGATAATGACGCATCAGGGTTTTCGCCGTTTTAAGTGCCCGGCGCCGGGCTTTATCAACCCGCTTCGCGACTATAAGCCCCATTCACCAACCGCAGCAATTTGAGCGGGTTATCAGGTTTCAGTGCCTCCGGCAGCAGTTCCGGCGGGTAGTTCTGATAGCACACCGGACGCAGGAAGCGGTCGATGGCCAGCGTTCCCACTGAGGTGCCGCGTGCGTCAGAAGTGGCCGGATACGGCCCGCCATGTACCATCGCATCACTTACTTCTACCCCGGTGGGATAACCGTTGAACAGCAACCGTCCGGCCTTACGCTGCAACAGCGGCACCAGATGAGCGAATTGCTGCAAATCCTGCGGTTCGGCCAGTAACGTGGTGGTCAGCTGTCCACGTACTCCCTGCAACGCCGCCTCTAATTCCGCTTCGTCGCGTACGGTGACGGCAATGGTCACCGGACCAAATACCTCCTCCTGCAACACTTCATCACCATCAATCAGCAGCGACGCATCCGCTGCAAACAGTTGTGGCACGGCCTGATTACCCTGTTGCACCGCACCGGCCAGATGATGGATGCTGTGGTGTTGATGCAGTTGCGACAGGCCATGTTCATAGCTGCTTAACACCCCACGGTTCAACATGGTCTGCGCCGGGCTGGTGCGAATATTCTCCGCCATCATGGCGAGGAAAGCGGAGAACTGAGGAGAGGCAATGCCGATAATCAGCCCGGGATTGGTGCAGAACTGGCCGCATCCGGCGACGACAGAATCGGTCAGTTCGCGTGCGATTCGTTCGCTGCGCACCGCCAGTGCGCCGGGCAGCAGGATCATCGGGTTGATGCTGCTCATCTCGGCAAACACCGGAATCGGCTGTGGACGGGCGGCGGCAATATCGCATAACGCCCGGCCACCTTTCAGCGAACCGGTAAAACCCACCGCCTGGATTGCCGGGTGACGTGCCAGCACCTGACCGATGCTGCCGCCATAAATCATGTTAAACACACCTGCCGGCATCGCGGTCTTCTCTGCCGCGCGGATGATGGCATCCGCCACGCACTCCGCCGTCGCCATATGGCCACTGTGCGCCTTCACCACCACCGGACAACCGGCGGCCAGCGCGGCAGCGGTATCGCCTCCGGCGGTGGAGAAGGCCAGCGGGAAGTTGCTGGCACCAAACACCGCCACCGGGCCGACACCGACCTTAAGCTGGCGCAGATCCGGCCTTGCCAGCGGCTGGCGATCGGGCAATGCCGTGTCGATACGTACGCCGAGATAATCGCCCCGCCGCAGCACGCTGGCAAACAAACGCATCTGGCCGCTGGTGCGTGCGCGTTCCCCGCGGATACGCCCTTCCGGCAGCGCGGTTTCCCGCATCACCAACTGGATAAAGTCATCCGGCAGCGCATCAAGTTCATCGGCGATGGCATCGAGAAACACCGCTCGCTGTTCAGGTGACAGTGCCTGGTAAGGTGCAAACGCACGCTCAGCCGCGAAACACGCTTGCTCTGCTTCCTGGTGACTTGCCTGGCTAAAGCGGTACGGCAGCGCCTCACCGCTCCAGGCATCAACGCTGCACAGCTCCGGCGCATGCTGGCTGCTGCGTTCGCCGCCGATATAGTTTTTTCCCATCAGATTCATGACACGACCTTATCAGCTAAGCGAAACCCAGACGGTTTTCACATGGGTGTATTGATCAAAGGCTTCGATACCCTTGTCGTAGCCGCCAAAACCAGAGGTTTTATAGCCGCCAAAGGGCGTGGTGATATCCCCTTCGCCGTAACCATTCACTGCCACAGTGCCCGCCTGAATCTGGCGCGCCATGCGGATAGCGACGTTGATATCATTGGCGAACACCGTTGCCGCCAGGCCATATTCCGAGTTATTCGCCAGCGCGACCGCTTCTTCCTCGCTGCTAAAGGTCATGACAGCCACCACCGGGCCAAAGATTTCCTGCTGCGCCAGCGTCATTTCTGCGGTGACCTGATCGATGATCGTCGCCTCAACAAACCAGCCGCCGGACTCGGTCAGCACCTGCTTGCCTCCCAGTGCCAGCTTGCCGCCTTCGCTGACCGCCTGTTCGATGGCACCCAGCACGCGTTTCAGCGCCGAGGGTTCAATCATCGGCCCCAGTTTGGTGGCGCGATCGCCCGGTTGACCGTTTTTCCAGATGGCCGCCGCTTTGGTGAAAGCCACCATAAAGGCATCTTTAATCGATTCATGCACCAGAATGCGTGAGCCGCAGGTGCAGTTCTGCCCCATATTCCAGAAGGCCGCGTTTGCCAGGTTTTCGGCGATGCTGTCGAGGTTCTCTGATACATCCGGCATGATGATTTGCGGGCTTTTGCCACCGCACTCCAGCACCACTTTCTTCAGGTTGCTGTCGGCCGAGTAGCGCAGGAACTGACGGCCAATTTCCGTGGAGCCAGTGAAGGTCAGCGCATCCACATCCTGATGCAACCCGAGCGCCTTGCCCGCGACATGGCCCAGCCCCGGTACCACGTTAAACACACCCGCCGGGATACCCGCTTCCAGTGCCAGTTCACCAATGCGCAGAGTAGAGAGCGATGCCAGCTCGGCCGGTTTCACCACAATCGAGTTTCCTGCCGCCAGTGCCGGGGAGATTTTCCATGAGAGAGTGGCCGCCGGGAAGTTCCACGGCAGCACCATGCCGACCACCCCAACGGGCTCACGCACAATCAGCCCGAGGTTGCCTTCCCCCGTTGGTGAGACTTTGCCAAAGACTTTATCGATGGCCTCGGCATACCAACGCACGTTATTCACCACGTCCGGGATATCGAAGTTCTCACAATCGGTAATCGGCTTACCGGCATCAATGGAGTCCAGTTGCGCCAGTTCCGCGGTGTGCTGCTCCAGCAAGCTGGCGAACTTCAGCAGAATACGTTTGCGCTCACGCGGATCGAGACGGCTCCAGACCCCGGCCTGAAAGGTCTCGCGTGCGGCCTGTACCGCTTTATCCACATCACCGGCAGAACAGGCAGCGATCTGGTTCAGCACCTGGCCGGTGGCCGGGTTGAAGTTATCAAACACGGCGCCATTTTCGGCAGCAACAAACTGCCCATTGATCAATGCCTGGGTACGAACAGTCTCAGGTAAGGAAGTCATAAACGCTCCAGCGGATTAGAGTTAGAGAACTTTGCCAAGAAAGGCTTTGGCACGCGCATTCTGTGTGTTCTGGAAGAATTCATACGGCGAGCCTTGTTCCATCACCACGCCTTTGTCCATAAACACCACCTGGTCACACACCTCGCGGGCAAAGCCGAGTTCGTGTGTCACCACAATCATGGTCATGCCTTCAGCGGCCAGCTCGCGCATCACGCTCAGCACCTCGCCCACCAGCTCCGGGTCGAGGGCGCTGGTTGGCTCATCAAACAGCATCAGTTTGGGTTTCATCGCCAGAGCGCGTGCGATCGCCACGCGTTGCTGCTGCCCACCGGAAAGGGTGCGCGGATAGGCATTGGCTTTGGCGCTCAGGCCTACTTTTGCCAGCAGCGTCATCGCCTGGTCGATGGCTTCCGCCTTGCGCATGCGTCGCACGTTGATCGGCGCTTCGATGATGTTTTCCAGCACCGTCATATGCGGAAACAGGTTGAAGCCCTGGAACACCATACCGATGTCGGCACGCTGGCGTGCCACTTCGGACTTCTTCATTTCGTACAATTTGCCGTGATGTTCGCGGTAGCCCACCATCTCGCCCCCCACCTGCAACAGACCACGATCGATGCGCTCGAGATGGTTCATACAGCGTAGAAAGGTGCTTTTACCGGACCCTGAAGGACCGAGGATGCAACACACGCGACCATACTCAACGGTGAGGTCGATGCCGTTCAGCACCGCCAGATTGCCATAGGACTTTTCGATACCCCGTGCCACGACAGCAAACTGTCCGGCCATAACGGGGGAATAGGCTGAGGCCATATCAACAGCTCCTTTCCGGTTGGTCCTGCGTAACAGCGGCGGGCGCAGTGGAGCGCTGTTCACTCTTCGCGAAATATTTTTCCAGATAATGTTGCAGCACGGACAGCACCGTGGTCAGCACCAGATACCAGAGCGAAGCCACGATCAGCAGTGGGATGGTTTGAAAGTTGTTGGTGTAAATCAGCTGCGCGGAGTAAAGCAGATCCTGCATCGCGATCACGCTCACCAGCGAAGTGGTTTTCAGCATGCCAATCAGCTGATTACCAGTAGGTGGAATAATGATACGCATCGCCTGGGGTAAAATAACGCGAAACATCACGCGGAAGCTCGACATACCCAGCGCTTCTGCCGCTTCACGTTGACCATTCGGCACCGCACTCAGGCCGGAGCGTACAATCTCCGACATATACGCGCCTTCATTCAAGCCCAGCCCCAGCAGCGCGGCGGCATAGACGGTAATCACCTTGTTGGCATCAAACGCCCCGAGACTCGGGCCGAACGGAAAACCGAGAGTGATTTGCGGATAGAGCGCTGACAAGTTGAACCAGAAGATCAGCTGGACCAGCAACGGTGTACCGCGAAACAACCACAGATAGGTCGACGCAATGGTGAACAGTACCGGGTTTTTCGACATGCGCATCAGCGCAATCACCGTTCCCAGCACGATGCCAATTGCCATAGAGGCCAGCGTCAGCCAGGCGGTGGTGTAGAGTCCACTGATGATCGAATCATCAAAAAGGTATTGCCCTACGGCGTCCCAGTGAAAGCGCGGATTGGTGATGGCAGAGATAATCAAACCGATGGCGATCACCAGCAAAACCCCCGCAGCAAACCAGCGACCACGGTGCCTCAACGGGACGACGGGCATATGTTCAAGCTCTCTCATATCTTTCATTACCTGCCGATTTAACAGTTGTGTCTGTGTCACTTGCGTTCCCCTGAACATGTTTAAACCTGGTAAGGCGATAAAATCACCTGGTAATCGATAACCGGTAGCCGCTAACATAATGTTGGTTTATTTTTTATGCGTCAATACCTCTTAATCACAAATTGCGGAGAGCAACACATGACCAAACATCACTGGCAGAACTGGGGCGGTAATCAGGCATTCGACTGCGACAGTCTTTCCCGGCCCACCGATGAAGCCACAGCTATTGCCCTGATTCAGCAAGCGCTGGCAGCCAAAAACAGCGTGCGCGTGGCGGGTAGCGGCCACTCGTTTACCCCGGTGGTGGCAACCAAAAATCTGCTGCTGGATTTGTCGGCGTTACACGGTGTGATCGCCTGCGACACAGATACGTTGCAGACGCAGGTGTGGGGCGGATCGACACTGGCCTCGCTCGGCGCACCGCTGTGGCAGGCGGGCATGTCAATCGCCAACCAGGGGGATGTGGATGCGCAGTCGATAGCCGGGGCGATTGCCACCGGCACCAAAGGATCGGGCATTCATTACGGTTCGATTTCATCTCAGGTGACCAGCCTGCGGGTGGTTAACGGGCGTGGTGAGGTGATGGATATCGATGCCAGCACGCCGGAGCTGTTACGTGCGGCGCAGGTGTCGCTGGGGATGTTTGGTCCGGTGCTGCGGGTTGGCCTACAACTGATTCCCGCCTACAGCCTGCGCGAAGAAAACATCATCTTGCCGATGGAGGAAGTGTGGAGTCAGTGGGACTTTCTGCTGCGTGAGTACCGTCATTTTTCCTTCTGGTGGATGCCGGGAGCGCATTCTGCCGACCTCTATCAATTGGGCGCAGTACCTGCCGGGCACTGCTTCGTGAAGTTACTACGCGAAGTCCCTCACGCCGCACCCGGCACTCCCGTGGGTGAGATTAACCGCCGTACCGATCAGGCCTGGCGGATTTACCCCGATGGCACCACCGAATCAAAATTCCATGAGCTGGAGTACATGGTCGATGCCGGGGATGCCCGCGCGGCGGTACAGGCATTGCAACAGCTGATGCTGACACAATTCCCCGATGCGCAGTCACCGTTGCAGGTGCGCTGGCAAAAAGCCGATCAGGGTTTTCTTTCGGCGCAATCAGGCCGCGACACGACCTCACTCTCCGTCTCCGGCGAAATTGGTAAAAACTACCTGCCATTCCTGCGCGCGGTGGACAGCACTCTGGCTGAATTTCAGGCGCGACCCCACTGGGGCAAATTGCACTTTCTGAGTCGTCAGCGCGTGGCTCAGCTGTATCCGGATTTCAACCGCTTCGTGCAACTGCGTCGTGAGATGGACCCACATAACCTGTTCCTCAATCCGCACCTGGCGCCCCTCTTTAGTTGATCACCGATTCAGATTCGGCGCGCAACAACGGCGGATTGAGCAAGAAAAAAGCAGATTGACAGCCCAAGTGTCGAATGTAATATATTACCCATTACCAACAACGCAAGGTGGCACCGACAGATGAAAATCGCTGCAATCGAAGTGTATGGCTATGAACTGACTTACGCCCACGGTGAATACGTGATGTCAGGTGGGCGCGCTGCGCAAAGCCAGGCGTCTACCCTGGTCCGTCTGGTGACGGACCGTGGTGAGGAAGGCTGGGGAGAGAGCTGCACCCTCGGGGGAACTTACCTGCCCGCGTTTGTCGGTGGCACACGGGAGTGCGTGCGGGCGATGGCACCGGCACTTATCGGTCTTGACCCCACCAATCTGGCGTTGATCCACCAGCAAATGAACGCGGTGCTGCTCGGCCAGGAAAGCGCCAAAAGCGCGATCGATATCGCCTGCTGGGATCTGTTGGGGAAAACCGCCGGTCTGCCGATTGCCCGACTGATTGGCGGTATCGCCCAGCCGGATTTTCCACTGTATGAGGCGGTGCCACTCTCCTCGCCCGCGGCGATGGCGGAGTTTGTGCGCCTGCGTCAACGTGAAGGCATCAACCGCTTCCAGCTGAAAGTGGGTAACGATCCTTATGAAGATGCGGAGCGCACCCGTCGCGTCGTCGAGGCATGTGATAAAGATGCGGTGATTGTTGCCGATGCCAATGGCGGCTGGAACCTACAGGCGGCGGTGGTAGCGGTACGTGAAATGGCCGGGCTGGACATTATTGTTGAGCAACCCTGCCGCGACACTGCGGATTGTGCACTGGTCCAACGCATGAGCAGCCTGCCATTATCGATGGATGAATCGGTGGTCAACGCCGCCGAATTGTATCGCGCCAAATATGATGCCGGAGCGGTATCAGTCAATATCAAACTGGCGCGGGTTGGCGGGATCACCGGTGCGGTGCGCATGCGCGACCTGGCGCAGGATCTCGGTATGACCATCGTGATTGAAGATGTCTGGGGTGGTGATGTCACCTCGGCAGCGGTGGCGCATGTGGCAGCCAGTACCCGCGCGGAGGCGCTGCTGCACGCCTCGTTCTTTAATGACTGGACCAAAGAACATGTCGCCGGTTATCAACCCCGTTCAGAACAGGGTCGCGGGACCGCACCACAAGCCCCTGGTTTGGGTATCAAGGTTGATCGCGACCTGCTCGGTCAGCCGCTGTTCCGGGTGGATTGCCATGAATAATAGCCACATTTTACCCGCCAGCGCGCTGGCATGGCTCGACCGCGCTGATCGCCAGGAGATTCTGGCGGTGGATTCTCATACCTGCGGCAACCCGACACGCATCGTGCTGTCTGGCATCACATTGCCGGAGAACGTGCAGGGGGTGGATGCGGCGCGCCTGTGGCTACGCAACCATGCCGACCACTGGCGGCGTCGTCTGGTACATGAGCCGCGTGGTGGCGGCCTGACCTGCGCGGTACTGCCGATTGCCACGCAGGAAGACGACTGTGATATTGGCGCAGTGATCATGGAGCCAGGTTCTTACCCCCCCATGTGCGGCCACTGCATGATTGGTTTTGCCTCGGTGATTGTCGAGATGAACCTGCTGCCAGCATTGTGGCAGGACCATCCGCAGCAAACTGCTTTCCGCATCCGCACCCCGGCTGGCCCGATTGGCATCACCGCACGCCGTGAAGGTGAGCGCTTCACCACCGTGACCATGGTGAATGTTGAATCCTTTGTGGTGAAAACCCCACAACCGTATCAGGTTGATGGCCGCACCATGCCGGTTGAATTGCTGTACGGTGGCGATTACTACATCTCGGTGGATGCCAGCCAGATCGGGTTATCGCTGGATCGAGACAACGCCACGGAAATCGTCCGGCTGGCACGCCTGCTGCGCGCCGAATATACCGCCGGTGGGGTAGGCGATCCTCTGTCCGGTAAGGAACTGGATGTCTATCAGGTGCTGTTTTATCACTACGATGCCGCACAGCCGCAGGATGCCAGCATTGTGGTGGTGGCCCCGCCAGGGGTGATAGATCGTTCGCCGTGCGGCACCGGCACCAGCGCGCTGTTCGCCAAGCTGGTGAGTGAAGGCAAAGTCGCACCCGACTCCACCGTCACGACCCACAGCATTATCGGATCGACCTTTAGCGTCACCGCGCAACAGGTGCGCGAAACCACCGATCGTTTGTATATCAAACCGGCAATCACCTGTCGGGCCTATATCAACGGTTTTCTTATCCTTGCTGCCGATGCGGAAGACGCACTCGCAGATGGTTTTCCCCCGCTTTAATCATTTATTAACGGAGATTCAGCACATGATCCTTAAGGGTGTACTTTCTGCCATCGTTACGCCTTTCACCGCTGACGGTGAAAAAATCGATGAAGTTGCACTGCGTAAGCTGGTTGAGCAGGGTATTGCAGATGGCGTCGACGGTTTCGTTCCCGCAGGCGGTACCGGAGAATTCTCGGTGCTGTCCCACGATGAACGTCTGCGTCTGGTAGAAATTGTGGTGGACCAGACCGCTGGCCGTGCTTCGGTGCTGGCCCATACCGGTGCCACCTCCACGCGTGAAGCCATCGCGTTTTCCAGACACGCACAGGACGTGGGAGCCAGCGCGATTATGCTCGCCACCCCCTATTATGAGCCGATTGGCTTTAACGAAGCCTTCGCCTATTACGCAGGCGTAGCAGACGCCACCGATCTGCCAATTTGCGCTTATAACTTCCCACCGGCTACCGGATTACATCTTGACGTCGATTTTTTATTAAAACTGACGCGTGAAATTCCACAGGTGAAATATGTGAAGGACTCTTCTGCCAATATTATGCAGATGAGTACGTTAATTAATGAACATGCCGATGAAATCCATTTCCTGAATGGCGAAGACGTTTTAATGCTGCCGGCATTAATGTTGAAAGCACCGGGCATGGTGATGGGGATTGCCAACTTTATGGCACCGGCGCTGGCGAAACTGCATCAGGCCAGCCAGAGCGGCGATGATCAGACGGTGGTGACTGTCTGGCGACAGATTTATCCGCTGATTTGCCTGCTGGGATCAGGCCGCTACAACAGCGGCGTGAAAGCCGCATGTGAATTGCTGGGGCTGTCAGTCGGGCCGGTACGTGCACCGATTCCGCAATACAGCAGCGAGCAGAAAGCGGTACTGAAAAATGTCCTGGCGGAGATCGATCCGGCATTACTGACCGGTGCTGCACGTTAATTCAGTTTTATTTTCCGCCTGATCCTACCAGGCGGCGCGACAACCAAAAACCCTGCGTGGGCCGTTCAGATTTATTCTGACGATGACCTTCCCTGCGCCGTTTTCGCTGTCGCGTAAGTGATTCATTTAAATTAACTGGAGATGAAAACATGAAGTCAGCGATATTTTCCGGTGTTATTCCCGCATTAATGACGCCCTGCACCGCGGAACGTCAGCCGGATTTTGATGGGCTGGTGCGTAAAGCACAGCAATTATTAGCTAAGGGTATGTCGGCCGTCGTTTATTGCGGCTCAATGGGCGACTGGCCGCTGCTGACCGATGCGCAGCGCATGGAAGGGGTTGAGCGTCTGGCGAAGGCCGGAGTGCCGGTAATTGTTGGCACCGGTGCCGTCAATACCGCGTCTGCGGTAGCCCATGCCCGTCATGCCCAGCAGGTGGGCGCAAAAGGCTTGATGGTCATTCCGCGCGTCCTCTCTCGTGGCTCGGTCATTTCCGCGCAGAAAGAACATTTCAAAGCCATCCTCGCGGCGGCACCGGATTTACCGGCAGTGATCTATAACAGCCCCTATTACGGCTTTGCCACCCGCGCCGATCTGTTCTTCGCCCTGCGCGCTGAGCATCCCAATCTGGTTGGGTTTAAAGAATTTGGTGGTCCGGATGACCTGCGCTACGCCGCCGAACATATCACCAGCCGCGATGATGATGTCACCTTGATGGTGGGCGTTGATACCGCAGTGGTTCATGGTTTTGTCAATTGTGGTGCCACCGGTGCGATTACCGGGATTGGCAACGTACTGCCAAAAGAGGTGATTCATCTGTGCAACCTGTCACGCACTGCGGCAACAGGCCATGCGGAAGCCCGCCAGCGCGCCCAAGAGCTGGAACAGGCGCTGGCGATTCTGTCATCCTTCGATGCGGGACCGGACCTGGTGCTGTTCTTCAAGTACATGATGGTATTGCAGGGAGACAGGGAATACGCGCTGCACTTCAACAGCAGTGACGAACTGAGCGCCAGCCAACGCGGTTATGTGGAGCATCAACTGAAGCTGTTTAACACATGGTACGCCGACTGGAGTCAACTGCCGGGTGTTGTTCAGGAAACAAAAGCCTGATGTACAACCCGGACTAAGGCAGGATGGTCAACTACCTCCCATTAACGTACGTCCCCGAGCGATGCCAGAAACAAAAAGGCCGCCTTAACAGGCGGCCTTGATACATCTCAACATTTATTATTTGTACAATTCTGCGGTCATGTGAACACGGTTATTGGTGTTCGCTTCGGTGATTTTGTACTGTGCACCCTGCTGAGCGGCCTGTGCAGCAATTTTGGCTTCTGCACCGTCCAGCGTTGAAGAGGTAACAGAGATGCTTTGCGCGAAGCTGGCTGCTGACATCAGGGAAAGAGCGGCTACAGCGGCGATTGACAGTGCTTTGATAGTTTTCATGGTCTTAATCCTTAATTTGTTTG
>NZ_ASZC01000038.1 GCF_000468095.1 Pantoea sp. AS-PWVM4
CACGGTTGGTAGCGGCGTGATTTATCACGCGTTGATACGCCAGGGACACGGTTGGTAGCGGCGTGATTTATCACGCAGGATTTGTCAGTTTTGCGCGGGTGGTTGTCAGCAATGGGCGAGCCTGCACCACCGGGTTTCGGCAACACTGACCGCAGAACATAAGGAGAATCCCAATGCTTACCCAACCCGCTGAAAAATATCGTCCTTACCCGGTTATCAACTTACCCGAACGTCAGTGGCCATCACGCCAGTTGACTCAGGCACCGCGCTGGCTGTCGACCGATCTGCGTGACGGTAATCAGGCGTTAGCCACGCCGATGGACAGCGCGCGCAAGCTGGAATTCTGGCAACTGCTGCTGCGCTGCGGCTTTAAAGAGATCGAAGTGGCGTTTCCGGCCGCCTCGCAAACCGACTTCGACTTTGTGCGCCTGCTGATTGAACAGCGTCATATCCCTGACGATGTGGCCATTCAGGTGTTGACCCAGGCGCGTGCCGATTTGATTGATCGCACCTTTGAAGCGCTGCGTGGTGCGCCCCGCGCCATCATCCATCTGTACAACGCTACCGCCCCGCTGTTCCGTGAACGCGTGTTTCGCCAGAGCAAGGCCGAGATTATCGAGCTGGCCTGCGCGGCGGCTCGACAGATCCGCGCACGCTGCGCCAGCCAGGGCGATACCACCTGGACCTTCCAGTACTCACCGGAAACGTTCTGCTTTACCGAACCGGAATTTGCGCTGGAGATTTGTGAAGCGGTGGCGGCAATCTGGCAACCCAATGCGCAAAGGCCGATGATCATTAACCTGCCTGCCACCGTGGAGGTGAACACCCCCAACGTGTATGCCGACCAGATTGAATATTTCTGCCGTCACTTTAGCCAGCGTTCACAGGTGAGCATCAGCGTCCATCCGCATAACGATCGCGGCACCGGTATCGCCTGTGCCGAGCTGGCGCTGCTGGCCGGAGCCGATCGTGTGGAGGGATGCCTGTTTGGCAATGGTGAGCGTACCGGTAACGTCGATTTGGTCACGCTGGCGCTGAACCTCTATACCCAGGGCGTCGCCCCGCAGCTCGATTTCAGTGATATTCAGCAGGTGCTGGAAGTGGTGACGCGCTGCAATCAGTTGCCGGTACATCCACGTCATCCTTATGCCGGGGAGCTGGTGTTTACCGCGTTTTCCGGTTCGCATCAGGATGCGATTCGCAAAGGTTTTGCCGAGCGTGCACAGCGCGAGGAAATTTTCTGGCAGATGCCCTACCTGCCGCTCGATCCCGCCGATATCGGTTGCAGCTATGAGGCGGTGATTCGGGTGAACAGCCAATCTGGCAAAGGCGGTGCCGCCTGGCTGCTGGAACAGAATCACGGTCTGCAACTGCCGCGCGGTCTGCAACAGGATTTCAGCCGTATCGTGCAGCAACAGACCGATGCGCACGGTCAGGAGATGACCCATCACGCCCTGTGGCAATTGTTTTGTGAGCACTACGGCTTGACCCACCCGGCGCGTCGCTTGCTGGAAGCGGAGAGCCACAGCGATGAATCCGGTGAAACGCGGCTGAAAGCCCGTGTGCAGCAAGGCGCGCAGCAGATCAGTGTGGAGGGTAAAGGCAACGGTTTGCTGTCAGCGGCGGTGGCGGCACTGCGCCAGCGTTATGGCCTGACGCTGAGCATTGAGGATTATCACGAACATACGCTCGGCAAACGCAGCGACAGTCGTTCGGTCACCTATCTCAGCTGCCTCAACACGCGTGGCGAACGCGCCTGGGGGGTAGGTATCGATAATGACGTGGCGCGCGCCTCATTGCAGGCGTTGCTCAATGCCGCCCACGCTTTTCTGCCGCAGGAAAGTAGTTCGCTGGCGTAACACCCAGCAAACGGCGAAACATCGCGCTGAAGGCGCTCGGACTGTCGTAACCCAGATCGAGTGCCACCGCCAGCACCGAATCGCCCTGCGCCAGTCGCGTCAGGGCGACGCCAAGACGGGCGCGCCGCACCCAGTCGCTGAACTGTAAACCCGTTTCGCGACTGAAGTGGCGCGCCAGGGTACGCTCCGCGACGCACAATTCCGCCGCCGCCCGCGCCAGCGTCCAGTTTTCACCGGGTTGCTGCTGGATCTGCTGGCACAGCGTTAACAAGCGTGCGCTCTCCGGCCACGGCAGGCCGAACGGCAGCACATCCATCACCCGAATTTCATCCAGAATTAACTCGTAGATGCGCTCGGCACGGCTGCCTGCTTGATAGCTTTCGGGCAGATCAATGGCGCTGACAATCAGTTCACGCAGCAATGGCGAGATCTGCACCACCTGACAACTGGCGGGCAGGTCAGCACGCGCCAGCGGATCAACAAACACCGTGCGCGCCGCCACCTGACCGGTAATCTGCAACGCATGGCGCGTACCCGCAGGCAACCAGACACCCCGGCTGGGCGGCACGATCCAACTGCCGTGCTGCGTCTCCACCTTCACCACGCCGCTCAGGGTATGAATCAATTGCGCGCAGTCGTGGTGATGCCACGGCTCCACCGCGCCGTGCGCATAATCATGGGCGTACGGCACCAGCGGACGGCTGGCAAAACTGAAGTTCAGCACCGCAGTCATCGGGTTAGCGCTTCAGGAACTGATAAACCGCCGCCAGATCCTGCTCGCCGTAACCCGCATCCACCGCTTGCTGCCAGACCTCGACGATATTTTCCAGCGCCGGCAATTTGGCTTCACCCGCCGCATCCAGCGCCAGACGGGCATCTTTCAGCGCCCAGATCAGGTGCATCTGCGGGGTGAAATCCTGGCTGGCAATCATGCCGAGTTTCATTTTGGCGTAAGGCGCCGCCAGCGGGCCACCGTCCAGCACTTTCCACAGATCGTCGGTGGTGAAACCAAACTGCTCCGCCAGACGGGTACTCTCCGCCAGGCTCTGCATCAGACCGATCAACCAGCTGTTCACCACCAGCTTCATACGCGAACTGGCACCGGCCTCACCCAACCATTGGGTGCCCTTGCCAATCGCCGCAAATACCTGTTCCGCTGCGGCAGCTTTGCTCTGGTCGCCGCTCGCCATCACCAGAATCTGCGCGTTTTCTGCCGGGGCCTTGGTGCCCGACACCGGGGCATCGATAAACACCACATCCGGGCGAGAGGCCGCCAGTTCCGCGATTAACGCATCTGTCGCTTCGACACCGATGGTGCCCATCTGGCACAGGGTAGCGCCCTGCTTCAATGCGCCCTGCGCGTCTTGCACCACCTGGCGAGTCGTCTCACCGTCAGACAGCATGGCGATCACCACATCTGCGCCGTCCACTGCCTGGATGGCACTGTCACCCAGCATCAGCCCGGCTGACAATAAATCTTCGCCACGGGCGCGGGTACGGTTCCAACCGCGTACCACAAAGCCTTTTTTCAGCAGGTTGGCAGCAAAAGCATGCCCCATTGCACCCAGTCCTAACACCGCTACCACAGGTTGCTGACTCATCTTCTTTCCCTTCTCTGATTTGGCATAAACACGCTAGCCTGACAGGAATTGTGGTCCACAGCCAGGCCAGAGGTGCGATGAAAACATTTTTTTAACTTGCCGCTGGCGCATCCTCAGCCAGGCGCTGCTGCACCGCCGCCAGAAACAGGCGCAAGGCCGCAGGCTGGCGATCGCGTGACATATACAGACCATAGATACCCAGCGTTTTGGGCGTAAAGTCTGGCATCAAACGTTGTAACTGCCCGCTGTTGATCGCCGCGCGTGCCTCCATCTCCGGCACCATCGCCACACCACAACCGGCGCTGGCGGCATCGCACAACACCGAAGAGATGCCGGCACTGAAATTGCCGCTGATGGTGGTGGTGATCACCTCACCGTTGCGGTCATTAAATTGCCAGCGTTGCCCGGCAAAACGGCTGTAGTGCAGGCAATTATGCTGTGTCAGGTCCTGCGGGGTTTGCGGGGTGCCGTACTGCTGCAAATACGCCGGTGATGCGCACACCACCGACACACATTCCCCGAGTCGACGCGCAATTGCGCCTGGTTCAGGATCGTTAGTGATGCGCACCGCCAGATCGATGCGCTCCCCGACCAGACTCACGGGCTGATTGTTAATCTCCAGTTCAATGCGCAGCGCCGGGTAGCGGGCCAGAAACGCCGGGATCATCGGCCCCAGAATATGAGTGGCAGTGGAGTGTGCACAGGCCACACGCAGGATGCCCTGCACGTCGCTTTGTGCGCCTTGATCGGCAATGTCCTCAGCGAGTCGCGCCAGTGCACGGCTTTTTTCGAGGATTTTTTCTCCGGCTGGGGTAATGGTCAGACGGCGCGAAGAACGATGCAGTAAACGCGCTCCGGCCCACTTCTCCATCTCATCCAGGTAGCGACTTACCATCGGCCGCGAAATATCCAGCGCCCGCGCCGCCGCACTCAGGCTCCCCAGTTCGCAGATACGATTAAATACCGTTGCCGCCGTCACTCTGTCCATATCCGCTCCATCTGATCGTTTTATGAAACTGACCATCTCTGATTGCGGGAATTCTAACAGACCCAGATTTCCCTACAATGAGGCTTTTAGTGACGGCAGGCTGCCGCTTAAAGGAATATGTGATGAAAATGAAGAGATTACCGTTATGTTTGCTGCTGACCGCAGGCCCGGTATTGGCCGCACCACTGCACCTTGAGGTCTACAACCCGCAGGAACAGGGGTTGTTCCCGGTGTCTTCAACCCTGGTGTCAGGCCCACATGAAGCAATATTGTTTGATGCGCAGTTCAGCCCGAAAGATGGCGAAAAGCTGGTGGAGATGATTAAAGCCAGCGGCAAAAAGTTGACGCAGATTGTTATTACCTCGGGCGATCCTGACTTCTATTTTGGTCTGGAACCGATTGTTAAAGCCTTCCCACAGGTAAAAGTCGTGGCCTCGCCGCTGGTGGTGGAACATATCGACGCCACCAAGCAGGCCAAGCTGCAATATTGGGGACCGAAAATGCCGGGTGGTGCCCCCACGCAATTAATTGTGCCACAGACGACTTATCAGACCGGTTTCAGCGTCGATGGCGAACGTATTGAATTACGCCACGCCGGGGATAAATCCGCCTATGTCTGGATTCCGGCAAACCGGGCGATTCTCGGCGGTACTGCGGTGGCGGCTGGCATTCACGTCTGGACGGCAGATACCCAAACCCCCGCCAGTCGCGAGCAGTGGCGGAGCGTACTGCGTGAAATGCAGCAGTTAAAACCGAAAGTGGTGATTCCGGGTCATTATATTGGCCCCCGTCCGAGTGGCGACCAGGCGGTGACCTTCACGCTGAATTATCTGCAAAAATTTGAAGCCGCGCTGGCAGAGAAGAAAGGTTCGGCGGCAGTGATTGAGACGATGAAAGCCGCTTACCCCAATTTGCCGGACGAAAGCTCGCTGGCGTTGAGCGCGAAGGTGAATAGCGGCGAGATGAAGTGGTGATGTGGTTGGCTGCCTGCTCTGAGACATTGTCAGAAAGGCGGCCAACTCTGGCAGAACGCGCCGTATTTATGTCAGAAAATTGAAAGAAAACCACTCACCTACTAAATTCTCACTCACAATAAACAACACAACCGACAAAACAATTTCTTCTAATTCCTGAATAATGGAAAACCATCTCAACGCTTCACATAATAATCCGGTTTATTCTTCAAGGGAGAAAGTGAATTTCGATAAAAGCATAAATAAAATCCGGCACAACGATAAACACATGCCTGGAGCCGACACTGTCGTCGCTTGCGAAACAGAAAGTCAAGCCCCACAAAGAAACGGCGACGCAGTCAGAAGCGCCGCAACCAAGAAAACGTTGGTAAGATCCGAAGCTCAGCCATGATCAATTAGAATCTGCAATGGAAAAATTGCAATTTAAAGAAATCACGCACACTGATTTTCGTATCCTTATCGCGACACGTTCGTAATCTGAGATAAAACAGCCGCTCGGTTTAAAGCGGCTGTTTATAAATGCCGGGCGAACCCCTTTCTTTTATTTCAACAGCACCCACGTTGTGAGGTTAACCCAGTCTTAAAATGACCTCAGGATTGTCTTAGTTTCCATTGCAGAAAAAATACCGGGATATAATTATGATGCGGGGAGCCTCCCGTGCTTAATCAGGTTAAATAAATGGACGCTGACGTTGCTTTCTACGAAATATCTGACCCTGCGACCCTTTATCACGGCATCCTGACAGAAATACCCGGTAATGATGGATACCGTTCAATAATAATTAAAGATTTACGGATACGAATCGCTGAAGATAAGAAGAGAAAATTCAATTCCTTGCGTATACACGAGGCGGTTTTTCTCAACATAGCGGGAGAGCAGTTTAAATTTTATAAATCGATGTCCAACCAGATAGAACACGTCCTGACAACCTATCCGTAGTACTCCCGCACCCGCAGATGTGTTTACCGTCCCAGCTATTCCCCTGACGGTAACAGCCTTTTATTGGGCAAATAGCTTAAAATGTAATGCCAGCCTGGGTAAAAACTATTAACATATGTCTCATTATGTTCCAACCGGTTCATTTCCTTTCATTTATTACGGTCTTTCATAATGAGAATAGCTTTACTGCGCCAGGCGCTGTGGCTGGCGCTGCCTGCGGTGTTTCCGTTACCACTGCTGGCCGCTGATGATGCCAGCAACACCATGGTGGTCAGTGCCACTCCCGACAGTTCCGGTTTATCTGAACTCGATACGCCTGCGGCGGTCAGCGTCGTCTCCGGCGACGATATGCGTCACGCGGCCCCGCGCGTTAACCTGTCAGAAAATCTGATGGGCGTGCCGGGCATGCAAATTCAGAACCGTCAAAACTATGCCCAGGACCTGCAAATTTCGGTGCGCGGTTTTGGTTCGCGTTCCACCTACGGCCTGCGTGGCATCCGCATGTACGTAGACGGCATTCCCGCCACCATGCCGGACGGCCAGGGTCAGACCTCCAACGTTGATATCGGCTCGATTGACCATGTTGAAGTGCTGCGGGGTCCCTTCTCGGCGCTGTACGGTAACTCTTCCGGCGGGGTGATCAATGTGGACACCCAAACCGGGCAGCAGCCCACTACGCTGGAAGCCAGCACCTGGTACGGCAGCTATGGCAGCTGGCGCAACAGCGTCAAAGCCAGTGGCGCGACGGGCGACGGCACCCATGCCGGTGACGTCAACTACACCATTTCAGCCTCACGCTTTACCACCCACGGCTATCGCGATCACAGTTCGGCAGAAAAGAACCTCGGCAACGCCAAGCTCGGCGTACGCATTGATGATGTCAGCACCCTGACGCTGCTGTTCAACAGCGTGCATGTCGATGCGCAGGATCCCGGCGGTTTAACCCAGGCGCAATGGGAGCAGAACCCGCGTCAGGTGGTCAGCAACGTCAGCCTGTACAATGCGCGTAAAACCGTCGATCAGACCCAGGGCGGTCTGCATTATCAGCGCCAGATGAGTGAAAACGACGACCTGAGCGTGATGATGTATGCCGGGGTGCGCGAAACCACGCAGTATCAGTCAATTCCGGCAAGCTCGCAGACCAGCCCAGCCCATCCGGGCGGCGTAATCTCCCTGACCCGCCATTATCAGGGCATCGATACCCGCTGGACGCATCGCGATACGCTGTTCACCATCCCGGTAACGCTGACCGGCGGTCTTGATTATGAAACCATGACTGAACGCCGCAAAGGCTACGAGAACTTCACTACCAGTAACGGCGTCACCGATTACGGCGTGATGGGGGATATGCGTCGTAATGAACGCAATCTGATGTGGAACCTTGATCCCTACGTGCAAACCGCGTGGCAGCTAACCGATAAATGGTCGCTGGATGCCGGTGTGCGTTTCAGCACCGTCAATTTCGACTCCAACGATTTCTACATCACCTCCGGCAACGGCGACGACAGCGGCAACGCGCGTTACCACCGCTGGCTGCCTGCCGCGTCGTTGAAATACGCCATTGATGATAGCTGGAATGCTTATGTTTCTGCGGGGCGTGGTTTCGAAACCCCGACCATCAATGAGTTGTCCTACCGTTCTGACGGTCAGTCCGGCCTTAACCTCGGTCTGAAACCGGCTACCAGCGACACGATCGAACTGGGTAGCAAAAAACGCATTGGCTACGGCCTGCTGACTGCCGCCATTTTCCAGACCGATACCGATAACGAAATCGTTGCGGATAGCAGCAGCAACGGGCGCACCAGCTACAAAAATGCCGGGCAAACCCGTCGTCGTGGTCTTGAGCTGGGCCTTGATCAGCAGTTTGGCGAAGACTGGCGTGTGAAGGCTGCCTGGACGCTGCTCGATGCACGTTACCGCAGCAACGCCTGTGGCACCGAGAGCTGTGACGGCAACCGTATTCCGGGGATCGCGCGCAGCATGGCGTATGCCGGACTGTCTTATGCGCCGGATCTGGGCTGGTATGCCGGAGCCGATGTGCGTTATATGAGCGACATCGCCGCCGATGATGAAAACGATGTGAAAGCCCCGGCATACACCGTGGTGGGCCTGAACAGTGGTTATAAGTGGCTGATTAAAGAGAGCTGGACGCTGGATCTGTTTGGTCGCGTCGATAACCTGTTCGACCGCAACTACATCGGTTCGGTGATCGTTAACGAGAGTAATGGCCGCTATTACGAACCGGCACCGGGTCGTAACTACAGCGTCGGCCTGACCGTGAGCTACGCGTTCCAGTAATTAAAAAAATCAAAGCCCTGTCAGACATGATGTTTGGCAGGGCTTTTTTTTATGCTTAAATATTGTGCAAAACACGTAATCCTCCTACCATGTAGCAACATCACTACATTTGGTGGAGCGAGCATGACAATCACCAAAATTAGCAGCAGAACGTTTAACCAGGAGGTTTCGCGTGCCAAAAAAGCGGCAGAAACTGGCCCGGTTTATATTACCGACCGCGGTAAACCCGCACATGTTTTACTGACCTACGATGACTACAAAAAACTGGCAGGAACGCACAGAAGTATTGTTGATTCGCTGGCGATGCCTGGCGGGCAGGACATCGATTTCGAACCTGATCGCGCTACCATCATTCACCGGGATGTGGAATTTTGATGCGTTATTTACTGGACACCAATGTTATTTCTGAGCTACGCAAGGCAGGGACGCCAAAAGCCAATCCGCAGGTCATCGCCTGGGCAAATAGCCTCAATGCGGAGGATATGTTTATCTCCGCCCTCACGTTGATGGAAATTGAAAAAGGTATCCTTAAATTTGCGCGTAAAGATCCGACGCAGGCCCACCATTTGCAGCGCTGGTATCAAGAACGGGTGCTGATTGAATTTGCCTGGAGGACGTTGGATATTGACAGCGCTGTCTGCCGCCTGTGCGCCCAACTGCATATCCCTGACGAACGTCCGGCGACGGATGCGTTAATTGCCGCTACGGCGATTCATCATGACATGGTTCTGGTAACGCGTAATGTGCGAGATTTTACCGGGATGGGGGTGATGTTGTTGAATCCGTGGGATTAGCGTGATAAATCGCGCCGCTTGTATCTTGAAGTTGTAACTGGTTAGCTACCCGTTACACGAAACGGAGGCAGCTTGTCGCGCCGCTTAAGCCTCGATCTTGTGC
>NZ_ASZC01000039.1 GCF_000468095.1 Pantoea sp. AS-PWVM4
TCGAATGCACGAGCCTGACCGCCGTAGGTTTTAGCCAGAACGGTGGTGATCGCTGCAGTCAGAGTGGTTTTACCGTGGTCAACGTGACCGATGGTGCCCACGTTTACGTGCAGTTTGTTACGTTGAAATTGCTCTTTAGCCATCGCTTGTCCCTCTAAGACATGGATATATCAAAGATATCGTCACATCAACCAGGCTATGCCTGACTGTTAGTTTTACAGAGAGAGAATCAGGAGAGAGATAAAGGAAGTGGTGCTGATACCCAGAGTCGAACTGGGGACCTCACCCTTACCAAGGGTGCGCTCTACCAACTGAGCCATATCAGCACATCTGGAGCGGGCAGCGGGAATCGAACCCGCATCATCAGCTTGGAAGGCTGAGGTAATAGCCATTATACGATGCCCGCATCCTGGAACTCGGCTACCTGTTCTTTCTGTAGCTTATGAATAATAAAAGAAGACCTTCTATTATTCGAGTTAGCCAGTGTTTCCGACTAACGTTGACTGTGCCAATGCTCAGTCTGAATTCGAAGGTGAGAGAATTGAACTCACCCATCAGACGACTTCATCTGACGCTCAACCAGGAGGTTGAGATGGTGGTGGGAGAAGGATTCGAACCTTCGAAGTCTGTGACGGCAGATTTACAGTCTGCTCCCTTTGGCCGCTCGGGAATCCCACCTACTTGATGGTGCCGGCTACCGGAATCGAACTGGTGACCTACTGATTACAAGTCAGTTGCTCTACCAACTGAGCTAAGCCGGCATCAAGTGACGCGCATTCTAGGAAGTGCGGATGCAGGATGCAACAAAAAAATTGCCAAAATCGCGCTATCGATTACTATTTGTGCAAATCCTCGCAAATCAATCATAAATTGCGGCAAATTTGTTCAAAGCCGCTGCTTTTTTACCCGCGAAATCCTGCCACTCGGTCATAGATTTTTCGCTAAAAGGCTGCACAATTCTGAGTCATGCTGCCATCTGTCTGTGCAAACTAATGTACATTGCATGACATCCTTCCCTGGTTAGGTGTTTTTTTGCTGGCGCGTAATTTGCTTATTTAGGTAAACCAGCCCAGACAAGGAGGATTTCGCATGAATATTTTTTTACTCAATGCCGCCACCTTACCCCGTTATCGCCATGCTCTGGCCGCATTAATGATTGACGCTATCTCACACAATATGACGTCGCCATTTCGGCAATCGAGTAGACAGGAACAACATCAGGCCGCAGAACGTTACTTTCACGGGTTACGCGACCGCCTGGCGCGACATGAGTTGCTATTATGGGTGGCATTGAATGAATCCGGGCTTGTCGGCAGTGTACAACTCAGTATCTGCCAGCGTCCTGATGGTCAGAACCGCGCTGAGATCCTCCATTTGTTGGTTCATTCGCGAGCACGTCGTGAAAGGATTGGCTTTAAGCTCATGCAGGCGCTGGAGCAAAAAGCGGAAGCCTGTCACCGCGGGTTGCTTTATCTCGATGTCATGGCAGGCTCGCCAGCAGAAGCGTTTTATCGGACACAGGGATATCATTATCTTGGTGAGTTGCCTGATTATTCGCTGCGCGCTGATGGGCATCCCCATCCGGGAGCCATCTATTACAAACGCTTGCGATCAGGTGCACCAGAAGATGCTTCGTCAACCTACTGAGTGACAAGAAAAATGTGGGCGCGCTTACGAAAGCGTGCTCGCTTTTATCATTTTACTTCTTTTTAAAGTCACACTGGTGTTACCCTCCTGCCCATTGTTCTCGTTAAATTACCCCTGTGACGTGCAACTGAGTTCGACACATCGCTGTATGCCTGATGCTGCAAGGTGTAGATGAGCCAGAATTTGCTGTCAGATGCATGCTTATGAGTAAAAAGACGACGCCACTTACTACGCCCTACCTGGAGTTTGATCGTCAGCAATGGGCTGCCTTGCGCGACTCAGTGCCGATGACACTGGCAGAGGGTGAAATCGAACGATTGCGCGGCATCAACGAAGATCTCTCGCTGGAAGAGGTCGCGGAGATTTATTTGCCGTTATCGCGCCTGTTAAATTTTTACATCAGTTCTAATCTGCGACGCCAGGCTGTGCTTGAACAGTTTCTTGGCACCAACGCGCAGAAAATCCCTTATATCATCAGCATTGCTGGCAGTGTCGCTGTGGGTAAAAGTACTACCGCCCGCGTGTTGCAGGCATTGCTCAGCCGTTGGCCGGAACATCGCAAAGTAGAATTGATCACCACAGATGGCTTTCTCCACCCAAATGCGGTTCTGAAAGAACGCGGGTTGATGAAAAAGAAAGGCTTCCCGCAATCCTACGATATGCATCGACTGGTCAATTTTGTCTCCGACCTAAAGTCCGGTGCCAGCCAGGTTACTGCCCCGGTTTATTCACATCTGATTTATGATGTTATTCCCGACGGCGATAAAGTTGTTCAGCAGCCTGATATTCTGATCCTTGAAGGTTTAAACGTGCTGCAAAGCGGAATGGATTATCCTCACGATCCGCATCATGTATTTGTCTCGGATTTTGTCGACTTCTCCATATATGTTGATGCACCTGAAGATCTGCTCGAAAGCTGGTATATCAATCGGTTTCTTAAATTTCGTGAAGGTGCCTTTAGCGATCCAGATTCATATTTCCATCATTATTCTCAACTGCCTGAAGAAGACGCCGTCAGCATTGCCCGCAGTCTGTGGAAAGAAATTAACTGGTTGAATCTTAAAGAGAACATCCTTCCAACTCGTGAGCGGGCCAGCCTGATCATGACGAAGTCAGCTGATCATGCCGTACAACATGTACGACTGAGAAAATAAATACAAAAACAATAAAGCCCTGAATTTTTCAGGGCTTTATTATCAGTGACCAGGCTGTCCTGGCATTAGAAATAACCGCGGGTTAATTATCGGGTCGTAATGAAATTTCACCACCAACCCATGCTTTAACCGCACCATCCTGTTCCAGCAATAAACCACCTTGCTTATCAACACCACGCGCTATGCCATGCACTTCGCGATCGCCAATTAGCAATTTGACTGGCCGATTAATAAAGTTATCCAATGCATCCCAACGCTCAATAAAAGGTGCCAGTCCATCACGTTCAAATAATGGCAAAGCTTCCCGTAGGCTGTTAATCAACTGAGCAGCCAACTGGTTGCGATCGATCTGCACTCCCGCCTCTTGCAAGTTAATCCAGCCTTGATTTATTTGTGTTGCGCCTTCTGATCGCATCGCAAGATTGATACCTGCACCAATGACAATTTGCGCCGCATCGCCCGTTTTTCCGGTCAGTTCAACCAGAATACCGGCCAATTTCCGATCATGCAGATAGAGGTCATTCGGCCATTTAACTCGTACATCTTTTGCACCGAGGGACTGAATAACTTCGGCCATGACAATGCCAATAACAAGGCTAAGCCCCATCGCAGCAGCTGGCCCTTGCTCCAGTCGCCAGTACATCGACATATACAAATTGGCACCAAAAGGGGAAAACCACTGTCTGCCGCGACGCCCTCGTCCTGCCTGTTGATACTCAGCAATACAGGCATCGCCTGAAACCAGCTGATCCATGCGCTCCAGCAGATACTGGTTCGTAGAGTCAATCACCGGAATAACGGCCAGATTAGGTTGATGCAGCCGCGACAATATCTCTTCTTCGTTCAGCAACTGAATGGGAGCAGGCAGGCTGTAACCCTTCCCGGTAACCGTATAAACATCCAGTCCCCAACTCTTCAGCGTTTGTATATGCTTGTTAATCGCTGCCCGGCTCATCCCCAGAACTTCGCCCAGTTGCTCACCAGAATGGAATTCCCCATCTGCCAGTAAAGCGACCAGTTTTAACGGAACACTGTGGTCTTTCATGAGATCACCTCAACGGCATTGCGTTCGCCCTGCGCACCAATAAAACGAACTTCAGGCTCCAGCCAGACATTAAATTTTTCACCGACATGGCTTCGTACTTCCCGTGCCAACTGAACAATGTCCTGAGGTGTCGCTCGATCTTCGTTGATCAGCACCAGTGCCTGCTGACGATGCACAGCAGCACCACCAACCCGATAGCCTTTCAGCTGACATTGATCGATCAACCAACCCGCGGCAAGTTTTACCTCGCCATCAGGTTGCGGATAGAGTGGCATCGTCGGCCACTGGGCACATAAAGTAGCAGCCTGGTTGGCAGTAATCAGTGGATTTTTAAAGAAACTCCCTACATTACCCGTTACGCTGGGGTCAGGCAGCTTACTCTGACGCATCTGACATACCGCATTGAATACATCCCACGCGCTGGCCGTTGCAGGATTCAGTCGTGCCAGGTCACCGTAACTCAGTACAGGCCGCCATTGTTTTGTCAGGCGTAATCCAACCGCTACAATGACGTAATCGTTTTTCATTGCATGTTTGAAAATACTGTCACGATAACCGAATGCGCACTCTTCACGAACCAGTCGCACGATTTTCTGGGTGGGCAGATGCAAAGCATCAACATAATGGCAGATATCTTTGAATTCCACCCCGTAAGCACCGATGTTTTGGATAGGAGCTGAACCCGCCATACCTGGAATTAGCGCCAAGTTCTCTAGACCCGTAATTCCTTTCTTTAGAGTATGCTCAACCAGTTCATGCCAATTCTCTCCCGCCCCGATATGCAACTGCCATGCTTCGGCATGTTCTTCTATGGCTATGCCTTTGATTGCATTGATAATGACCGTGCCGTGAAAGTCTTCAAGAAACAGCACATTGCTACCGCCTCCGAGTACCATAAATGGCTGTGTCTGCTGGACACTATCCTGCCATGCATCAATGATGGCTTCTGCGGTATCAGCAATAACGATATGTTTCGCACTGACCTCAAGGCCAAGTGTATTGAAAGCTTTAAGAGAAGTGTTGGGGCTGGACATTTCACGGCCTTAACTGATTAATCTGGCCGTAGTTTACCTGATCAGTTAGTAACGAGTGGGATGTTTTCGTGGTTTTTCATCATCTGAGAGACGATTCTTAAACGTAAAAAAGCCCTGAACTTTCGTTCAGGGCTTCTTCACTTATTTGATGCCTGGCAGTTCCCTACTCTCGCATGGGGAGACCCCACACTACCATCGGCGC
>NZ_ASZC01000040.1 GCF_000468095.1 Pantoea sp. AS-PWVM4
TCATCTCCGGGGGTAGAGCACTGTTTCGGCTAGGGGGCCATCCCGGCTTACCAACCCGATGCAAACTACGAATACCGGAGAATGTTATCACGGGAGACACACGGCGGGTGCTAACGTCCGTCGTGAAGAGGGAAACAACCCAGACCGCCAGCTAAGGTCCCAAAGTCATGGTTAAGTGGGAAACGATGTGGGAAGGCCCAGACAGCCAGGATGTTGGCTTAGAAGCAGCCATCATTTAAAGAAAGCGTAATAGCTCACTGGTCGAGTCGGCCTGCGCGGAAGATGTAACGGGGCTAAACCATGCACCGAAGCTGCGGCAGCGACACTATGTGTTGTTGGGTAGGGGAGCGTTCTGTAAGCCGCTGAAGGTGGACTGTGAGGTCTGCTGGAGGTATCAGAAGTGCGAATGCTGACATAAGTAACGATAAAGCGGGTGAAAAGCCCGCTCGCCGGAAGACCAAGGGTTCCTGTCCAACGTTAATCGGGGCAGGGTGAGTCGACCCCTAAGGCGAGGCTGAAAAGCGTAGTCGATGGGAAACAGGTTAATATTCCTGTACTTGGTGTTACTGCGAAGGGGGGACGGAGAAGGCTAGGTTATCCGGGCGACGGTTGTCCCGGTTTAAGCGTGTAGGCTTGCATTCCAGGCAAATCCGGAATGCTTTAAGGCTGAGGCGTGATGACGAGTCACTACGGTGATGAAGTAACTGATGCCCTGCTTCCAGGAAAAGCCTCTAAGCTCCAGGTAACACGAAATCGTACCCCAAACCGACACAGGTGGTCAGGTAGAGAATACCAAGGCGCTTGAGAGAACTCGGGTGAAGGAACTAGGCAAAATGGTGCCGTAACTTCGGGAGAAGGCACGCTGGCATTAGGTGAAGGGACTTGCTCCCGGAGCTGAAGCCAGTCGAAGATACCAGCTGGCTGCAACTGTTTATTAAAAACACAGCACTGTGCAAACACGAAAGTGGACGTATACGGTGTGACGCCTGCCCGGTGCCGGAAGGTTAATTGATGGGGTTATCCGTAAGGAGAAGCTCTTGATCGAAGCCCCGGTAAACGGCGGCCGTAACTATAACGGTCCTAAGGTAGCGAAATTCCTTGTCGGGTAAGTTCCGACCTGCACGAATGGCGTAATGATGGCCAGGCTGTCTCCACCCGAGACTCAGTGAAATTGAAATCGCTGTGAAGATGCAGTGTACCCGCGGCAAGACGGAAAGACCCCGTGAACCTTTACTATAGCTTGACACTGAACATTGAGCCTTGATGTGTAGGATAGGTGGGAGGCTTTGAAGCGTGGACGCCAGTCTGCGTGGAGCCAACCTTGAAATACCACCCTTTAATGTTTGATGTTCTAACGTAGGCCCGTAATCCGGGCTGCGGACAGTGTCTGGTGGGTAGTTTGACTGGGGCGGTCTCCTCCCAAAGTGTAACGGAGGAGCACGAAGGTTGGCTAATCCTGGTCGGACATCAGGAGGTTAGTGCAATGGCATAAGCCAGCTTGACTGCGAGAGTGACGGCTCGAGCAGGTGCGAAAGCAGGTCATAGTGATCCGGTGGTTCTGAATGGAAGGGCCATCGCTCAACGGATAAAAGGTACTCCGGGGATAACAGGCTGATACCGCCCAAGAGTTCATATCGACGGCGGTGTTTGGCACCTCGATGTCGGCTCATCACATCCTGGGGCTGAAGTAGGTCCCAAGGGTACGGCTGTTCGCCGTTTAAAGTGGTACGCGAGCTGGGTTTAGAACGTCGTGAGACAGTTCGGTCCCTATCTGCCGTGGGCGCTGGAGAATTGAGGGGGGTTGCTCCTAGTACGAGAGGACCGGAGTGAACGCACCACTGGTGTTCGGGTTGTCATGCCAATGGCATTGCCCGGTAGCTAAGTGCGGAAAAGATAAGTGCTGAAAGCATCTAAGCACGAAACTTGCCCCGAGATGAGTTCTCCCTGACTCCTTGAGAGTCCTGAAGGGACGTTGAAGACGACGACGTTGATAGGCCGGATGTGTAAGTGCAGCGATGCATTGAGCTAACCGGTACTAATGACCCGTGAGGCTTAACCTTACAACGCCAGAGGCGTTTTGAGTTGAGAGACGCGAGAATTTTCAGCCTTGTTCGAACGGATTGATTCGTATGGCCTGCGAGGGCGGT
>NZ_ASZC01000041.1 GCF_000468095.1 Pantoea sp. AS-PWVM4
TTTGAGAGACTCGAACACATCGTTTTCATTTCTTATTACGGAGAAATGAAACAACGTGTCGTTTCAAATTTTCAGCTTGTTCCGGATTGTTAAAGAGCAAATATCTCAAACATGACTCGTAAGCCAGTTTTGAGATACTGAGCAGCGACACCTTTCACCTGTCACCAAGCAAGTGGCGTCCCCTAGGGGATTCGAACCCCTGTTGCCGCCGTGAAAGGGCGGAGTCCTAACCGCTAGACGAAGGGGACACATGAAGTGTCACGACTTCGCAGCCGTCTTGCTCATTACGTTTTCATCAGACAATCTGTGTGAGCACTTCGAAGGAAAGTATCTTCAGGTAAGGAGGTGATCCAACCGCAGGTTCCCCTACGGTTACCTTGTTACGACTTCACCCCAGTCATGAATCACAAAGTGGTAAGCGCCCTCCCGAAGGTTAAGCTACCTACTTCTTTTGCAACCCACTCCCATGGTGTGACGGGCGGTGTGTACAAGGCCCGGGAACGTATTCACCGTAGCATTCTGATCTACGATTACTAGCGATTCCGACTTCATGGAGTCGAGTTGCAGACTCCAATCCGGACTACGACGCACTTTATGAGGTCCGCTTGCTCTCGCGAGGTCGCTTCTCTTTGTATGCGCCATTGTAGCACGTGTGTAGCCCTGGCCGTAAGGGCCATGATGACTTGACGTCATCCCCACCTTCCTCCGGTTTATCACCGGCAGTCTCCTTTGAGTTCCCGACCGAATCGCTGGCAACAAAGGATAAGGGTTGCGCTCGTTGCGGGACTTAACCCAACATTTCACAACACGAGCTGACGACAGCCATGCAGCACCTGTCTCACGGTTCCCGAAGGCACTAAGGCATCTCTGCCAAATTCCGTGGATGTCAAGGCCAGGTAAGGTTCTTCGCGTTGCATCGAATTAAACCACATGCTCCACCGCTTGTGCGGGCCCCCGTCAATTCATTTGAGTTTTAACCTTGCGGCCGTACTCCCCAGGCGGTCGACTTAACGCGTTAGCTCCGGAAGCCACGCCTCAAGGGCACAACCTCCAAGTCGACATCGTTTACAGCGTGGACTACCAGGGTATCTAATCCTGTTTGCTCCCCACGCTTTCGCACCTGAGCGTCAGTCTTTGTCCAGGGGGCCGCCTTCGCCACCGGTATTCCTCCAGATCTCTACGCATTTCACCGCTACACCTGGAATTCTACCCCCCTCTACAAGACTCTAGCCTGCCAGTTTCGAATGCAGTTCCCAGGTTAAGCCCGGGGATTTCACATCCGACTTGACAGACCGCCTGCGTGCGCTTTACGCCCAGTAATTCCGATTAACGCTTGCACCCTCCGTATTACCGCGGCTGCTGGCACGGAGTTAGCCGGTGCTTCTTCTGCGGGTAACGTCAATGACGATGCGTATTAAACATCATCCCTTCCTCCCCGCTGAAAGTACTTTACAACCCGAAGGCCTTCTTCATACACGCGGCATGGCTGCATCAGGCTTGCGCCCATTGTGCAATATTCCCCACTGCTGCCTCCCGTAGGAGTCTGGACCGTGTCTCAGTTCCAGTGTGGCTGGTCATCCTCTCAGACCAGCTAGGGATCGTCGCCTAGGTGAGCCGTTACCCCACCTACTAGCTAATCCCATCTGGGTTCATCCGATGGTGTGAGGCCCGAAGGTCCCCCACTTTGGTCTTGCGACGTTATGCGGTATTAGCTACCGTTTCCAGTAGTTATCCCCCTCCATCGGGCAGATCCCCAGACATTACTCACCCGTCCGCCACTCGTCACCCAAGGAGCAAGCTCCTCTGTGCTACCGTTCGACTTGCATGTGTTAGGCCTGCCGCCAGCGTTCAATCTGAGCCATGATCAAACTCTTCAATTTAAGTTTGATGCTCAAAGAATTAAACTTCGTAATGAATTACGTGTTCACTCTTGAGACTTGATATTTTTTAAGTCCGTAGACTTTTGATATCAATCCTGCGAGTGCCCACACAGATTGTCTGATAAATTGTTAAAGAGCAGTG
>NZ_ASZC01000042.1 GCF_000468095.1 Pantoea sp. AS-PWVM4
AAAGAGCAATTTCAACGTAACAAACTGCACGTAAACGTGGGCACCATCGGTCACGTTGACCACGGTAAAACCACTCTGACTGCAGCGATCACCACCGTTCTGGCTAAAACCTACGGCGGTCAGGCTCGTGCATTCGACCAGATCGACAACGCGCCGGAAGAGAAGGCTCGTGGTATCACCATCAACACCTCTCACGTTGAGTACGAAACCCCGACTCGCCACTACGCGCACGTTGACTGCCCGGGCCACGCCGACTATGTGAAAAACATGATCACCGGTGCTGCTCAGATGGATGGCGCAATCCTGGTTGTTGCTGCGACTGACGGCCCGATGCCGCAGACCCGTGAGCACATCCTGCTGGGTCGCCAGGTAGGCGTTCCGTACATCATCGTGTTCCTGAACAAATGTGACATGGTTGATGACGAAGAGTTGCTGGAACTGGTTGAGATGGAAGTTCGTGACCTGCTGTCACAGTACGACTTCCCGGGCGACGACACTCCGATCGTTCGTGGTTCAGCTCTGAAAGCGCTGGAAGGCGACGCAGAGTGGGAAGCGAAAATCGTTGAGCTGGCTGGCCACCTGGATACTTACATCCCGGATCCGGTTCGTGCAATCGACCTGCCGTTCCTGCTGCCGATCGAAGACGTATTCTCAATCTCTGGCCGTGGTACTGTAGTAACTGGTCGTGTTGAGCGCGGTATCGTTAAAGTTGGTGACGAAGTAGAAATCGTTGGTATCAAAGCGACTGCGAAATCAACCTGTACTGGCGTTGAAATGTTCCGCAAACTGCTGGACCAGGGTCAGGCAGGTGAGAACTGTGGTGTTCTGCTGCGTGGTATCAAGCGTGAAGACATCCAGCGTGGTCAGGTACTGGCTAAGCCGGGCACCATCAAGCCGCACACTCAGTTCGAATCAGAAGTGTACGTACTGTCGAAAGACGAAGGCGGCCGTCATACTCCGTTCTTCAAAGGCTACCGTCCTCAGTTCTACTTCCGTACTACTGACGTAACAGGTTCAGTAGAACTGCCGGAAGGCGTAGAGATGGTAATGCCGGGCGACAACATCAAAATGGTTGTTACCCTGATTCACCCGATCGCAATGGACGAAGGTCTGCGCTTCGCAATCCGCGAAGGCGGCCGTACCGTTGGTGCGGGCGTTGTTGCTAAAGTTATCGCTTAAT
>NZ_ASZC01000043.1 GCF_000468095.1 Pantoea sp. AS-PWVM4
TTCATCCCACTTCATCCGCGTTTTCAGCACCCCGAAGCACTGATGAACCAGCTTGCGCATCACCGCTCCAAGCGCAGCCTTGCTGGCTTTGCCCTTCGCGATTAGCCTCTGGTACAGCGCCTTCGCCGGGGCATTCCACCTGATCGCTACGATCGCCGCCATATACAGTTTTGCCCTTACGTCTGCCGGGCCTGTTTTTGACATCCGCGCACGCCCCCTGACTGAGCTACCGGACGTTTTTTCCACCGGTACCACACCCAGCCACGCAGCGACCTGTGAAGCACTCCGGAACGGACACGAACGCAACACCGACAGCATTGTCGTGCCCACCACGCTGCCTATTCCTTTTATCGATTCCAGCAGCTCACGGTCTTCCTTCAGACCCGGATGATTATCTGTGTGGTCTGAGATGAGCGCTTCAATACGCTTCAGCTCGTCCCTGTGGGCTTTCAGGGTTCTCTCCAGCGAGTCAATGATTTCAGGCGCTGTGCGGGTTGAATGGGCCTTTTCCAGTCGGTTCTCCGCCCGCTGGACATCAGCCTGAAGTGAGTCCCGCAGACGCACCAGCTCCCGAAGTTTACGGACCTCCGGGGAGGGGGGCACCCAGGCATCAGGCTGTTTCAGCTCGCCATAACGGGCCAGGATGTAAGCATCAACGGAGTCGTTTTTAGTCAGGATAGCCATTCCACGGGCGAACTCCCTGACCCGCTGAGGATTGCTGATGCAGACTGTGACGGGGGTATTTTCATGAAGACCGAAGGCGACGTTTTCGTGATAAATGCCGGTCGCTTCGAGCACCACCATCACCTGTTCAGGATGGCATTTTTGCCTGATTAACCAGTCATTTATCTCCCGGTCGGCGTCGGGATGATTTTTGAGGGTTTTGGTTTTCTTTTTCCCGTTGCCGGGCAACAGGCAGAGGTCGAGTTTGTTTTTACTGACATCAATACCGAGATAAATCATAAGACAGCTCCCTTTCACATGAACCATCACGCCATCTTGCCTTGTACATACGAAGTCAGAGCTTCTGGTTACCGTTCAGAGTAGATGCTGGCGTGAAAGGAGAAACGGAGGGCTTTAAGCTACGGCACAAGATCGAGTCTTAAGCGGCGCGACAAGCTGCCTCCGTTTCGTGTAACGGGTAGCTAACCAGTT
>NZ_ASZC01000044.1 GCF_000468095.1 Pantoea sp. AS-PWVM4
TTGCTCTTTAACAATCCGGAACAAGCTGAAAATTTGAAACGACACGTTGTTTCATTTCTCCGTAATAAGAAATGAAAACGATGTGTTCGAGTCTCTCAAATGCTTGCAGTCTGCATGCGTGAAAACGTCTGTGGGTTGTGAGGTTAAGCGACTAAGCGTACACGGTGGATGCCCTGGCAGTCAGAGGCGATGAAGGACGTGCTAATCTGCGAAAAGCGTCGGTAAGGTGATATGAACCGCAACAGCCGACGATGTCCGAATGGGGAAACCCAGTGCACTTGTGCACTATCGTTAACTGAATACATAGGTTAACGAGGCGAACCGGGGGAACTGAAACATCTAAGTACCCCGAGGAAAAGAAATCAACCGAGATTCCCCCAGTAGCGGCGAGCGAACGGGGAACAGCCCAGGACCTGAATCAGTTTGTGTGTTAATGGAAGCGTCTGGAAAGTCGCGCGATACAGGGTGACAGCCCCGTACATGAAAATGCACAGATTGTGAGTCCGATGAGTAGGGCGGGACACGTGGTATCCTGTCTGAATATGGGGGGACCATCCTCCAAGGCTAAATACTCCTGACTGACCGATAGTGAACCAGTACCGTGAGGGAAAGGCGAAAAGAACCCCGGCGAGGGGAGTGAAACAGAACCTGAAACCGTGTACGTACAAGCAGTGGGAGCCTACTTGTTAGGTGACTGCGTACCTTTTGTATAATGGGTCAGCGACTTATATTCTGTAGCAAGGTTAACCGTATAGGGGAGCCGCAGGGAAACCGAGTCTTAATTGGGCGTTAAGTTGCAGGGTATAGACCCGAAACCCGGTGATCTAGCCATGGGCAGGTTGAAGGTTGGGTAACACTAACTGGAGGACCGAACCGACTAATGTTGAAAAATTAGCGGATGACTTGTGGCTGGGGGTGAAAGGCCAATCAAACCGGGAGATAGCTGGTTCTCCCCGAAAGCTATTTAGGTAGCGCCTCGTGAA
>NZ_ASZC01000045.1 GCF_000468095.1 Pantoea sp. AS-PWVM4
CCGAGGTATTCCGGCAGGATTTTGCCGAAGGCTTCGATGGCATTCTGCGACGCTTTACGGCTGGCGATTTTTGCCGGATTGGCCTGCAACTGCTCAACAAATTTCTGCGACTCTTCAGCCCAGTTGGCCGGCAGTTCGTTGTTCATGCGACGTTTGAATTCGGCAGCCAGTTCCGGGTGCGCAGCAGCGTAGGCCGCGAATTTCTCGTCCCATGCGGCTTCTTTCGCTTTGCCCGCTTCTTTGGCATCCCACTGAGCGTAGATGTCTGCCGGGATCTCGAACGGCGCGTAGTCCCAGCCCAGCTGTTTGCGGGTCAGCGCCACTTCGGCGTCGCCCAGCGGTGCGCCGTGGGAGTCGTGGGTACCGGCTTTGTTCGGGGAACCGAAACCGATGATGGTTTTGCACATCAGCAGGGATGGCTTGTCAGTAACGGCTTTGGCTTCTTCCACCGCTTTTTTGATGGCGTCGGCATCGTGACCGTCCACGCCGCGCACCACATGCCAGCCGTAGGCTTCAAAGCGTTTTGCGGTGTCGTCGGTGAACCAGCCATCGACGTGACCGTCGATGGAGATGCCGTTGTCGTCATAGAAGGCAATCAGTTTGCCCAGCTTCAGCGTACCGGCGATGGAGCATACCTCGTGTGAGATACCTTCCATCATGCAGCCGTCGCCCATAAACACGTAAGTGTTGTGGTCCACGATGTCGTGGCCCGGACGGTTGAACTGCGCAGCCAGCGTGCGTTCGGCAATCGCAAAGCCAACGGCGTTAGCGATACCCTGACCCAGCGGGCCGGTGGTGGTTTCGACGCCTGCGGTGTAGCCGTATTCCGGGTGACCTGGAGTTTTGGAATGCAGCTGACGGAAGTTCTGCAACTCGCTCATCGGCAGATCGTAGCC
>NZ_ASZC01000046.1 GCF_000468095.1 Pantoea sp. AS-PWVM4
ATCTGTCGATGTGCTGCTGTTACCCGCCGGGTCTTTCACAGTGATCACCAGACCGTTGTTACCATCGGGCAGCGGCTTGTTCGGAGTCAGCTCCCACGAGCCGTCAGCATTCACGACCGTCGAGCCAATTTCATTACCTTCACTATCAGTTATGATGATGGTACTGCCCGGTTCCGCCTTGCCGCCAATGACCGGTTGGCTGTTGGCACTGTCGTTGCTGGTGCCGTTTGCCGGGTTACCGTCGATTGTGAGATCGGTTGGCGGATTAGGTGCCTCCGTATCAATGTTCACATAAACCGGCTCGCTGGCACCGCTATTCCCGGCCTCATCCTGCAACTCAATGGTCAGGTTATTATCACCCTCACCCAGCGGTTCCGTCGGGGTCCAGGTCCAGCTACCATCTTCGCCGACCGCCACTTCACCCAGCACATCCTCACCCTGTTTGATCACCACTTTGTCGCCCGGCTGTGCGCCCTCGACTTTACCGCTGAACACCGGGGTTGGGTCGTTGGTCAGGCCGTCATCGCCGATCGCCACAGGGTTTTCCGGATCGTTGTCGTTGGTCATCACGATATCGGTCAGCGTACCGGTCGGACCTTCGGTATCACCGCCAGACGAACCGCCACC